>JAHRFD010000013.1:108449-154862 GCA_020882975.1 Microcoleus sp. EPA2 | reverse complement strand
AGGATGGCTAATCCTGAATTCACGCCTGTAGAGTAGAAGGAGCCGACTCCCTACGTAGAAGCAGGAAGTAAGTTTTAAGTGTCCGAGATGTCATTCTTGTCCGCTTTATGTCAATCTTATGTAGCAGTTGAAACAGGATAAATCAAAAGGCGATCGCCCTTAAGCGATGCCCCATCCCTTGTGGCGCGGGCTTCCCGCCCGCCATTTATATCAATTCCGGTTGTGTCGGAATGATTTAACCGCGAAGGCGCTAAGGACGCGAAGGAAGAGAAGAGAGAGTTTAATACAGGACGATGAAGACAGGATTTTATATTACCTGCTGTTAAAACAAGAACGATCGCTACTCAAAAAAATAAGGTGAGCCTCAGCCCACCTTACTAAGATTATTTAACTGTCACCAACTCGGCCGGCAACCTTTTAAACGCCAACCTTTCATTCTCGATATCCACAAAAATCGTATCCCCATCTATAAAATCTCCTCGCAAAATACCCTTCGCCATTTGCGTTTCCAACTCCCGTTGAATTCCCCGCTTCAAAGGCCGCGCACCATACACCGGGTCGTAGCCTATTTCTGCTAAGAAATCAAGAGCAGATTCCGACAATTTTAGAGACATTTTGCGATCGGCCAAACGTTTTTCCAACCGCTTAATTTGCAATAGCACAATCTGGCGCAATTCTGGCTTAGTCAAACTGTGGAAAATAATCATTTCATCAATCCGGTTCAAGAATTCCGGGCGGAAAGTTCCCCGCATCGCTTCCATCACCCGACTCCGCATTTGTTCCTCATCTCCCCCTACATCTAAAATGTATTGAGAGCCGACATTCGATGTCATAATAATCACAGAATTCTTAAAGTCAACTGTGTGACCTTGAGCGTCGGTAACGCGGCCGTCATCGAGAATTTGCAGCATGATATTGAAGACATCCGGGTGTGCTTTCTCGATTTCATCGAATAGAATCACCGAGTAAGGACGGCGGCGCACAGCCTCAGTTAACTGTCCACCTTCATCGTAGCCGACGTATCCCGGAGGCGCACCAATTAAGCGAGAAACTGCGTGTTTCTCCATGTATTCCGACATATCAATGCGCACGATCGCCTCTTCTGTATCAAACAGATAAGACGCTAAGGCTTTAGCTAATTCGGTTTTGCCCACACCCGTGGGGCCGAGGAATATAAAACTAGCAACGGGACGGTTGGGATCGGCTAAACCTGCGCGCGATCGCTGAATGGCATCTGCAACCGCAGTCACCGCTTCATCCTGACCAATTACCCGCTTGTGCAGTTCATCTTCCAAGTGCAGAAGTTTCTGCATTTCCGATTCAACTAACTTACTAATCGGAATTCCCGTCCACTTAGAAATGATTTCGGCAATGTCCGATTCAGTGACTTCTTCCCGCAGCAGAGTTTGACCTGTAGTTTGAGTTGCTGTTAGTTGAGATTCTGCTTCTTGCAGTTGTTTTTGCAACTGAGTTAAGGTTCCATATTTCAATTCAGCAGCCCGGTTGAGGTCGTATTTCAACTCAGCTTGTTGAATTTCAATATTCACCTTGTCGATTTGTTCTTTGATTTTTTGAATGCTACCAATGACACCTTTTTCCGATTGCCATTGAGCATTCAAACCGCTTTGCTGTTCTTTGAGGTTGGCTAAGTCTTTTTCCAGTCTTTCCAAACGTTCAATGGAAGCAGCATTGCTTTCTTTTTGCAGCGAGAGTCTTTCCATTTCTAGCTGCAAAATTTTGCGGTCGATTTCGTCTAGTTCTTCCGGTTTGGATGTAATCTCCATTTTGAGTTTAGCCGCCGCTTCGTCCACTAGGTCAATGGCTTTGTCTGGCAAAAAGCGATCGCTAATATATCTGGTTGACAAAGTAGCCGCCGCCACTAGGGCGCTGTCGGAGATTTTCACGCCGTGGTGTACTTCGTAACGTTCCTTCAAACCGCGCAGAATCGACACAGTATCTTCTACTGTTGGTTGGTCAACGTAAACCTGTTGAAAACGGCGTTCTAGGGCTGCATCTTTTTCCAGATATTTGCGGTATTCATCGAGAGTTGTAGCGCCGATACAGCGCAATTCTCCCCTCGCTAACATCGGTTTCAATAAGTTGCCTGCATCCATGGAACCTTGGGTAGCACCGGCACCGACAACGGTGTGAATTTCATCGATAAATAAGATGACTTTCCCGTTGCTGTCCATCACTTCTTTGAGGACTGCTTTCAAGCGTTCTTCAAATTCTCCTCGGAATTTTGCACCGGCAATTAATGCGCCCATATCTAAGCTGATTAATTGTCTGTCTTTGAGAGATTGGGGGACATCTCCGGTGATAATTCGCTGGGCGAGTCCTTCGGCGATGGCGGTTTTTCCTACTCCCGGTTCTCCGATTAATACGGGGTTGTTTTTGGTGCGTCGGCTCAATATTTGAATCGTGCGGCGGATTTCGTCATCTCGTCCGATGACTGGATCGAGTTTGCCTTGACGGGCTGCTTCGGTCAAGTCTCGGCCGTATTTTTCCAGCGCTTCGTATTTGCCTTCTGGATTTTGGTCGGTCACTTTGTTGTTCCCCCGGACTTGGGTAATTATTTCTTTGAGTTTGGCTTCATTTAGTTTAAATTCTTGTAACAGATTTTTGCCAAAGCGATCGTCTTTGACGTATCCTAGTATCAGGTGTTCGACGGAAATAAATTCATCACCATAATCTTTGCGGTAAGCTTCGGCCCGATCGAGTAAAGTGTCGAGAGAACGGCCGAGATAAACATTGTTGGTACTACCAGAGATTTTCGGCTGGCGGCTGATAAACTCATCGGTACGATCGCGAAATTTGGCTAATGATACGCCTGCTTTATTAAATAGGCTGCTAGCTAGTCCCGATTCTTGTTCCAGCAAAGCTTTCATCAAGTGTTCGCTTTCTAGCTGCTGCTGCTGGGCTGCTTTGACGAGTTCGGGAGTCCGAGACAGGGCTTCCCAGGCTTTTTCGGTAAATTGGTTTGGATTATTGGGTTGCATAAATTTTAATTCCCTGAATTCACAAAGAGCGATGCTTAGCGAGGCTAATGCTCGATCGCCCGTATAATTGTCATTGTAGGGAGTTAGTGGCGATCGGGCGATCGGTATTCCGCTATCTGAAGATAGGATTTCCGTCCTTTCTGGCAGTGAAGTTTTACAATACTTGCATCGTCACCCGTTCTGGGAGGCTGACAGTAAAAGTTGAACCTTTACCATCTTGGCTTTCGACACTAATTTCGCCACCCAAAATTTGACACAAACGTTGACTAATTGTCAATCCCAAACCAGTCCCTCCATACTTGCGAGTAGTTGAAGCATCGGCTTGAATAAAAGGCTTAAATATCTGCTGCAATTGCTCCTCTGTCATCCCTATGCCAGTGTCGCTGACTCGAAAGACTAAAACTTGAGCAGTATAGTATGAATTAGAGATAGAATCTTCCTTATTTTTAGTCCTTTTTATCGGTCGGAGTTTGTCAATTTTCATTCTTTCTACCCCAATGGTAATCACACCTTTTTCGGTGAATTTGGCGGCGTTGCTGAGCAAGTTGAGCAGAATTTGGCGCACTTTGGGCTGGTCGGCGTACATCGTACCTAGTTCACCTTCGGTTTTTAGTGCTAAAGCATTGCCTTTTTTTTCTACTAATGGTTGAGCCGTAGTCATCACTTCTTCAATCATTGTGGCTACATCGAAGTTTTCTAAATAAAGGGTGACGTGACCGGCTTCAATTTTGGAAATATCCAGGATATCGCTAATCATATCCAACAGGTGTTTGCCTGCTGTTTGAATTTTTTGTAAGTCGGGCAGAAAGTCTTCAGAACCGGAATCTTGAGCATCTTCTTGCAGCATTTCGCTGTAGTTGATGATGGCGTTGAGGGGGGTACGCAGTTCGTGGCTCATGTTGGCCAGAAATGCACTTTTGGAGCGGTTGGCTGCTTCGGCTGCTATTTTCGCTTCCTGCAAGTCTTCTGTATATTCTGCTACTCGTTGAATGAGTTCGTTGAGGGAAATTGCTAGCAGTCCTACTTCGTCGGGATTGGTGACAGGCGCTTGTAGGTCAAAGTTCGATTCTTCGGTAACTCGCTGAGCGATGAGGGTGGTGGCTTCTAGGGGGCCGGCGATCGCACCGCTGGTGTATGCTGCTAACATGGCTGCGATCGCTGCTGATATTCCTAGAGAACAGACGAGAATTAGAGTTCCCAGTTTTTCAGCTTGGTCATAGGTTCTGAATACTTCGTCTGCTTTGTCGCGAAAAGTACCCGCTAGTTGGGCGGAATCCTGGGAAAATTTTTCCAGTTTAAAAGCGCTGTCGCCTGTGGCAAAATTATTCCAGTTGCGCTCGAACACCTGCCGCTGTTTAGGATTCAAATCAGATAATTTCCCATTCCCTAATAGTTTCTGGACTTGTTGGAAGTAAGTTTCTACTGCTTTATTGTTGGCTTTAGCGAACTCTTGAATTTTTTGATAATCTGGGACTAAGCCGTGATTTGAAGTCCGCGGGAGGCTTTGCAGTTGTTCTAGTTCTGCGCTCATCTGAGCCACGCGACTGAGAAAGTCCGAGCGTTCGCGATCGAAAATTTGCGGTTTTTTCGTCA
Organism: Microcoleus sp. EPA2; assembly: GCA_020882975.1. GTDB lineage: Bacteria > Cyanobacteriota > Cyanobacteriia > Cyanobacteriales > Microcoleaceae > Microcoleus. The sequence goes on along the minus strand of JAHRFD010000013.1, from coordinate 150,270 downwards.
GACTCACCAGCAACAACTGGTGAATCCTGACTTCCTGGGCGATATTATTAAGGTTGGTCAAGATTTCAGCTTTGTCTCGCTCGATCGCCAGTTGTTCCCTAACCTGGTGTTTGCAATAGGATTCCACTGCCCGTCCCGTCACCGCGCCCAACATAGCAATACTAATGACCAAGGCGTATCCGCAGCCGATTTTCTGCCTGATACCCAAGCGACTGAATAGATGCTTTAACCCTGTTTGAGGAGGGTTCTGGAGTTGATTTTTCAAGATTAAAGTTAAAGACATGGGCAATGTACTCGTTACCCAGAAAGGCACTACCTAAATTGTAATTGATGGCAGCCTGACCGTAAATAAGTTGTTAGTCGATCGACAAATTTCGTGATTTATGGGGTCCTTGCATAATTCCGCTACCTGCTCTACTTGACATTTTGCGAAATTCATGGGTGTGGTTAACTGTGGACTGTTAACCAAAATCTGTCTGTGTAAAAAGCCCCCGCAGTTAATGTAAAATCCCCCGCACCTGACGACAGGGGGAGGAGCTGAAAATTTGCAACTTTCCTCTACTGGCAAACTCGAAATTGTGCTAGCTCAGGAGGAATTTTGGAAGCATTAGGTATGCTCGCATTGGCGGGAGCGAAGATTCCCATACCGAAACTACAACCCTCTGCTTTTGTACATTCCCCAGGCTTAGCGGTGATTTGATATTCACCTTGGGATGGAGGAGTAAAAGAGATTGTGGCGAGTTCGCCTGCCTTTTGACTGGTGGCGATTTCCTTACCGTTGACATCGGTGAGAGTTAGGTTTAAATCCTGGCAATTGCCGTCACAGGTAGCTGCAAAAACATACTCTACATCTGGATGTAGCGTCGCTCTAAAAGGAGAGGACACTTGTTTACGAACAGTGCCAAATAAAGGCACAAATACTAATTTTTTACCTTGGGATTTTCGCTGTTCAATTTCTGTTTTTAAGCGACAAGTAACAGTTTTTTGCTCGTTAGTGAGTTCTTGGGCGATCGCCTTTCCTACCATTGCCGTACCCAGCAGCAGTGCGATACCAGAAATAACCAGATGTTTGGTATTCATTGATGTCCCCTAAAGCTAATTTGTGGGTGATTGCAATAGACTGCTTTTGTCAGCAATCTATTGAGTTATCTGGAGCCTATCACATTTGTTGGGAATTGGCCAAACAGGGAATTGGGAATTGGGGATTTGACTAATGACTCAATCATTTCTTACGAAAATCCCAAGCTGGCACAAACTTGGAATCTCCCCAAACGCCGCGGCGATTTTTCTTAGCTGCTGCTTCGGCTTGTTCCAGAATACTGGCGCTGGGACAGTTTTTTAAGTAAGGACGATAAACCATTGCTAGTCCTTCGCTAGTCAAAACTTCTTGCACAAATGTGCCGTTTGGTAAGCGAACTTCGCTGATTTGGCGTCCGTAGCGATCGGTATCGGTGACAGTCAAAACCACTCGATCGCCTCCTTGTTTCACTAGCTGCTGTGTTCTTTGTTGCGCTAAATTTCCCCATTTAAATTGATTTTTTTGGGCTGCTGCTTTGCTATTCTTTTCAGCATTTGTGTGGGGAACTTCCGGTGCATCTACACAGGCAAAACGCACTTTGATATCTTTGCCAGTGCTGTCACTGGCGACAAGGGTATCGCCATCGCTCACTCGTTTGACAGCATAGTTATTTGCTGCTATTTTTTGGGGACATCCGAATAGTAACAATACCATACTTAAGGTCATCAATCTTGTCATTACTCGGAAAATAGTCATTTTTCTTTGATTCATAGTTCTCGGTTTTTATTTAGTTTCCATCCAATTTTGACCCGCGTGGATGTCAACTATCAATGGTACACTCAAAGGTAGGGCATTTTCCATAGCATCTTTGATTTTTGGCTGCAATTCTTCCCATTCCTGGGGAGGTACTTCAAAGATTAATTCGTCGTGAACTTGCAGCAGCAATCGCGCCTGATAGTTTTGCAAAACTTGGTTGACTTCTATCATGGCAAGTTTAATGATATCAGCACTGGAGCCTTGGATGGGAGCGTTGGCTGCCGCCCGCAAAGATTGGGCGTCATCTCGGCTGAGAGATTTAAGTCTATCGGGGTGGATGTCTTCGGGGTTAGTGCCTTTTAAGTCGCTGAGGCGATCGAAGTTTAAGTAACGGCGGCGGCCGAGTATGGTGGAAACATAGCCAAGGGCGATCGCCTCTTTTTTGACTTTCTCCAAATATTCAAATACTTGACTATAACGCTGGTTAAATCGTTCAATAAACTTTTTACCATCGGCGGCGCTTTTGCCCATAGATTTGCCAAACTTAATCGCCCCCATCCCATAAATTACCCCAAAATTAATCGTTTTGCCAAACCGTCTTTCATCCGGCGTAACTTCTGCTTTTTCAAATAATAATTGAGCCGTGACTGTATGCACATCTCTGTTATTTTGATAAGCTTCAATTAACACAGGTTCTTGACTCAAATGAGCTAAAATTCGCAGTTCAATTTGAGAATAGTCAGCCGACACCATCAGCCAACCTGATTCTGGTAAAAAAGCCTTGCGAATTTGTCGCGAAAATTCGGTACGGATGGGAATATTCTGTAAATTTGGATTGGAAGAAGAAAGCCTGCCCGTCCCGGTAGCAGTCTGGTTAAAATCTGTATGCACTCGCCCGGTATCTGCACGCACTAACTGGGGCAAAGCATCCACATAGGTAGATTTCAATTTGGATAATGTTCGGTGTTCTAATAAATCATCTACAATCGGGTGGTCTCCTTGGAGTTTATCCAAAACAGCGGCATCGGTGGAGTATCCTGTTTTGGTTTTGCGAGATTTTTTTTGAAACTCTTCTGGGATTTTTTCTAATAAGATTTCGCTTAGTTGTTTTGGGGAAGCTAAATTGAACTTTCTCCCCGCTGCTTCATAGGTGTTTTCTTCGAGTTGGGCTAATCTCTGTTCTAGTTGTTGTGAGAGTTCTTGCAGATAGGCTGAATTAATGCGAATGCCACGAAGTTCCATTTCGGCTAAAATTGGTTCTAGGGGCTGTTCGACATCGAGCAGTAATCGATGTAAAGATTTTTTAGATGGCGCATCGCGATCGGCTTCATCTAATTCTGCTCTCAGTTTATCTACTAATTGAAATGTGGTGTACACATCCATGCCGCAGTAGTCTGCTACTTCGGGAATGCTGATGTCAGCAATTGTTTTGTGTTTCGGTACTAATTCTTTGTAGCTTTTGGCGACAATGCCTAAGTATTTCCTGGATAATTCGCTGAGGCTGTGGCTGGTTTCGGGATTGAGTACATAACTGGCTAGCATGGTGTCGAAGATGACTCCTGTTAGTTTAATTCCCTGACAGCGGAAGATGAGGCGATCGAATTTAGCATTTTGCAGCGCTTTGGGATAATTTTCGCTTTCTAAAATCGGACGCAAAGTATTTAAAACTGTGGTTTTATCTAAGTTTTGGCCTGTTTTATGTCCGGTTGGGATATAGGCTAAATCTTGTTCGCCGGTTCCCCAACAACAGCCAATTCCAACTAATTCGGCGTCTCGTGGTTCTAAGGCGGTGGTTTCGGTATCCCAGGCCACTGGTGTTGTTTTGTCTGTGCGGGTTTCCAGCAGTTTGACTAATTCATTTAACTGTTCTATGTTTTGAATTATCCGGGGTTTGATTGGTAATTTGTTTGCTTCCTGGGCTGTTGTTGTATCAGCATAACTCCAAAACCAGAGGTCTTCTGAATTTTCAAGAGCTACAGGTAAGTTTTCTGTGGCACTGTCATTGGTATTTATAGTAACAGGTAAGTTTTCTGTTCCACTGTTGGAGGAGACTGCTTCTTGGTTATTGCTGATTGGTTCTGCTTTCTCTTCTACACCGCCGAAACGTTGTTGAATTTGTTTGACTTTGCTTAAAAATGTCTTAAATTCTAATTTTTCTAGCATCGGTATCAATGCTGCTTCATCAAAACCTTTGAGCTGGCAATTTTCTAGTTCTACTTCTAAGGGAACGTCTTGGACGATGGTTGCCATGTGCTGAGAATGATAGGCTGCTGCTTTTCCTTCTTCTAATTTTTTCTTGGTGGCTCCTTTGATTTCGTCTATCGCTGCATAAATTCCGTCCAGGGAGTTGTAAGTAGTTAGGAGTTGGATGGCGGTTTTGTCGCCAATGCCTTTGACTCCGGGAATGTTGTCGGATTTGTCGCCGCAGAGGGCTTTGTAATCTATTACTTGTTGGGGCAATATGCCGAGTTTTTCTTGGACTTGTTCGGGACCGTATTCTTGGGATTTGCCTTTTCCCGATCGCCTTAATTCATCTGTGCTTAAGTATAAAACACTGATTTTTTTAGCGGTGTCTACTAATTGAAATAAATCTCGATCGCCCGTGAGGATTTTGACCTCATAACCGGAGGTGCTGGCTTTGTTGGCCAAAGTTCCTAAAACATCGTCGGCTTCGTAGCCCGGAGCGGTGATCGCTGGTAAGTTTAAATAGCCCAGGAGTTCTTGGAGGTTTTGCAAATCGGGGATAAAATCTTCTGGGGTTTCGGCGCGGCCGGCTTTGTAGGTTTCGTCGGCTTCGTGGCGAAAGGTGGGTGTGGCGGTGTCAAAGGCGATCGCCATGTATTCTGGTGCGATCGCCGCCATGACTTCCAACAGAGACTTAAGAAAGCCGAAACAGACGCTGGTGGGAATGCCGGTGCTAGTTCGCAAACCTCCATCTCGACTTTTGGCAAAGGCGAAGTAGGAGCGAAAGGCCAAAGAGTGGCCGTCAACTAGGATGAAGGTGGGTGTTTGATTGGCGGACACTGGCACTGAGGGCGATCGCACGAAAGTATTTTCTCATTGTAGCGAGTTGTCGCCTCATCGTTCCTCAAGGATGAATCGATTTATTCCGACTCAGTAATTCTCAAGTTCCACATCCCCAATCTGAAATTTATTGGCTGTGCAGCTTGCCTGAGAATAGTGGAAGATATGAAGTACGATCGCACTTTTTCCAGATCGAAGTTTATGGCTGACATTGACCAATACTATGCAATCCTAGAAATTGAGCCTGGAGCTTCCTTAGAACAAGTTAAGCAAGCTTACAGAGATTTGGCCTTTGTGTGGCATCCCGATCGCTTTGCCCACAACGATCGGCTGCAACAAAAAGCTCAACAAAGATTAGCAGAGATTAATCAAGCTTACGAGCAATTGGTGTCGTTTCTGAGTCAGCCGGAATTAAAAGCGATCGAACCTGCGTTTGAGACAGCAGCAACTCCTGGACCTGTACGTGAAAAACTCAACAGAAGGGGCTTTATTAAGCCAAAAACTAGGGCAAATCTCAAAAAAAGTCAAAATTCTCCAAAAGCTACCTCAAAAAGACAAAAAGGATTTAAAGCTGAAAACCCTCAACGGTTTTCAGGGCGGCGTGGCAATCTCTACACTCCCAGCCATGCCCAGGCTATCTCGAACCGGAAACAACAATTTTCGATTCCATATTCAAAACCGCGAAACTTTGTTACTCCCAGGCGACAATCTCCCAAATATTCTGGCTTTCCTTGGTGGCCGCTGGCGATCGCCTTTGCCAGTTATGCTTTGACTAGCTGGATTTTGACGAAATCTGCCGTCCCGCTATGGATGTGGACTTTAATCTGTGGTGCTGATGGGCTGTGGGCGGTGATTTTGGTGGCGGAGGGTTCAGTAACAGCGAGAGTTTGGTTGGCGGCTTTTGTTTTAGCTGGGGCGGTGGGGGGGTCGATCGCAGGTTTTCAGGCGGGAGGCGCAATCACAGGGATGGTTTGGGCTCTGGTTGGGGCTGGCTTGGGGGCGATCGCCACTTCTGAGGCTGAGTCTAGGGCTGTGGCTGGTGTGTTGGCTGTGGCGGGAGTCGCGACAGTGACGGGATTGATGGCTGGAACTGCTTCTGGGGATTGGATCAGGACGATGGCGGGGGGTATCTGTTGGGGGGTTGTGGGCTTGCTGTGTGGGCTGATGGGGGAAGTATCTGTTAATTCTGACAGCCCTAGGGGGCTTGTAGGTTTAATTGGCTTGGGAGTTGGGGCGATCGCGGGTGCGGTGGCGTTGACTGGTGCCGAGAATCTGGGTTTAGCTTTGGTAATGGCGGGTTCTAAGGCTGTCTATGGGGCTTGGGTGGCGATCGGGATTATTGCTGGAGTTGTGGCGAGGATGGTGGCCGCCGAAAGGTCGATCGTCTCTGGGAATGGGTTTTACACCTCTATTCTGTTAGTGGCTACTTCTGGTTGTGGACTGTGGTTGGGAAATTGGTTAGCCGAGCAATTTTAGGGATTTTTTTGAATTTATTTTAAATGCCAGTGTTTACCGCTTTTCAACAGCGCTTCAAACTCATCCTGGGGCAAAGCCTTGCTGAAAAAATAGCCCTGAATTTCGTCACAATCGTGAGTACACAAAAAAGCCAGTTCCTGTTCATTTTCTACCCCCTCAGCCACCACCTTCATATTCATCGAGTGTGCCATTTGAATAATCGCGATCGTAATCGCTGCATTCTGACGATCCTCTGTAATATTCCGAATAAAACTCTTATCTATTTTCATCACATCAAAGGGAAACCGCTTGGAATAACTTAAGGAGGCATATCCCGTCCCAAAATCGTCAATTGCCACCCTAATTCCCATTTTTTTCCACACACTAAAAGCTTGGGCTACTGCCGTTTCATCTTGCAACACCAGACTTTCCGTCAATTCTAATTCCAGATATTTAGGGTCGAGACCAGTTTTTGTTAATATTTGACTGACTCTTTGCGTCAGATTTTTTTGATCGAATTGGCGGGCTGACACGTTGACTGCTACTCTTAGCGGACCCAAACCCTGGGCTTGCCAAGCTTGAGTTTGCCTACAAGCCGTCTCTAATACCCATTCCCCCAAAGGCGCAATCAAGCCCATTTCTTCCGCCATGGGAATGAATTCTCCAGGGGAAACCCGTCCCATTTCTGGATGGTTCCAACGCACTAAAGCTTCTGCACCTACTATTTTTCCACTCTTTATTTCTACTTTCGGCTCATAGTAAACTTCAAACTCAGACCGTTTTAAAGCATTACGAAGACTAATTTCTTGAGCTAGTTTATTAATAGAATGAGCTGCAATATTTCGGGCATGAAATTGATAATTATTTCCACCTTTTTCCTGAGCATAGTACATAGCTGTATAAGCATTTTTTAGCAAATTATCTGCATCCCTACCATCGGCGGGATACAAAGAAATACCCATACTAGCCGTGACGTAAACTTCGCTGCTTTCTACCATGATGGCTTGGGCGACAATTTCCAAAATGCTTTGAACAATCTTGGCCGCATCCTGTTTATCTTTAACAGGTTCGAGAACCAACGCAAATTCGGCTGCTTCCAAACGAGCCGCCAGATTAATTTTGTTTGTACAGTTATTCAGCCGCTGAGCAATACTGCAAATTACTAAATCACCAATATGGTGTCCCAAGGTACTATTAATCCGGTTAATTCTATCTAAGCTGAGAGTCACCACCGGAATGAATTCTGACAATTCTGTTTTTTCCTTTAATAGCTGACTTAGCTTCTCTTGAAGCAAGGAACGATTTGGTAGATTTGTCAAGCTATCATAGTGATGTCGGTGGAGGGCTATTTGAATAGTTGTGTGCAAGTTTTTTTCTTCAAATGGTTTGACGATGTAACCAAAAGGTTTAGTAGAATTGACTCGTCGCAAAGTATTTTCATCGGCATAAGCTGTGAGGTAAATCACTGGGATTTGGAAGCGAGACCTAATTTTTTCTGCCGCGGTTATCCCGTCTATTTTTCCTTGTAAATTCACATCCATTAACACTAAATCTGGTCGCACTTCTGATGCGGCTATAATCGCTTCTTCCCCAGAATAAACAATCGCAGTTACTTGATATCCCAGACTTGTTAAACTGTCGAAAAGATCTTCAGCAATGATGCTTTCATCTTCGACTATCAGTATTTTATTATTTGACATGAGGTTGGCTCTCCTAGTGGATTTGTGGTTGTGAAAATGTTATTTTAAAAACTGTCCCGGCAGTTTTTAAAAGTTCTATATTTCCCCGAATTTGCTTAACCAAAGATACTACTAAACGCAAGCCCAATGTGCGAGAATTTTTATAGTCTAATTCTTTGGGTAAACCAATGCCGCTGTCGCTAACGACTAGCACACAAACCCTGTCATCATCGAAACTAAAGTCTATTTGAATTGTACCTTGATTTGGCTCTGGGAAAGCATACTTTAGCGAATTTGTCACGAATTCGTTGATAATTAGTCCGCAAGGAACTGCGGTGTCAATATTCAAAAAACATGGTGCAATATTGGTTTGTAATTTAATTCCTTTGGCATTAATTTCATAGGCTTGGAATAAATTTTTGGCTAAGTTGTGGATATAATCAGCAAAGTCAATCTTTGATAAGTCTTTGGATTGATACAATTGCTCGTGAACCAGGGCCATTGATCTGACACGGTTTTGGCTTTCTTTGAGCATTTCAGTAACGTGGCTATCTTGAATATAGCGAGACTGAAGTTTTAGCAAACTGGAAATAACTTGCAGGTTGTTTTTGACGCGGTGATGAATTTCTTGGAGTAGCACTTCTTTTTCGGCGAGGGAAGCTTTGATTTGCTCTTCATCTCGCTTGCGGTCCGTAATGTCGCGCACTACTGCTTGTAAGAATTTTTCTCCATTAATTTCCATGCTGTTTAACAGCACTTCTGCGGGAAATTCTGAACCGTCTAGTCGTTTGTGAACCCAGTCAAATCGACAGCTTCCTGTTGCCATGGCTGTGGCTATTTTTTGTTTGGAAAGAGTCTTTGAATCTTCTCCGTTAGGCTGAAATGGTGGAGATAAATCCCTGGGATGTTTACCAGAGAAATCTTCTTTTTTGCTACAGCCAAACATTTTTAAGGTAGCGAAGTTGCAATCAAAAAATATCTCTTCATTTAGCAACATTACTGCGTCGCTGGTGGCTTCATAAAGGCTCCTAAATTTGTGTTCTGATTCTTGCAAGGAAGCAATTAACTTGGTTTTTTGAGCCTCGGCGCGTTTGCGATCGGTAATGTCGATTCCTACAGACACTGCTGCGGTTCCTTGATGATATTTTTGAGCGACTATTAAATAGTTGCGCAGGGAGCCGTTAATTTCTATTTCTATTTCTTGGGATGTTTCCCGATCTGAACTTTCAAAAAATTGCCGCAGTAGTTGTCCAAAGTTAGATCCTCGTTCGAGAAACCCTATTTCTTCACCAACAAAGCTTTCAGGAGAACGCTTGAATGAAGTTGCTAAGTGCTGGTTGACTCCTATATACCGCAAATCTGAATCCATCCAAGAAATTAATCCCGGTACGGCATTTAAAACTGCCCAAAGTTGGTCTGTTGTTTTTTCTAGAGCTTCTTCCGATCGCTTGCGATCGCTAATATCTGTCGCCGTACCAGTTAGTCCTAAAATAGTGCCGTTTTCGGCTTGGTTAACGATGCTGTTTACCCGCAGGTGAACGGGAGTGCCGTCTTTGCGAAGATGTACTGTTTCGTAAGCATAGTTAGGTGCTGGGGGCTGAAGGCTGGTGTTATCTAAAAGTTGTTCAAATATTTGTATTTGTAAGGGTTTGTGTTCGGGAAGCAAAAATTCCGTGAAACTGCGCCCGATCATTTCTGGTGGTTCATAACCGTAGATGCGTTCCGCGGCGGCATTGACAAAGGTTAACAAGCCTTGAATATCGACGGACCAAATTAATTCTTGGGAGGTTTGGACGAGATTGCGGTACTTTTTTTCGCTTTCGTAAAGTGCTGCATGAAAGTTTTTTGTTTGCTGCTGAAGCTGGCGTTGTAATTCTTGATTTGCTTTTTGCAATGCCAATGGCGATCGCGCTCCATCCCCTATTTCCGTAGAAACACCGACAGCACCGACAACTTCGCCTTGGGAATTGTATACAGGTGTCGATCGAATTTCGTATATTAAATCCCCCTGTTGGGCATTCCAATACCGCGAGTTTCCCGCCAATACCCAAGTCATATTTTCATAGATATCTGGATGGTGATTGTAAACTTCAAAAATCGAGGTTCTGGTGAGTTCTTCTGGCGAAAAACCCAAATTTTCTCGTCCTTTGCCTTCGGCAAGCGTTAATTTGCCGTTTTTGTCTGTCGCCCATAGCAGAATCGGAGCAACACCTATCGCTCTTTGCCAAGTCTCGTTGGCTGTTTTGAGGCGATCGATTTCCCCTTGAAGTTGCTCGCGGGTGTTGTTTAATTCTGCTGTTAGCTGCTCTACTATGAGCTGCAAGTTAGTAGTAGTGTCTGGCATTTGCGCCCTCGCACAGGAGCAATAGCTTGATTGGTTAGACTGTGACATAGTTTCTGTGAGATGCACTCTGATTTTTAGGCAAGCCTATTTTTTAAGCATAAACTTTTCCTGTCAACTCTTACGGTTAACTGGGATACTCATTTTGTAAATCAAGGATATTATAAAGCTTGTTTAAAGCAATTAGGAGTTACCTGTCGTGGCGCTGTTGTGATCCCAATCGATCGACAACAGGCTAAATCATTACTGGTAATCAGTATTTTTACGTCTATTATGGGTAGGCTTGCCAAAATCAATTCGGTAATCTTCACCTTTTGTCTATCCCAAAATTGTAAAGTTATGATTAATGTGCGTAAATATACTGAATATAGTCATTAGTTATTAGTTATTAGTTATTGGTTATTAGTTATTCGTCAACTGCGGCGCGCCGTGTCCTTCCACCCTTCGGCTACGCGGTTAGACCACCGGAGTCGAAGGGTCAACTGTCAACTGTCAACTATTTTCCCTACAAATCAGCAGCGTGCTGCTTCAATTCATCCAAAGAAACGTATTCCAAAGTTAAGGCATGAGTCGCTGACAAAACCACCTTGGGTGCAACTCCAGCATCCATCGCTTCTTTCCAGCGTGACGCACATAAACACCAGCAATCCCCTGGTTTTAAACCGGGAAAATTAAATGCTGGGACGGGAGTTATCAAATCATTTCCCCTCGACTTGCTGAATTGCAAAAAATCTGCTGTCAATTGAGCGCAAACTGTGTGAGCCCCATAGTCGCCACCACCAGTATTGCATTTGCCATCTCGATAATATCCCGTCATGGGCGACGTGCAGCAAGTTTCTAATTTTCCACCCAACACATTTGTAGCTTCTGTCACAATTCCCACTCCTTGATAAAATATTCTCTCTAAATTATACCGATAAAAATGTTAGAGATTTTTGCTCATGGCAAAGTTGATAAATTTTTGCCCTCTCCGTGCTACCTCTTGTTGTTTAATTACCACAAAGTTTTGGTTTTCAAAGAAAGGTTTGGCTGTAATACTGGCTTCGGTAAATATTGTTTTTAGTCCTAATTCTTTGGCTTGTGCTTCAATCTGTGCTAATATTTTTGTGCCTACTCCTTTCCTTTGAAAGTCCTTGTGACAGTAAAAGCAATCGATATGGCCGTTGGTTTCTAATTCTCCAAAACCTATAATTGTCTCACCTTCTGTCGCTACAAAGGTAAATTTATTGCTTAAACTTTTGACCCAATTTTCCCGGTCGATGTCAACAGGAGCCCAAGCGTCTACTTGTGCTTTTGTGTAATCCTGGATATTTACTTGGTGTACGGTTTCATAAAACAGTTTGATAATTTGTTCGGTATCCCCTATTTCGTAGTTTCTGACTTTCATAGTTGGTTTCCAGAGGGTGCAAAAAGGCGATCGATACAGTTGGATTAATTTCTGCCACTTCCATTGACTCAAATAATTTTACTGTACCTCTTGACAAAATATACCACTTTGTGCAAGATTAATTATAACAAATGTTCGATATACAAAAACCTAACTCAACAGCTAAACCTAAGCTAATACTTAGGTTATAGTATATCGGATGTTCGATATAGTAATATGTTTCGATCGATTTTAAATTTTCGATAACCTAGGATCTAAAATCCACCATTTCAGATCGATCGACCTTATGCCAAAGATCGTTGACCACGAACTCTACCGCAAACAACTGTTGAACCAATGCTTTGAGATCTTTGCCGAAAAAGGCTATTCCTCAGTAACAATGCGTGAAATAGCCTCAGAAATTGGAGTTTCTACAGGCACGCTTTACCACTATTTCCCAAGTAAAGAAAGCCTATTCGATCAATTAATTGAATATTTGAGCTATGAAGATACAAAAGAAGAAGCGCTGGCGGAATTAGGAAATCCACCAACCCTAGCCGAAAAGATTGAAAAACTGATGGAATATGTCTGTAAAAGTGAGGATTATATTGTCAAAAGTTTGTCAATTACTTTTGATTTTTGTCATCACAAAACTCGGCAAGAGGTTGAAAGTAATCAGGCTCTTCAGGAAGCAGGAAAGCGTTATGAAGAAGCCGTAGGCTGCTACTTAGGCATCTCCAATCCAGAAATTCCGATATTTATCATCAACTATGTTGATGGTTTGTTGGGAAGAAGATTTTATCAAGGTGAAAGGATTTCTTTCACGGAACAAGCGAATTTATTAAAAGAGATGTTGGTCGCTTATCTAGAAAAAACCAAGGGAAATAGAGGAGATATATGAACTTTCAAGATTACATCAAACCTCACAATCGATTGCTAACGGGATTAGTAATTGCTGGCGCTTTAATTAGCGTGGGTACTGCTTTTTACGGAATTTCTCAGTCGGGAATTATCAGTGAAAGTGCTGAACCTTTGCCTGTGGAAACAACTCCTCCAGCTAGGAAAATAACCGCTTTAGGAAGATTGGAACCCCAAGGAGAAGTGATTCGGTTGGGAGTATCGCAAAATCTCAATGGCGATCGCATTTCCCAGATTTTAGTCAAAGAAGGCGATGCGGTGAAAGCTGGGCAGTTAATCGCAATTTTGGATGCAGGCGATCGGCTAAAATCTGCCTTAGACGAAGCCAAAGAAAAAGTAAAAGTTGCCGAAGCAAATTTAGCAAAAGTCAAAGCCGGTGCAAAATCAGGAGAAATTGCAGCACAATCAGCGACAATTGGCAAGCTAACAGCAGAATTGCAAGGGAATCAAACAGCACAACAAGCAACAGTCGATCGCCTCCTTGCCCAATGGGAAGGAGACAGAAGCGCCCAGCAAGCAACAATAAACAGAATCAGCGCCCAGTGGGAAGGAGAAAAGAAAGCTCAAACAGCAACTATTAGCCGCATAAATGCACAGTGGAAAGGAGAAAAACAAGCACAAATAGCAGCGATTAACAAGTTGCAAGCAGAGTTAAATAATGCACAATCTGAATACGTGCGAAATCAACAACTTGTGGTTGAAGGTGCAATTTCTAAATCCGTAATGGATACCAAAAAGCTAGCAGTAGAAACCAACAGCCAGCAAGTTAAAGAAGCTCAAGCAAATCTCAGCAGGATTAATAGTACAGCAACAGAGCAACTTGAAGAAGCCCAAGCCAATCTCGATCGAATCAACAATACAGCCAAACAGCAACTGAAGGAAGCCGAAGCCAATCTTGCCAGAATTAATAATACAGCCAAACAGCAGCTAAATGAAGCCGAAGCCAATCTCAAACGCATCAAAGGAAGTGGTAGCCAACAACTAGAAGAAGCGAAAGCCACTCTCGAAAAAATAGCCGAAGTACGCCCGGTGGACATAGAAGCAGCCGAAACAGAAATCAATAGTGCGATCGCCCAAGTCAAGCTTGCCCAAGCGGAATTAAATCAAGCTTATATCCGCACCCCAACTCCCGGAAAAATCCTCAAAATTCATACTCGCCCCGGCGAAAAAATTAGCGATGAAGGAATTGTCGATGTAGGAAAAACTGAGCAAATGGTAGTAGTAGCCGAAGTTTATCAAACTGATATTAGTAAAATAAAAGTCGGTCAAAAAGCAAATGTCACCAGCCAAGCATTTCCCGGAGAATTGCCAGGAGTTGTTCAAGAGATTGGATTGAAAGTCAGCAAACAAAATGTGTTTAGCAACCAACCGGGAGAAAACTTGGACAGCCGAGTAGTGGAAGTAAAAATTCACTTGAATTCTGAAGGTAGCAAACAAGTTGAAGGGTTGACAAACTTGCAGGTAATGGTAGCAATTCAGAAAGACTAAAGTCCCGAATCCGAACCTTTAAGGATGGCAAGTTATGGCAGAATTTGGTCCAGATCAAAACCTACCTTATCCCATGATAGACCAGTCGCGGGTAGGTTTTATCAAAAACTTTGTGAAATCGCCTAATATTATGGTCGGGGATTACTCATACTATGACGATCCGAATGGTCCTGAACACTTCGAGGAAAATGTACTTTACAACTACGGAGACGACAGATTAATTATTGGTAAATTTTGTGCGATCGCCACCAATGTCAAATTCATCATGAATGGTGCTAACCACAAATTGGACGGCATTTCAACCTATCCTTTTCCAATTTTTGGCAAGGGTTGGGAAACGGCCATGAATTTATTAATGGAACTGCCAAGTAAAGGAGATATTGTGATTGGTAATGATGTGTGGATTGGTTACGAAGCAGTGATTATGCCAGGAGTCAAAATCGGTGATGGTGTGGTGATTGCAGCGAAATCTGTGGTGGTAAAAAATGTTCCGGCTTACACCATTGTCGGTGGAAATCCCGCAGGTATAATCAAACAGCGTTTCAGCGATGCTGAAGTTGCACAACTATTAGAAATTAGGTGGTGGGATTGGCAAATTGACAAGATTACGCGCCATATTAACTTGATTATGAACAGAGATATTCAAGCACTGATAGATGCGGAATAAAAGGGAGCATCCCGATTTGGTAAGGGCGAAGCATGGCCGCTGTAAATCTCAGGCGCGAGCTAATAAATTGTCTGCGGTCATGCTTCGCCCCTACGAATAACCAATAACCAATAACCAATAACCAATAACCAATAACCAATAACCAATTCCCCATTCCCCATTCCCAAATTATATGTTTCGTAAAACACCCCTTGCATGGTTGCAAGTAACCAGAGAAAAAACCCGCCTTGCAGTTGCCATTGCCGGCATTGCCTTTGCAGATATCCTAATCTTCGTGCAACTAGGATTCCGAGATGCACTTTTCGATTCGGCCATCAAACCGCACCAAAGTTTACAAACAGACTTAGTGTTAATCAATCCTCAATTTGAAACATTTGCTGCGGTAAAAAGTTTCAAAAGAGATAGATTATACCAAGCCCAAGGATTTGAAGGAGTCAAATCTGTAACTTCTTTGCATATTGATATTGGGCGGTGGCGAAATCCCACCAATCGCACTACGAGAGCAATTTTAATTTTTGGAGTAGATCCGGGAAACATAACATTTAATTTGCCAGATGTCAACAAACAACTCGATAAAATTCAAATGTTTAATCATGCCTTATTCGACCAATCTTCGAGACCTGAATATGGCGATATTGCCCAAATTATCCAGAAAGAATCCAGCCTTGAAACTGAACTAAATAAACGCAACATTCAAGTATCGGGTTTATTTACCCTGGGCACTTCTTTCACGGCTGATGGGAATGTCATAGTCAGTGACTCCACATTCATGAACTTATTTCCCGAAAGGAAAACCGATGAAATTGATGTGGGTTTAATCACCCTTAAACCTGGTGCAGATATCAAAAAAGTCCAGTCTATGCTACAAGCAACTTTACCCAATGATGTTAAAGTTTTAACCTTAGCAGAATTTGCGGAAATCGAGAAAGCTTACTGGGCAAATGCTACCCCCATCGGCTTTATTTTTGGATTTGGCACTATCATCGGATTTATTGTGGGTCTAATTATTGTTTACCAAATTCTTTACTCCGATGTTTCCGACCACTTGGCAGAATATGCTACTTTAAAAGCAATGGGATATAGCGATCGCTATTTAGTAGGAGTCTTAATTCAAGAAGCTCTACTATTAGCAGTTTTAGGTTTTCTGCCAGGAATTGTTATCGCGAATGGAATGTATTCTCTCGCACAATCTGCCACTTTATTACCAATTATAATGACCACAAACCGAGCAGTTGTTGTGTTAGGTTTGACGATTGTGATGTGTACAGGTTCCGGTGCGATCGCTCTTCGGAAACTTCAATCAGCAGACCCCGCAGACATCTTTTAATCAGCGCTAATTTTCGGTAAATTTTGCCCCAAAAATCCCCATGGAAACCCTAAATCTCCCTGCTGAAACAACCACGACAACCGAACCAGTAATTTCCGTCAAAAACCTCAATCACTACTTCGGTCAAGGGTCCCTCAAAAAACAAGCCTTATTTGACATAAATCTGGATATCAACCCAGGAGAAATAGTAATTATGACGGGGCCATCCGGTTCCGGGAAAACAACGTTATTAACCATGTTAGGAGGCTTGCGTTCTGCCCAGGAAGGGAGTCTCAAAATTCTCGGACAAGAAATAGTCTCGGCTAGCAAAAATAAATTAACCAAACTGAGAAAGCAAATTGGGTATATTTTTCAAGCACATAATCTGATGACATTTTTGACAGCCAAGCAAAACGTGCGAATGTCTTTGGAATTGCATAAAGAAATGCTAAATCAGAATATGGATGCTTTGTCCATAGCAATGTTAGAAGCAGTGGGTTTGGGAGAGAGGGCTAATTATTACCCCGAAAATTTGTCAGGAGGACAGAAACAAAGAGTGGCGATCGCCCGTGCGTTAGTCAGCCATCCTAAAATAGTATTAGCCGATGAACCCACTGCTGCTTTAGACAAAAAATCCGGGCGAGATGTGGTAGAAATTATGCAGAAACTAGCCAAAGAACAAGGTTGCACAATTTTGCTTGTCACCCACGACAATCGTATTTTGGATATTGCCGATCGCATTATTTACATGGAAGACGGGCATTTAGTCACAAATCTGGCAGATTAAAGTCATGAACCTGGAATGCCTGCTGTATCATCTCTCGTACCAACTTTGCAGCGCCAAACGATGAACTTCCCGCCAGCTAATATTTTTAAGTCGGGCAATTTCTGCACAATCTTCGTATTCCGGCTGCACATTAGTAATCATTTCTCCACTCTTGGCAACTTTGATGTTTACTGGGCCGTACTTGGTTTGAACTTTCTGGATTTCTCTGTGCAAAATAGTTCTGTGTTGAGTCGATCGCCTAATTCCCAAAGTAGTAGTTTCGCGAAAGATGACTGTTTCGCAAGCAGCCTGATGTTCGGGATGACAAATCACAGTTAACAACACCCCCAGCCGCGACTTTTTCATCACAATTGGTTGAGTAAAAACATCCAGAGCACCGCAGACAAACAAAGCATCAAAAACATAGGCGATCGCCTGGGGACTCAAATCATCAATTTGGGTTTCCAATACCATAATAGTTTCTTGGCAATTGTTCATGGGAAATGGGGAATCTGCGACTTTCCCCCCTTGGGGGGTGAATGGGGAATCTGCGACTTTCCCCCCTTGGGGGGTGAATGGGGAATCTGCGACTTTCCCCCCTTGGGGGGTGAATGGGGAATCTGCGACTTTCCCCCCTTGGGGGGTGAATGGGGAATCTGCGACTTTCCCCCCTTGGGGGGGGTAGGGGGGGGTTGACTTCTCCCCTCCAATTTTCCCCCCTTGGGCGGGGTAGGGGGGGGTTGACTTCTCCCCAATCCAGAGGCGCAAAATATTAGGAATTACCAGCATTCTAGAACCGGCACCCAACCCGATCGCCTGAATCTGCATAGATGGTGGCGGGCCAAACCCAGAAGCCAGAGTACAGGCGATTGCAGTACCCGTTGGCGTGCACAATTCGCGATCGATCCCATTGCTATAAACCGGCACTTGGTGCATTTCCCACAAGCGCATCACCGCCGGTGTCGGCACCACCAATCTACCGTGGGCTGCTTTCACCGTACCGCCCCCAGTGGGCATTGCCGAAAAGTAACACTCATCAATATCCAACCAATCCAAACCCAAACAAGTACCGATAATATCCACCAGTGCATCCGTAGCGCCCACTTCGTGAAAGTACACCTCCTCTGGGGAGATACCATGTACGGCACCTTCAGCCTCTGCCAATTTCCGAAATACAGCCAAACTCCAGGCTTCCACGCGCGGAGGTAACTGGGCCAAGAGGATGATGCGCTCAATTTCTGGCAAGTGGCGATGGGGATTGTGGCTAGTTTCGGCATCATCTTGGTGATGGTGAGAATGTTCGTCACCGTGGTGGTGGTGGTGGTGAGTGCGATCGAAGGTGGGGGATTCGGTTTCCGAGGGATCGAGGGTGGAGTCAGCAGCCAGATTTTGAGCTTTTTTCGGCAAATCCGCCATCAAATCCACATGAAATTTAGTTGCTTGTTGAGTATTGCGATGAACTAATTCGGTACGCAGTTGATATTCTGTCGAAATTCCCAATAAATTTAATTTTTCAATTAGGTACTCCAAAGGTACGCCGGCATGGACGAGGGCTCCCAGACACATATCGCCAGCAATACCAGTTGGGCATTCAAAATAAGCTATTTTATTCATTATTAACAATTAATTTTCATCATTGATTGTTTCAGCGGATATTTCGATCGCCCAATTAGCCTGCAATATCATAACATGGCAATTATTTACGAAGTGCATCCAGTGACACCCCAAAAAGACCGCATCGAGAAGATTAAAGCTTCCCTAAAAGCTGGGGCCGTAATGCTTTATCCGACTGATACGGTTTATGCGATCGGCTGCGATATCAATGCTAAATCTGCGGTAGAACGAGTCCGGCAGATTAAGCAACTCTCTAATGATAAACCTTTAACGTTCCTCTGTTCTTCTCTGTCAAATATTGCCGAGTATGCTGCTGTCAGCAATGAGGCTTACCGAATTATCAAGCGACTAATTCCCGGCCCTTACACGTTTCTGTTACCAGCTACCAAGTTAGTACCAAAGTTAGTAATGAACCCGAAACGCAAAACCACTGGAATTCGCGTGCCCGATCGCCCAATTTGTTTTACACTGTTGGAAGCCTTGGGAAATCCTATTATTTCCACATCCGCTCACATGACTACCGATGATGATGAAGGTGAAGCACCATCAGCCGCCAGCAACACACAAAGCTTTGGCAAAGCTGAACTATTTGACTGTTTGGAAAACTTGGTAGATATCATTGTTGATGACGGTTCCGATCCTGGATATCAAGTATCTACCATCTTAGATTTAACAGACAAAGAACCGGTGATTGTTCGTCGCGGTTTGGGATGGGAAGCTGCCGCTGCTTGGGCCGAGTCATAGTATAGCAGAAACTCCCCCCTGTTCGAGCTTTGAAAATACCATAAAACTAACTCTTGATAGAACAGGCTGGATTGCCTGTTCTATCAAGAGATTAACTCAAAACAGCCTTAAGCTTCTACCTTAACACCTTTCCAAAAAGCAATGTACCCTGCAATATTTTTAGCAGCATCTTTCGGAGTCGGATAATACCAAGCGGCATCTTTATTAACTTGTCCACCGACTTCAATGCTATAATAACTAGCGACACCTTTCCAACCGCAAGTAGTGTGGGTGCTGCTGTCCTTAAAGTATTCACGTTTGATGGCATCTGGCGGAAAATAATAGTTGTTATCCACAACTTCGCACTTGTCGCTTTCGGCCAAAACGGCATCATTCCAAATTGCTTTCGGCATCGGTTTCTCTGGTTAAATTAAGAATTTTAATTATTGTAACTGTATTTGTACTCAAAAAGCATAGAATAATGTAGAACTCACAAACCAACTACTGCAAATGTCAGGGTCGAATCTGCCCACATCTCCTGTCCCACCCTCCCTCGAACAAGCTCTGAAACATTTTTTTGGCTATGACTCCTTCCGTGCGGGACAACGAGAAATTGTCGAAGCTGCTCTCCAAAAACGAGATCAGATGATTGTGATGCCGACAGGGGGTGGCAAGTCTTTGTGTTTTCAATTGCCAGCCCTATTGAAACCGGGTTTAAGTGTAGTTGTTTCCCCCTTAATTGCTTTGATGCAAGACCAGGTGGAAGCTTTGGTAGATAATGGAATTGGGGCGACTTTTCTCAATAGCACTTTGAACTCTCAGGAAGTGCGATCGCGAGAAAATGCGATTCTCCAAGGTAAAATTAAACTGCTCTACGTTGCTCCCGAACGCTTGCTGGGGGAGAGATTTTTGCCATTCTTAGATATAGTAGCAGATAAGTTGGGAATTTCAGCTTTTGCGATCGACGAAGCCCACTGCGTTTCCGAATGGGGACACGATTTTCGTCCCGAATATCGACAAATGGAACGAGTGCGCGATCGCTACCCAGACATCCCCATTATGGCACTAACGGCCACCGCCACCGAGCGCGTCCGCCAAGACATTATCCAGCAGTTAACCCTGCGCAATCCTTACATCCACGTCGCCAGTTTCAATCGCCCCAATTTATACTACGAAGTCAGACAAAAAAACAAGCATAGTTTTGCCGAAGTTTTGCAAATAATCCAAAAAAAAGGCGGTTCGGGAATTATCTACTGTCTCAGCCGCAAAAAAGTAGAAGAAGTTGCCTATAAATTGCAACAGAGTGGCATCCCAGCTTTACCATATCACGCTGGCATGAACGATAGCGATCGCACAACCAACCAAACCCGCTTCATTCGCGACGACGTACAAGTAATGGTAGCCACAGTTGCCTTCGGAATGGGAATCAACAAACCCGATGTCCGATTTGTCATTCACTACGACTTACCCAAAAATCTCGAAGGATACTATCAAGAATCAGGTCGAGCAGGCAGAGACAACGAACCATCCCATTGTACCCTATTTTTTGGATTCGGTGATGTCAAAACCATCGAATATATCATCGATCAAAAACCCGATGAACAAGAACAGCGCATAGCCCGCCAACAATTACGAAGAGTCATCAACTACGCTCAATCCACCGATTGTCGTCGCACAGTTCAGCTAAGTTATTTTGGGGACTCATTCCCCGGAAATTGTGCAAATTGCGATAACTGTTGCCACCAAAAACCTGTAGAAGACTGCACAATAGAAGCCATGAAATTTCTTTCCTGCGTGGCTAGATGCAAAGAAAAATTTGGCATGAATCACATCATAGACGTGTTGCGCGGCTCTAAAAATCAAAAAGTATTGCAATACCAACACAACCAACTTTCTACCTACGGCATCGGCAAAGATAGAAGTGCAGAAGATTGGAAAAACTTAGTGCGATCGCTATTAAATCAAGGTTTAGTAGATGAAACAACCGACGGCTTCCCCATCTTGAAACTCAACGAGAAAAGTTGGGAAGTCATGAGACGCCAGCGCACAGTAGAAATCGCCATTCAACCCAAACGCGAAGTACAAGCCACAAATCGCTCCTTAGCCGTAGAAGTCGAAAGTTTATTTGCCATATTACGGACACTGCGCAAACAAATTGCCGACGAACAATGCGTGCCACCCTACGTCATCTTTGCCGATAAAAGCTTGCGAGACATGGCAGAAAAACGCCCCCAAAACCTCACAGAATTCGTAGAAGTTTACGGAGTTGGTAGTAACAAGCGAGATAAGTACGGGAAAGTTTTCTTAGAAGCAATCCGCACCTTTTGCCAAGAAAAAGGCTTACCAACAGGTGCAGCACCTTCTGCTGTAGCTCAAAGTTCTAATGCTGGGAATATACCTTCTTATACACAGATGCAAACCTGGGAATTGCACAGAAGAGGTTTGACAGTTGAAGGCATAGCAGAAATCAGAGGCATGAGTCCTAATACGATTGTTGGGCACTTAGTAGAATTAATAGATATGGATCAAAAAGTCGATATTCATTTGTTAGTGGAACCAGAAAGACAGCAACCAATTGTGCAAGCAATTGAGATAATTGGGGATGAAAGATTGAAAGCAATCTATGATTTTTTGCAAGAAGCTTATAGCTTTGAGGAGATTAAATTAGTGCGTGCTTGGTGGCGGCAAAATTACGTGGGTTTTTGATGCCAAGCCTGGTTGTATACAATGTTATATTCAAAATGTCAGATTGCGATGTGGCGCAGTCCGACGAGGGTTAAAACCCCTGGCGGACTATCGGGCTTACCCTTAAACATTGTGTACATCTTCAGTCCTCTTTGAGAGGACTTTCGCTATGAGACAGGGGTTTTAACCCCTGGCGGACTTGGGGACTAACAAAGAATCCCCACAATTCTTGCTACAATAACCAAAACCAACCGCCTCACAATCTCACCAATGTTAGATAAAATTTGGCGCTTCCTCAAACAATTAATTCAGCGGATTTTTCGCATTTTTGGCAAAGATTCTAACCCCCCCCTAACCCCCCCCTTGGTAAGGGGGGGGGACAAGAAAGAAAATATTTCCTCCTCCCTTAGCAAGGGGGAAGAACAAAATCTTGCTTCCCCCCTTAGCAAGGGGGAAGAACAAAATCTTGCTTCCCCCCTTAGCAAGGGGGAAGAACAAAATCTTGCTTCCCCCCTTAGCAAGGGGGAAGAACAAAATCTTGCCTCCCCCCTTAGCAAGGGGGGACAGAGGGGGGTTCTTCCAACTTTGACGGAGAAAGAAAATCTTGCTTCCCCCCTTAGCAAGGGGGAAGAACAAAATCTTGCTTCCCCCCTTAGCAAGGGGGAAGAACAAAATCTTGCCTCCCCCCTTAGCAAGGGGGGACTGAGGGGGGTTCTTCCAACTTTGACGGAGAAAGAAAATCTTGCTTCCCCCCTTAGCAAGGGGGAAGAACAAAATCTTGCTTCCCCCCTTAGCAAGGGGGAAGAACAAAATCTTGCTTCCCCCTTTAGCAAGGGGGGACAGAGGGGGGTTCTTCCAACTTTGACGGAGAAAGAAAATCTTGCTTCCCCCCTTAGCAAGGGGGAAGAACAAAATCTTGCCTCCCCCCTTAGCAAGGGGGGACAGAGGGGGGTTCCTCCAACTTTGAGTGATGCGGAATACGAGTCGAAGTTGATGCAACTTCTGGAAGGGGTGAATCAGGGCTGGGGAAGAGGCGATGTTGCGGAATTCTTAATCGCAAAACGGATTAAAGATGGTGATTTGGCGGCTTGGTTGCGGAGGTTTGGAGTGCGATCGTTGGAGGGCGCGCAGGGGAGTACAGAGGGCGGGCACGCACCATCCACCGCCCCTACAAATGCGGTGGTATCGCTTCAGGAATTGGCGCGCAGGTTGGAGTTGTTGGGTAGAGTTGCGGGTGGGGAATTGGGAGAGGTGGCGGGGAATGTTGGTAGGGAGATTTTGGTTGAGTTTCCGCCAGTTTCGGGTGAGGGGGATGAGGATGTTGATGGGGAGGCTGAGGCTTGGTTCGATAGAGGATATGAGCAATGTATGAAAGGAGATTTTGAAGGAGGACTTGTATCTTTCGACGAAGCCTTAGAATTCAAACCAGATTATCACAAAGCCTGGAACGGTCGGGGCATTGCACTGGATGATTTAGGATTGCTTGAAGAGGCGATCGCCTCCTACGACAAAGCCTTAGAATTCAAACCAGATTTTCACCAAGCCTGGCACAATCGGGGCAATGTACTGCGTAATTTAGGATTGCTTGAAGGGGCGATCGCCTCCTACGACAAAGCCTTAGAAATCAAACCAGATTTACACGAAGCCTGGCACAATCGGGGCGTTGCACTGCGTAATTTAGGATTGCTTGAAGAGGCGATCGCCTCCTACGACAAAGCCTTAGAATTCAAACCAGATAAACACGAAGCCTGGCACAATCGGGGCGTTGCACTGCGTAATTTAGGATTGCTTGAAGAGGCGATCGCCTCCTACGACAAAGCCTTAGAATTCAAACCAGATGATCACCAAACCTGGTACAATCGGGGCAATGCACTGCGTAATTTAGGATTGCTTGAAGAGGCGATCGCCTCCTACGACAAAGCCTTAGAATTCAAACCAGATAAACACGAAGCCTGGTACAATCGGGGCAATGTAGTCAAAAATGCAGCTAAACATAGGCTGCTAGTTTATGAAATCTTACAAACAAAATTCCCTAAATCTCCACCTGTTACCAGAACTCTCTTAACCCACAACCTGACACAGCGCGGCTACGAAGGACAAGTATTAACATTACAAGCAGGCTTAGAATATTGTCGCCAAAATACCCATCCCAAAGGATATGGAGAACTACATCAAGCACTAGGAAATGCTCATTATAGTCGCGGCAAACTCAATTCTCCGTACACCTATTGGAATAAAGCCACCGCCAGCTACAAAGAAGCACTCAAAACTCTCACACCAGATGCTTTCCTAAAACTGCATTTAGAAGTTTTGCAGAGTTTAATCAAAACCTTAGTCAGCTTAAAACAAACTGACGAAGCCAATAAATTACGACGAGATGCCACCGATTTATTGCAACGCTTGCTGAAACAGCAAAACTATGCCCAACTCACCCAACAGCAACTCACCGACAAATTAGTTAGCTTTGAACAATTAACCGTAAATATATTCATCCAATCCGGGCAGTTTGCCCAAGCCTTAGCCACAGCAGAAACCGATAAAAATGTCTGCCTATCTTGGCTGCTAGATGCCTTGCCAACTCCCGATTACGCCACCGAAGAAACAGTCACCCACGCCCAAATTCAGCAACTTCTCAATCCCGCAACCGCCGCCATTTACTGGCATCTGGGCGACGCAGCCCTGACAGCATTTATCATTAAATCCGATGGCTTGTTGTCTCCCGAAACCTGTTTCAGCGATTTTCCCGATGAATTTGAAGCATGGGTGAAGGAGTGGAATCAACAATACACCGATTATCAATCTAAGCAGAAAGAAGGTCAACAAAATCATCCTTGGCGTGGGGGAATGGCAAGTAAATTTGCGCGACTTAAGGAAATATTGAAAATCGATGTTATCGAACAGCAATTAGAGGGAATTACCGACTTAATTTTGATTCCGCATCGGGACTTGCACCGCTTCCCAATTCATGCTTTGTTTAGTCGGGATTTTGTGGTGAGTTATTTGCCTAGCGCCGCCGTTGGGATTAATTTGCAACAGCGGTTTACCGGAATCTCTCGTTTATCTCCAAGTCTAGATCCCCCTAAATCCCCCTTAAGAAGGGGGACTTTGAATGAACAGATTCCTCCCTCCACAAGCGAGACATTGAACACTCCAGTCCCCCCCTCACAAAGCGAGACTTTGAACACTCTTGTCCCCCCCTTCTTAAGGGGGGTTAGGGGGGATCAAAGCATAGAAAACCCAGCCGAAATCTCTCACTTACCTCCAAGTCTAGATCCCCCTAAATCCCCCTTAAGAAGGGGGACTTTGAATACTCCAGTCCCCCCCTCACAAAGCGAGACATTAAACACTCTAGTCCCCCCCTCACAAAGCGAGACTTTGAACACTCCAGTCCCCCCCTCACAAAGCGAGACTTTGAACACTCTTGTCCCCCCCTTCTTAAGGGGGGTTAGGGGGGATCAAAGCATAGAAAACCCAGCCGAAATCTCTCACTTACCTCCAAGTCTAGATCCCCCTAAATCCCCCTTAAGAAGGGGGACTTTGAGTACACCAATTCCCCCGTCACAAACCGAGACTTTAAAAACTCCTGTCCCCCCCTTAGCAAGGGGGGCTAGGGGGGTTCTTTCCATCCTCAGCATCGAAAATCCCCACAGCGTAATTACCGATAAAAACGGCCAACCAAAAAGACTCGCCCCTCTCCCCGCCGCGGAAATTGAATCGGAAATTATTTGCCGAATGTTCGACAATTCCACCCGACTCAAAGAAGACGCAGCTACCCTCGATGAAGTCGAAAGATTATGGCAACAACCGCACAATATTTTTCACTTCACGGGCCACGGCAGCTATAATTTCGATCATCCCCTAGAATCGACTTTATACCTCAGCAACACCCACCGATTAACAGTCAGAGAAATCATCAAACACAATCTCAGCAACTACCAATTAATCTGCCTTCCCGCCTGCGAAACCGCATTGACAGACAAACAAACAATTCTCGCCGAATATGTAGGATTGACTAGCGGTTTTATGCGCGCCGGAGTTGGCTGTGTCGTCAGTACCCTGTGGCCCGTAGAATCCGGTGCGAGTACGTTATTAATGATTTATTTTTACCACCGCTGGCGAGAAGTAGGCGATTCTCTACCCGTGGCTTTAAGAAATGCTCAAAAATGGCTGCAAGAAGCCACCCGCGAGGATTTAGCCACCTGGTATCAAGGGGAAATTGACAAGATTTCCGCAAACAGCCCCGAACTTTCTGAAGTTGAATTTATGCTAAGCCGATTCTTTAAGAGGAATCGCCAAGCATTAGCTACAATGGAATTAGACCCACCCTATCAGCATCCCTATTACTGGGCTGCTTTCACCATCACCGGATTATGATAGACACGCAAGACGAAATTTTCAAAGCTTTTATTGTCGCCCTAGTCCAACAGACTGAACCTTTGCCCGCAGCCGTCCAATCAGAGTTCAATAAAATAGGTGAAACTCTAACAATTAGAGACATCGAGAGACTTGCTGAATTGCATCCACCTCTGCTAGTAGCATATGAAGAAGCTGACACTTGGTTGGCGAATCATAGCAGCCAACGCAGCAAAGGATTAGATGTTTTGCCGAATGCTGAATCTGAAATAAACAACACTACTAATATTGAAACTGATAACAGCGCTAGCGACATCAGCGACTTGACAAATTTACCACAAATTATCAATAAAATAGAAGCAAAAGTCCAGCCGCGTGGCTTTAGAGAATTCCTCAGCAAGATTTTGCAAGCTGGGGACTCAGTGCAAGCAAGTCGAGATACAATCTTAGTGTCGATCGCAGATGGTTTAATCCATGAGTAACGAGAATTGGCTAATCTACCCGACTGTCGATTTGTTTGTCTACGATTTAGCAGACGGTATCGGGCAAAATGAGGAGAAGATTAGCCAAAATCGCACACAGTTTTGGCAAAAGATTTATGGCGACAAAATCTCTGTGCCACAATTAGAAAATCTCAAGCAAGCTGAAACTGTAACTGCTGAGTATATCGAGTTACTGGGCGACAAAAAATTAGCAGCATTTGAGTCTCCCCTCGATGGCTATGCTTATCCAGTCAAATTCGGCGATACCTATGCGGCACAATTTGACTTGTCTGGGAAAAGAGAACCCGACGCAGACAAGAGATTTGCACCGAAAGAAATCGACTGTTTGGAATGGCTGCAACAACAGGTGATTTCCCGTGTCAATCCACCTGGGACAATTGGTCAAAGTTGGCTGGTTTGGGGACAATTAACTGCTGATGACCAAGATGCTTTAGCAACTGCTCAAAAATGCTATAGTAAACTCAATCTATTCCCCAAGGCTAAATGGGATAGAGACTTAAAAGCTGAGGGTAAATTTTTAGGTGCTGATTTTTACGAATTGTGGCTACCACCTGGGGATAGGGGCAATATTGGTCAAAATTATCATGTCTTAATTTGCTTGTTTCCTTACAATAACGGTCAAGCAATTGCCGATATTAGCGAGACTGTCGCCAAACTTTACGTGCATTTAATGCGATTGTTTGCTTTCCGCAATAAGGTGATTTGGGCTTATACTCAAAGCCGCCAACTTAAGGCTGATTTGAAAGATGCGGCACGGACGATTCAACAAATTGTTACCCAACTCCCGAATCAGGTGAATGCGCCTAAAGTTGACTTGAAAGAATTGCAGCAAAGTTTGGTTAAATCCTTGACAATTTTTTCGGTTTATGCTAACTATATCAGCAAATTGGAAGAGCAAGAAAATATAATCAAAACTAATCTGAAAAATTATAAGAGACGGCTGGAAACTATTGGTAAGGACATGGGAAATGATGCCGAAGCTTTTAAGTTTATGGCAAGTTTTAGCGATTTTGCTAAGGAGAAGTATGTTTGGCAAGCGGCGGCGGATAACAGGAGTTTGAGTGCGGGTTTGAGGTTGCTAGAAAATGCGATTCAGACGATTGAGGGGATTATTGAGATTGAGAGGGCTAAGGGCGATCGCACTTTGAATGTTACCCTTGGAGCTGTAGGTGTGGGAATTGCCACCAGTGGGGTTTACGCCAGTGTTTATGCAGGCCAAGTTGCACCTCCCAAAAATCCGATGGATGTGAATACTGTTTTTTGGTCTAGTATTGGTTGGGGATTTTTATTTAGTGCGTTGAGTGCGATGTTGCTGATAATAATTGGTAAAAACAGGCGTTAAATCAGTTGACAGTTGACTGTTGAGGGCTAACAACCAACAGCAAACAGTTGACCAATAGTGGGCGATCGCCAAAGTAAATGTGCTGTATTATACTAAACTCGACCTTGTTACCCCCTCTAGGATTCTGCGGTTGAAACCCCGATTTGGTATCAGGTGCCCAGCCATCCCTAAATCTGCCAGTTGTATCCCAGAGCTCCCAGCGACTCGGACTACGGATTAATACTGTACTTGATGGCCCTGTAATGTACTATCAATCTACCGTTCCTCCGCCAAAATGTAGATATTACACAGTAGCCACTCTCAAAAATTACCTCAACCTAATCAGCACTGAGGATGATTCCGCTCCCGTAATTGCCCTGATAACTTAGGAACATCAACAACTACTTCATTCCTTGCAGAGGTGTATCATGTTCGGACTTTCTATCTTGGCTATGTACGTGATGACTTTTTTGATACTGACTCAACCCATGAGTAGCAGTAGAACTCGCGACTGGTGGGTGGAAGTGGATACAGACTCAGGAAACCGCACTTATTACTTTGGTCCCTATAGAACTAAAGATGAAGCCGACAATAGCACGATCGGCTATATTAGAGACCTGGAGAGAAAAGGAGCTAAAAAAATTAGCATCGACATCAAACAAGGTCGCCAACCCAGCCAACTACAAACCAGCGAAGAGTAACACCAAAGGTTGAAGGCTAAAACATGAAGACGTCGATCGATATAAATCCTGTCACATTGCGGGTTCACAAATATCCATAACTTCAAATCTAGATATTTGTCAACCCGCCTCAATCCCAGAACAGGTTTGCTGTCCTTCCTTGGTTCATCAGGTATCGGTGACTAAAGTTTGTCAAAGCAGGCCTTGGTTTAAATGGGTGCGAGGATTAAAAGTACGATTTGCCTTGATTTTTTCATAACATTCCCGTTCCAGAGTGCTGATTTCTTTTGGCGGTACGATCGCAATTTTCACCAAAAGATCCGTTCGTTCCTCTTTGTTAGGTTTCGGCCATCCCTTACCCCGCAACCGCAAAGACTGTCCCGATCGCATTCCAGCAGGAAATTTTACCGTTATCATACCTTCGGGGGCCGGCACTTCAATCGACGCTCCCAAAACTGCTTCATCGGGAGTTATCGGCACTTCGCAAACCAAATTTTCTCCTTCAAACTGGAAGAAAGGGTGAGGCAAAACTTCCACTTTCAAGTACAAATCTCCCTGCTGCTTCGTATAGGGATCGATTTGACCTTTGCCTTTCACCCGAATTTTGCTACCCGTTTTCACTCCCGCAGGAATCGAAACTTCCCCGCTGGCAACTTTCTTAGAAGTGCCACGAAATGCTTCCCCCAAAGTCAGAGAAATACTGACTTCAGTGTTGAGAGAAGTTCCTGGTGCGCGGTTTTCGTACCCCGCAAAATCTTCAAATCCGCCAAAACCAGTCGGGCCTCCTGCGGTAGTGCGGTAGTTACTGTAATTCCACTTACCACTGCGGCCGGCACTAGCACCCGCGCCGCCCCCCCGGCCGAGCAATGTATTGATAAATTCATCAAAACTGCCGTACTGACTGAAGTCCACGCCACCAAAGTCTGTAGGGCCGCTTCCCGAAGGCCCGCCCCCACCGGGCCAGCCCCCAGTCGTTGCAGCAGCTTGCTTCCAATATTGACCGTATTGGTCGTATTTTTTGCGTTTTTCTGGATCTGACAAAACTTCGTAGGCTTCGTTGACTTCTTTAAAACGAGCTTCGGCTTCTTTGTTCCCTGGGTTCATGTCCGGGTGATATTTCCGGGCTAGTTTGCGGAAAGTTTTTTTAATTTCATCTGCGCTGCTAGTTTTGTTGAGTCCCAAAATAGCGTAATAGTCTTTAAAGTCGGTTGCAGCCATTTACCAATCTCCTCTTTATTAGTTGTTACTTGTTAGTTTTTAGAAGCAATAAATCCTAGATTCATCGGATAGGCAATAAGTTTGATGGTGGTGGTGAAATTCCCCTGGGGTATCTCATCCAAATTATAGGTTATCAAATGTTTGGAGTCGATCGAGTGCGGTTGTTCCAAGCTTTACGTCCGCAATTTCCACACCTGGTCAGATTTGAGATGGGATATTTAAGATTTTAAATTAGGGAACTCTGGTCACCAAAGCTGTGGAGTGATTACGGGCTGGAGGCTTTTTGGCATGGTTGAGGCGATGCTAGGGATGTGGCTGCGCTGAGGTGCGCCCCGTTTACTGTCACGGACGATCGCTCTTTGGGATCGATGACTAGAAGGCGATCGTCTTCACCTAGTCCGGGCGCGCGATCGTCTTTATCTATTTTGGGAGCGGTGAAAATTTTACAGTCAACTCCCTTGTTCACAACCGCCCATCTAATTTTTAGATTCCCAAACCCAAAAAAAGCTGTTTGTCTAAAGGAGTATTCTGATTTTGTCGTTACTCTTCATATCAATAAAATGTTGTCTTTGTCAAGGGTTAGTAGTCAGATTTTTTAGGGCTTATAGATAGATTTAATTCAACAGCAAACTGCACATTTATGGAGTTTTTGGTTAACTAGAACACACACTTTCCAAAAAATTAAGATAGGATGGGATTTCAATAAATTATTCACACTACCAGGGTGACAAGATGATTAACTATTTGCTGGGCTGGCCTTGTGGCTGCTGCGACGATTGGAAGGATCTTTCCGAAAACTCGATTGTACTCAGAAGCGGGCAGCACATTTGTCAGTCTTGCTACGATCGCAAAATCCAGGCTCAGAAGCTAGCGGCTAGACGCAAGAAAGCGAAGATTTCTGTATCACAGCAGACTGTTTTACAGAGTTGGCCTCGCTAAGGGGCGATCTCTCGCGCGTGCAAAATTCGAGGGGCCATGGAGAGCGATCGTCAACAGCGATTTTCCATCGGAGTAATGATATAGATCTATCATTAGTCATTAGTCATTGCTCATCCATCGCTATTAATTATTCATTAATTCACAATCATTTATCATCAGTTATCGATCGGGTATGCCACAGATTTAAAATTCAATAACAAACTACAGAGAACTAATGAATAACTAATCATGAGTAAGAGCCAATGACTAATAACTAATAACTAATAACTAAATGATTGTGCCATCGGGAATCGTAGCATTTTTCAGCACTACCACAATGCCGCTGCGAATGTAAAAACCTTCGCTTTCGCGATTGGCTTCTTCTACTCGGTCTTTATTAATGATTTGAACATTGCGGCCGATGCGTGCATTTTTATCCACAATCGCGCGGCGAATTGTGGTATCTGCACCGATGCCCAGGGCAACGCCACTGTTTTCCAATGCTGAATGGCGTTCGGCATCGGGTTCGTAGAAGTCAGAACCCATGACGAGGGTGTCTTGAATTGTACATCCGGCTTCAATGCGCGATCGAACTCCCAACACAGAATGGTCGATCCGGCACTGTTTGAGAATACACCCTTCGGCAATAATTGATTCAGTAACCGTAGCATCTAACAACTTAGTGGGTGGCAAGAAACGCGGGCGAGTGTAAATGGGAGCATTTTCATCGTAAAAACTGAAAGGAGGCTTAGGCTGTTTGGTCAGCGCCAAATTAGCATCATAAAAAGCCTCAATTGTTCCGATATCTTCCCAGTAATCGTCAAACAAATAAGCTTGAACGTTATGGTCTTTTGCCGATGCCGGAATAATCTCTTTACCAAAATCAGTTTGGTTTAGGGATTCTTTAAGAAGTTTAATCAGAACCTCTTTTTTGAAAACATAAATCCCCATCGAAGCAATGTAAGGACTTTCCTTGGCTTGTTCTGATGTCAGTCCCAGTTTAGTAGTATCCACCTGCATTGCTTTGAGCGCATCACCTTTTGGCTTTTCGCTAAAAGAAACAACCCGACCATTGTCGTCAATTTTCATCAAACCAAAATCCGAAGCCCGCTTCTCATCCATGGGCAAAACGGAGAGGGTGATGTCAGCATTGGTTTGGCGGTGTCTCTCCACAAATTTGCGGTAGTCCATGCGATAGAGGTGATCGCCGGAAAGAATCAAGTATTCGTCAACGTCCCACTCTTGTAGCAGCCAGAGATACTGGCGAACTGCATCGGCTGTCCCTTGAAACCAGTCAGGGTTTTCCTGAGTTTGCTGGGCTGCGAGTACCTCGGCAAATCCGTCTGTGAAGCCGGAAAATTGGTAGGTACGAGCAATGTGGCGGTTCAGCGATGCGGAGTTGAATTGGGTAAGGACGTAGATTTTGAGTATTTCTGAGTTAATGCAATTGCTGACTGGAATATCGATGAGGCGATATTTGCCGGCAAGGGGAACCGCGGGTTTGGCGCGCAGTTTGGTTAGGGGGTAAAGGCGGGTGCCTACACCGCCACCGAGAATGATGGCTAATACTCTTTTCAAGGAACTTCCTCCAGGGGGCCGATGAACTCTCCAAGTCCAGTGTCTGATGGTGAGGACTTCTTGACAAGGGGGGAACTTTGGATTTTGGATTTTAGATTATAGATTGGGGATTTTTGAGTTTAAATACTTATCAATAAATTGAGTATATCTTCAAAAAGATCTTGTATTTTCTACCAAAAGTTAGATACCTCAGCAACCTCTGCTACATTAGCCTAAGCCATAGCAAGCTAGGAAAACTGTATGCAGATTCAAACGCCGGACTGGGTTAAACACGCCGTATTCTACCAAATATTCCCCGATCGCTTCGCCAAAAGCAAACAGCCCCGCCAACGCCTGCTACAAAACTTCATGTGGGAGGAGTGGCACGAAATCCCGACCCTGCAAGGCTACAAAGGTGGCGACTTGTGGGGCGTGATGGAACAGCTAGACTACTTGCAAGATTTAGGGATTAACGCCATTTACTTTACGCCGATTTTTCAATCGGCGAGCAATCACCGCTATCACACTCACGACTACTATCAAGTCGATCCGATGTTGGGCGGTAATCAGGCTTTTAAAGATCTTCTAGATGCTGCTCACGCCCACAACATCAAAATCGTCCTCGATGGCGTATTTAATCACGCCAGCCGCGGCTTTTTCTTCTTCCACGACATCCTCGAAAACGGCTCCCATTCTCCCTGGTTGGATTGGTTTAAAATTGAAGGCTGGCCACTAGCTCCCTACGATGGCAATTCTCCGGCTAATTACGCCGGTTGGGATGGCAATCGAGCGCTACCTGTATTCAATCACGACAATCCAGAAGTCCGGGAATATATCATGGAAATAGCCGAATACTGGATTAAATTCGGCATTGACGGCTGGCGGCTAGA
Organism: Microcoleus sp. EPA2; assembly: GCA_020882975.1. Taxonomy (GTDB): domain Bacteria; phylum Cyanobacteriota; class Cyanobacteriia; order Cyanobacteriales; family Microcoleaceae; genus Microcoleus. Next base: position 117,024 of record JAHRFD010000013.1, on the reverse strand, counting down.
TGTTCCTTTTGAAATTAAAACGCCAGGATTTTGGCAGGAATTTCGAGACCGAGTGAAGGCGATTAATCCCGAAGCTTACATTGTGGGCGAAGTCTGGGAAGATGCGAGGGAATGGCTCGACGGTACTCAATTTGATGGGGTGATGAATTATCTGTTTGCTGGACCAACTATTGCTTTTACAGCAGGCGATCGAGTAGATTTAGCTCAAATTGAAGGTCGTGCTTACCGTCCCTATCCCCCACTTTTTGCTCAGGAGTACGGCGAAAAAGTTCAGCACGTTTTAGAATTGTATCCTTGGCCGATTCAGCTCACTCAACTCAATTTGTTAGCCAGTCACGACACCGCCCGGTTATTGTCCATTGCCGGAGGCGACGAAAAAAGTGTTGAACTTGCTACCTTGTTGCTGTTAACTTTTCCCGGAGCTCCCAGCATTTATTACGGCGATGAAGTTGGTTTACCTGGTGCTCTCGATCCCGATTCCCGTCGCGGTTTTCCGATGAAATCAGATTGGAAACAGGATGTTTTAGATTACCACAAGCAATTGATAGCTTTGCGACAAAAATACTGTGCCCTCCGCACCGGAAGGTATGAAATTTTGTTTTCTCAGGGAACAGTTTATGTTTTTGCTAGAATCTTGGGGGATGAAGAAATCGTGGTTGCGGTGAATGTCGCCACAGAATCTGCACATATTAGCTTTGAGATGCAGGTCACAGAACCCGGACGAAGTTTCAAATATGCTGACCCAAAATTGCTGTTTGGTCAAGGTGATTTTGTTTGGAAAGAGCAAGGGGAAACTCGGTATTTAGAATTGAGTCTGCCGGCGCGATCGGGCTTGATTTTAGGTTAAGCTAATTTAGCAAGCAGTGGCTAAATTAGTCTGGGACGCAGCCATCTTAAGAATAGGGCAACCATCGGGGTTGCCCCTAAAAATGTTAATTGATTGCTTCTGGCTTGCGGAAAAATTGCTTTAAAATCTCTCCGGGTGCTCTGTCCCAACTATCAATATGTTCGTAAATTAAGCCATCTTCATCCAGCTTGTAAGTAGAATAGCCGTTGAAAAAAATCTGGGCCTTCCAGGGAACCCGCAATACCCCGCGAACAGTCCAATTTGCCAAAATAGTATCCGATGCTGTCTGAGTCACGTCGTGGAGGTCGAAGAAAATTTCGGTGAAAAATAGTTGACCGTGAAATCGCAGAGTCCAAAAGATAATTCGGTAGTTGATTTTTCCTTTGAATTTGTTAACAGGGTCTTGAAAATAAACATCTTTTCTGTAGATGTCGTAGGAGATGTCTGTCTCAAAAAGGGTCGGGAGATCCGCTTTGAGTGTGTCTAGGGCTTGCGCTACCTGCTTTTGATATTCGATCGAACTCAAGATATCACCTTTTAACACGAAGGTACTTCAACTATAATTTTATTGTCCACACTCCCATTGCCATCTCACCACCCAAGTACAGATTTGATGGATTACCCCCAGTCCTCGGACATTATCGCAGAACTCAGCAGTGGCAAACTGTTGCTGGTAGATAGCCGTCGCCGGAACGGTCTAATTTTAATTAAACGTTTCCACGCGGAGTTTGCAGGGCCAGGGGCCGCCGTCGGGGGTGCTTTTGATGTTGACTCTCAGCAAGCAATTCCCGTAGGCGACTTTTGTTTGGTGTATCCTGAATCTCCCGAAGCAAGACAGAAAGCGTTTGGGATTCGGCGTCACTGGGTGCGGTTGACGGAACAGTTAACTGCTAAGCCGGAAGCTTTGGAACGCGCCCAAATGCTTTTAACTCAGTTTGAACACTATTTTGATGTCCCAACAGTGGCACAAATTCCCGATCGAGCTTTGGCACTTTTAATCGGTGTCTTCCCCCAAACGATTGGCAAGGCACGACAGAGCCATCGTTAACCATGGTATGATTAATTTTGGTCATCTCATACCATTTCTTAAGGTTTTTGTCAAGTCAATATCTGGGAAAGGCGATCGCAAGTTCGCTGATTTTCCTGGGGGCTACCTACTGTAATTCGCAAACCTCCCCCAGTATGGCGAATTAATGTTCCTTCAGCTTTTAGTTGCTCCATGATTTGTTTGTGTTGTTGTTCTGCTAAATTACGATTTTCGGCTTTCACGCGCAGGTAGACAAAGTTAGCGGCACTAGGCCAAATTTGTAATTGTTGATGCTGAGCGATCGCTGCAATTAACTTAGCTCGTTCTGATATGGTTTCAGGGATTACTGCTAACAATAATTGGCGCTGGGCTAGGGCAAATTCTGCTGCTAATTGGGAGAAAGTTGGGAGGTTGTAGGGAAGGCGGATTTTTTCTAAGGCGGCGGTGAGTTCGGGATTGGCGATCGCATATCCGACTCTCATGGATGCCAATCGAAATGCTTTGGAAAATGTTCGCAAAATTATCCAATTCGGATGTTCTTGTAATTTTCCAGCTAAGGTGTTTTGGCTGAATTCAAAATAGGCTTCGTCAATTACTACTAAAATATCTTCGGGCAAACTCGACAGCCATTCTATTTCATTGGTTGTCAAAGCATTGGCGGTGGGGGAATTGGGATGAACGACAAAGACGACGCGCACGGGGGGATTTTCGGTTTGGGAGATCGCCTTTTTAGCCTCCTCGATATCCATTTCAAAAGTCTCTGGTTGGCGCGGAACACTGACAACGGGAATTCCCAGGGTTTGGGCGATAATTCCATACATCGAAAAGGTGGGATTGGCAACCAGAATTGAGCCAACCGCTCCCAAGCACGTCGCAATTAAGAGCGATCGAATTAATTCATCGGAACCGTTCCCGACAGAAATATTATCGGCTGTGATGGCAGTTTTTGGAGGTAGAACCCCCCCTAGCCCCCCCTTGCTAAGGGGGGGGACATGAAGCCCACCCTTGCTAAGGGGGGGGACATTAAGCCCACCCTTGCTAAGGGGGGGGACATCAAGCCCCTCCTTGCTAAGGGGGGGGACATCAAGCCCACCCTTGCTAAGGGGGGGGACATCAAGCCCCTCCTTGCTAAGGGGGGGGACATCAAGCCCCTCCTTGCTAAGGGGGGGGACATCAAGCCCCTCCTTGCTAAGGGGGGGGACATCAAGCCCCTCCTTGCTAAGGGGGGGGACATGAAGCCCACCCTTGCTAAGGGGGGGGACATGAATAGATTCAGCGATCGATTCGTTGACGTATTGGGCGATCGCCTCTTTCAGTGGTGCGTGGCCACCATCGGGATAGCGATTTGTCTCAATTAGCTGCTGATAATTCCAAGCTAACTTTTGTTTTAATTCCGCTGGTAAGTCGTAGGGACATTCGTTGGTATCTAGGCGATCGATCGCACTTTTCGACGGCACTGATTCTCCCGAAGCGGAACCGGGATGGGGAGTGTATGCGTTAAGTTCGGCTAAGTCTTTTCGGATAAAAGGTAGCATGGTATGATTTGCTAATGACTAATGACTACTGACTAATGACTTCTGACTAATGACTTCTGACTATTTTAATCGCGCCACAAAGCAATTCCGCCTAACAAACCAGTCACATTTGGCACTATTTTCACCTGAGCCGGTAATTCAAAAACAATTTTTTTAGTATTACCACCACCCAGGTATAAGTAATCCAAACTAAACAGATTTTGCAGCGATACAATCGCCTTTTCCAGACGGCGATTCCATCTTTTCGTACCGACTGTATCTAAAGCAAAACGTCCTAATTGCTGTTCGTAAGTTTCCCCTTTCCGAAATGGGTGATGTCCGAGTTCCAAATTAGGGACTAAAATACCATCAACAAATAAAGAAGAACCGAAACCTGTCCCCAGAGTCACTACTAATTCTACTCCGTTACCAGCAATTGCTCCCAATCCCTGAATGTCGGCATCATTAGCCACTCGTACTGGTTTCCCTAACCGATCTTTAAGAGTAGTTGCTAGGTCAAAATCGATCCAAGAGGGGTCTAAATTGACGGCGGTTTTAGTGATGCCGCGACGCACGACTCCGGGGAAACCAACGGATACTCTGTCAAATTCCCCTTGTCCCCCAGCTAAGGAGGCTATGGCTTCTAGTATCGGTTCCGGTTTTGGTGGTTGAGGGGTTTCTAAGCGACTGCGTTCCGTTTGGGGTTGGCCTTCATCGTCCAAAACCATCATTTTGATACCGCTGCCACCAATGTCAATGGCTAAGGTGCGAGTCGATCGATCTTCTTGAGTCATTGGAATCTTGAGAGTTGCAAATTAATCAAATTTTAATTGAATTGGCAAAAATTTTGAATCGCTTCCCACATTTCTGCTAGAAAATTTCCCAAGGAATGGTCGTCTTCTAGTTCGATTAATTGCACCCAGGGACGGTTAGCGGCAAAATTTCTGCTAGCCTGAATCGGTATGATTGTATCATGCAGACCGTGGATAATTAACGTAGGCACTGACCGTATTAATTTTTCTTCATGGTATTGAGCCATATCTTCCACAAATTGATAGTGCAGTGGCAGATAACGCTGTTCGCCGTAGTGGTATACGGGTAAATACTTCTCTGACTGCCACTTTTGTAACTGTTCCTGTCCCAATCGGGGCAGCCAGTGGGAGAGAAAGTCAAAAGCCGGTGCTAACAAAACTATTTGTTTTACCGATAGTTGTCGTTGGGCCAACCAAGCTGCTGTCAGCCCGCCAAAACTGGAACCAATGATGGTGACTTCACTAGCATTTTTGATATTTTCTGCCACTGGCTGAAGTGTTTGGGGCGACAAAAATGCTGTTTCTATTTGGTGTAATTGCCTGGTGAGGGTGAGACTGGAAAAATCTTGGTGATTGAGATCGGGAGTTTTCAGGTCAATTGCTAGGGAAGAAAAGCGATCGCGGAAATATTTTGCCTTTAGGGAATTGGGACTGGAAGCAAATCCGTGTAAATAAGTGTAACTCGAATTCTTGTGGAGATTCATTCAGCCGTTTTTGTTAAATTTAACAATAAATATGAATTATAACACCAAAAACCAAGACTTATTTAAGAAGTCTTGGTTCTCAGAAACCTAGATTTAAATGGGAGTATTACTGGGGTTTAGCGCCGTTTTGCATCCTGTTTTTAGCTGTTTCGCGGCGCTGCTTCATCAGTTCAGCTAATTGGGTGCGCTGTGCTGGCGTGAGGATCTCTCGCATTGCCAGCATACTTTCAAGTCTCGCATCATCCAACTGCTTTTTTAATCCGCTTATTTGCGTGTTTTTCTCGCGGATCTGGCTAGCAGTAGCAGTGCCACTCATCATCGTTTGCAATTCTTGTCTGGCTTGACGCACAGCTTGCATTCGCTGGGAAATTTGGTCTTTATAGCGATCGCGAACAGCCTGCATTTTCTGTTTTTGGTCGGCACTTAAATTAAGCTTCTCGAACATCCCACCTTCCTTAGCACCAGTTCGATTTGGTCGCTGATTTTGGGCAATAGTTTCTGCGGGTAGGGGATTGGGAACTGCGATGGCGGCGGTAGCGCTACCGAGGGTCAGCATTAACAGGGCTAGGGTAGAAATACGACGCATTGACATGAAAATTACCTCTTTAAGATTTAGTTATTGGTGGGCTGTTCGCTGTCAGCAGGAATCTGAAAATTCAACCAGTCTATTTGTGAGCTATCGCTCATATTCTCCGCGCGAGAATCATGCAACACATCTTCCCAATTATTTACTAGAAAGGCTTCTAGGTGTGCACCCTCATCTGGGTGAAATTGTGCGGGGAATAGCAGACGATAGCCAGACCCAAAAAGTATCAGCATCCCGGCAATTGCCCCAGGGAAAGACCACTGGGATAAACCGGGAAAAATTGACCTATTTTTAGATACAATTGAACCGATTTTTTTCCGGTATATTTGCTGGTTTTCTGTCTGCTCATGCCTTTCTATTGTTGCTAACAGCTTTAACTCTAAATCTGGCGTAGCTTCTGGACAATTTGGGCAATTTTGCTTCAAGAAATTAACTAACTTTTCGTCGCTGCTTGGGTTATTCATAGCTCGCTGACACCTTCTTTTTGCAAAAATTGCCGCACAGCATTTCGGGCATAAAACACGCGAGATTTGACAGTTCCTGCCGGTAGTCCCAAAATTTGGGCTACTTCTTTTTGCGGGATATCTTCTAAGTCATGTAGCACCAAAACGCTGCGGTGTTCAAAGCTCAATTGCTCTAATCCCCGCTGCACTAAATCTTGATAGTGCAACTGCATCAATTCTGAAGTATGTTCTTTGACAACAACTAAATTGATTTGTGCTTGACTTTTGAGTTTGGCATCAAAAGAATGTTGTTTAGCAAAAGCTTGTCTTTGGTCAGAAGCTACATTCCAAGTGATTCGATAAAGCCAAGTAGAAAAGTTGTCTTGGTGTTTGAGTTTGGGTAATCCTTTCCAGACTCGCAGGAATACTTCTTGCATTAAGTCGTCAAGCAGGGATGGCCCGCAGAGTTGGTAAAGGGTTGACCTGACTTTGTGTTGATAGCGTTGGTAAAGGTGGCGAAAGGAAGTGCGATCGCCCTTTAAGCATTCAGCAACTAAGTCTGAGTCGGAACAGTTATCGATTAAAACATTGGCTGACACACCTAACACCTGTGAAGTATCCCTCACCAGTTCGTTATCTGAGGCGTTTAGACAGGACAAGTTCAAAAAAGGTTCAATTTATTTAAAATAATATTTTGAGCATGAATCCGCTTGGGGTGTAAAACTGCACCAATATCGATCGCAAGCAAGATGCTGTTCCACAAAGAATCACAAGCAAGAGCCTGTTCCACAAAAATTGAATTTTATTGTGGGGTGGGCTTCTAGCCCAGGGCTGTTTCATTCTCAGATAAATCATCGTTTTGTAGGGGTAGTGGATGGTGCGTGCCTACCCCCCCAACGACAATGTTCCGTCATTTCAGGCATTGGGGCAGCCACGGGGGGCTGCCCCTACAAGAGAATGAAACCGTCCTGGCTTCTAGCCCGCCCTGAAAAGCTGATTAAAAATGGTAATCTTCAGTCGGTTTTAACCGACTTTAGCTATTAGCCAGGGACTTAAGTCCCTGGCTGCTGCTGCTAACGACTTCGCCCTATTTACCGCAGAGTCACGAACTCTTCAGCCGTCGATGGATGGATGCCGATCGTCGAATCGAAATCTTTCTTCGTAGCTCCCATATTAACCGCGATCGCCATTCCTTGAATAATCTCGCCAGCATCTTTCCCCACCATGTGCACGCCCAAAACTTTGTCAGTATTAGTCTCAACAACTAACTTGACAAAAGTTTTCTCATCTGCACCAGTCAAAGCATGAAACATCGGTCTAAACTTGGCTGTATAACACTTGATTGATTCCGGAAACTTGACTCTAGCTTCCTCTTCTGTTAAGCCCACTGTCGCCGCTTCCGGCTGGGAAAATACGGCCGATGCCACGTTTTCGTGACTGATGGATCTGGGGTTATTCCCAAATTCAGTATCGGCAAAAGCACGTCCTTCGGCGATCGCAATTGGCGTTAAATTAATCCGGTTAGTACAGTCTCCCACTGCAAAAATGTGTGGCTGACTGGTGCGGCTGTCTTTGGTGACAGCGATCGCACCTTTTGTTGTTTCTACTCCCGCATTTTCCAAACCCAATTTTTCTAAATTAGGCAAGCGCCCGGTAGCGCACAAAATCGCATCAACTGTCAAGGTTTCTTCCGATTTTCCTGACAGGGTTAATTTTAAGCCTTCGGTGGTTTTTTCAATTTTGGCGATCGAACTTCCTGTCACAAATTCAATGCCATGCTTAACCATGCCTTCTTGCACGTTGGCGCGAATTTCTTCATCGAAGTGTTGCAGAATGCGATCGCGCCGGATGATTTGAGTTACTTGACTTCCCAGCCCGTGCATAATGCAGGCAAATTCAACACCGATGTAACCACCACCCCAAATAGCCAACCGTTTTGGCTGCTCTTTTAGTAAAAAGATTTCGCGGGAAGTAATCGCGTGTTCGATACCGGGAATATCAATTCTGTGGGCTTCTCCACCGACAGCGATTAAGATTTTGGCAGCGGTGTATTTTTTGTCACCAACTTCGACGGTGTGAGGGTCGATAAATTTGGCGTATCCTGAAATTAATTCAACTCCGGCTTTTTCCAGAAAGCTAATGTGCAGTTTGCTGAGTCGTCGCACTTCTGTGTCTACGGTAGTGACGAGTTTATCCCAGTCGAAGCTGCTTTCTACAGGGCTCCAACCGTAACCCACCGCATCTTCATAAAGGTGCGAAAATGTTGAGGCATAAACCATCAGTTTTTTCGGCACGCAGCCACGAATTACGCAGGTTCCCCCTACTAAGTCATTTTCGGCGATCGCCACTTTTGCCCCGTAGGATGCCGCCCGCTTGGAACTCGCCAATCCACCGGAACCCGCACCTATCACAAACAAGTCGTAATCGTATGTCATAATTGTCGCTAGTTTATTATCTCAATTTTACCAATTTTCCGCTAGTCCGGCAGGGACTTAAGTCCCTGCCTCAAAGGTAAAGTCCTCTAAAGAGGACTGATAAGTTTTTTAGTTTTATGCGAAAGTTGTCGGTTGAGAACTAATAAGTTCTTTAGATTTTTCCAGAAAAGCAAGTCTGGGGTACGCAGGATGCCTACCCCAGATAAA
>JAHRFD010000013.1:0-108349 GCA_020882975.1 Microcoleus sp. EPA2 | reverse complement strand
TTTTAGTTTTATGCGAAAGTTGTCGGTTGAGAACTAATAAGTTCTTTAGATTTTTCCAGAAAAGCAAGTCTGGGGTACGCAGGATGCCTACCCCAGATAAATTATTAGAGATATTTTTTAGTCCTCTTTAGAGGACTGATAAGTTTTTTAGTTTTATGCGAAAGTTGTCGGTTGAGAACTAATAAGTTCTTTAGATTTTTCCAGAAAAGCAAGTCTGGGGTACGCAGGATGCCTACCCCAGATAAATTATTAGAGATATTTTTTAGTCCTCTTTAGAGGACTGATAAGTTTTTTAGTTTTATGCGAAAGTTGTCGGTTGAGAACTAATAAGTTCTTTAGATTTTTCCAGAAAAGCAAGTCTGGGGTACGCAGGATGCCTACCCCAGATAAATTATTAGAGATATTTTTTAGTCCTCTTTAGAGGACTTTCGCTTTGAGGCAGGGGTTTGAACCCCTGCCGGACTGTGGGTATAACGAGAAGTTGAATGCGAGTTTAACGCAATTTTTGACACCAATCCCACTGGAATTACCCTACAGTTGTTTGAGCTTCACAAATCATTGATAATTGCTATATTATAGAGATAAATTTATTGGTCGGGCTAGCTTTATGATTGATTGGCTTGTGGTCTGGGGAGTAACGCAAGGAGTCGGCATTCTCGTCAAACCCATCTTAGAAGAGTTGGCAGTAAACGGCGCGAAGGATTTTGCTAAAGATTTTTTCAAAGATTCCCTAAAAAACGTCTTATTTGGCGAAAAAGATCCGCGACAAGTCGCAGGAGGTAAAGCGCTGAAAAAGTTTTTGGAGTTAGTGCAACAACAGTTGAAAATCAGCGGACTTTCCCAAGACCAGATTAAGCTGTATATTAAAGATGTTAAAAAGTTTATCAGCAACAAGTCAGTTAAGGAAATTTTGGGTAAGGCCTTTGAGAGCGATCGCGAATCCCTCGATGCAGAACTTCTCGAACAAACCTGGACTCAACTAGATTTAGCAGCTTTGCCCGCCAGATTTAAGTGGCAAACCATCGCCAATCAGTATCTCGCCGAAGTTCAAGAAATTCTCTTTGACTCAAAAGACTTGCGGGATATCTTGAATGCTCAAAATCTGGACAGCATTCAGAAAAACTCTCAAGAAATTGCTGGGATAATCCCCGATTTTGATTTGAGGCAATATCAAGAGGCTTTGTGTGAACGTTACAGCAATCTGGATTTAAGCAGCGTCGATAGCAATACCTACGATTATCGCGAAAAGCTGAAAGTTTGGCAAATCTTTATTTTCCAAGATGTGCGCTTAATTTACGAGTCATTTCTGCCCCAAGCTTACGAAATTCCCAAGGAACATCAACGGCGGTTGGAAGATAGCGATCGACTAGAGGCGATCGCACTTGAGAATCTAGAGAAATATCGACGCGGTTATTTTTCTCAGGCGATAGTATCCGTGTTAGATGTCATCAATGACAAGTCAAATTATCCCTACATTGTGATTTTAGGCGATCCGGGTGCGGGCAAATCTACTCTGTTACAATATTTAGCATTAACCTGGGCGCGATCGCCTTTAAATAGCGTAACATCTCTCCCGATTCCGCTGTTAATAGAATTGCGGATTTACATTCGCAACCTGGAATCAGGACATTGCCAGAATTTCCTGGAATTTTGCCATAAAAACTCAGGTTTTATTTGTGACTTGAATCAGCATCAATTGCACGAACAACTTAAAGCCGGCGACGCTGTGGTGATGTTCGACGGATTAGATGAAATTTTCGATTCCGGGAAACGAGAAGATGTAATTACCGCAATTCATCGGTTTACTAACGACTATCCGCGCGTGCGGGTGATTGTCACCTCTCGGATTATTGGTTACAAACCTCAACGGTTGCAGGATGCGGACTTTCATCACTTTATCCTCCAAGACTTGAATCCCGCACAGATTCAGGATTTTGTGCACCGCTGGCATGAATTGACTTTTACGGATGCTAGGGAAAAAGTGCGAATTTGCGATCGGATGAAAAGAGCGCTAGAGTATTCATCAACAATTCAAGATTTAGCCGGAAATCCGTTATTGTTAACGATTATGGCAATTTTGAATCGCAGTCAAGAATTGCCGAGAGACAGGGCAGAACTTTACAATCAAGCTTCGCGAGTATTGCTGTATCAATGGGATGTGGAAAGGTCTTTAGTAGAGGATAGCAGACTCGATCCAAAAACGATTGATGCCAAAGACAAGCAAGAAATGCTGCGGCGAGTTGCTTGGAAAATGCAAGCAGCACCTGAAGGCTTAGCTGGCAATATTATTAGTGCCGAAGATTTGGAAGATATTCTGACAGCATATCTGAAAAATAAAGATTTTGACCAACCGAGAAACCGGGGGAAGTTAATCATCAATCAACTGCGAACTCGCAACTTTATTTTATGTTATTTGGGTGCGGACAGTTACGGGTTTGTGCATCGAACTTTCTTGGAATATTTCTGTGCATCGCAAGTGGTGAATAGGGTTCAGGCTTTAGAACTATCGCTGGATGAGTTGAAAGCAGAAGTTTTTGGCCCGCATTGGGATGATGAATCTTGGCAGGAAGTTTTGTGTTTGATTGCGGGGTTAATTGCTGGAAAGTTGACAGGGGAAGTGATTCAGTTTTTGATGGCTCAGGATGGGGAAGCGCAAAAGTTTACCAACCTATTTTTGGCGGCGAAGTGTTTGGATGAGGTGAGGGATAGAAAGGAGATTGCTGCCGTTGACAGTCAATTGCTTGAACGATTAAAAGAGTTAACCAAATACGATCTCATTTACCATTATGAGTGTTATGAAGAAGAAGCAGATCTAGTTCAGGAAATTCGCACTCAAGCAGTAAATGCGATCGGCTTTACTTGGCAAGATGACCCGGGAATTTTACTTTGGCTAAAACAATTAGCTCAATCTGATGATTATTCAGATGTGCTAAAAGCAGCCGTCCAAAAATTTGTACGGGGGTACAAGAACAAATCAGAAACCTTAACTTGGCTCAAACAACAGGCTCAATTTGCTAATGATTTAGGTGTGCGAGAAACAGCCGTTCAAGAATTAGCACGGGGCTGGAAAGATGACCCAGAAACCTTGCCTTGGCTCAAACAACGGACTCAATTTGACGATAGTGATGGTAGTCCGTTTGTAAGACAAGCAGCAGTCCAAGAAATAGCACATGGGTGGAAAGATGACCCAACAACTTTATCTGTAATCAAACAAATAGCTCAATCTAGTGATGATTTCGAGGTACGAGAAACAGCCGTCCAAGAATTAGCCCGGGGGTGGAAGGATGACCCCGAAACCTTACATTGGCTCAAACAATATGCTCAATGTGATAAGAATCATCATGTGCGAGAAACAGCCGTTCAAGAATTATCACGGGTGTGGAAAGATGACCCAGAAACCTTACCTTGGCTCAAACAATGTGTTCAATGTGATAAGAGTCATCATGTGCGACAAGCAGCACTTCAAGAATTATCACGAGGCTGGAAAGATGACCCACAAATCTTACCTATAATCAAACAAATAGCCCAATCTGATGATGATTTGTTTGTGCAACAAGCAGCAGTCCAAGAGTTGGCCCGGTGGTGGAAGGATGACCCCGAAACCTTACCTCTTCTCAAAAAATGTACTCAATCTGATGATTTTTGGGTTGTGCGACAAGCAGTCCAAGAATTAGCACGGTGGTGGAAAGATGACCCCGAAACCTTACCTATCCTCAAACAATGCGCTCAATCTGATAATAATCATTTCCTGCAAAGAGCAGCAATCCAAGAATTAGCACGGGGGTGGAAAGATGCTCCCGAAACCCTACCTTGGCTCAAACAACTTACTCAATCTGATGATAATTCGTTTGTGCGAGATGCAGCAATCGAAGAATTATCACAGGGGTGGAAAAATGAAAATAAAATATTTGAATTATTGTGCGATCTTGCTATAAATGATCCTTTTGAAGGTAATTCGCACATTCAAATTAACCCGCGAAAAACAGCACTTAAAATCATGGTTAAACAATACCTCGATCGCCCAAAAACATTAGAAATACTTCGCGATCGATTTGTCAACGATCCAGATGAAAAAGTCCGCAACTTTGCCGAGAAACAATTGGCAAAATTAGGCAAGTTGTGATATAAACGAAAAAAAGGAGCAATCAATTATGACTGTAGCCACTAAGATTCCCCAAGCATATTCAGAAATAGTAGAGTTTTTTGCTGCGGGAACCACTCCCGAAAGCATCATCAACTTTCAACTATCCGAAGAAGCAAAAGAACATATCGCCGACCTAATTTACGCACACAACAATGAAGGCTTGACCCGCGAGGATAAAATCGAATTAGACAATTTTCTAGTAGTAGAACATCTGTTGAGGTTAATCAAAGCAGTCGCTCGCAAACACATCGTTAAAGAGTAAGTTTTTTATGTCTCGTCCTTATATTAATGTCGAACTGCGACGCTTAGTTGCTGTTCGTGCCGATCGACTTTGCGAATACTGCTTAATTACAGAAGCAGATAGTTCCGGCTGTCAAGTTGACCACATCATCAGCATCAAACATGGTGGAGAAACAACAGCCGATAACCTCGCCTATGCTTGTATTTTCTGCAACCTCCAGAAAGGAACCGATTTAGGCTCAATTGTTTGGCGCACTGGAGAATTAGTGCGTTTTTTCAATCCGCGCAGAGATTCTTGGGGAGAACATTTTCGCTTAGATAAAGCTGCGATTCAACCAATAACAGATATTGGAGAAGTGACAGCAAGAATTCTAGAATTTAATCATAATGAGCGGATTAGAGAGCGACAACTTTTGATAGAAGTTGGTGCATATCCGTCACCAGCCGCGCAACAACGGATGACTCAGTAATATCGTTTCCGGTAGCGTCGGAATTATTAGTAGCGAAAATTAGGACACGGCAGTGCCCATTGGTGTCAACTTAAGCCTGAAAGCCCTGAGAAATCTGGTTTTTACCTGAGTCTAGATCCCCCTAAATCCCCCTTAAGAAGGGGGACTTTGATCGGACTCCTGTCCCCCCCTTCTTAAGGGGGGTTAGGGGGGATCTGGCCTTAATCGTCAAACAACATTCTCTGACTGGGTTTGACCTTAAGTTGACACCAATGGGCAGTGCCGTGTCCCTACGGGTATCGCGTGTAGGGACACGGCACTGCCGTGTCCTCTATATCATTCCGGCGCACCCGGAATTGATATAACTCAATAAATATCACCCAATCTAGTATAATTAAACCTACATAGTTCTCGGACACAACCACAATGCAAGTCACGAATGAACAAATTATTTATCCATCCAGCGACGGTCAACCAATAGCAGATAGTACAACTCAATTTGATTTAATTGTCAAAATTCAAGAAGGCTGCGAATCGCTGTTCAAAAATGACCCAAACGTCTTTATAGCAGCCGATTTACTGTGGTATCCAGTTGAAGGTAGACCAGATATTTCTCAAGCACCGGATACAATGGTAATATTTGGTAGACCCAAGGGCGATCGGCCTTCCTATATGCAATTTCGCGAAGAGAATATTGCTCCCCAAGTCGTATTTGAGATTCGCTCTCATAACGATCGCCAAATCAAGATGTACAAAAAACTTGCATTTTACAATCGCTATGGAGTTGAGGAATATTACCTTTACGATCCAGAAAACAACGATTTGAGTGGTTGGCAAAGAATTGAAGGAAACTTAGAAATAATTGAGCCGATGGAGGGCTGGATTAGTCCTAGATTGGGAGTAAGATTTGAGTTGGGCGAAGATGGGCTAGAAATTTATCGGCCAGATGGACAAAGGTTTCTTTCTTATGCGGAATTGGAGGAACAGGGTGAATTAAACCGCCAGCGTGCTGAACAAGAATCTCAAAGAGCCGAACAAGAAGCTCAAAGAGCTGAACAAGAATCTCAAAGAGCCGAACGTTTGGCCGCAAAATTGCGCGAATTGAACATAGATCCCGATCGCATTTAAGCCACAAATTGTTTAAGAGAACTCTTGCAAAAATCCAAAGCACCCCACCCCAACCCGGACCTTACTAAGGTCCGGGAGCAAGATTGTTCTTGTTTCCCCCCTTAATAAGGGGGGACTAAGGGGGGTAAATTTGACTTTTGCAAGAGGTTTAATTTAGGACTTACTCACCCACACCAAAGAAACCGGGTTTTTATCGTTTCCGCGCGCTCTAACGAATTATTACGTCAAAAAACCCGGTTTTTGACTACCCCTGCGTAAGTCCCGCAACCGTCTAAACATCGCCCTTCCACCCCCGAAAACCGCTCAGAAGTGTTAAGTTAGTAGTTAGTTGTGTCGATCGCACATAAAAACAAATGCCTGAACTACAAACCGATACCTACCAAGAAGTCAACGAGGAAGTCCTCTCAAAACCAGTTATTGTCGGTCTCGAAGATATCACCAAAGTTTATGGGGTTGGCGACTTAGAAGTTCGCGCCTTAAACGGTGTCAGCTTGACGGTGAGACAGGGAGAATATTGTGCGATTATGGGCGCATCGGGTTCTGGTAAATCTACAGCTATGAATATTATCGGTTGTCTCGATCGACCTACGAGCGGCAGTTATTACCTAGACGGCGTAGATGTCGCCCAAATGCCCGAATCAGACTTGGCCGGAATTCGGAATTTAAAATTAGGTTTTGTCTTCCAGCAATTTCACCTGTTGTCTCAGTTAACAGCATTAGAAAATGTGATGTTACCGATGGTTTATGCCGGTGTTGCTTCAACCGAAAGACGGGATCGGGCTGTAGACGCTTTAACGAAGGTAGGCTTGCAAAGTCGGCTGCAAAATAAACCAAATCAACTTTCAGGAGGACAGCAGCAACGAGTGGCGATCGCGCGCGCCATAGTCAATCGTCCTGTATTATTACTAGCAGACGAACCTACAGGTGCATTAGACACTAAAACCACCCAAGAAGTAATGGATATCTTTACAGAATTTAATGAAAGTGGCATGACAGTGGTGATGGTAACGCACGAACCGGAAGTGGCGCGCCAAACTCGGCGAGTTGTGTGGTTCCGCGATGGTAAAGTAATTCACAATAATCTCAACCCTGAAGAACTTTCCCACGCGGTATTTTAAAATTTTGTGATTAGTTACAGCGGTTCCCGCTGCAAGAGCGACACACTTAATGAATCCTCAACATTTAATAAATTGGTTTGTTATATGGTTGACCGTTGCATGGTCATGATTTAACCACAGAGAGCACAGAGAACACAGAGAGATCGGAGAGAAATGAATAATTCCGATGAAGAGAGGAATTGATATTAATTGCTCCTCGAAGCATCCTGATTTGGGAAACACGCCTAGAGGGGCGAAGCATTCGCGTTGAAAATCTGTGATATATCTATAGGATATGGGCGCGAATGCTTCTCCCCTACAAAAATGTGATGGACTCCGCTTTTGTACTTCATAACAGCAGGAACCGCCGCGCCGTAGTTGCGTGCGTTCGGTTAGTTATTATTAGTTATCTGTTACAAATAACAAATAACAAATAACCAATAACTAATGAAAAGCTGTGGGAAAAGCTGTCCAAACTCGATCGACAAAATCCCGAAGTTGCCTAGATGCAATCACCCCATCCTTTTTTTCAGAATCCAGAGAGTGCAACTGAGTCAATAGCGCAATGACTTCTGTATCTAAAGCAGCCCGAAACAAATTCAAAGGCCACAGCAAATCCGAACCATCCCGCAAATCTAACAAACTGTATTCTGGGGAAAGGCGATCGCCCAAATCCTGTGGTGACGAGAATATAACTAACATTAAAGGGCGCACCCAACAAACTTGACGCGCCTCAACCACCTGAATTACTTCGGAATGCAGACACGCATCTCCACACTCTAAACTGACAATTTGACCAGGCTTAAAGTTCAAACCAAAACCCATTGATTCTCACCTACCCAACATGATGCAAAATAACAAATAACAAATCACAACTAACTACTTTCATCAAGATGTTTGAGAGCCATTTCCAAATCAGCCGTCAACAATCGCGCCTCTTTTTTGCTGCTAGCCGATTTAGCATAATCCATCACCAAAAGTGGAGAACCGATGGCAATTTTCACCTCAGAACCCCATCGAGGAACGCGGGGGCGGTAGCGAATACTCATCGGTACAATTTTTACCCCCAAACCGGGTACACTCGACTCGGCTTGAAGTGCCAAACGAGCCAATCCAGGCTTAATCGGGTGAACTTCACCATCCTGAAAAATTCCGCCTTCGGGAAAAATGACCAACATTTCCTTGGCAATGAGCAATTCTACGCCATAACGCAGACTGCTGATGGCGGGATGCCGGATATCCACAGCAAAACCTCCCAAATGCCTGATGAACCACCCTTGCAGTCCTTTCACTTCATCGGCTGTTACCATAAAGCGCAAATCTCGTCCAGTCACTTTTTGTCCTGTAGAATAGGGCATCATCAGGGCATCCCACCGGGAACGGTGCGTCGGTGCTAAAATTACAGGCCCGTCCTTGGGCAAGTTTTCCTGTCCTGCGATGTGTATCTTGCCAAAATAAGACGGCAGGACAACATAGTGACCTAACGGATACAGCAAGGAAGTTAACCAAGGAGAAACGCGAGATGTATTAGATGCTACCTTGGCAGGCATTGGTTTCACTCTTTGATGAGGTACTCGAATTAAGGGCGATGGTGGCTTTATGGCTTATACCAATTAAGCTGTTTTAGAGAGTTCTCAGGTCTAAACATAAGTTGTTTAGTACATTTTGCGTCTTTTGAGCGGGACACTTTGGCTATTGGCATTTTGCTCATTGGGCGATCGAACACTTAAGGATCTATTATTTCAGTTAATTACACAAGTAAAATTTTTACAGTTTAAATTTTTCTGCGGGATTCAAACCAAGACAGCAACTGCTGACGACAAACAGACTCCATAATCCCGCCGAGCACCTTTAAGCGATGGCAAGAATAGGCGCTATCTGGAATATTCCCCGCAGTCCGAATCGTACCAGTTTTTGGGTCATCTGCTCCATAGACCAACAAACCGAGCCGAGCCTGTACAATAGCACCAGCACACATGGGGCAAGGCTCCAGCGTCACATAAAGAGTGCATTGATGGAGATGCCAATCTTGCAAAACTTGCCCAGCCGCCCGCAGAGCCAAAATTTCAGCATGAGCTGTGGGATCGCAGTCTCGCTCTCGCCGATTTTCGGCTTGTGCAATCAACTTACCACTGCCATCAACAATCACAGCACCGACGGGCACTTCACCGGCATCGCCTGCGGCAAGGGCGAGTTCCACAGCTCTACTCATCCACCGCCGGTGAATGGAATAATTACGATCGCCAATCAATAAAGGTTCTGTTTCGGAATTCACAGTATGGCACAACAAAATTTGAAGGTGAGAGTAATATTATACCTAGATAAATCCAAACACTTAAAGACTGAAAATGTCTCAGACAACTCCAGCTATCCAATATTGGGTCAGGTACAAGTATCCTAGGGAATTAACTAAGCTTGGTTGGGAAATTTAGGGGATAGTTACATAACTAGAAACACTTAAAATAAACCAAGCAAAGTTACAGCAAAACTCGATCGGGAATAATTGAAAATTATGGAAACCACTGTCATTAGCGCTGAAGTCATTGATTTGTTGTCCCGCATCAGCCGACAAAAGCTGCGTGAAGCAGATGTCACTGGGCTGATCGTGTTCCTGGCCGCTCTAATTTCGATTCTCCGGGGAGTGATGATTATTGACAAGACCATCGCCCTGGAAGAAGAAGAACGGTTGCAAAAAACCTTAAAAGTGTTTGCTAGTAGCGATCGCGATCGAGTAGAACTGATTCAGCGGATTGTCACTGGCATCTCAAAACAGCAAGTATATTTCAATCCCACAGAACTGCTAACCCTCACAGCATTGTTTTCCGATTCCGAAAAGCTGTTGCTCATCTGTTTCGGCTACGAAATGTCAGCAGCAGACGGACGCATCGACCTCCGGGAGCAAATGTACCTAACGGCCACGGGACAGCGACTCGGCATCGACCCCAGACATATTGCCACCATAGATGCTTTATTTACCAAAGAAGGAACTGTAGACCCCGAAGCTTTTGCCGAAGTTAAAGAACTACTGTCTCCGATCGAATTCCAGTCACGGGAACCAGTGTTTGCGGCTTCAGCCAAGCACTTACTTTCTCTTTTAGAGCAGCAACAATTACCGACATAGTGACTAAAATGTCAGCGTTGGCAGTTACCGGAGAACGCAAATGGAATATAATTAAAAGTTTGAGTAATTAAAAGCGTCCTACGTACCTATGGAAATTGAATGGCAAAGCGTCAAAACCTACTCCGATATTATCTATCACAAAAGTAAAGGGATCGCCAAAATTACCATCAATCGACCCCACAAGCGCAATGCTTTTCGTCCCAAAACCGTCTCTGAACTGTGCGATGCCTTTATAGACGCGCGAGAAGACACCACAATTGGGGTGGTTCTGTTGACCGGTGCAGGGCCACACACGGACGGAAAATACGCATTTTGTGCGGGTGGGGATCAAAGCGTGCGGGGTAAAGCCGGGTATGTAGATGACGGTGGCATTCCCCGCTTAAATGTGCTGGAATTGCAAAAATTGATTAGATCGATGCCGAAGGTGGTAATTGCCCTAGTAGCAGGTTACGCGATCGGCGGTGGTCACGTTCTGCACTTAATTTGCGATTTAACCATCGCTGCGGAGAATGCAATTTTCGGACAAACTGGCCCAAAAGTCGGCAGTTTCGACGGAGGCTTCGGGGCTAGCTATCTCGCCAGAATTGTGGGACAAAAAAAAGCGCGAGAAATTTGGTTTTTATGTCGCCAGTACAACGCACAGCAGGCCTTAGAAATGGGTTTAGTCAACTGTGTTGTTCCCCTAGAACAACTCGAAGCAGAAGGGATTCAGTGGGCTTCGGAAATTTTAGACAAAAGTCCGATCGCCATTCGCTGTCTGAAATCAGCATTTAATGCCGACTGTGACGGTCAAGCAGGGCTGCAAGAACTAGCAGGAAATGCGACTTTACTATATTATATGAGCGAAGAAGGAGCAGAAGGCAAACAAGCGTTTTTAGAAAAGCGAGAACCGGATTTTAGTCAGTATCCTTGGCTACCGTAATTCCAGCGAAAACAAGTTTTTTATGGGCTGATGTCGCAGATATTTCTGATTGACGATCCGTAGCTGGAATTAAAGGAGTTCGATGCCGTTGTTACCAGTTTAGTTGTGCTGCTGCCGACCAACTAAACTGAAATGGTGGGAACTGATGTTTCGGTGAAGGTTGTCTCTGTTAACTGACAACTTTGGCGATCGGCAGCAGTGAGGGCTGGCGAGGGAAAAGCAACCATCTGCTCCTGCCATAGTGAAAGTTCTTCGATCTTTTCCCAAGCAGACCCAAATGGTGAAACCGCCAAAGAACAAGCTTTCCACTGACCTTGAACCGAAACGCTGAGCTGCTGACACAGACCACCCCGTCTTCCTTCTGGCAGATAGTGGCGACAGTGACGGCAAGCTGAAGTTAAGGGAGTTTTCATAAAAGTTCTTGGGTTTCTCATTTTCATCTCTAATTCTCCTTTGTTGAGCTAGGAGGTCTTAGAGCATCCCAGCCCTTATCCTGTCTGCTGTTTAGCGATCCCCGAACCATAATTTAATTTTATAATTTATTTATAATTCTGTTATATATAGAAACAATAGATTTAGTAGTGCCTCATTTTAGATATAAAAAAGCTGCAAAAAAGTTAATAAACCCACAGGGATCAAGATAAAGCATAAATGGGGAACAAAAAATAGATTTTATAAATCACCACCGATACCATATTTTTGGTTTTCGTAATCTGTACGTTAGATTGCAGAAACAAGATAGACAGCTAGTGAAAAATCCGGGGACATAGGCATCGCAATCAACAATTACCGAAACTCTCTATATTATCGCCTCCTAGTTATTTGTCTGTAGTCTTATTGACCAAAAAATGGGGTTTCAAGCCTCGCCCATAAGCGGGCGACTTTTTGTGCTAGGATATTTCCGAGCAAGTTTTTCCACGTCAAATGATCGTTCTGGAATTTAAAGCCAAAGGAAAAACAACCCAATATACAGCAATAGATGAGGCGATTAGAACCGCTCAATTTGTCCGCAACAAGTGCATCCGTTACTGGATGGACAACAGAGGTGTTGGACAGAAAGAGCCTTATCGCTACAACACAGCGCTGAGGGTTAAATTTTCGTTTGTCAAAACTTTAAATGCCCATGGTTGTCAAGCCTCTGTCGAGCGGGCTTATAGTTCACTAGAATACACAATTGTCAGTGTGGACTTGAATTAGATAGAGATTGGAATGCGGCACTTAACATCCTGAATTTAGCCTTGGGTACTACAGGTCATGTAGGAACCTGGATTTTAAATCCGAACGCTTCGGGAGATTTGACCTCTACTCAGGCTGGAGCAATCTTGTCTAAGCAAGTTAAGTCTTTGAACGAAGAATCCTCACGCCTTTATGCTGAGGAGTGTCAAAACATTAAAATTAATTCAGAGGCGGCAGGAGTTTTACTAATGAGTAAGCGTTCTTCGGTTGAATCCCCAAATCATCAATCATCTTCAACCCCTATCAATCCTGCTTTACAAGCAGCGCTGGGGTGCTTGGATGTAAACCTGGAAACAGAACTAACAACATATAGACGACACAGGCGACGAGCCGAACAGTGGGTGTCTCCATCCGTGCGTCCCAGTACCAAGACAGAAACAACCAACCAACAGCCTGGTCAAAATCAACCACTAACGGCTGCGGAGCCAACCCAGCAATCATTCTCGATACCCCTATCCCTTGGCGGTAGCCCTGGTGAGACCCCAAGAACAACTACTGCCGGCGGGAGCCAACCTATAAAACCATTTATCAGCACCCCACCACCAAACAAATATCTCGAATCTAGCGAAAAACTGATCGAAAGTTTGGACTCACCAACAGCCGAGGCGACCGAGGAAAGAAGTTTAGCAGCCAGTCTGTTGACTCCCTTGGGACTAAGTTCCATGCTGCTGTTTTTGCTATCCTGTACAGCCTTGGGCTACGCAGTCTTTTACCCATCAAGTCTAGCTAAAATGGTAGGCCTCAACCGTTTGGTGGGAAGCAACACACCCTCGGAGACCCAAGGTAGCGCTAGTAAAGTAACTGATACCGGAAGCAAGGAACTACCAAAAGCTCCTAATCTGGTTTCCAAGGAATTTATCGAGCTAGACTTAAGTACCCTGAGCAATGTCAAGCCCACCGCCAGCCCCATTGCTTCCCCCTCTCCCAAAGCCTCAATCCCGCCCACTCCAGCAGCAGTCAGCGACTCCAGCGGGGCTGTCCCCATCCCGACAGAAGACGGCAACCCACCAACAATTAAGGAAAAAGGACTGAACAATCTCAGTACGGCGTTGCTTCCGAGTCCGACTAATGTGGCACAAACAGTCCCAACATTGCCAACACTGCCTCCAACGCCTTCCCCATTGGCGTCGAATTCAGCAACTCCTGCGGCTGCATCTCCTGCTGTGCCATCCCCAGCCCCCGCAGCCACACTGGGAAGCCCTGCAAGGGCTAGCGACGGTTTTTATTACGTGGTTGTCGATTACACCGATGCCAAATCCCTAGAGCAAGCCAGAATTGCAGTACCAGATGCCTACGTGCGGAAATTTTCAAAGGGTGTCAAGATCCAAATGGGAGCGTTGAACGATGCGGCCTCAGCACAACTTTTGGTGAAAGAGCTGCAAGCAAAAGGGTTGAATCCGCAATACTATCAGCCTTAAATTAGTCAGCGGGAATTAAAAATTTAAAAATTAAAAGAGAGCATAATTTAAAAGTTTTCATTTTTAATTTTTAATTCTTAATTCCTATTCATAAAATTTAGAATTGAAAATTTGGAGAAAGGCAAGATGGGATTATTCGATCGCCTTTGGCGAGTAATTCGAGCCAACATTAACAGTTTAGTGGGAGCAGCGGAAGATCCAGAGAAGATTTTGGAACAGGCAACCATGGATATGCAGGAAGATTTAGTGCAGCTCAGACAAGCTGTGGCTGGGGCAATTGCTGCGCAAAAACGCACGGAACGGCAGTATTCCCAAGCGGAGTCCACCGCCACAGAATGGTATCAGCGCGCACAGTTAGCTTTGCAAAAAAACGAGGAAAATTTAGCACGGGAAGCCCTGACTCGCAAGAAATTCTATCAAGAAACGGCTATCACGATGAAAGCTAGTCTGGAACAGCAGAAAGTTGTGGTCACTAAACTTAAAGAAAATATGCGGGCACTGGAAAATAAAATTTCCGAGGCAAAATCGAAAAAAGATATGTACATTGCCAGAGCTCGATCGGCTGCCGCCTCGGAAAGACTAGACAAAATGATGGGTAATCTCAATACAGGTAGTGGTTTGAGCGCCTTTGAACGGATGGAAGAGAAAGTTATGCAGCTAGAAGCTCGCTCTGAGGCGATCGCAGAACTCGGCACCAATGACTTAGAAAAGAAGTTTCTGGCTCTCGAAAGTGGTGGCGATGTCGATGCACAGTTGGCGGCAATGAAAGCGCAAATGCTTCCGGGCAATAATACGCCTAAGTTACCATCGGCGGACTCACCCACATCCTGAAGGTGAAGCCTGGAGCATCCATCCTATTTGAGACTGCTGTTGCAGTAGCTACAGATAGCTCGAAGCGAGTTGGGGAATTCCCGGATCAAAGCTAAACTCAGTAGATAGAGCTGGCAAAGCTTGGCGACACCACTTAGGAAGATCCCTTTAAACTAGATTAATATGTTTGCAAAAATTGCCCAAGGCTAGATCATCGCACTAAAAATCTGACCAACCGAATTTCAAAACCGCAGGCTAGTGCCTAAAGCCTGCTTTCCGCTTACTTCGTACACCTCACCAAGGAAAAATAGGATTATGGGATTATTCGATCGCATTAGCCGAGTCGTCAGAGCCAATCTTAACGACATAGTGAACAAAGCTGAAGACCCGGAAAAGATTTTAGAACAGTCTGTGACGGATATGCAGGAAGACCTGGTGCAGTTGCGTCAAGCCGTGGCCGCGGCGATCGCCACTCAAAAGCGCACCCAGACTCAGTACAATCAAGCTGAGTCCCAGTCGAACCAATGGCAGCAGCGGGCTCAGCTTGCTCTGCAAAAAGGTGACGAGGCTTTGGCGCGCGAAGCACTGGTACGCAAAAAGTCTCATGCTGAAACGGCTGCTACTCTAAAAGCTAGCCTAGAACAGCAATCGACTCAGGTGGAAAGTCTCAAACGCAACTTGATCGGTTTGGAGAGCAAGATTTCAGAAGCTAAGACAAAGAAGGATATGCTCAAGGCGAGAATATCCGCAGCGAAAGCTCAAGAACAACTCAACAACACCATTGGCTCTCTGAATACTGGCAGTTCCATGGCTGCGTTCGATCGCATGGAAGAAAAAGTTTTGCAGATTGAAGCTCGCGCCGGGGCGTCAGCAGAACTAGCCGCTGGTGGTAGCAATTTGGAAGAACAGTTCCGCTTGCTCGAAAGTGGCGGGGGTGTCGATGACGAGTTGGCGCAAATGAAAGCCCAACTTGCTGGAAGTTCTGTATCTCAACCTCAATTACCAGCATCGGGTAAAACTGCTGCGACTAACACCTCTGAATCGAGTCCGGTGATTGACGCTGAGTTGGAAGAATTACGATCGCAGCTCAATAAAATGTAATCTGGATCGAAACTCACAGATTTCTCTGATGGTGCGATCGATCGCTCCGTCTCTCTAAAGCACATAGCTTGTGGAGGTCGGAGCTTTTTGATTGGCGATCGGCGGCTACAGCCGGACTAAATCTTACCGAAACATGACAATTTAGCTATATAGTAGTAAGTATCATTTAGCACTAATTTTTAAGTGCAAAACCCAATTTTAAGTGCAAATTTAAAAATAAAATTATGTCGAAAGTGCAGTTGTTAGTTCTCAGTTCTGTTGCTTCTGGTTTTGGGCTTTGCTCAAGCATTTTTGCCCTATTCAAAATTACTTCTGGACTTTCACTGATGTCTTTTTTTGTCTTTATTTTAACCTTGGGATTTTGTGTGATTAATGTTTTTTTTACATTGCATTATTATACATTCATTGCTAAGCAGTTGAGTGCCAAAAACCGAGGCAAATCTAGAACCATAGGCGGTTGAAACCACTTCTCAACAAAGGAATTCAGCGTGAGCTATCTCATAAATAACGTGGCATATAGCCTAAAAACAATCAAAGTTTAGGCAAAATCCATTCCACCGCAACCGCTAAATTTTCTGCAACAAAATCCGGTTTAGTATGATGCTGATATTCCCCATTCAACACACTTTCACCGTAACCAGTCTGCACCAAAATACCAGTACAACCAGCATTATGAGCCATATCTACATCTGTTGCTTTATCCCCCACCATAAAACTATTTCGCAAATCTAAATCCTGTTCCCAAGCAGCGGCTACCAGCATCCCTGTATTCGGTTTGCGCCAAGTTGTATACCGCGTAAATTCTGGGTTAGTTCCCCCTTCTGCTTCACTCAAATAAGGGCAATAATAAAGAGCATCTAATTTGGCTCCGGCTGCTTGGTCTAATAGCTGACAGAGCCGTTCGTGCAAAGCTTCTACATGACTAACCGGATAATATCCCCTGGCCGGGCCCGATTGATTGGAAACTAGACAGCAAAATATTTGTTGGTCATTTAATTTGCGTACAGCTTGGGCTACTCCAGGGATTAAATGCAAATCTTCTACTTTGTGGATGTAGCCTGCTTCGATATTTAACACACCATCTCTGTCGAGAAATACTGCTGGTTTCATGGTTATTTACTAAAGATTGCTATTTGCTGGGGCAGCTAGGTACTCGCAGGCTGCAAGAGGCAATAGAGTTTGGGCTGATGAATTGCTCGGAGAAATACGCAGGCGGTAACTTAAACAGTTGACAGTTTCCTCGTCCCCAGGCTTTGCCTCCTGTGAAGCCTAGATAACCGAGGCAGAGCAAGAGTGATATGGGTTCCCAGGCAGAGCCGGGGAACCAGCTAACAGAGCCGGGGAACCAGCTTGCATCAGCTAAGATATCCTAGTTTTTAGCCGCCCCAAACTTTCTTTAAAACATCTTCTGGAGAAATGTCCGACATCTTCCCCGTAGGAGATTTAATGCCCAAAAATCGATCGCTCTTAGGTAACAATTTTGCTGGATCGGTGGGACCGAACAAAGCTATTGTATAAGTTTGAACCGCTACAGCTAAGTGCATGGGCGCACTATCTGTACACATCATCAAATTAGCCGCAGCAATCATCGCCGCTAATTTGCCAACATCATCGGGTGATGTCACTTTCACCTGGGGACACAACTTGATTAGTTTGGCCACAAAACCAGCATCTTCTGGCCCTTGAACCACCACAACTGGTAAATTTGGCTGTCGCTTTTGACAATCTTCTATTATTTGCTTCCAATTGTCGATCGGGTAAATTTTGTCAATACCTTTAGACACAGCTAACTGACTAGAACCGCCGTGAATTAAAATGTAACCACTTTCTTTAATCCCCAACTGTTGCTGTTGGGCTTCCGCCCACTGAATGTCCTGTTTTGGTACATTAATTGCGATCGCAGGGCACGGATTTTTAATGTTGAATCCTTGCAGCAAATCGTGGTACATTGAAGCTGCGTACTGTTGTGTTTTCAGCGGTACGGGATTGGTGAGAAATAAACTATTATTGCTTCCGGCATAGCCAACTCTCTTGGGAATGCCCGTCAGCCATAGCAAAAGTCCGACAGTCCAACGCTGACCCAGGGAAATCACTGCTTCGTATTCGCGATCGCGAATTACACCTAGCAAATTACCCCAATCCGCCATCGCATTCCGGTCTTTGAAATTGTAAGTCAAGACTTCTTTGACCGACTTGCAGACTCGGTAAGCACTTTTTGCCCTCGGTTCCACCATGACATCAATTTGAGCATCGGGATAACACTGTTTGAGGTCATCAAGAGTGGGAAAAAATAAAATTTGGTCGCCAATTCCACCAGGGACAAGTGCTAGTATTCGCATCATAAACGATCGGACTATTATTTATACAAAGTAGCTCTCAGCGATCGGCTTTCAGCTATCAGCTTATAGTATTTCTAGACCTTAAAAGCTACGGGCTGACAACTAAACCACTGATTGAAGAGTACAGGACGCTCTTATTATATATATGTAGTTGGGTTAAAAACGGTTAGTAAATGCACTTATTAATTCCTGCGGCGGGTTCGGGGCGACGGATGGGTAGTCAGCGGAACAAACTGCTGCTGACTTTGCTTCTTAAACCTTTGTTGAGTTGGACTTTGGCGGCGGCTGAGGCTTCGCGGCACATTACCTGGATTGGTATCATGGGCCAGCCTGATGATTTTCCCGATTTTGAAGCAATTTTGAGCGATTTATCTTTGACTAAGCCTGTGAAACTGATTCAAGGTGGTGCCACCAGGCAAGAGTCAGTTTACAACGGTTTGCAGAGTTTGCCACCAGAGAGCGATCGAGTGTTGATTCACGATGGGGCGCGATGTTTGGCAACTGCTGAATTGTTCGATCGCTCCGCCGAGGCACTTTTGACCTGTCCCGGCTTGATTGTTGCCATCCCGGTCAAGGATACGATTAAGGTGGTGGATGAGCGTCTAATTGTGCGAGACACACCGGAAAGAAGCAATTTGTGGGCGGCCCAGACTCCCCAAGGATTTGAAGTGCAACTATTGAAAAAGTGTCACGAAGAAGGGCGAGAAAAAGGTTGGGAAGTTACCGATGATGCCGCTTTGTTTGAAAAATGCGGTTTACCAGTGCGAATTGTCGAGGGAGAAGAGACTAATTTGAAGGTGACAACTCCCGTTGATTTAGCACTAGCTGAATTTATTTTGCGTCAGAGAACACTGACAGTTGACAGGTGAGAGTTGGCAGTTCGTAGTTGGCAGTTATTACCAATTATACAAATTTAATGGGTCGTTGCACAGATCTCGATCTCCCTCGCATCCCCCTTAAGAAGGGGGACGAAAGAGAAGAATCTTGTCCCCCCCTTATTAAGGGGGGCTAGGGGGGATCAGATTCGGGATCTGCCTCATAAAAAATTGGTATTACCAATTACCAATTACCAATTACCAAATCTAAAATCGATAGTGTTATCCTATAAATATCATAGCTGGAAATAAACATATGATTTCTGTTGTGCCGATCGCACCACCGTTAACCCTAGGCGAACAGCGAGTGGTGTTTAGAGATATTAGTTGGGAGGGTTATCAACAACTGCTCAAGATTTTTGGCGATAACCGAGCGGCTAGATTGATATTCGATCGAGGGACTTTAGAAATTACCAAGCCTTTACAAGAACACGAATTTTCGAGATGCTTAATCGAACAACTGATTCGGATTTTGGTTGTAGAACTAGGTTTGAAGATTAAAACAATGGGTTCTACAACCTTAGATCGATCGGACCTAGAACGCGGTGCAGAACCAGACAATGCCTATTACATCCAAAATCAGCCCCTCGTAGCCGGTCGTACCGTAGATTTAGCCACCGATCCAGCACCCGATTTAGTAGTAGAAGTAGATATCACCCATACTGATATTAATAAACTAGCTCTCTATGCTAGTATGGGAGTACCGGAGTTTTGGAGATACAATGGTAGAGAATGGCGGATTTATCAGCTAGAAAACTCTGAGTATTTAGAAGTGTCTGTCAGCCCCACTTTTCCGATTCTCCCCAAAGAAAAGCTCTACGAATTTTTGGCCGCAGCGCAGCTAGATGAGGTAGAAGCAGAGGTGAATTTCCGCAACTGGGTAAAAGAGATGACTAAATCTAATCAGTTAAATAATCAATAACCCATAACTAATAATCAATTCAAGAAGGATTAATCGGAAATTCGCCCCCACTGTCAATCTCTGCCACACTGGTAACTAAATCCAAAAACGCAAACACGGCTGGAATTAACAGCCCCTCCCTTAAAATAGCCACTCCAATTACCCTCTGAAAATCCGCGGGGAAACTACAAATTTTCACCTGAGCAGGTATGGGTTCCGCCGCCAAACGAGGCAGAATTGCTGCACCCAAACCTTGTAGTACCATACTGACAATAGTTGAATCTTCGCTGAGTTCGTAAGCGATATTTAGGGGACAAGGGGAAGTTGCTAAATACTTACGAAGTGGTATGGAACAAGCTGTTTCTGGCGGCTGCAAAATCAACGGGTAATTCGCTAATTCTTCCCAGGTAATCTTAGCATTTTTACATTTCGCAGTCGGTGGCAATAAAACCAGATAGTTGTCTCGCAAGATTTCCCTTGTTTCAAATTCATCGGAGATGGGAAGAGAAACAAAGCCGATGTCTGCTTTGCCCGATCGCAAAGCTTCTTCCACAGCTTGCGTATAATAGACTTCGGTAATGCTGACGGCAATTTTGGGAAAGCGATCGCGAAATTTAGCAATAATACGCGGTAGGATATGAGTGGCAACACTGCGAAAACTAACTATCCGTACCTGACCACCCTGTAAACCTTTTTCTAAATCCGCTTCTTTGACCATATGTTCTAACGATCGCACAATTTGACGCCCGTGAGTCACTATCCTTTCTCCCACAGGTGTCAGTTGAGCACCATGTCGCCCCCGATGAAATAGCTGCACTCCCAATTCGGTTTCTAAAGTGGCGATGGCGTGGCTGACTGCTGACTGGGAAAGTTCTAATTGCAAAGCTGCTTCGCTAAAGTTTGCACAATTTGCTACTGCTATTAAAGCCTGAATTTGAGAGAGTTTCATCCGTCGCGTATTGATTTCTTTCATATAACCAATAACTGATATGTCTAAATTTATTCTGGAATTCCATGACACTTGTTACTCCTATCCCTGTAGTTCGCGAGCGGTAATTCATGGCTTAAATTTCAAAGTACCCGCCGGGAAACGTTGCGGGCTAATCGGCCAAAATGGTTGTGGCAAAACTACATTTTTTCTATTAGCAAATGGCTTGTATCAACCGCAACGGGGAATCATTAGCTGGGAAGGTGAACCCTTCAACTACGAGCGCAAATATTTGATGCAATTACGCCAACAAATCGGGCTGGTATTTCAAAATCCTGAACATCAATTAGTTGCTTCGACGGTGGAAGAAGATATCTCCTACGGGTTGTACAATTTGGGTTTGCCCCAACCGGATATTGCTAGAATGGTTCAGGAGGCGATCGAGCAATTTGATTTAACTGAATTAGCTACTCAACCAATTCACAATCTCAGTTTAGGACAAAAAAAGCGCGTATCGATCGCTGATATCATGGTTCTCAAACCCAAATTACTGCTATTAGATGAACCTACAGCCTATCTCGATCCGCGCCATACGGGACAACTCATCGGTTTACTCCAAGAAATTCACGCTCGTGGTACTACAATTCTCTTAGCAAGTCACGATCTAGATTTCATTTATCGCTGGGCTGATTGGGTGTTTGTGATGGATGGGGGACAACTGATTTTAGAAGGAACACCGGAAAGCGTTTTTGCTCAACGGGAGGTTTTGGAGAAATTGCAGCTTGGTGTACCCCTGGCGATGGAGTTGATGGAGCAAATGAGGGCTATGGTTGAGAAAAATGATAGCTCACAAATGCACACTTTTGAGCAATGGCAACAACAAATTTTACAAAATCGGCGACTTTAGTTATGGGTTTTAGGTTCTGGGTGATTGATTATTGGTTTCCGAAATTGATGTTATGTATGATTTTTATCACTCAAAAACCACTGTTTTACTCCCAATTATATGCTGATAAATAAAGTTGGCAAAGGTGGCGACTAAACCGCGTCTATCTGGACAAGCAATCAAAAGAGTTGCTGTAGGAAGTGTCATAGAAAGTCAAAGTCCTGGGGATTAGTGTTGCTCGCACTGTTGTCAACTCTCAAACAGATTAATCTGCTACTCTTTCGGAGACTTCACCTTCGCAAATGGTGAGTTGGGAAGGCTGACATCGTTTAATGATTATACTAACTCTTTTTGCTCCTTCGCTTTCCAAGTCTTCGATATAGCCTGGAGTATGGATTAAGGCTTCTTTATCGCTGTCAAAGGGACCAAAATAGTAAGTGCAGCGGGGAAAATTGGTAATAATTTCTACCCACCATTTTTCTTGTCCTTGACTCTGGGTGGGCTGGGCAACGAGGCACAAGACTACAACACATATAAAGAATAAATAAAATCCGAGCATTGTTCTTCTTGGGGTAGATTTATGTATTATTTAAATTTATCAAGGCAATTTAGGCGATCGAATCAACCTCTGTGCTGATTTTGACTCAATTGAATCAGCAACCCGTCTCACTTTGCGTGTAATCTCAAATCCGGTAGCATCTGAATTATTCATCCCTCTATTCTCTCCCTCTGTGTCCTCTGTGTTCTCTGTGGTTAAATCATTCCAATGCTACCAAAAACGATATAATCTCAAATCTAAAGCAAAACCCGCCTGTGCGGGTTGTTTGCTTGCTGAATAATTGTCTTTTGCCAAAGCCGGTTACTAGGTAGAACTCAGAAGGCTGAAGCTTAGGACTTACCTTTGGGGAAATGGTCAATCCCAGCCCAACCATAAAAAACCAGTTCGTTGTTTTGGACTCGACACCTGTCTACTCGTAGTTGAGTGCCTTCGAGAGCAAATTTGTCTAAATCTAGCAAGTTGTTGACGTGGGCAATTATCGCTTTTCCCAAGTTGACTGCTTGCTCGTCGCCGCCGTAAGAAACGCTGACAAATTGGATTTTACGTCGTTCCTCGACTTGCAGTTGAGCAGTAATATCTATCTTGACTGGTTCGCCAGCATCGCCTACGGTAATTTCGGACTGAAGGCGAATCGATTTATCAGCACCAAAGCTGACTTCGGTGTTTTGAAAATGCAGAGACTGGTCTTGATAATTGAGCCGTTGTAATTTTTCAACTACAAAAGGCGTATTGAATGAGGTGGTTAAGTCTGATTGGCTCAAAACTATTCGCATATTTGCCTGGGTAGGCTGTCGTAATTTAACTTGACCTGCAAAAATTGCCCCAAAATCAATGGAGAGTGCTTGCAAGTAGAGTTCCATTACTTCGATGCGAAGACCGTTGTACATTAACATTCCTTTGCCAATGAAGTCGAAACCGTCGATGCTTCCCTGCAAGAGTTTGGCTACAGGCTCGACTCGGATATTGGCTTGGGCCTGTTCCGAACGTTTGAATAAGGCCGCAATCGCAGCTCCTGCTACTTTGCTGACAAGGCGATCGCCACTTTGACCTTGAAAGGATGTACCGCTAAACAAAGCTGCTACCATTTATTCGTTTGCTCATCTACATTGGCTATTATAACCTCCTATTAAGAAATGTTAAAATAGCTTGTGCTTATGTACATTATAAGAATGAATTGTTTTTTGGCTGGGTCTGGAAAATAAAACTTCGAGTACGCCAGCGTGTAGGACATTCTAGAATTTTACAGGCTCAGGGGGGTGCCTTGGAGACAGGCTTGATCGAGTAATGCTCCATCCCAGACTGTGTGTTCGATCGCAGCACAGAGCAAATTAGCACCTGTGAGATTAGCGCCACGCATGACGGCTCCATTCAGGATAGCTTCTTCCAAGTCCGCACCGGACAAATCGGCGCCGGACAAATTGGCATGACTCAAATCTGCGTGGTGCAAAATTGCCCTCGCCAAATTCACAGCCCGCAAATCGGCGCCGCGAAAATCGACACCGCTCAAATCCAAATTCCCGATCGTCGCCCCAGCCAAAAAAGCTCCCCCAAAACTGGTGTCACCAACTTGAGCATTCCCAAAGTAGACTCCACGCAAGTCAGCATTCCGCAAATCTGCTCCTCGCAAGTCAGCGCCGCTCAAATCAGCGCCTCGCAGGTTGGCGCGCAAGATGGCACGCTGCAAATTCGCACCAGCAAGATTAGCTCCACTCAAGTTAGTTTGAGACAAATCGGCATCGGCGAGTTCGGCTCCCGATAAGTCAGCGCCAGCTAAATGATAGCCCGACAGCATTTTAATTTTGCCTTTGCAAATGGCTTCTATGTTAGTCATTAGTTATTGGTCATTGGTTATTGGTTGTTGGTTATTGGTTATGGGCGGTGCCATGGCCTTCGACTCCGCTGACTTAATCGCGAAGTCGAAAGGTTATTGGTTATTGGTTTGGCAATTTAAGTTGCAGTTACCGAGGGAGTGCGATCGCCCACATCCTCCAACCAGACATTAGGTAATTGACTAGGGCGAGTTGGTAATTCCATCAAACCCATTTCTGCCAACCTCACGACGTTGCCGAGGGTATCCACCAAGGCTGGATCGAAACGACTGCCACTAATTTCCCGGCACTTTTCCCAAGCTGCTGTCAAACCCAAAGCTGGACGATCGCCCCGCCCTTGAGTCCAGTCTTGAAAACACGCAACCAAGCCCAAAATCCGGGAAGAGATGGGTATTTCTTCCCCTCGCAAACCGTCTGGCCTGCCGCTGCCGTCCCAGTGTTCGAGTTTATGCTTGACAATTTCGGCTACAGGTGATAGTTCCGGCATGGCTTGCAACAGTTGGGAACCGATGAAACTGCGATCGCGCCAAAATGTTAGAGTCTGTTGGTCAAAGCGATCGGGAGTTTGAGTAAACACCTCATTGGGGGCGGAAACTAACCCGACTCGAAACAGCAATCCCGCCAACCGCAACCGCCGCAACTGTAAAGCGGGCAAATCCAGAAGTTGACCCAAAGTTTCCGACAATGCGGCCACTTGCAAAGACGCGGTGGGATTTGCGGTATCGCGTTCATCCACGCGCTGGGCCATCCGCAGAAAAGCTTGAAGTTTATTGGCGTTCAAGTTGCGGCTAACGCGCAGGGCTTGACCTTCCAATTCCCATAAGTCACGGGTTTGGCGGTTAATTGCCACCATTTGCTGCTGAGAACTTTGCAGGTAAGTCACGATCCGCGACACTACCCCGCTAATGTCTGCTAGGGGTGGGCCTACGGTGGTGAGGATTTCTCCGTAAAGTTGCAACAGTTGGTCTGCCAAAGCCGTATCGTAATGTCGCGTTTGTTCTATAAAAATTTTTGCAGCCTCCGACACCAAAGATTGGTCAAAGGACCACAAGCCGTAGAATTTTCTTTCTATATCGATTTCTGGCTTACCTTGGGGCTGGTATTCTTGGTGTGAAAGTTCGCGACAAAGCACCATGGCTTTGTAGGTTGGGGCGAGGATAATTAAATTCCATTCCTGGATTATGGGGTCGATCGGATCGAGATTTATTAAAGATACATTTTCTAATTGACCGGTTTTGTGGTTTGCAAAACCGCTGTCGGCTACTGCACCGATGACAACCTGTCGAGATGCCTTAGCAATATCAAAGTAGCGATCGGCTTCTTGCAAATACCATTTTCCCTGCTGGAATGTCACCAACACTAGGGGTTTAACTTCTAGTTCTCCCCCGCCACTGGTTTGCAAGATGTGGTCTTCTAGGGCGTGACACAGGGCTACTAAGGTATTTTTGAAATAAACGCCGTAGCTAGAAGGCAGTTTATTGTCGGGAAGTGTAGCTTGTAATCTGGCGAGAGTTGATTCTGGATTCATTACAAAAGGCGGTGCCGGCTTCTTCATTCATTGTAGCGGGCGATCGCACTTCTGGAAAATATCAATTTTTCGAGAGGGAAATTTGGGATTTTTCACCCCCCCAATAGCAGCTTTCCAAGGCCCTGGCTGATACTGGAGCCAGCTAGCGAGCGCAACTTTTTCTACAATCTGTGTCTGTTGCTGATATGTTTTTCTGGGGAAACCTGTCTTGAGGAAGACTCCAGATAACTTAGCTATTATCTACTATTTTTAAAACAATACTGGGAAATAAAACCGTGATTCAACCAGAGCGGAGTTTAGGGGAACAGGCGATCGACAAAGTAGTTGAAATTGCGATTTCTAGCCAACTGGACGAATCAGAAAGTTTGTCAGTCAACGTCGAAACCCAGCCCATGCAGTTAGCTCAGGGCGAGGTAGATTCAGTCACCATCGACGGTGAAGGTTTGGTGCTCAAGCAAGACTTGCGCGTGGCCCAATTGCAAGTAAAAGTAAACGATATTTCTGTAAACCCCCTCAGTGCGATGTTTGGCAAAATTGAACTAAACGGGCCAGCGATGGGTGCGGCGCGTGCAGTTTTAACAGAAAGCGACATCAACCGCGCTTTTAACTCAGCATATATCAGCCAGAAACTGCGGGAATTAAAAGTTAAGCGCGATGGAAAAACCCTGACAATTGACATTCAATCTGTGCAGTGTCAGTTGCTGTCATCGGGAAAAATCGCTTTAGATGCGCAGGTATTGGTACGGGAGACGGATTCTCAGGAAAGGATTTATTTTACAGCCAAACCTCAGATAGATGCGGGCGGTTGCGCTGTTTCTCTTCAGGATGTGGAATACCCGGAAAACCAGGAGTTTTCGCCGGATTTGACCGTAGCGTTGGCTGCCAAAGCCAGTGAAGTTTTAGACTTGCGAAATTTTGAATTGGAGGGAATGTCCCTGCAAATTCAGCAACTTAATGTGGAAGCTGGTTTGCTGACATTGAATGCTCTAGCAAAAGTAGTAAAATTTCCTACATAAAAATACAGAATACGCAGATACCCGACTTTTCAAATAAGTCGGGTATCTTAACTTATCTCTGTTTTTATATTTTAATTAACTGTGTGTATTGCCATCCCTTAAAAATTTTTAATAAATCCATCTAAAGTTAGAAATAAAGCCACGAGGAGCAGCACGCAACTATCACTGGCGCTAGAGGTGGAAGACAGATTTTTATTTGTATAGTTTACAGGTATTGCTTGAAAGTTTGGGAAGATTTTGTGAACGCTCTAACTACTTTCGTAAAAAAACTACGCATCGGTCAAATCTTGACTGTTTTTCTAGCAGGTTTGTTAGTATTCACTAGCACTGCTTGCAACCCTGGTGATGTTCGTGGTGCTCGGCCCGACAATCCTCCCGTTCAAGCTGGAGGAATGAATAATCCTCAGAAGGCTGGCGGTGATGGATACACTAATTATAAAACCTCCACCGATCCCAAGGTAAATCAGCAGCCTGCTACATCAGAAAAAAATCGGGCTGATTTGTCAATAAAGGATGCTCGCCTTTTGGCCACGACTACCACTGAATCTAATTCTTCCAAACTGCTTTATCCTGGTTCTGAACCCCTAGAAACTGATAAGTTTGACCGGGAACTCGCCGGAGATAAAGATCTCTTAAACGCACCGGATGGACAGCCTGCTCAGCGCCAACCTGTCTTCGATCGCAGCGATCCAGATGCCAAGATTTTGGAGAGAGTAGGTGCGGCTTTTAAGGATGCTTCGAGTTTCCTGAAAGATAGCACTGAAGATGCGAAGGAAAGTTCCGTTACCAAACTCAATCCTCTGCAAAAATAAGGTACGGAGACAAATTAATATCAATCAAGGGGAGCAAGGGTTCGCGTGGCGATCGCTCCCTTTATTGATATTTATTAAGCCCTCTTAAAAATAGCATAGCCAGAGCCCCGATTTCTTCAAGAAGTCGGGGCTTTAAAGTGATATAGATATGCCAGGAGCAATTCCTATTTTTTCTCAAAGCTTTTTCAGAGCTAAAACAAGTTTGTGTTATCGACCTTGTGAGTCAGAAACATCTGCTATCAAATCATCTTTATCAACTTTGGGCACAAAATCAGGTCGTTCTTTGGATTCCCAACCGGGGGGGCGCTTGGAGTTGTACCAAGCAATGGAGCCAATACTAACCGCAGCCACAAATCCAACACCAAGAACTGCGAGGGGAATCATTAGGTTGCTATCTACCATTTTGTGCAAATCCTTATTTACTCTACTTATCTAGTATCTTATCTGCTAAGCGCCCTAAATCAATGTATCTCAAGACAGAAAAAGTGTTGAAGTTGAGATGGGAGAATTATTCCCACGGCTGAATCCGGGACGCCGGACTGCTTTGGTTTCGGTGATAATGTTGAAATGTTGGAAATTGGAGCTAATTTGATTATGCTGTTGTCGATCGCATTTTTATTAGTCGCCAGTTTCGCGATCGGTGCTTTACCACTAACGGGTTGGGCGGTGAGAGTCTTTGCGGGCAAAGATTTGAGGGTATTGGGTACCGGCAATATGGGCGTGTCAGCGGCGTTCATTCACGGGGGGAAAGCAGCGGGAATTGCTGCGGTGTTGGCGGAAATTGCCAGAGGTGTGATACCAGTTTTGGCTGCTAAATTTTGGTTCCCCCATGCACCTGGACTCGGCCTTACCCTGTTAATTCCTCTAGTGGTGGGCAGATATGCGATCGCCCGTGGAGGAGGAGTCACCAACGCTGTTTGGGGTATTTTCGCATTTTCCCCAGCGGTGGCTATCACAGCGGGCATTTTTGGGTTGCTGGTGTGGCGTTTGGCTGAGGTTGTGTGGGGTAAGGGCGATCGAGCGCGGCTGTTTGCTTCCCGTTGCGGATGTCTGTGCACCCCAATCTGGCTTTGGCTATGGCGACAAAATACCACAGAATTTTTAGCAGCGGCAGGATTAGCCTGTTTACTGTTCACAATTAGTCTGCGTCAGGGTGATGATATGGCCTTATCTAAATCGGAAAAATTGCTTTCTCTGGATAACTCATTAGATGCGAAAGTCTGTGGCGATAAAGCCGCCAAATTGTCTCTACTGAAACGAGCCAAATTTAATGTACCTCCCGGTTGGATATTATTACATTCATCGGGAATCGGGAATTTAGAAAACAGTGAAAATTTGTCAATCCCTAATACTTTAATCGAAAATCTAAAATCCCAAATCCAAAATCGAATCATTGTGCGCTCTTCTGCTGTAGGAGAAGACGGCGATATTAGTTCCGCGGCGGGACAATATGAAACGATTGGGCCTGTTTCAACTGAAACAGAATTAATCGATGCCATTAATCGTTGTCGCCAGTCTTATTGGACTTCCGAAGCAGTGGCTTACCGCCGCCAGCGACAATTGCCTGATACCCAAATGGCTGTTTTAATTCAGCCTTATATTGACGGTCAAGTTGCGGGAGTAATGTTCAGTCGCAATCCTTTAGATGGTGGTTCTCAGGTAATTATTGAAGCTTTACCAGGAGGAGCAGAATCTGTTGTTGGCGGACAAATTACTCCGGTTCATTTAGAAATTGATTTTAGTACATCTGAGTCACTAGAAGCAAGTTTAATTAAAGTTGAACATAATTCTGTTATTGCTAAGTCAATGGTAGCAGAATTGGTAAAACAAGCGCAAGCAATCGAAGCATTTTTTCACGGCATACCGCAGGATATTGAGTGGAGTTGGGATGGTGAGCAAATTTGGATTTTACAAAGCCGCCCGATTACTAATTTGCAGCCATTCTGGACGCGAACTATTGCCGCCGAAGTGATTCCCGGTGCAATTCGTCCGCTAACTTGGTCGATTAATCGCCCGCTGACTTGTGGAGTTTGGGGAGAAATTTTTCAGGTGGTTTTAGGCGATCGCGCTGCTAATTTAAACTTTAATGAAACTGCCACTTTGCTGGGTTCTCATGCTTATTTTAATGCTACTTTGTTGGGCGAAATTTTTCGGATGATGGGATTACCGGAGCAGGGTTTGGAATTTTTGCTGAGAGGGCAAAAAATGGGTAAGCCACCTTTGGGGAAGATTTTGCCATCTTTGCCCGGTTTGTGGCGTTTGGTGCAGCGAGAGAGGGCGCTCAATGGAAAATTTAAGGGCGATCGTACTACTATTTTCCTACCTGCAATTCAAAAATTACAGAAGTCAGAAGTCAACCCCCCGCTACCCCAAGTCAACCCAGGGCTGTTTCATTCTCAGATAAATCATCGTTTTGTAGGGGTAGGGGATGGTGCGTGCCTACCCTCTTCGTCCACTGGTGAGATGGGGGCGGGCACGGGGGCACCGCCCCTACAAGAGAATGAAACAGCCCTGCCCGTACCCCCCCCAACGGGGGAAAGAAGAGGGTACAATGCCGAAGATTTAATGGGATTGTTGGAGAGAACCGAGCAAATTCAGGAATGGCTAAAACCGATTACTTACTACAATATATTAGGTCCGATCGGGCTGGCAATTCGTAAAGCAATTTTTCGGGTTCCCGATGAATGGTTAGACAATGATAATGCACCGGAAATTGCATCGGTAAGAGCTTTGCAGCAGTTAGCCCAAAAGTTGCGACAAGCTGCGATTTCGCAATCGGATGAAACGATTTCAACCGCAAAATTAGCCGAGATATTTGCTGCAAGTTCTGCTTTACAAGCGGAATTTGCCCACTGGCTTGATACTTACGGATATTTGAGCGAAGTGGGTACGGATATTGCTGTTGCTACTTGGTCCGAACAACCGGAAGCTTACCAGAAGTTGCTCCTAACTATGGCACAAAAATCGGTGGTAACTAATTTAGATGCCAAACAAAAATTAGGGTTGACTTTTTGGCAGAAATGGCGATTAGATAAATGTCAGGAAAGAGCTACAGTCAAAAATGAAATTAGCCAAGTCTACGCCCGGTTGTTGGCTCATTTGCGCTGGACTTTTTTGGCGATAGAAGCTGGGGGCTTAGCCATGGGTGTATTTCAGGAAGCTGGGGATATCTTTTATTTGGAATTTGGGGAGATTCAGCAGTGGATACGCAGTGGCGATGGTGTTTCGTTTCAGGATACGATTAGCCAAAGGCGCGCACAGTTAAAAGTCGATCGCCTCCGCCCGATTCCTCCTGTAGTATACGGTAATCTACTGCCTAATTCTCAGGAAAAGACAAGAACACCAGCCACCTCCACAACTAAAATCATCCAGGGAATTCCCGCAAGTATCGGCCGTGTCGAAGGCTTCGTCAAGATTTGTCGCACTGTGACTACAGATTTAGGAGAAAATGCGATCGTAGTAGTCCCCTACACCGATGCAGGTTGGGCACCCCTACTATTAGGAGCAACAGCAATTATCGCCGAAGTAGGCGGCCAACTATCTCACGGAGCAATTATCGCTCGCGAGTATAAAATTCCCGCAGTTATGAATATTCCAGAAGCTACAACTCGCTTCCGAGACGGTCAAAAAGTGCGAGTAGATGGATATCTTGGCACTGTAGAATTGCTGGAATAAACTGAAAGAAAAATGTAAAAATTCATACATTCTGTAGATACTGTCTTTACCTGTCAATACAGTATCTACAGAACGTCGTAATATCGATCGTCTTGATGCTGATTTCCCCTAAAATCTCACCGTCACCAAAATCACCCGCCGAGGCTGATTTTCCGCTTCAATAGTATACTGAACCCGCCCAAAACCTCTCGGCCCCGGTTCAACTAAATCGTAGCGAGATGTCACCGTCCCCGCGGCTGTATCGTATTGAGCAAAAACAGCACCCGGATTCCTCCCAGCAGACGCATCCGCATCCCCTCCCCAAGCTGTTGTATCATCTATTCTCGCTCTAGTTGGCAATACCGAAGCTGCGATTTCTGGAGGTGTTAATCTTTGATCGGCTAAGACTTTTTGAGCGTTATGAATAGCGCACATTGTCGGCCCAGAAATTTTGGCATCGCTATATTGATCTTGCCACTTTTGTACGAAGCCAAAGCCAACATTCGGACCGACGTTCTCCTGTCTTTGTCTGCCCCACAAACTACTGATAGTGCTATTCCCCTCAACACCACTGCCAGTCATGGCTAATTCGGTTCTTTTGCTAGTAAAATTGCGGCTGACAAATTCTTTGTCTGCGGTGCGAATCCGGTTGGCTGCGGCTACCTCTATTTTACTGCTAACATTACTATTACCTTGTAAAATTGGTGAGAGAACGCCGGGGATGGGTTCGGCTGCACAATATTTTTGAATACCGTTAAAAACGCGATCGGCTGATAAGGCACTAATCGGAAATTCTAGGGAATAAGCCTCAGCAGGTTTGGGGAAAAAGATGCCGGATGTGGCGGAAGCGGCAAAAGAAGCGCCACCCCAGATGACGATCCGATTAAATTGACGGCGGCTAATACTCATAATTTATCGACCCCCTGGAGAGCTTGCCCCCGGCTCAAGATTAAATTTGAAAAAGTGATAATAACCTTGGTTGCAATTTTTTGCTGTGGAACAAGAGATATCAAGAGCTAAACTTTTACCATTACTAATATCTGCAAACATTGTATTGATTCTCCCAGGCTTACCCACCTGAGAAGCTACTTGATTTCCATCTACATAAACCTCTATTTTGGGCGGTGAAATCCCACTCTGATCGCTAACTCCATACTCCAATCGCAGAGAAGCGCGACCACCTGGAAGTCTACAGGTCAAACCTAACTGCTGTACCCTCATAATACTGGTGTGTAGTTGTCTGCCTATGGAAATGTCTGTAGGTTCCCTGTACAAAAAATTGGTATTGCCACTTGTAACAACACATTGCAGGTCTAGTATATGGATCGGGCGCTGGGCCTGAGCCACTTGTGCGCCAACCGTCCCCAACATCACACATAACATCCCAGCGAGGAACAAACCGCTGAGCCACCGCACTCGTTTCATATAAAATATCCTCTCAACACCTTAATGAATTAATATAAAGGATGAGCTGTGTAGGAAAAGTCCTGACTTTGAACAGATGACAAAATCAAAAATGTCACAATTGTACGAAATGTTAGGTATAATGAATGGCGTAAACTCCAGCTTTTCCCTAATGTATGGATATTGCAGAAGTCTTGACACTGGCAGATCAGCTAATTTTTGCTAAGACGGGAAAGCATTTAGATTACGTGCAAGATGCTATTCTGCGGGGGACATTAGAAGACGCAACTTACACGCAAATTGCTCAAGAACTTTACTCAAGTCCAAGTCATGTCAGAAATGTCGGATCGGACCTTTGGAAAACACTTTCTAAGGCATTGAAAAAAGATATTACTAAAAACAATTTTAGGGCTGTATTAGAAAAGGGTATAGTTTATAATTATCAATCAGCAATTGTTGAAAATATAACAGGCGAGAGTATAACAGTTAATAATAAGCTTAATATTTGTCCTGAAAAAGTGCGATCATCGCCCAAAACACCAAAAAACCCCGAACCAACAGCAAAACAGCCCCGCATCGACTTAGGCGACGCACCAGAAATCTCCACATTTTGCGATCGCACATCCGAACTCACCACCCTCGAAAACTGGATTTCAAGCCGCACCCGCCTCATCACCATCCTCGGCTTATCCGGTATTGGCAAAACCGCCCTGACACTCCAACTAATCCCACAAATTCAACAGGAATTCGACTGCATCATCTGGCGAAGTCTCCGCGACGCGCCACCTCTTCAAACACTCCAAACCTACATAATTCAATTCCTATCACAGCAGCAAGAAACTAACCCCCCCAACCCCCCCTTATCAAGGGGGGGCGAAGAGATTCAGCCTGCTTCTCCCAGGGGTGGCGAAGAGATTCAACCTCTGTCTCCTTCTCCCCCCCTTAGCAAGGGGGGGCTGGGGGGGGTAATAGACTACAGGGGCGAAGAGATTAAGCCTCCGTCTCCTTCTCCCCCCCTTAGCAAGGGGGGGCTGGGGGGGGTAATAGACTACAGGGGCGAAGAGATTAAGCCTCCGTCTCCGTCTCCCCCCCTTAGCAAGGGGGGGCTGGGGGGGGTAATAGACTACAGGGGCGAAGAGACTCA
Organism: Microcoleus sp. EPA2; assembly: GCA_020882975.1. GTDB lineage: Bacteria > Cyanobacteriota > Cyanobacteriia > Cyanobacteriales > Microcoleaceae > Microcoleus. The sequence continues at coordinate 74,808 of JAHRFD010000013.1, read as the reverse complement.
ACCTCTTTCTCCCCCCCTTAGCAAGGGGGGGCTGGGGGGGGTAATCCACCATTTGCGATCGCACCGCTGTCTCATCATCCTCGATGACGTCCAAACAATCTTCAGCAGCCAACAACTCGCAGGAAACTACCAACCGGGCTATGAAAACTACGGCGCATTCTTCAAACAAATAGCAGAATCATCCCACAACAGTTGCATAATCTTGCTCAGTTGGGAAAAGCCCAGAGAAATTGCAGCCTTAGAAAGCCACCCGAAAAATTGTCAAACATTGCAACTCAATGGCTTAGGCGAAGCAGCGCGAGAAATCTTCACAGAAAAAGGCTTAGCCGAATCAGAAAACTGGTTAGAATTGATTGAGCTTTACCAAGGCAATCCCTTGTGGTTAAATATAGTAGCTGCTGGAATTCAAGACTTATTTAGCGGCAAAATTTCTGATTTCTTATCCTATGATAGCTTAGTTTTAGGAGATTTAGAATATTTATTGCATCAACATTTTCAGCGATTGTCAGAGACGGAAAAACAAGTAATGTCCTGGTTGGCCAATCAAAACAAACCAGTCGAAATCTCCAAAAAGTCAGCCCTGCTCGAATTATCGCCGTCAGAATTCCTCAAAGCCGTGGAATCCTTGAGGCGGAGGTTGTTAATCGAAAAAGTCCAAAAGGGCGATCGCACCCTCTTCCAACTGCAACCAGCCATCGCAGAATACATAAAAGAGCGCATCAAATAACCGCCCTTAGTTGAGAATTTTGGAGTTTTCACAGCAACCTGGTTTTGGAGATTTTGCTATAATTTGTATCATGTAACTTAAATGCCGATGAGCTTATATGGACAACCACTTGCGGCCCCAAACTCCTCTCGTCAGCACCTTTGCACAAACCTTAGAAAATTGCTATCCCGATGCGCTAACTTTACTCAATCCCGGTGTAGCAGAAACAGAAATCGAATTATTCAAAAATCGTTACCAACGGGAACTTCCTCAAACATTCTACGATTTTTACCGCTGCTGTAATGGTTCAGCCTATGAAAGTTTAGAGGATAATTGGCTGTTTCCTTTCGAGCATGGTAGGAGTCTTTTACCTTTGCAATGTATTGCGAAGGAGAAAGATTTTTGGGATGGGGAGAGTAAAGTTAATTTCTCCGAATGGAAACCAGGGGAATATTGGAATGAAGCATGGATTCCGTTTATGAAAGTAGATAGTTGGTGGCTGCGGGTTGTGGATACTGAAGGCTGTTTCGGCGGTATTCCCGGACAAATCATCAGTTTTGACTACAAGAGTTATCCGTTTAGAAGTATTGAATATGATTCCTTTGACAAGTGGCTGGAAACTGCGATCGCGAAAATTGAGTCTGGGTTTTTGTTTAAAGAGTTTCATGAAATCGGGTTTGATGAGAGTAAGGCAATATTTGCGATGGAAAAACGGATCAATCCCCAGCGCCGCAGTATTGAATTAGAACCCAACAAAGTGTAAAATTAAGATGGAGTTGATAGTTGCACTTTCAATCACGACTAAGCTAACAACCAATCACCAATAACAAAATGATTAAAATTTTACACCTTTCCGATATCCACATGGGAAGCGGCTTTTCTCACGGGCGCGTCAATCCCGAAACAGGTTTAAATACACGGTTGGAAGACTTCGGAAATAGCCTGAGTAAATGTATGGATAGAGCGATTTCTGAACCCGTAGATTTAGTCATATTCGGCGGGGATGCTTTCCCTGATTCCACGCCACCACCGTTTGTAAAAGAGGCTTTTGCGCGTCAATTTAGCCGCTTGGTGGATGCGCAAATTCCGACGGTTTTGCTAGTGGGAAATCACGATCAACATTCCCAGGGACAAGGTGGGGCGAGTTTGGGGATTTATCGGACTTTGGGTATACCTAAGTTTATTGTAGGCGATCGCCTGGATACTCACCGCATCGAAACCCGCAACGGCCCGGTACAGGTGGTAACATTACCTTGGTTGACGCGATCGACTTTAATGACAAAATCAGAAACCGAAAACCTTTCCGTGGGAGATGTTAACCAATTATTAACCGAAAAACTGACGATCGCCCTAGAAGGAGAAATTCGCCGTCTCGATCCAAACATTCCCACTGTACTTTTAGCACACTTAATGGCAGATAAAGCCAGTTTGGGTGCAGAGCGTTTTTTAGCAGTGGGAAAAGGCTTTAATATTCCCGTCTCCATGTTAACTCGTTCGTGTTTCGATTACGTTGCTCTCGGCCACGTTCACAAACACCAAAATCTGAATGCTTCTAACAATCCGCCGGTGATTTATCCCGGAAGCATTGAACGGGTTGATTTTAGCGAAGAGAAAGAAGATAAGGGGTTTGTGCTAGTTAATTTGCAACGGGGCCAAGCTGAGTGGGAATTTTGCGCTTTACCTGTGCGGAAATTTCAGACTATTAAGGTGAATGTGGCTGAAGCGGAAAACCCGCAAACTGAGTTGGTGAAAGCGATTGGGAAGAAAGAGATAACTGACGCGGTGGTGAGATTGATCTACCAATTGCGATCGGAACAATTGGATTTAATAGATAATGCAGAATTGCACGCACTTTTGGGTGCAGCGCACAGCTACACAATTCAACCGGAATTAGTCAGTCAGTTAGCAAGGCCGCGGTTGCCAGAATTGAATGCTAATAATAGTATAGACCCATTGGATGCTTTGAAAACTTATTTGGCAAGTCGTGAAGATTTGAAAGATGTGGCGGAGAGTATGTTGGAGGCGGCGCAGGGTTTGTTGGGAGGGAAAGAGGAAGTTGTGGCAGAATTTTAGGTATGGGAATTATTTAACCGCAGAGAGCACAGAGAACACAGAGGAAGATAGGAGAGATAGGAATAATTTCAATACTAACGGATTTGATATAACTAGAGGTAAAAATGAGAATCAATAAGATTTCAGTCACCAAACTTTTTGGAGTTTTCAACCATCCGGTTTCCTTGAACAGGGAAGATAGAATCACGATTATTCACAGTCCGAATGGATTTGGCAAAACAGCATTACTCAGGCTCATTAATGGATTTTTTAATTCACGTTACTCAGAACTTCGGACTATTCCATTTGCAGAATTTAGAATAGACTTTGATGATGGCAGTCAAGTGCAAGTAACTAAATCTATCGATCAAACCAATGAAAATAAAAAAGACGAAGAATTAACGTTTCATTTTAATCGCCCTGGTGCAGAAGTAGAGATATTCTCACCAGATTTGTTAACACATCCAGGAGTAAAACTGGATTTCCATTTAAGTGCTACAGAGGACGAAGTAAATTCAGTAATTCAATTAGGGGATCAAAATACAATTACGCAATTATTCCCAAGACAAAATATTGCCATGTCCTTTATTGAAGATTTTACAAATTTAGCAAGGAGGCTTAAGCAAGAACCAAAGTGGCTGTCAGAATTAAAAAGCTCGATAGACATTCATTTTATCGAAACTCAGCGCTTGTTAACTCCCTCAAATGTTCCTGAAGCGGCGGTAGACACGAAACACCCCTCAATGATTCCCTCAGTTAATATATATTCCCAGGAACTAGCAGAAGAGATCCAAGCAAAACTGGCTGAATATGGTGCATTGTCTCAATCCCTTGAAAGAACCTTTCCCGCAAGAATTTTCAACAAAAAAGCACCCTCTAACCTAACAGAAGAAACACTTCGCGACAAATTAAATAAAATTGAGGAAAAGCGTTATCGTCTCATAGAAATTGGTCTTTTGGATAAAGACGAAAATCCTGATTTTCAAATCGAACAACATATTGATAATACCACCAAAAACATTTTGTCGGTGTATGTTGAAGATGTAGAACAAAAACTCATGGTTTTTAAGGAACTCGCTACTAAAATAGAACTTTTTACAAGAATTATTAAACAGCGATTTCTCTATAAAAATATGAGCATCAGTAAAGAGAAAGGTTTTACCTTTACAACGGCGGGTGGTAAGCCTTTGTCGCCGACAGACTTATCTTTCGGAGAACAGCATGAACTGGTAATGGTTTACGAGTTATTATTCAAAGTTAAACCTAACTCGCTGGTTCTGATTGACGAACCAGAAATTTCGCTGCATATAGCATGGGAAATCGAGTTTCTCAAAGATTTGCAAGCAATTATTAAGCTGGCAAACTTTGATGTTTTATTAGCAACTCATTCTCCAAGCATTATAGACGATCGCTGGGATTTGACAGTGGAATTAGCAAGGCCAGTTGAATGAAAGAACATATTAACCCTAGCTACATTGCCAACCAAATTCGCCTGCTGAGAAATCAACCTAAATTCACTGAACATTCTTTTCTAATTGCTGAGGGGGATACAGATGCGCGGGTATGGAAAAACTTGGTAGACTCAACAAAGTGTCGTGTGGAAATTGCCCATAACAAAAATAATGCTGTGAAAGTGCTCAATATCCTTGAAAGAGATAACTTTGCTGGTGTCTTGGGTGTGGTTGATGCTGATTTTGATATATTAGAAGGAACTGTTCCACTCAGTCCGAACTTGCTGTTTACAGATACTCACGATTTGGAAACTATGCTGCTGAAGTCGCCAGCACTTGAAAAGGTGCTTTTGGAACACGGTTCGGAAGACAAAATCAAGGGTTTTGGTAAAGATGTTCGCCAGACTTTATTGGAAAGTGCCAGGATTATCGGTTATTTGCGATGGGCTTCGCTGAAGTTTGATTATTGTTTAAGATTTGAAGATTTAGCTTTTAATAAGTTTATAAATAAGGAAACATTGGCATTAAATGAATCCGACTTGATGAAAGCCGTGAAAAATAACTCTCAACAACCGGGACTTAATGAGACAGAAGTTAAAACAAAGATGGATAGCTTAAAAACAAATGCTCACGATATGTGGTATATTTGTTGTGGTCACGATATGATTGCTATTTTGTCGATCGCACTTTGTAAAGCATTAGGTTCCTGTAACTCCAAGCAGGTTGAATCCAATGTACTGGAAAAAGATTTAAGACTAGCCTATGAGTCTGGTCATTTCCGGCTGACAAAACTTTATGTATCTATTCAGAGATGGGAACAAACTAATCAACCATTTCAGGTTCTCTCTAACCCGTAGCTTCAACTTTCCCAAAAATCTCACCCGCAACCAACCGAGTTCCATTCGCAAAATCCACCCCAGACTGCACCTTTTTCCCCGCCAACTGCACCTCCCGTAATAATAATAAACCATTGCCAGTTTGGACGATCGCCCCTAAGCCCTTCACAACCTTAACAACTTCCCCATTCTCCCCTGACAACTGGGACAAAACAGGCCATTCCCGTTCCAAAACCCTCAACTCTGGCGGTAATTGCAGCCAATATTCTGGCCCGACTGGCGCTGTAGCCATCACCTTCAGAGAATTGCCGCGAAAAGTCGTCGTACAATCGGGGTGAAAACCCCTAACTTGATTGTGCAGCGCGATCGCACTTTTCGACCAATCCAACACAAAATCAACACCCTTAATCATCGGCGCATAAGTCGCTTCTGCCTCATTTTGAGGAATAGCTTCTATTTTCCCATCCCTGAATTTAACCAAAGTTTCCACCAACAAATCCGCCCCAATTTCTGACAGCCTATCTCCTAAAGAATCAGCATTATCCAAAAGCGTAATTCCCGCAAAATCCTTCAACAACATCGCCCCAGTATCCATCCCCGCATCCATCAACATCGTAGTAATTCCAGTTTCCTTTTCTCCGTCATAAAGACAGCGCTGAATCGGTGCCGCCCCGCGATACTTGGGTAAAATTGAACCATGAACGTTGATGCAAGCTATATTAGGAATATCCAGTATTTCTTGAGACAGAATCTGACCGTAAGCTACCACTACAAACACATCAGCTTCCGCAGCCCGCAGTTTGGCAATTGTTTCGGCATCTTTCTTGATTCGCGAGGGCTGCAAAACCGGGAGGCTGTGATTTAAAGCCGCCATTTTGACTGGTGAAGGCATCAATTGATTGCCTCTTCCCCGGCGTTTATCCGGCTGAGTGACAACAGCTACCACCTCGAATTCGGGATGAGTTAGCAGGCTGGATAAAGTGGGAACCGCAAATTCTGGAGTGCCAAAAAAGATAATTTTCATATAAATTTGTAATTGGTAATTGGTAATTTGTAATTGGTAATTGTTATTAGAACCAAAAACTAACAACGAACAATTAACAAAAAATAACCAACAAATGACTACTGACTAATGACTAATGACTAATGACTAATGACTACTGACTAATGACTAATGACTACTGACTAATGACTAATGACTACTGACTAATGACGAATGACTACTGACTAATGACGAATGACTACTGACTACTGACTAATGACTAATGACTAATGACGAATGACTACTGACTAATGACGAATGACTACTGACTAATGACGAATGACTACTGACTACTGACTACTGACTAATGACTACTGACTAATGACGAATGACTACTGACGAATGACTACTGACTACTGACTAATGACTACTGACTAATGACTACTGACTACTGACTAATGACGAATGACTACTGACTACTGACTAATGACTACTGACTAATGACGAATGACTACTGACTAATGACTACTGACTAATGACTAATGACTACTGACTACTGACTACTGACTACTGACTAATGACGAATGACTAATGACGAATGACTAATGACGAATGACTAATGACGAATGACTAATGACTACTGACTAATGACTAATTGCTACTTCAATGCGACGATTGCGCTGCCGATTGGCATCGGAACCATTATCCACCGAAGGGCGACTGTCTCCATAGCCGATCGCCACCCAATGATACTTCTGTCCAAGCACATTAGACAAATAGTTCGCCACCGCCTGAGCTCGCGCAAAAGACAAATTGCGATTATCCACCGCTTCCCCCACATTATCAGTGTGTCCAGAAACCTGCACCGTCGCCCCCTGGTAATTGCGCAAATCCGCCACCAAATTATCTAAAATCGCATTGGTTCCCACGCGCAAGGAAATACTGCCAGTATCAAACAAAACATCGCTAGGCAAAGTCACCATCAGCGCTTCCCCTGCAAACACGGGATTATTATCGCTTGGTTGCGCCTCCGTCACAGGCTGTGGAGTTGCAGTCGCACCAATGGCGGGTAAAGCCGGAGTAGGAGTTGTGGCTGTTTCCGGTGATGCTAATTCCCGTGACATCAACTGCAATCGCTTTTCCAAGGTTTCCGTCGGGCGACTGCTACCCAACTGACTTTCCAAAGCAGCCGTGCGCCCGATGAGGGCGTTTAACTCTCCCTGTAACTGTCTCAAATCTGACTGCAACTTTTGTTTGACGGCGGGATTGAGTTGGGACTGCGGGCTCGGCGTAGTGGTTGGTGTTGGTAGCACCGGAATTTGCTTGGCTCGTGGGCGTTTCGCACCGGGGGTCAAATTTTGAGTTAGACGCAGGAATCTCTCGGCTAGGGGCATTTCCGTGGCGCTAGATGGGTAAATTTGGGCGATCGACATTCCCAAAACCCAGGCAAAACCGCTGCCGACCCCCAGCAGTAACAGTCGAAAAATCAGCGATAGTACGAAAACACCTTTCCCCCGCGACTTGGGGACGCGAGTTGGGGGAATTGAAGGTTTTTGGTTAAAAGATGCCGTCATGGCTCCTCCCTCTCGGTACATTTAGCATATCAATTTCGATACTATCAAAAGATTTTAGGTTTAAGATTTGAGATTTGAGATGAAAACATTAACAATCATTCCTTTGGGGTAGGCATCCTGGGTACTCTTGACAGCTTTTTTGCCAGATGTCTATTTTAGATGTGAGATTTTAAATCTGACGATTTTAGATCGGAAATCTGTTAGATAATGCAATATAACTTTTGGAAAAAACTCCATGAACGACCCTTTAAATAGCCCTTATCCCGTTCCTTGGGAATGGATCACCACTACTCATGCTAAGGTTAGCTCGACTATGGGTTCTGGTGTCCGCTACTATCGCAGTCCTTCTCTAGTTTCGGTTAATGGTGAATACGCGGCTTACAGTCGCATTGAGTTACAAGTGCAGCCGGAATTATTCCAGTGTCGAGTTAGTAGTGTGATGTTTGTGGAAAATCTGAAAACGGGGGAACTGCAAACCGTGGCTGCTGCTTCGCCATTGGCTGAAAGCGGGTTTTACGCTACTGACGAAACTGATATGTCTGGGACGATCGCCATTTTAGTACCAGTTGCTTGGAATCAAACAGGTTCCCGCCTCCTCGCCCGCGAATTTGAAGCCATTTTCTGTTCTTCGGATATGTCTGACTACGCTGTCATCTGGGACAAAAATGATAATTACACCTATACTGTTGCTCCCGCTCGCAGTCTTTACACTCATGCTGTATTGTTGGGTTGGAGTCAAGTTTGTCCAGGACAAGTTTTGTTCCGCGCTGGCAATTTGGGGGATGGAACTTGGCCTCTTTGTGCCGTTGATACGACCGGCAAAACCGTAGCTGTCAACGACGATCGAGCCCTAGTTTTCGGCACTCAAACCAGCACCGACTGGATCGAACCAAAAACTCGTTTTTAGATATTATTTTATGACAGTATCTGTTTTTGCCTTGTCTAAAACTCTTCTCCTGTCAGGTCAATTTTTCAACACTTTATTTTTCGGGATGGGGTTGATAATTTTGACGGTAATCTTTTCGTTAACCGCTTTTATTTTTATGATGACTTTCATCAAGTGGTTGCAGGAGATTTTCCAAAAATACCGACAATATTTAAGACCACAATTCGGAAAAAATATCAGCCAGGGAGAGGTGGGTATATTTGATGAAAATAGCAATGTTCCGCCATTGCAACCTGGGGAAAAACTCTACAAAAATTCCCCAGCCATCGCGCATTTATATCAGCCCATCGCTCTTTGGTATGGACGTTTAATTTTGCCCTCAAAGCAAGAACGGGAACCCTACGGTTCAGTATTTTTGGAAGTCTTCAATGCACCGAAAAAGCATCACAATTTTATCGGTAAAAGAGTTAATTTAAAATGGAGTACCAATCGCGAAGTTCAATTTTTTGTCCATGCTGTAACCCAAGATCTTAACTTCACCAAACAGGTGGAAGATAGTAAAAAAGCGGGCAACATCCATCCAGATAGATTGAACGGATTAGCCAATGTCGGCCCTTTAGAAACTCTGGCAGGTAGTAGACTAGAAGACAATGTGACAGTGATGCTGCGACGTCCAGCGATCGCTATTCATTATAGCAGCAGCGATCGCTATGAACTCACCATCGAGCGCGAACCAGTACAAATTATCGGACGTTGGTGCGCCCTCATCTCAATTCTCCAGCGCAACAAACCCAACAGCGACAAATTTATTGTCCGCCACTTTAACAAAAAATCTCAACAGTTTGATGGCCCGGCCGAAATCATTCGGATTCCCCAAGTCAAGCCAGACAAAAATGGCGTAGCGAGGTCTACAAATCACCTGATAGAAAAATCCCCATTAAATCCCGAAGGCTGGTACATTTACGGTGAAAAAGGTCTCGACAATATTTTTGTTGTCCAAGCAATCGAACCCCGAAAAATCACCAAACTAATCCCCGATGAAACACATTGGGGACTGCCACAATCCCTGGCTTATTTAAACAGCAAAAATTGGCAAAATACACGCCAGCAAAAAGGGCAAGCTAAGATAGTATTATTATCGTCGTCAAACGAAGCAGAAAACCATCGTACTTCCCCTTGGGAAGAAGGAGATATGGGTATCGTGATTCATTGTTTCGGCGGTATCGGTGGCAAAAAAGCCGAATTCGCCCCCCTGGGAATTGTCACGGGACATTTTGCTTTTGGGATAGCAAAAGTTGTGCGCGATCGATTTACCGATGAATTACGTTTTGATATTGAATACAAACAAGTGTACGCCCACAATCCCGACGGAATTATCGCCGGTGCGAACAAATGGCAAAGTTATATGGGAGACTTGGCAAGAGGTTGGTTGGGCGATCGCCCAGTTTGCGATATCATTTGTAAATTAGATTGCGTATGTCTTGACTACCACTTCGACTGCATCCAATTGTCACCTTTAGATGAATTAAACCAGCAATTAGATATCATGATGGCGCGTTATCGCAGCGGAGACGGTACCGGGGCGAGTTTAGTCACCCCTGCAACTTCCTGCGTGCAAGATTCCAGTCAAGCAATTTACGCTACCATCAAAAAAATCACTGCCGAAGTAGAATCAAATCCTCAGATTCAAGACTGGCTAAAAACCCATCCCGCCGACGCACAAACTCAAAGATTTCAGGAATTAATAGCTTTAGGCAAAAGTTTAGAAAAAATCTTAATTCCCCTGGGCATTGTCCGTCCCGATTGGCGCAAAAACGCTAGATTAGTGGGGATTCGTGCTCACCCTAAAAAAACTCAGTTCCGCCGTCTAACTAATCCAGTAAAAGCTGCGATTAGTTACCGAACCATGTTACCCAGACGCACCCAAGATGAACTTGCCAAAATTTTATTAAAACAAGCCTCATTCCTCTGGATAATTAGGACAAATCAAGTCGGCGGCTTTGATGCTAATATTGAGCCTGTCCCACCGACAAGGATTTAAATATTTGAGATTACAAAAAGTCTATTTAAAATTTTTTTACCCAATCTTCGCCGATGCGAACTGTCAAGTCCGAATCGATTTCACCAGTAGAAGCTGCCTCAATTTTACCATCCCCTAATGCTTTTTGAAGCATATTTGCTCCCTCTAAATCACCTTGCTGGACAATAATTTGGCTTTGAAGCTGCTTGTCTGGCCAATCCGGGGCTACCGATACATTAGAAAAGCCTTTTTTTCGGAGAAATGCTGCCAGATTTTTAGCTGTTTTAGGTTTACTATTGGCGTTTTGGACAGCAATTTTGAGGTTTTTGAGTGAAGCAGAATCACCAGGATTCCGAAATCGCCCTTGGGTGAAATCCGATCCGCCTTGCTTGAAATATTGTGTCATAATGCGATCGCGCCCCGTCTTATCTAAAATCCAATAACTCCTAGAATCCCCTTCTGCTGAACTAGAACGCCCTGGCAACATCACCATTTTAAAATTATCTGGTTCTAATTGCCAAGTAAAATTGACCAGGGTCAATATTTCCTGAAAGTTTAAATTAGTATGGACATATTTTTGCATGACTCGAATAATTTTTGGTATCTGGGGTAATACCGATGGACTTCCGAGACGATTTCGCATCGCTTGAATCAAAGATTGCTGGCGTCCAATGCGGCCGATATCTCCCAAACCGTCATGGCGAAATCTAGCAAATTGCTCTGCTTGTTCTCCGTTGAGAGTTTGCCAGCCCTGTGCTAATTTGATGGTTAACTTTTGACTATTATCTTGATAGGACATGGTGTGAGGTACAAATACTTCAACTGGTCCCAATAAATCGACTAATTCCCGCAAGGCACTGATGTTAACTCGCAGGTATCTATCGATAGTGATATTGTTCAGCATACTGCTAATTAATCGTAAGGCTAAGGCTGAACCTCCTTTAGCATTGGCTTCGTTAATTTTGCTGAAGCTAATTCCTGGGACTTCGATTTTTGTATCTCGCGGAATCGAAAGTAAATTAATAGATTTATCTCTAGGATCGATGCGGACTAGGAGTATTGTATCGCTGCGCCCGTCAAAGTTTTTCGGGGAGTTTAGCCAAGTTTTGGGTCTGCTGTCAACACCCATGATTAAGATATTAATGGGGCGTGAGAGTCGATCGCCCGCAGCAGAGGATGAGATATCATTAAACCCTGTAGCGTCTAAGACTTTACTCATTATTTGCGGTTCCACGGGGGCTAAGAGTGCGCTAATTGCCGCGATCGCTGCGGAGACTGCTGCTAGGATCGACAGCACAAATACCCCAAATAGATACAGCGTGTGTTTGGGCTTGTTTCGAGATAGGCGATCGACTGGTTTAAATAAGTTTCTTGTAAACATCGACAAGTTTTTCATTGACTTGTTTTTAAATTATGGTATTTTTTCAGCTTTGCAGTATAATTTCGGCGGTGCTGTGGTAAAATATTTGAACAAAGCTGGACAAAGCCAGCCTTCCATATTTTTCGATTCCCACCGATACCAGTTGCCGCCCTATTCTTCTCTTAACAACAACATTTCTGCTTGATATCCGGGAAAAGGATTCATACATTATATTATGCGGTCTGCTACGATTGTGGTGAAATCTTTCCCAAGCTGACAATTTTATGGTTGTAAGCAAAAGTTGCACTTACGTCTCTCCTGAAGATTATTTAGCAAGGGAGAAAATCAGCCAAATCAAACACGAGTATAGACAAGGTGAAATCTATGCAATGGCTGGAGCAAGCAAAGCTCATGTGATTATTACGGGAAATATAGGAACATTACTGAGAAATCATCTTCGGGGTACTGGCTGCATACCTTACATTGCAGATCTGAAAGTTATGCTCAATACATCAAGTTTTTATTATTATCCTGATGTAGCGGTGAGTTGTGATGAACGGGATAAAAATGCTGCGGAAGATTTCATTTGCTATCCGCGCCTAATTGTCGAAGTTCTGTCGCCGACAACAGCGGCTTTTGACAGAGGTGAAAAGTTTGCTGATTACCGCGCTTGTGAAAGTTTACAAGAATATGTGTTAATTAATCCAGAAAAAGTTGGTGTTGATTGCTTCCGCCGGAATCCAGAGGGTTTGTGGGTGCTTTATCCTTACATTCAAGGGCAAGAAGTTGAGTTAAATAGTGTTAATTTTAAATGCGCGATCGCCTCAATATATGAAGATGTCATCGGGCTTGGTTGATTTTAACTAATGACTATTTTTTTTTCCTAGCTTTCCAAGTGCCACCATAGGCGTACAAAGGATTATTTTTACTTAGGGATTCCCAACACTTAAGACATACAAAAAACCACAGCCCCGATTCATCATACCGCACACGGTAGAGAATCGGGGCTGCTAGGAAACAACGATCGCAATTTTTAATCCTAATTGCTCTAGCCATGTTATATCAAATCCGTTAGCATCGGAATAGTAAATTCGAGTTCACTGTTCACTGTTCACTGTTCACTGTTCACTGTTCACTGTCAACCGTCAACTGTCAACATCACCTGACGGTGTAACCGGAAATGATATTACTTTATGTTAAGCAATAACCGACTCTTGAGGGCGGGCAAAAATCATTCTGCCTGCGGTTGTTTGCAGGGCACTGGTAACAACAACTCTAGCTTCAGCACCAACGTAGCTGCTACCAGCTTCCACGACAACCATTGTGCCGTCATCCAAGTAGCCAATTCCTTGAGAAGGTTCTTTGCCTTCTTTGCGGATTTTGAGATCGATGGTGTCTCCTGGTAAATAAGTGGGACGGACGGCCTGAGTCAAATCGTTAATATTCAAAACTGGTAGTTTTTGAACGGTAGCTACTTTCGATAAATTGTAATCATTGGTGAGCAAAATGCCGTCGATATCTAAAGCAAAACGGACTAATTTAGCATCAACTGTAGCAATATCTTCGTAGTCAGCCGAGTGAATTTGAATCCGTTCTGGATAAGTTTCTTTGATGCGGTTGAGAATATCTAAGCCGCGTCTACCTCGTACTCGTTTTTGGTCGTTGGCGGAATCAGCTATTACTTGCAATTCTTGGAGAACGAATTGGGGGATGATAATTTGACCTTCGAGAAAGCCGGTTTCTAGTAGATTTTCAATTCTACCGTCAATAATGCAGCTTGTATCGACAACTTTGGCACTGGCTGGTTTAAAAGTACCCTCAGCCATTAACACTGTCGTGTCTAAGCTTTTGGGGTTGATCAGTCGCAGAAAAGCGCGGCCGTGGGTGTCGGTTAAGCTGACTCCTGTAAAACCGAACATGACGCTACCTAAGACTGCGACTAGAGGTTTGATGAAGCCAAACTCGCGGGGAATTGGTAGCAGGAACAGGGGGGCTAGCATTAAGTTGGCTACTAGGAGTCCGATGATTAAGCCGATCGCCCGTGTCAGCAGCATTTCCACCGGCATATCGCGAAATTGCTTTTCTACCCGTCGGTAGGTAGTTTGAGCCACTAATCCTAGCACGAAGCCGATTAATGCCCCAAAGGCTCCTAGTACAGAACTTAAACCTTGTATATTTGTAACTTGTTCCAACAAGTTAGTGGGTAGGAGCTCGACTCCATAAAAGCCGATCCCTCCCCCTGCGATTATGAATGAGATAATTATGATTGCGTCTAGCATTGTTCGAGGTTAATGAATTTGTTTATATTATATCTTTCCCGTGCCGATAGTTTTTTCTGGCTGACGGACGGATATCGCTCTATTTACTGATTAATTTTCATAAACTTATTTTTCGTGGTTGTCACTTTTGGGGGAGTTGCGATCGCCCTGTAGACCATGAGTCGCCCGCGATCGCATCTACAAAATTGCTCGATGGGGGCGGATGCGGCGGTCGCTTCGGGAATTACTGCTACTCAAAACAGTTTGTGGTTAAACTGAAATAGGCGATCGCCTATTTCTCATGCAGTTAACAAACTGTCATAAAATACATAATTATTATTGAAATTTTAATTAAAATTCAAGATGAGAAATTGCAGTTTTCAGGTGATATTGAATGAAAATTACCACAGATTATTTAACATTTGAACGGGACAAAGGGGCGCAAAGGGCAAATTATGGGATTCCCAGTTCGGCTTACCTGCACATACCTTTTTGTCGCCGTCGCTGTTATTACTGCGATTTTCCGGTGTTTGTAGTGGGCGATCGCAAAAATGGCGAGAATTCCGGCACGATCGTGCAATACGTAGAGGTACTATGTCAAGAAATTCAGAAAACGCCAAATAAAGGGTCAGCCCTGAACACAGTTTTTTTTGGTGGTGGTACACCTTCGCTGCTGTCAGTGAAACAATTAACCACTATTTTAGAAACTCTCGACAGCCAATTTGGCATTGCTGCTGAGGCAGAAATTTCTATAGAAATAGACCCAGGTACCTTTACCTTAGAACAGTTGCGGGGATATGTAGCCGCGGGAGTTAATCGAGTTAGTTTGGGTTCCCAAGCTTTTCAGGATGAATTGTTGCAAGCTTGCGGGCGATCGCACTCTGTCGCTGATATTTTTGCATCAGTAGAAATAATTCGAGCAGCGGGTATAGTCAATTTCAGTTTAGACCTAATATCGGGACTGCCCCACCAAACGGCTGATGAGTGGGAAACTTCCCTGAGATCCGCCGTAGCAATTTCCCCCACTCACCTGTCGAGTTACGACTTAATTATTGAACCCGTCACAGCTTTCGGCCGCTATTTTCAAGCAGGCGAACAACCCTTGCCTGCGGATGAAACCGCTGCTCAAATGTACCGTTTAGCGCGAGAAATTCTCACCGATTCTGGATACGAACATTACGAGATTTCCAATTATGCTCGGCCCGGTTATCAGTGTCGCCACAACCGCGTTTATTGGGAAAATCGCCCTTATTACGGTTTGGGAATGGGGGCTGCGAGTTATGTGGATGGAGTGCGGTGGACGAGACCTCGCAAAACTCAAGAATATTATGAATGGGTGCGATCGATTTCTCCCATCGATTCCCAGGATGATGCTGACTCGACCATTAAGCAAAATTTGTCCCTGTCAGAAAATGAAGTTTTGTTAGAAACCTTAATGCTGGGTTTACGTTTAGCAGAAGGGCTGAGTTTGTCAGATTTAGCTGATAAGTTCGGTCAAAAAACCGTTGAGAAAATTTGGCAATCTTTGCAACCCTACTCGCGACAAGGGTGGGTGGAAATTGTGGCTGCTGATGGGGCGATTCCCGACGGGATAGCTTCGCTTCACACAACTTTAAATCAGGGCGAACTGCTACCACTTTCCGGGAATTTGAGGTTAAGCGATCCCGAAGGTTTTTTATTTTCCAATACTATTTTGGCTACTTTATTTAACAAGTTATAGGAAAATATAGCCATTCTCCGATCCGGTGCTCAGGGACAGAGCGCCTAAGTCCTAAGTAGAAGGAAGAAGATCGATGTGAAGAAGGAAGAAGACTTATGCAGTCAGCTTTTCGGCCATCCGTATTTTACGTTTAATTAAGTTGATTGACTTAGAACCTAGGGAATTGTACGGGAGCTAGCCGAAGTATAGGGCATTAGTCGTTGCTTTCGATCCGCCGATTAAATCGATCCCTATGCTTTTAATCTCAAAAAGGAAGTTGTTTAGATAGCTCCCTGACCAAGAATAAATAATAAGTAAGCCTTAAGATAGACGCAGGCTATTAAATAGTGATGTCATACTTGAAAGTAATGATTTAAAAAGTAATTTAATGAGCACTCTACTTCTAGACCGCAAGAAAATAGCCCAAAAACCAAGCCTTGTAATGGCGGAGCGCGATTGCCATTCTATTTCTAAATGTACTTTTTGCCATCACTATCAAATGCAAACAGGTTCCTTTGGTCAGTGCCAATTGTTGAGCGCACCTGTTATGGGTGCATGGGAATCTTGTTCTTTAGGTACGCCTGTCTTTGCACAAGCTTGAGAATAAATTAAGAAGTTTAAAGACAAATTAAACCGTTGAAAGACCTAGGGAAATAACATGATTATTGCCATTTAAAAAAAATTGTGTTAATTTGGTAAGTGTCAACTTTTTGATTAAATCACCTCCTGACAAAAACAGCAACTTAAGAACATGAATTTAACAATTAACTCCGTAAATTCCGATCCCTCTGTAAAGATTCTGTGTTGGTATATCAATACTACTAACAAGATTCAAATTGCTCGGATTACCAATATTCCTGATTGGTATTTTGAGCGCACGGTATTTCCGGGAGAACGTTTGTTGTTTGAAGCACCACAGCACGCTGAGTTGGAAGTTTCCCGGAGTACGGAGAGTGGTGCAATTGTGTGCGATCGCATTGGGTGCGATCGACTACAGGTAGAAGAAGTAAGTACACTTGATTAAAAATCATTGCCAAAAGCCAGTCACACAGGCCCAAAAGCCTGTGAAATCAGTCTGGCACAGGCAAGATGGCTGTGAATTACTCCATTCAAGAACAGGCAATAAGCCTGTCCCACTTTTAATTAAAAAAAATTAAAAATAATTAAAAATACCAATACTAAACTATAAAACTAACCCTATTTAATATTAAAACTCGATGTCCCTAACCACAGAAATTCTCTCTCAACTGCCTGGAAACGCCCTCGAAGGCTTACTTCAAGTCGATCGACTCTGGGAAAACCTCAAACAAAACACCGCACCCACACCCCAAGTCATCGAGTACAGCCCACAACCCCTCGAAACCATAAACTTCGACATAGTTATCAGCGGCGCAACCCTAGGAATACTAATCGGTACAGCCCTAGCCCTGCAAGGCTGGCGAGTTGCCTTACTCGAACGTGGCATCCTGCGAGGCCGCGATCAAGAATGGAACATTTCCCGCAAAGAATTAGACGTATTCTTAAAACTAAATTTGCTATCCCTTGAACAAATAGAAAAAGCCATTGCTACCGAATATAACCCAGCCCGCATCAGCTTTCCCGATACCCCAGACATTTGGGTACGGGACGTACTCAACATTGGAATCGACCCAGTTTACCTCCTCGAAACCCTCAAACAGCGCTTTCTCCAAGCCGGAGGTAAACTATTTGAAAATACACCATTTAAAAAAGCAACCATTCACCCCAATGGAGTTGTCATAGAATCTACCAATACAGATGCGCCAGCAGCCCCAAATTTATTTACAACCAGATTATTAATAGACGCAATGGGACATTTTTCACCCATTGTGCGACAAGCCAGACAAGGTAAAAAACCCGATGCCGTCTGCTTAGTAGTCGGTAGTTGCGCCCAAGGATTCCCCAAAAACGACACCGGCGACATATTTGCATCCTTCACCCCAATGCAAAATCAGTGCCAATATTTTTGGGAAGCATTTCCCGCGCGAGACGGGCGCACCACTTACCTATTTACTTACCTAGATGCCGACACAGAAAGATTCAGTTTAGAAACATTATTTGAAGAATATCTACGCTTGCTGCCCCAATATCAAAACGTCCAACTTCACCAGCTCAAATTTCAAAGAGCACTCTATGGATTTTTCCCTTGCTATCGCCAAAGTCCCCTCAAAACCCCTTGGAATCGGATTCTCCCCGTCGGAGATAGCAGCGGCAGTCAATCTCCCCTCAGCTTTGGTGGTTTCGGCGCAATGGTGCGTCATCTTCAGCGCTTAACTCTGGGAATTCACGAAGCTTTGACAAGCGACAGTCTCAGTCAAAATTCCCTGGCACTTTTGCAGCCCTATCAGCCAAATCTATCCGTCACCTGGTTGTTTCAGCGTTCCATGAGTGCGGCGATGAATCAGAAAATCGCCCCCAATCAAATTAATCAACTTTTGTCTAGTGTGTTTCAGGTAATGGAAGAGTTGGGGGAACCTGTACTCAAACCATTTCTTCAGGATATCGTGCTGTTTCCGGCTTTGTCACAAACGCTGTTTAAAACTGCAATTAGTCATCCTGGATTAGTGATGAAAATCATCCCCCAGGTGGGAATACCTAATTTGTTGGATTGGATGGTTCATTATGTAAATTTAGGGATTTATACGGGATTGCAGCCTTTGGCTAAAGCTGTAGAACCCCAGGTGAAGCAGTTGTCACCGCAGCAGCAATATTATTTTCACCGATTAATTGAAGCCTGGGAATACGGCGCTGGGGGCGATTATTAACTGATAAACAAACAGGCAAGATGCCTGTTTTACAAGACACATATATATAAGTTGTGAGTTATTACGGTGCTATAACTATTAAAGCTTTAGGAATAACTCGAAATTTCGCAGGAGTATGAGTTGTGATTTCACCATCGGTATTAATCGCAAGACGTTTGGTAGTATACACCTCAATTTCTTCAGATTCCAAGGTGCGAACATTAGACCAAATAGCATGATTGCCTTGCCTCATGGCAGGAAGTAAAGCGATTATTTCCCACCAATGATTTGTTTCCAAACTGTACAAATCTAGTCGCCGATCGTCTATGGTTGCATCTTCCGCAATCGTCATGCCACCGCCGTAGTAGCGACCGTTACCAATCGCAATTTGAATAGTTTTTACATAAAAAACTTGGTTATTTGTATGAATTTCAGCTCTAAAAATTCGGGATTTCCAAATTACTTGCAACGCAGTAAAAGCATAAGCTAAAATTCCCCAGCGCTGCTTGACTTCTTTAGTCAGTCGTTCGGTAATTTGCACGCTCAATCCCAAACTGGCTACATTAAAAAAATGCTGGCCGTTCACCCAACCTAAGTCTATGCGCCGGACTTTCCCCCTGGAAATTATTTGACAAGCTGCTGATAAAGAGGTAGGAATTCCGAGAGTGCGAGCTAAGTCATTGGCAGTTCCCATGGGCAAAATACCCAAGGGCAACTGAGTGTCAATTAAACCTTCGATGGCTGCATTGAGAGTGCCATCTCCACCGCCGACTATGACTAATTCCACCAAATTTTGGTAGGATTTGATGATTGCTGAAAGTTGGTGAGGATGGTTGTTAGACTCTACAATTAACTCAAAACCTAGTGCTTGCAATTGGGCATTTGCTTGAGAGAATAAATTTTTCCCTTTTCGGGAGTGTTGGTTTATTAACAGTAGAGCTTTTTTCATTTTTTTAGTGTTATTTGTTATTTGTTATTGGTTATTTGTTATAACAATAAAGGTCAACTATCAATTGCCCACTCCAAACGTTCATCTACCTCCCTGCTGAAAAAAGCTCAACTAAAATTATGTCTAATATTTTAGAACAAGCGCAAGCCGCTGCCGATCGCCAAAACTGGTCTGAACTTGTCCAATGCTTGCAACAACTGCCACTCAAGGAACAGCAGGCGCTGGAAACACAAAATTTAGACAAGGCCGTAAGTTTGTCCATAGAAGTCTTAGAATGGGGCGATTTTCAAGATCGATGGGATATTGCGAAAATATTGCCCAATCTGGGAACTAGGGCGATCGCACCCTTAATCGATATACTCGAAAACGAAGACGCAGATACCGAACAGCAGTGGTTCGCCACCCGCATCCTCGGAAAGTTCGATCGCCCCGAAGTGATTGAAACTTTAGCAAAATTAGTCAAAAATTCCGACGAAGAATTGAGTCAAATCGCAGCGGAAACCCTGGGGAATTTAGGGCCAACAGCAGTCGCATCCCTAGCAGCTTTGTTATTGCAAGCAGAATCCCGACAGTTTGCAACAGAAGCACTGGCTCAAATTCGCCACAGTGAAACCATCGTACCGCTGTTGAGTGTAGTCGGAGATTCCCAAGTTGCAGTGCGGTTGGCTGCGATCGAGGCGCTGAGCACCTTTCACGACTCGCGGATTGGGCCGGTATTGATAGCAGCACTCACAGATCCAGCCACAGCAGTCAGAAAAGAAGCCGTGCGAGCCCTAGGAGTTCGTTCGTACCTAGATGCAGAATTCGATTTAGTTAGTTTGCTGAAACCTTTGTTGTGGGATATCCGTTTGGAAGTTTGTTATCAAGCTGTGATGGCTCTGGGACGGCTGAAAACTGATGTAGCGGCGGCGGCTTTATTTGAATTATTGCGATCGGTAACAACTCCGGTGGAATTGCAAATTGAAACTGTTCGGGCTTTAAGCTGGATGGAAACGAGCGCCGCTTGGGAATATTTGCAACAAGCGCTAACCGGAGGATTTAATAACATTAATTATGCTGTTTGTCAAGAAATTATTACGGTGTTGGGGCGTCTGTCAACGCCGGAATTAAAAGGCAAAACTGCGAAGATTTTGATCGATTTTCTCGAAAGTAGTCATGCCGCAGCCCAGCAGGTGGAAGTCCAACAATCTTTAGCTTTAGCTTTAGGTCAATTAGGAGATTTCAGGGCGCTAGATTGTTTGATTCAACTGTTGGCTAACCCAGATAGCAGAATCAGGCTCCACAGTTTATCAGCGCTCAAACAGCTAGGTGAGGCTCAGGTGAGGCAGAAATTAGAAAGTTTACTGAAAGAAGATAATTTGGAACTGGGGTTGAGAAAGGGAATTGCGATCGCATTACAAGAATGGTAGCAACATCAATCTAAAAACAGAATACCGATATCCCCGACTTCTTCAATAAGTCGGGGATATACTTTGGTATCGTCCTGTATTCATCTATCTTCTCCTCTGGAGAATCTGTGGCTGGAGCGGTTGAATCTTTTCCAAACAACTTTAAACAATATTAGAGAATCCGTTGCCGAACTTTCTTCGGCTAGATCATCCATGTTCTTTGTGAATTTGCGATATCGCACTTGTCACTCGCCCCAAATCCCCATCATTTAAATTAGAACCAGAAGGTAAACAAAGCCCATACTCAAATAACTCTTGGGCTACCGCACCGCCGATACATTCACAATCAGCAAAAACAGGCTGTAAATGTAAAGGTTTCCAAACCGGACGAGCTTCTATTTTCTCTTGGGCCAGCGCGAGACGAACCTGTTCTCTATCTGTACCAAAAGCGACCGGATCGATTGTCAAACAAGTCAGCCAGCGAGTAGCTTTTCCAAAAGCTGCTTCCGGCATAAATTCGATTCCCGGCAAGTTTTCTAAAGCTTGTTTGTAAAATTCAAAATTGTGCCTTCTTGCCTCTACTCTTTCCTCTAAAACCTGCAATTGTCCCCGACCAATTCCCGCTAAAACATTACTGAGCCGGTAGTTATAGCCAATTTCAGAATGTTGATAGTGAGTCGCGGAGTCGCGGGCTTGGGTTGCTAAAAAACGAGCTTTTTCTATTAATCTTTGGTCGTCTGAAACTAACATTCCGCCGCCGGAAGTGGTGATAATTTTGTTACCATTGAATGAGAAAATGCCGATTTTACCAAAGCTTCCAGGCGATCGACCTTTGTAGCTAGCCCCTAGAGATTCGGCTGCATCTTCTATTAGCGGAATTTCATAAGCATTGCAAGCTGCTAGAATTGGGTCGATGTCGCAACTTTGACCGTAGAGGTGTACGATGACAACAGCTTTGGGTAATTTACCAATTTTTGCTCGTTTGTCAAGGGCTTCTCGGAACAAGTTGGGGTCTAGATTCCAAGAAGTGCGATCGCTATCGATAAAAACAGGTTTTGCACCAAGATAAGTAATCGGGCTAGCAGTCGCAATAAAAGTCAGAGTCGAGCAAAAAACTTCATCTCCCGCACCGACACCAATTAATTTGAGAGCCAAATGCAAAGCTGCGGTACCGGAAGTAACAGCCGCTGCGTGTTTAGCGCCAACTACTTCGCAGAATTCTTGCTCGAAAGCGTCTATATGGGGGCCAACAGGGGCGATCCAGTTGGTGTCAAAGGCTTCTTTGACGAACTCCTGTTCGAGGGAACCCATGTGAGGTGTTGATAGCAGAATTTGTTTTTTCACTATGTAAAATAAACTGTAAGTAATGTTTCCAATTACCACTTTGGGCTATTTCAACCCGGAAGCAATAATTTTTCGCAGACTAAGTATACAGCACTTTTAATCTGCTGGTTGCTAATTGGTTCCACCATAGGGATACAAACCAAATTCATCATTTATAGACTTACTCAAAAATACCAATCTATACTTAAAAATCGTTTTAATCAGAGAGCAAAAAAAAGATTTCCCAGGAATTTGTAATTTCCTTACTTTTGACCGGGATAACAAAAAAAACATTAACTTTTCTCCTAGTAATTCAAAATATTAGTATTCATTAAAACAAGTTTGGTTGGTCAACTCCGTGAATATTTTACCTTACCTCTGAAGGTAAACGATAGGCAGGAAAAAACTTTGAATTGAGCATTTCTTCTGGTTTTACCCCTAAATATTTTGCTCGTAACTCAACCAGATGATGATATTTTTCTTCATCTGTAATCAGACGCATAGTAAAGAAATTGTGCCTTTCTTTGGAAAAACCAGACTTGAATATGTAAAGACTATCTTCCTTAGACCCTCCCACACCACCTCCCATATGAAAAAATTCATTTCCCCGTTCTTGAGACCAGTATCTGCCATAGTCAAATATTAAACTAAAAGGAGACTCACTCAAAAACTCTGTTTTGCTTCCGCCCAGGTGAACCTGAACTATACCACCACATTCTAGAAATATGGAAGCACTCGCAATTTGATTCTCCTTTTCTACAAGGCATAAATGAGTGTGTTCTCCTAATTTTGCTAAATCTTCAAAATACTCACGTCCAAAATAATAGGATTTACTCGCTTCCACACGATCCATGGTCTCTTCATAAACTTCCATAAATTCATTGAGGTATTCCAAATAAGGGACTATTCTTGCGGTTAATCCTAATCGTTTGCACTTATTAATTGTACTTTTATGACCCTTTCTAGTCCGCGACTTAATTTTACCTGTCGAAAGTTTTAAGTCAACGGAGACCGTCTCGCCATTAGGTGTAAAAGTCCCTGGTTGACAAATTTGATTTAAGTTGTCATGAAGGATAGGATGAAGCCGAAAAAAAGCGGAACATACACCTTTATTCCTCAAAACTCGCTTGAGTTCGTTGATGGCAAAATCTGGAAATCCTGGGGTGTTAGCTGCGGCTTCACTTAATAAAAATCCGGGATATCCGTAGGGAGAGATAACGTCAAAATTTTCCAGATCTGATAATTCAGTTGGCACGAGGTCATGGCAGGGACGTAGCAAATAAGGCAAGAATAAAATCTTCTCCCCATCAACTATCAAAAAAGCTTCTGGAGTTGTGTTAGTTCTTTTTGAATCTAACAATAAATACTCAGGTAAGTGATAGGTATCATGGCGAATTTTCGCCAATATTTCCAGCCATAATGGGTTTTGTATATCAAGGATTGAAATATTCATCTGCCTTCCTCCAACAAGTGATAGGTATAGTCGGAAATTTTGGGTAATTTTTAGCGTGATAATCTCGCGATAATTAGGTGTTATATTTCAAAGGATTGAAATGTTTATCTGTCTTACTCCGACCACAAAACAGGAAACACGGCTGGATCGTGGAAATCAGGCTCGCCGTTGGGCAATTTATGGCACAAAAGTTCGTTAAGAATGTGAACTTCTTCGCCTTTTTGATTCCAAAAATGCCGATATTGGTTAGCTTCATCTTGTAGGTGAATTGCCATTGCCAAACGGATGCGATCGCTAGTGTTAGGGTAGCTACCGTGAATTGTCCAACAGTGATGAAAGCTCATTTGACCTTTCTTTAAGGTCATCGGTAGTTTGATGATTTGCTCTCCTTTAGGGCATAAATTTTGTTCTATTTCCTCAAGATTCGGATTGTTAAAAGATCGCATATTTTCAAGTCCAGACCACTTGTGGCTGCGATCGAAAACCGCGATTGGACCCATCAACTCGTCGCAGTCTTGGAAAGGTATCCAAGCTGTGAGCAAATTATCGGAGGTACAGGTTGACCAGTAGGCGCGATCGACGTGCCAGCCGATAGTAGTTTTGCCACTTTTGGGTGGCTTAGAGATGATTTGGTCGTCTAAAATGCGAATTTGCTTGGTTCTTGCCAGTCGTGCGGCGATCGCGCCGATAATTGGTTGAAGGGCAAATTTCCGCAAAGCGTTACTTTGCAATGAAATAAATTCGTTGTTGCGAGTAACATCTCCATCTTCTGGCTTCCAGTTACAGTATCCGCTACTGAGAGGAAGTACCGCATCTCTTTCTCCTTGATAAAATTTTTCGCAAGCTAAAATTGCTTCGTCAATCATTTCATCAGGGATAACTTTTTGGGAAATGTACCAGCCGTGTTCTTCGTAAAACTGCACATCTTCTTCTGTCGGCAGAAGAGATTTCTGTTCATCTGTTAAAACTTGAGTTAAAGTTTCCATTTTTTATTCTGTCCTAGGGATTGACTAAGTGTTTTTTAGGAATTTTTCACAGACCCAATCTAACAAATGACTAAGGAACGATCGCTTGGGACAAATTCAACTAATTTGGTGACAACTCGCTCAATATCATTGTAGGAGTAACGATGATCTGCGGGAATTGTCAGCAACCGATTTGACAAATCAAATGCCAGTGGATCGTTACCGGATAATTGGTCTGGCGGTTGTGGCCAATGAACTGAAGCAAAAATATTTTCGCTAATCAAAAATCGGCGCAGTTCTTGTCGAACTTGAGTATTTTTGCAGAGGAGGATGCTGTTAAAAGGTACTGAACCTGGTTTCCAATCAGTAAAAATCGGTTCCCAATAGTCGTTTTTTTCTTTCACTATCAAATCTAAAATATTTCTGATATTAGCTGCTCGCTGTTGCCTCATTTCAGAAATTTTTAAACTTAATAGGACATTTTTTGTCAAGGTAGAAATGGTGTGTTCGCCATCGTTAATCAGCTCGTGTTCGCCCTCTAATTGTAAATTTCTATAGCTATCTTTGGAAATATTTGCCCCCATTAAATACGAGCGCTTTAGTAGCATGGCGGTGAGTTTTTGGGCGGCGGCTGGTGATTCTGATTGATTTGGTCGAGGCAATTCCATGTTTTGCCCCGACCAAATCATCCCTCCGTCGGGAATTGGCAGTGTTTTACGCAGAGATGCGATCGCATAATGAGCGGTAGTTTGTTGCGCCCAAAGGGAGAAGGGATCGTGGCTGTGGTCTTCAATCAAAATCATATCTTGATGTTGAGTTAGCCAATCTTGCCAAGCTTTTCCTTCCTTGATGCCAAACAAATTAACTGCTAATACCAAATCACCTGGTGAAGGGCGAAGGGAGTTAAAATCTGGTGCTGCTTCGGTAGGCAAATCTCGATACCAACAGACATCGAAAACTCTAGCCATTTTTTCGGCAACTTCCATGCAGTAATAGGTCGGTAAATGCAGCTTCAATCGCTGTCCATCGCCTCTTAAGAAACGTTCGATCGACAATAAAACGCCCGTCGCGGTAGAAAATAATTCGTAGTTTTGGGGAAATAAAGTTAGCGATGATGATGATGCCAAAACATCATCCGACCAATCAAATTCCGATCCGACTTCCCATCTTACTGTCATTAATTTAAATTCCTCATTCATTACCTTTAAATTCTTCTCCAGTGGCTTGACCTTCTTGGCTGATTTCTTTTTGTCCCAAAACTTTCCCTATTGTGAGGAAAAGTATTTTTAAATCCAGCCACAGGCTCCAATTATCGACATACCAAACGTCGAGCCTAAATTTTTCCGGCCAATTTCCATCTAGTAGTCGGCGACCGTTCACCTGAGCCCAGCCAGTGATTCCGGGCATAACTTCGTGGCGGCGTGCTTGTTCTGGGCTGTAGCGTTCTAGGTATCTTACTAATAAGGGGCGAGGGCCAACCAAGCTCATGTCGCCTTTGAGAACGTTCCACAGTTGCGGAAGTTCGTCCAAACTGGTTTTACGCAATAATTGACCGATCGCAGTCAGGCGTTGCTCATCGGGGAGCAGGTTTCCTTCTGCATCGCGATCGCTTGTCATGGTGCGAAATTTGTAGAAGTTGAAAACGCGACCGTTTTTACCCGGACGCGGTTGGGTAAAAATAATGGGGCTACCCATGCGGAGGTAGATGGCGATCGCCACGATTAAAAGTAAGGGAGAGAAGATTAGTAGTGCGATCGCGGCCACTAATCTATCTAATACCCACTTAGTTAGTTTGGCGAATTTGGTGATTAGCGATTGGTGATTATTCATTGTTGATTATTTGTGACTTAAATCAAGATTTTGGATATTCCTGTTTGGAAAATGTTCAGTTAGTTATTTAGAGAAGAATTGCTGGCAGTAGAATCCCAAAAATATAAATGATTAAGCGGTGGCTTCTGCATACAATTCCTCATGGAGTTTCACAATTTGCCCCAGCTCGTAATTTGCCATCCACGTTCTTCCCTTTTGTCCCATTACTTTAGCTTCTTGGGGATGATCTAATATCCAGGCCATTGCATTAGCAATTCCTTTTGTATCTCCCACATCTACCAGAAGACCGCAATCTTTTTCCAGCAAATCCCTTGTGCCCCGAATATTAGTACCAATCACCGGAACTTCCAGAGATAAGGACTCCATCACACTTCTTGGCAATCCCTCCTGTTCCGAAGCCAGCAGCGTCGCCACAGAAGCTCGTACTAAAGTCGGAATATCTCGGCGGTGTCCGAGAAAATGCACAAGGTTTTTTAGTCCCAAATCCGATCCTAATTGCTGCATTTGTTCGAGCATCGGGCCCTCTCCAGCAAAAGCCAAATGAACATCAGGTCTAGCCAATTTAGCAAAGGCGTTTAACACATCCTGCGGGTGCTTGCGGGGAATGAATTCGATCGCAGATAAAAATAGTTGATTTTTCCCGTTAAGCCCCATTTCCTGACGTACTTGCTGGACATCAGTTTCAGAAACAGCATCGGGACTGTAGCGTTCTAGATCAACTCCAATTCCCGGCATATAGCGGATTCTTTCGGGAGGCAGAATTTGGTAGCGTTTTGCTGCTGATTCATCCTCGCTATTAATCGTGACTAAATAATTAGTCCAAGGCCCTGCTAGCTTTTCCAAAGTCAGAAAAACAGAATTTTTTAACGGTTTACCTAAAGAATGAAAGTGAAAGCCGTGAGCTGTGTAAACGATCTGAACTTTTTTCTGTTTTTTCAAATCCTTGAGGGCGTATCTAGCAACAAAAGCAGCGACCGGAGTGTGTACGTGAATGATATCATATTGTTCTGTTTCTGCAACCTCTCGGATGACTCGCGGAGCAACTAATAAGTTTCTCGGATCTAGAGGATTACGCGACCATTCTACATCCCAGACGCGATCGAAAGCTTGCAAACATTCAGCATTTTCTGAAGCTCCACAAGCCATTGCATCTACCCGCCAACCCCGGTCGCGGAAGTGATAGGCAAAAGGCAGTAAAAAAGCACCGATAGTTGCTGGAATAGTAGTAATAATTAGAAGCTTATTCATGATAAAAATCACCCTGATTAAACCTTGGTATAAATAGAAATTATCCTAGTTTTTTTGCTTCAACCAAGCTTCAGTCATCTCTCGGACATAGCGGTAAAACTCATTCCGCTGTTCGCGTAGAACTTCATCTGTGTAATCTTTGGCTTTTTCTAAATTGCGGGCCGACATCCGAGCCATGCGCTCCGGGTCAGTCACTACCTCACGGATTTTCGAGGCCAATACCGCCACATCGCCCGGAGGCACGAGATCCTCAGATGGCAGCAATTCGGGAATCCCACCAACTGTAGAGCCAATGCAGGGCAGCGCCCGCGCCATCGCTTCCACCATTGCTTTCGGCAAACCTTCCTGGTGAGAGGGTAGGAGGAAAAGGTCAGCTCGATCCAACTCAGCGCGGACAGCATCACTACTGACCAACTGCCCCAGAAAACAGACTCGTTCGCTGATGCCCAATATCGCCGCTTGTGCTTCCAGTTCCGTCCGGTACTGACCCTCTCCAACTAAAACCAACTTGATGTCTAATCCCTCCCGAACGCAGACAGCCACCGCATCCAGTAGTACATCGGGAGCCTTGTAAAGTTGAACCAAAGTACCTACAAAGATTAGAGTCAATGGGCGCGTTTCCCGACACAGGGAACGGGGTGCGGATATCAGTGCCTGATCTGAAAGGTTCACGTCTGATATCCCCACCGAAAGGTTTGGGCAAGGATACCGCCGCTGGAGAGCTTCTCTGGTAACGTAAGCCGCCGCCCCAGCACCAGCACACTGGTGCTTCAGTTCACGGGGGAACCACCAGCGGAACAGCGGGCGCAAGGGATGTCTGATAGAGCCTGGTGCAAACGCATCGTAAGAATCAGCAACAACTTCAACACCATAAGGTCTTCCCGATGGCAATAAATGCAAAACTTCTGTACCAATACTACAAGGTATTCGCAACAGTAACGCTTCCGTATTCGGAACTACTTTACTAATCTTTCTTCTGATCTTTGTGTAGTTTTTGATAAACTCCCAAGCACCTACAAAATAAGGAACTGAAACTGCGTTAATTCCTGGTCCCGAAACCAAATTCCATCCCGCTGGTGGTTCGGAATGCAATTCTGCCCGCGCCATCAGATGTACCTCGTCGAATACCTCTAAATACCTAGCCCACAAATAATAGCCTAGGGACGCATTTGGAGTCCAAAAATTTCCGTCACTGGTAATGGCAAAGCGGGCGCTAGCTGTAACTAATACTTTCATTTTTAGTTCCTCAATTAATTGATTGGTACAAAAGAATTGTAAATTTCTTGCAATCGTTTGGCACTTACCTCCGTTGAGTAGTTATCTTTGACTCTGGTAAATCCAGCCTGAGCAAGCTGCTGAGCATAGGCAGGATCTTTGACGATCTTGACGACAGATTTAGCCATACCATCAATATCTCGAACATCATGTAGCAATGCCGTATCACCATCTTTAACTGCTTCTGAAAGTCCGGGAATTCTTGACCCGACCACAGGAAGATTAGCTGCATTAGCCTCCAATGCAACCAGTCCAAACCCTTCATAAATTGATGGGAATAAAAATACGTCGCACTTGCTCATCAGGGATGAAACATCATCGCGAAAACCCAGTAAGTACACGGCATTACTCAGCCCGCGTTTAGCTACTGTCTCCTCAATTAAAGACTGAAGTGGCCCTGACCCCACTAACACCAATTTAGCTGTAGGAATCTGCTCTAAAACTCGCTGAAATACAGATAGCAAACCTAAATGATTCTTTTGTTCTATAATGCGCCCTACATGAAGAATAATTGGCGTGTCCGCAGACCAACCACAGGATTTCCGAAATTCAGC
Organism: Microcoleus sp. EPA2; assembly: GCA_020882975.1. Classification (GTDB taxonomy): domain Bacteria; phylum Cyanobacteriota; class Cyanobacteriia; order Cyanobacteriales; family Microcoleaceae; genus Microcoleus. The sequence continues at coordinate 45,237 of JAHRFD010000013.1, read as the reverse complement.
ACGCTCTTTAGGAGTTGACGGTTCTGGCAAGTTTACACCGTAATATAACAGGCTATGGTCTGCTTGCAATTTTTTACCATCAGGGTCTAGACTGTCAATAACTCCTTGAGAACAACCCGTGACTAAATCAGAATTTTGGAGCGCGTAACTAATACTAATGCTCGCATAAATTGACCGCATTTGGCGGAAGAAAGGTAGGCGAGTCAATGTAGTCTGCGGAGCAAACTGAGTGTTGTGAAAGGAAGTGATAACTGGAATTCTTAATTGCCGGCTTATCCACACAGGCACACCGCTGTAAGCTTCCAAATGGTTGTGTAAAATGTGGTATTCTCCCTCGATTAATATCTGTTTGAGCTTTTGAGTAAAACCGATATGAGCAGGTCCCAAGGGACAGTGAATTACTTTAGCTCCCAGTTCCTCGACGAGACTAGCAAGGGGACCAACCTCTAATCCTTTGCAGCAGAAATCCATCTCGTATTGACTTCGAGGAATTGCTTGCAGCATAGAAATTAGCCAAGTTTCAATTCCCCCTCTGTTAAAGCTGGTGATTGTATGAAGAACTTTTACCATAAATCTGACTCTCTAGTTTTTTGATAAACAATCATAATTGCACCTTGGCTGTGAGTTCTTTTCATTGCTTTTTAGTTTGCTTTTTTAATAATTATTTTGCTTTTCAGAGATTGTTGGAGCAAAAAATACTTGATTTTTTGGTGATTCTTGCAGACTTGTGTTTGGAGGATAGACAACTATTTTTTTATGAATTATGCAAATCAGCAAAATTGGAAACCCGGCATTTTTAAAAAGAAAAAAGATATCATTATCAAAGTCGCTGACAAGGACTACAAAACAAAAATTTACCATCATTGGCAGCAAGAGTAACCTGATATCCGTAGAGTCCCAGGTCACAAGGCAACGTTTAACCAGACCTACAATAAGCCCCAATACAATAAAAGCAAAGGGAACTGGCAGAGGACCAAAGTTGAGCATTACTTCGCCAGCAAGTCCGTACACCTTCGATGCAACCCATTTTCCCGGCTCTTGAGGATTGTATGAACCCATGCCAGACATAACATTGGTTCCTTCCATTGATTTATTGGGTGGTTTATTTGGTAAAATAGCTCCTGGTATCATAATAGTTGTCGCAGCAAAATAAGTTCTGCCCCAAGCGTATTGGTAATCGCTATTGGCACGCATCATGCGGTAAAGTACAAAAGCTTGAACGTCACTGCGGCCCAAATCTCCTAACAGCATACCTTTCCAAGTTCTACCCGATTTTTCCTCGGCACCAGAACTATCTTCCTGTAATGCTTTTTGAACTCCTTCTATACCTCCCCCCTTATAAAAGCCATAAATATACATAAAAAACATTAGAAAAACTAGCCCAAAGGCAATTTCTTTTTTAGTAACCGATCGCAGCCAGAAATGAACGATCCCTAAAGCCCAAAACAGAGCCCATATCGTGTTAGAACGACTGCCACGGAGACCACCAAAAAACATTTGTAAGACCAAAAATACAATTAAAACTCCTATTAATACAGGTAAAGTTCGCAGCCGCTTGTACTTTTGAGCAGAGACGGCAAACCCCATCATTGCCAAAATAGGAAAGCTTTCTGAAACTATAAAGATCATGCCCATGCCTTGGAATTGGCTTGAGTCTGCGTCTGTAGATGGAGATGTGGATGTCGCAGCATTGATGTAACTCATTACCCCGCCAAATTTTTGGTAAGTTAATACCTGTAGGGTCGCAGAAAGCAATAGGGCAATCATCAGAACTGGTAGAAATCGCTTCTGGTTAACTGTCCAAATTATTTTTCGCTTTGACTGATGCTTTGCCGGTGTGTTGCCAAAACTTCTGGACAGGCGATATATGCAAAGACCCATGAAATTAAGGATTGCCATATAGCCAAGCCAAGGCCGCCAGTCTGGAGGAGGAGTGTACCAAGGTTCCAGCCAAGCGTCCCACCTAATGTGGAGCAGAGGGGCTAAGAAAAAGAAATGGAAACCGAGTAAACCGATAATGCCAACAGGATCGAATATCTCCAAGCGACCTCGAAACCAGTCAACAGCATCGATACCAATTAAAATACCGCTCAATGTAACAGGAATGACAAACCAGTGCCAATACTGATCCGAGTGTGGAAGAAATTCTGCTACTATTAAGATAGTGAGAAAAAAAGAAATAAAAAAACTGTGTTTGTATGCAACTTGGCGGCGGGAGCTTTTTCCGTTCATAGAGCAACCTCCTTAGTGAATTGCGCTTGATAAATGCTTTCCAACTGCTGCACAGATGTCTCTATATTGAAAGGGCTAGTTTCTACAAGTGACAAGGCATCAAACTTAGTAATAGCTGAGGGTAAGTTTGGTTGGGCTAACACCGTCTCAGCCCACTCGGAAACTGGCTGCGATAGGGACAGTCTCGACATTAGAGACTTGAGGACATCTGCTTCGTCGGGAACAACACTGGAAACAATACAGGGTAGCCCCGCGGCTTGTGCTTCGATTAATACTAGGCCTAGTCCTTCGTAAAGGGATGGAAATAGAAATACATCCATAATACTTCCCATGATTTCGGGTACATCTGGTCTGGCACCTGCAAAGATCGCACGATCGCTCAAACCCATTTCCAAAACTTTCTGCTCAATGTCTGACCGCAACGAACCTTCACCCAGCAACAACAGACGCATTTTCGGTTCTCGCTTGGCAACCTCGGCCGCGATTTCTAAGAGAAATACATGGTTTTTTTGCTCGGCAAATCTCCCGACATGACCAATCACAAAGGCATCTTTTGGTATGCCTAATTCAGCGCGTAGGGAGCCTGAATCTACCTGCTTTTGAAAGGGAGTTAAGTTAATACCATAATAAAGAACTCGCCAGCGCGGATCGCTTTTCCAATCGGAACCAAACAGGTTGGCTGCTGCTTTGTGGCTGCATCCCAAACCCATAGTGGCATAGCGGGCAATCCACTTTTTTGTTAAAGCTAAATATAAGCGCCGGTGCCATACTGCTTTAGCTTCGACGGCGGAGGTATCGTTGTGGCTGTGGGCTATACGAACAGGTATTCCTGCTTGCTTTGCTAACCAAAGAACGTAACCGCTGAAGTGGTGGACGTGGCTATGAACGATGTTATAAGCCCCGTACTCGCGCAAAATTCGTTTGAAGTTGCTGGCGTACAGCCAAGGTTTTGACGGGTTAAGGCAAGGGATAATTTTACTGCCGATCGCGTACACTTCCTCATCATAAGCGCAGGGTTCTGCCGTATGAACCAGAAAGTCCATGTGAAAGCGATCCGGATCTATGTGTCGCAAAACGTGCATCAGCCAAGTTTCTATCCCACCCCGGTTCATTCCTCCTACAACGTGGAGAATACGTATGGGATGCCGGACATTTTGATTAATATGGGGATAACCGATCACTAGAGTTCTCCTATTGAGTTAGTTGCGAATATTTACTACTGCATGAAAATCTGGACCAAGCATATAATCGATACTATTTGGCAAGTTTTCCAAGGAGATAAACACTGTCTTTAATTCTTCTTGTTTGGTACGAGCGTGGGGTTGAATAGTAATCGTCGCTTCAGTAGCACCAATCGGAATTGTCACAGTCTCAGGAATACTTTGGTAATCTGTTCCATTTTTTGCTGTCCCCCTGATAGTGTACTTTACCCTTAATGCTTGACTCGTATCGCCCGTGCGCGTGATGCGAAATTCCCCCCCATCACCTGACCGAGACGCATACAGTTTTTTGGCTGTGATGTTCACAATTTTAGGATGGCTGCTGGTAAACTTCAAATCAACATATTCATTGGCAATATCAAAGTAAGCATCTTTGGGATTTAAAGCCAGCTTACCTTCAATATACAGGTTGTCAAAAGTTACATTTCTGATGTCGTGTTGTAAATTGTAGCCCTGAAAAGTTGATTTTTTTCCCCCGCGATCGTCAGCAGTCAGATTATAAACATAAACGTTTCTAATAGAACCTAAATTGTTAGGAGAAGAAGTGGGTTCCCATGATGCTATCATAATGCGCCACTGAAATAGATCGGCAGAACCAGATCCTTTGGGAGCATCCATAATATCTTCAGACCTAATATTTTTGAAGTATATATTGTCAAATTTTGCTGCGGTGACAGGCCATAATCCTGCCAAAGAATCTGCATACACAACGTCAATATTTTCGTAAGTGATATTGTGGATAATTTCTTGCTCTGCTGTTGTTCCTATTTTAAACCCAGAACCTCCATAAAATACAGAATTGATCGCATTAATATTTTCATTATTCTGAATTCTGCCCTTTTTGTCACCTCCATGAGAGGTAGCATCATCGGTTCCTTTATAAAGAACATTATCAATAGTAATATTTCTGGAAGACCAAAAATCAAAGCCATCTGTATTGATAAAGTTAATCGGATCTGCCAAAATTTTGACGTTGTAGATTTTCCAATTTTCTAAATGGGACATCCAGACATTCGCTACACAGGGATCTCTGATGATAATGTCCTGCAAAATCACATTGTTAGCGTTTTCACCATGAATTAAACTGTACCATCCTCCATGGGAACGCCAATAAGAACCATTACCGTAGATCGCTCCACGTCCCAGAATTTTGATATTATTGACGTCTTTCATATAGATCAGACCCTCTCCGTAGGAAGGGTTTATATCTTTCGTGGCTTCCAGTACAGCGCCTCCGGCTAAATAAAGAGTCAAATTGCTGTTGAGATTAATTTGTTTGATTTTGTATATCCCTGGTGGAAAATAAAGTACACGCAATTGTGATGAAGCATCGTTAATAGCTTGTTGAATTTTTGCTGTTGCATCAATTACTCCGGTGTTATCAACCCCGTAGTTCATAATATTGATTGCTGTTTGCAGATCTAATTTAACAGAATTATCTTCGAGTGTATCGGCGATAATAAACAGTTTTTCCTCTAAAAAGTTTAGTTTGTGAATAATCAGTTTTCTGGGAACATTCAGAGAAAAATTTATTTTATTCCCCTGCTTTTTTGATACAATATTATAACTTTTGGGACTCAAGGTATAGTTATCGATTTTTTCTTTGATAGTTACTTCAATGTCAGCATTGCCAGCAAAAGCAAAGTGAACATAACTCAGCGAGTTATATTTTTCGACAAAGAGCTTTTTACCGTTAACGCTCACTGAATATGTACTGCTTGGTTGAGCAGATATGGTGACTGGGTAGTTGACAATACTGCTTGGTTGACCTTTGACTAAATTAGAGTTGATTTGTAGTATGCTTAGCCCTGGCAAACAAAGCCAAAATATTTTGTTTTTAAGTTTGGTTAATTTGTTGCCATTAGCTGATTTTTTTACAGAGGTTGGCTCCTGCATATTGAACAAATATGAGATTAATTTGATCGTATTTAATTTGATAATTCTGATGCTCAATATTAGAATTCTTGAGTACAGCATATATTAATTACTCATCTAGTTTTTCGGTTTTGACTGGTGGGTGAATCTTGTATAGTGCGTGATATATCGCCCCTAAACTAAAAACTGCTTGAACGATCGCCCCAACGATCAGCGCGATCGCCGCCCCTTGCACTCCCATACTTGGAATTAACCATAAACAAGCGATCGCAGAACTCCCCGTCACCACAGCAAACAAAGGCATTTGAATACGGAAGTATCTAGCAGCCGTAATCCCGTAACCCAAAAACGAAGACACATAACCTATTCCCGCCGCCACCATCAGCCAGACAAACAAATCTGCCTGTTGACCATATTCAGGTCGATACAGAATAGTCAATATTTCCTGACCAGCAACAACAGCAACTAAAACACCCGCCCCTCCGATCGCAGCACCAACCCCTACCAACTTGAACATAAGTGTCCGAAAAGCGATGCTATTTCCTGCTGCATAATACTTCGCCAGCCGTGGACTAGCCGACTCCGCCAAGGCACTCACTACCATACCTCCAACCACCATTAGGTAAGATATTGCACCAAAAATACCAAGTTGTCGTTCTCCTAAATACTGTTCGATCAAGTATCGAGGAATATTAGTATTAAAGGAAATCAACATCATCACAAAACCTAAAGGCAAGGCAAGCCATATTAACTTTCTCAAGGTTTTCAAATGCCAACGGGGGAGTAACTGATGTTTGCTTTTCTCCCCCCCTTGCGAAGCAGGGGTTAGGAAAGGTAAATGGGTAGGATTTTCGGTTGACTCAGCAGGTTCTTCGACTTGAGTTGCGATCGCTCGCGTCTCTACAAGATTCTCCCGTTGTGCTTTTTGAGAACTCTTCACGATTAATCTACCATTGCGAATGTCGCACACAATTAGCACCACCGCCCAGGCAATTGCTAACCCCACAGATCCCCCTACCACACTCCCAGTTAGGGAAACTCCGAGGCCTAAAAGTAACAGGGATAAAGGGCCTTTAATCATCAGGGCGATCGCAATTTTATCCATCCGTTCGTGCTGCTGAATCAGTCCGTAAAATATATCGCTGATAGACTCGAAGGCCTTAGCTAATCCTATGTCTAAAATCACTAACGATGTCTCCCAGCTATACCCAGCTTTCAGCGTAATTCCCGCAATTATCAACAGGGCTAAACCAGTGCCAATTAACCTCAGACCTAAATAGTCAGCAAAAACATACTCGCCTTTGGCATCAGTCACTTGGATACTTCGCAGTTGGAGATTAGTAAACATCATCACAGGTGCTGTCACCGCCAAACCCAAGGTAAATTGACCCACCATTTCAGGACTGCCGAATTTAGCAAGCACCACCAAAATCCCCCACTGAGAAGCCGCATAAACGAGGTTTCCAGTGAAAGTCCAGGAAAAATTTCGGCGTAAAGTTAGTGGTTTCAACTGTTGCATTAGTAGCTAATTTCCGGCTGGCTAATTGGTTAATTCCAAATCTTGTATTGTCCTGGCAATTTTATTCACCAATGCCCAATTAATTTTGATTAACTTTAGCCCCCATCAGTTTACCTGCCGCAGCGCATTCTACAGGCTTCGAGAAAAAGTATCCCTGTCCGTAGACGCACTTCAGCTCTTTTAGCTGAGCGATTTGCCATCTCGTTTCTACTCCTGTGGCAATCATCCCCATACCCAACTCCTGAGTTATGGCAATAATTTTGTGAAGAATTTCTAAGTTTGGGTGGCTAGCATCCAGACCACTTACTAAAGAGCAATCTAGCTTCAAACTGTCGAATTTTCCATACTTAAGCCGCGTCAATTGGTAGAGCTGAGTTAACGATACATCACTCAAACCACAGTGATCGATTTGTACTTGCACGCCTAAAGTTTTAATTTGAACTAAAACAGACCCAGCCAACTCAGAATTTTGGGTGACAACATCTTCGGGAATTTCTAATCTCAAACTAGAAGCATCAAGATTGGTTTCCTTCAATATTTTGCAGATAGTCGGGATTAAGTCAGGGTGAAAAAACTGTTTGCTAGTCAGATTGACACTGACTGTTAAAGGAGTGTCAAAACCAAATTGCGACTGCCAAATCTGTATCTGGGTGCAAGCTTGCCACAGTACCCACTCGCCAATCGGAACAATCAAGCCTGTTTGTTCTGCGGCTGTGAGGAATTCGTCTGGCCACAGCAAACCTCGATGCGGGTGCTGCCAGCGCAACAGCGCTTCAAAACTACTAATCTTATCAGTTTCCAGGCAGACTATCGGCTGATAATGAATCCGAAACTCTTCATTAGCAAGAGCCACGCACAAGTCATTTTCTAACTGCACAGATGCTGCACTGCTAATCTTGACCGGTTCAGTTTTTTCTAGGGCTGTAGTTTCGTGTAAATTGGCTGGGGAATATCCTGGTACGTATTCAGGAACTAACTGCTGTAGGAGCGAGACAATTAAATTGGTATCATTGCGATCGCCTGCTTGACAAAGAGCTTCGATTTCCCGATCGATATTATCTTTCACTAGGCGGCTGGCATTACCCAAACTGAGAATTTTTGCGTGTTGAGTTTTGTTATATTGCTCACCAGGAATAAATAGCTCTTCAAACAATTTTTCTCCCGGCCTGAGCCCCGTGAACGCGATTTCAATGTCTTTGCCGACTTCATATCCTGAGAGTCGAATCAAATCATTTGCCAAATCAACAATTCTGACTGCTTCACCCATCTCCAGCATGAAAACTTCCCCACCACCACCGATGACTGCGGCCTGCAAAACCAGTTGAACTGCTTCGGGAATTGTCATGAAGTAGCGACAGATATCTGGATGGGTAATGGTAATCGGCCCACCCTCAGCAATTTGTCGCTTGAAAGTTGGTACGACACTACCACGACTGCCCAGAACATTACCGAAACGAACCACTACAAACGGGTTTTTGCTTTTTTTGGCTGCTTGCAACACCAGCATTTCGGCAACTCTTTTGCTAACTCCCATAATGCTAGTTGGATTCACCGCTTTGTCGGTGGAAATCATCACCAAGTTTTGCACATTATATTTCAAGGCCATATCTAACAGATTTTTCGTCCCCCGCACATTGTTAGTAATGGCTTCCGGCGGATTTAATTCCATCATGGGTACGTGCTTGTGAGCGGCCGTATGAAAAACCATGTCTGGTCGGACTTTTTCAAAAACGTACTCTAAGCGATCGAGCAAGCGAATGTCGGCGATGCAAGCTGTAATGCGAGTAATATCTGTTGCAGTTTTGCTAGTCTTTTTGAGTTCTGACAGAACTTTGGTTAGTTCTTGTTGAATGTTGAATACAGAATTTTCTCCGTGTCCCAGGATGATGATTTCGGCGGGAGTACACTTTAATATTTGCCGACACAGTTCGCTACCGATGGAGCCACCTCCACCAGTAATTAGAACCTTTTTGCCTCCAATCAATCCCAAGACTTTTTGGGTATCGGTTTGGATGGGAGCGCGGCGGAGTAAGTCTTCAATTTGGACTTCTCTGAGGTTCCCTATACTGACTCGACCGTTGAGGATCTCATTCAAGCCGGGGAGAGTGCTGGTTGGAACTCCAATTGACTGGCAAATTTGAACGATTTGCCTAATCTCTTGTCCCGGAGCTGAGGGGATGGCAATCATGACTTTGCTGATATTTAGAGATTGAACTACTTCGGGAATGTTATAACGATTGCCGAGTACAGTCAGTTTGCGAATCTTCTTAGTGATTTTTTTAGGGTCATCGTCAACGAAAGCGATTGGATCTAGTCCTAACTCTGGGCTCCTTTGCATCGTTTGCACCAGAGATGTGCCTGCACTACCGGCACCAACTATTAGGATGCGATCGCGTTGTTGAACTTTCCACGGTTTTTGGTCCCATCTTTCCAGGGTGGGAATGCTGAAACGAACTGCCGCCACTAACAAAAAGCCGATCATGGTGTCTACCAGTGGCAGCGATCGTGGCAGAATGGCGATCGCCGAATTATTTAGCTGGTAGAGTTGGTGGAACAATATAACTTCCACTGCTAGGGATATACCTATCAGCATCGCTATTTGTGTCATTTCTTCGAGACCAGCATACTGCCAGTAACGATTGTATAAGCCACCAACATAAAAAACTGCTAGTTTGACTAATACAAATAATACTGTAACTACCGCTAAACTGTTTAGATAGGGAGCCAGAGTCGTATCATCTAAACGAATTGCCAGGGCTAATAACGGTGCGATGCCAAAACAAATGGCATCGACAAGTAAAAAATGACGGGTTCTTAATCCCAACAACACTTTGCTGATTTTCTTGACTATGCTATTCATAAGACGCTATGAGAAAACAAGTTTGCTCAAACTAGATATCTTCATCGAATTTCTGTTTTTATTTTATATTTGCCTTAGTGATGAAAAATTTCCGCACTTAAATCCGAATCCACTTCTGTGATAGCATTAAGGGGAGCTGGCAAAGCATTTGTTACAACTCCTAATTGCTTTGTAAGGGATTTATTTTTTTAAATTCGATTTGATATTGAGTCTATATTCTCCTACTACGGCTTCTCTAGCTCAAAAATTCATAATTCTTTACTTTTGTCTTAACAAAAATATATACTTAAGTAGGGCTTTGAGTGGAAGTAACATATTTATTAAAACAATGAAAATGGGGAAATTAAGTGATAAAATGGAAATCTTAAATCATCAATTTAAAACCCCTAGATTGTGAGTATTTACCCAAAATATATTTTTTGGAGAGATTTATGGAATCAAGTGAAAATGGTCTGGGATTTCAGGAATACTGGCAGATTTTGAAGCGTCGATGGCTGCCAGCCCTAGCTGTATTTGCCTCAGTGGTTGCACTCGCTAGCTACACCACTCTTAAGGAAAAACCAGTTTATGAAGCAGAAGGAAAGTTATTATTTAAGAAAACAACTCCGGGCTCGGCATTGACAGAATTGGGAAAGGAAATCGGACAGTTGACTCCTGCTGCTGAGCAAAGTAATCCTCTGACCACTGAAATTGAACTGATTCGTTCTGTAGAAATTGTCGAAAAAACTATCAACAAGCTTCAATTACAAGATGAAAAAAATCATCATCTTAAAGTCAAATATTTTTTGAAGAATTTGACAGTAGCTACTATTAGGGGAGCGGACATCCTAACCGTGTCATACAAAGATAAAAATCCCCAAATAGCAGCAGATGTTGTAAAGACAATGATGAATTTTTATATAGACAACAATCAAAAAGTAAATCGTCTAGAAGCTGTATCAGTGCGACAGTTTATCGAAAAGAAACTGCCTAACTCCGACAAAGCGATGCGCAAAGCCGCGGCCGAATTGAGCAAATTCAAAGAAGATAATAAAGTTGTAAATCTGGAAGAAGAAGCTAAGTCAGCAGTAGCGGTTATGGCGGGACTAGAAAGTCAAATAGACCAAGCTAAATCGGATTTTATCAAGGCAAGTGCTAAGTCAAAAGCATTTGAAAACCAATTACAAATGACTCCCCAACAAGCATTGGCTACCAGTACCCTCAGCCAATCGAGCACTGTGCAGGAAGCTCTGAAAGAATACAAACAAATAGAGCGTCAGTTAGCGGTTGAGCAAAATCGCTACCTGGATACTTCGCCTGTAATAACTAGGTTGGTAACTAAAAAAGCTACGATGAAAGCTTTACTAGATGAACAAATTAAACAAGTTTTAGGCGGTCAACAGCCCTTGGAAAATCAAAGCTTACAGATAGGAGAAGTAAAACCAAAGTTGATTCAAGAATTTATCAGTGTCGATGTAGAACGCCAGGGTTTGGCCGATCGCGTTACTATTCTCTCAAATGCTTTAGCAGCTTACAAGCAGCGGGTAAAAGTTTTGCCGGCGCTAGAGAAACAAAAGCGGGAACTAGAAAGAAAACTCCAAGAAGCCGAGGCTGATTATGAAGAATTGCAGAAAAAGCTCCAGCAAATTCGGATTACGGAAAATCAGCAAGTCGGGAATGCTCGCATTATTCAAAAGCCGAGTGTTCCTGAAGAACCAGTGCGCTCTCGCAAGTCTTTATTGTTGGTGTCGGGTACTTTGTTGGGAACTCTGCTGGCGATCGCTGCGGCGCTGCTTTTAGAATCTCAAGATAAGTCTGTCAAAACTATTGAAGAGGCGAGGGAGTTGTTTGGGTTTACTTTGTTGGGAGTGATTCCTTTCCATAAAAAGCCTGAAAAAAATACGAGGCGCAATTCCAAGCGGGTTAAATCAACTTCCCAGGATTTAGAGCCATCTCCTCAACAGATTGTGGTGAGAGATATTGCTCATACTTCCAGCAGTGCTGCTTACCGAATGCTTCAGGCAAATCTCAGGTTTCTGAGTTCTGATAAAGAGCTGAAAGTGATTGTCGTCAGTAGTTCGCTACCGCAAGAGGGTAAGTCTACTGTATCAGCTAATTTGGCTGTGGCTATAGCTCAATTGGGACGGAAAGTTTTGCTGGTAGATGCGGATATGCACTTTCCTGTTCAGCACCGGATTTGGGAACTCCCCAATCAAGTAGGCTTGAGCAATGCGATCGTGGGACAAGCTGAATTGAAAAGTGCGATCGCACAAGTTATGGAGAATTTAGATGTGCTCCCTTGCGGGGTGATTCCGCCTAATCCCATGGCTCTCTTGGACTCCCAGCGGATCGCTTCGTTAATTAAGCAATTTGCGGCTAGTTATGATGCAGTGATTATTGATGCTCCTGCTTTGAATGTTGCTGCTGATGCTCTGATTTTGGGGAATAAAGCTGATGGGATTTTATTGGTAGTCAGGCCTGGAATTCTTCATTCTGGTACTGTGGCTTTTGCGAAAGAGCTTTTGAAGAAATCCAGTCAACAGGTTCTGGGTTTAGTGGTGAATGGAGTAATTCCTAAAAATGAACCTCACAGCCATTACTATTTTACCAATGAATCTTACGCTCAAGGGCAGAATGCTAATTTCAATCACAAAATTTTGCGATCGCCTGGGGAGATGGAAAGATGGGGAGATGAGGATATCTTTAACTAATAAGTCACGGCGATGGGGAATAGTCGATGTTGTCGAGCTCGATCGCCCATAAATCAAAACGAATCTGTAGCTGTATCAAAGTCTACTAAACTTGGCGAGCAAATCGGTTAATGTCACTGTTATTCTTCAGTCACTAATACTGATGAAGATCGCGCCAAATGTCAACTCGACTTAAACATCCATGCGTTTAGAGCAGATTCAAGCATTTCTTTCCGTTGCCGAAACCGGAAGCTTTCAGCAAGCAGCAGGGAAATGTGGCGTGACTCAATCGACTATTAGCCGCCAAGTGCAGGGACTAGAAGCTGAACTCGGCCTATCTCTGTTTCATCGCATGGCCCATGCCAAGCTAACTTTAGCTGGGGAACGCCTGTTACCTCATGCTCGCAAAATCTGTCAGACATGGCAAAATGCCAGTCAGGAATTGGGAGACTTGCTCGCGGGTAAGCAGCCCGAACTTTGCGTAGCTGCTATTCACTCCGTGTGTGCTGCTTATTTACCACCTGTACTCCAAAAATTTTGCCGGGATTATCCAGAGGTACAGTTGCGGGTAACAGCCCTGGGGAGCGATCGAGCTCTGAAAGTCCTCAAAGACGGTTTGGTGGATGTAGCGGTGGTGATGAACAATCGCTATTTTACTCAAGGTGCCGAAATGTTGGTTGAGGTGCTTTACAATGAGCCGATCGAGGTATTGATGGCTGCGAGTCATCCCCTAGCTAAATACGATCGAGTCCCAATTGCTGAATTGATTTGTTACCCGCAAGTCGTGTTTAAGGATGGCTACGGAATGCAGCGGATGGTGCAAGACGAATTTGGACGCATGGGTGCTAAACTGCAAGCTGTTTTGGAGTTGAATACTCTCGATGCTTTTCGAGGTGTAGTGCGACAGGGAGAATTGATTGCTATGCTGCCACATTCGGCTTTGTTGGAAGCCCGCGCCGATCGCACCTTAGCAATTCGCCCGATCGAAAACCAGAGACCAAATTCTAAGGTTTCTGCCATCGGCACTGCGGCGGCAGATCCGATTTGGACTCGCGAAGTCGTTTTGGTGACAACTCAGGATCGAATGCAAATTCCGCCCATCGCCCATTTCTGCCAATTAGTACGAGAATTTGTGCCACCGCAATTGGATGTCTTAAAAGTCGGAACAACTAACAAATAACCAATTACTAAGTCCCCAAATTATGAGTAACGCTTTTAGAGAATTGCTGCGAAAAATTGGCAGTGGCGTACACACAGGAGAAAACTTGACTCGCACCGAATCAGCCGCAGCAACGCGGATGATGCTGTTAGGAGAAGCAACACCGGCTCAAATGGGAGCTTTTATGATTTCCCACCGCATTAAGCGACCAACGGGGGAAGAATTAGCCGGAATGCTCGATGCTTATGAAGAATTAGGACCGAGACTCGCCTACCCAAACAGAGAAAAAGGCTTTTCAGTATCTAGCGTGGCGGTGTTTGGAGTTGCTTACGATGGGCGATCGCGCACAGCCCCAGTGAGTCCTTTAACTGCTCTAATTTTAGCAGCCACAGGCGTTCCAACTCTCATGCACGGCGGGGATATCATGCCAACCAAAGAAGGTATTCCCCTGATAGAAATCTGGCGCGGTTTAGGTGTTGACTGGGCAAAATTGAGTTTAGAAAAAGTCCAGCAAGTGTTTGATAATACAGGTTTGGGTTTTGTCTACCTCCCCACCCATTTTCCCCAAGCTGAGAGTTTAGTTCCCTACCGGCGCGAAATCGGCAAACGATCGCCTTTTTCGACAATGGAGTTGATGTGGTGTCCCTGTGACGGCGATGTTAACGTCATCTCCGGCTACGTCCACCCACCGACGGAAGGTATGTTTATCAACGCTTTTGAATTGCGAGGAGTCAAGAATTACACCACAGTCAAAGGACTAGAAGGAAGTTGTGATTTGCCGCGCGATCGTACTGCAATCATCGGTATTGCTAAGCCAGATGTTGAGTTTGAGCGACTGCTGTTAGCTCACGGCGATTACGGTTTCAGTAGTACAAATCCCGCCTTTGAATCGACATCAGAGTTATTAAAACAAATGCAGGAAGTTTTACAGGGAAAACCCTCGGAATTAATGCAGTCTACTATTTGGAACAGCGGATTCTATCTCTGGCGTTGTGGAGTTTGTTTAGATATAAATTCTGGTTTTATTAAAGCAGAAATTTTGTTAAGTAGCGGTCAAGTTTATCAAAAATTGGAGGAAATTAGCAATTTAGTTGGTCAATAGCTAAATGTAGACACTAGACAGTTCACTTTTGAATCTATAGAAACCCATGACAAATAACCCATAACAAATAACAAACAACCCACAACCCACAACCCTTCGACGAAGCTGAGCGAGCACCGCCAACAATCAACAACCAACAACAAATAATCAATAACCAATAACAAATGACTAATAATAAAATTGCTGTAATTTTGCTCGCTGGCGGTCAAAGTTCCAGAATGGGCAGAGATAAAGCTCTTTTAGAAATAGATGGTAAATTCCTATTAGAGCGAACCTGGGAAGTCGCTGCTCACTTAACCTCAGAAGTTTACGTCTTAACTGCTTGGCCCGATCGCTATCGATCTACCTTAAATAAAAAATGTCAATTTCTGGTAGAATACAATCCCGGTTCCGGGCCCTTGAGAGCCTTGAGTCAGGGATTAACGCAAATTACTAACGAGTGGATTTTACTCCTAGCTTGTGATTTGCCTTTGTTGGATGCTGATATAATTCAGCATTGGGCCCGTCAGTTAACAGCAGTAGGGCCATCTACTTTAGCAGTTGTGCCTTATCAAAATCACAATTCGCGCTGGGAACCTTTGTGCGGATTCTACCGCCAGCAATCCCTCTCAAGTTTGCAAAGTTTTATTGAGAAAGGCGGGCGATCGTTTCAAGTATGGTTAAAGCAAATTGCAGTAGTACCTCTGCCTATAGGAGAACGAGAAGCACGAATGTTATCAAATTGCAATACACTAGAAGAGTTTGAGAAATTAAAAAATCAAATGGGGAATCGGGAATAGGGAATGGGGAATCGGGAATGGGGAATCGGGAATGGGGAATGGGGAATGGAGAATGGGGAATGGGGAATTGGGAATCGGGAATAGGACATTGGAATTAACCAATAACCAATAACCAATAACCAATAACCAATAACCAATAACCAATAACCAATAACCAATAACCAATAACCAACAACAAATAACAAATAACCAATAACCAATAACACATGAACTTAGAACACTGGCTACTCGATCGCGATATAACATTTCTCAATCACGGCTCTTTTGGAGCTTGTCCGATTCCCGTACTAGAAGCACAAACAAGTTTTCGAGAACAGTTAGAAAGAGAACCGTTGCGCTTTTTGATGCGGGAATTTGAGCCACTGTTAGATAATGCTAGGAATGAATTAGCCACTTTTATCGGTACCAGTAGTGATGAGTTGGCATTTGTGCCGAATGCGACGACGGGAGTAAATGCAGTTTTGCGATCGCTCTCTTTTGCTCCGGGCGATCAATTATTAACCACCAATCAAGAATACAACGCTTGCCGCAATACACTAGATTTTGTAGCCAGCCGCACAGGCGCTACAGTCATAGTAGCCGAAGTACCATTTCCCATTGAGTCACCAGAACAAGTTATCGAAGCAGTAATTAAGTGCGTTTCACCACAAACAAAATTAGTATTATTAGACCATATTGTCAGTCAAACAGGCTTAATATTTCCCATCAAACAGCTAGTTAGTGAATTAGCCCAAAGAGGTATAGATGTCTTGGTAGACGGAGCCCACGCACCCGGAATGATTCCACTAAATCTAGATGAAATTGGCGCGGCTTACTACACGGGAAATTGTCACAAATGGCTGTGCGCCCCAAAAGGTGCTGGCTTTTTGTATGTGCGACGCGATAAACAGGACGGTATTGGGCCGACAACCATCAGTCATGGTGCAAACTCCCCGCGCAGCGATAAATCCCGCTTTCAATTAGAATTTGACTGGATGGGAACAGTCGATCCAAGTGCTTATTTATGTGTACCGGTGGCGCTCGACTTCATGGGTTCTTTGTTGGAGGGCGGATGGCCAGAATTGATGGCAAAAAATCATGCTTTAGCCTTAGCAGGAAGACAGATATTGCTGGATAAATTAGATTTACCCCAGCCTTGTCCAGATGAAATGGTAGGCTCGATGGCTGTTGTACAACTCAGAGATGCAGAATTTGATGCCGTTGGTAAGTCAGGAATTGCCCCTTTACAAGAGGCTTTGTGGGAGATTTTTAAAATAGAAGTGCCGGTGATTCCTTGGCCGGATGCAAATCAGCAGTTAGTGAGAATTTCTGCTCAATTTTATAATACTTTACCGCAATATGAATATTTGGCTAAGGCGTTGGTTGAGTTAATAGGAACAAAATTTATAGAAAAACCGGATTAAGGCAGGCTTTTTCCCCAAGCTAGCAACAGTTTGAAAAAAACTAATTCTGAGAGATCGCATTTAGATAAAATTGCAAAATCTCAATTACACACTCTAGGACGCACGCGAGACTAAAAACCCGGTTTCTGGGGAGCATCCCCATTTTGTAAGGGCGAAGTATTTCTCTATTCTCTCCCTCTGTGTCCTCTGCGTTCTCTGCGGTTAAATCATTCCGATGTAGCCGGAAACGATATTACATCTAATACTAAAAAAATCTTAATTTATGCGGAAAAACCAACTCAAACAAAAAATCAAACAAGGCGAAACAGTCCTCGGTTTATTTATGAATTGCGCCTATCCCGCATTTATAGAAATTTGCGGTCACGCTGGCTTTGACTTCGCCGTCATCGACATGGAACACGGTCCCTTACATTCCCTCGCAGCCGAAGATTTGTGTCGCGCAGCCGACTGTGCAGGAATTGCGCCCATTGTTCGCGTCCGCAAAAACGACGGCCCACAAATTCAACGAGCCCTCGACATTGGTAGTGCTGGTATTCAAGTACCTCAAATTGAATCTAGAATAGATGCCGAAATTGCGGTTAAAAATGCCAAATATAGTCCTCTCGGCACCCGTGGTCTTTCCTTTGCTACCAGGGCCGGGCTTTACACTGCTGCGGGTACAAATATTACCGATCGACTCAACGAAGAATCCTTAGTTGTAATTCATGTCGAAGGGAAAGGCGGCATCGACAACTTAGCAGAAATTGTGACAGTACCCCAGGTTGACGTGATTTTTCTGGGGCCATACGATCTGTCACAGTCGATCGGCATTCCCGGCCAAGTTCGCGATTCGCGAGTGATCGAGATGATGGAAAATGCCGTCAACACCATCCGCAGCGCCGGAAAAGCTGCGGGTACTTTTGCCGACACCCCCGAAGTAGCCCAACAGTGGATTGATGCTGGCGTTCAATACGTGGGACTGGGGGTGGATGTTGCCGTCTTTTTGCGAGCTTGTCAGTCTCTAGTCAAAGCAGTCGATCGACTTTAGACTTGGGATTAAACAGCTTATAACTCCCGAATTTTTTTTGGCATCTTTACAATATCTTTGCAATTTTTGTAGTGTCTTTGACCACACAGACCAAAAACCTGAGCTAGACTAGAAGCATACATCTCCTTAAGGCAAAATTAAGGAGGGGAGCAAGGATTCATGGAGAACTATCTATGAAAACAGCATTAGAATCCATTCATTTGGATTATGCTTTTATGTTTACTTTCAAAAAAGTAAACTCAATTAAGCTAGAAGGATTTAAGCCATTTTTCGACGAGATGCCGCTCGATCCTTATATTAAAGGAAAGTATCGTTCGAGAAGGTTGTCGCGATTTATAGTCAATGGAAACGAATTAATTAAGTTGCCTCACGGCTATCTTTTTCAAAGTAAAGAATACAATCCGGTGGTGGGTGATATCAAGCGTGAATTTGCCGAATTGGACGATCGACTAATCGCCCTGGATAATTTCAAACAAATGATTTTTGCTTTTTTCGATTCCTGCAAAATTCACCCGGAAGCTGAAATCGGCATCCATCAAATCAGGACGACTTGTTCGCCACACAATTTTGGCAATCCTGCACCGGAAGGTATTCACAGAGATGGTACTGATTTTATCGGCATCTTCTCAGTTGACCGAACTAATATTGTCGGTGGCGAAACTCATTTGTACTTGGCGAAAAAAGAGAAGCCTGTGTTTAATAAAGTTCTGCATCCCGGAGAACTGCTGTTGGTTAATGACCACGAATTTTTTCACTTTACTACACCAATTAAGCCGGAAGTGGAAGGGGTGGGGACAAGGGATGTCTTTGTGCTGACATCTCCGAGTTTGCTGACTGATTGAGTAGAGTTCGGTAATGAGGCGATCGACTTAACATACCAATGGGGTTCCCTGATTTCTTCAAGAAGTCGGGGAACTTCTGTATCTTACCAAGAAATTGGGTCTAAAGCCCCGTCCTTATAGGACGGCTTTGATTTTCTTTGTAAACGTGTTTCTAAGCGGGAGAGTGTCAAAATGAAATATGGCTCCTAAGCTGTTAAAGATGCGAGGATTGTTTCAGTTTAGCTGTTGGCAGTTCCAGAATCTCAGCAAAAACAAATGTAGCCGATCGGGAGTAGCTCCTCACTGTCCCAAGCGCTCTATATGTAAGGAGGATTTGTATTATGAAAGATGGACAAGAAGCACGCCGCGTACCCACAGCCGTGGTTGCCGGTGTTTGCGGGTTGGCTTTATTAACCGGAGGGAGCATTGCTTGGTGGACTGCCAACCGTTCCTCAACGTCAGCAGACACTCAGTCTACTGCTGGGACTACCTCTGGGGCACTTTCCCCGACTCCTGGGGAATCGCCTGCTGTAATTATCCCCGTACCTGCTCCAACTCCTGTTGATACACCCCAGGCTCAGACACCAGCAGCTCAGACACCAGCAGCTCAGACACCATCATATCCCACACCCCAGGCTCAGACGCCAGCAGCTCCAATACCCCAGGCTTTGACACCGCAGGTTATTAAGCCACAACAGTCTCAGCCTAAGTCTGTGTCGCCGACGGCTACCCAGACAGTGCAAGTCTACTGGGTTAAAGATGGGGGTGGCAAGTTTGAGGCAGTTCCTAGCAAGGTAGCTCTCAAAGAAGTCGATCGACCTGATGCTGCCCTACAGGCTGCTTTTAACAGTTTGTTGGCTGGACCAAAGGATACAAAGGTTTTTAGCGAAATTCCCAAGGGGACAAAACTCAGGAGTTTGAGTGTCAATAATCAGGGAGTTTACGTCGATTTGTCTGCCGAATTTACTTCGGGAGGAGGCAGTAGTTCCATGAGCAGTCGGTTGGGGCAAGTGATCTATACAGCCACGAGTTTAAAACCGAATGCCAAAGTTTGGATTTCGGTGGAAGGTAAGCCTTTAGAGCTTTTGGGTGGCGAAGGGTTGGAGGTTGCTCAGCCGAGTACCCGTCAAACTTTCGATAAAAATTTTCCGGTGCCGTAATTTTTAGTCCTTCGTCATGAGTCATTGGTCATGAGTCATTAGTCAGAAGGCGGGGAATAGGGACTGCTCGCTGATGGCTGATGACTTTTGACCTGAGACTGGGGATGAAAAATTAGAGCTTGGTATTCAGACTCAAGGCTCTAAATTGTTGGGCTTGTTGTTCGACCCTAGTCGCAAGCCGATCGCACACCATAGTAGACAACTCGAAAATCAACTCATCCTCTACTTTGTAATAGGCTGAAGTTCCTTCACTCCTGCGAGTGAGGATACCAGCTTGGAGCATGAGTTTTAGGTGTTTAGAAACATTGGCTTGACTGGTTTGAGTAGCTTCCACCAACTCTTGCACGCATTTTTCGCCGTCGCGAAGCAAGTTCAGAATTCGCAAACGCATCGGCTCGCTCAAAATACTGAAATACTCAGCAACTTGTGGCACAACCTCTTGAGGAACAGACTGGGATAACTTCATCAAGCTCACCTGCCAGAAGCGATCGGGAAATAGGAGGATTAATTCTGTATATAACAATCAAGTAATCCTTCAATCCGGATTAATCCTCATCAAAACTTGACCGTACTCCACAGGTTCCCCATTTTGAACTAAGATTTCCATCACTTGACCCGATACCTCATCGGCATCGATTTCATTCATGAGCTTCATCGCTTCAATAATGCACACTGTCTGGCCCACCTTGATGCGATCGCCAAGCGCCACAAAAGGCGGTTCATCGGGAGCAGCCGCGCGATAAAAAGTTCCTACCATCGGCGAAATAATGGATACCCATTTGGTATCCACAGGAGCAGGCACGGAGGCCAGCACGGGAGCAGGAGCCGAGGGTGCTGGGCTAGTGATATTTGCTCCTGAATTTTGGTCTACAGCAGGAGGTGACGCTAAGGTGGGGCTAGCAAAAGTTTCTGCGATGGTCGCAAGAGGCGTAACTGCTGGATGACCAACAGCGACGGTTCTTGGTTCGTTGGCTTGAATTCCTTTGCGTACAGTCAGTTCAAGTTCTCCACTTTTTAACGTCAGCTCCGAAATGCCGGTTTGGTCTAAAACAGTTAGCAGTTCGCAGAGCTGGTTTAAGTCTAGTTGCACAGCAGATTCAAGGGTAATTGATAATTGAGAATTGAAAATTGAAAATTGGGAATTGAAAATTGGACACCAGTGCGATCGAAAGCAGAGTTAGGGGGTTGAGGCTTCTGGCATCAACCCCAAAGCACCATTTATGTCTCTCGCCCAAGATACTTGTCTTCGCGAGTATCGATCCGAATCCGTTCTCCAATCGAAATAAATAGAGGCACCATGATCTGAGCTCCGGTGGAGAGGATGGCGGGTTTGCTGCCGCCGGTGGCAGTATCTCCTTTGACTCCGGGGTCGGTTTGGGTCACTTCTAAGACAACGGAGTTGGGCAATTCTACTTCGAGGATTTGGTCGTTCCAGCGCAGGATGTTAACTTCCATGCCTTCATTGAGGTATTTGACCCGATCGCCTATTTCCTGAGAACTGAGGCGACTTTCCTCGTAAGTTTCCATATCCATAAAGACGAACTGATCGCCCTCTTTATAGGTATATTGCATGGCGCTCTTTTCGAGGTTGGCTTGAGGCATAGTCTCCCCAGCCCGGAAGGTTCGTTCTACTACGTTGCCGGTTTTGACATTTTTAAGTTTTGTCCGCACGAAAGCCGAGCCTTTTCCTGGCTTGACATGGAGGAATTCAATTACCCGCCACACGCCGTCATTGACTACAATTGAAACACCTGGTCGAAAGTCGTTACTGGAGATCATATAAATTTTTGCAGGCAATCCCGTCGCCCAAGGGCACGGGGGAACTACTGTCAGCTTCAAACCGCAGTCTAGCTGACGGCATCAAAAAACAATTGGCATTTTATTTTACCGTCGAAAGGGAGCAAGTGCTTGACTAATCTGTTAATCGCTGTGGGGAGTTGTCACTTGATTCTCCCTAGAGGGCGGACAGTGCTGTGGGAAGATGATAGAGGCCATAAAAGTTAAAGTTATGTTGCATTGGTCTAATTTCTCGATCGATACGTGCAAGCGCTGGCTCAAAACCACTGTCTTAGCACTCCTGCTATTCACTTTTTCCCTCAGCTTCAGTTCGGTATCCCATGCCAAACGCCCTAGCAGCAGTATGCCTGCGGGGAATGCGATTACCGATGGCCGGGCCCTGTTGCGCTACGCTCTACCTATTGACAATCAGACGGTGCGAGAGTTGCAAATTACTCTCGAAGACATCGGGAACCACATACGCTCTAAACGTTGGGGCCCCATTAGTAGCGATGTCAGCAAGGCTTCCAGAATTCTCAGCATTCGCGAGTCTGATATTTTAAAGAGTATTCCCGACGCGAAAAAGCCCGAAGCCGAAACTCTAGTGGCAAAAGTCAAAGAAGGAGTTTCACAACTGTCTGAGGCTGTGGAGGCCAAAGACAGAGAAAAAGTGATTGACTTGAAAGCCAAAATCCTCGGTTCGGTTGGTGACATCGAAGAGTTGATGGTGACGGAGTTTCCGTTTGAAGTTCCTTCAGAATATGCTAATTTGCCTCAACTCAAGGGTCGCGCTACGGTGGCTGTAGAAACCGAGAAGGGGACAATTACTGTTGTGGTTGATGGTTACAGTGCGCCGGTGACTGGTGGTAATTTTGTAGATTTAGTCGATCGAGGTTTTTATGATGGTTTGCCATTTATTCGATCGGAAGAATCCTACGTGCTACAAACAGGAGACCCTGAAGGTAAGGAAGTAGGTTTTATTGACCCCGCTACTGGTAAATACCGCAATATTCCACTCGAAGTCCTCGTCAGGGACGAAAAAGAACCCATCTACGGAATTACTTTAGAAGATGCGGGGCGTTATCGCGACGAACCTGTGTTACCTTTTTCTGCCTATGGTACTTTGGCCATGGCTCGTGCGGAAGCTGAACCAGATAGCGCTTCTTCGCAGTTTTTCTTTTTCTTGTTTGAACCTGAACTGACCCCTGCTGGTCTGAATTTGTTGGACGGTCGGTATACTGTTTTTGGTTACATGATTGAGGGAAAAGAAGTTTTGGATCAACTGAAGCAGGGAGACAAGATTGTATCTGCTAAGGTAATTAAAGGAATGGAAAATTTGTTGCGACCTCAAGTTTAATCAATGACGGCGATTGCAATCGCTTTGACACAAAAGTGAAGGAGCATTAAATCGCTTGTTATCAAACCAAGCCCGCCCCGGCGGGCTATAAGATGTAAATAATGTTTATGTCTGGGTTATTGAAATTAGAAATTAGCGCAAAAATATGGCATTATTAGAATTTTTATTAGTAATTGGCATGGGTGGATTTGTAGGTTTATTAGTGATTAATAATCTGAATGAAAACAAACAAAAAAAACGCTTAGATGAGGCTTTTTATCAGTTATTGGAAAACCAAAATAGTCAAATTTCGCTGATTCAATTGGCGGCTAGCGCTAGGGTGGAGGCTCAAGTTGCACAGCAATACTTAGATGCACAAGTTAAAATTTTTTCGGCGATTTTAGAAGTGGATGATGAAGGAGATACTTTTTACAGATTTCCTAGGTTGCGCTTGCCGCCGAGTTCGATGAAGGAATGGTGATTAACGCAGGTGAAAAATTTCGTTCCCAAACCAACAACTCGCCGTTATTGCCACCTGCTGCGAGGAATTGACCTTGGGGATGCCAAGAAAGACAGGAAAAACCGGCATCGACACCCTCAAGAATTTGCAGCAATTCTTGTGCTTCGTACCACAAACAAAGTTGACTATCTTCTGATGCAGAAGCTAATAACAAGGTATTTGGTTGAAAGCCGATCGCCTGGACTACTTTTTCATGTACTTCTAATCCCCAAGCTTCCCAACCGACACTTTCATCAGCTTCTCTTTCCCACACAGAAATGCCTTCTGAACTCGCAGCAGCTAATAAAGGATCGCCCAATGAATTAGTTCGATCGGACCAAGCCAAATGTCTAACTTTGCCTGGAAAACCCTGCATTACCCAAGGTTCCGAGTTACCCCATTCATTAACAATTAAGGTGTTATCCATATTGCCACAGGCTAGATATTTGCCGGAAGGAGACCAGGAAATTGTACTTGTTACCGATGGTACGGATAAGATGTCTGGGTCATCATTCCAATCTGTCGCGTTCCAAACTTTTACACCTTGATAGCCGCTAATTGCCAGATATTTATCAACAGGATGCCATGCTAAATCGAGGATTGAAGAGGAATCAAAATTCAGGGTTACTTCTACTTTATTTTCATCAGCATTCCAAACTTGAACTGAACGACCCATATTGAAAGCTAATTGATGACCATGAGGACTCCAAGCTAACTTATCAACCCAAACACGCTGGTTATCCAAGCTAGCAATTAATTTCCCAGAATTTACGTGCCAAATTAGCACTTTTCCATCTTGTCCACCAGCAGCTAACAGTTGACTATCTGAAGAAAAAGACAAGCAATCTACTGATTTACCAGTTGCTGTTTGCAGGGGTTCCAAGGACAATTTATTGATGTTTCCGAGAATCCCTAACATAATTTCACCGGCGGCGGAACTGACTGCTAGATTTTTGCCATCGGGCGACCAAGTAACAGCAGTCACGTAGTCTGACAGCATTTCTTTGGCGTGAAATTTCAGAGTGAGTTCGCTTTTATTTTTGTTGTTGTTACCCATATTTATTTAATCTGAGATGTTCTAGTATTCTCAATAAGGCGCTTTCTGACCCGTTCCACAACAGATGAATTTGTGTATGTGTGGAACAGGCCCGAAAGCCTGTGCTTAAAAAGCTGATTTAAAATGGTGCAAGGTGCCAGTTAAAACAGACACTGATGAAAATCAGCTTTTAATTGACTTTCATTTAAGTTGCGACCAATGAATACGAGTTCGTTTTTCGGAGTTTCATTGGCTTTCCAGGGTCTATCGGGTCTACCGTCAAACAGCATATGCACGCCTTGAAATACAAATCTCCTGTCTTCTCCAGCAATATTTAAAATGCCTTTTGTCCGAAAGATATCCGGGCCTTTTGTCTGCAACAATTGGGAGATCCAGTCGCTAAATTTGTTGCCATCAACCGCGCCGGATTCTTGGATTGCGACGGAAGTTACTGTGTCGTCGTGTTCGTGTTCGTGTTCGCCTAAAAAATCGGGTTCAATTTCTAAGGCTCGATTCAAATCAAATGCTTTTACTCCTAACAATGCTGACATTTCTATTTCAGCATGGCGGGTGCGATGAATTTTTGCCATTGCATTCATGTTGCGAATCCGCGTTTCTAATTCTGCTAATTCTGCTGGGGTGACTAAATCGGTTTTGTTCAGCAAAATGACATCGGCAAAGGCAATTTGTTCTTGAGCTTCGTCGGAGTCCCAGTGCTGCCAGATGTGCTTGGCATCTACTACGGTGACAACGGCATCTAGCAGTAATTTATCTCGCATATCTTCGTCTACGAAGAATGTCTGAATTACAGGTGCGGGGTCGGCTAAACCTGTGGTTTCGATGACTAGGTGATCGAATTTGTCCCGTCGCTTCATGAGGTTGCCGATAATCCGAATTAAGTCGCCTCGGACTGTGCAGCAAATGCAGCCGTTGTTCATTTCAAAAATTTCTTCGTCGGCATCGATAATGAGTTGGTTGTCGATGCCTACTTCGCCAAATTCGTTGACGATGACTGCAACTTTTTGGCCGTGTTCGTGGGTTAAAATCCGGTTGAGTAGGGTGGTTTTTCCTGCACCTAGATAGCCTGTGAGAACGGTCACGGGTACTGATTCGATCGCTCTAGTAGTCACCATACTTTATCTCGATTGCGCTACAATGATAATCATTTTCACTACTTTACACCACCGTGGCTGGTAGTAGCAAGCATATTAAATAATATTAAGAGTTTTTGAAGTAGAGGCAGAGGCTGTTTTTGGTTCGGTGTTCAGCGATGGGGCTAGAAACCGGGTTTACACGAGTTTTGCCCACAGGAAGGAGAAATATAGGAAGAAACCCGGTTTCTGAAGTCAGCAGCCATGGGGCTAAAAACCGGGTTTACACGAGTTTTGCCCACAGGAAGGAGAAATATAGGAAGAAACCCGGTTTCTGAGGTCAGCGTGGGTGATTAATTGCTCATTATCGCTACAATGCGATCGCGATCGAGTTCTCTACCGATAAACACCAATTTGGTTTGGCGAAGTTCCGAAGGTGTCCAAGGGCGATCGTAAAAATGTTCGATGCGCGAACCCACACCCTGCAACACCATCCTCATCGGCTTCTTGGGAACCGCCACAAACCCTTTAATCCGATAAATCTCTTGACTTTGCATCAACGATTGCAGTTTTTTGACCAAAGCTTCTGGTTCAAATTCGCGATCGGCAATAAAGTAAGTTGAGGTAATATCATCATCATGGTCGTGTTCTTCCTCAGTGTCGTGATGGCTGGGACGAGACTCCAAATTATCCTCAACTGCGGCATTAAATCCCAACAACACATCAGGATTAATTTCGCCACCTTTGCAAGGTACAATTTTGACACTAGGACGCAATTCTTGCTGCAACCAAGTTTGGACTTTTTTCTGAGTTGCAACATCGACGCGATCGACCTTAGTCAAAAGTACCATATCAGCACAAGCCAACTGGTCTTCAAACAATTCCTCGATCGGCGTCTCATGATCTAAACTATCATCAGCCTGTCGCTGGGCCATCAAAGCATCAATATCACCCACAAAATTACCACTAGCAAGGGCTTCGCAATCGACCACAGCCACAACACCATCTACGGTAGCACCAGTCCGAATTTCCGGCCAGCGAAAAGCTTGAATTAAGGGTTTAGGGAGTGCGAGTCCAGAAGTCTCAATCAAGATGCAATCAATTTGTGCGCGACGCTTCAATAATTCTTGCATGGTGGGCAAAAATTCCTCTTGAACCGTGCAGCAAAGACAGCCATTTGTCAGTTCTAAAATATTGGTACTGACATCTTCTTCTTCATCGCAAACTTGGCAGTCACGCAACAGTTCGCCGTCGATGCCGACTTCGCCAAATTCATTCACAATAACTGCGATGCGACGGCCTTGATTATTTTGCAATAAGTGGCGAATGGCGGTGGTTTTGCCACTACCGAGAAAGCCCGTAATGACTGTAACAGGAATTTTGTGCATTGATAATTTTGTGTTTTTTTGTGTGAGGGAAGATCTTTCAATTTTAGGTCAATTGCTGACAGGAAATTCGTTAAACCGACAGTCCGGCAGGGACTTAAGTCCCTGCCTCAAAGCTAAAGTCCTCTAAAGAGGACTGAGACAAACTTTTTTCAACTCATGAGTCCTCTTCAGAGGAATTTCGCTATTAGCCAGGGACTTAAGTCCGTGGCGGATTGGTTTCCTTAGTTACCGCTGATGGGCAAAGCCTGGAAAGAAAGAGGTTAATTACCCAGTGGCGGAATTTTAGCTATAACTCCTTTTTTCAGAGCTTGAGGACGTTCTGACCAAGGCAACAAACCATCGGGTTTAGCATAGTATTGACTCGCGCATTCCAGTACAGCCTCGACGCTTTCAGATTCATTGGGAGGTAAGTCACCAAACAGATAAGTGTACTTTCCAGCAGCAGCAAAAGATATAGCGCAAGAGTGACTGCAAGCACTCATGCACTCAACTTCTTGAATCTCAAATTCATCCGAAAATTCCCAATCCTTAGCCAGTTGCGACAAGTCTTCCAAGAATTGTTGGCCGCCACTTTTGCCTTCTCGCTTGCCATTTTTCCAAACACTCGCGCAAGCAGTGCAAACAAACAGACTGTGCTTGGTGCGTACAGTCTTATTAATTCCATTCATCATCCGTACCTCGCAGATGCGTTCCAAAGTGAGTTAGATATCGGCGGGCATTCTGACTTTAGAAACAACCTGTGTTTCATTACAGTTGCGGGACAGCGCCGGACTTGCACCGAACTTTCCCCGTTTCCTCTAGCGGCTGCTCCCCGCTAGAACCGATCGCAACTTCACATCATACCGCACTTGTCGCCATTTTGGGAAAAAGTTAAATTGCTCAGGTGAAGGGCTGAATATCTAGTAGCATAAATTCACAGCCCGTTATTCTCTAAACCCGCGTTTGACTTTGCTCAATTTCTACCAACAACCCCTCTCGACTCTGGGCAGGTTCCTTACAAGTGAAAGACTCACAAACCAACCCAACAACTCCTGGCGGTAAATCAGTCTCAATCTGAAAAACAGCCGTGGGATAATACTGCGACATCAAACCAGAAACTAACTCAGGAGTCGTGCGAATCAAAGTAGAATGTTGATACCAGTCGAGAGCAGAAATCAGACTCGGACAAGCTTGGGGAGCATCTTGTATAATACTGCTAAAAATTTTTAAACCTTGTTGGGCGCGATCGAGATATTCCAAATTTTGAGCCAACAGCGCTAAACGAACCAAAGAGGCGATCGCAATTCCATTAGCCGCCGGAGTAGCATTATCCGTATAACTACGTTCCCGCACCAACAAATCTCCACTATAATCCTTAGCAGTATTGTAATATCCTCCTAATTCTAAACTCCACAAAAACTCATCAAATTCGGCTTGCACTTCCACAGCCTTCTGCAACCATTTGTCACTTTCTGTAACTAATGACAAACTCCCTTGATGCAAATCCAGCAGCGCTTTTACAAACAAAGCATAATCTTCCGACTGCGCCATCACCGCCGCTTTGCCATCATAATTCAATCGGTGAAACCGCCCATCAATCCACTGATTTTCTAAAATAAAATCAGCACTTGTGACAGCTAATTCCAGATATTCCTGATTCCCAAAAACCGTAGCAGCCCTTGCCAAACCAGAAATCATCAAGCTATTCCAAGCTACAATCATTTTAGTATCTGTTACCGCCGGAATTCTACCAGGCCAACTATTATTTTTAGCTTCGTGATTGTTCCGGGCTGGGGGAAAGGTTTTGACATTATGGGGAAGGGCTCCATAGCGAACTTGAAAGAGTTTTGACAAAGCCGTTTCTACTGTTTCACTCAATTTGCCTTCATAACGGCGCTGCAATACATTTTTTCCTTCAAAGTTTCCGGTGCGACTAACAGTAAACTGTTGTTCAATTTCTACTAATTCCTCCGCCGTCAAAACTTGTTCTAGTTCCCTGTAAGTCCAAACGTAAAATACTCCTTCTTCTGGTTCTGACCCCCCCGTCGCCCCCCCTTGGTAAGGGGGGGTTAAATTTTCTGCCCCTGCTTGGTAAGGGGGGGTTAAATTTTCTGCCCCTGCTTGGTAAGGGGGGGTTAAATTTTCTGCCCCTGCTTGGTAAGGGGGGGTTAAATTTTCTGCCCCTGCTTGGTAAGGGGGGGTTAAATTTTCTGCCGCCCTTTGGTAAGGGGGGGTTAAATTTTCTGCCCCCCTTTGGTAAGGGGGGGTTAAATTTTCTGCCCCTGCTTGGTAAGGGGGGGTTAAATTTTCTGCCCCCCCTTGGTAAGGGGGGGTTGGGGGGGTAAAACTGTCAGCATCTTGTGCAGCATAAAAATAGCCTGTAGGTGCGGTCATTTCCCGTTTTAACCATTCTACGGTCCCGGCGATCGCAGTTTGAAACGCCGGTTCTTGAATTCCTGCACTCCACAAATTTGCTAAATACTCAACAATTTGACCGTTGTCATAGAGCATTTTTTCAAAGTGTGGTACTGTCCAGGTGTCATCGACTGTGTAGCGGTGAAATCCGCCGGCAACATGGTCGTAAATACCTCCCAATGCCAGGTCTAACCCGCGCCCAGCACAGGCTTGTTGGCGATCGTATTCAGATTCCCAGTTAAATCGCGTTCCACGTAAGGCTAAATCAGCATAGGGCATCATCGGAAAACAGGGAGCTCGATTGCCAGTGGCAATAACTGCGGTGTTAGTTTTTACGCCTTTTTGAAATATTTCGTTACTTAATTCTGTGGTTACTCCTGACAGCATCGCTGACTGTTCGAGGTTGCCTAAAATTTCTGATTTGAAGGCTTGTAATTTGCTTTTCTCTAGGTCGTAAAAACGGCGAATTGCTTGTAATACTTCTAAAAAACCAGGTCGTCCATAGCGCGGTTCTACGGGGAAATAAGTGCCACCGTAGAAGGGAATGCGCTCGTCTGGCGTGAGAAAAATGTTGAGTGGCCAACCGCCTTGACCGGTCATCATTTGCAGTGCTTGCATATAAATGCTGTCGATGTCCGGGCGTTCTTCGCGATCGACTTTGACAGGAATAAAATGGGAATTCATGTATTGGGCGATCGCGTTATTAGAGAATGCTTCCCCTTCCATCACCGTGCACCAGTGGCAGCTAGAGTAGCCAATGGACAGGAAAATCGGTTTATTTTGGCTGTGGGCGGTATCTAAGGCTTCGTCGCACCAGGGCCACCAGTCGATCGGATTTTCGGCGTGTTTTCGCAGGTAAAGGCTTTGGGATTGGGCAAGACGGTTGACCATAATCTAATCTAATTTAGTTTGTACTGAGTCAGCTTATCAGTTATATAGCAATATAGCGCTAGATGTTTTAGTTTAGTTGTGGTGGACTGCGATGTTTTAATATTATGGCTGATTATCCAATTTTAATTTAAAATAACTTTATCATCTTAGTTTTAGTGCCAGTGTACTTACGCTCAAACACCTAAGTATGGCGACCGATCTAGAATTTTGGTTGTCAATCATCCGATTTCCAACCTTCATCAAATCTTCACACAATCTACTTGCGTTAGCCAGGAGTTCTGTGTATATTGAAAATAAGAAGTGGAAACAACATGATTCCAGTCAACAAAAACATAAAGGTGTTAACCATGAAATCCCCATTAACTTTAGTCAAATCTATTTTAACTGTTGTCGGTGTTGCTAGTCTTAGTGCAGTATCCGCAGCACCTGCTAGTGCTTTCAGCTTTGGTAATATAGTTAGTGACAATACGGTTGGAGATGCTTATGTTAATGACTTTAGCTTTAATGTTGCAGATGGTGGCTCAGATAACGTCATCTTCAAAATAGCCAATAATAATACATCTGTCGCTGGCATATTTATTGGTTCCGTTTACTTTGACACAGGTTCTAATAGCAATTTATTAAGCGCTTTTGGAATTAATTCTAGTAATACTGGTACGGTTAATTTTGAAGATAATGGAACTGCTAATATGGCACAAAGTGCGAACCTTAGTATGCCTTGGTCTACTGATTTTGCAGCTACTAAACAAGGTGCGGCTTCAAACGGTGTCCAAACAGGTGAGGTTTTGGGATTGAGTTTTGCTGGAAATTACAATAACGTAGTTTCTGCGTTGAATGCAGGTACTCTCAGATTAGGGTTGCACGTCCAGGGTATTAATGGTGGTAGCGATACTTTTGTCAGCAGCATTGACAACACTCAAAATACTCCCGAACCTTTAACAATGCTTGCTGCTGGAGCTGCTGTTGGTTTTGGTGCTATGTTCAAAAAGCAACGCAGTGAGGCTCAAAAATCGGAATAGGCGATCGTTTTCACTGGTTTTTCCTCATGGCTTGATGCCACAATGATTATTTTTAGATAGCTTTAAAAACCTGGTTTTATCAAAAAACCAGGCTTTTTATAGCTTCAGTTAAAGGACATGATATAATAACACTGACTTAGTATGGACAGTTAGACGGTTAGTTTAAAATTTGTCCTAACACTTGCGAACGACATAGCCGCGTAGGCATTGCGTAAATTTTGTATAATCTAATCAATCAACTAATAACTAATATCAGAATGTTCAAAAAACAACTTTTTGGGCTAACCATTATCGCCACAGGTTTAGTAACCCTGAATATGACACTCCTTTGGAAACTTGGGGATATTGCTCATTTTTATATGAGTTTAGTTTTTTGGTTGGCTGTAGGTTCCCTACTTTGGGACAAGCAGCATATTCTCAAAGAGGATGAGGGAAAAAGCGATCTATTAGCAAGAGTATTAGGAACGCTCTTAATAGCTTTTATTTTATTTAAAAGTGCTATAGTTTCCAGTAAATTCGATCATTTTTTAAGAATAGCACCTTTTTTGTCTGGTTTAAGTCTGGGCTTGATTGCGGTAGGTTTTCGGAATTTAAAAAAATATTGGCGTGAATTGGTAATACTATTTTTTCATGGCATCCCCAGTGTAATTACCTCACCTTTATTGGGTATTCTTACCTCGTTTACTGCTAAGTTTGCTCATGTTATTTTGTGGTATTTTGGTTTTAATGTAATACGTGAGGGTAATTATATTGCTTTGGAGACAGGCAGGGTGTTTGTAGATGAGGGATGTTCGGGGTTCGAGGCAATGAATTACTTATTAGGTTTATCCGTAGTTTGTTTGTTGATGTTTTCTACTAAACAAAATAAAGCTTTGGTAATAGGTGTGGCTGTCGCTTGTGGTTTTATTATTAATGCTTTTAGAGTGGCTGCAATGGCATTGTTAGTTGCATCTCATCGTCTAGATTTGTTTAAATATTGGCATGAAGGTGAAGGTTCTTTAGTGGTGGGTATGGTTTCGGTGATTTTGTTTGGGATATTTTATCAATTTATGTTGAAACAAGATAGCAAAATTCCTGAAAGTTCGAGAAAATAATTTGTTTCCAGTTATCGTGTTTTAATATTATGACTGATGCTCAGGAGCTAAAATGAGTTTGTCATCTCGGAGAACGTTCAATCAACGGCTGCTACAATTTTTGCTGAGTGCTGTGGTTCCTCCTCATGTTCTCAAACAGTGCCAAGCTGAATCCTCAAATCAAGCTTCGTTTGAAAATAAAGTTAATAATTTATTAGCCAAAATAGACCCAGAAATAGAATTGTTAGTTCCAACTTTTTTAGGTAACGACCAACGCAGGTTTTATGGTAGAGGTGTTCCGAAAGGTTTGAAGTTAATCGACAAGTTTCAACTGGGAAGTGGGCGCACTTTTCTCGGAAGGCGATCGCAAATTTGGAGCGGTGCGGGTTGGACTGGACAGCCCACAATCATCAGAGACAGAGGAAAAACTTATTTAATTATAGGTAGTTTTGACCACAATTTGAGAAAAATAGACCTCAGTAATAACCAGGAAGTTTGGCGCTATGAATTTGATGATGTAATTAAAGGGTCATCTACTATTTATATCGATAAAAAAGCGAGTCCTGAAAACAAAATTGTGATTTTACAAGGTAGCCGCAGCGGTGGTGGTGGCAAAAGTGTTGTACCTAGTTTTCGGGCAATCTCTTTTAGAACCGGTAAGGAACTTTGGAAATTGAATATCAGGAGAACTCCCAGCTACAGTCAGGATAATGATAGTAGTGCTTTGTATCTGGGCGATGGGGTGTTGTTCAATGCGGGGGAAAATGCGATCGGCTATTTTCTCGACAGTTCAACAAGTAAGGCGAAAATTACACAAGGAATTAAGCAGCCAAATATCTTGTCAGAAGTACAGCTTTATGCAGCGACAGATATCGGCAAGCATGGCGGAAATTTGGTCGCAGAATCATCGCCATCTAGACTTAAAGACCGAATATTTATCGCTGCTGGTTCTGGTCATATTTATGGCATTAATGTTAAAAATAAAAAGATTGTCTGGGATTTTTATACTGGTTCTGATTTGGATGGGAGCGTCGTCATTTCTAAATCTGGCAAACTGTTTTGTGCTATAGAAAAACAATACATTCAAGGCAACGGCGGAGTTATGAAGCTTAATCCCAATCAGGAACCGAATGCCAGTGTAGAATGGTTTTTGCCTACGGGAAATCGCCGACTTTCTGGCTGGGAAGGTGGCATAATCGGCTCGGTGGCATTGAATGATGAGTACAATCCAGGGGGGTTTCCGGCTATTTTTGCGACGAATGCGATCGATGGTAATTTGTACATCGGTTCTCAAGGTATGGTTACAGGTAAAAAGAATTTTGTACCTTGGCGAAATCAGTCTTACGATACTCCTGTTATCGTGTTTAAAAAAGATATTGGCGCTTCGATTTCGACTCCGATATTTACCGATGGGAATAAGTTGATATCTGCGGGATATAATGGTGTTTATTTGTTTACTTTGAAGTGGGAACGAGCGAAGTCTGGGGATAAAAATGCTTTGAAAAATGCTAAAGGTGAGTTTTACCGTTTGCAGGTAAAGGAATCAGGGAGATTTAAACCGGGTTTATCCTTTGAGGCGACGCCTGTAGTTTGGGATGGAATTGTGAGGATTTGCGCCAGGGATGGCTGGATGTATACTTTGGGTTAAGATTGATATTGTGTTTCTATTGGCAACAAGCCTCTTGCCTGTTCCGAAAAGGGTGTTGAAATCCGCCACCTATTGCTACCTGTGGTTTAACTGCGGTTATAGGTATGATAGAAATAACGTCGGAAATTATAGGAAAGTCGTTATGGCAACTAATGACAGTCAAATAAGTCAAGTTTACGGTTCAGAGGATGCTCAAGCTATTCTGCAAATTGCGATCGCCCAAAAACAGGAAAACGGAGAACTTTCGCGAGTGCAGTTGTTCGAGATTGCAGCGGAATTGGGCATTTCGGAACAGGATATTGTGGCGGCGGAACAGCAATGGCTAGCCCATAGAGGAGAATCTACAGAAAAAATAGCTTTTAATGCTTATCGCCAGCGCCAATTACAGAAAAATGTAACGAAGTACGGTATCATCAATACTTTTTTAGTGTTGCTAAATCTAGCAGGAAGTCACGAACTTTCTTGGTCACTTTTTATTCTACTAACTTGGGGGTTGGGATTGTCTCTGAATGCTTGGAATGTGTATCAAACTGAAGGGGATGATTATGAACAGGCCTTTGGGCGGTGGCGGTTAAAAAAACAAGTAGGAGAGTCTCTTGGTACTGCTGCGGATAAGTTTTTGAAGTGGTTGCAGTCGTGAAAAGTTCATTATTAAAGTAGAGGGTAGCGTATCGCTTCTAGAGCATCTTACTTTTAATTATAACGAGCTACTTATCCGTTGCTTGTAGTTGCGCCCCAGCACAACTACAAAACCATTAAAATTAGTGCGCCGAATCGCTCTTAGCAGCATCTCCAACCACAGGATTAATTAAAAGCGATCGCAAACCTTGACGAGTTTCCGAATTCAAATACTTGCGCTGCAAAATCTGCCATTTTTGCCAAGCTGCGTAGCGATTTTCTGATAAAATTCCAGCAAGTATCGGCAACTCTGTTTGCAGTTCGCTATCCACAAAATCTGTCAGAAAATCGCCTAAAACTTCACTGTCTTGAATATCGCCCAAACATTCTTGAATAGCTTTCACATCCTCTACATAAGCTTCATAAGTCTCGCCGTAAAATTCTCCAAACAGATTCATCAAATAGCGAACTCGCTTAGCTTGCTTCCGCAAATCGTGCAGGATAGTTCCCTCTGTGGCCAACTTTTCCTCGACAGCCTCAGCATTCAAATCATCACAAACTTTAACTTTCCCATCCAGATATTCCGTGCCCAACAGCCAAGCTGGATGCAGGAAAAATTCACTAACTTGAGGTAACAGTAAATCTGGCAAAACCTCAGCAATTGGCAAATTCGATATCGCCTGAAACTGCGGTTTTTCCAACCAATTTTCGATCGCCTTTTTCAGCAATTGATAACTTTTGTGTCCTAAAACCGCCCTCACCCCTTTCAAGGCGCGCCGTCGCTGCTTGAGTAAATTCAACAAAACTCGATCCAAAACTTCCTGTTCTTCAGCCGACAAATTCGGGTAATATCGGTTTTGGAGACTGTCGAGCATCACATCCAAATCTCTGAGGGTTCCCAGTATCCGTCCCACTTTACCAATTTTGTGCTCATTGGCCTCTTTTGGCCAATCTAAAACTGGAGCAAAACCAGTCACAGCCGATCGCAAACGACGCATTCCGACTCGCATTTGGTGAAGTTCTTCGGCATCTTTGTCTTTGATAACTTCAGCTTCGTGGGCTATACTTTTGTGGAAATATTTCTCGATCGCCCCAGCAGCAGCGTCTCCGAGAGTCTTAACTTGAGCTTTAACTTTAGCTGTTTTTTTTACGTTCATGGTAGATGTAGATTCCAGAGTGTCGATCGGCTTTAATAGAGATTTCAAAGCTTTTCTAATAAAGGGTTTACATCGTAGCACACAACCAAAATTTATGACTCCGCCGCCACATAAATCTTAATATAAAACCCTTGACAATTTCTCACTAATCAGCATTTAGCAATTGTTCAAGAATTCTTCAATCTCAAACAATCCTGGACGCAACTGCTACAGTTCTGTACTTAAAAGATCGCCCTTAAATCCCGAAAATACCCATGATTCGGTACTTTTAAGCCAAGCTGGCGATGATACCCTCAACGGCAACGACAAACTCTACGGAAAAGGAGACACCGACCTAATCTACGGGGGCACCGGCGACGACGAACTCTCTGGCGGTTGTGGCAACGACCAATGACATCTTGCTAAATGGCGGTTCAATCCCAACCATGAACAGCTTTAGCGAAACCGACGATGACATTCTCATCTACGACACAAAGAGCTTGTTGACTTCTCTCACTAGCGCTCAAAGTCAGCCAATTCTGCCTTTGCAAGCGGCGAGTGTTAATAGTTCAATTATCCCAACTGCGAATGCTGCTAAGGACAACAGCCTCTTAATTACTCCGGCTGCAAGTCCGATTAACCCGCTAACGAATAGCAGTTTGACTGGCATTTCTAGCGTCAAGTAATTGTCGATCGATTGAAATCGAATACTTTAAAAACCCGGTTTCTTCAAGAAACCTGGTTTTTTGCAGTTTTTTGCGTGTAATATCATGTCCGGGTTAGCTATTGGTGCGCTCGATGGTGCGGATTGTTATGCTTCTTCAGCTTGCAGAATAGCAAT
Source organism: Microcoleus sp. EPA2 (assembly GCA_020882975.1). Taxonomy (GTDB): domain Bacteria; phylum Cyanobacteriota; class Cyanobacteriia; order Cyanobacteriales; family Microcoleaceae; genus Microcoleus. The sequence goes on along the minus strand of JAHRFD010000013.1, from coordinate 8,665 downwards.
CACTTCTGCAAGCAAAACATCTAGATACTGAGAGAAGTTAACTTGTAAAGAAGTAGGAAGGACTTCTTTTTTCCGAACTTGAACATGAAGATGAGAATCTGCTATTTTTCTGGCTCCATTTTCAAGGTGTTGCATTGTATCCTTAAAACTTTTTCCACCATACCCCGAAGCTACTTCTTTAAATGAAGCCTTAGAAAAAATTGGAGGAACATGATCTAATATTGCCCTTAGAAGCATTGCTGTAGCCAGGTTAAGTTCATTAGCATGAGCAATATTAAGTTCCTCGCACAGTCTTATTAATTTTGTCAAATCAACTCGCTTCGATTTTATTGACTTTAGCTCCTGAATCCGTGTTGCGCTTACATATCCAAAACTCTTAGTCGAACTAGCCATCGGACTTTGAGAAAATTGAGCAGACATAATCTCTAATTCTCGTCGGCAAATTTGAAGAATTTCCACGATACGCTCTTTGACTTTCACCCACTCATCCTGGGGATATAAATCCGATGCTAGTTCACCCGGAGGATCGTATTCTATCGATTTCAAGATTAGAGATATATCTTTGATACTGTGATGTGACTCTCCAAAAATACTTGTTAATAAGTGACAAGTATCGGATATCCACTCTGAAATATTACCTTCAAAGAAGGCTAGAGCAGTAATACGTTCCTCTAACACTCCAAGTTTAGATAATTGACTTTCTTGCCCAGATTCAGACTTGTTTTTCATGATCTCTTGCTGCCGAAGACTCAACAAAACAAAGTAACACGATCTTGTAAACTTAGGCAATTTTAATAGCTTCGATAGCGCGTACTTGCAACCTTGACGACAGCTACAACTCATCGATAGTCACCAACCCACCTTCTGTAAACTGAATAACAAGTTCTTGCTCATCCAGCAAGGCAGTTCCAAGTAAAGGTCGCCTTCCTGTCGCAATGACAAGGACTTCTCGCTCTTCACCATCCCAAAGGACGATCGCTTCGTGAACTGGTAGCAAGACTTCACTGTTATCTGCCAAATTTGCAGGAGTGTCGTGTCTAAAGGTTAAGCCCATCAATAAAACAGCTTCTAGAGGAAGACATAATTCCCCAGTGAAGCCTGTATCTATCACAAACTCAATAGGGATGCTTGAGCCATTCGATAGCAAGAAAGTCAGCGTTACTGTTGCGTGTCTATTTGTCACAATCCCTGAAATCACTTGTATACACGCTCCATGACACCACCAAATGAGACAGCAACGTTATATCCAATACGAATACCAAATAGTCTAGCGTTTGGGTGCTTCTTGCTAAGGTTACGGGAGGCTTGCAATCCAGTTTTATCGACTTCATAATCACCTGTCTCAATGTCGATGATTACCATCTTGCCGATGTTCTTTTCCACTTCTACCTTTTCGCGGATGGTGCTTTCATACAATTGCTTGGCACGTTTCGCAACTTCTTCACGGCTTAAAAGGATTGCTTGCATAGGTTGACTCCCGATCGCTAGGCTTTTCTGTGAATCCCTCCATGATAGCGCACGGACAAGCAGGGCGATCGTTGCGGTTAATTCCGTAAATTTGTTTTATTTTCTGAAAAGCAACTCTAACCCATAATAAGATGTAACCGGAAGAAGCTATTACACTTGTGATGATAAAAAAAGGAAAAACCGATGACCCAATATCAATTAGCGCCAGCCAAATACCACCACGTACAAGTAGTTGTTTCCCTGAACCGCGTTCATTTAGACAACTATAAAAACCCCGATGCAGCATTGACAAAACTCATCGAACTAGGTTACAGTCCAGAACTGCGCTATCAATGGAATCCAGAACGCAACGAATTTGATTTATACGCCCTAATTCACGACTTGCCACTAGATGAATCGCTGATGACCGATGAAAAATGTCAGGATTTTTTCCAGCATTTCAAACACAGCCAAATATATTCGATCGGCTGCGGTAACGCTGACCCCGATTGGCTATTTGCTTGGGATTTTGATGACCCCCGCCGTCATGCCAAGCCCGACGAAATTGAACCTTTACCAGCAGCTACAGCAGCTTAAATCTTGGACTAGGCGCGTGAGGCTTCAGAAACCGGGTTACTGCCACTGAGGCGATCGCCTTGCGCCCCGTCACCCGTCCTATAGAACCCTTGTGACAGTTGGGTCTAGGACTGTCCAATTTAAAATCTCCCATAAAATGTCCCTCCCCCGCCCTTGGGCACATAAAAATCCGATCTCTTGCATACTTTCCCAAAAAGGTTAAGATAGCTTCAAACCGACATTTATGCGCCAAAGGGTGAGAGAGGGCGCGATGGAAAAGACAAGTTTTAGGTTAAATCAAGTCCGTCCAGACAAGCAGTTTAGCCTTTCCAGTCTTTGGCAGATTGTTCGAGAACGTAGGTTGCGACATCCTCAATTTGTGCAGGCTTCAAACGACCACCGAAAGCAGGCATCGCATTTTTGCCCTTTGTTACCTGAGTGGTAATAGCTTCGATAGAATTCATGCCGTACTTCTCTAAAGCTGCGGATTTCAAGGTTTTGGCAGACACAACCACGTTGCCACCACCGACGTGACAAGCAGCACAGTTGGCGCTAAAGAGTTTAGCTCCGTTAGCCGCATCTCCAGCTAAAGCAGGGCTGCCGAAGCCGACAGTAAAAATTGCCAACGCTAACAGAGCGATCGATAAGAGTCTTTTCAACGTAGTTCTCCTCTAATGGACACAGTTAATGGTGATTCTTCAGTTATTTTACCTGTTTAGTCACCCACAAACACTTAGTAGCGATCGCGATTTTTCTAGTAGTTAACCACTTTGGGCTGGCGATTCAACTCTCCAGATTATCAATACCCCATCCGGGAGCCTTTTGAGCGGCCCGAAGCACAAAAGCAGCCAAATCTTCAATCTGAGTCTGGGACATCCAGCTTTCGGGTACTTGGCGGCACCAAAAAGTTTCCTCACTACCGTCATAAGTCATTGGTTGTCTCAGATAGGCTACCAAACTATTGATGTCCTTGCGGGGAGGGGTTGCTCCCTGGAGAGCCGTTAAAGATAGAGAGATAGTCGGATCTGGCAAAGTCGCTCCTCCGACGTGACAGTTGAGGCAATTTTGCTCGAACAACCGCTTGCCGGCAGACAAATCCTCAGCCGAAAATAATCGAGTGTGTCCCTCAGCATCCAATTCCAGTGGCACAGGTTCGCTGACTTTTAAATAGCGAGTCACATAGGAATCAGCAGCAGCCAAAACAGGTTGAGGTGCCAGCAGCACCATCGGCAAAATCACCAAAATTCCTAACAGAAAGCAGACAAAAACACCACGACGCAGCATGAGGGCCTACAACTTTTTGCGATATTAAATAAGGAGAGGGTAAATTTTAGATTTGAGATTTTCGATAGAAGCCAACCAGGGAACAACAATTAATTTTGCCGAACTCTAGCCCCCTTCCCATCCAAAATCTCAAATCTAAAATTTCTTAAAATCGATTAGCGAGCGCCTTTACCACCAGCCCACTGGGTTCCTACAATTTTTGGCTGCAACAGAATGTGACCACCAATGGCGTACAAATCATCATCCGAAAGATTTCTCATTTCAGGAAAAATATCTGCGCTTTTCATGCTCGGATGCAGCTCAGAAATTTCCTCAAAGCCGTCATAAGTCGTGGGGTTTTTCATATAGTCAACCAGCGACTTAATATTATTACGGGGTGGATTTGCCAAAGCCAAAGTTTCAGGGCTCAAGTTCAAATTCGGGTCAGTTTTGGTCATGCCAGCAGCGTGACATTGAGCACAGGCTGAGTTAAACAACCGTTTGCCTTCCTGAACCTGTTTGAGGCTCAGCACTACGGGAGTGCCTTTCTCATCTAATGTCACGGTGCGTAGTTGAGGACTGAGTTCTACTGCCATCGCACTGCTGACAAAGAATTGAAAAGTCATGAATAAAGCAGTCAGAGCAATGAAATATCTTTTAAGCATGGTTCTCCTTAAAAAAAAATCAGGGGAAAGTATTGAATGCTCTTTTGGAGGAGCTAGCACACAGATTGCTGTTCAAGATTCCACCGCCGGGAAAAACTGGTGACAGTTGATGCGGTTGTACCTTCAAAGGTAAGGGAATTATGGCATCAATCTAATCTGCAAGAAGTTTTGAGTCGCGCCTTTTTTCCAGAGCGGACATAATTGCCTTAACATCCTCTAGGGCCAAACGGGTTTGAGGGTGCTTGTATGCAATTTCTAACTCGTCGCACAAGCGGATCACGTCTTCAACAGGGACGTTGAAGTCCTCTGCTATTTCTGCGATGGACAGGTCTGCAAAACCCATAGTTTTTAGGTCGCTGACGGGTAAAAATGGGGTTAATCGCTCTTAACTGAAATCTGGATAATTTCACCAAGCGCTGTTAGTTTGTTCTGAGGTTTATAGAACGCCAGAGCGATCGTTAAATGCAGGATTAGCCCTGGGGCTATTTACTGCTATTGACAACGCCTGAGTTCAGATTGAGTCTGTCAGAGCCAACTAAGTTCTAACAGCCAGTAGGCATTTTTGCTCAGTTCAGCTTTTTAGTCAATCAACTTCCAATCAATATCATCCCACTGCGGTGTCCTTATGAACAATGAACATCAGAAGCGGCTGCTCGAACTCACAGAGCATCAGGAGGGGCTTGATGCTTAGGGTGAAAGTTTGAAAGCATGAGTCTGTGCGGGAAAAGCGTGGCTGTCTATTGGTGTGTGATGCTCTAATTCTGAGGGAGCCAATAAAGCTTGGGGCCGGTGAAGACTAATTAGCTGAGCCAGGGTTTTCTTGAGCTGAGTCCTAGGGACGATGATATCTACAAAGCCGTGGGCAAAGGAGTATTCGGAAGTTTGATAGTTCTCCGGCAACTTTTCCCGCAGAGTTTGCTCGATCACCCGGCCGCCGGTGAAGGCTACAGTCGCTTTTGGCTCGGCAATGGTAATGTCTCCCAGCATGGCAAAACTCGCGGTGACACCGCCGGTCGTCGGGTGAGTCAAAATTGGGATGTACAACTGTCTGGCTTCGCGGTGGCGTTCCAGAGCACCGGAGATTTTCGCCATTTGCATCAAGCTGAGCATTCCTTCTTGCATTCTGGCTCCACCGGAAGCGCAGACAATGATGACGGGTAGCTGTTCCCGCGTTCCGTATTCGATGAGGCGAGTCAGTTTTTCTCCGACAACGGAACCCATACTGCCACCGATGAATTGAAATTCCATGACTCCGAGGGCGATGGGGAAACTTTCGAGTTTGCCGATGCCTGTTTCTACTGCGTCTAGGTGGCCTGTTTTTTCTTGAAATTCTCGGAGCCGATCGCTATATTTTTTGCGATCGCGAAATTTCAAGGGGTCGGTGGCGTGGAGTCCTTCATTAATGGGCATCCAAGTATGGGCATCGATCAACTGCTCAATGCGGTCGTCGCTGTAAACTCTCATGTGATGCCCGCATTCCAAGCAAACCATTTGATTTGCTCGCAGGTCTTTGGTGTAACTGAGCGCATCGCAAACTTCGCATTTATTCCAAAGCCCGTCGGCAATTTCTCGTTCCGGCCGTTCTTGAGAGTTCGGTACTGATTTTCTTCGATTTGCAAACCAATCAAATAGAGACATTAAAATTTAGTAATTGTTAACTGTTGACTGTTGACTGTTGACTGTGTTTATAGGTTATTTATTATTTGTTATTTGTTAGCTGCTACTAATAATTCATAACCTATATATGACTATTGACAATAAACAACTGACCATTGTACCACTGTTTCACGGCGTCTTCATAAAAAACAATTGCCAGTAAGTAGATAAGATCGCTTCGCCCCACAAAACTGTAATTGCTGCACCGAGAGCGAGAAATGGACCAAAAGGCATGGGTTGGCGTCGATCGAGCAATCCCAGGGCGATCGCCCCGCCGCCAGCAAAAGCCCCGGTAGCACAGGCGAGAAAGCCCGCTAACAGTAAGTATTTCCATCCTAGCCAAGCTCCCATCAAAGCAGCCAATTTGGTATCGCCAGCCCCCATCGCATTTTGGCCAAGGGCGATGGCACCGGCTAAACCAATGATGTCAAACAGCCACAGCCCCACCACGGCTCCTAGGATACCGTCGAGTACCAGATAGTTTACTGAGTCGATCGGACTAAATATGGGCCACCAACCCTTAGCGATTTGGAAAACCAGCCCCATCACTAAACCCGATCGAGTTAAAGAATTAGGCAAAGTCATGGTATCGAGATCGATCAAAGACAAAGCCAAAAGCCAGCTAAAAAAAGCCCAAAACCCCAGAGTGTGTACTGTGAGTCCAAAGTGCCAGAAAATCAGCAAAAACAGCAAACCCGTAGCCGCTTCGACCAAGGGATACCGTAGAGAAATCCGGCTGCGACAATACTTACAGCGTCCCCGTAGCCACAGCCAACCAAAAACAGGTACATTTTCGTAAGATTGAAGCTGATTCAAGCATTTGGGACAGCGAGAAGGAGGATGTATCACGGACAAACCCGCAGGTAAGCGATAAACTACCACATTCAAGAAACTACCGATCGCCGAACCCAAAGCAAATACAATAGCAGAGACAAGACAATTAAAGATGATGTCCATAGTCAACAAATCACTAATAAATAATGAGGTAGAGTTAGCCCAAAGATAACCAACAACAAATAACCAATAACCAATAACAAATCACCAATCACTAATAACTAATACATTTGCGATTCAATCTCTTCAAAAGTAACAAAACGTTCACCTGGCAACAAAATTGGCTGCGAAGTGAAAATCAACTGACCTCGATCGCTTCCTTGACAGACAACAACACCAGCCGGACGTTGTAGGCGATCGGAATGAACTGTGAGATATAGACCCAAGACCGATCGAGCTACTCGGATCAAATCGGGAGCAAGTAACCTGAAACTATCGGAAGTTTCTCTCATAGGTTCTGGGCAGGACTGGTATTCTATCACTGGAAACTTACCATAATGGTATAGGTCTAGCTATTGGTGTCGCCACTAGATCGCTCAAACTTACCTTATTTTTTAACAATAAACTAGGTGGAAATTAATAAATTAACTTACAATCCTCCTTTGGCAGAGATTGAATTGCGACTACGAGGGCTGCTCCCAGCCTCACTGTACACCTCCGCCTGGGTAGATTCGTCGCCAGCGACACTAATGGGGGTCTTCGAGCATCTACGTACTCTCCGATACATAATTCACGACTACGTACCCAAACAGGTGTCGGAATCTCCTCCCAATCCAGGGGAAGTGAGCTACCAATGGCAAGAAGGGACACTACTGTTCACCGATTTAGCAGGGTTTACATCCTTATTGGAAGCAAATGCGGCCCTGGGACGCCAGGGAGCTGAAACCTTACTGGCGGTGATTAACGACTATTTTGCCTCGATGATCGAAATTGTCAGTAAGTCTGGGGGAGATTTGCTGGAGTTTACCGGAGATGCGATGTTAGTGCAATTCCTGGCCGGCATTCACCAAGAGGATACAGCTAGGGCCGTCCGTGCTGGTTTGCGAATGCAGCGAGCCATGGCTAAATTTGCGCGTATTGAAACCCCACGGGGTGTTTTGTCTTTGAGGATGCGAGTGGGTATCCACTGCGGCCGTTACATTAGTGCGGACATCGGTACGCCAATGCGGATGGCTCATGTGTTGCTTGGTCATTCAGTCCAGCAAGCCAAGCAAGCTGAGGGTTCTGGAACTGTGGGAAGGGTCTGTTTGACGACTACTTCGAGTTTGTGTTTGGGAGAGCAATTTCGGTTTGAACCAGGAGCAGCGGGTTATTTTTTGGTGGTGGACGATCTGACGGAGGATCTACTAGGAGAATATGATATTACTCTGACTAGACGGCGGATGCCGAGTTCGGTATTGCTCGATCGCAGCATTGCGGGCCTAGTGAGCGAAATCCAGGAAGCTCTCAACCGGGTTGAACCCCTTGCTAGCTATATCCCCAAGCCGATTCTGAGACTACTGGTAGAAAATGCTAACAGGCGCAAAATTCCCCCTGATTTTCCTGAACCAACGGTGATGTTTGTCAATTTAGTCGGCTTACCGGAGTCCATCGACAAAGCTTCACCGGAGGAAGAAGTAGCTCTGATTCTAGGTTGTTCGAGGGTTTTTGCGTCGATCGATGCCGTAGTATCAGCAAAAGCAGGCGTCTTGCAAAAAGTAACCGCCCACTTGAACGGTTCCGATATGCTGATCTATTTTGGCGTGCCCGACGCTCATCGGGATGATGCTTGTCGCGCCGCTAGCGCCGCTTTGGCGATACGAGAGATTATCGCAACTTTGGAGCCGCCAATTATCGGCGGTCAAGCCGTCAAAGTAAGCTGTCAAATAGGGCTGTGCCAGGGGCCAGTGTTTGCTGCTGAGGTTGGCGAACCCCGTGGTCGCAGGGAGTTTAATGTTTTGGGAGATACGGTGAATACGGCGGCTAGATTGATGACCAAGGCTGGGGAAAACGAAATTTTGATTAGCGAAAGGGTGTTTGAGGCGATCGGCTTAGAATTCAATTGCGAGGCTTTGGGAGCTGTTGCTCTCAAGGGCAAATCGGCTCTAACTCCGATTTTTGCTTTACCAAAGAAATGGGTCTAAAGCCCCGTCCTTATAGGACGGCTTTAATTGTCCTTATTCTATCAGTCAGTCATGGTATAATAGAGCAAGTAAACAGCCAGTAAAAATGAAAGCAAGATACCA
>JAHRFD010000012.1 GCA_020882975.1 Microcoleus sp. EPA2 | reverse complement strand
TAATTCCAGCTCCGACATCCTCCGGCTGACTCCTTTTTCCCAGAAGGAGTCTTTTTTTTGCCTCAGTGGGGGATTTTGGGTGCTGGAGCTACCACCCATAGCTAGAATATTTTTACGTTTAGATGATCTATATAGTTTATGTTCGCCCGCTCATGAAAAAACCTACAGCTCGCCCTACTACCTTATTCATTACCTGTGCTTCACTGCTGCTGGCTTGCAGTCAGACGGACAAGACGAACACTCCCCAAACCTCTACCACAGCATCTCCGGCGACTTCGCCATCTGCCAGTGCTTCGCCAGGGGGTTCGGCTGCGGGAAGTTCCAACAATATATATATAGGGATTGGGGTGGCCCAAACTAGCAACGTGGCTTTACTCGGCCAGGAACAAGTGGCTGGGGCGAAAATTGCCGAGAAGTATTTTAACGACAAGGGCGGTGTGGATGGGACGCCGATTAAGCTGGTTTTCCAAGATACTGGTGGAGATGAACAAGGGGCGATCAATGCTTTCAATACTCTGATCAATCAGGATCGGGTGGTGGGTATTGTGGGGCCAAGCCTGTCCCAGCAAGCTTTTAGTGCCGATCCGATCGCCGATCGCGCCAAAGTACCGGTTCTGGGACCATCCAACACCGCTAAAGGGATTCCCCAGATTGGCGATTATGTGGCCAGAGTCTCCGCGCCTGTAGCCGTGGTAGCACCTAACGCAGTTAAAGCAGCCCTCAAGCAAAATCCCAATATTAAGAAAGTAGCTGTATTTTTTGCTCAGAATGATGCCTTTAGCAAATCTGAGACGGAAACTTTCCAGACAACGGTTAAAGATATGGGGCTGGAATTGGCAACAGTCCAAAAATTCTTAACTACTGATACAGATTTCCAATCTCAAGCCACTAATGCGATCAATGTCAAGCCCGATCTGATTATTATTTCCGGGTTGGCCGCCGATGGAGGCAATTTAATTAAGCAATTGCGGGAGTTAGGTTACAAAGGGGTTATGATTGGGGGCAACGGTCTGAATACTTCTAATATATTTCCTGTTTGTAAAGCGCTCTGTGATGGAGTTTTGATTGCCCAAGCATACAGCCCAGAATATTCCAATCTGATTAATAAAGATTTTCGTGATGCTTATCGCGCTCAATTTAAAAAAGAACCGCCTCAGTTTAGCGCTCAAGCTTTTACTGGTGTTCAAGTTTTTGTCGAGTCATTAAAGGCGATCAATTCTCAGTCTAAGGTTAGCCAACAACCTTTGCCACAATTGCGTACAAATTTGAATCAGCAGTTGTTGCTTGGAAAATACGACACCCCTTTAGGACAAATTTCTTTTACAGCAGAAGGTGAGATTAATCAGAAAGATTTTTATGTAGCAACGATTAAAATGGAGGCGGATGGAACTAATGGGAAATTTGAGTTTTTGAAGTAAAAAAATAGGCAATTAAGCAATCAAAAACATGAGTGAGACGGTTTTAGAAAGAATCCAGAAATTTAATCACGGGCGCAACCCGGAGCGACTTTTGTTGAAGTACCAGGCAATGAGAACTAATAGTTTTGTCTTTTTTCGCGGTACTTGCCATTTATTTTATGAAGATTTAGATAAAAGTTATGTGCTGAATGATACACCACCTGTATGGGTGTGTGGTGATTTGCACTTGGAAAATTTTGGCAGCTACAAGGGTGATAATGGATTGGTTTATTTTGATATAAACGATTTTGATGAATCCGCTTTGGCTCCGGCTAGTTGGGAAATAACTCGTTTTCTGACTAGCGTTTTAGTTGGTGCGAATACGCTGGGGGTGAATCAGTCGGAAGCATTGATTTTGTGTCGCTGCTTTCTCCAAGCTTACACTGATGCTTTAGCCTTGGGAACTGCTCGTACTGTGGAGAGGGGGAATGCTGAGGGGATGGTTGCAGATTTATTGGATAGTTTGAAGTTACGTCAGCGGAAAGATTTTTTGGATCGGCGGACGGAGGTGAAAAAGGGTCTTCGCCGCTTGGTTATTGATAATAAGCGGACGGCGGCTATATCCTCGCAGGAGCGATCGCTCGTGGAATCTTTGATGAAGAATTGGGCTGCTAAACAGCCAAATGCCGAGTTTTTTAAGTTGTTAGATGTGGGGGTAAGAATTGCTGGTACGGGGAGTTTGGGGGTAAAGCGCTATGTGGTTTTAGTGGAAGGAAAGGGTTCTCCTGATGGGAATTATTTGTTGGATATTAAACAAGCACTTCCCTCTTCTTTGATGCCGTATTTGAAGTTGTCTCAGCCTCAATGGGCTAATGAAGCCGTAAGAATTGTGGCTATCCAAAAGCGGATGGAAGCTATGCCACAAGCTTGGGTTTCGGTGGTGGAAATGGATGGAGAACCGTTTGTGTTGCGGGGGTTACAACCAACTCAAGATAAGGTGAGTTTGGATCAGTGGAATGGGAAGTTGGGGCGGTTAAAAAAGGTGCTAAAAACTATGGGGGAAATTACTGCTTGGAATCAGTTACGCAGTAGTGGTAGCCAAGGATCGGCGATTGCAGATGAGTTAATTAATTGGGCGGAAAATGCCGATCGCTGGCATGACCCTCTGTTGGACTATGCTCAAGCATATTTTACTAAAGTACAAGCAGATTATCAAGATTTTTGTTCGGAAATTACTCAGAAAAAGTCGGCGGGTTAAAAGAGGTAATGTGGATCTCACTCAATTTATTCAACAATTTTTGAATGGTTTGTCGATCGGCAGCGTGTATGCTATTTTTGCCCTGGGATACACGCTGGTGTTTTCTATTTTGGGAATTATTAATTTTGCTCACGGCGCCGTATTTACCTTGGGTGCTTATTTCACTTATGCGCTGATGGGAGGTGCTGTCGGTTTTAATGGGTTGTGGGCTAATGCTCGAATTCCGGTGCAATTGCCTTTTGCTGCGGCGTTAATTTTGGGAAGTGTCATGGCTGGTTGGGTGGGAGTAATTGTTGAACGAGTTGCTTTTTTACCTTTGCGCCGCCGACACTCAGATCCTCTGCTGACGGTGGTTTCTAGTTTGGGTGTTGCAGTTGCGATCGCCAATATCATCCAATATCTTGTCGGGGCGGAGATTTATACTTTTCCTGCTAATACTTACGGATATTTGCCTGCTGCAATTAACTTCGGAACAGCGGATAAACCGATTCCGATTCGGACTGTGCAAATAGTAATTTTTGCGGTATCAGTTGCGATCGTAACTGTCTTAACTTACTTAATAAATTTCACTAAGTTTGGCAAAGCAATGCAGGCTGTAGCTGAAGATGCTACTACTTCTAGTCTATTAGGAATTGATACCGATCGCTATATTGTGTTGACGTTTTTTGTGAGTAGTTTTCTGGCTGGTTTGGCGGGGAGTTTGGTGGGTTCTAGCGTGAGTATTGCGGGGCCTTATTTTGGGATTGCTTTTGGTTTGAAGGGTTTGGCGGTGATCGTGCTGGGGGGGTTGGGGAGTATTCCTGGGGCGGTTTTGGGTGGGTTTATTATTGGTTTGGTGGAGGCTTTTGTACCGGGAGATTTTTCGGCTTATAAGGATGCTGTGGCTTTTGCGATATTGTTTATTATGCTATTGGTTAGGCCGCAGGGTTTGTTTGGAAGGCGTTTGATTCAAAAGGTGTAGGATGATTAAAATTGGGGCAACCACGGGGGGATTGCCCCTACATAAACTAATTAGATCGGAATGATTTAACCGCAGAGGACGCAGAGAACGCAGAGAAAGAGAAGAGAGAATTGAATGATTATGATGGGATTGGATTTGAGATAAAGTTGGTATTTAAGTATGTTTATTATTTAAAATAAAATCATGGCTGCATTTTTTACTACTTACGGGTTTCTGATTGTCTCGATGTTGCTAGGTGCAATGTTGGGAATGTCGCTGTATTTGCCTTTAATGACTGGTCAGTTGTCTCTGGCTAGCCCTGGTTTTTATGCGTTGGGTGGGTATATTGCGGCGATTTTGTCTACGACGGTGTTTAAGCCGACAGGGGGTTTATTTCCTCTGCCATTGCTGTTACTGGAGATGATAATTGCAGGGGTTGTTTCGGGGTTGTTGGGGATTTTGGTGGGAATTCCGGCGCTGCGTTTGAGTGGGATTTATTTGGCGATCGCAACTATTGCTTTTGTGGAAATTTTGCGGGTTTTATCGCTGAATCTGGATATCACTGGCGGGGCTGTGGGCATTTTTGGGATTCCGCAACCGTTTGGGACGCCGATCGAGTATTTGTGGATTGTATTACCTTTGCTGTTGGTAAGTATGGCGATTGTCTATCGGTTGGAACGGATTCGGGTGGGGCGGGCTTTTGCGGCGATTCGGGCTGATGAGTTGGCGGCGGATGCGATCGGGATTAACCCAACTTTTTATAAGGTTTTGGCTTTTACGTTAGGTGCTATTTTAGCTGGGGTTGTCGGTGCGGTTAGTGCCCATTTTCTGAATACTTGGAACGCCCGTCAAGGGACTTTTGATGCTAGTATTATTTACTTGACTTCTGTGTTGATTGGTGGTAGCAGAACGTTTCTGGGAGCAGTTTTGGGTGGGATGGTTTTTACTGCTTTACCGGAGGTTTTGAGGGGGATGGCGACTATTCAGGGATTGCCGGTTTGGCTGGCACAATTTCTGCGGGATGGGCGGTTAATTGTGTTTGGGGTGCTGATTGTTTTGGGGACGATATTTTTTCCGCAAGGTTTGGTGACGCCGGAGTTGTTGAAGAGGTGGAGGAAGGGCGATCGTACTTCTGTTTAAAATTAGATTATTGGTAGATATAAAGTGCGATCGCCTCCCCACTCCTTATAGATCGCCTATCCATAAAAAAGTAAGGTGCGATACTTTTGATTCATCGCCTATCTATAAAACCGTGTCTCACAGATCGCTTATAATAAATCTATTATCGTATGTCTGGGAGTTTAAACTATGTCTCTCGCTGAGTTAATTCCTTTGGTGGACAGTCTGAGCCAGTCAGACAAATTATCACTCTTCAAACTCCTAGCCGTGCAAATCCCAAAGGCTGAACTACAAGTTATCTTTTCTGCATCAGAGTATCCGGTTTGGTCGCCCTACGACGCAACGGAAGCTGCAAACATTATGATGCAGATGATTCGGGATGACCGAGAGGCATCTACTCATGCCTAGTACGATCCAGTTTCCCTTTTCTATTGTTAGACCTCACAGATTTTCAATGAACTCCTCGACTGTGACTTGCGCCTGCTTGAGAATGCCGCTCAACGTACCAACCTTCAATTCTTGATGCACAGGAACAACGCAACCAATTTCGCCTTCTTCGGTTGCCTTCTTCAGAACAACATGACTGCCAGTTTGACGAACTTGCTCGAATCCTAAACGCTCCAATGCACGAATTGCTTCTCTACTTGAAATTCGCGGCATTTTAGGCATAGCTGACCTCAATGCTGGTCACAAATCTCGGAGATGTTTCAGGTACGGGAAATTCCTCCAAATATAACCGCGTAGCCTCTCTCAAACCCGCAATCGCCTGCTCGATCGTTTCACCTTGATCTACTGTTCCAACTTCTGGACATTCAGCTATGTACATATCATCTTCTTTGTACAGAAGAACTGTAAAGCTGCGATTTTTCATTGCATCTTATCCCTCAAGTTTTCTCTAATAAGCATAACATAACCCTTTCCCATATCAGTCATTCGATTTTAGATTTTAGATTTTAGATTACAGATTGACTACTCCACTGCAACAATTAGATTGTCTGTCGATCGAGCAGCATTGAGCTTGTTGCCTGTCATTTATCGAATCAGGCGAAACCCAACATCCATTGGCTTGAGCGGGGCTTAGGTGTTGGGCGGAGTGAAACGCAGGGTTCATGCTTCAACCCAACCGACGATGTGGGCGATCGCACTAGGTTCAATGTAGAAACTGTTGCCAGAAACAAAGGTGATGACAAGGCGTGCAAAACCTGAGTTTAACGAGTTGACAGTGAACTTCAACGCGACACCTGCCAAATTTTAATCGTATAGTCATCACTACCACTAACCAAAGTCTGCCCATCTGGACTGATGGCGACAGAAATAACCGAGTTGGAATGACCCGACAAAGTGCGGATTAAATTGCCTGTTGCCAAATTCCAAATTTTAATCGTATTGTCCTCACTACCACTAACCAAAGTCTGCCCATCTGGACTGATGGCGACAGAAATAACCGAGTTGGAATGACCGGACAAAGTGCGGATTAAATTGCCTGTTGCCAAATTCCAAATTTTAATTGTTTTGTCAAAACTACCACTAACCAAAGTCTGCCCATCTGGACTGATGGCGACAGACCTAGTCGAGTAGGAATCACCCGACAAAGTGCGGATCAAATTGCCTGTTGCCAAATTCCAAATTTTAATCGTATTGTCACCACTACCACTAACCAAAGTCTGCCCATCTGGACTAATGGCGACAGAATAAACCGAGTAGGAATGACCCGACAAAGTGCGGATCAAATTGCCTGTTGCCAAATTCCAAATTTTAATCGTATTGTCCTCACTACCACTAACCAAAGTCTGCCCATCTGGACTGATGGCGACAGAATAAACCCAGTTGGAATGACCCGACAAAGTGCGGATTAAATTGCCTGTTGCCAAATTCCAAATTTTAATCGTATCGTCCCAACTACCACTAACCAAAGTCTGCCCATCTGGACTGATGGCGACAGACAAAACATTGTCAGAATGACCCGACAAAGTGCGGATTAAATTGCCTGTTGTCAAATTCCAAATTTTAATCGTATCGTCATTACTACCACCAACCAAAGTTTGCCCATCTGGACTGATGGCGACAGACCAAAACGAGTGGGAATGACCAGTAATAGTTTTAACTAAAGAAACATTTTCTAAAGAACTTCCACTCGCACTAACATCTCTCTGACTAACAGAACTCCCACCTAATGTAGAGAACCAAAACCCAATTCCTCCCCCCAAAACCAACAACACCACCGCCCCCACGCCTAGAGGTAAATTAGTTTTCCGCTTTGCCAACTTTTGCGCCAGTTCCTCTATCCGCTGCAAAAGCGCCTGGGTATTGTGCGGTCTATCCCCTGGCCTTCGCGCCATCAAATTATCGATAAAATCTGCCAAACTCGGTGAAATATTCGCCGCCTGTCGCCAGCGAAACACATCGTTATGGGCATCGTAAAATTTTAAAGGATGCTGTCCCGTCAGCAAATACACAAACGTCCGTCCCAATGCAAAAAAATCTGATTGCGGTACTGCTTGGGAGTTTGCTTGTTCCGGTGGCGTGTACCCAGCAGAAACTACCGCCGTAATTTGCTTTCCCACACCCACCTTGGCAAGATAAGTATAGGTCGCTTCCCTCGCCGTGCCAAAATCAATCAACACCAACTGCCCATTCGGTCTTAGCATGATATTGGGCGGCTTAATATCCCGATGGAAATACTGCTTCCCATGTACTAAATGCAATATTTCTGCCAGTTGCTTTAACCAGGCTATTGCTTGCCGTTCGGAAATGGGATGATTTCCCTGCTGTTGTAGCCACTCTTCTAAATTTGGCCCCTCGATTTTTTCCATCACAATGCAGTGCAATATCAACCCGTTTCTGGTTTGATACTGGAAATAACCATCGACTTTGGGAATACCGGGATGCTGGAATTGCGCTAATACTTTTGCTTCCTGCTGAAATAGTTCGACTACTTTCGGTTCGTTGTTGAAATGTTCTTTGAGGACTTTCAGTATTTTAGAGATTCCCCGTTCTTCTGCGGTGTAAATTTTGCCAAAACCGCTTTTATCGCTGAGAAGTCGCATCACGCGATCGCGTCCTTGCAGCAGTAAGTCGGAACCGCAACTTTGACAGTGGCGGTTGTTAGTGTTCTGCGAGTGGTCTGGTTTTGGGCAAGTTGGGTTGATGCAAAGGCTCATAGCTAGTATTGAGAGCGGTTACTTGTAGTATATAGGAGCCGCCTTTCCTTTGAGATTAGTTATTTCTGTCGTACCCGATTCGTGATACCGTGCCTGAATCTGAGCGATAGAAAAGATTGAGACGCTTCAACATTTTACTACGATTACAATCTACCCGTACACGGAAAACAAGCAGATATAATTGCTGATGTCGTCAAGGTTTTGCTAGATTACTTGGGGCAACAGCACCAATAAAGTTAAGATTGAAATGGTTGGTAAATTACGACAGTTGGGATTGAAGGATGAGCAAATTGCAGAGGTGCTAGGACTAGCCTTGGAGGTCGTGAAATCATTATAATATATAATATTTGCCGTATTTTTGGGAAGCAGTATCATGTCAAGGATTCAGTTAGATATAGGTTTCAATCGCTTAGGAAGGTTTGCCGAACAAACGATCGCCTTTTGTAAAAAGTGGCGGATCGTAGAGTTAGCGCTGTTTGGTTCGGTTTTGCGAGAAGATTTTTGCCCAGAAACAAGCGACATAGATATACTCGTAACTTTTGCACCTGATTACCGATGGACATTTGATGACGCGATGCAGATGCAGGAGGAACTTGAAACTTTATGCGGACGCAAGGTAGATATCCTTAGCAAACAATGTATCGAACAAAGTATTAACTGGATTAGAAAACAAGAAATTCTCAACTCTGCAAAGGTAATTTATGTCAGCAAATAGAGATATGGCTTCCCTGTTGGATATTGTACAGGCTGGCGAGATGATTCAACGTTATCTCACCGGAATTGACAGCGAGGAATTGGCAGCTTCTGATGAGAAACAAGCTGCTATTATTTATAGAATAATAGTTATTGGTGAAGCCACAAAACGCATATCCTCTGAATTTCGCGCTGAACATCCAGAAATCCCTTGGAAAGATATGGCAGGAATGAGAGATTGGGTTTCTCATGCTTACGATCGAGTAAATTTAGACATCGTTTGGGATGTTGCTCAAAACAAAATTCCTCAACTGCTAGTTCAGATTAAGCCATTGATTGCTGGCGACTCTAGCTTAAAACACATATAATTAGTCAGGAGGTATAAGTTTTATGTTCGCAGTCGTCACGCCAGAAAAAATTCACTTGCCACCAGGAACACTGATAAAATTTCCTGGTAGTTGGCAGGATTACCAAGCACTTGTAGAACAATTGGGCGATCGTCAGATTCCGCGCATCAAATATCGACCAGGAGAGATTTTATTAATGTCCCCTTTACCCGTACACGGAAAACAAGCAGATATAATTGCTGATGTCGTCAAAGTTTTGCTAGATTACTTGGGCAGAGATTATGAAGCGTTTACGCCAATTACGATGGATTTGCCGGAGGTAAGAGGTGTTGAACCAGATTATTGTTTTTATATCGATAATTGCGCCGCAATTCTGGGTAAAGATCGGATTGCTTGGGGTGTTGAACCACCGCCCGATCTGGTGATTGAAGTGGATGTCACTAGCTACACTAATTTGGATGATTACTTGCCTTATCAAGTGCCGGAAGTGTGGCTGTTTAAGAAAAATAGGCTCATAATTTACTGTTTGGAAAATGGTCTATATGTCGAAAGTTTAATCAGCCGTTATTTTCCCAATTTTAATGTATCAGAAATTGTGGAGGAATGCTGGCAAATGTCGCGCGAGAACCATACAAGTACAGTAATTCGGGAGTTGCGACGGAAAATTGAAAAAGAGAACTCTTGAATCTGTGATTTGGTTTGTAGTAAAGACTTCAGCGGCACAATTTATGCGGGGCAAAGTTAGGGGCGGGCGGGTTTATTGAGATTGTTGGTTCTTGTTATATATTGTTGGTGAACCCGTCCCTACAGCTAGTTGAATGATGGAATATCTCAGATCGATCGCACTTTTTGACTAATATCAATAACCGGCAAGATGCCTGTTCCACAAAGATAGTACCCGCACCCACCTCAGATGCGGACTTTGCATCCCGGCAGTAAGCAGGTGCAATTGCCAGCTATATTGACATATAAGCCGAAAGTAGAAAAAATAAAGGTACGAGCATGGCATCCATCCGCGAGTTGCACCGACAACTGGTCAATAAAGAACGCTCTGCTGTGGAAATTACTCAAGAAGCATTAGACCGTATTACCCAGCTAGAGCCAAAATTAAAAAGCTTTCTGTGCGTGACAGCAGACCGCGCAATGGCGCAGGCAGTCCAAGTGGATGCCAAAATTGCCGCCGGAGAAGAAATTGGCCTCTTGGCCGGAATCCCGATCGCCGTTAAAGACAATATGTGCACCCAAGGCGTTCCCACAACCTGCGCCTCTCGGATTTTGGAGAATTTTGTCCCTCCTTACGATGCCACTGTTGTGTCGAAACTCCAAGCCGCTGGTGCGGTGATTGTGGGTAAGGCGAACATGGACGAGTTCGCAATGGGAAGCTCGACGGAAACTTCTGCTTATCAAGTTACAGCGAATCCTTGGGACTTAGAGCGGGTTCCTGGTGGTTCTTCTGGCGGTTCTGCCTCTGCGGTAGCGGCGGGAGAATGCGTTGTGAGTTTGGGTTCGGATACTGGAGGTTCGATCCGTCAACCAGCTTCCTTTTGTGGCTTGGTAGGGCTAAAACCCACCTATGGGTTGGTTTCTCGCTACGGTTTGGTGGCCTATGCTTCTTCTCTCGATCAAATCGGCCCCTTTGGCCGGACTGTTGAGGATACGGCGATTTTGTTGGGGGCGATCGCCGGTTACGATCAGAGAGATTCCACGAGTCTGAATGTGGAAATTCCTGATTATGCTCAAGCTTTGAGACCTAATTTGCGCCCGAAAGGTCAGATTAGAATTGGGGTAATTAAAGAAACTTTTGGTGTAGGGTTAGAGCCGGCGGTGAAAGAATGTGTTACTAAGGCGATCGAACAATTTCAAAAGTTGGGAGCAGAAATTCAAGTAGTTTCTTGTCCCAGGTTCCGCTATGGTTTGCCCACTTACTACATTATTGCTCCATCAGAAGCCTCGGCTAATTTGGCGAGATATGATGGAGTTAAGTACGGTTTCCGGGCTGCTGACTCTGACAATCTTTTGGATATGTATGCCAAAACTCGCTCTCAAGGGTTTGGTTCCGAGGTGAAGCGCCGGATTGCGATCGGCACTTATGTTTTGTCGGCTGGATATTACGATGCCTACTATTTAAAAGCTCAAAAAGTTCGGACTTTAATTAAAGAAGACTTTGAGAAAGCTTTTGCTCAAGTTGATGTTTTGGTCTGTCCTACAGCTCCAACTACGGCTTTTAAAGCGGGCGAAAAATTCAACGATCCCTTGAGTATGTATTTGTCAGATTTGATGACTATTCCGGTCAATCTGGCTGGTTTGCCCGCTTTGAGTTTGCCCTGTGGCTTTGATGATAAGGGACTACCGGTGGGAATACAACTGATTGGTAATGTTTTGCAAGAATCTCGCTTGTTTCAAGTGGCTCACGCTTACGAGCAGTCTACGAATTGGCACTTGCATAGCCCAAAATTGCATTGATTTTTGAAATTAGGCGGAATGCTGCGGCGCAAGTTAGTAATGGATTATGGCTAATTATGTCAATTCATAATTAGCCATAAATTTTGACTAATAGCCCATTAGCCGTGCACTCTCCTATTTCCCATGAATAACTTGCTGGTATTAATTTTGTCTAAATCTTTCATCGGTTTTGGGATATTTCTGGCGATCGCCTATTCTGGTGCTTGTCTATATTTATTTTTAGCGCAAGGTAAGTTTATCTTTTTTCCGACGCAGGTCATCTCTTCAACTCCCAAAGATTTTCAGTTGAAATATCAAGATGTGGTACTCCCAATTTCCCGTAAAACGGGTGTAGCAGAAAGCGTACACGGCTGGTGGATTCCCACATCAGATACCCCCCCCAGCCCCCCCTTAGCAAGGGGGGGAGTAAGAAAATCCGTTCCCCTAAACAATGACAAACCCGTCTCTCCCTCTCCTGTCCCCCCCCTTTATAAGGAAGGCTCCTCTCCTGTCCCCCCCCTTTATAAGGAAGGCTCCTCTCCTGTCCCCCCCCTTTATAAGGGGGGGTTAGGGGGGGTAGTCTTATACCTGCACGGGAATGGTTTAAATGTAGGGGCCAACGTGGAACACGCTAATCGATTTCATCGGTTAGGTTTGTCCGTATTCCTCATAGATTATCGCGGTTATGGAAAAAGCCAGGGCGAGTTTCCGACAGAATCTCAGGTTTATGAAGATGCTCAACTCGCTATGGATTATTTAGTAAAACAACGGGGAATTAACCCTAAGCAAATTTATATTTATGGTCATTCTTTGGGAGGGGCGATCGCGATCGATCTAGCAGTGCGAAACCCGGAAGCCGCGGGGTTAATCGTGGAAGGCTCTTTTACTTCGGCACGGGAAATGGTAGACTTTCAGTCTGCGGTGTATCGGATATTTCCCATCGATTTATTGCTGAG
This sequence comes from Microcoleus sp. EPA2, assembly GCA_020882975.1. Taxonomy (GTDB): domain Bacteria; phylum Cyanobacteriota; class Cyanobacteriia; order Cyanobacteriales; family Microcoleaceae; genus Microcoleus. The sequence goes on along the minus strand of JAHRFD010000012.1, from coordinate 145,256 downwards.
ACAGCGGTTTGATTCTATTGCTAAAGTCGATCGCCTGGAAATGCCTGTACTATTTATTCACGGAACCGCTGATACTGTAGTTCCCGTTGAAATGAGCAAAAAACTGTTTGATGCAGCCCCTGAACCCAAACAGTTATACATAGTTCCAGATGCCGGTCACAATAATTTAGCAGACTTTGCAGGTGCTGAATATATCGAAAAAATCAGCAATTTTTTTCAACAGTCAAACACGATTAAACATTAAATAGTAAACAGAATAATCGAGATACCCGATTTGTTAAAAAAAGTCGGGTATCTAACTGCGATCGCCTAATTCCTGAATTGGAAAATATTCACAGGGCTGGACAGTAATTGCAGTAACTATTGATCTTGATTGATTCTGATTCCTCTTTCTTAGCTGGACAACCTCGCTGAGATGTTTTTTTGTTGGGCATCCGGGCACCACATAAATTGGCATCTTTGAGATTGGCTTTAATCAATCTAGCATCGCTGAGGTTGGCATTCCTGAGATCTACACCAGTGAGATTTGCACCAGTTAAATCCGCTTCTGTCAGATCTGCACCGCTGAGATTTGCACCAGTTAAATCAGCATTCCTGAGATCGGTCCCACTTAGTTGAGATGCACTCAAATTCGTACATTTTAAATTAGTAAACTGGAGAGAAGCCTCTCTGAGAGAACTCTCGCTGAGGTTAGCATTTTCTAAGTTCGCTCCCCTGATGTCAGCCCTGCTGATGTTAGCTTTGCTGATGTCAGCGTTGGTCAAAAAGGCATTTCTCATGTTGGCGTTGTTTAAATTAGCTGCCATTAAATCAGCCCCGGTTAAATCGGCATCAATCAAGTCTGCCCTGCTCAGGATGGCACCGCTTAAATCTACTCCAAACAGGTCTGCACGGTTCAAGGAAGCTCCAAATAGGTCGCATCCTGGACATCCTCTAGTTTCTAACAGTCGCTGGACTAGGGACAAATTTTGAGCTGGTAAGGGAACTGCTGCGAAAAATGGTAGCAGCACTATTGCTGCTGTCAGAATAGTCCGTTGGATTTTGGTCATAGCAAATATTACTTACGTAGTTCGGGTGAAAGTTCCGGTAACAGTAGAGGTTTCAGGGTGGGCTAGCATATCTGAGCCATCAGCAGTCTCAGCCATCAAAGGATTTACCATGTAGGGGTTATACCCCCTACAACAAGCCAATGAAGAGTACAAAGGAGGAATATTCATACTCTGTTAAGTTTTGTTTTACTACGGAGGGTAATGGTCTGCGTACAGGTGTTGAGTAACTAAGCCAATTGGCTTAGAGTCTTTAGACATATTGCTGATGCCTTGGCTTCTAGAAAAAAGATAGCATTCTTGTGTAATCGCCGAAATAATACTGAGTACGAAAGTATAAAAAAGTACAGCTAGTAAACGGCGGGTGTGCAAATTGATTAAAGCTAACACTTTCAGACGAGGAGAACAAATGTCTACTAGCATAGATGAACTGGCAGAAGGCGGCCGTGGTATTAAACTGATGTGGCAGATTGCAGACCAGCTAACTTACACCCGCAATTTCGAGGGTCGCAATTGTTTGTTACTCACTAAAAGTTACGAACCAGAAGGCCGTGTTCGACACAAAAAAAATCAAAAAGCCAGTGCTTTAGATGGGTTACTAAATTTGTTAAATCGGTGGGACTGGCTGGATATAGAACAACAGGAAGAAGTCTTAGACGATATTCCCCTGAGAACTCTTAACCGGGAAGTAAATACTGATTTGAATGATGTAACTAAAGTTTTCGAGTTGTTTGAGCAGTTGCAGGATTTATCGTTTCCTAGTGAGACTTGGTACGCCCTTCAGCTAGCAGTTGTTGAAGGTTTCACTAATGCAGTTCGTCACGCTCACAAAAATCTGCCCGCTGAAACTCCTATTCAACTGGAAGTTATGGTTTTTCACGGACGCTTGGAGTTCCGAATTTGGGATTGCGGAGTGTATTTTGATTTGGATGCTAAAATCACTGAATTTATTCTGGAAGATAGAAAAGTCTGCTTCAATCTCGATGATTTTAGCAAGACTTCCTTGATTCCTCATAGCAAAAAAAACACTTTTGTCAACTCTCAGTTTCTGATTGCTGGATAGAGATGTTATATATGACAATCAAGAAACTGCGTTCTTTGAAATTCTTCTTGAATAAGAACGGTGCTTAGGGGAATATTTATCGGTTTTGTCTGTGGGTTTTGTCTGTAGATGGGGAAAGGTATTTTACATATTACCTTCGTGTTGTGAGTTTTGATAATATCTACGGTGCTTGGGTAAGCCTGTAGAGGTTCGATGGAAAATGGTGCATCTTTCAAATTAAATATTAAAATTTTAAAATTATTGTCAATAATCTTAAAATTTTGATTTATCATAGTATATGGTCAATCACCAATTACTAACGACCGCTAATGATTGCTAAGGAAAATTTATTTGTTTTGTCTCTGTTTCCCTACTTGGGGTTTCTTTGGTTTTTGACTAAATCTGGAAAAACACCACGTTTAGCTCTGATGGGATTTTATGGCACTCTGGTATTCGTGGGTGTGACAATTCCCGCCGCAATTTATGCAAAAGTTGCTTATAACGAATCCCTCGCCAATGTTGACTGGCTTCACGGTTCAGCGGAATTATTCTTAACACTTGCGAATATTTTAGTAGTTTTAGGATTTAGGGAAGCAGTGATTAAAGCCAAAGAATCTTCACCGGAATAGTTTCTCAAGGGTGAAGGGATTTATCGGTGGGAGTAACAAACAGCCAAAAGGCAAAATGGAGAGAAACAAAGTGTTTTAGTCTGTTTTTTTTCACTGTTGAGGATGTGGATTTACCATTTATGCTATCTCTAAAAGGGATGGATTGGGGTTTTTGATGATTGGGTGAGATAGTTCAGATACTGAGAAATGCGATCGGGTTCTGTGTCAAGTAAACGGGTAGCCCAAGAGTGTAAATTTAGTCGATCGCGCATTTCTCCAAATACGAGCATATCCCCCTGATTATTCAGGGGAAAAATGCGAGCATCAAATCCAGCAGACTTAAGACGGCTAACAGTTTCTTCGCCATCTTGCACCCACAATTGAGGGCTAATGCGAAGGGGTTGACAGGAATATTCACCTACCACAATTCCCCCCACCGAAACGCTACCATCTTGTCCTCGATTGGAAAGTTCTTGCAAAATAGCTTTGAGAGAATTCAGTTTTTTGGTGTCTTTTATTTGCTGGGGTGTCAAGTTAATAATCACCATTTGTAAAATTGCTACTGGTTTTGGTACTTGTACCCTGTTGAGTGGTTCTGGCTCCCAAGTTTTTGGCTCTTCTGGTTCTAAGGGATTTGTTTCTTCTCCAGTCTCTACTGGTGTTAATGGTTTAGCACCGTCTACAATTATCTGAATTTCCTCCCCATCTTTCTCAATTTTTCCACTAATCAGTAACACAGCATTCTCTGTAATATGGGAGCCAATCTGTTCGTAAGTTTTGGGAAAAACTACAGCTTTGAGTTGACTGGTTAAATCTTCTAATTGCAAAATTGCCATTTTCTCACCTTTTTTAGTAACTACTGGTTTGATAGCACTAATCATGGCAATAACTGATACTTTTCCCTTCTTTTCTGCTAGTTCTTGGATAGTAACCACATCGGGTTCTTGGTTTACTAAGAGCAAAATTTTCAGGGGATGTTCTGAGACATAAAATCCGAGCAATTCTTTTTCATATCGCAACTTTTCTTGTGCATCGAAATCTTTGACTATTTTAGATTTTGGCGCAGACTCATACTTATTTGCAGACTTCCCAAAGTTCATCCCACCTAACAAATCAAATAGATTACCTTGACCGCTTTCTCGGTCTTTTTTCCGGTCTTGTGCCCATTTAATTACCCCTTCCATGTCGTTGATTAATTGCTGGCGGTTATTCTCAATTTTGTCAAAGGCTCCGCATTGAATTAATGCTTCCAAGGCGCGGCGGTTGACAGCATGAAGATTGACGCGATCGCACAAATCGGGTAAAGATTTAAAATCCCCACCTTCCTGTCGCGCAGCTAAAATATTTTCAATTGCACCCTCACCCACATTTTTGACCGCCGAAATCCCAAACAAAATTTTATCTTTTGCAGGATGTTTCATCTTGATAGGTGTAAACGTCAGTTCAGAACTATTGATATCCGGCGGCTCTACTTCGATACCCAGTTTGAGACAATTAGCGATATATCTCTGTACTTTATCCTGGTCCCCACTGTTAGCAGTCAGCAGTGCAGCCATATATTCTACAGGAAAATTTGCCTTTAAATAAGCAGTTTGATAAGTGATGTAGGCATAGGCCATTGAGTGGGATTTATTAAAGCAATATTCCGCGAAATTCAGCATTTGGTCGAACAATTCTTCGGCAATTTTTTGAGGGACACCATTTTTAGTTGCCCCATCAATAAATGTTTCCTTTTGCTTCTGCATTTCCTCCGCTTTTTTCTTCCCCATGGCGCGACGCAGCAAGTCAGCTTGACCTAAAGAATAGCCTGCTAAATCTTGAGCCATCCGCATAATTTGCTCTTGGAAACAAAGCGTTCCATAAGTCTCTTTTAAAATCGGTTCTAACAGTGGATGGTCGTATTTAACTACCTCTCTACCGTGTTTGCGATCGATAAATTGTGGAATCAAACCAGCATCCAGGGGGCCGGGACGGTAAAGTGCCAGAATAGAAGAAATATCATCCAGACAAGAAGGTTTAATTTTTTTTACTACATCCAGCATCCCAGAAGATTCTAACTGAAAAATACCTTCTAAATCTCCTTTTTCTAAGAGTTTATAAGTTTTTGCTACATCACCGGGCAACTTGTTGTTTCTAGTAAATGTCTCTTGAGCTCTGCGTTCTATATCAGAAGGCAGCCCTTCGGCATCGATGGTTATATCTTGCGTTTGCTTAACATAATCAACAGTTTTTTGGAGGGTTGTTAAATTCTTAAGTCCCAAAAAGTCCATTTTCAGTAACCCCAAAAATTCCAAATCTTCCATGAAATATTGGGTAATCACAGCACCTTCGTTATTCTTTTGCAGCGGTACGATTTCATCTAGGGGTTGGGAAGAAATCACCACACCGGCGGCGTGAACGCCGTAGGTTTTGTTGGTTCCTTCTATGCGAATTGCCATGTCAATCCACTGACGGACGGGGACTTCGGTGCCAGTTTCTGGATTGATGCAAATTGTGTTTTGGTAGTTGTCTTTAAATTCCTGTGCAGGTGTTGCATCGGAAATCATCACTTTCAGTTTTTCTGGTTTTCCCCGCGACACTGGAATCATTTTTGCCATTTCGTCTGCTTTTTTGTAGGGAATACCTAAAACTCTGGCAACATCTTTCAAGACAGCTTTTGATGTCATTCTATTAAATGTGATAATTTGCGCTACGCGGTCTTCTCCATATTTTTCGGTCACGTATTTAATCATGTCATCCCGTCTTTCGATGCAGAAATCGCTATCAATATCTGGCATTGATTTGCGTTCGGGATTGAGAAATCGCTCGAATAGTAACCCGTGGTGTACGGGGTCTATATTGGTAATTTTGAGGACGTAGGCAACTAGAGAACCTGCGGCAGAACCGCGTCCTGGTCCGACGGGAATATTGTTATCTCTGGCGTATTTGATGTAGTCCCAAACTACTAAAAAGTATTCAGAAAATCCCATTTGCTGAATCATTTTGAGTTCGTATTCTAGTCTTTGTTTGTAGACGGGAGGTATTTCATTTTTGGTGCGGGATTTGAGGCGTTCTAATAGTCCTTGCCAGGATATTTCTTCTACATAGGTATCGGCGGTATGTTCTGGGGGAATTGGAATGGTGGGAATCCGAGCTTCTCCTGTTAAGTCATATCTTGATACTTTGTTTGCTACTTCTAGCGTGTTTTCGATCGCCTCTTGGATCGTTTCAGCATCCAAATGGTCTTGGAATAGTTGCGCCATTTCGTCAGCGGACTTCAAATACTCTGTGCCGCTGTAGCGCATCCGCTTTTCTTCTTCTATTAGTTTGTTGGTGTTAATACATAACAAAGCGTCGTGAGCTTCTACGTCGTTGCAAGAAATATAGTGAGAATCATTGGTGGCGACTATTTTAATTTTTAGTTCGCGAGCAATTTTGACGATTTCTACATTTACAAGTCGGTCTTCTTGGGAGCCGTGGTCTTGTATTTCTAAGTAGTAATCTTCTCCAAATACTTCTTGATACCATTTGGCGACTTCACGGGCGACATCTAGCTTTCCTTGCATAATCATTTGGGGAACTTCTCCACCCAAGCAAGCGCTGGTAACAATTAAGCCTTCGGAGTATTGTTTTAGGAGTTCTTTGTTGATGCAAGGGCGGGCAAAAATTCCTCTTTCTGGCATTCCCTTTAAATGGGAAATTGTAGTTAATTTGACTAAGTTTTTATAACCTTGGGTGTTTTTAGCTAAAACAACTTGATGGTATTTTCTTCTACCTCGAACTTTTACTTCGATGTCGCCGTTGACAACGTACATTTCGTTGCCAATAATGGGTTTAATATTTTTATTGCGACAAACTTTAATCAGTTCGATCGCCCCATACATGACTCCGTGATCCGTAAGGGCGATCGCGGGCATCCCCAATTCCACCGCCCGCTCTGCTAGCTGCTGTAGCTGAGATGCCCCGTCTAGCAGGCTGTAATCGCTGTGGATGTGCAAACCAACGAAAGACATAGGGATTTAAGATATGAGATCTGAGATTTTAGATTGTACACCATGGGGGTAGAGAAAGATAAAATAAAAAGATTTGGGAGTCGAAATAATGATGTCACCGATTTAATTAATTTTAAGTAAACAATAACGGTGAAATATCATCATTAGACAGATCCCATAACTATTGTGGAACAGGCTCTATGCCTGTTCAAGACAGGCTTTTTGGGAGATGTAATAATAGGTGAATGGGAGATTTTTCTGACCAAATTCTAGTCCTGTTTAATTTTTTCTGTTGTTTGAGCCGATCGCCAAATCCACCAAGCAGCCGCCCATAGAGTAAAATTGCCGATGAGAGTCATGGCGGCTTGCAGGGTAACAATCCATTCTAGGGCTGGAGAGTTATCAAAATAGTGCCATGTACAGGCACACATAGCGCTCACGAGGGCGGGTAACATGGCGGCGGAAAGGGCCCACCAAGCTCGGTTGTGAGTAACTTCGCCGTAGGTCCAAATTAACCAGATGGCGATAATCCACTCGACGACGCTAGAGATGTGAATAATCCAGGTGGGAATTGACAAAGCGTGCATTGTTTGTATTCTGAAATAAGATGCAAGATGTATTGATTAGATATTGTAATAGTTAGATTCCCCATCGTAAACTAAGAAAAGAGTAAAAATGCGAGCAATTTTGTGCGGCTATTACGGTAAAGGCAACGGTGGCGACGAGGCGCTATTAGCCTCGCTACTGCAAATGTTACCAGATGATGTGACACCGATCGTCCTTTCTGGCAATCCTGTGGAGACAAATCAGCGTTACGGTGTAGCTGCGCGCGATCGCATGAATGCGTTTCAAGTCCTTGAAGCACTCCGCACCTCCGATGCCCTAATTTGGGGTGGTGGCAGTTTAATCCAAGATACTACTAGCATTATCAGCCCATTTTATTATGGCGGTTTGATGGGATTAGCACAACAAATGGGATTAAAAACTGTGGCTTGGGCCCAGGGAATTGGGCCTTTGAATCGAGAAATTACCCGTAAGTTATCTCAGCGGTGTTTTGCTGGATGTACTGCGGTTAGCGTGCGGGATAAAGGTTCTGCTACCCTGCTAGCAGATTGGGAAATTCCTTTTACTTTAGCGCCCGATCCGGTGTGGGCTTTGGAAAATTCACCAGTGTCGGGTTTGTGGGATTTACCAGCGCCCAGAGTTGCGGTTTGTTTGCGATCGCATCCTAGCCTAACTCCCGCTCGGTTATCTATCTTAACTCAAGCTTTAGTGGACTTTCAAAAAGCCACCCGCACGTTAATTTTATTGCTACCATTTCAAGCTTCCCAAGACTTAGAAATTGCCAAACATTTGCATGAAGCCCTACCAAAAAGGAGTCGTATCCTAAGTTTAGCAGACCCCAGGAAACTCAAAGGAGTGTTCCGGGGAGTAGAAATGGCGATCGGGATGCGCTACCATAGTTTAATTATGGCAGCTTCAGAAGAATGTCGCTGTTTTGCCCTCAGCTACGACCCGAAAGTTAGTCAGTTGATGGACGAGTTAGAAATGCCGGGATATTTATTATCAGACTTGCCAGACGATCCTTATTTAATCAGTAAAATCTGGATCGAACACTATGCTAATGGCGACGCATTATCGCCAGACAGGATAAAATTTATAGTAGGGCGATCGCTCTTTCATAAAGAAGTATTGAAAACCGCACTCCAGCAATCTCCATAAGAGGTAAAATACCATGACAGTCAGTACAGCCGACTTGAAAATTACCTGGGAAAAATTGCCCGCCGATTTTATTTTAGACGAGGAACCAGTGGAAAACATCGACCAGCCTTTGCTAGCTGCTGCCTTGCGAGAAATCTTAGAAATTGCAGGGCTAATAGTAGCAGGAATATTAATTGCTCCAAATATGGGTATTTGTGCGACAGTAGACAGCAAGCTAGTCATCAAAGCTCCAGATTGGTTTTATGCCCGCAACGTACAAGCACTTCCCAGTCAAGAAATTCGCCGCAGTTACACTCCCAACTTAGAAGGGGACATTCCGGCGATCGTGATGGAGTTCTTGTCAGCTACTCCCAGCGATGAATATTCAATCAAGCCAAGTTATCCCCCCGGTAAATGGTTTTTTTACGAACAAGTATTGCGAGTTCCAATCTATGCAATCTTTGAACCAGCCGCCGGAGTGCTAGAAGTCTACCAGTTGGATTCAGGAGGAAGGTATCAAGCACAGCAACCCGATTTAAATGGTCGTTATTGGGTTGCTGGAGTTGGGCTATTTCTGGGTGTTTGGCAGGGAACAAAAGCGGAAAGAACCGGATATTGGTTGCGGTGGTGGGATGAAAGCGGACAGATGTTATTGTGGGGAGTAGAAATGGTAGAAAGGAAAAGGCAAGAAATAGAAATTTTTCAAGAGCGGGGCGATCGACTAGCAGCACAATTAAGAGCAGCAGGCATTGAACCAGAAGCTTGATACAATAATTAGAAGTGAAACATTGTAATCATGCAATTTTTGATTTCTAATGGCGCGATCGCTAATTCGTGAAAAAAATTAGACCAGTTAGCAAAAATCAATAATTATCAGCGTTAATCTGCCTTCATCTGCGGTGAAAAATCCCATTAAGGAGACATCAAAATTGGCAAGAGTTAGAGTTCGGGAACACGTCAATCCCCTATCCATTCGATATCAAGCATCCGTAAATCCCCCGGATTGGACAAAAATTTATGCTGACTTAAATTTGCCGCTGCATTTAGATATCGGTTGCGGTAGGGGAAGGTTTTTGTGGCACATGGCGCAACTCCAAACAGACTGGAATTTTCTCGGATTAGAAATTCGGGAACCTCTGGTAGAAGAGGCAAATGTTTGGCGGGATGAAAAAGGCTTGACAAATCTCCACTATTTATTTGGCAATGCCAATAGTTCTCTCAAGCCCATTTTAGAAACTTTGCCACCAGGTATTTTGCAACGAGTTAGCATTCAATTCCCAGATCCTTGGTTCAAAAACAAACACCATAAACGGCGGGTAGTCCAACCGGAGTTAGTCAATGATTTGGCAACCTATTTGGCAATTGGTGGCGAAGTTTTTATGCAATCTGATATTGAAGAAGTAGAAAGGGAAATGTGCGATCGCTTTTCATCTCACCCTAGCTTTAAGCGTCAATACAATGGCGAATGGTTAGCAGAAAATCCCCTACCTGTGGCCACGGAGAGAGAAATTGGTAGACTCCAACGCGGCGAACCAGTTTATCGAGCATTATATCATAAATGTGGATCGCCATCTTAAATTGATAAGTCCCATTTGCGTGCTGTTTATTTCCACCTTTCTACTTAGCATCTGTTAAATTCACTTAATTAAATCCAAGAGGGAAGCCACATCCTAATTTTCCATTCAAGTTCCGACAAAGGGAGTCCCAAATAAATAGGCATCCAGAAAGCAAAACCACCCAAAACCATAAAAATAATTGTCACCGCCATCCCTCGGAGACGATTTTGAGGACTATTAATCCACCTGTCAACCCACCAAGCAATTGCCAGCGTTGCAAATACAGAACAACCCATATAATGATACAAAAATATGCAACGAGTCACCTTGATCCAAGGCAGCAAATTAGCAGCCCAGTTAACTATTAAGTATAACATTAACCACATTTCAGTAGTGGGCGGAAACACAAATAGCTGCTGCTGTTCCAAGAGATTAACAGAAGCCTCATTGCGGGTTTTTCGCCAAATCCAAAAGCGGTTAACCAAAATTACTGCTACTAATATTAAAGCTAAAGTTGACAGCCACCAAAGCATGGGATTGCCCATTGCGTGAACGTCAAAAATTACCTTAGTCGCACCGGTTGGCAGAGGTGGCAAAACAGGATCTGGTGGTGAATTATTCGTAGCAGTTTTGTAGAAGTAAACGATGGGGCGCAACATCAGAGGCCAACCGTACCACGCGGAACAGTAAGGATGAACGTTGGGGCCGCTCTTAATTCGCTGGTGATAAGTCAAAATCTCTGTTTGCATCTGCCAGAAATTGGGAGTTGGATTAAGGTGTAGGTGAGGAATCCAAGAGATGCTGTAAACTACAATAGGAATAATAGCTAAACTTAGTCCTACTTCTAAAAAATTGAGTTTTGTCAATTTTTGGACTGGACTTGCGGCCGGAAGGATTGTTGATAATTCCTGGTTTTCCAGTTGTGATTCTTCTTGATTTTGTTGAGTAAGTTGCACGACCCAAGCGCAGATTAAAATTAAATAAGTTCCAAAAAGAAACCATAAGCCGTTCCATTTAATAGCAGCGGAAGCGCCGAAACTAGCGCCGGATAGCCCTAGCAAAATCCAGCGGTTTTTCCCTTCTGTTTCGACGGATTTTAAAATAAATATTTGACCTAATATTCCAAATAAAACTAGATAAATGTTATTCAGTGCGTACCGAGATTCGACTAAAAATAGACCATCGCAGGCGGCAAATAAAGCAGCAATAAAAGCATAACTACGACGTTTAACGAGCTGATAGGCTAGCGCTCCCACAACTAGGGGAATAAAGGAGCCTGTGAGAGCATTGAGCCAGCGGTAATCCCAAGGAGAAAGTAGGGAACCTGCCATACTGTTTACGGCGGTTTTGCCGAAGGGAAGATGAGTTCCGATCCAGATGCCGATCGCAATTATGTACTGACTCAGAGGCGGGTGAGCGTTGAAAAAAGGCGTTTTGGTGAGATAATCGTTGGCAAATTTAGCGTAGTAAACCTCGTCAAATACGAAAGTGTTAAATCGCTCTAGTTGCCAAAAGCGGAGAGTTAAGGAGACGAGGAACACAGCGAGCATTCCTAGGTAAAAAATAAAATTAGATTTGTTGAATAGTTTTTTGTTCGCTTTCATAAAAGGCATCAAAAAGATAGTAGATTCGAGAGTGAGCAAAGCCGAACCATCAGGACACGGCGCCGTGTGCATTGGTGTCAACTTAAGCTTTTAGTCCGCCAGTCCTCCCACTTACCCGGCAGTCCGCCAGGGAATCAATTCCCTGTCTAATAGTCAAAGTCCTCTCCAAGAGGACTGAAGAACTCATTAGTCCTCCCACTTACCCGGCAGTCCGCCAGGGAATCAATTCCCTGTCTAATAGTCAAAGTCCTCTCCAAGAGGACTGAAGAACTCATTAGTCCTCCCACTTACCCGGCAGTCCGCCAGGGAATCAATTCCCTGTCTAATAGTCAAAGTCCTCTCCAAGAGGACTGAAGAACTCATTAGTCCTCTTCGAGAGGACTTTCGCTTTGAGGCAGGGGTTTAAACCCCTGCCGGACTATTGGTTGTACGTTAAGTTGACACCAATTGGGATTGCCGTGTCCTCCGTTGCCGTTTTGTGGATGATTATATCCGTTGGTGTTTCGTCAATGGTTATATCCATAAATCTGTAGGTCGGACTAAAACCGATATACTTAGGGAGTTAATCAGGAGCCTCAAAGTTAAAGAAAAGCCGTCAAGCGGAGGACGGGGCTTCAGACCCAGTTTCTTGGTGAATTCTTTTCTACGCTGCTACTGCCATTCTATCCATTGCTTCACAATATCTTCTAGTTCCCCAGCAAAGGAATCAGTTGCATAAAGAGCAAAGTTATTAACTATCTCGCTTTTTTCAGGTAGAGACTCAGCTTTAAACCGACATTCATCTAAGTTAAAAAGCGATAATTGTCGAGACTCGTCATTGGATGTATTCTCGTGTGGGGATGTTGGCTGGCTGACAAAAGCGCCCATGCGTTCACAACCCTTAGCAAAATGGCGCAAAGTAGTTGCTATCGCCTCGGAGTTATCCAGTTGTGTGCATCCGGTTTGTAATCTGCAAAAGAGTTGCGTCTTCCCGATCTCATATTAGTCATCATTCATCTCAACACTAACTCCTTCGTAAAGTTCGCTCAATTGCATTTGAAACTCGCTCGCACTTAACGTCATAACTTTTCAATACTAATATTATACAAAAAAAAGCGGCTATGCTGGCCGCAGAATCGCCCTAAAATACGATTGAAAATCCCAACTTATATGCTTCAGGGTGAATGGCGATAAATTTTAGGAAAAATTAGCATCAATATCTCTTCAAATTCCCAAGCGCTGATACACTAAATCTAAATGCCTCAATTGATACTGCGGATCGAAACAATCATCAATTTCTTTGCTAGTCATCTTAGCAGTAACTCGCTCGTCCTTAGCAATCAAATTGTAGAAATTGCCACCGGGTTTGTTCCAAACTTCGTGAGCGCAAGATTGTACAATTTTGTATGCTTCTTCGCGACTCGTGCCTTTTTCTACTAAAGCTAACATGACGCGCTGACTAAAGATAACTCCGCCGTAAACATTCATGTTTTGCTTCATGTTTTCGGGATAGACTAGCAGGTTTTTCACTAAGTCTGTGGTTTCCACTAACATGAAGTGGGTGACAGTGGAACTGTCTGGCAAAATCATCCGTTCTACGGAACTGTGAGAAATGTCTCTTTCGTGCCAAAGCGCCACGTTTTCTAAGGCTGCGACGGCGTTGGCGCGCACAATTCTTGCCATTCCTGTGAGTCTTTCCGATCGAATTGGGTTGCGTTTGTGGGGCATGGCGGAGGAGCCTTTTTGCCCTTTGGAAAAGAATTCTTCGACTTCGAGAACATCGGTGCGTTGCAGGTTGCGAATTTCGACTGCAAAACGTTCGATCGAGGCGGCTAACAATGCTAAGGTTTGGACGTATTCGGCGTGTCGATCGCGCGAAATGACTTGAGTCGATGCACAATCCGGTTCGAGTCCGAGGTTTTGACAGGCGATCGCCTCTATGCGCGGATCGATATTAGCATAGGTGCCGACTGCGCCGGAGATTTTGCCAACAGCAATGGACGATCGCAAATGCACCAATCTTTCTCGGTTGCGAAACACTTCCGCCAACCATCCTGCTAGTTTAAAGCCAAAGGTGATGGGTTCTGCATGAATTCCGTGCGATCGGCCAACCATCACAGTATAGCGGTGTTGTTGAGCCTGATAGCGAATAGCTTGGCTCAATTCTTCGACACGTTCCAACAAGATATTAACGCTGGCGACTAATTGTAATGCCAAAGCGGTATCGAGCACGTCTGAACTGGTTAAACCGAGGTGAATGTAGCGGCCGGCATCGCCTACATATTCGTTGACATTTGTCAAGAAAGCGATCATGTCGTGGCGGACTTCCGCCTCAATTTCCAGGACACGTTTGGGGTCAAAATTAGCCTTAGCTTTAATTTCTGCGACTGCGGCGGCGGGGATGTAGCCGAGTTCGGCTTGAGCTTCGCAGACAGCAATTTCTACTTGTAGCCAGCTTTTGAGCTTGGCGGTTTCAGTCCAGATGTTGCCCATTTCGGGCAGAGTGTAGCGGTCAATCACGGTGGTCGTTAGGGAATGCGATCTCACCATTGTACATCTGTGTGGGGATGCAAGAGCCATAGGACTTACACATGGGCCCAGAAACCGGGTTTTTACCGAATCTGCGGGCTGCAACGCAGTATTTTCGTAAAAAACCCGGTTTCTTTGGTTGGAGTGAAGAAACTAGGTTGTTGTATTTTGGTAGTTTGGGCGATCGGCTACAATATCGTAAACCCCGTTAGCTGGCATCACTCATGCCTAAAAAAATCAGAGAATTGAAAAGCCTATTACTAAAAGCAGGCTTTACTTACAGACAGGGAAAAGGCAGTCACACTGTATGGGAACACCCTTTATTACCTGAAAAAATTACACTCTCAGGTAATGATGGTGATGATGCGCCAAATTATCACGAAAAAAGAGTAATTTCTGATTTACAGAAGCTGAAGGAGATAGAAGAATGAATAGCCATTATAGTCTAATCATCGAGTGGTCAGAAGAAGATCAACTTTTTGTGGTCAGCTTACCTGAGTTTACCGATGTCATGCAGCCTTGCACTCACGGACACACTTACGAAGAAGCGGCAAAACACGGACAAGAATTGTTAGAAACATTGATTGAACTCTATCAAGAAGATGGCAAACCTCTACCAGAACCTCAAACTTTGGGAAAACGATTGCAGATAGCATAAATTTATTAATACCATCGAAAAACTCTTAAAACTTTTGATGCGTTCTCCCTTGTGGCTCATCGCTATCCCGAAGCTGCTCGCCTATGGTTGGTGCAGCTTGAAAATATTTCACCAGCCGATATTTTAAATATTTTTAATCGCATCAATTCATCGCGCATCTCCCCCGAAGCTAGCAATTTTGCTCTGGCGATTCTTGAAATCAACAAACATCGGTTACTTACTTTGAGAGAAGCACTACTTTGAAAACACCAAAAACGCTATTCTTAGCTTGGAAAGACCCCATCAGTCCTAATTGGTTTACGATCGGTCGATTAACCTTTGATAAGAATATCTATCAATTTGTTTATACCCAAGGTGTAAAAGAAGCCGAAGAGAAATGTGCTTTTACACCGTTGCTTTCGTTTCCACGCTTAAATGAGGTTTATACGTCAACTTATTTATTTCCCGTATTTGCGAATCGGGTTATGTCGCGATCGCGTCCCGATTATTCCAGTTTTATCGAATGGCTGGATCTTCCCGATGGTGGGGACGATCCACTTGAAATTTTAGCTCGCAGTGGTGGGGAACGAGTCACAGATACGTTTGCCGTTTTTCCCGATCCGGAAGTTGACGAAGAAGGACGGTACAATCTTTACTTTTTTTCGCAGGGTTTGCGACATTTGCCCAGAAGTGCGATCGATCGGATTAATCAGTTTGAGCCTGGGGAAAAGTTATGGTTAGCTCGCGAATTTCAAAATCCTTACGACGATCGGGTTCTAATTTCAAACACTAGCGATCGCTCCATTGTCGGCTATTTTCCGCGATATTTGCTAGCAGAAGTTTTTGAGTTGCTGCGACAAAATTCTAACTTAGAGGTGCGGGTAGAGCGTGTCAATAAACCTCCTACTCCACTCCAGTTTCGCCTGTTATGTAAAATGAGTGTCCATTGTAGAGATGATTTTCGTCTCTTCTCCAGTTGTCAATATCAACCCCCGATCGCAGAGATTGCGGTGAAATCTGCTTAAAGTAGACTGAAGTGTTTTCGGCGATCGATCGCATCTGTCGTTCCAGCAAAAACTCTGCAAAAGTCAACAAAAGCTGCTGATTTTCGGGGAGTAACTGCTGTAACTTGCCTAGCAAATCTTCCAAAAGTTCGATCGTGTGAGAAGTCATCTTCCCTCAATATTGGCGATAGTCTCATTATCCGTTTTTAACGCACCTTGCAATGTTGCCTATTTTGGGCATAGTGTAGCGGTCTATCACGGTTGAGGTCGAGGAATGCGATCGTCCTAATTGTACATCTGTGTGGTATCGGTCTTTGCCTTTAGTTTGTCATTGAGAGTACCTGCCACTGTTGCTTTATGTAGGAGAAACAGGGCGTTCGAGTTGTGCTTTGATCCTTTCAAACTTCTTGACAATATCAAGAGAGTACAGTCGTTCCGAACACTGACTGCAAACATAGGCGCGAACTTTGAGCGTTACTGCTTTTCCGCCTCCTTTGATTTTCTCATTTACTTCTTTTTCTACTATTTGCCCCGCACAGACGGGGCATTTCTCAAAAGGCAGCAACTTTATCTCCTTACACGGCTGAACCAGCCTTTATCACAGTAAGCTGTAACGAGCATAGCCCACTTTGTCTCTTCATTATAGGCCCAAATACTATTAACTTTAACACCACTCTTGGTGATGCCCTTGATCGAGCAAGTAGGATTATAATAACGTTTGTAGTAAAAATTCTCTTCAATCAATGTGCCACGGAGCACGGAATAGATAACGCCTTCTACCAGAAGATCACATTCTTCCATGCGGTCTCTCGCGTGTCCTGAAATACAGATGCGGCCAGCTTTAATCGCCTCTACGGTGAACTTATGCAGCCTCGATTTACCTGTTCCCATTTTTGCTCCTTTTTTGACACAACTATCCTGCTGAACATAAAATTCACGCTGGATGTTAAAGAGCATGGGTGCTAGGTAGGCTACGTCATAAGTACCTGTGAGTCGTTTTTAAGTTGTCTCTTCGATAATAACGCTCTTTACTGGATGTGTCAAATTTTTATCTAATGTTACCCATTTCGGGGAGAGTGTAGCGCGATATCACGGTTCGAGTCGGGTAGTGCGATCACACCATTTTAAATCTGCGAGGCATCGGTCTTGAGTCGGGATGGGAATTTCGGCGATCGAACTTTCCAGATATGTGACACATCGTCCGTAGACCGATCGTCCGCAGAGACTGACAATTGGCAGATGAATCGATCGAAACATAAGATTCTGCCCGCTTTAGGTCATCTCGTCTGAGATGTTGCGAGTTATCATAGATATATGTAGCAATGCAGAAGATTTTGAATTTCTGGCTTCCATTTGTTGTAATTTATATTTATATGATTCAAACGAACGTTCCTAATTCAGAAGATATATTAATTTCAGCTTTATTTGGGCTTACTTTACCTGGGCTTTTCCTGGCATACAGGCTGAAATTTTTTAATTGCTTTAAAAAAATAAATGATAAATATAAAATTCTTATACCTTCATTCTCAGTGCTTGTTTTTCCGTTCTTGTTTCCACTACTTTTGATTCACCCACTTCCTGGCTCTTTATCATCAGTTATTCCTGTTTCTACTTTTATAATTGGGCAATTATTAGCAGAAGCAAATAATAAAAAAATGAACTCCGATAGAGAAAAAGCTGCAATTCACGTACTTTATCGCAAATTACTCAGCAATTCTACGATAGCCAACGAAAACAAATCTCATATCAAAGATTTTAGAAAACACAAATCTTATGCCACACTACTAGACAAGCTAAAAAAAATGGAAGACATAAAAGCAGACTTAATTAAATTAGAAACTTTTCAGGGCCTAATCCCATTAGAAATGCAGTTGACTAATTCTCAGATATTTACCTCGGCTGACTCATGTGAGAAATTAATTGACAATTTTAATACAAAACTCAACAAGATAACACAACTCAACCATATAACAACGGATGAAAAACAAGAATATGAATTTTCTCCTCGCAAGAGAGATATTGTTGAGAGGCTATCAGAACATACAGACGATTTTTTAGAAGATGAGGCTGAATTTTCAAAGGCTGTGTATCTGATAACAGACTTTTTTATGTAAATACATTAATGATTGCATAATGCCTAAAAAGATTAGAGAATTGAAAAACATATTGCTAAAAGCAGGATTCGTTTGCCAACCAGCAAAAGGCAGTCATAGTAAGTGGAAGCATCCCAAATTAACCAAGGCTATTATCATAGCTGGTAAAGACGGAAATGATGCTAAACTATATTTAGAGAAGTTAGTCAACGAAACACTTGAGGCTTTAAGGCAAATCGAAGCAGAGGAGACAGAACCGTGAAATATACAGTTGTTATCCAATGGTCAGAAGAAGATCGGTGCTTTGTCGTGTTTTTGCCCGAATTTGAGGATGTAATGCAACCAGTAACTCACGGAGATTCTTATGAAGAAGCTATTTACAATGCGCGAGAGGTACTGGAGTTACTAATCGAGAGTTGTCAAGCTGAAGGTAAACCATTACCAGCAACTAAGAAGCTAGAACGATTATTTCAGGCTGCTTAAATTTGTTCACAGCAATATCAGTCAAATATGGAATAAGTGCAAAACCGATACACTCTGCTAAACGGGGCGGCACGGCATTTCCAATTTGCCACATTGCCTTTTTCATTGAACCTTCAAAAATAAATGAATCCGGGAAAGTTTGCAATCTAGCCATTTCGCGAGCTGAAATCACGCGATTGAGATAAGGATGAATATGAGTGCCACCATGATTTTCTTTAACAGTCATACTCGGTTTTCCCGGATACTGTCGCTTGAAAGCATCGGCGTAGCTTTCATACAAAGAACCGCCTGGTGGAACTTTAGCAAGTCTTTCCATGTACTCAACAGAATGACGAGTCCATTCGTGGTTAATTTCTGGGATGGGAGTATACTCTGGTAAATCGTAAATTGCTGACTCAATCGCTTTGTATTGTTCCGGCAACAATTGCGACTTGGGATAGGGATTTTGCATCCAAAATCTATTGGCAATAAAAATCGCTCGCGGGCGGATTTGCGGGACTCCATAGGTTGCTGATTCCAGCACAGCAACGGACATATGGGGATAGCCAATTTCCTGAAAAGCTTCGCAAATTGCTTGCTTAACAGCTCCTTTTTGCATAGTCAATATTCCTGGTACGTTTTCCATGACAACATACCAAGGACGTATTTCAGAGACAACGCGGACAAACTCTCTAAATAGGCGGTTTCGAGGGTCGTTCGGGTCGCGTTTTCCTGCCACTGAAAAGCCTTGACACGGCGGCCCGCCTACAACAACATGAACTTCTGGCGAACCAATTTCAGCGAGCAACTTTTGGGGATTTAAGTTTTTTATATCATCGCACAAGTGATGGCAATCAGGAAAGTTTCTTGTATGAGTTGCCGAGGCGATGGGATTAATTTCAACGCTTGCTACTGGTCGAAAACCTGCTTGCAATAAACCTTGGGTCATGCCGCCAGCACCGCAGAAAAGATCGACAAATGTATAGTCGGATTTTGGCAGTGACTGAGATTCAATATCAATGAATATCTTGTAGGGGTCGCAGTCATTTGATTCTAGTTCGCGTTGGATGCGTTCGTAACGCCCTAATTTTGCTTTTTTCTGCTTTTTGGCAGGAATTAATTCTGACTCGTTTGAGAACAAAGACAGTTGTATTGCTTCCATTTTCTAGTTTTTTACTGCATTTTATCTGATGTTGACCATTTCGGGCAGAGTGTCGGGTTCGCGCTTGGAGTTGGGGAGTGCGATCATCCTATTGTACATCTGCGAGGCATCCCTCTTCCCATTTCTAGATTTGGATATTTCGCTTGTTGCGGATATTGCGTTTATGGCGTGAAAAGTGTTATCGTTAAGACAACAACCAAAAAATATATCTTGCTATGTTGAAGCAAAAAGCATCGCCAGAGTCAGTTATTCTGCAAGAAAAAGAACAAGAATCCATAGCACAACTAGCACAGATACTCAGCCGAGAATCTGCACAACTAAAATTAGTCGAAAGTAACGGAAAAGAAATTATAATTCCGCCATCTGTTTACAAATTACTCGGTCAAGTTGTCGGCGCGATGGCATCAGGTCAGGCTATCTCTCTAGTGCTTCACAATCGCGAACTGACAACACAGGAAGCTGCCGATATCCTGAATGTATCGCGACCCTTTCTAGTCAAGTTACTGGAAAAAGGAGAAATTCCCTACATCAAAGTTGGTTCCCATCGCCGCATACTTTTCCAAGATTTAATGACCTACAAGCAACAGCGGAAAGTTCAGCGCCGCCAACTATTAGACCCGTTAATCGAGATGACTGAAGAAGCAGGCTTGTACGAGGAATATGACTAAATTAATTAATTTTTTGGGTCAAAAAGCAGGGACACCAAAATTTGCCAGTAATATGCTGTTAAAAGTTCAGCGCCCCGAAGAAAATCAGTTTTTTGCCTGAATTTGAGGATGTAATGCAGCAATTTGTTCAAAGGCATATCATTATACCCAAAAAGTAGGCGATTTGGATATTCCGATCAAACTTCCGAAAGTCTCACTTTATTACCAATCAACTTGAGAAAACTCGACCCAAAGTGTTGAATCTCCAAAAAATTTGCATAGGCAGAAACTGGCTTGTAAACTCTAAAAGTTCGCATAATCCCTAAAGTAGCCGCACTTTCCAAGGGACCAACAAAGCTAGTATCTCTATCCAAAAAATGAGACTGTTTAGCCCAGTAAGCCATCTGTTCTGCATTCAAAAAATAGCACCCGGAATGAGGATTTAAAGCTCGCTCAAAAACAATTTTTTGTTCCATTATTTTGCCAATTAACTGTCGTTGTTCTTCAATATTTTGAAAATTAGACGTAGCAGAATGTGTTAAATCGCCATCGATATAGGCTTTAAAAACGGGAGCTTGAGGTGATACTTCGTAACGGTTTGGTTGTAACAAGTTTCCATTGCCACCGTGATGTCTAAACCAGTTTAATTTGTTGAAAAACCACGGATCATGTAAAATTAAGTCATCTTCCAAATAACAGAAATAATCATATTTGTCAAGACAAGCTCGTAAAACTGCTTGACACTCAAACCCCAACAGCAGCGGTTCGCATTTGGTAGCATGGTGCATAAAAGATTTTGGCTGCACCGGCAATTGAGACAACAGATGATAGCCTTGGGTTGTGCAAATCACAATGTCAATTTCGTGATTCTGATCTTGATTGGCTGGGATAGTTGCACATTCGCCAATGTGAATCATGCACTGAGATTTGCCATACAAAGCTTGCAGGGATGCAACGGCGGCGGTTAAAGCATTGAGTCGCGGTTGCGGATCGTTTCTTTGGGAAGCGTGTTTGCCGTCGCCACTGGGATTGTAAAAGTGAGCAATAGTGAATAGAATTCGCATTGGTGTGAATTAATAATTAAACATTAAACAATAAAACATTAATGACGGTGTTTTAGTCGGTGCCCAGGGGGACTTTATAGGTTTAGCCCCGAATTCATTGGTGTCAACTTAAGCTCAAACCTAGTCACAGATAGCTGTTTGACTATTAAGGCCAGATCCCCCCTAGCCGAGAGGGCGGGCACTCACAGCCACCGCCCCTACAGAAGGGGGGAACCGGAATCTTCTCTTTCGTCCCCCTTCTTAAGGGGGATGCGAGGGGGATCTTGCAGTCGTCTATAAACAAAAGATACAAAGGATTTCAGGCGATTGTTGACACCAATGCCCCGAATTATATTCGGCTGGGCTGAATTGGAGGGGGATTTTTCCCAATATTTTTCGCATAAATCTTCATCAATTTTACTACATTCAGTCATCAAATAACTCCGGTAGTCGATCGCGCAATTCAGCATTCAAACGCGGCAACTCATCCCGCATCTGCAAGTACCAGTCTCGCCGCTGGCGGTAGTGCCCGCACAGCAAACGGTTCTCCCGCACCCACTCGTAAGCATTGCCAGCTATTTTTCGGCGCATTTGAACATCGGAAATCAGCAAGTTTAGCTTATTTTCAAACTCTTTTTCAGAGCGATAAATTAACCCGGTTTCACCTTCGACAATTGAGTGTTCGTAAACCGTAGGACTTGCCAACACCGCCACTCCCCGCGCCGCACATTCAATAAATTTTAAGTCAGATTTAGTTTCATTGATCGGGTTAGGAACTAGCGGTAAGAGAGCGATATCGCAACTGTACATAATTTCTTGATATCGTTCGTAACTGCAAAATGACTCAAATTGTTTTTGCTCTGTTTGTAAGGAGTCAAAAAATAGGCGATCGTGAATCACTTTAACTCGAAGGCGGTGGTTGTGAGCCACTAAAATTCGATTCAGTGCTGCCATAATTGGTTGCCAATCTTTTTCGCGATTCAGAGCTCCAAAAAAGATGGTAATAGTATCTTCTACATAAGTGCGCGGTGGTGGTAAATAGGCTAATTGATTGGGAAATACTGTAACATTGGGATTGTACTGTCGTAAAATTTTGGCGAGGGGTTCTGTGGAAGTTTGAACGCAATGACAGCCACGGTAGCTGAGGTAATTGTTGTCTGCATATTCCCGGCGACGGATGGGATTGTCGTCAATTTCAGCTACTATTAAATAGTCTTGTTTTAGGAGTTGTTTGATGTGGGGAAGATAGGCGGGATATTGCATGATTGTCCGCTGCCAAACAAATACTTTTTCTTCCCCAGGGAGTGGGGCAATTAATTCGAGTGTTTTTACGCCTGATATAGTGCGGACACCGGGAATTGTAGCGCTAAATTTGTCCGGTTCCAAAACTCGCAGGCGATCGCACCCTGTAGGTGCCATAATTATGGTTTGAATCAGCAATCTGCGTGGTTGTACAGGGGTTTTGCTCGATCGCACAATATAATATTCAGCACTGGTTTCCGTAGCAAAACTACTCGATTGTAGCTCTAATGCCTTGACCATGGGATGCAGCAATTGCTGAAATTGGGCAAAATTTTCGGTTTTGTGTCCCTTTCCTTGCAATTCGTAAACCTGCAATCCGGCTTGAGTAAAGAGTGATTGAATACTTTGTAGGGTAAACCAGTGCTGCATTTTGCCATCGGCATTTTCCCAGTGCCCGCGCAACAAATTGACAATGCGCCGCCAGTATTGAACATTGGGAATTCTGGCGAAAATTTGACCTCTGGGATGCAGCAAAGCACTGTATTGTTTGAGGACATCCCAAGGATTTTTGAGGTAAGGTAACAAATCGCCAAATACCAAACAATCAACGGTGCCCGGGGCGATGTCGAGACTGGCGATATCGGTTTCTTCTATATTGGCGATCGCCACCCAGTTTAGCCGATCGACTGCTATTTTAGCTTTTTCTCGATCGCATTCAAGGCCAATATATTGACAATGGGGATTTGTCAGCTTGTACTGTGCGCCCATAGCCCCCGTACCGCAGCCTATTTCCACAATGACTTTAGCATCCGGGGGTAGCAGATTCAAGAGGTCATGGTTGATGCTATCGATCACTTTCTCTAATTTGTGAGCATGGCGATGCCAGTATACAATGGCGATCGGCACATTTGTCAAGCACCAAATCAACTAAAAAAGAATTATAGCACAAACTATGAACCCTAACTTAGGAATTAACATCGCCGGCTACATCAACGGTGAATTTGGAGTGGGAGAAGGAGTCAGAGCAAATATTAGATCCGTACAAGCCGCCAAAATTCCCTTCACTATCAACAATTTCACCCGCAGTCCCCACCGCAGTCAAGACACCACCTATCAAAACTTCAGCCCAGACAATCCTTATCCCATAAACCTGATTCAAGTCAACGCCGATGAAGTCAACACTTTCTTAAAACATTCTGGTTCCAGCTATTTTAAAAATCGCTACAATATCGGCTTTTGGGCCTGGGAAATTCCCGAATTTCCCCAAAAATGGCAACCAGTATTTGACAACTTTCACGAAATCTGGACTTACAGTAACTACTGCGCCGAAGCAATTTCCCTAGTCTCGCCAATTCCCGTCATCAAAATCATGCCCAGCATTGATTTACCCCCATCTTACCTGAACAGAAAATCCCTGAATTTGCCCGACAATAAATTTATTTTTCTATTTATATTCGACTTTTCCAGCCGCATCCAACGGAAAAATCCTTTGGCTGCAATTCAAGCATTTAAGCAAGCTTTTGGTCAAGACGAGCGCGTACTATTTATCCTCAAATCTTCCAACTCCGACAAAAACATCAAAGATTTAGCATTGTTAAAATCCGCCATCGGAAATGCGACCAATATTCAACATTTAGACGGATATCTATCCAAAAATGAAATAAATGGTTTGCTCTACAATTGCGACTGTTATTTATCCCTACATCGCTGTGAAGGATTTGGCCTAACAATGGCAGAAGCCATGTTTTATGGCAAACCCGTAATTGCTACTGCTTATTCATCAAATACAGAATTTATGAATGTGGGCAATAGCTTTTTAGTCAAATATAAATTAATTCCCCTTGAGGCCGATTGTGGTCCTTACAAAAAAGGCAATTTTTGGGCAGAACCGGATCTAGAACATAGCGCTTATTTAATGCAGCATATATTCAATAATTACGGGGAAGCTCAAAAAGTAGGAACGAGAGCTGCGCAGGAAATCAAGAGTTTACTAAGTCCGTCAACTGTAGGTAAAAAAATTCAAAAACGTTTGGAATATATTGCTCAAATCACGCAGAATTTTCAAGATTTAAACAATTCAAAAACTGCCCAGCTAAATCATCCCCAAACAGTACCACCTTTAGTGAGTATTTGCATTCCGACATATAACGGAGCAGCATTTATTGGCGAAGCAATTGAGAGTGCTTTGGCTCAGACTTACCCTCACATAGAAGTAATTATATCCGACGATGGCTCCACGGACCAAACAATTGCGATCGCCCAATCATTCACCTCAACAACCTCAGTAGATTTACGCATCATCCTCCACCGCAATTATGGCCTCTCGCAAAACTGGAACTTCTGCATTTCCCAAGCTAAAGGTAAATACATTAAATTTCTGTTTCAAGACGACTTACTCGCACCAGAATGTATTGAAAAAATGGTCGAACTTGCCGAAAAGCACCCAAATATAGGCATGATTTTTTCCCCCCGTGGCATTACCATAGACGCATCTGAATCCAATCCCATTTTACAAAAAGCCTCCCAATCAATTAAAGATTTGTACAAAGGTTGGTCAAATTTAAAACCGATTCAGCCCGGACAAGAATTACTAGCAGATCCTAACTGTTTAAGCAACCCCATCAACAAAATTGGTGAACCGACTACCGTCTTAATTGCCGCCCGCGTTTTTGCCGAAATCGGATTATTTGATTCGGGATTATCTCAGTATGTAGACTTAGATATGTGGTGGCGAATTATGGGAAATTATCACATCGGATTTGTCCCTCAAACACTCTCCTCACTGCGGATTCATCCCGAACAACAAACTTGGAAAAATTTCTCGGCTGGTGAAAATCATAAAGATGTAGTCAGATTTTACCAAAAACTCCTAAATAGCCCTGAATACGGTTTTTTAAATCCCCAAATCAAACAGATTATTCAACAAAAATTAGACCTGAAAACTCAGCGGAACTCCTCTGAATTATCCAAGCTAATTCAAGATTATCAAAATTTGCCAACTAATGAGTCTATTGTCAAAAAACTGCGGAAATACCGCCTACAGATTGCTAGATATTGGCTGAATTTATCAGCAGAAAAATGTGAAAATGCTTACAGGGGAGACATGGGAAAAGCTCACCAATTGCTACTAGATAGTGGTATCAAACATGAAACCATGACTGAGGAAGAGCAAAGTTTTGTCCAGGAGTTATGTTCCACTTTGTCTCTAGGAGGAGAACTGATATCTAGGCTACAATATCTCCTAGCAGCTATGCTGTACCGTGATGCTTATCAGTTGCCATTATCCTATCAAAATGCAGCGATTCCTCAGTGGTTTTTTGACGGCTTTTTGAAATTCCTGTTTCAGTCTCCTATTTATTTTCAAGAAACTGGAGAAATTGCCCGATATGCGGACTATTTGCAGCGTTTAATAGAGTATGTGGCTGGGAATATTGCCAGTTTTCCCGCTACGGAAATTTGGCGTTATCTGGCGCAGTTCATTGCGGAAAATCTCAGTTTGAAAAGCTGGTGTCTCAGCGAAGCTAATCTTTTAAATGTGGGGAAGTTAAGAAATAAGATTATTGAGGATTATTTGCGGAATATAGGGTGTAAAATAGATTTTAGTTTTGAGCCGATCGCCCCTGCGGGCAGTAAAATTAAGTTAGGGATTTTACTGGATCAAATCTGTGCGGAACCAGAGACTTTTGCCGCCCTGGCAAGTTGTGAATATTTAGATAGAAATAAGTTTGAAATTATTGTGTATAATTTCTATCCTCTGCCCCAGGATTCCTTGGGTAAATACTTTGAAAGTCGGGTTGACAAGGTAGTACACCTGTCAGCAGACTTGCTCAGTCAAGTAGAGGAAATGCGATCGCACAATTTAGACATTCTGCTCCTGGGGACCAATACCACCGACACCCCCAAACCTAGCACTTTGCTGTCCCTACACCGACTAGGGCGGCTCCAAATAGCTGCTCCTCTATCGATGCCGGTGACTACCTGGGCTCGCAATATCGATCGCTTCTTGACCGGAAATTTGACATCGCCCCCAGATGCAACCCCAGAGTATCGGGAAAAATTAATCACTTTAGAAGGCTCAGGAGTTTGTTTCAGTTATCCTGTAACCTCAGAAAAATCCACTGTGAAACCCACAAGAACCAGTTGGGGTGCAACGGAGCAATCTGTAATATTTATGTCCGGTGTCACAGCTTTTAAAATTATCCCAGAATTGAGAGCGACTTGGGCAAAAATAATTGCCTCTACACCGAATTCGATCTTAGTTTTATATCCCTTTCATTCGCGTCGGGAAAAATTTCCCATGATGCCTTTTTATCACCAAATGCGATCGCTATTTGCGGAATTTGGGATTGACAAACAGCGATTGGTGACGATCAAAGCGTTGCCGACGGCTGCCGATTACCAAGAATGTTTGAAATTGGCTGATATATATTTAGACTCCTATCCCGATAGCGACGCTGCATCCCTAATAGCACCCTTGTTGGCGGGGTTGCCGGTGGTGGTGAGAGCAGGCCAAACCGGGCGCTCTCGACAATCCGCAGCAGTAATCGCAGAACTACAACTTCCTGAATTGGTAGCAAACACCGAGAATGGTTATGTGGAGATTAGCAAAGCATTGGGAACTACCCCAGAATTGCGCCGGCATTATCGGGATCGAGTCCAAAGCCAAATGGCGACCAACCCAAAATTGTTGGACAGTCGCGCTTACTCCTTGAAACTCGGAACACTGTTGGAAGAGATATTTTGCAAGGGGATTTAAATGTGAGATGGGGCGGGTTCCCGTACCTACCCACCACCAGATTGATGTTTGTAGAATCCGCTCTCAGGCCAGTTTTGGAGAATGTTGCCAGATGTAGTTGTTAGGGAACCCCCCCGAAAACCAAGCGTCAGGAAACAAACAGGAAGAGCGTTAGCCCGCTAATGGTCTGCTATTATCGGGAAACTGAGGTAGCGTTAAATTCTGCCAAATATAGCCGACCCGCTACCTGGTGTCGATCGCTCGCGGTGAAAGCTGCCGTCAGCACCCGTTAACACGATCGAAAAGAATAAGTTTACTCGGCTAGTCCTAGTAAATTCTATGGAATTATAACTGTTAGTGGTTTAGTGGTTGTCGCTCTTTTCCTACCACAGTTAGATTAAAAGGGGAAGCGCAAGTCAGTTGGAGACACAAAAATGACAGGACTTTTTCAAATCGGGGATAAATTACTGCAAGCTCAGGATATGCCATCGCTCCTGAAGCGCTATCAGTTGATGCCACAATTTTTGCGGGGCGTAATCATCGACCAAGCGATCGCATCCTTCAGTTGCAGCGACGAAGAACGCCAATCCGCCTTGGAGAACTTTCTGGTTCAGCACCAACTGACAGCCCCCGAAGCCAGAGAAGCTTGGCTTCGCAGCCAGCATATGACCCTAGAAGAACTTCAAGAAATGGTCACCAGACCCTTGCTGATCGAAAAATTTAAGCAAGAAACTTGGAGACCTAAAGTAGATAACTATTTTTTAACCCGCAAAGCCAGCCTAGACCACGTAGTCTATTCCCTGGTCCGCACTAAAAATCCAGCATTAGCCAACGAACTATACTTTCGCATCTCGGAAGGGGAACAAAGCTTTGCTGAAGTGGCCCGGGAATTTTCCGAAGGCCCAGAGTCCAAGTCCGGTGGCTTGTTAGGACCAGTACCCCTCAGCCAGCCGCACCCAGCAATCAGTAAACTTTTGTCAGTGAGCAAACCAAATCAACTTTGGCAGCCACGTCCTCTGGCAGAATGGATGGTCATTATTCGACTAGAAAAATTCATGCCAGCTCAGCTAGACGAATCCATGCGACTGCACTTAATTAACGAATTATTTGAAACCTGGGTCGCCGAACAAATATCGAAAATAGGCCCGCTACAGCCCCTCTCTTCGGTCTCTTCAATATCATGAAGATCTAGCAATGGGGGGTAAGTTAGCCCCCATTGCCCCTCTTGGACCGTGGAGACTCGATGGACGAAACTCCGCATCCTGACCACCATCAAACAGTAAAGGGTGCGAATCAATTTTTCAATCTAAAATCTAAAATCTAAAATCTAAAATCGGATGACTTCTTCCGCTGTTTCCCCATCTCAGATTCAGGATTTCCTGGCTCAAACTCCCCCTTTTGACCGACTCTCGGAGACGGCACTCACCGCTTTGGTGGCGAAATGCCAACTGTTAGGTTATCGGACTGGGCAGCCGCTGTTTGAACGGGAAAAAATGCCGACTCAGGTGGCAATTATCTATGATGGTCAGGCCCGACTCCTAGGCTTTGACCAGCGCTCTCAACGCCACGTCAGTTTACGGTTGGTACAGCCCAAGGAAATTCTCGGCTGGGCGGGTTTGCTCAGATGTGTTCCTTGCGAAACTGCCATCGCTTCTACAAATGTAATTGCGATCGTCATACAAGCCGAAGATTTTCTCAGCTTACTAGAAAAACAGCCGCAATTTGGAGAAGCCTTTCGCGAACATTGTTCCTTGAGCGAAGTATTTGAACTGTTGAGCCTAGAATTGCAACGTCAGGCCGATTCCTCCTCTAACCTCAAGGACATCACTGTGCAAGCTTGGCAAGATGCAAAAGTGATCAACTTGCCCAATGGTAACAAAAAAACCCAAGAGCTCGCCAAAGAGTTAGAGGGCGATCGCATTTGGCTAGTCAGCAGTGGCGTCTTGGGCGACTTTCCCACCGGCAGTCGCTTACATATTAACGGCGAAGTCAAATCCCTAAAAGTAGAAGGCCGCCTGGGCACTCGCTTGGTAGGCTTCCGGGAACCCCCACCACCAACACCAGAAGCAGATCCCCTAAACGATCCCGCAGAAATCGAACCTGGAGACTTGGAGAACCAGAGTCTCTTTGACAAAGTAACCATCGCCCCACCGCGTCCCCCAGAACCCTCATCGGGCCAAACCAAGGATGCTGCTAAATACCCAGTTTTCCGGGGCCGAGGGCAAATAGACGGGCCACTAGCTTGCTTCCAGATGTTAAGCAAGTATTTTGGCATGAAGTTTCGTCGAGATATCATCCGCAAAGTTCTCGACAATCAGTTAAAAACCGCTGGTTCTATCAGTATCCAAGCCTGCGGTGCGATCGCCCAAAGCATCGGCCTGACACCTCAAATGGCCCAAGTACCAGCAGAAGCCATCAACCGCATCAAAGCCCCGGTAATGATTAAATGGAAAGACAGCTTTGCCATTATTTACAGCATTACCGAGCAGGAATTAACCATCGCCAGCCCCGAAGAAGGGCTGATGCGAAAGCGCGTAGCTCAGTTTAGAGAAGTCTGGGGAGAATCAGGAGAAGTCCTGCTGCTACAAGCCCCGCAAGTTGAACAAAAAGAGCAGTTCAGCTTCTGGTGGTTCGTGCCAGCCTTGATGGAACACAAGACAGTATTTATTGAGGTGTTGCTCGCCTCGTTTTTCGTACAGCTATTCGGTCTTGCCAATCCCTTAATTAGCCAAGTAATTATTGATAAAGTATTAGGTCAACGCAGCATTGATACCCTAGATATTTTAGGGGCATTTCTGTTAGGAGTTGCCTTGTTTGAAGGACTCCTCAATGCTTTGCGTACCTTTTTGTTCATAGACACTTCCAACCGCATAGATGTCAAATTAAGTGCCGAAGTCATCGACCACTTACTCCGGCTTCCCCAGAATTACTTTGACAATCGGCGCGTGGGAGATTTGGTCTACAAATTTAGCATGATGGGCCAGATTCGGGAATTCATGACCGGTACAGCCCTGACAGTAGTTCTCGATGCAGTATTTTCGGTGGTTTACGTCGCCGTGATGCTGTCCTACAGCGTTCAGTTAACGGCAGTATCTTTGGCCGTCGTACCAGTCCTTGCCCTGATGATCGTGCTGATCAATCCCCTGGTGCTGCGCCTGATTAAACAAAGAAATATGCGTTTTGCTGACTCTCAATCTTATTTAGTGGAAGTAGTCAGCGGGATTCAAACTGTTAAGGCGCAAAATATTGAATTGAAATCCCGCTGGGAGTGGTCTAGCCGCTATGCTAAATACATTACTGCCAGTTTTAAAACTATTATTACGGGGACTACAGCCGGTACAATTAGTAGCTTCTTAAACCAAGTCGGTAACTTAGCTCAGTTGTGGGTTGGAGCTTATTTAGTATTGAACAATGACATCACTTTGGGTCAGTTAATTGCTTTCCGAATTATTTCGGGGAACGTGACAGGTTCATTGCTCAGGTTTGTTAGCGTTTGGCAGAGTTTCCAAGAGGTGTCAATGTCGATCGATATGCTTAAGGATGTCGTCGATACGCCCACGGAAACCAGCGATGAAGACCGGAGTAACATCCCAATGCCCGCCATTCAAGGACAGGTGGCCTATGAGGAGGTTTCTTTCCGATTCCTGGAGAGCGGCCCCCTGCAATTGGCTAATGTGAATTTGGAATTTCCGGCTGGTAGTTTTGTGGGAATTGTGGGAGGAAGTGGTTCCGGTAAGAGTACGGGGATGAAGCTGTTACAGCGTCTGTATCCGCCGCTGTCTGGTCGGATTTTTATTGATGGCTACGACATTTCCAAGGTGGAATTGTATTCCCTCCGCAGCCAACTAGGGGTGGTGCTCCAAGATACTTTGTTGTTTAACTGTACGGTGCAGGAAAATATTGCTCTGAGCAATCCCGACGCGAGCACGGATGAGATTGTCCGAGCTGCGAAACTAGCAGTAGCCCACGATTTTATTATGGGCTTACCCGCTGGCTATAATACGGTAGTGGGAGAGCGGGGTTCTTCGCTTTCTGGGGGTCAAAGGCAACGTTTGGCGATCGCCCGGACAATCTTGCAAAACCCCAGACTGCTGATTTTGGACGAAGCTACCAGCGCCCTAGACTATCATTCCGAACGCCAAGTTTGTAATAACTTAGCAGAAGCTTTTAAGGGTCGCACCGTGTTTTTCATTACTCACCGTCTGACTACCATCCAAAATGCGGATGTGATTATTATGATGGATCAAGGTGCTGTCGTCGAGCAGGGAACTCATAAAGAATTAATGAGTCTTAAAGGGCGTTACTATTGCCTCTTCCAACAACAAGAGTCATCTAACACTTGATAACCAAACAATTACCAAATAACTAATAACAAGTAAACCCATGGCAATGAAATCCATAATGCTCTCAGAGCAACCAGTCATTCTAGAAAAACCAGCGATTTGGTCGCGCTTATTTTTGTGGATGATCATGTTGATGACCACTTCAGCAGTAGTTTGGGCCTATTTTGCTAGCGTAGAACAAGCCGTACCCGCCGTCGGTCAATTGGAACTCAAAGATGGTGCTAGAGACATCCAAGCGCCTGCTACAGGGGCAGTGGTGAGAGTTCACGTCGAAAATGGCGATCGCGTAGAAAAAAACCAGCCTTTGCTTACTTTTAACCCCGTGGCATCCAGTGCCGATTTCACATCCCTGAAGAAAACCAAAGAAGCCCTGGAAAAGGAAAATAAATTTTACCAAGACGTGGTTAATGGCAGCATTCAAGGTCCGATTCCTTCTAATCTAGAATCAACCATCAAAGATAGGCAAAGCATCAGTGCCCAAAATCAAGTGCTGCAAGCCTTAATTGACGAACTCTACCTGAACCGAGGAGCCAGCGGTAATTTTGATGCAGCTCAACAAGGACTTTATGTTAATTATCGATCGGAATTTTTGTCTCGTGCAGCCGCCGTCCAAGGACAAATTCAGGAGTTGCAAAAACAACTCAAGCAAGCTGAAGATGCCGAAAAAGCAGCAGGCGATCAAATGACAGTAGCCCAGCAACAATTGGGTTTTGCTCAGAACCAATTAAACTATTCTCAGCAGCAATTAGATTCTGCCAGAGAGCAAGTAAAATCTGCCGAAGCTCAGAAAATCTTAGCCGACGAACAGTTAGCCAAGTCCCAACAGGTGCTCAAGTCCAATCAAGGCATTTTGAGCAGACTAGGCCCACTGGTGGAAGCAGGAGCGATCGCTGAACTCCAAAAAGAAAAACAGGAGCAAGATGTTTTCCGAGGCCAAAGCGACGTCCTGAAACAACAAGATCAAATCAAGCAGCGCGAAGGTGAAATAAATGCCCGTAAAGGCGACATCAATACCCGCAGAGGTGAGATAAACACCCGCAGAGGTGAGATCAACGCCAGACAAGGTGACATCCAAAAAATCACGGCTGAAATCCAACGCCAGCGAGGAGAGCAAGAACGAATTCAAGAATCGATTAAGCGAGCAGAGGAACAGTTGAAAAACACCAAGGATTCCTGGGCAAAAGAACTGTATACTAAAATTTCCGAAAACCAGAAACAAATTGCCACCAGCGATTCTCAACTGAGTCGGTTCAAAGTAGAAAACCTGAAAAAGCTATCAGAGATCAATTCTCAACTAGAAAAGGCACAGGAAAACCGTAACACTCAAGTTCTGAAGTCCCCAGTATCCGGCGTGATTTTTGATTTGAAACCTTCGACCAAGGAGAAATCAGAATTAGATGTGGCCAAAGATCCGATCTGCCAATCCATTATTAACTCAGTGCTAAAACCGGGGGAACCGCGCCCCAAACGCTGCGAAGAAGCTTATTATGAAGCGCAGCAAACTGAGAAATTGCTCAAAGTGTTGGATGACGAAAACGGTTTGCAAGCAACTGTTTATCTAGAAAACAGCAACGTAGCCCTGGTATTGGATGCTTTGAGACAGAAGCGGGCAAAATTGGAGCAGTATCACGGCAAACAATTGGATGGAGAAAAGATTGACTGCGAAAAAGGTAAAAGTTGCGCTTGTCCTGAGAAGGAAGTTAACAGAGAGAAACTGGGTTTGACTAAATACCAATGCGTGCCTGTGGAAGTGAATGTAGAAGCTTTCCCAGCGATGGAATTTGGTACTGCTGAAGGTGAAGTGATAGAGATTAGCAGCGATGCTGTGGCTCCGACTGAACTGCGGAAATACTACGCTTTTAAAACCACAATTAAGCTCAAAAATCAAAAGTTTGTTTTGAACAAGGACAAACCGAATCAAGTGGAAGTTAATTTGCAGTCGGGAATGGCCGTCAGTTCTAATATCAATATTGGTAAGCGGACTGTTTTGCAGATGTTTATCAACCGATTTACTGGCAAATTGGATACCTTCAAGACTGTTAAGTAGCCACTATAATTCAGCGATTGCAGGGCTTTTATACAAGCGATAGTCCGGCAGGGGTTAAAACCCCTGCCTCAAAGGAAAAGTCCTCTTACATAGGACTCAGAAGAAGCATTTTCAATCATTAGTCATCTTTGAAAAGACTGTCACTATTAGACAGGGAATTCATATCCCGCTATATTAAATAGATTGCTGATATTTTTCCAACAATTCCGAGATGTAATCATAGCCATCAACTCCGATCGCCGGAATGATACTTCCTCGACTCTTAGCCAAAGACTCCTTGAAAGCCTCAGCCCCCATTTGTCCCCGCAGAATAGTCAGCAAACCCGCCGATTGACGCCACTCCATCGCCCCAATTTGCTCTAAAGTATACATCCCCAAACTGCCAGCAAATATCGCTTTTTCTAGCTGATTAATGCTATAATAAGCTTGAGCTAAATAAGCCAAATTCAGACCTTGCAAATACAAGTCCCCGGAAAATTGGGCCGCTTGCCAACCTTTGACCAAATATTCGATCGCACTTTCAGAATTTTCCAGCGCAATTTTAGCAATCCCCAGACTGCTGGAACAAAAAGCTTGACTTTGCCTGTCTCCCAACCTTTCCGAAAGCAACAAACCTTGTTCCAAATAGCCGATCGCACTTTCATACACTTCTGGTTCCACATCCTCCAACTGCCGCGCTTGAAACACCTCGCTATAACCCAAATTAGCTAGAGCATTCGCCTCACCTTGGCGCTCACCCGCTTGTCGTGCCAAAATTAAAGCCCGCTGACTGTAATTAATCGCTTCCTGATAGTTTTTCTGAGAAACATAGTTGCGGCTGATGTGATTTAGATTCGCAACTTCGCAGGCTTTGTCATCTTCTAGACGAGCAATTTCCAGGGCTTCTTTGTGCAGTAAGATCGATCGCTCATAGGCTCCCACAGCCCGCATCGAATAACCCAACAACGTCAAAATTCGAGCCTTAGCTTGAGTACCTTCTACCCGTCGCAGGGGTTCATCTAAATACTCCAAAGTGTGGCGCAGAGATTTGCCATCAAAGGAGGCAAAAATCCCGCCGTACAGCGGAAAGTATTCTCGTTGAGAAAAAGCCCGCAAAATTTGCAGAGTTACTTGAAAACAAGCATTTGCCAACTGTTCGCCACTTTTGGTAGAATTGTTAAACCCCGTGGCTAACTGACTCCAAATTACCGCAAAAGTAATATAAGTAGAAATAGAAGCTTTGGTTGACACTTTAGAATCATAAACTTGCTTGTCAAACCATGTCGCCAATGCCCGCTGCAAGCACTGCAAAATAATCGCCAATTCCACCAAAGCGCCTAACTCTAAACTCGATTCTTTAGCTGCTAACTCAACTATCGATTCACCCATCGCAATTGTCTGCAAAAGAGCGTGAGGAAACGGACTTTTCACCTTTTTTGCCCAAAAAGCCCAAGGTCCAGTTTGTTCGGGACTACCGGCAAATCCTAGCTGCTGTGGCTGATAAATCCAGCCTACAAGTTCCGGTTCCAGCCGTTGCCAAGATTCTAAACCTTTGGCAATCCCAGCGGTGATTTGCTGCAAGTCCCGCTCGGTTTCGGGATTGGAAGTTTGCAGCATTTGTTGGTGCAGGGATTTTGCTAATTGCTGCAATTGATCGAGAGTCAGGGGCAGTTCTTTGTTGGGGTCAATTATTTGTAATAATGCTAGAAGACGGGCGTTAGATTCGGCGGTGAGGATTTGTTGGATGGCCGAGGCGATCGCACTGGAAACTCGGTTGTCCTTTTGCCAGCGTTCCCATTCTCCTTGGATAGTTTTTAGCGCTCTGAGGGTGCGATTTGCTTTGGCTTGTTTGATTTCGTCTTTTTCATTTTTGAGCAGGTTTTCGGTGGCATCTAGGCGTTCTCCGAAACAGCGTTCAAAAATTTCGCCAGTGCCGGTGCCGATGTCTTGGACGAGCATTTGATATACTTGTTCTTTGGAGCGAATTTGACCCTTGAGGGTGATTTCGACAATTTTGTCGATCAGGGCTAAGTAGCGATCGCGCAATGAGGTAGATTCTGGCATAAGTAGTGTTTTGTTAATAAAATTTTATGGACAGTGCTAGCAGCATTTAACGCTACTATTTCATCTTACAGTTTAAAAAAATGTTTGTAGTGAGGACTTTAGTCACCAGCAGTTAAAGACTCCAGTCCTCCTTACCAACTAATTTTATTTTTGGATGAAAGAGAAAGTCCTATTATTTCATTTTACAGCTCATCGGGATTAATGCCCATTGCTCGGAGGCGATCGGCTAAACGATTTGCCCGCTCTCTTTCTGAATCAGCTTGCTGTTTTTCAAATTCAGCACGTTGCCTTTCTAATTCAGCTTGCTGTTTTTCAAATTCAGCACGTTGCCTTTCTGATTCAGCTTGCTGTCTTTCAATTTCTGCTTGCTGTCTTTCAATTGCAGCTTGCTGCCTTTCAAACTCGGCTCGTTGGCTTTCCAATTGAGCTCGTTGTCTCTCAAATTCTTCAGGAGTCAGAATCAAATTCCCATTAAGATCGTACCACCGCAGCCACAACCTTTCATTTTGCAGGAAAGCACCTTGCCACAAACCCAAACTTAACTGTATTTCCGGTATCCAAAATCGAGAACCTGTTAACACTTGTTCGCGGTAACGGTTGCCAATTAAGCGAAAAACTCTCAATTGGTTGTTGTATTTGCTAAACACAAAGTAATAAGGAATCCGCAAAATTCTCTCGTAAACCTGCCACTTAGTCGGCGGTTTGTTTGGTTCAGATTCTGTCATCCCTAAATCTTCATCTTCCGTACTTGGTGACAGAAACTCGATCGCAATTAAAGGATTGACTGCTTCATCCCAAATTACGTAACTTTGGCGCAAGTCTCTGTCTTGGTAAAACCTCGAAACGCCCACAACTAAATACCAATCGGGTCTTTTGTACCAATTGGGATGGTTGGAGTCGTAATATAGATTGAGATCGCTGGCCGAAAATAGGCGATCGGCTGGATAATTAGGAGGAATGCAGCTATCGCACAAAAGTTGTGCTTGCCACCGATGATATTCGTCAGGCAAACCGGGTTCCTCCGGGTCTTCACTGGGTAGATCGTACATCGTCGGCAGCACTTTTGCTTGGGAAGATTGCGAATCTGGTATGTACATTGTTATACAATTATCCCTGCGAGATGTGATATCAATTCCGGTTGTACCGGAATGATTATTGACTATTGACTCGATTTTACGCCCGATGATGGTAATACAAATTTTTTATGAGGTTGCATAGACTCCGATCCTTAAAGAGGGCGGGCACGGGGGCACCGCCCCTACAAGGGGGGGGACAAGATTCTGCTCAAAGTCCCCCTTCTTAAGGGGGATTTAGGGGGATCGAGATATCTGCAACTTCCCATTAAATTGGTATAACGGATTTGATGTTAAGGAGATACGGGCACTGCGGTAATTGTGATATTATAGCGCGCTGCGATTTCTTGTGGCAGAAAATCAGTATCTTTTGCACCGGGAATTTTATCTAGATAGCAATCTTTTACTGCTAGCATAAAACCTTATGGGCTATAATCCTTGTACTTGATGAGCTGTCTCAGCCATTTGAATAATTGTATCTACATTCTCATCAAATTGGTTTCCAGAGTCCGGGCGATGTAAATACGAATTTAATGGGTCGTTGCACATATTTCGATCCCCCTAAATCCCCCTTAAGAAGGGGGACTTTGATCGGAATCTTATCCCCCCCCTTGTAGGGGCGGTGCCCCCGTGCCCGCCCTCTTTAAGGATCGGATTCTATGCAGCCTCATAAAAAATTGGTATAACTCTTGCTGGGAATTTGAATATATGAATCCGGCATTTCATTGTGCTGGTGAATAGCAAATAAACGGCGCTCAATTTCTTTAAGAACTGCTGCATCATAATAAATCATGCCACAATCCAGACAAATCTCAACAGGCGTTTTAGGAACTAGCAAGTATTTACCTTGATGACTGTAAAGGTAATTGATTTTACGTTCCTCATAGCGGTTACTACCGCAGGTATTGCATCGGATTTCTCGCATGAGTTTATATTTTTATTTACTAGCTTCCACCAAAAGCGGTTCGACTCGCTCGTGACTAACCAGTCGGTGGGCATAAACTAGACAAGTCTGAATATCTTCTCTTTCTAACCAGGGATAACCTTCTAGAATCGTTTCAGGAGTGTCGCCAGCGGCTAACATTCCTAGAATGTGCTCAACGGCAAGACGGCGACCCCGAATAATCGGTTTTCCGTTAAATATTTGGGAGTTTACTGTGATTCGTTCTAAGAGTTTTTGAGCATCCATAATTTGAGGCATAATTAGATATAGCAATCCTAAATCATTTGCGTAATTATTGTAGGGGCAATCCCCCCGTGGTTGCCCGTTTTGGCTGGGGTAGGCACGGGGGCACTACCCCTACATATTTGTACAAATGATTTAGGATTGCTATATCTTATATTTTATCATTTGTTTATGAGTTCCGAACCACTTACCCTCTCAAAAACCAATCCGGTTTTAGCCGCCCAAGGATTAACTCGCCGCTTTGGTGGTTTAATTGCCGTCAACGACGTATCTTTTACAGTTGAAAAAGACGAGATATTTGGACTGATCGGCCCTAACGGCGCGGGCAAGACTACCCTATTTAATGTTATGACTGGATTGATACCTGCTTCTAGCGGCAACCTGATTTATCAAAATGAAAATATTTCCCAATTGAAACCATATCAAATTGCCAATAAAGGTATGGCCAGAACTTTTCAAAATATCCGTTTATTTGGGGAACTTTCTGTTAGTGAAAATGTCGCGATCGCCCGACACATCCACAGCCGATCGCACAATCCCGTATTATCACTGCTAGCGGGCATATTTGCGTTGCCAGCATCGAACGCCATGGAGCGCCAAACCCACGAGAAAGCGTTGGAATTGTTGGAATTGGTCGGATTGGGCGATCGGGCGAACGAACAAGCCAAAAACTTGTCCTACGGCGACCAAAGACGCTTAGAAATTGCCCGCGCCTTAGCCCTAGAACCGCAAATATTGTTATTAGATGAACCTGCGGCGGGCATGAATCCCAATGAAAAGCATAAATTAAGTGAATTTATCCGGGAAGTGCGCCACAAGTTCAATTTAACTGTAATATTGATCGAGCATCACGTACCGCTGGTTATGGGATTGTGCGATCGCATTGCCGTGCTCCATTTCGGCCAGCTAATTGCCTTGGGTGAACCTGCTATTGTCAGGAATGACCCTGCTGTGATTGAGGCTTATTTAGGAGATGAAAAATAACTAATTTATGGCAAATCCGGCGATTGGAAGGTTGCAAAATAACCCGGCGATTGGAAATCGCGTCTACACAAACAATGTCCGCCTACGCGGACTAAGAGTAATAGTTAGTATTAAATGTATCTCCCAGTCCTCTTGAGAGGACTTTCGCTATGAGACAGGGAATTCATTCCCTGTCGGACTATCGGACTCACCGACAAACAAACTGCTGGGAAATAGATAGTTTATTATCAACAATCAAGTCACAAAGAATGCACGAAACTCCACCCAAAACCACCCAAAATATCCTCTTAGAACTCAAAAACCTTTCTGTAAACTACGGCGGAATTCAAGCCCTGCAAAATATTAATCTCACAATTAATGCAGGCGAAGTTGTCACCCTCATCGGTGCCAATGGTGCGGGCAAAAGTACCACACTCAGGGCTATTTCCAAAATAGTGAATTTGCATCAAGGACAAATTATTTATAACGGGCGCGATATTACCCGCCGCCAAGCCCACGAAGTTGTCCAACTCGGAATCGCCCACAGCCCAGAAGGGAGGAGAGTTTTGGCGCAGCAAACGGTGTTGACAAACTTAGAATTAGGGGCCTATGTGCGATCGCAAACAGCAGAAATCAAAGCAGATTTAGACTACCAATTTAAACTGTTTCCCAGACTAGCCGAACGCCGCCATCAACTATCGGGAACCCTCAGCGGTGGGGAACAGCAAATGTTGGCGATCGCCCGCGCCATGATGTCGCGTCCGAAACTGCTATTATTAGACGAACCCAGTTTGGGTTTAGCCCCCGCCATAGTCAAAGAAATATTTGCAATAATTCAACATTTGCGCTCCACAGGCGTTACAATTCTGTTAGTCGAACAAAACGCCAGTTTAGCATTGCAAATTGCCGATCGAGGTTATGTACTAGAAGCTGGTAACATTACTCTCACAGGCAAGGCATCAGATTTGCTAAATGACGAGCGAGTGAGGAGGGCATACTTAGGTTGACTTGGTTAATTTTAGGAATTTTTACCGCCTTCTTTGAAGCCGTCAAAGACGTTTTTGGTAAACAAAATCTCAAAAAAAGTGACGAATATGTCGTCGCTTGGTCCCTGTCATTCTTTTCAGTCATCTCTTTGACTCCCTGGGTAATTTATACAGGAATTCCGGCATTAAACTCTCAATTTTGGTTCGCCCTATTAATCGGAGGTAGCATCAACGCTGTCACAGCCCTACTCTACATCAAAGCCATCAAAGTATCAGACTTATCCCTGACAGTACCCCTGGTAGCATTGACACCACTATTCATGTTGCTAACTTCACCCTTAATTGTTGGTGAATATCCCAAACTTTTTGATTATATTGGCATTTTTCTAATCGTAACAGGCTCTTACTTACTCAATATCAAAGATAAATCCCAGGGATATTTAGCCCCCTTCAAAGCACTGGTAAAAGAACCAGGACCGAAATTGATGTTAATGGTGGCATTCCTATGGAGTATTACCTCAAACTTTGACAAAATAGGAGTTCAAAATTCATCCCCAATTTTTTGGATATTTTCTATATTTGGTACAATGAGTATCTTGCTACTCCCAGTTTTACTGCACAAAACCCCAAATCCCAGCCGCAAAATCCTCAAACAATTACCGATGCTAGCAGCTATGGGATTTTTCAATGCTATCGGAGTGCTTTGTCAAATGCAAGCTTTGACATTAACCTTGGTAGTACAAGTAATAGCTATCAAACGTACTAGCGTGTTAATGGGTGTATTGTTCGGTCACTTTATTTTTAAGGAAAAAGATATTCAACAAAGATTACTAGGCGCAGCAATAATGGTTTTGGGAGTTTTCGTTATCAGTTTATAGATTAAAACCTCAGAAACAAGAAATCATCCATCTCTCTCTTCTCTTCCTCTGCGTACTCTGCGCCCTCTGCGGTTCAAAAAATCTAATACAACCGGATTGAAAATAAGTCATGTTATACTAAGAGCGATCGCACAAAATATATTTATCCAAATTAACTTAAAATTAAATGCACAAACTAGCAGCAACACCAGGAGGCTGGAACCCCCAAGCCGAAGGAGTAATCTTTATTCAACAAACCCCCGCACCAATCGTATTTATTAGTGCGGCTGATACAGATATTCAAACCCTCGCAGCCGCTGCATCAAAACTACCAGCAGAATTCCCCAAACTGCGCGCCGTCAATCTCCTGCAATTGCAGCAACAACTAACCATTGATACCTATGCCGAAGAAATTTTACAACACGCCCAGGTAATTATTCTAAGGTTGTTAGGAGGCCGTTCCTATTGGTCTTATGGCTTGGAAATACTGCGTGAAATAGCGGAAAAGACTCAAGCTAAACTGATTATCATGCCTGGTGACGACAGTCCAGATCCCGATTTAATTAGTCATTCAAATATATCGCTATCAGCAGTCAATCAACTGTGGCGCTACTTCACAGAAGGCGGAGTCCAAAACTTTGTCAATGCCCTAAAGTTTGGGGCAGATACTTGTTTAAAAACTGCTTACAATCCGCCTTTACCTCAAACCGTTGCCCGCGTGGGAATTTACGAATGGAGTGGAAGTGCGAGGGGGTGTTTTGAAACTTTGCAACCAGATTTCGATCCCCCTAAATCCCCCTTAATAAGGGGGACTTTGATTCCTGATTCCAATCCTCCCAAATCACCCTTAAAAAGCGAGACTTTGACCACTTCTTGCTCCCCCCTTCTTAAGGGGGGTTGGGGGGGATCTCCGGGGGTGGAAACAGATGCTAAAGGACAGGAAGAGGGCGGGCACGGGGGCACCGCCCCTACAGTGGGAATCTTATTTTATCGCGCTCATTATTTATCGGGAAATCTTGCACCAATTGATGCACTTTGTCAAGCATTATATGACCGAAATCTAGTACCTGTTCCCGTGTTTGTGTCTTCCTTGCGAGAACCAGATTTGCAAGTGGAGTTGCTAGAATATTTCCAACCAAAAGACGCAGCACCAATTCAATTATTGCTCAATACAACAAGTTTTGCAGTCTCAGGTTTCAACAGCCCCGAAGCAGAACAAAATACCTTAAAATTATTAAATGTTCCCGTCTTGCAAGCCATATTTAGTGGCGGTGGTTTACAACAGTGGGAAAGTGACTTGCAAGGACTTTCGCCCCGCGATGTGGCGATGAATGTAGCTTTGCCAGAAGTGGATGGGAAAATCATTACGAGGGCGGTTTCTTTTAAGGCTGTTCAAACTTGGAATAACGAATTAGAAACTGATGTTGTGGGTTATGTCGCTGCGGCCGATCGCATTTCATTTGTAGCAGATTTAACTACAAATTGGGTCAAACTTAAACAAACTCCTCCAGCCAACAGACGCATCGCCATCATTCTCGCCAATTATCCCACCCGCAACGCCAGATTAGCCAACGGTGTCGGCTTGGATACGCCCGCTAGCTGTGTGGAAATCCTGAAAGCTTTGCAGCAAGCTGGTTATCAAGTAGATAATATTCCCCACAGCGGCAACGAGTTAATTGAAATGCTCACATCCGGCGTGACAAATGACCCGGAAGGACGGGAATTGCGCCCTATAAATCAATATTTAGATTTGGCGGAATATCAAGATTATTTTGCAACTTTGCCACAGCAAGTCCAAGATGGAATTTGTAACAGATGGGGCTTAGCAACGGGAGAAAAAACGGAACTTTTGGCTGCCCATCTGTTTCCCATTCCG
This sequence comes from Microcoleus sp. EPA2, assembly GCA_020882975.1. Lineage (GTDB taxonomy): Bacteria > Cyanobacteriota > Cyanobacteriia > Cyanobacteriales > Microcoleaceae > Microcoleus. The sequence continues at coordinate 102,821 of JAHRFD010000012.1, read as the reverse complement.
GGGATTCAGTTTGGCAATGTGTTTGTGGGAATTCAACCATCACGGGGATACGAAATTGACCCTAGTTTGAACTATCACGCACCGGATTTAGAACCTACTCATAATTACCTAGCTTACTATTATTGGTTGCGCCAAAATTTTGGTTCTCAGGCAATCATTCATGCGGGAAAACATGGTAATTTAGAATGGCTTCCCGGTAAAAGTGTCGCTTTATCCAGCAATTGTTACCCCGAAGTTGCATTAGGCGCAATGCCAAATTTTTATCCGTTTATTGTCAACGATCCGGGGGAAGGTTCCCAGGCAAAAAGACGCTCCCAAGCCGTGATTATCGACCACCTCACCCCGCCCATGACTCGCGCCGAACTTTACGGACCTTTGCAGCAGTTAGAGGCTTTAATCGACGAATATTGCGAGGCGCAAAGCTTAGATCCGTCTCGATTACCGATGATTCGCGATCGCATTGTGGCCCTCACCAACCAAGAAAACTTAGACAAAGACTTAGGAATCCAACTCAATAAATCAGAATTCACCGAATTTATCACCCGCACCGATGGCTATCTTTGCGAACTAAAAGAATCCCAAATTCGCGACGGATTGCACATTTTTGGACAGTGCCCGGAAGGCAGGCAGTTGAGAGATTTGATAATTGCGATCGCCCGCCATCCCACCAACGGGCGATCGGGCTTAACCCGCGCCCTAGCAGAAGACTCAGGCTATGATTTCGACCCCTTAACCTCCGATCCCACCTCCCTAATTCAACAGCGCACAGCGGGCGATTTAACAGCAGAAATAGAAACACAAGCCATTCAATTAGTCGATAAATTAATCGAGAACCTCCAGGTTGAGTCCCGTGAATCTGCGATTAAAAATCTCCCCATAGGAAAAGCAACCAAACCAGAAATAGACTGGATAGCCAACTATCTTTTACCATCACTCCTCCAAACAAACCAAGAAATTACCAATCTTTTGCATGGCTTAGATGGCCGCCACATACCCAGTGGCGCATCAGGGGCACCCACCCGCGGCCGCCCCGATGTATTACCCACAGGCCGCAATTTTTACTCCGTAGATATCCGCGCCATTCCCACAGAAACTGCATGGAGAGTGGGGAAAGTTGCAGCCGAAACTTTAATCGAAAGATACACCCAAGAAAACGGCGAATATCCCAAAACTTTGGGCTTGTCGGTGTGGGGAACATCCACCATGCGAACCGGAGGAGATGACATTGCAGAAGCTTTAGCATTGATCGGAGTTCAGCCAGTTTGGGATGGCCCTTCGCGCCGAGTTGTAGATTTTGAAGTCTTGCCAATTTCAGTTTTGGGACGGCCCAGAGTCGATGTTACTTTGCGGATTTCTGGCTTTTTTCGGGATGCTTTTTTTAATTTAATTGATTTGTTTGATTCGGCGGTAAAAGCGGTGGCAGATTTAGATGAACCAGCCGAAACCAATCCTTTAGCAGCACAGGTTAAGCAGGAAATTCAAGATTGGGAATCGACTGGTTTGAGTCGGGAAGAGGCTAAATTGCGATCGCAATTTCGCGTCTTTGGTTCCAAACCCGGTGCCTACGGTGCGGGACTTCAAGGCATAATTGAAGCTCAAAATTGGACAGATGATGGAGATCTAGCCAAAGCTTACATTAATTGGAGCAGTTATGCCTATACAAGTACCCCCCCTTATCAAGAGGGGGCTAACTCCACTCATACCCCCCCAACCCCCCCTTATCAAGGGGGGGCTAACTCCACTGATACCCCCCTTTTACAAGGGGGGGCTAACTCCAACTCTTGTCCCCCCCCTTACCAAGGGGGGGCTAGGGGGGGTGAACTTACCGGGGGTGAATGGGGATGTTCCGCACCCGAAGCATTTACCAAACGCCTCACCCAAATGCAAATAGTTCTGCAAAACCAAGACAACCGCGAACACGACATTTTAGACTCCGACGATTATTATCAATTCCAAGGTGGAATGACGGCCGCAATTCGCAATTTGCAAGGCAAAAATCCTGAAACTTATTTCGGAGATAATTCAATTCCTGAGAATCCCAAAGTGCGGCAACTGCGGGAAGAAATTGCGCGGGTTTATCGCAGCAGGGCTGTGAATCCTAAATGGATTGAAGGGGCGATGCGACATGGTTATAAGGGTGCGTTTGAAATTGCCGCAACTGTTGATTTTTTGTTTGCTTATGATGCTACCGCAAATTGTGTTGAGGATTTTATGTATGAGGGAATCGCTGAGGCTTACATTTTTGACGAAAAAGTGCAGGGCTTTATCCAGGAAAATAATCCTTGGGCACTGCGAGATATGGCTGAAAGATTGTTAGAAGCTCGTCAGCGGGGGTTGTGGGAGTCTGCCAGCCAGGATATACTGGATAAATTGCGATCGATCGCCCTGGAAGCCGAAGCCGTCATCGAGTCGAAGTAATTTGTGAAGCGATCGTTACAAATTGAAATAGATTTTCCATACTCTTAAATTGGATGCAGAGCATGAGAATTAAAAAAGAATGGCAAATATTTTCAGTGTTTTTAGGCCTATTTGCACTCTTGACAAGACCAGTCGCAGGAGCCAATGATGCTTCTCGGTTAGCGACTATTGAATCCCTGGTAGATTTTCATACTTTTATTATTGATAATTCTCGATTTTTGTGGACAATAGATAAATATTTCTACCAAGGTCATTTTTACTCTGACAAGCCTCCTATACTTTCCATATATGGTTCATTTTTTTACGCTTTTCTCAAGGCGATCGGCATTTCTTTTGATAAAAATCTAATGCTGGCTAATATGCTAATAGTAATTTTAGTTGTAGGAGTAGCTACAGCTATTGGCATGATTTATTTATATAAAGTTTTGTGTTTGTTAGAAGTAGAAGAAACCTGGATAGATGTAATTTTAATTATTGCGGGTACGGGGACTCTCTTGTTACCTTACTCAACTGTATTCAGCAATCATGTGGTTAGTGGAAGTTTACTTATTGCTGGTTTTTACTATCTACTCAGGGTCAAAGAAAGTATTACATATTCTCTGGTTGCAGGTTTGTTAATTACCCTAGCTGGTAGCATTGATGTAGTCGCTTTTATTTTTCTGCCATTTCTGGCTGTCAGCTTTTTTAATAAACCCCTGAAATCAAAGATAGTTTTTTCTTTAGCTTGCGCTGTAGTCCTAATAATTTACTTACAGTTAAATCTTTACACGTCTGGCAGTCTGCGACCGCCTTCTATGAACAAGTCTCTGTGGGAATATCCTGGTTCTGTCTTCGATAGTACAACCCTTTCCGGTTTAGCATATCATTCAAATTTTCCGGCTTTAGTAAATTACGCTTTTCATATGATTATCGGTCATAGAGGCTTGATTTCTTATACTCCTGTTTTAGTATTTTCTATTTGGGGATTTGTGAAAATTTACCAAAACAAAGAATTAAAATATCGCCAAGAATATCTGTTGATTTTTTTGGCATCTTCTGCCTATGTGCTGATGTACATTCTGCGTTCTAACAATTACAGTGGTTATTCTTATGGAGTCAGATGGTATGCCAATCTCATGTTTTTGCTCTGCCTACCACTAGCTCAAATCAGCAATGATATCAAACATTCAAAACTTTTAAGAACAGCTTTTATAATAGTGAGTTGTCTGTCAATTTTTATCTCTTTTGTGGGCGTAAATCATCCTTTTGTCGCCGTTGATGAACAGCATCCTAGTTCATTTTTTAATGCTTTAGTTTATACATTTAAGCCCATAGATACTCAAATTTACGGGAATAACCAGGCAATGCAACTGTCGTTTTCCAACTCTTTGCTATTTGCACTCAAGCAGTTAAGGGTAATTTTAATAGCAGCACTGGCTGGTTTGTCGTGTTACTTGTTAGTGAATCGTGTTAAGAAATTTATCGCAAACAGACCTGTGGTTGAGGGTTAAAAAAATGCGTTATCTCATCCCACACAGAAATACCCTAACCCAACAGTAATCGATAGCTAGTGAACTTGCTCTAGAATATTAAGGATATAACCATCTCAAATCCCTAATCTCAAATCGATAACTAGCTGAAAGCTTTATGATTCGCGACGAAATTGTTAGTCTCAGCACCCATATCCTCAAACGTACCTGGACGATAGCCACCTTGCTAGCAGTAACTTTGGGATGTTCCTCAACCAATCTGCCCCACACTGTACTGACGCAGAGGGAAATCTCGCCAGTCCAAGCACAGCCCCTGGAACCTGTTGTGGCTAATAACTCCAAAAAACCCAAAAAGTTCGCTAGCGCGCGTTCTTGCGCCGAAAATGATGGCTTCACGGAGTCAGTAAACTTTGCCACCCAAGCTTCTAATTTGGCTCAATCAGCCAATTCAAAACAAGAGTGGGATGAAGTAGCAGCCCTGTGGGTGCAAGCTGTAGCTTGGATGCAAGCTGTTCCTCCAAGCAGTCCCAAACGGGCTTTTGCTGAGAAAAAAGTGGTGGAATACATGAGAAACCTGGCTTATTCGCAACAGCAAGCAGGGACAAGCCGTCAAACTTCCGCCAGCTTCAGTAGCGATTTGCTTAACGAACAACTAGAACTTTATCTATCCTACGTGGCGACGGTGGGCCCGCCTGATGTTTTGATTGTGGGGAGTTCGCGGGCGCTGCAAGGTGTCGATCCCAAAGCACTAAAACAATCTTTGGCGCAAAAGGGTCGATCGGGCTTAACCATATTTAATTTTGCAGTCAACGGTGCCACCGCACAAGTAGTTGACTTTCAACTGCGGCGACTATTAAAACCCCAGCAGTTACCTCAAATGATTGTCTGGGCTGATGGGGTACGGGCGTTCAATAGTGGCAGAGTCGATCGCACTTTTAACTCTATTATCGCTTCCGAGGGCAATCAACTTTTAGTTGCCGGTATTCGCCCTAAACTCCCAGAAGATGAACCCAACGTGATTCCCCAGTGTTACCAATTTCCCCAACCTTGTCCCAGGGGTACTTTCCAGAAAGCAAGTATTTTGCCGGTTGCTAAAATTGACGATCGTAGAATAGGTATCTTGCCGGTTGCTAACACTGCTGTCATCGGCATCAATCCAGTCAGCGAGTTGGCAGACTCGATCGACTCCAACGGATTTCTGCCCCTGTCTGTCCGTTACAATCCCAACACCTACTATAACGATCGCCCTTATGTTTCTGGTAGATTCGATCGCGACTACGAAAACTTTAACCTCGGAGGTAAACAAGCCCAAGCCTTCAATTCAGTCATCGCTTTGACCAAAAGTCGCAAAATTCCATTGGTTTTTGTGAGTTTACCCCTCACCGACGACTATCTAGACGACACTCGTATCTGGGCCCAACAACAATTTCGGCAACGAATGCAGCAACTCTCCCGCCAAAAAGGTTTCGCTTTCCGCGAGTTATCCCAGCAGTGGCCCAGTCGCCATCAGTATTTTTTTGACCCTAGCCATCTTAATCGGTTTGGGGCGATCGCGGTTTCTCGTCTCATCGCCGCCGATACCAGCATCACATGGCCCAACCCCAAATCCCCAAGCATCGAGGGGTGATCTCAAATCCTATCTCTTCTGGGACTCTGTATTCTGTGGGGTTAGAGCGTTCCGGTGTCACCGGAATTGATATGATGGCGATCGGCAACGAATTCCATCTCAATTTCTAATAATCGCAAAACAGAGTTTCGCGAGTCGCCCTACCTGTTACCGGATTAGTGCCTTTGGCAACTAGACAAAGTTTTTCCAACATATCGTCCCGCAGCAATGTCTCAGTAAAATCAGCACCGTCAATCACCGCTCCTTCTAATCTAGTATTGTAAGCAAAAGCACCTTCAAGAATAGCATTAGTTAAATTTGCTTTCATCATGCGAGCCAAATCTAAAGTAGCACCCGTGAAATTAGCACCTTCTAAATTTGCTTCTTCCATATTGGCTGCAAAAAAACTGACGCCCCGCAAATCTGCATTGGTAAAATTGCTGTTGCGAAGATTAGCTTTATTAAAACTGTCGTCTGTCAGCACCCGCCCACTAAAATCAGCGCCAACAAGGATTTCTTTGTCGTGATCCAAGGCTAGGGCTGGTGCGGCATTAATGCCGATCGCCCCAGCGACAAATACTGCTAGAATAACAACACTGAGCAAGAAAGTATAAATATGTTGGCGAATTCGAGAATCCATACAAGTTAGCGCTAATGAGCATCTGTGATAGTTCAAAATTGAATTTTACCAGAAAGGGCGATCGCCCGTTAGCGAAGCCCTCGAACCGGATTGCTCTTGCTGACTCCAATTGTTCCCCATCTTCCCACTCTCGCCAACTCGGCACTTTAGGAGAAAACTTAGTCTCCGAGTGGTTGCAGCAGCAAGGCTGGGAAATCCTGCACCGACAATGGCACTGTCGATGGGGAGAAATTGATATCATTGCACAGGGAACAGATCGAGAGAGTACAGTCCAGGAATGTCCTGAAAACTCCCGATTCCCCATTCCCGATTTCCCATCTCCGACTTTAGCATTTGTAGAGGTTAAAACTCGCAGTCGGGGCAATTGGGATACCGATGGAATCCTGGCGATTAGTGCGGCGAAACAAGCAAAAATTTGGCAAACTGCCGAAATATTTTTAAGTGCTTACCCCGATTTAGCAAATAATCCGTGTCGTTTTGATGTCGCCCTAGTCAGGTGCGAATCTTCAGGGCTAAAGACTCACAAAAGATTATCATCAACGACAGCCAACTCTCAACCCGCACTTACAGGCACTTACCTGCTAACTTTGCAAACATACATTCGATCGGCTTTTAGCCATTAGAAATGTCATCTAATTTGAAATTTTAGGTATTAGATGTTAGATTCTGAAATTGTTGCTGCCGAGCCTAGTGCCATCACAGCCAATTTCTGCGCCCCTGAACTCAGGCCAAAGTTTCGGGACAATATCCGAGTCCCTTAACAAACTGATGGCGAAAGGCTTCAATTTCCTTGCGATCGGGACTTCCGTGACAAACTACGGCTACCTGGTAACGGCGCATCACGCTCAGGGGCGACTGTCCCGTTTCCAAACTCCAAAGTGCCATTTGTAACCGAATTTCAGGATCGTAAGGAATCCCAAGTTCATTCATAAAAGCCCGAAAATCCCCGTGCATTTCTGGAGTTAAATATTGGCTCATTTTCACCTTGACTACCCAACCGTTAATTTGGTGAATCACGGTGATAAATTGCAAGGGCAGATGACTAGCCCTGCGTAGGTAATCCACGACTCTTAGAGTGAGGCTAGTATTGGCGATGTAGTAGAGGTATTCCATAACTATCCTTCGAGCAAAGCTGATGCTACACCTCTATTCTCCCCTTCTAGATCCGCCGCTACAAGGGGAAAAGCACCCTACTTTGGATGGGGGTTTTTACCCAATTTGTTACCAAGTTGACAGATTTTTGACAGGAATTCACCCGATGACAGAGATAGACTGGTCTTTGGACGCCTATGACTACGAACTTCCCCCCTCGCGGATTGCCCAAAATCCCGTAGTGCCCAGGGACAGTTCCCGCTTGCTGGTGGTAGATTCTGCCAGCACCCAACAACACCGGATTTTCCAAGATTTGCCAGATTTACTCAACCCAGGCGATTTGCTGGTACTCAACAATACTCGCGTACTCCCAGCTAGGCTCTACGGGCACAAACCCAATGGTCCGGCTGTAGAGATATTGTTGATGGAAGAACGACAACACAATTGCTGGCTGGCTTTGGTTAAACCCGGAAAACGCTTGAAGTTGGGAGCGAAAATAGAGTTCGATCGGATCGCTCCACCTGGCCACGAGGAAGCCTCCGGCCCCTGTTGTTGCCTTGGCGAAGCAGCATTAGCCACACTACCGGAGCGCCTGACTGCGACAGTTATAGAAAGGGACGATGCCACAGGAGGGCGACTGTTGGAGTTTAATCTGCCTACAGAAATGTCTCTCATACCTTTTTTGGACGATTATGGTCACGTACCCCTACCGCCCTACATTGACAATTCCCAAGCAGCGCCAGAACAGTACCAGACTGTTTATGCTAATCGACTAGGGGCGATCGCAGCCCCCACTGCTGGCCTACACTTCACCCAAGACTTGTTCAGCCGCTTGCAGCAGCGGGGAATTGAAAAAACTTTTGTCACCCTCCATGTTGGAGTCGGGACTTTTCGCCCCGTGGAGGTGGAAGACGTGACGACTCACCGGATGCACGGGGAAAGGGTGGAAGTATCCCCCGCCACCGTCGAAAAAATCCGCGAAACTAAAGCCAGAGGCGGGCGGATTATTGCTGTGGGTACGACAGCAGTGCGAGCGTTGGAAGGGGCGGCCGCGGCCACAGAGACCAAAATTGGTGATTTTCCCTTGCAACCTTTTTATGGCCAGACAAATTTGTTTATTTATCCGGGTTATAAATGGCAGGTAGTAGATGGGATGATTACCAATTTTCACTTACCCCGCTCTACATTGTTGATGATGATCAGTGCGATGATTGGTCGATCGCGCGTGCTCGATTTATATAGAGAGGCCATCGCCCAGGAGTACCGCTTTTATTCCTTTGGCGATGCCATGCTGATTTTGCCCGAAGCGTATCAGATTAAAGAGGAGATTGAATGATGGGGCATCGGGTTGGCCCCATGCCCCCTCTTCCTGTTTTACTCTTCCTCTTCTTCTTCATTGCCGGGATACACGAAGCTGTTGGAACGTCCAGTCAGAACGGATTTGCCCAGGGACAAAGCCTTCTGAGCTGCCACCACAGCTTTGCGCTTCCAGGTTGCTTTACGCATATTCTTCTTGGATTTGGAGGTTTTCTTCTTAGGGACTGCCATGACCGTAAATACTTCTGCTGATATAGACAAACAAACATTCTAGCTGATTTTGCCGATCGTGCTGTGTCGATCGACAGCAACTACCCCGTCATATCAAATCCGTTGACATCGGAATTATGATTTCTCTCTTCTCTTTCTCTGTGTCCTCTGTGTTCTCTGTGGTTTAATCATTCCGATACAACCGGAATTGAGATCGCGGGCGATCGACTCAGGCGCAGCAGCAGGCCGATCGACCACTCTGGCTAGACTAGAGTTCGTGAAAGTAATACATCACAACGCCCGTTACAGGGTCGTTCTCAATACTGACATAACCTGTTTTCAGCATTGCCGTGAAGGCTTCTTCCACTTCGGCAAAGGTAGCACCAGTTGCCATCACCCCTTGAGTTACCGACAATTTTCCGCTTTTAAGATAAGCTGCTTTCAGTAGTTTCACCCCCAACTGGTCGGGAGTTTGCTTGGGATATGTCTGGGCGATCGCTCCGTTGATTGGATGTAGTGGTATCCCTGTCCCAGATACACCCAGTTTGCCCCGGAGAGTCGCCTGATGTTCCTCCACCATGTTGGGGAGCAGCAGTAAGTCAAACACTTGTCCAAACCCAAATAACCCAAAGGTAAACAGCCACAGCAAACCCGTACCAATCTTCCCGTTATAAAGACGGTGGAGTCCGAAGGGGCCGAAAAAACAAGCAGCCCATAAAAGGTAACTAACACCTAAATTGCTCATTTTCTGAACGTCCTGCCTGCTTATTCTAAGAATTCGAGTCAGTTATATCTATATTTTGTACTGTCTGTTCTGTGTTTAAACAGCTTGACACCAGACTTTATTTGTGTATGGTCATAAATTAGGGGACCCAATTCCCCAGGCCGATGAGTAATTCTGCGTAGCAATTCTTAATGCCAGCAACATATTCCGTGGGTCAAGAAATTGGTACACTGGAGAACGTGGAAATTACAGCAGGTTTGCCTCCCTTGATTCCACTCAGACTACCCCACCGTAGTTCAGTGGAAAAAAATATAGGCCCCCGCGGGCGATCGCCATACCTGAAAACTGAAACCAGCCAGTAGTTATAAACAGAAATCCAATAAAAATATGGTAGATTCCCTCAAAAAACCAACTTTTGAAGAAATGCGGCCGGGAGTAAAAACCCCAGCCAAAGAAACTATTCTCACACCGAGATTTTACACAACAGATTTTGACGAGATGGCAAAAATGGACATCTCGATCAACGAAGCCGAACTAGAAGCAATCATGCAAGAGTTCCGCGTTGACTACAACAAAAATCACTTCGTGCGGGATGAGGAGTTCGCTCAATCTTGGGATCACATTGACGGCGAAAAACGCCAGTTATTCATTGAATTTCTGGAACGTTCCTGCACGGCTGAGTTTTCTGGGTTCTTGCTGTACAAAGAGTTGGCTCGCAAGCTCAAGGACAAAAATCCTGTGCTAGCCGAGGGTTTCTCCCTCATGTCACGGGATGAAGCGCGGCACGCCGGATTCCTCAACAAAGCTTTGTCGGATTTTAATTTGTCCCTGGATTTAGGTTTCCTGACTAAGAGCCGCAGCTACACTTTCTTTAAGCCGAAGTTCATTTTCTACGCTACTTACTTGTCTGAAAAGATAGGTTATTGGCGCTACATCACCATTTACCAACACTTAAAGGCTCACCCTGAAGACCAAATTTATCCAATTTTCCGATTCTTTGAAAATTGGTGTCAGGATGAAAACCGCCACGGAGATTTCTTCGATGCGGTGATGAGAGCTCAGCCTCAGATGTTGAACGATTGGAAGGCAAAACTTTGGTGTCGCTTCTTCTTGCTGTCGGTATTCGCCACCATGTATCTCAATGATATCCAGAGAGCGGGTTTTTATCGATCGCTAGGTCTAGATGCTCGCGAATACGACATCGAAGTCATCAAAAAGACCAACGAAACCGCCGGTCGAGTATTCCCAGTCATGCTAGATGTGAACAATCCAGAATTTTACGAACGGCTGGATGTTTGCCTCAAAAACAATCAAAAATTGACCGCAATTGTTGAGTCCAATACTCCCAAATTCTTGCAATTGTTCCAAAAATTGCCTCTGTATTTGTCCAATGGCTGGCAATTACTCAAGCTTTACTTCATGAAGACAATCCAATCACCTTCTGTTGAGGGTGCTGTGCGTTAAATTGGGATTTTAGATCCTATTTTAGGGCGGTTCTGCGACCAGTAGAGCCGCTTTTTTTTTGATATATAGCAATCCTAAATCATTTGTGAATTTCTTACTCCCTCCCCGCGAGTTTGGGGAGGGTTGGGGTGGGGTAAAAATATTTACGACTCCTGCAAGGATTGCTATATAGGAAGTTTCCTTCCAGATATTTATACCATGTCTCTAAAATCGTGCAACAATCTTTGACCCCCCCTAACCCCCCCTTATCAAGGGGAGGGACAAGACTACTGTTTCTCTAAAATCGTGCAACAATCTTTGACCCCCCCTAACCCCCCCTTATCAAGGGGAGGGACAAGACTACTGTTGCATTCTTTTTTAAAATTGGTATTATATTTTCCTCCCAGGGCTCAAGCCACTGGGTTTCTAAGATCCCGTGAGGTTTTTATGAAATTTAAACGTTTTGGAAAATACCCGATCGCATTTATGTTAGTTTTGCTATGTGCGATTCCCTACGGGATAGCTTCGCTTCACGGTCTGCACCATCCCACATTTGTCCGCGCCCAGGAGCCACCACAAGTGCAATCTCCCCAACCAGAATTAAACCCCGTAGTACCTGAAAGTATTTTCATGAGTCAACTTCCCAATTGGGCGCGACTGGTTGACATCCGCACTGTCAACCCCAACATTCGTCTCGATATTCGCTACGCCACAGCTAACAATTTCTTAAAACGAAAACTCTACTCCACAGCCAAATGTGCCTTGAGAAGTTCCGTTGCTCAAAAGTTAGCCCTAGTTCAAACAGATTTAGAAAAAATCGGATTGGGTTTGAAAGTTTACGATTGCTACAGACCTTTCTCCGTTACAAAACAAATGTGGCAAGTTTTGCCAGATCCCCGCTATGTGGCTAATCCTGCTAGGGGTTCGCGCCACAATCGCGGTGCTGCTATTGATTTAACTTTAGTCGATCGCACGGGCAAAGAATTAGAAATGCCCACACCCTTTGATGATTTTACCGTAAAAGCTCACAGAGATTATCAAGGAGGCAGCGCCCTATCTCGTAAAAATCGTAAATTGCTGGAAGATGCGATGAAAAAGCAAGGATTTATGGGAATCACAACAGAATGGTGGCACTTTGATTCAGAAGATTGGGAAAAATTTGCGATTCTGGATGTTTCCCTAGGAGCGATTCCTTAATTTTAGGACTTACGCACTCCCACAAAGAAACCGGATTTTTTAGCGAATCTTTGCCCCTCCAGGAAGTATTATCCTAAAAACTTGGTTTCTCACTACCAATCCGTAATATTGTTGACCGTTGCATGGTCATGATTTATATCAATTCCGGTTGTATCGGAATGATTTAACCGCGAAGGCGCGAAGTACGCGAAGGAAGAGAAGAGAGAGTTTAATACAGGACGATGAAGAGAGGATTTGAGATAATTCCTATGTTACAAACCTGCACACTTATCGGACTTTTACTGAAAATTCATATTCGTATCCTCGGAAATTTGAGTCTAGTTGAAATGTGTAATTACCAGTAACGGGAACTTTTCCACTCCACTCAGTTGGATTGTTTTGATAAGGATCTCCTCCCAACAGTTTCCCATCAGGACTCAAAATTTGTGGAAAAACATCTTTGCGGTTCCTCACAGTCATTGTTTGACCTTTAAGGATGCGAATTATGTAAGAGTGACTGCCACCACCAATAATTCGACCTTTCACAATAGCCTCATTACCCCCAGGCAAAAAGTTAATCTCCTGTCGCACATTGGGACAACTACTTTCGGTGCGGTTTTTGGCAATCCAACCGGCAACTGGATCGGTAATTCGTAACCAGCCATTTTCTTCTTCGGCGACGGAAACAAAGGTATTATTTTTGAGTGTTCCTACTATTTTGCTGTCTGTTACTCCTGGGTTCGATCGCACATTTAGCGGTGGATTGGGATCGCTGACTACAGCCATACTGATTTTGCAGCCCCCATCGGGAGGTGCGATCGATATCGGCTCAACTTTTGGCTTCGAGTTTTCTGGGATTACAGAAGATGTAACTGGGGAATTTTTCGCAGGTTGAGGTTGCAATTTCTGAGATTGGATGGGTCTGGTTTTTAGTTCCAGTGGTTCGGTATTCTGAGATTTAGGAATTGTGGTTGGAACCGCTGAAGTAGTTTTTTTGTCGGATACTGCTGATTCTGTCACGGCAGGATTTGAGACTTGCATCGAACCTGACTGTATGGTTGCCCAGGCTACTCCGATCGCCGTTGATAGCCCTGCTAGGCAGAGGATGATGATTTGGCTAGTTTTTAATGACATATATTTTTGAAATATTCATGGATGTTTGGGAGCGCTATATCCAGAATAATCAACAACACCAGGTGAGGGCAAATTCTACACAACAATCCTATTAGGGCAAAGTTTACCGAAAAAATGGGTCTAAAGCCCCGTGCTTCCGGCTGCGGGAGATGTCCAATTCTAGTTAATATTTACTGAACACCTATAGTGATGGTACTGTTGCTGTGAGCCAGTTGTGCCTAATCTGGCAAATCAAGCATCCAGGGTAAGGTTGAGCCGATTAACTAAAATGTCAAGATTGATTCCTCTGAGATTACAACCGCCTCGCGATCGATTACTCCAGGATGTGAAGCGGGAAGTCCAAGCATCTCGATCGCACTCTTTGCACAATGCCGTCTTATCAAACCTCCGTCAAGAAGCTGCGCCTCCCGGTGTCACCCGCTGTTGGGATGTCGAAGTCAAGGTGGGAAACCGTCCTAGTTTTCAGCTACCTCCCAAAGCTAGCGTGGCAAAAGTGTTCGATCGCACGGGGGGTAAATTGGTCATTTTAGGCGCGACGGGTGCCGGAAAAACCACTACACTGTTAGAATTAGCTCTGGTCTTAGTTTCCCGCGCCCAAAAAGATGCTACCAAGCCACTACCGGTACTATTTGAACTCGGTACTTGGAAAGCCGAATCCGGGGCGATCGCCGATTGGTTAATTGCTCAACTTAAATTTAAATACGACATCCCCACGGCGGTAGGTAAAAAGTGGCTTAAAGAACACAAATTACTGCCTTTGCTAGATGGTTTGGAACAAGTAGAAACTCACCGCCAAGACTTATGTATTCAAGCAATAAATCAGTTTATTGCCAGTGAATTAGCACCCCAACATTTAGTAGTTTGTAGCAATTTTGAAGTTTACAAAAACTGTCTAAATAGATTGAGTCTGCACGCAGCAGTTTTATTGAAACCTCTGACCGAAACTCAAATTAAAAATTATCTTTTAGAAGCCAGAAGTCGCGAACTTTGGTATAGCCTCGAACCGGAGCCGGATTTGTTAAAAATGGCTAAAGCACCACTATTGTTAAGCATGATGGCTTTGGCCTACGAAGACATATTAATCGAATCTTGGAAGCGTTTAAATTCAGCAGAAGAACAACGCAAATACCTATTGACAGCCTACATTCGTCGCCAAATGACTGGGGAAGTGAAGCAGTATCCCAAAGGTAAAGAACTGCGATCGGAACAAATACGGCACTGGCTGGGATGGCTGGCGAACAAGATGGAACAGCAAGGAATTCAAGAAGTTTTACTCGATAAAATACCCTTTACCTGGCTAGAAACTGGCGAACAGCAGCGGGCGTATTACTTTGGAGTTAAGCTGCTGGGCGGGCTGATTTGGGTGATTTTGGGATTAGCGGCCACTTTGGTTAGTGGCTCAATTTGGGGATTGATAGCAGGGGCGATCGCATCGGTAATTAGTGCTTTGTTACCGGGGATTCCAGCCCTTGAAAAATTTATCTTGCACCTAGTGCTGTGGTCTAATGGGTACATTCCTTGGAATTACAGTCTTTTCCTCGATGTAGCAGCGGGGCGCTTGCTGATGCAAAAAACGGGCGATCGGCGTTATCGATTTATTCACAATTTATTGCAAAAGCATTTTGCCCAAATTAGTCATTAGTTATGCGTAAGTCCTGTAGTTGTTAGATCAATTCCTGTCTTCAGAGGAATTATTCATTTCTCTGGGATCTCTCTGTGTTCTCTGTGTTCTCTGTGGTTAAATCATGACCATGCAACGGTCAACGATATTATGTGGAGTTTACCAATTAATGACCAATTAAGTAAGCCTCGCTCAACCAAACCGAATATCTATAACCCCTACTTCTAGAGTAAGTCCAGTATCTAACAGAAGGTGGGTGGTATTTTTGCCATCTGAAATAGATGTTCTGCCGTAAATTCTAATCCCTCAAAAAGTGTATCTGTTAATAGCGTATCTCCGATATAAGTCTGCGGTGCTGCATCGGGGTAAAAAACTGTAATACTTCTAGCCTTGCTATCTACCACCCAAACCCGCAATACCTGAGCATCTAAATAATTTCTCGCTTTAGCAGCTAACTGACCAAAAGTCTGTTCTGGTGAAATAATTTCTATGACTAATTCAGGGACTACAGGACAGGCTTCATCTTGATTCCACTCAGGAGACAAGCGTTCGTAAGAAACATATAAAAGGTCTGGTACTGGCACCCAGTCTCGCCCCAGTCTGGTTAATTTCACCCCCCATTCTACACCAATTTCTCCCCCTTGCTCACCCCACTGTTCGAGGATTTTTATGAGGCTTCGGGTGAGGCGAGAATGAAATTTTTTAGGTGACATCTTCGGTACTGCTTGCTCGTCAATAAGTTCGTAGGTAATATCGCCTTCTCCTTGGGGAAGAGCGAAAAACTCTTCCAGAGTTAGTTGAGGTTTTGTCTGGAGCATAATATTCCTCTGCTAGGGGCAGGCAAGTTAGTATTATTTTAACTTAAATATTTATTGACATAAGACAAATGTTATGATATAGATTGGCAAAATCTCAGGTTGTAACTGCCGAATTTGCGATCGCATTCAAATCCACACCCCCAAAAGGTTAAGATTCTAATCTAACCCTCCTGCAATCATTCACCTCCTATGGCAGAAACCTTATTGTTCAACGCCCTCCGCGAGGCCCTAGACGAAGAAATGGCCCGCGACTCCGCTGTATTCGTACTCGGCGAAGACGTAGGCCACTATGGCGGTTCCTACAAAGTCACCAAAGACCTCTGTAATAAATATGGCGACCTCCGCGTCCTCGATACCCCGATCGCCGAAAATAGTTTTACAGGCATGGCCGTAGGGGCAGCAATGACAGGATTGCGGCCGATCATCGAAGGCATGAACATGGGCTTTTTGCTCCTAGCGTTCAACCAAATCTCCAACAATGCTGGAATGCTGCGCTACACCTCCGGCGGCAACTTCAAAATGCCCATGGTAATTCGCGGTCCCGGTGGTGTGGGCCGGCAACTAGGCGCCGAACACTCTCAGCGACTGGAAGCCTATTTCCAAGCAGTTCCAGGTCTAAAAATAGTTGCCTGTTCGACTGCTTACAATGCCAAAGGGCTTTTAAAATCAGCCATCCGCGATGATAATCCAGTGCTGTTTTTCGAGCACGTTCTCCTTTACAACTTGAAAGAAGATTTGCCAGAAACAGAATATTTAGTGCCACTGGACAAAGCGGAAATAGTGCGATCGGGCAAAGATGTCACAATTTTGACCTATTCCCGGATGAGGCATCACGTCATGCAAGCCGTGCCCGCACTCGTAAAAGAGGGTTGCGATCCAGAAGTAATCGACCTAATTTCTCTCAAACCCCTTGACATGGATACCATTGGTGCATCCATTCGCAAAACCCACAAAGTAATTATTGTGGAGGAGTGCATGAAAACAGGAGGCATCGGTGCGGAATTAATTGCCTCAATTAGCGATCGCTACTTTGACGAACTCGACGCACCAGTTTTGCGACTTTCATCACAAGATATCCCCACACCATACAACGGTAATTTGGAAAGACTGACAATTGTACAGCCAGCTCAAATTATCGAAGCCGTGCAAAAAATGGTAGCCCTACGAGTATAAATAGTCATTGGTTGTTGGTTATTAGTTATTGGTTGTTAGTTGTCGGTTATTGGTTAGTGGTTAGTGGTTAGTGGTTATTGGTTAGTGGTTATTGGTTATTGGTCATTAACCAAATAACAAATAACCAACAAAAATTAACAATTAACTATTAACCCAATAACAAAAAACCAATAACAAACAACAAATAACAAATAAAAAACAACTAACAACCAATGACTAATAACCAATAACAAATAATTAAATATGCAAAAACAACGTTCACTATTAGCCCTAATTTTTGTTTTAATCATCGCCGCCACTACTGTCATAGTAACACTTCCTACGCGGCTAGGATTAGACTTGCAAGGAGGCTCACAACTCACAATTCAAGTCAAAACTACCCCCACCATCCCCAAAATTGACCAGGGAATGTTAGAAGCAGTGCGACGCATCGTAGAAAATCGCGTCAACGGTTTAGGAGTTTCCGAAGCCTTAGTACAAACAGTAGGAGAAGACCAAATTATCGTACAATTGCCAGGAGTAAATGACCCCCAGCAAGCAGAACGAGTTTTGGGCGGCACCGCCAAGCTAGAATTCCGGGAACAACTACCAGGAACAGAAGCCCAATTAGCCATAGAGAGGCAGTTGCAGCAGGAATTACTCGCCAAACAAGCAGCATTAAAAACTACCCCCAATGAAGCAGCATTTAAAGAAAATCAAGCTGCTTTGAAAAGGAGTAATGAGGCAATCTCGAAACTATACAAAAGTAGTGAACTCGGCGGAAGCAACCTGAAGGATGCTCAAGCTCAACCCACTGGTAACGAATGGAATGTCGCTCTCCGTTTCGACACCAGAGGAGGCGAATTATTTGGCGAACTTACTAAAAATTTAGCCGGAACTGGACGAACTCTCGGCATTTTTCTAGACGAAAGAATGATTAGTTCTCCTGTAGTGGGCGTAGAATTTGCCCAAACAGGAATTACAGGAGGCAATGCCGTAATTCAAGGTCGTTTTACAGCCCAAGAAGCTAACGATTTAGGAGTGCAACTGCGCGGTGGTGCTTTACCAGTACCCGTAGAAATTATTGAAAACCGCACAGTCGGTGCTAGTTTGGGTAAAGACAGTATTCAAAGCAGTATCACCGCAGGGATTGGGGGTTTAGTTTTAGTCTTGATTTTCATGATCGCCTACTATCGACTCCCTGGCGTAATTGCAGATATTGCCCTGTTAATTTATGCTTTGTTAACTTGGGCTGCTTTCGTGCTGTTGGGAGTAACCTTAACGCTACCGGGAATTGCTGGTTTTGTGCTCAGCATTGGTATGGCTGTGGATGCCAATGTGCTGATTTTTGAACGCACGCGAGAAGAGTTGCGGGCTGGAAAAACCCTATACCGTTCTGTAGAATCGGGTTTTTACCGGGCTTTTTCTAGCATTTTAGATGGTAACGTCACAACACTAATTGCTTGTGCAGCGCTGTTCTACTTGGGTGCGGGTTTAGTGAAAGGGTTTGCTGTCACGCTAGCCTTGGGTGTCGCAGTCAGTATGTTTACTGCTATCACTTGTAGCCGCACTCTAATGTTGGTAGTTTTGGGCTTTCCAGAATTGCGGAAACCTGAATGGTTCTGTCCTAATTTGTCGAAAACTGCCAATAGTTAACAGTTAAGTAGAAGGAAGAAGGAAGAAGATCGAGGTGAAGAATGCTCATACAGCAAGCTTTTTAGCCACCTGTATCTTACGTTTAATTAGGTGGACTTACTTAAAAGTTAACTACTGATTGCTTCCCTCTTGCTTCTTCCCTCATCCCTCATCCTTCTTGCTTCTTCCCTCTTCCCTCTTCCCTCTTCCTTCTTCCTTCTTCCTTCTTCCTTCTTCCTTCAACTTATGAAATTCAGTGTAATCAAACAGCGATCGATCTGGTGGAGTATTTCCGCCGCGATTATCCTTGCGGGTATAGTCTCGATGGCAATTTCTTGGACTCGTCCCGACATCCGTGCACCCCTACGCCCTAGTTTGGACTTTATCGGTGGCACTAGGCTACAATTTGAACTTGACTGTACGAAACCAGAAAATTGTAAACCCATCAATCTTGCTGCTGTCCGGGAAGTCCTCGATACCCAAGGTTTAGCCGGTAGTACCATTCAAGTTGTCGGCAAAGAACAGCGAGGTTTATCGCTAAGAACGAAAACTTTGGATGTGGAAAAGCGGACTAAGTTGCAAACAGCTTTGAGTGAGAAAATAGGTGATTTTGCCCCTAAATCTACTCAAATTGATACGGTAGGTCCTACCCTCGGTAAACAATTATTTACTTCGGGATTGTTGGCTTTATTACTCTCTTTTGCTGGCATTACTATTTATCTGACCTTCCGATTTCAGTTAGATTATGCCTTTTTTGCTTTCGTAGCCCTGTTCCACGATGTGTTAATTACTCTGGGTATTTTTTCATTTTTGGGTTTAGTTCTAGGCGTAGAAGTAGACAGTTTATTTGTGGTTGCTCTCTTGACAATTATCGGTTTTTCTGTTAACGATACAGTAGTGATTTACGATCGCGTGCGTGAAGTAATTAAGCTAAATCCCGGTTTGTCGATCGACCAAATTGTCGATGATGCTGTGATCCAGACCCTTGGAAGGTCGATTAACACGACGCTGACTACGCTACTGACACTGTTTTCTATCTTTTTGTTTGGTGGCGAAACTCTCAAATACTTTGCTTTAGCTTTGATTGTGGGTTTTATTGCCGGTGCATATTCCAGTATTTTCATTGCTAGTACGCTGCTAGCTTGGTGGCGCAGTCGCACGGGCAACTCTATCCCCGTTCCTGTAGAAGCCATGAGTCCATCTGATGAAGTTTAGTTGACTGTTGACCCTTCGACCCTTCCCACGCGCCTACCGCAGTCTAGTGGAAGAGTCGAAGGCCAGGAACCGCCAATAACAAAAAACAAACAACAAATAACCAATAACCAATAACCAATAACCAACAACCAATAACAAATAACCAATAACAAACAACAAACAACAAACAACAAATAACCAATAACAATGAGTAATGACAGCGATTCCAATTTTCAAATCGAAGTCCAAAGGCTCCATAAACTAACAGTATACGGTCGCTGGTTTACTGTAATATTTTTGTGGCTTAGCATCGGTTCTTGGAGTATTTGGGCTTTACGCGATGAAATTGCTTTGTGGATCGAAAACTTTACTTGGGCTGCGGTGCGTTACGGTTTATACTTTCACCGCTGGCCAACTCTCGGTTTGGGTTTGTGCTTGGGGATGACTTTGGGAGTGCTAAGTTGGCAAGGTCGAAATGTTGTGCGAGGATTACCAATACGAGAAAAACAGCGTTTGGAACAACAAGTAAGTCGGATTCGCCAACAGGGGCCTAGTCATCCTCTGTGGAAGTGGGTTTGCCGATTTTGAATCAGAAAGAAGAAGCAAGAAGTAATAAACTATTAAACATCAAATCAGATTTATATACCCTACTTATTGAAAAAATTAGGTAGATTAATTTTCTGTTTTCGATCGCACAAATGTCGGTCTTTTTCAACATTCCGATTGTATTGTAGGTAGTCTCTGAGTCGATCGCACCCGATAGTCAGTAATTTGTCAAGTTCCCCACTTTCCACTGTCCTAGCATCCAGATTCCAAAGCCTTACCGACGAATCTTTACCCCCAGATGCTAAAGTTTTACCATCGGGACTAAAACTCAAACTCCAAACATCCCCAGGATGTCCCTTCAAAGTTTGCAGCAAAGTACCATCCGCCCGCCAAATTCTTACCTTACCATCCATACTACCGCCAGCCACAGTTTGGCTGTTAGGACTCCAATTAACACTACCCACACCCGTTGTAGAATCGGCTAAAGATTTTAGTAATTTGCCTTCAGTATTCCAAAGTTTGACACTCCAGTCGTGACTCGCACTCGCAATCATCTCGCCATTGGGTGAGAAATTACAGCCCCACACTTCATCTGTGTGTCCTACAAGAGTTTTATGAAGTCTAAATTGCTTGTTTCCATCGCGTTTCCAAAGTTTTATAGTTTTATCTTGACTGGTGGAAGCTAACATCTTTCCATCGGGACTAAACCTCACTGATGTTACCGGTCTAGTATGACCTCTAAGAGTTTGTAGCAAAACTCCATTTAAACTCCAAATTTTAATAGTTTTGTCAGAACTCGCGCTAGCAATTTGTGCTAATTTGGGGCTAAAACTAGCGCTCCAAACTAAATCTTGGTGTCCTTTGAGAATTTGCTGCAAACTGCCATCTCTGCCCCAAATTCTGACAGTTTTATCAAAACTTGTGGAAGCAATTAACTTACTATCAGGACTGAACACCACCTCAGTAACTGACTGTTTATGTCCAGGTAAAGTCAAAATCAGCTTGCCGTTTGGCTGAAAAACTTTCACACTATAATTGTCGCCGACACTAACAATTAACTTACCATCCGGGCTAAAGCTAGCTGTGTGTCCGTTCGCCAAACGATTGCGTTCTTGCACTGCATCGATCGTATGGTGCAATCTATTTACTATCTGCGCTTTGAATCCTGAAGATACTTCTATTTCTCTAAGTTTTTTGGTGGCGCTGACTGCGGCAATTAAAGCTCCGAGTTGGTCGTAAGCTAGGGAAATATCGGCTGTAGAATTGAGGGCTTCTATTTGGGCAATTATTGCTTGTTTTTTTTGATTTTCTATTTGTTGGGTGACTCGTTGGGCGTGAGTTATAATGCCGACAGCAATCGTAGTAATGGTAGCGAGTCCTAACAAGCTGAATTGGATTGTTAGCTTAGCTTTTTTTTGAGCTTTTGTCAAGACTAAATTGGCTTCGGTTAATATTTTTGAGGCTGCTTTTTCTGTGGATAAAGCTTTTTGTACTTGGAGTTTTTCTAATTCTTGGCTGGCTGACAGAAATTGATAATCTCGATCGCTCAAGCTTTTGTCTGCGGCCCAGCTTAACGCTTCTGCTAGCGCTCTACCTTGCAGCAAGCGGGAAGTGTCGGTATGATTGGAGGCTTCCCAAGCGGAGATCGACTCCGAGTATGGCCGCAGTTTGGCTAATTCTTTCTGTATCCACTCTTGGTTAAAAACTGAGGCGTAAATCGGATTATATACTCTCAGTCTTTGTCCATCTTTGACGATTAAACCTGAAAGTAATAATTCCATTTTTTCTGGACTATCTTGAACTAGGGCTAGTTCCGTGCCCACCCCACCATCAAATTCACTGTTTATGGAACAGGTATCTTGGCTGTTATTGAGAATAGTGACAGAGGTGAGATTTGACAAAATTTCTTGGTAAAGTCCTAGCAAACGAGCCGTGCGCTGGGGATTTCTCAGGAGGCGATCGCGAATTGTTTTAAGATGTTCCGGTTCGTCTTGAAATTCCCAGTTGTTTATGGCACTGGAATAGACTAAATCTGCCATGAATAATTGAGTGTTAGCCACTCGATATTTAGGGTAATTTCCGCTGTCATTACTTGTTGAGATTCCTAATTTTTCCGAAGCTAATTTACAAAATTTTTGAGTAAGAAAAGGCTGTCCTCCCGTCCATTCCAAGATTTCTCTGAGCACTTCTAGGGAGTTTTCTATTTGTTCGGCAAATCCTTGAGCCAAAGGGATTGCTTCGTCGAGGGTAAATCCTTTGAGTTCTATGGGGCGACCTATATTAAACGGGGTTCGGGTTTTATCAGTAATTAAATCTTGAGGAGTTGTGACTCCAAATAAGGCAAAAGTAAGGCGGTTATATTCGGGATTTTCAGCGCGTTTATTGTAGCATCCTCGGACCATTGCAAAAAAATCATCGCTAGAAAAATTGAGGGAAAGAACGCTGTCAATTTCATCTATAAAAATTACTATATTGCGTTCTGTGGAAGGAAGCAATACTTGTTCGATAAATTCATTTAATCTTAATACTGGTGGTAAGTGTTCTCGATCGCGCCACCAAGTCCTAAAATTCATCGACTTAATTTTAAAGCTATTGGCGAGAGTGCCAGTAAAACCCGCATACCACTGCATGGGAGTCATATCGGTAGTGCCAATGCCGGTAATATCAACTGTACCGCAGACAGTACCTTCTGCTTGCAAGCGGCGGGCGGATTGTACGCGCAAACTCGACTTTCCCATTTGTCGGGAAGTTAGTACATAGCAAAACTCACCAGCTTTTAAAGATTTGTAAAGTTCGCGATCGGCGGCCCTGGTGACATAGGTAGGAGAATTTGGGGGCAAACTTCCCCCTACTTGATATTCAAATTCTGTCGCTGGCAAATCTGACACTGAAATTAAACGGGAAGAAAAAGGAAACTTGTCTATTTTACCTGGCTTTTGGTCAACAGAAACTTCGACTTGTTGCAGTTGGCTTGGTTTTGATAAAAGTTGGAGCATAATTTATTTTTCTTCCTGTTTTTTGTTTAGGCAATTCTCATTAAAAACTCTAGGATGTTAACGGTAGGAACTTCCGGGGGCGCGACTTTTGCGGGGAATTTCACAGAGTTTGATGTGAGCCTAATTTGAGGGCAGGAAGTGAGGATTTCCATGGGCGATTTGCCGAACTAGATGTGCTAAGTGTATTAACTATGGGTCGATCGCCATTTCAGTACAATGTCACTTTTTGAAGTTGCACAGTCGCTGAGTCGGAATAACTCAACATTAAAAATCTAGCTCTAATCCTTTTTCTATCTAGATTAGAGGCTTTTTCGAGCTGTGGCGATGCCGGGGCGATGGATAGACAGTTAGCCTATTGGCACAAGGAACAGGGGGCAGGGAGACTTTGAGCAAGTTCTTGTTCCCCCCTTCTTAAGGGGGGCTAGGGGGGATCTAGATTTAATAGTTAAACAGCAGTCTCTGACTGGGTTAGAAGTTAAATTGACACCTATGATGCCCGCCCATTCCTAGACTACCCCCCATCACAGACGATTTTATTCGCATCGGCGGCCAATGAGGGCCGGCACGGGGGCACGGCCCCTACCAAGAGTGAAATAGCCCTGCCCTGGGCGGAGAGAGGGTGAGAGGGCGATAGGGCTAGACACAGGAGTGGAGACGAATCTTA
The DNA here is from genome assembly GCA_020882975.1 of Microcoleus sp. EPA2. Taxonomy (GTDB): domain Bacteria; phylum Cyanobacteriota; class Cyanobacteriia; order Cyanobacteriales; family Microcoleaceae; genus Microcoleus. Next base: position 78,966 of record JAHRFD010000012.1, on the reverse strand, counting down.
ATTGCTACTGAGGGAATGATTCTCTGAATAACTTTTGCTCTGGTTAATATCAGCCAAAAGAAAGATGACTTAACAATAATTTCGGTGTTAATTAGAATAATTATATAAAAAAAATACCTAAAGGAAGGGAGAAGAAAGAATGGACACATACACAGACCGCGAACAAGAACCAGTTGGGGAAAGAGAAATTGACTCGATACCTGTAGGTACTAAAGTTTCGCCCCAAAAAGTTAGTGGGGTGGAAGTACCACCTCTAGAAACTCCTGTATATACTCAGCAAAAAGTGAGCGTTGAGGAGTTAAAGATTAATGGTGATGATTTGGTTGCTAAAGTTAAAGAACTGATTCACGAAGGGAATATCCGCCGGATAATTATCAAAAATGAAGAGGGGCGGATCTTGATTGAAGTGCCTCTGACGGTGGGAGTAGTCGGTGGAGTGATCGGTGCGGCGTTGTTTCCAGTGATTGCAGCAGTAGGGGCGATCGGTGCTTTAGTAGCTCACATGACTATCATTATCGAAAAGAGTGAAATTACTTAACCTCTAGGGCTTTGGATAATAATCATTGCTTCTATCCCCCCTCTTCCCCCTTTTTTTAGGGGGAAGAGGGTCAAAAATTTTAAAAAAAGGGGGATTAGAAGATATCAAATTTGCTCGTCTAATGAATGATATTCTAAGAAATCACCTTATGTGCTAGTTGAACTTTCCCTAAAGCTATCTTTCTACTATCAAAAAGTTTCATAACTCCTGATGCTATGGTGTCAATAACCTCGGCATCGCAGTAGGATAGAAGTTCTTCTGAAGAAAGATGACCTGCGAAAAAATCGTGAGCTTTTTTCAAAAAGCTGTCAGTTTCTGCAAAGCCAATAGATTTGATAATAAACGTAGAAACAGGGGAGTTTTTAATATCATAGGGAGATTCTTGATTGCGTCCTATCTCTAACAAATCTAAGACTTGTTTTTGTAACTGATTTTCGAGAGGATAGGCGATATTCCGCTCTGGTAAGTAATCCTCTAAGGCAGAGGTTGTAAAGCCAGGTGCGCGTAATTCTCCCATCATAGTAGAAAGGGGAATGTCGCGTCCCAAACGGTAGGAAAGGGCTTCTAAAATAGCGATCGTAATCAGCTTGATACCCAAATACAGTTTGGCAACTGCAATATTCTTTCTGGTGCGGGCAATCATGTTAGTGTAGGTTTCATCGTCCGGTTCTTCCATGAACTGCTGAAAAACCAGTTCGGGTTTGAGGAAGTTCAAAAATCCTTCCATTTTTTGTAAAGAGCGGCGGTATCCACCCACAGTATAGGAATTGACGTTGCTCAATTCGTGGTTGGTTTCGGGCATCAAATTCCAAGTATTGTCTAAGAAGTTAGAGGAATTGGGAGAGGCAAAATTCTCGACATCGCGATTTGCTAATCTAACCGATCGCTTGACAATTTGGCATAGTTCTGAATCTGTTAATCCTAAATTAAAATCACGATTTACATTGACCAAACGCTGGTGCAAAAGTTCGATCGCACTTAAGCCGTTGGGCGAAACTCCACGAAAAGGAATAGTAGCTTCAATGCAGGCGGAGATCTGAACGATCGTCCTAGGAGGCAAAAAAGCTTCTAAACATTTCCCTGCAATCACCGCACTTAAGAATTCATTTTGACCGGCAAAGGGAGACAGAGTTTGACCTGGGACAAACCCAAATACGGCTGCCACGAGCTCATACATAGCATCCTTGGGGAGTTCGGTTTCATCCCTAATCACTAACTGCGATCGCACCTCCTTGACAAAAGGACAAAGGGCGCTACTGATATTAAAATTTACTCCCTGATCGACTTGCACGTATACCAGGTCGTGAAATAGCGCCGCCAACACTTCGATCGGATCGACGGACCCCCCGACCTCAAAAATATGTTCCGACGTGTGAAAATAGCGCCAAGGCCCCCTCATCGTTTGAATGATGAGCTCGGCTATCTGCTCTAGCTTGGGAACGTCTACTCGACCTCCTAATTGTTCGATCGACGTGACTAAGCAATCCAAGCACCGTTTTTGTTCTCCAAAGAGTTCCATTTACGCACCTCCCGTGCATTCCCTGATTCCTCCGTTTGATTGAATGGTATCAAAATGCGCTGCGATCGTGCCATGATTAATCAATCAAAACTGCTGGGATTTCAGGGAGACAGAGGCAGAGAGCGATAGGGGGGGAGACAGGGGGAGAGAGGAAATTTAAAACATTAAAACTGGGAGATTTGTGGCCACGGGTCGGCACAGAGGCGATCGGTATCTTGAATTACACTAAAGCCGACAAAAGCTTTGGGATGGTGGAAATTCAGCTTCCCGCGGTGCTAATCTCACAGTATTTTTTCTGGGTTGAGGGTTGACAAAAGTTGCTGGGCTACTTTCTCAAAAAACAGGGTTTAAAACCCGGTCTAAAGTCAATTTTCTGCTTTTAGAGAGATGCAAAAACTCGATCGCTCGTCGCAATATTAACTAGGAACTCAACTATTTGGGAGATGAAGTGGCGTGAAATTCGTGTCCGACCCGCCAATTTCGGTAAAAGTCCGCAAGATGAAAGAGCGGGTACGGTGGCAAGATAAATCGATCGCCGATCGGGCGATCGACCAAACTAAGATAATTTTGGACGATCGAGTTCCAGACGATCCAGAGTTTTCGTTTTTAGTCGTAGGGGACAGCGGCACCGGCAACCACCGGGGTCACAACCCCCAGCGCCAAGTTGCGGAACTGATGGTGCAGGAGCGCCAAAATTGCCGTTTCCTGCTGCATACAGGCGATGTCGTTTATCTAGTCGGTTCCAGCGAATACTATTTGCAAAACTTCATTCGCCCTTACCGCGAGTTTCTAGTGGGTGGCGATGCGCCATCTCGGATTGCCTACGATCGCATGATATTCAATTTTCCGTTCCTACCAGTACCGGGAAATCACGACTATTACGACTTACCGCTGTTCTACGGCATTCTCTCAGCTACGGCACAGCCACTGCGCCACCTGTTAGGCTCAAAGTTAGATCTGGATGTAGGCTGGCACGGTTCCGATCGCGGCAATGCCTATGCTAAAGCCTTTCTCGACTACCTGCAAGCTCACAAACTGCCGGGAGAACTCGATCGCCACCTAGACACCCACTACACGGCTCAAACCAACACCGGCCGCTGCTTGCGCTACCAACCCGGACGCTTTACCCGCTTACCCAACCGTTACTACAGTTTCCGCAGTGGCGGCATTGACTTCTTTGCTCTCGATTCCAACACCTTTAACGAACCTTTGCCACTCCCAAAAACCAAAGAGGGCGACCTTCGCCGCCAGAATTTGGCACAAGAAAGGGAGAAATTGGAGCAAGAAAAAACCGAAATGCTGGAAACCTCCGCTCGTCTGAAGCCGGAAATTCCGTCGGAAGCCGAACAGCTAGACGACTTGCGTGCCAAATTAGCGCAAGTTGACGAAATGCTGATGGATATTGACAAACAACTCTCCCCGGACCAAACCGCGGCTACTGACTTTGAACAACTCGAATGGCTGAAACTGGGTTTGATTGCATCTTGGGCTGATTCCCAGGTGCGGGGGCGGGTAATTTACCTGCACCATCCCCCCTACGTGACTGAGGCGACCAAGTGGAATCAAGCTCAAACTTTGGCTGTTCGGTGGCATTTACGGGAGGTATTCGATGCGGTGGCGCGGGAAGTTGGGGAGGGGTTGCGGGGGCGTCCGTTAGTAGATTTAGTGCTGACTGGCCACGCTCATTGTCTGGAATACCTGCGGACTGGGGATACAGGCCACGCTGATTCTCATATTAATTGGATTATCTGTGGGGGAAGCGGGCACAGTCTGCGTCGTCAGCGTGTGGAAGGGCCAGTGTTGGAGGAAACTTCCGGTTATCCAGTGTATCAGTTGGCGCGATCGGCGGAGGGAAAAAAAGTCGGCCGCCCGGTAGCGGAATCTTTGCTATATGTCGGCCGCAGCGGTCAAGGTTCCCAGAAACGCCGTCCTTATTCGTGTTTGCGGATTGATGTTTTGGATGGGTGCCCCCCCAAGTTCCGAGTCCGACCTTTGGTGGCGGAACGATTTAGCGGGAAGTGGCAGGATAGTGCGATCGAACCTTTTGTGATTTAGCATCCATCCATCTCTGGGTGCTTTTTCATCTGGGCCTTGGGCATCGCTAACACAGTTGGTGCTCAACAATCAAGCTGACTCTGGTAAATAGGCTGTCTAGGGGAGGCTGATGCCTACCCCATCAGAATTGTGCCAGATGTCTCATCGAAGTGCGATCGATTAAGTAAGTCCACCTAATTAAATGCAAGATCCAAATCGCTCAAAAGCTTACTGGCTTGCTATTCTTCACATCGATCTTCTTCCTGAATTTCCCCCCTTGGGGGGGGTGACTTCTTCCTTCTACTTACTTCAACAAAAAATCAACCTTACCAACGAGAAAATTGTCATGATTGCTAACTTAACCGCCACTGGTTGGGAAATTATTTATCACCGCGCCCATGCTTTGCTGGCTGCGCAACTTGGCGGACAGTGGAAGCGCTCTGAGTCTCCCCTTCGCTTGTACGAAACCATAGCAGCTATTTCCCATCACGATGATTTAGAAAAAGAGTGGGAAGAAAACATCCTAACTGAGGCGGGCGCGCCCTTGGATTTTACGCTACAAACCGAAATTTGTGTGCCGAAACTCAAAGCCATGACGCAGAATGCGCTATATCGTGGTAGGTGGGTAGCCATGCTGATTTCTATGCACATGAGCTATCTGATTGAAGGAAAGCGGGGAGAGTTGAAGGAACTTGATGACTTCTTGGATGAACAACTGGAAAATCAACAAAAATGGCGCAAGGAGTTGAAGATTAGGAAAGAGGATGCTGAGTCTGCTTATGCTTTTTTCCAGTGGTGCGATCGGCTATCTTTAATTTTGTGCTGCCGGGAGTTACCCGCGGGAGAACGAGCTTTAGAAATTAGCGTCGGTCCTGACGGCAAACGCTATGACATTGTGCAACATAGCAACGAACTGCTGACAGTAACTCCTTGGCCCTTTGCCGAAGAAAAGTTTACTGTGAATGTGGAAGCATCCTATTTGAATCAAGCCAAGTTTGACAGCAACGAGGAAATTAAAGAAGCCTTGCATAAAGCCCCCAAAAAAGTGTTGGAGTGGACTTTTGTCAAGTCTTAGTTAAAATTTGAGAAATAGCTGCTGCTTCAGGGGAGTAGGCACAGTGGGGTGACTTCTTGCTTCTTCCTTCCTCTTTACTTCCTGAATTTCCCCCCTTGGGGGGGGGCTGGGGCAGGGCGGTTTCATTCTCTGTAGGGGCCGTGCCCCAGGGCTGTTTCATTCTCTTGTAGGGGCAATCCCCCCGTGGTTGCCCCAATCTCTGAAATGACGGAAAATGGTCGGTGGAGGGGGTAGGCACGCACCATTAGTGTCAACTTAAGCCTGAAAGCTTTGGTATCTCTCGCTTTTACGCCAAGTCTAGATCCCCCTCGCATCCCCCGATCGAAGGGGGACTTTGATCGGAATCTTGTTCCCCCCTTCGATCGGGGGGCTAGGGGGGCTCTGGATTTAATAGTCAAACAGCAATCTCTGACTGGATTTGAGCTTAAGTTGACACCAATGGGCACGCACCATCCACTACCCCTACAAAGCCCTCGTTTTTTGGAGAATGAAACCGCCCTGGGTAGGCACTCTTGGCGCTACCCCTACAAAACCCTTTTTTTGGTGAGAATGAAACAGCCCTGGGGCACTACCCCTACCTCATCCCTATTTTTCGGAGAATGCAACAGCCCAGGGCTGGGGGGTGACTTCTTCCTTCTACTTACCTGTTAGGAATTATTTATGAAACGTTCTGCTTGCCTAATTTTTAATCCCGCGGCCGGTCAAAGCGATCCCGACCAAGATTTAGCTTTAATTCAGCAACTTTTGGAATCTGAGATCGACTTGGATATTCGGCTGACCACACCTGAATTAGATGCGGCCGAAATTGCCCTAGAAGCGGTTTCTAGAGGCGTTGAGTCCATTATTGCTTCCGGTGGTGATGGTACTTTGTCGGCGGTTGCCGGTGCGATTGTTGGCACAAATATTCCTTTGGGCATTATTTCGCGGGGGACTGCGAATGCTTTTGCAAATGCTTTAGATCTGCCGAATACAATTCAAACGGCCTGCGAAACGATTTTGGGAGGCTTAACGCGGGTGGTGGATGCGGGTATTTGTAACGGTGAACTGCCGATGGTTTTGTTGGCGGGAGTTGGTTTTGAGGCGGAAACTGTGGAATTAGCCGATCGCGAAATGAAAAATCGCTGGGGAATGTTGGCTTATGTTTTGTCGGGGATTAAACAGTTAAATAACTTAGAAAGGTTTGAAGCGGAAATCGAAACTGAAGATAAGATCGTTAGTGTTACTGCTGTGGCTGTTACGGTGGCGAATGCCGCGCCGCCTACTTCTATTTTAGCTCAAGGGCCCGCGGGGATTATTTTTGATGATGGTTTGCTGGATGTGACTCTGGTGGCACCTGTGAATAAAGCTGGGGCGATCGCAGCTTCTTATCACCTATTGCAAACTGCTTTGACTGGGAATGCGAGCGATCGGGATGACATCGGTTATATGCGAGCCAAAAAAATCAAAATTACTACCGATCCACCTCAAAAAGTTGTTTTAGATGGGGAAATTATCGGCATGACACCGCTGTCGATTGAGTGTGTACCGGGGGGGTTAACTGTGTTTGTACCCCGCATTGAAGAGGAACCAGTGACGGAAAAACTTACGGGTTTGTCGGATATCAAAGTTGTTTTGAAGGAGACTTTGTAACTACACAAATCCAGTCCGTTGAAGATAATTCGCGCCTATAAAAACAAAGTCCGCCTGGGCGGACTAAGTGAGGAGAAAAGATAAATTAGGTGGCTTTGGGAGGAATACCGCAGGGGCGGTCTTTTGTTTTTAAGCTTCTAAGATTTGGCGAATCCGACGTTCTAAACGTTCGAGGTCTAGTCCACCTTCATCGCGACTAATGCGACGCACGGTGACGTTGACATTGCTCAAATCAGCCAGCAAATCTTGGAGGATTTCCTGTTGTTGACGGGCTTGAGTAATTTCGCGGGGTTCCTGCACTAAATCGCGGACAATTGTGTCTTCGGCGCGGGAAGCAACGATGGGGTCTGGTTCGCCGTCTATATGCACGAAAGTCCGTCGTCCGGGGCCCCGTTCTTCTTCGATTGGGATGACTGCTGTTACTCGGTCCGATCGCACATATTTGCCAAATCCTAGGTGGACTAAGACGGAAGATTGTATTTTCATAGATAGCAATTCTTATTTGTAAGTTATCTATATTTTAGCTTTTGATACCAGGAGTTCACAACTAATATTAGAGATTATTTTACTACTGTATATGTCGGTTTTTTCTCTATTTTATGGTTGTTAAATGTTGTGAAAAATGTTAAGGTATTTGGTAATATTCCCGATCGGCCGAAAGTGCAGTTGGATCGGAATTATTTAACCACAGAGAGCGCAGAGAACACAGAGAAAGAGAAGAGAGAGATGAACGGCAAATATTGAGCAGTCTGTAGTTGGCTTATGCGTTAACATAAAAATAGAGCTGTGGGCGATCGCCCTCCGCGCATTTCAGGGACACAGCCTACCGATTCTAGATTTGAGCGTTACTCCCACGGAAAAACAGGAAAGCCTAAATGATCCCAATTAGTCTCGACTTAGTTATCAGTCTCCTGACGGCCATTCCCTTCGGCACCCTACAAGACAAGCTTCAGCGCAACGAAAGAGTTATCAAAATCTTAAAGAGATTTAACCTCGACCCCGATGCTCCGCCCGCAGATTTTAGCGGAGTTTATGTTTATACTTTAGTAGAGTACGGTGCTGGCAAACCTAAGCAGATTTTAGAACTGTTTCGCCAAAAAGAGATTGAATCAGCATTTCGCAAAGCCTTCGAGTCTGATAGCCCAGGGATTTTAATTCAAGCAGGCGACGACTATCTGAATGAGTCTGCTTTGGGCCGGGAACTCCGAAATTTAGGGATTGACCCCAGACGAGAATTCATGGCTTTTGCGGCCGTGTTTATGGAAGTCGCAAAGCGGACGCGATCGATCAACGACGTGATGGTGGGAAATGCGATCGCTTCTTTGCAAAAACGCCTATCTCTGGTAATGGATCGCATCGAACGTCTTCCCACTCTGGAAGGAATTCGCACCGAGTTTGCGCGCTTGGAAGACGAAGATATTCCCGCACTTCCCGCAGCAGCATCCACTAATATTCAAAAGTCTCAGGCTTTTATTTTATCACAACAAGTTCGCGGTTGGTTTGAAACATTAAATTATCAGTTTGAAACCTATCAAATCTGCGAAGATAACTATTTTGAATGGATTATCGATGTTCCGGTGAGACGCAAAAAGTACGATCGCATTTTAGTGCGCGGAATTGCCGGAGAAGCTGGAGTCAAGGACATCTTGGCCTTGCGCGAATCGGTGAATAAACAGCGCACCGATGAAGGCTGGTTAGTTACCGCCCGCCGCATCAGTCGCGCCGCGCGGGATGAAGTAAAAAAAGATGAAAATCGCGATCTAGCTTGCTATACTTTCGATGAATTGCTCGACCAAGATGCCGATTTTACCGCTTATCTGGATTGGCTAGAAACTGAAATTACCAGCCGGAAAATTAATACAAAATACGTGCCGCTAGCTTGTACAAAAGAAGAAATTGACCCCGATACTCACCGCAAAATAGGAGTGAGTCATTATGGCGAGGGAGATGGCTGGATTGAAGGTTATATTGACCTGTGGTTAGATGACCCCGTAAAAGAACATATTTCAGTTTTAGGAGAATTTGGGACGGGAAAAACTTGGTTTGCGATGCACTATGCTTGGATGGCGCTGCAACGCTACAAAAAAGCTCAAAAAGGCGGCTTGGAACGCCCGCGTTTGCCGTTAGTAATTCCGCTGCGAGATTACGCTAAAGCCGTAAGTGTGGAGTCGCTATTTTCGGAGTTTTTCTTTCGGAAACACGAGATACCTTTGGCGGGTTATTCGGCGTTTGAACAACTGAATCGGATGGGTAAGTTTCTGTTGATTTTCGATGGTTTTGATGAAATGGCCGCTAAGTGCGATCGGCAGGAAACCATCAACAACTTCTGGGAACTAGCAAAAGCCGTGGTTCCCGGCGCAAAAGTCATCCTCACTTGCCGTACCGAACACTTTCCTGAAGGCAAGGAAGGACGGGCATTGTTCAATGCCGAACTCCAAGCATCAACAACCATTTTAACAGGCGAAACTCCACAATTTGAAGTATTAGAATTACAGAAATTTAACGACGAACAAATTGGGCAAGCGCTGTCATTTCAAACAGAAGCAGCTACTGTCGAAAAAGTGATGGGAAACCCGCAATTATTAGATTTAGCGCGCCGCCCGGTGATGACCGAGTTAATTTTGGAAGCATTGCCCGATATTGAAGCTGGAAAACCAGTGGATATGTCGCGGATTTATCTGTATGCGGTGCGACGGAAGATAGAAAGAGATATCAAAGCTGAACGCACTTTTACTTCTTTGGCAGATAAGCTTTATTTCTTGTGCGAACTGTCTTGGGAAATGCTGTCTACCAACCAAATGAGCCTGAATTATCGCGGTTTTCCCGATCGCATTCGCGGCCTGTTTGGTTCCATCGTCCAAGAGGAAAAAGACTTAGACCACTGGCATTATGACATGATGGGTCAAACCATGCTAATCCGCAATGCCGATGGCGATTATACTCCGGCGCACCGTTCGCTATTAGAGTTTTTTGTCGCTTATAAATTTGCCGCGGAATTGGGAGTTTTAGCGGCAGATTTTACCGAATTAGTTGCGCCGGAACAGTCTTGTTTAGATCCTAATGCAGCGCCTCAAGAATACACTTGGTCTAATTATTGTCGGCTTCAGGCGCAGAAGAGAAATAAAGGTGAACTTATCGCAGCTTTGAAGGGATTTGTTGCTGAAGATTTAGAGCAACTTCTTCCGAGTTTCGGACACTCGCCTCTGACAAAAGCAGTGATGGATTTGTTGTTACCAATGGTAGGGGCGGTGCCCCCGTGCCCGCCCGGCCAAAATGTAGGGGCGGTGCCCCCGTGCCCGCCCGGTCCAGATGTGAGGGCAACCACGGGGGGATTGCCCCTACTGGAAATTGTGGAAGCAACGCGAGGAAAAACAGAAAGTGAGGTAGGTTATGTGGGAGGCAATGCGGCGACGCTGTTGGTGAAAATAGATCGCACTGCGTTAGAAGCAAAAGACCTTTCTCGTGCAGTTATTTTAGGTGCTGATTTTACAAATGCTAGTCTGCGCCGCGTCAATTTTGCTGAAGCGAATTTAGCTGATTCTGTTTTTACTAAAATCTTCGCTAGTGTTCGGTCAGTAACATTTAGTCCTGATGGCAAACTGTTAGCTACAGGTGATAGTGATGGCGTAGTTCGCTTGTGGGAAGCTAGCAGCGGTAGAGAAATATTGACCTGTAAAGGACATACCAACGTAGTGGAGTCAGTCGCCTTCAGTCCTGACGGTGAGATACTGGCTAGCGGGAGTTATGAAAATACAATCAAGTTATGGGATGTCAAGACTGGTGAATGTTTAAAAGTTTTGCAGGGACATACCGGATCAGTAATGTCAGTCACCTTCTATCCTGATGGAAATATACTCGCTAGCGGGAGTTTCGATTGCACGATCAGGTTATGGAATATTCACACGGGTGAATGCTGCAAAATTTTGCAGGGTCATACTAAAGTCGTGTTTTCAGTGGCTTTCCATCCTGCTGGTGAGATGCTTGCCAGTGGAAGCGGCGACAAAACAGTGAGGCTGTGGAATATCGGTACTGGTGAATGTCTCAAAACTTTGCAAGGTCATACTAAAAGCGTGTTTTCAGTGGCTTTCAATTCCGGTGGTGAAATACTTGCTAGTGGCAGCAGCGACAAAACAGTGAAGCTGTGGAATGTCAGCAGCGGTGAATGTCTCAAAACTTTGGAGGGACATTTCGATCAAATACGGTCGATCGCCTTTAGCCCTTCGGGCGAAATACTTGCAAGTGGCAGTCACGATCGCACAGCAAAACTGTGGGATATCAACAGCGGTGAATGCTTGAATACTTTGCAAGGGCATAACGATCGAATAGGGTCAATCGCCTTCCATCCTGGCGGTGAAATACTTGTTAGCGGCAGTTACGATAAAACGCTGAAGCTGTGGGATATCAACAGCGGTGAATGCTTGAATACGCTGCAAGGGCATAGCAATCAAGTAAGGTCGATCGCCTTTAGTCCCAACGGTGAAATGCTTGCCAGCGGCGATGACGCGCAAACAGTCAAGCTGTGGGATGTCAGCAGTGATGAATGCCCCCAAATCTTGCGCGGACACCTCGATCGGGTAAACTTAGTTGCCTTCAATCCTTCGGGTGAAATACTTGCCAGCGCTAGTTACGACCAAACACTGAAACTGTGGGATATTCGCAGTGGTGAATGCCTTCATACTTTGCCAGAATTTGGCAATGAAACGCGATCGATCGCCTTCAGTCCTTCGGGTGAAATACTTGCTAGTGCAGGTTATGACCAAACGGTGAGGTTGTGGGATATCGGTACTGGCGAATGCCTCAAAACGTTGGACGGGCATAACAATTCTGTAAACTCGGCTGCTTTCAGTCCTTTGGGCGAAATCTTTGCCAGTGCAGGTTTTGACGGAACGGTGAGGCTGTGCGATATCCATACTGGTGAATGCCTCCACATCTTACAGGGGCATACGGGTTGGGCGCGCGCGATCGCCTTTAGCTATAACGGTGAAATACTTGCTAGTGGCAGTGTCGATCGCACCATAAGACTATGGGATGTCCGCAGCGGTGAATGCCTCCAAATTTTGCAGGGGCATACTGATTGGATACGTTCAGTTGCCTTTAGTTCTTCTAGTGAAATAGTTGTGAGTGGAAGTGTCGATGGAACGGTAAGATTATGGGATATCAGTACAGGTGAATGTCTAAAAATTTTGCCAGGTCATACCAGTAGAATTAACTCTATTGCTTTCAGTTCAAATGGAAAAATTATTGCTGCTTGCTGTCGTGATGGCACAATTATACTTTGGGATTTTGAGACTGGTGAGTGCCTCAAAATACTGAAAAGCTATCGACCTTATGAGGGGATGAATATCACAGGTGTTACGGGTTTAACGGAAGTTGAAAAAGCCACGCTCAAAGCTTTAGGGGCTGTGGAAAATTGATTGTCGCAAAGGCTGTCACTCCACCAAGTCCGACAGGGAATCAATTCCCTGTCTAATAGCGAAAGTCCTCGCTATGAGGACTAATTAATTCTTTAGTCCTCATAGCGAGGACTTTCGCTTTGAGGCAGGGGTTTCAATCCTTGCCGGACTGCTGGTTTACCGTTGATCTGCATCTACATCATTGCATTAATGCGACAATCTAATAGAAAAAACCAGAAAACTGATCCGATCGCAAATTCAGTCAATTTTCGCATCATCGGCGGGGCAACACCGAGTACGATATCTTGGTTCGGTACTCCCAATTCAACGAGCTCATTAGCAATACCCACTTCAGTGCCTGCTGCATCCAGATTTTATAGTCCATAGAAAGATCCAAAATTAGAGAGCTAGCGTATTACTATATGTAGTGATAATCCCGTTGCCCAAAGGTGGCGGAAATGTCAAACTTATAGGGGGATTGAATCATGGCAGAAATTAGAGGCACTGCACAAGCCGAGACACTCGCAGGAACTCCAGAAGAAGATTTGATTTTTGGTTTGATGGGCAGTGATGCGATCGCTGGCAATTCTGGTAATGACAGCATTTTTGGTGGGAAAGAGGGCGATTCACTAGACGGAAATTCCGGCAGAGATTCGATATTTGGAGATTTAGGTAACGACACTGTTAACGGTGGCGAAGATAGCGACTTTTTATTTGGTGGAAAAGGTAGCGATTCTATCTCTGGTAACTCTGGCAATGATTTGTTGTCTGGCGATCGAGATACTGATGTTTTGGTAGGCCAAGATGGGGCTGATGTCTTTGTTTTGAGTCGCTATGCTAATGCTGACCCTTTCCGTACCAGCGGTGGTGTGAGTTTGGGAAATGCTGACGCGATCGCAGATTTTGCCAACGGTACAGATTTAATCGGTTTGGCGGGAGGACTCAGTTTTGGCGACTTGAATATTATCGAAGCTGGAAACGATACTGTTATTCAAGACCGGGTAACTGGAGAATTTCTGGCAACCCTCAAAGGTGTGAGTCGAAACGCGATCGACCAAACCGACTTCACTACTAATATTAGTACCATTGTTCCCGCTCCCTTGCCCGTAGGACTGACAACAGCTTATGCTTTAACTCCCGCTAATCGCATTGTCGGTTTTAGCCTTGTCAACCCCCAAAGTGTCATCACAGATGTACCTGTGAGTGGATTGCAGCAGGGAGAAAATTTGCTATCGATTGATTATCGACCGGCTAACGGCGTACTTTACGGTTTAGGTAGCAGCAATCGCTTGTATACTGTTAATCCCAAAACCGGAGAAGCAACTCAAGTTGGTACAGGACAATTTGCTGTTGGGGTGACTGCTGGGGCTGCGAGTTTGGATTTCAATCCCACAGTCGATCGCATTCGGTTGGTCAATCAAGCCGGTCAAAACGCCCGCCTCAACCCCGATACAGGCGCAATTGTCGATGCTGACACGCTGGCGGGCGGAATTCAACTCGACGGGAATTTGGCTTACCGGGCGGGCGATCGCAATTTTGGGTCAACTCCAGGGGCGGCGGCGGCTGGATATACTAACAATTTTGCGGGCGCAACTTCGACAACGCTGTTTGTAATTGACAGCAATTTAGACGTCTTGGTAAGACAAGATCCGCCCAATAATGGAGTCTTAAATACGATCGGATCTTTGGGAGTTGATGCAAGTAGCATTCTGGGCTTTGATATCAGAAGTTTTGGCGGCCGGGATGTCGCTGTGGCGGCGCTAGAAGTTGGCGGCGTTTCTGGCTTGTACAACATCAATTTAAGTACCGGTCAAGCTTCCTTTGTCAGTCAAATTGCCGACGGGAGACAGATTAACGCTTTGGCTTTGCCTTTGCCTACAGCTTATGCCTTAACTACCACCAATGGTGGAGACAGAATTGTCGGTTTTAACGAGGCTGCACCCCGTACTTTACTCAGCGATGTCGCCATCACTGGTTTGCAGAGTGGAGAAAGTTTGGTGGGAATAGATTTTCGCCCTGCTAACGGTTTGCTTTACGGTTTAGGTTCTAGCAATCGATTGTACGCGATCGACCCGGTAACTGGGGTTGCAAGTCAAGTCGGTACAGGACAGTTTGCTGTCGGGCTGACTCCGGGGGCTGCGGGTTTCGATTTCAATCCCACAGTCGATCGCCTTCGGTTAGTCAATCAAGCAGGACAAAACGCCCGCCTCAACCCGGATACAGGCGCAATTGTCGATGCTGACACCCTGACGGGGGGAATTCAACTCGACGGGAATTTGGCTTACCGGGCGGGCGATCGCAATTTTGGCAATTCTCCAGCAGGTGTGGGGGCTGCGTACACGAACAACTTTGCAGGTACAACTTCGACAACGCTGTTTGTAATTGACAGCAATTTGGATGTTTTGGTGAGGCAAGATCCGCCGAATAATGGAGTCTTAAATACGATCGGATCTTTGGGAATTAACGCTTCTACTGTCCTCGGCTTTGATATTAGGAGTGTCGGCGGTAATGAGAAAGTTGTGGCTGCGATCGATGTTGGCGGAGTTTCCAGCTTGTACAATATCAATTTGACAAGTGGTCAAGCTTCCATTATCGGTCAAATTGGCGACGGCCGCCCAGTCAAAGGTTTGGCGCTAACTTTGATTTAAATTGGGGAAGAAGGAAGAAGTCACCCCCCCAGCCCCCCCCAAAGGGGGAAATTCAGGAAGAAGGAAGAGAATGCCCAATCCCTCAGCTTCGCTTTTGGGCCCAATTCCCAATTCCCAATTCCCAATTCCCAATTCCCAATTCCCAATTCCCAATTCCCAATTCCCCATTCCCCATTCCCCATTCCCCATTCCCCATTCCCCATTCCCCATTCCCAATTTGAGTTAATCTATTATTTTCGCAAATAAAGATAAGATGTTATCTCAAATTTTTTACCTGTTGCGTTCCCGTGCTGATGGCAAATATCTCAGCGCTTGTCCCAACCCTGATACAGTCGCGAGTTTTCTGCTGATTTTCCGCGAAGACTATGACGCTTTGAGCTACCTGAACAATCATGCAGCAGACGTTGCCAATCGCTTCGGGGTCGAGTCCATTTCTGGTCAAGATATCAAACAACTGCTGGAACGTTGGGGATTTCAAGGTGTAGGAATTGTTCAAGACCCCCTACTGCCAAATGTTGAGTTTTTATTGACAAACACTTGACAATGCACCAGATTTATGGTTAACCCGGTTTTTGCTAAAAACCGGGTTTTTTGCTGAAGTTTTTAGTCGATCGCCCCAGTTTGCTGGTATGGAAGCGTCCACCATATATAGTGCAAAATATGAAATTTGTCAAGCTTTAACCCTAAATCTGAATCCTGTTGTATATTCATAGTCTGTTGATATATTCCGACACGTCAGTACACAACCTATGGTTCAAGAATTAGAGCGATCGAGTGCCCGCGAGAAACGCCACCTCTCCGATTTTCCCGAAACAGCACCCGCAGCCAATCCAGTATTTTTCAGGACTTACAGCCGCCGTACCGACACGGGAAGGGAAACTTGGGCTGATGTGTGCGATCGTACCGTCAAGGGCCTCCAAAAGCTCGGAAACCTCACCCCCGAAGAAACACAACTCCTACACCGGATGCAAAAGGAGCTCAAAACCCTTGCTTCCGGGCGCTGGCTGTGGGTGGGTGGTAGCAAATGGATCGAGCAACCAGAGAATTTTTCCGGCGCATATAACTGTTCCTCAACCAATATTCTTGACTGGCGGGCCTTTGGCTTATTGATGGATTTGGCGATGATGGGCTGCGGCACCGGTGCAGTTTTGGAACCCAAATATATCAACCAATTACCACCGATTAGCAACCGCTTAACCGTGACAATGCAAGGCGAAATCGGCTCTACACCCACCCAGTCGCGCCGCCAAGCAACCGAAGTAAAAATAGACGAAAAAACCGCAACAATTTATGTCGGAGACTCCCGCCAAGGTTGGGTAAACTCCTATCAAACTTTGCTGGAATTATCCACAGATGAAAGATTTGCAGGCGAAGTTCAAGTTTACATAGATTTGAGCGACGTTCGCCCGGCGGGAGAGCCTTTAAAAGGTTTTGGCGGAGTCGCAAATCCGGTGAAACTGCCTGACCTTTATCAACGTTGCTCGGCTATTTTGAATAAAGCTTTAGGGCGGCAGTTAAATTCAGTAGAATGCTGCGTATTGATTGATGAAGCTGCTGTCACAATTGTTGCTGGAAATATTAGGCGCAGCGCGGGAATTCGTCAGTTTTCTTTTGATGACGAACTGGGAGCCAATGCTAAAAATAACCTGTGGCAACAAGATGAAAATGGCAACTGGAAAATTGATCCAGAACGCGATGCCCTTCGCATGGCAAACCATACCCGTGTTTTCCATGCCAAACCGACATTAGAAGAATGTATTGATGCTGTTCGCAAACAGTATTATTCTGGTGAAGGTGCAATTCAATGGGCTGGTGAAGCTGTAGCTAGAGCTAACGTCGATCTACTTTCAACACCAAGTCTTAAAATTGAGTTCTTGAAAGCCTACGACGAAGGAAAAGCTAAGCAGTGGTTGCAGGAACGCTATCCTGAGATGACTGCGGAAGAATTAGAGCATCGGTCAGTTCGTTTGGGTTTAAACCCGTGTGTGACTGCTGATACTTGGGTTCATACGGAATTTGGTCCACGCCAGGTTAAAGACTTAATCGGGAAGCAACATGGGACTTATGTCAACGGCGAACTCTTTAGCACAACGGCTGATGGCTTTTTCTATACAGGCGATCGCACTGTTTTCACCTTATCCACAAAAGAAGGTGTCTCGCTACGTCTGACCGGAAACCATCAAGTTTTACGGGTAAGCGCTCAAACCCAAAAGCGTCAATACACCGAATGGATAGCGGCTGAGGATTTGAAACCAGGCGATCGTATTTGCTTGCACAATCACCGAGGAATTCAGCCTTGGGATGGTGCGGGAACATTTGAAGAAGGGTGGCTACTAGGCAGTCTCGTCGGTGACGGGTCTTTAGCAGAAACCAAATGGAACGACCAGGCCATATTACGATTTTGGGGTGACTCTCAAAGAGAGATGGCTGAGTATGCAGTCACAACCCTCCATAAAAATGTAACTTGCGGTGCGAATTTAGGAGGCCACTATCATCGCCAACACAATTTGCATCAAGTCGCTTCCACTGGGCTTGCCAAACTAGCGGCACAGTTCAACATTCATCGCGGTAAAAAAGTAGTTACCCAGGAAGTTGAAGAAGCAAGCTACGAGCTTTATCGTGGGTTCTTACAAGGGTTGTTTGATGCTGATGGCAGTGTCCAAGGAATGCAAAATAAAGGCATTAGTATACGTTTAGCCCAAAGTAATCTCGAATTACTCCAAGCTGTTCAGCGAATGCTGCTGCGCTTAGGAATTGTTTCGACTGTTTATCAAAATCGTCGGACAGCAGGTTATCGTTTGATGCCCGATACCGATCGTAATATGGCTCCCTACTGGTGCCAAGCGCAGCACGAATTAGTCATCGCTAACGACAATCTGATTTACTACCGAGATATCGTTGGTTTCCGTCAGCCTGACAAACAGAAAAAGCTGGGCAATTTATTAAATGGATACAAGCGTAAGTTAAACCGCGAACGTTTTGTTGTAACAGTTCAGTCACTTTCTCTCAGTGGGATCGAATCCGTTTACGATTGCACTGTACCCGGTCCATCTCAGTTCGATGCCAATGGTATTGTGGCGCACAACTGTGGTGAAATCATCGGCTCTAATTTTCACTGTGTCAGTGGTGACACTTTGCTAATTACGAAAGATGGACTGCATAAAATAAAGGACGTTGTTGGAACTGAAATCGAGATTTGGAATGGTCAAAGGTGGAGCTCAGTCACACCATTTCAGACAGCGAGCGATACGAATGGCGGGCGACGCAAACTTTATCGTGTAAAGTTTGCTGATGGTACTTATCTGGATGCCACAGAATATCATCGTTTCTTTGTCAAGGATCGCTTTGGTAAAGTTTACCAGGAAGTCCAAACCAAAGACTTGATGGATACAAGTCGATATAGCATTCATACTGAACCTTTTACAATTCAGTATGAAGATGGCATGAATATCGATTCGAGTTATGCTTACACTTTGGGTGTGGCTGTAGGAGATGGAACTACAGACCAAAATGATCATGCAAAAGTTCGACTTTACGAAGGCAAAATGGCATTGTCAGTAGCAGGAAATAAGTCGCCTGAAAGAAACTATGACTATTTACCTGTTTTTACAGATGTAACTAACTTGAGCTTTTCTGGAGAATTTCTGAAAAGTTTGAAAGTTAACCCGGAAGCACTAAATGTAATTGCGAGTTGGAATCGGCAAGCAATTTTACATTTTATTGCTGGATTAGCCGATACGGACGGATCGAATACCCATAGTAATGGTATCAGAATTTATCTTTCCGATCGCGATCGCGCTTTTAGAGTTCAGCTACTTTTGACCAAATGTGGTATTGGCTCATCGCTAAATCTTTGTGCTCATCAAGCAGCAGTTACTAATTACGGCGTCCGAAGTCGGGATTTGTATTACTTGCAAATTACTGACTGTGGTGAAATTCCTTGTCAACGGTTGGATGTGAGTAAAGGGACAAAGGCTAAAGGTAAAGGTAAATGGCAAGTTGTCAGAAGTGTCGAAGAATTACCAGGATTGCATGATACTTACTGTTTCAACGAACCAGAGTTTCATAAGGGAGTTTTCGGCAATACCCTAACTGGAAACTGTAATCTTTCTGAGGTTCACCTCAATCAAATCGACCCTTACAACTTCAAAGAACAAGAAGAAGCTTTCAGGGCCGCAGGTTTATCTGTCGCCGTACTTCTCAATCACAAATTTAGCGAACCTCGCTATCAATACAGCCGCGAATTAGACCCGATTGTCGGCGTATCTTTCACCGGATTATTCGACTTCTTCGTTCATGCTTTTGGCGTTGAGTGGTTGCGCTGGTGGGTGGAAGGCCGCCCGGAAACCGACCAAGGAATTGCGTTTAAACAGCGGGAAGAAGAGTATTTGACTGGTTGGCGGGAGATTGTGAATGAGGTAGTATGGGATTATTGCGATCGCCATTCATTAAAACGACCAAATCGCTGCACCACCGTCCAACCATCAGGTACAAAATCGCTGCTGACAGGTGCTTCCCCAGGCTGGCATCCCCCCAAAGCCCAACGTTTCATTCGCCGCATCACTTTCGGCAAAAACGACCCTGTAGCCCTCGCCTGCATCGACTACGGATACAACGTAATTCCCTCCCAATCTGACAAAGATGAAAACGGCAATTTGCTAAACAACCCCTTCGACGAACGCTGTACAGAATGGCTAGTAGAAATACCAGTTGCTGTCAGTTGGGCAGATTTGCCCGGTGCGGATGAAATTGACATCAACAAATTCTCAGCCGCAGCACAAATGGACTTTTATATGCAAGTCCAAAAGTTCTACGTGAGACACAACACCAGCGCCACGATAGAGTTGCGGGAAAATGAAATTGAAAGTTTGGGAACGCGGATTTATGAAGCCATTCGCGATGACGAAGGCTACATTTCCGCCGCACTGTTGTCTCGCTTTGATGCCCTAGAAACTTTCCCACGTTTGCCCTTTGAACCGATTAAAAAGGAAACTTACGAGACGATGTTGAAAGACGTTTTAGTTCGTCGTCAAATAGATGTGTTTGAAGTGGCACTCAGTCGCTATGACTTGGGTGAAATGATGGATTCCGGGCCAGCCGGCTGCGATTCTGATAAGTGTTTGATGCCGGAAACTAAGGCTATTTAATAGTGTTGAATCAAATCCTCCATCTGGGGGATTTTTTTTTGTTTAAGATATTAGACATCTCCCAAAAAGCCAGTGATGAAACCAAAGCCGAAAAAAAACTAATCGAACTACAAGCAGCAGCAAACCTGCAACGCGAAAACATCAATGGATTATATAAACTTGCGGAATTTATTGGCAGCTAAAAAGTGGAAAGAAGCCGATGAGGAAACGGTGAGAGTGATGTTGAAGGTGGGGGGTAGGGAAAAAAGAGGATGGCTGAATAGAGAAAGTATTGAAAAATTCCCCTGCCAGGACTTGCGAACCATTGACCAACTTTGGGTAAAATACAGTAATGGGCGCTTTGGCTTTTCTGTGCAGAAGCACATCTATCAAAGTCTGGGGGGAACCAGTGAATACGATAGGGAAGTTTGCCAAAAGTTTGGCCACAAGGTAGGCTGGAGAAAAAATAACCAATCGGTGTACTACCACAACCTCACTTTTTCAGAGTTTGCGGTGCAAGGTCATCTTCCTTATGAGGTGATAGGGGATGGGCTGGAGGAGGTTCTCTTCTCTCGCGTCGAGATTTGTAGACTGTAACATCTAAACGTTTCAGGATTTTATTAATCCAATTAGACATCGCCCCAGCCGAAACATTCCACACACAAACCAACTAGCCGGATAAACCCTAGAAATCGGCATCAACGGCGATGAAACCGTTGAAGTAAAAAAATATTAGCGAGGTACAGCACCACAAGCACAAATGGCTTTGGCCAACCAACTCCCCAAAGTTTTTTCTATTCTTGCCTGAAACCACCCTGCTGGGGCAGGTGGGCAGGACTGTTTTTTTTGGTCAACCATCCAGCATCAACAATATCCATCCCCCTTCGTAATTCTTATTTTTTCCCTTAGTTTTTCCGCCATATTCCACAACGTTTCCACAGGCAAGTTGCAGGTTTTCCACAGATTTGACAAAGTTTTCCACAGAAATCAACGGCGCTGTCGGATCTTGCTGCGGTATTGGGGATTTTGTTAACCTGCTCCCCCATCCCTCGGTTTTTCTAAAGAATATAAAAATATGTAACAAAAAATGTACTCAAAGCCTGATTATTGCGTAAATCTTTTTTTTATCTAAAGGACTTTGTAATATTTCGCCACATTGACAAACCTACCCCCTCATAGCGCACAATGATGCGACCTACCTAAAAAAAATGCTCTGGTTTCGGCAGTGTCTACACCTGTATCCGGCCGAAAGGTGGGTTCTATTTTCAATTTATTAGCGAGACTAAAAAAAATGATGAACCCAACAGTCAGTATTTTTGCCGAAATTCCCGAAACGCTGCATGATTCCCTCAAAACCTACTTGGAAACTCATCCTGAATGGGATCTAGACCGAGTTTTCTGTGCTTCTTTGTCGCTGTTTTTGTTGCAGAATGCCGACAGTGGCACCCCGGAGGCTTCTCGTAGCTATCGCCAAGCGGCAAGAGTTTATCTGGAGACGCTGTTTCAGTCGCCTCAAGACTTGCACAGCAATAATGTATAGCACGCTTAACATCTCTGATTTGGCGTGGCACTTACCAGAAAATAGGGTTGAAACTGCTGACTATCTAAACTTCCCTAAGCGTCTTCATCGATTACGCTAAAATGGTTCTCTGAGTAAGTTGACGATTTTCTGAGGTTGAAGAACGGAGTATGTCAACAATTAGTAGTTACCAATTAGCATTTACCAATGACGAACCGAGTAGACACGTTGATTGTGGGTGCTGGTATTACCGGCTTGAGTCTGGCCCACGCACTGCACAAGGAAGCAAAGACTGGAACTCCCCTGAAGATTTTAGTTGCTGAGAGTCAGGGACGTGTGGGCGGGAATATCACAACTTCTACAGGGCATGGGTTTCTGTGGGAGGAGGGCCCGAATAGTTTTTCGCCGACGCCGGAATTGATGAAGTTGGCTGTGGATGTGGGGCTGAAGCAGGAGTTGATTTTTGCCGATCGCAAATTGCCTCGTTTTGTATATTGGCAAAATAAGCTGCAACCTGTGCCGATGACTCCTGGGGCGATGATTCAGTCTCGGTTGCTGAGTTTTCCGGGGAAACTGCGGGCTCTGTTCGGGGCTTTGGGCTTTGTGGCTCCGGCAATGGGTGCTACACTTTCGCAGCAGGGTGAGGAGGAAACTGTTTCTCAATTTTTCCGGCGACATTTGGGTACGGAAGTGATGCAGCGATTGGTGGAGCCCTTTGTGTCTGGGGTTTATGCAGGCGATCCTCAACAACTTAGTGCGGCGGCTGCTTTTGGTCGGGTGACAAAGATGGCTGATGTTGGTGGTGGGCTGGTGGCAGGGGCGCTGCTTTCTGCCAGGAAACGGCCACCAAAAATGCCTCCAGACCCGAATATTCCTCAGACTAAGCCGGGGGAGCTGGGTTCGTTTAAAGGGGGGCTGAAGGCTCTGCCAGAGGCGATCGCTGCTTCCTTGGGCGATCGCCTGAAACTGAATTGGCATCTAACAGGTTTGCAGCGTACTGAACATAAAACTTATATTGCGGAATTCTC
Source organism: Microcoleus sp. EPA2 (assembly GCA_020882975.1). GTDB lineage: Bacteria > Cyanobacteriota > Cyanobacteriia > Cyanobacteriales > Microcoleaceae > Microcoleus. The sequence goes on along the minus strand of JAHRFD010000012.1, from coordinate 56,457 downwards.
TACCCCCGACGGACCGCAACAAGTTGAGACTCGGACTGTGGTGCTGACAACGCCTGCTTATGTGGCTGCGGATTTGTTGCAATCTCTGCAACCGGAAGTTAGCAGCACTTTACAAGCTTTTACTTACCCTACTGTTGCCTGTGTGGTCTTAGCATATCCGCTGTCCGATGTCAATGGTAAATTGGTGGGATTTGGAAATTTAATTCCGAGGGGGCAGGGAATTCGCACTCTGGGAACGATTTGGACTTCCAGTTTATTTGCCTCGCGGGCACCGGCGGGTTGGCAAACTCTGACGAGTTACATCGGTGGGGCTACGGATTCGGGTATTGGCAATCTTGACCCCGAACAAATTGTGGCTGAGGTGCATCGAGATTTGTCTCGCATTTTGCTCAAACCGAATGTGCCACAGCCGAAGGTGTTGGCGGTGAAGCTCTGGAAACAGGCGATTCCTCAGTATAATTTGGGGCATCTCGATCGCCTTCAACAGATCGATCGAGGCTTAAAATCTTTGCCAGGGATGTATTTGTGTAGTAATTACGTTGGCGGAGTGGCTTTGGGAGATTGTGTGCGACTGGGTTTGGAAAGGGCGATCGCAGTTAGTAAATATTTACAAGAAACCCGCTAAGGGATTGAAGATTTGGGTGAAGAAACAGACCCCACGGAGGAATTCGGGGGTCTTGACAGTTTCTAGCTAGTTGTCTCAACAAATTTGTAGCCCACGCCCCGCACAGTTTGAATCATGGAATTTTGATTACTATCGGGTTCGATTTTGCGACGAATTTGACCGATATGGACATCGACTACGCGATCGGCTCCTACATACTCATAGTCCCAGACTTCTTGCAGCAATTCCGCACGCCTCCAGACGCGACCTGGTTTGCTGGCCAAACAGTAGAGCAAATCGAATTCCAGTGCAGTCAAAGCAACTATTTGACCACCCAGAGTCACCTCGCGACTTAAGGGATCTATAACCAGCTTTCCGAAGACACGGCTTTCAGGTTCTTCTGAATTTTTTTGCTGGCGCAACCTCCTCAAAAGAGCTGCGACGCGAATTTTAATCTCTACGAGACTGAAAGGTTTAGTAATGTAGTCGTCGGCACCGCAGTCAAAGGCTATCACCTTGTCATTTTCATCGGTGCGGCTAGTTAGCATGACGACAAAAACGCCCGTCTCCTTTTGCATTTGTTTACACAAACTGTAGCCGGTGGTATCGGGTAAATTTACATCCAAAATCACTAAATTAGGATTTAGTTGCTTAAATAATTCCATACCAGTGTGACCGTCCTCGCCAGACTCAACTTGATAACCTTGCTGACTTAAAAAACGGTGAATTAAATTTCGGATTGCCGGGTCGTCATCAACCACAAGGATTTTTTCTGGGGTCATGACCACAATTTTGTTTGAATAATTAGGGCAGAATGTTTAACCATAATAATAGAAAACTGGATACATATCTGGGAACAATTCAGCTTTTAATAGTTATAACCTACGCAGGATTTCCGGCAACAAATCTCCTGGAACTTTGGATAAGGCTAAGTTTTGGCCGGGCAGCCCACATTCACTATAGAAAGCTCTAATCGTTTTGACAATATAGCTCAAAGCTGTTTGCCGACCATCGATAGCTTGGGAGTTGGCATCGTCGGGTTGTAGATTTAGTTTATCTCCATATGTTAACTCTTTGTCCTGAAGATGCTGTTCCCAGGTGGCGCAAACTTGTAACTGGTGGTGCAGCGCTGCTTCTAAGTGTTGTGTCTGTGCGGCTTTGTTGGCAGCGAAATCAGGGTCTGTAGCTAGTTGATAGTGGGCTAGTCCCAGATTGCTGCGGGCGGCTAAGGTGTCAAAGGTGAGTTGGGTGCGATCGAGCTGCGAGGCGATATCCAGGGCAGTTTCGTAGGCTAAAATAGCCTGCTGCAAGGATTCTGTCCTGGCCCGTTGTTGCTGGAAGTTGTTGGCCAAATGCCAATAAGCTGTACCGAGATTGTTTTGAGTGGCGGCGGCGGCGGCGGGGACTAATTCTCTGGTGCGGTATTTTAAGGCTTCGCGATAGGCCGCGATCGCCCTTACCAGCAGAATTTCTTCCGGTTGATGCTGGGCGAGATTCCAGCACGCCGTACCAATGTTGTTTTGCACTCCTGCATAGTTGAGCGGTTCTGTAGATGGATTGTAGCAGGTCAGGGCCTGGGAATAAGCGGCGATCGCACTTTTGAGGTAGACGATCGGCTGACCATCTTGAGCTAAACTCCAGTATGCTGTCGCCAAATTATTTTGAGCTGCTGCATACTGTTGAGGTTCCGTCCGGGAGTCAATATCCAACAGCGCTTGCTGATAGGCTGTAACTGCTTGCTGCAAGTTTTCGGTTTTGTCTTGATAGCGGGCTAAATCAGCCAAGGCGATGCCCAAATTTTTGTTTAATCGAGCACGGGTTTGCAGTGTCAAAGACCCATCTTTTTTGTTTAAACCTTGTCGGTAGAGGCCGATGCTGCGAAGCAAGCAAAATACTGGATCTAAAGTCGTGGGTTCCTCGGTGTCATTTGTTTCGGTATAGCTTGGTTGCAGGCGAGATAACATCCAGTAGAGAGTGCCGAGGTCGTTGCACAAATCGGAAATTGGCAGTAGGTGATTTGACTCCTGAATATATTCAATTAAGTGGTTTTTGAATTCGTCAATTAGTAGCGCGCATTTGGGAGTTGGTGGTTGATTTTGGTGTTGGTGGCGATCTATTTGTAGGTATTGAATCACTTGTTCGATCGCACCAATGGCAATGGTTAAGTTTTGCCAAGAAGCGTCTCCGGCTTGAATGCGATCGCGGTAGAAATTCCCCAAACTTTGATAAGCCAAAGCCAAGGATTCGGAGGAACATTGATTTTCTTGCAACAGTTCGATGTATTGCAGAGTTTGCAACTGCTGCACATTTTCCGCCTCGGCGGCCCGATTGTAAGTGGTCAACTCCGGGGCCGGTGTTGGTAGCGTTAAATCTGCTAGTTCAATAGACTCAGAGTTTGATGTTGGGGATGGAGAATTGGGAGTTACTAAGGGGGAATTTGTCACAGGAGATAGGGAACTTAAAAATTCCTCGCCCAATTCCTGCCGCTCTCCGAAGTCCCAATGGCGGGGGGATGGTGTTGGTTCCCCTTCAAACTCAAATACTCCGGTTCGCCAGTGCCAAAATTCGGGGGCTGATTGTTCGATCGAACTCAGCCAAGGTCGCGACACCCACAGTAACAGAGTGGACTCCCACACTTGCAGGTGTGTTTCGATGTCTCTCAAATGGCTCAGGAAAGACCACTGGACGGCCGCTGAGTGCCGAGTCAGGTGTTCGGCCCCCAAAATTTGAAATCCTGGCAAGGGGCTGTAGCTGCGCGAATTTTGGGGCGGTGGATTTTCGGTCAACCATGCGGCGATCGCACCCCAAGGATTCGGATCGGCCAGGTTGAGTTGCAAGCTGACAAATCGCGGAATTGCGATCGGCGATCGAAATATTTCGCCGGTGGCTGTGGCAGTCAATTCTGCCTCTAAGCGGGCTGCTAGACAGTCCCGCAAGCACAAGTCATCGCAGGCGGCGATAAAAATTTGACGGCGCAAATTCAGTTCAAGTGCCTGTTTCAAGCGTTGGTAAATCAGCTTGTTTGAGTTAGAAACTTTTTGGGAAGGAATAGACATCAGAGTCTGGCGATTTTAGATTTTAGATTTTAGATTTTAGATTTATGCCCACAGGTAAATCTGGGAGCTTGTTTAGGGTAGATTTTCAACTAGCTATTGTATATTTTTGACCTAAAATTCAGGTCCCAACCCCGTCCTGATTTTTTTGTTTCTAATGCTTTTGGTCTTATGTAGTCTTTCAGCTCGTGTGGCGTTGCTCAGGACTTTTAGGACTTCCTGCTTGTTATTGAAGCACAAAAACCATGTTTCCATTTGTCTAGAAACATGGTTTTCTCAACAGTTATTTAAAATCGCGATTTGAATCTACTTTGAATCTCAGCCCTGTTTCTAGACAGAAGCAGCCACAAACACCAAACCTGCAACTAACATCGCCGCGGCAATACCCATGATGATGTAGTTTCGTTGCTGGTTTTTGTTGGGAGGTACGGCTTCATACACCTTTGGCTCTTTAGCAAAGTTGTTCAAGCGTCCATCGTCGTCCTTGATGTAAGGCATTAGTCACAATCCTTAGTGTTTTTGATGTTTACAACTTTACCAAAAAACTACCCACGAAAATTCAAGAATTTATTTTGAGGTTACAGTACCTGTTTGGGGAGAAGAAGCGATCGCATAATCTTTGATCGGCATTCTACCTGCTAAGTACGCTAAACGCCCTGCTTCCGTCGCCATTCCCATTGCTTTTGCCATTGCTGGAGAATTTTGGGCATTGGCGATCGCCGAATTAATTAACAGTGCATCAGCCCCCATTTCCATTGCTTGTGCAGCTTCACTAGGTGTCCCGATCCCCGCATCCACCACCACAGGAATCTTTACCGTGTCAATAATTATTTGAATATTGGCAGCATTGTTGATTCCTTGTCCCGAACCGATGGGGGAACCTAAAGGCATCACAGTCGCACAACCAACTTCTTCTAGGCGTTTTGCCAACAGGGGATCGGCATTGATGTAAGGCAAAACAGCAAAACCTTCCTTGACTAATTTTTCTGCTGCTTCCAAAGTGCCGATCGGATCGGGCAGCAAATATTTAGCATCAGGAATCACTTCTAACTTCACAAAATTATTATCTTCCTGACCTAAAAGCTTCGCCATTTCCCTACCCAAACGAGCCACCCTAATCGCCTCATCCGCAGTTTGACAACCCGCAGTATTGGGCAGCATCCAAATTTTAGTCCAATCCAGAGCTTCCGCCAATCCTTCATGACCGGGAGCATTGGTTTGCACGCGCCGCACAGCCACAGTCACAATTTCACACCTACTAGCATTGACACTTTGCTGCATTTCTGCAATGCTGCGATATTTTCCCGTACCAGTCATTAAACGAGAATGAAAAGTTTTGCCAGCAATCATTAGAGGCTTGTCAAAAGATGGAGTTGCCGTAGGTATTTGTATAATTTCTTTCAATTCATTAAAAGTATCTTTCATTTTTAACTTTCTCCCTAATTTTTTGTTCGACTTGACAGCGGGCAAAGAAACAATTCTCCGCACCTTTTATAAAAATTCACAAAATACAAATACTGTCTGGCGAGACAGCTACTTGCACCCGATCGCCCATTTTGTACCGCTGCAAGTCATCTCTGTGTAAATTTTGTCTCCGAATCGCGATCGAGCTTTTCGTAGTTAACCGCACCGTATACCGAGTGTCAGTGCCAATATAAACCACCTCTGTTACAGTTCCCGGCCAAGTATTTTCCGCCTCATAATTACCCGGATAAATAGCAACTTTTTCAGGTCGTAAAACTAAGGTGACAACCTTTCCCGCCGGCAGATCGTCAGTGGTAGCAACTAACACAGGTAAGTGTTGGTCAACTAACACTATAATTGTACCACTTTCCTTGGACACCACACGGCCAGTCAAGAAATTACTCTCACCGATAAACTCAGCAACAAACCGCGTTTTTGGATATTCATAAATCTCAACAGGCGTTCCCACTTGTTGCAATTTTCCGCCATCCATCACCGCAATTCTGTCCGACATCGTTAACGCCTCTTCCTGATCGTGAGTCACATAAATAAACGTAATCCCCAACCTGCGCTGAATTTTTTTCAATTCTAATTGCATCTCTTTTCGCAATTTTAAATCCAGCGCCCCCAGAGGTTCATCCAAAAGCAAAACCCCAGGCTGTTTGACTAAGGCCCTCGCTAATGCTACTCGTTGCTGTTGTCCCCCTGAAAGTTGGCGGGGATAGCGTTTTTCTACATCATTTAACTGCACTAACTTTAACACTTCTGCAAGGCGATCGCGAATTATTTGCTTCGATAAATTTTCCATTTCCAACCCAAAAGCAACATTTTGTGCTACTGTCATGTGTGGAAACAAAGCATAGTTTTGAAATACTGTATTCACAGGACGATGAAATGGCAATTGATTTTGGATCGCTTCACCGTGAATATAAATTTCCCCCGTCGTCGGCATTTCAAATCCCGCAATCATTCGCAAAGTCGTAGTTTTTCCGCAGCCGGAAGGGCCGAGTATTGAAAAAAACTCTTTTTTTTCAATCTGCAAATTGATGTTATCTACAGCCAAAAAATCTTCGCTGCGAACAGTTTTAAATACTTTGGAAATTTCCCGGAGTTCTACGGCGTGCATTGTGTTAAAAGTTCCCTCTAGTAGAGCAATCCCATCATTTTATTTCCCTGCACCTGCTTTCACTTCAGTCCAAGCTCGATCGTACAATGCAGTGGCTTTCCCGACATCCTCCAAAAATTTCATTTTAGCAAACACCTCTGGCTTGGGGTATATTTGAGGATTTTTTAAATCTTGCGGGTCGATTAAACCTTTATCTATTGCTACTTTATTCGGCGAACCAAAGTGAGTAAAATTAGAAATTTTAGCCCCTACTTCTGGCTGCAAAATAAAGTTAATAAATTTCTCTGCTAACTCTTTGCGAACAGCGCCTTTGGGAATGGCCATATTGTCAGAAAAGATAATAGTTCCTTCTTTCGGAATAGCATAGCGGAGGTTAGGATTCTCTTTCATAACTTGGAAGATATCGCCACTCCATTCCATTGTCAGATTTACTTCGCCTTGATCTAACATAGTTTGACCAGTATCGGGGACAAAAGCAGCAATCAAATTTTTATTTTTTAGCAACAAATCACGGGCTTTGTTAATTTCTTCAGGATTAGTGGTGTTGGGATCGAATCCTAAATAAATCAAAAGCCCAGCAAAAGTGTATCTCGCATCATCTTGCCATGCGATTTTTCCCGCATATTTCGAGTCGAACATTGATGCCCAACTATTAATTTCGCCCTTAGTTACTTTGAGATTGTAACCAATGCCCATAGTTCCCCACTGATAGGGTAAAGAATATTTATTACCAGGGTCAAAGGTTTGATTAATATATTTATCATCGAGGTTTTTATGGTTGGGGATATTATTGATATTCAGCGGTTCGAGTAAATTTTCCTTAGCCATGATTTTTACCATGTAATCTGCGGGAAATATGACATCATAACCGGGATTTCCCTGTTTGAGTTTGGCGTAAAGTGCGTCGCTGTTCTCGAAAGTATCGTATTGAATCTTGACATTGTTCTCTTTCTCGAATTGGGCGATCGCATCTGGGGCGATATAGGAGGCATAGTTGTAAATGCTGAGCACTTGTTGCTGGTTAGCACCTTGGCTGCTACAGCCAAAAGGCACTAAGGCACTAATCATAAACAAAAACAATAAAGTCAGCAGGCGTTTCATAGGTTTTGTTAGTCGCAAGTGAAATTAATTATGACACAAAAAGCATTTTTTTAACTTCTTTTCACTCTCAATGAGGACAAAACCAGCAAGAAGGAAGCCAACAACATCAAAGTGGAGAGCGCATTAATTGCTGGTGTTACAGCAAATTTTATCATGCCATAAACAAATAGCGGTAGCGTCATTGAACCCACACCTGTAGTAAAAAATGTCACCACGAAATCGTCAAGAGACAAAGTAAAAGCTAGCAGTGCCCCGCTAAAAACACTAGGCCAAATTAGAGGTAAGGTGATCCGCCAAAAAGTCCGCCATTCGTTAGCACCCAAGTCAAAAGCTGCTTGTTCTAATATCGGATCTAGTTCTGCCAAACGGGCCCTGACAGTAATAGTCACAAATGAAATATTAAAGGTAACATGACCGATAATTACTGTAGGTAAACCGAGATTGATGCGAATTCCAGTTAGATTTTCGAGGATACGAAATACTAGGGTAAAGAAAACTAGCAACGAAATCCCGATGGTAATTTCGGGCATAATTATCGGCAAAAACAGTAAAGTTTCTACTGCTTTGCGCCCCGGAAAATGAAAGCGTTCCAGTGCGAGGGCGATGGCTGTACCCAAAACTGTGGCTAGCAGAGTCGAAATAGTAGCAATCAGTAAACTGTTGTTGAGTGCTGTCCAAATTCCGGCACTGCTACTGCTAGCCATGCCGAGAGTACCGACATCGCTGAATAAGCTGCGATACCAATCGAGGGTAAAACCCCGCCAAATGGCGTTAAATTTGGAGCTATTGAAGGAGTAAATAATTAAGATCAGAATTGGCAGGTAGAGAAAAGCAAATGCTAGTGTAGCTTGTATCCAAAGCCACTTTTTACCGATCGCCCGAACACGTAAATCTAGTTTAGTCATTAGTCATTGGTTATTAGTTATTAGTCATTGGTTATTAGTTATTAGTCATTGGTCAGCGCCGGATTAACAGTTAATTGTTAACTTTCAGTTTGATCGGACAGGCGGAAATAAATCAATACCGGAATCAAAACTATTACTGTTAATAGCATAGAAAGGGCCGAACCAAAAGGCCAGTCACGGGCTTTAAAAAACTGATTTTGAATCAGATTTCCCACCATCATTGTTTTAGAACCACCCAATATATCTGGGGTAACGAAAGCACCAATGGCGGGGACAAAAACCAGAATGGAACCTGCAACAATCCCGCGAGTAGTCAAAGGCAAAAATACACGCCAAAAAGTGCGAATATCATTAGCCCCCAAATCTTGAGCGGCTTCTACTAATGAAAAATTAAATCGTTCTATGCTAGAATATAATGGCAGAACCATGAAAGGTAAATAACCATAAATTAGACCGATCGCCACAGCGAAAGGTGTAAATAGCAAATTTAATGGTTCGGTAATAATATGCAAATTTTGCAAGGCTGTGTTAATCACTCCTTCACTTCGCAGCAAGATAATCCAGGCGTAGGTTCTGACTAAAAAGTTAGTCCAAAATGGAATAATTACGAGCAACAGTAAGGCATTTCGCCAGCGGGGAGAACGGGTAGCAATCAAGAATGCTAGGGGATAGCCAACTAAAAGACAAGCCACAGTTGTCAGAAAAGCCAGCCAGAGCGATCGACCAATTACCCCCCAAAAAAGTCCGCTGAACAAACCTTGGTAGTTGCTAAGAGTAAATATCCAAGTAACGCCACCATAGGTGCCGCGTTCTAGAAAACTGTACAAAAGTACAATTAGCACAGGCAAAATGAAGAAAATTATTAACCAGGCGGTAGCAGGAAATAGTAAGAGTAATAGGTTAGTCTGTTGGCGTGTTTTGACAGTCATTATTAATTTCAACAAAATCAGTGGACAATGCCAAACATTTGGGTGGATCTGGGTTTAGCAAATATATTCGTAGGGGCGAATCATGACCGCAAACAATTTATTAGCTCGCGCCAGAGATTTACAGCGGTGATGCTTCGCCCTTACAAAATCGCGATGTTTGCAAACATTTTAGAGGAAATTGAGTTAATTTTATCCTTTATTGTTCCAGTTAGTCCCCAAGGTTTCTCGTCAGGAATTTATTCCTTTATTCTGAGGAAGTCAGTCGTCGCTAGGAACCAATAATTAATAACCCATAACAAATAACCCGTAACTATCTCCAATAAGGTCTACCTTTCCAAAAAACTCCCACCGCAACTGCTATGGGTGTAATTTCCGATAAACTTATGAAAAATGGAGGTAACAACAGAGACTTGAAAAATAAACCTAGGACTAAACAGAAAACTAACAGCCACAAATTAGCCCGGTTCAATAAAAATTGCTGTTGCCAATATTCTAAAAAATAAACGGCTAGAGCGCCTATTCCCACGGCTGTAACTACAGGTATCAATGTTCCTAGGGAGGAGCTGTAGAGTAACATCAGAGCGTTGCTGATGGGGGGAATCGCGATCGCACTCCATACTAAGAATAGTTCTATTCCCAAAACAGTCAAGTTGACGATCGCGGCAATTTGCAGCATTTCTCGCCAAGGTAAAATTTTTAAGCGGCGCAGAAAATCGCTCATGAGCTAGAGATTATGTAGGTTACTTAGATTTTATAGTAATTTACCTGAGTCGATCGCCCTTTGATTGTGCTTTGTAAAGTAAAATAAAGATAGAGCCAAGTCTCTTGACAAATTAACCAAGAGTACGTATCTATTTAGTTGTTAGAAGCGTCAAGGAAAAAAGTTATGGTGGAAAACAGTGTCGATTGTGCTGTAGCTTGCGTCAATGGGTGCGTTTTGGGCGACAAGTGCCCGAAGCGGGAATACGCAGCGGCAACGTCAAGTTTTATTGAAAATACTTCCCTCGACAAAATCCTGGAGATAGCGGAGGAAGCGGTGAGAAAAAAACGGAATGCACCCCCCAAATGGGTAATTCCTGATTTCCCGGAATAGAATTAGCCTGAGCATCAAACAGCGATCGCCTGTGACAAAAGGCGATCGCTACTCCTAATGAAAGAGCTAATATAAATTTAAAATATTGCCGTAGATAGAAGTCAATAACCCAAATAGCAATTAAAAATAATGCAGGGGGAAAGGAACCTGGAAAAAAGCTTAAGTTCTCAATTCAACGGCGCTCAAAAAATAGGAGTAAGTATCGTGAAAAAGCATAAGACAACCGCAGAAAAAGCAATAGAAGAAGCAGATAATTGGGACGAATTACCTCAAGAAATTACCGAATCTTACGGCACCGGAGCGATCCAGGAACCGGGATTGACTGAAGACGAGATCTCGACTCTGAATGACCACAGTTCGGAATACACTTCAGCCAGTTCCTCAATCAGCCAGAGCGATGGCGATGTTGCTGCTGCGGAACAAGAAAGTGCCACTGGTGAGGAATTGGTGGGGGGAAGCGCTCCCAATCCTGACCTGAATATGGTGGATGAACTCGGAGTTGCTGCGGGCATAGAAATGGCCGATGGGGCTATTTTGGACACAACTCAGATGCTAGAACATCGAGATGACAATCGGTGGGAACTAGACCCAAGTTCGGCACAAGATTATCAGCAACGATCGGATTCATCAATTTAATCGATCGAACTTGCAGCTTTTAATAACCCGCAGGTTGGGGACTAGAGGCTGTCATGTCTCGGACTTGCTGTTGAATTGGTAACTCGATCGCAAATTCAGTCCCTTTTCCCGGAATGGAAGTGCAGCGCAACATCCCCCCGTGCTTGTCTACTACAATATGCCAGCTAATTGACAGCCCAATTCCCGTACCTTTCCCGATCGGCTTCGTAGTAAAAAATGGGTCAAATATTCTGCTCCGCACTTCCTCGCTAACTCCCGCCCCGCTGTCGGAAATTTTAATAGTTACTGTGTTGTATTTGCTGAGTTCAGTGCTAACCTGAATCAGGTAGAGATTAGGTTTAATGTCATCAGTATTTCCCTCAATAATAGATTCTTCGATCGCATCGATCGCATTGGCCAAGATATTCATAAATACCTGATTGATTTCGCCGCCCAAACACTCTACACTTACCACTTGAGGAGAATACTTTTTAATCACCTCAATGGTGGGGCGGTTCGGCTTAAACTTCAACCGATTTTTCAAAATCATCAGGGTACTGTCAATACTTTCGTGGAGGTTAATCTGCTTCATCTCCAGCCCTTCTTGCCGCGAAAAATAGCGCATGGAGAAGATGAGCTCCCGAATGCGATCGCCTCCAACCTGCATCGAATCCAGCATCTTCAGCAAATCTTTTTTGATGAATTCTAGATCGACAGCATCGGCTTTGGTTTCTATTTCCACTGGTGGATCTGGATAGTGCTTCTGGTAAAGATTGAGTACACTCAAAATATCTTGAGTATAGTCGCGAACGTAGTTGAGATTGCCACAAATAAAATTCACGGGATTGTTAATTTCGTGAGCAATACCCGCCACCATTTGCCCCAAAGCTGACATTTTTTCGTTTTGAATCAGGAGAGTTTGAGCCTGCTGGAGTTCTAACAGAGATTTCTGCAAATTTTCCTGGACTTGTTGTCGCTCTTTAACCTCTTGTTTAAGCAGATCGTTAGTTTTAGAAAGTTCATCAGTGCGTTCTGCTACTCGTTTTTCCAATTGCTCAGCTAGTTGTCGCAGGCTGACTTGAGCTAGTTGGCGATCGGCAATTTCCTGCTGCATTTGTTCGTTTTGAGCCTGAAGTTTTTTCGTCAAGTTACGAATGCTCAAATGCGCTTTGACACGAGCTAGAACTTCTTCATTTTGAATCGGCTTAGTAACATAATCAACCGCCCCTAAATCAAACCCTTTTACCTTATTTTCCGTCTCATCCAGCGCTGTCATGAAAATTATCGGGATGTCTTTTGTGGAATCATTTGCTTTCAAACGCTGACAAGTTTCAAACCCATCAATACCAGGCATCACCACATCCAGCAAAATCAAATCCGGCAGGGAATACTCAGCTTTTGTAATCGCACTTTCCCCCGTTCTCGCCACTAAAACTTTAAATGCCGATGCTGTCAAAAACTCAAACAGAACTGCTAAATTATTGGGATTGTCATCGACAATTAATATAGTGTTCTGTTCCCACTGTAAACTGCTCATATTTTTTTTCACTAACTCCTGTATTTTTGCACCCACTCTAAAATTTTTTCTTCTTCAAATTTCTTAGCCAATTGAGTTAGATGGTTAGCAAAAGGCAGATATTTAACATCAAGTTTGCCCAGTTTTTCTGCTTGTGTTTGAATACCTGCCAAGTCTCCCATCATCGCTAAATCAAATAGTATATTTATTTCTCCTGGCCCAGGAGCAATCATTTCTTGAGATAGAATTTTCGACGATCCTTGGGAGACTTCAGAGTCAGCGAGCCGATTTTCTGATTGCTCATAGATCCATTCTAAACCTAAATGAACTTGCAGGCAATCTAAAAGTTCTTCGACTCGAATCGGCTTGGAAAGAAAAGCATTACATCCGGCTGCCAAACTTTCCTGTTTCTCAGCTTCATAAACACTAGCAGAAGTGCCGATCGCGATCGCATCTTGCAACTGGGGCAACTTGCGAATTTGTCGCACCGCTTCAAATCCGTCCATCACCGGCATCACCAAATCAATTAAAATGCAATCCGGCTGAAATTCCTGAGCTTTATTCAAACAATCTTGCCCGTCGATTGCCTCAATAGTTTCAAAACCCAAAGGTTCGAGCAAATTCACTAAAACTGAGCGATTCTCCCACTTGTCATCGGCCACCAAAATTTTTTGAATAGCGCCCTTAAAACCCGTGATTATTTGTGGCAAATACTTGTTATCTGTGTCACAATCAACTTCCGGTAACTCCAACTCAAACCAGAAAATACTACCTTTTCCCAAAGTGCTTTCTACCTTCAATTCACCACCCATTATTTCCACTAATTTGTGGCTAATAGCTAATCCTAATCCGGTTCCTTCCGTATGGCGCGGAGTATTTCCCACCTGTTCAAACGGCGAAAATATCTTTGACAATTCATTAGTGGCTATCCCAATACCAGTATCTTCGATTTGAAAGCGAATTTTAACATTTGTCAGGTTTGTGGTGAGGACTTCTGTCCTTTCACTTGCTGAAATTTTAAAAGTAACACCGCCAACTTCAGTAAACTTAACTGCATTGCCGATCAAATTAATCAAAATTTGTCGCAACTTCTTTTCATCAGTGGCGATCGCCCTGGGAATCGCTGATAAATATTCGCAGTTAAAAGCTATGTTTTTTTGGCTAGCCCGGATACGACAAATCGCAGTTATGCCTTGAATAAATTCGCTCAAATTAAACTCTGTCGGTTTTAATTCCATCTTCCGCGCTTCAATTTTAGAAATATCTAAAACATCCTCAATTAAAGCCAGCAAATGTTCGCCACAGCGGTGAATAATCCGAATTCCATCTTGTTGTTGTTTGGTCAAATGTTTGTCTCGTTGGAAGATTTGAGCGTAACCTAAAATACCGTTTAGTGGCGTTCTCAATTCGTGGCTCATATTAGCCAAAAAGTCGCTTTTAGCAAGACTGGCTGCTTTGGCTGCTGCTTCGGCTTTTTGCCTTTCTTGAATTTCTTGAGACAGCAGCACATTTTTTTCTGATAATTCCTGGGTGCGTTGTTGAACTTTTGCTTCCAGAGTCAAGTTAGATTCTACTAATTGTTGGTTAGCCGTTTCTAGGTTAGCGTAGAGACGGGCATTTTCCAGGGCGATCGCAGCTTGGGAAGAAAGCAGTTTCAAAACTTCCAAACGTTCGGCTGTAAAAGCGTCGCTTGTCAAGTTATTTTCCAAATACAGGATAGCGGTTAATTTGCCCTGATAGACGATCGGCGCGCATAACAGCGATTTTGGCTGGCGTTCAACGATGTAGGGGTCGTTGTTGAAAATTGCCTCGCTGCGGGCATCATTTAGCACAACATCTTGCTGAGTGCGATCGACATAATTAATCACCGATCGCGGATAAGCATACAGCAATCCCGCATCTTGGCGAATCGAGACTTCGCCGTCAACTTCTCCCGCAGCTTCTACGACAAACTCACCGGATTGTGACGCGATGATACAACCAGTTTGGGCACCAGCATTTTCCAGCAAAATTCTCATCATTTTTTCCAGCAAAGAATCTAAAACAATTTCCCCGGAAATAGCAAGAGATGCTTTAATTACTGTAGCGAAATCTAGAAAATTGTGACCGCTGGTGGCGGTGGAAGAAGTCACAGTAAAAGTGGGATAATTGGTGAGCAAAGAAGTGTCAATTTCCGGCATCCGCACAATTAACTGCGGATATCGTTCCTCCAAATCAGCAACTTTCCCATTCGCGCCCCAGCGGATGTAGCAGTAATAAGCATCCGTCATATAGGTTTTCGCAACTTTCTCCCTTCCCAGAGACAGATAAAACTCGGCGGCTAATTCATTAGCTAAAGCTTCTTCCTGAATGTACCCCTGTTCGCCGGAATGCTGGATTGCGCGATCGTAATAATTTATCGCCCGATCATTGTCCCCCAACACCCGCGCCTTTTCCGCTTCCACCAACTCGTATTTATGCAGAAAATTCATCGGTGCATGAAAAGCCCAATCCTGCATTTTTTCCTGATTGGCTTCCACTTGCTGCAAATATTCTGCTTGAGTATCAGCAGTTGGATATACAGCTAATAAAGCCAGCGAATAGTAAAAATTGTGTACAGCAACATACATAATCCCCAATATAGATTGAATGTATTTTAATGCTTGCAAAATGTTAGCAACAGATCCAACACTATCTTTCAATAAATAAAGCAGAATTGCTTTAGCTATATACAAATGAAAAAGTGTCCAACCATTATTAGCAACTTCCAACTTTGACAGCAAACTAACTTCATCAATTGCTTCTCCAATTAGCCGATACTTATCAGTTGCTAAACCTTGCAAATTTAAATTTAGTTGCCTTTCTACATTTATTTCCAGCGCAATATATGGATTCCCTATTTCTTCGCTCAACTTTACATATGATAATTGCTTGTTAAATAACGATTCTAGTTCCCCTCCACTCAAAAAGAGATAGATGGAATAGTTACTAAGACAATAACCAACATAGTCTAAACAGCCAAACTCAAGTCCATTCTGCAACGCATCTTGCAACGGAGCCAAACTTTCTTTGGCGTGTTCTTTCCACGGTCTAATAAAAGAGTTAAACATATTGTAAACGGAACAGATAAGTGGCTTGCCATTAAATATATCTAACAATTTCACAGCCAACTTGCCTGCGTGATATCCTTTTTCAATTTCTCCCAACGCACACAGTATAGTCCCGTACCAAACATAGGATAAAGCAGCTATTGCTGAATAACCTCGTTGAATGCAAAGATTAACTTGAACAAAAACAATTTGGACACCAATCTCTGGTTCTACACCTAAAGCCGGAATAGTAATAGATTGCAGTAATTTGATGACTGCTATCAGCTCAGGCTCGGTCATTTTTGGTAAATTGTCTAAATCTTCAAACTCAGGAAGTATCACCTCATTCCCAGCCAAATTCTGGATAGTTGAGCGGGAAAAACCCAGAGTTGCCAAAGCTTGCAATCCCGTATCCAAAGCTCTCAGCATCTGCAAGGTGTTTATATACATTTGGATTTTAATCTCGTATACCTTTACCGCATCTAACTGAGTAGTAGCTTGCTGCAAGATTAACTCACCCATAGTTTCAGCTTGCTGTAAATTGGTATTCAGATATTCGGCTTCCATTGCCTCTGTATAAAGAGCCAGAGTCAAGTCATAATGATTCTGCCAACTTGACTGAACTTGACTTGACTCCCCACCAGTGCGATAGAGAAAATTTAGGAGTTCAATTCCCCGATTAAAATACCTGAGAGCAGCCTCAAAAGCTGCTGCTTCCTTCGCTTTTTGACCTGCCATCAGATTGAGTTCTGCTAACTCAATTTTTTCTGGTTCAGAATTCAGTAGGGGCAATCCTCCTGTGCTTCCATCGATACCGAAATTCAGTTGATTTACCAGAGCAAAAATATTGTCTTTTCTGGCATCAGCAGGAGTATTTTGCAGCAGCAATTTACCTATTTTTAAGTGAGTTTCTTGTTTCTGCTCTTGGGGGATTAAAGAATAAGCTGCTTGCTGCACTCTGTCATGCAAAAACTTATAGTCAACCTTCACATCTTGCAGCCCTGTCGGCCCGGTTTCTGCTCCTTCAAAAACCAGCGGAATTTTGTAATCGTTGCTCAGGGGCAAAATCAAACCTGCCTGAAGCGCATCCCAGAGGTCTAAGGCTGTTTCTGTCTGAGATTTTTCGCTAACAATTGCCAGCACTTGTAAATTAAACTGGTTGCCAATACAAGCTGCTAATTTTAATGCTAACTGGGCCACCGCCGGCAATTTTCTAATATTTCGAGCAACTAACTCCACCACATTGCAGTCAGTAATTCCAATCGCTTGGATTTGTTCGATATCCCACTGCCACGCGCCCGATTGAAAGTCGTAAACTAACAAATTTTCTTGATACAGAGTTCGGAGTAATTGAGTGAAAAAGAAAGGATTTCCTTGAGTTTTGTTGAAAAGTAGCTCTGCCAGCAGCTCGATTTTTTGGGAAAATTGACATTTCAAAGTATCAGTTATTAATTCTTTGACATGACGTAAATTTAATGGTTCGAGAATGATGTTGCTGACGATTTGTTTGGTGGCTGCTTGGGTTGTGGTGATGTTTTCAATGGTGACCATCAGCGGATGGCTGGGACTGACTTCGTTGTCTCGATAGGCTCCTATTATTAGTAAATATTTGGTTTCTGAGTCTGTCACTAGCAGTTCGATTAATTTCAGCGATGCGGAATCAGCCCACTGTAAATCGTCTAAAAAAATCACCAGAGGGTGTTCCTTGGCGGTAAACACGCTGATGAATTGTTTAAATACTCGATTAAATCTGTTTTGTGATTCTGTTGGTCCCAATTGCGCTACTTCCGGCTGTTTGCCTAGAATTAATTCAATTTCGGGAATCACGTCTGCCACAACTTTGCCGTTAGCTCCCAAAGCTGCTAGGAGTTTCTGTTGCCAAGTTTGGATGGAGGCATCACTTTCTGTTAGTAACTGCTGAATTAATGACTGGAATGCTTGAATTAAAGAAGCGTAGGGAATATTGCGTTTAAATTGGTCGAACTTCCCCGAAATAAAATAGCCGCGCTGCCGTACAATGGGTTTCTGCACTTCATTGACGATCGCAGTTTTGCCAATCCCCGAATAACCGGAAACCAGGATCAATTCTACCCCCCCAGCCCCGCTTGCTAAGGAAGAAAGCCCCCCTTGATTAAGTGGCGACTCCGAAAGCCCTACTTGATTAAGGGGCGACTCCGAAACCCCTACTTGATTAAGGGGCGACTCCGAAAGCCCCCCCTTAATAAGGGAAGGCGACTCCGAAAGCCCTACTTGATTAAGGGGCGACTCCGAAACCCCCCCGTTAATAAGGGAAGGCGACTCCGAAAGCCCCCCCTTAATAAGGGGAGGCGACTCCGAAAGCCCCCCCTTAATAAGGGGGGGTTGGGGGGGGTTTCCACCGCTAACTCTCTCAAAAGCGCTGAGTAAAGTAGCTACTTCGGTTTCTCTACCGTAGAGTTTTTGGGGTATGAGCAATTGACTGGCCCGATCGGCATTTCCGGGAATAAAATCAGATATAGTACCACTGGGTGCTTGCAGCTTCGCCAGACAAGTTTCTAAATCAAACTTTAAACCTTCAGCAGTTTGATAACGATTTTCCGCTGTTTTCGCCAACAGTTTCATCACAATTCCAGAAATTGCTTCGGGTATTTCGGGATTTAAACTCTGTGGAGAGGGCGCGGTGCGGGCGATGTGACAGTGAACTAATTCTAAAGGGTCGATCGCACTAAATGGTAATTCACCAGTCAGCATCTGATAAAAAGTGACACCTAACGAATAGAAATCGCTGCGATAGTCGATCGCCCGATTCATTCTACCAGTTTGTTCGGGCGACATATAAGCTAACGTGCCTTCGAGCAAGTTAGCATAGCTGGCAGTTGCGTTTTCTCTAATCAAGCGGGAAGCGATGCTAAAGTCAGTTATTTTGACGCAATTATTGCTGGGATTTATGATGATATTTTGAGGTTTTATATCTTTGTGAATTATTTCATTTTTATGAATACTGTCTAACCCTTGAGCTAGCTGGATACCTATTTCTAAAAAAAGCTTTAAAGTCAGTTTTGTATTTCTCAGAAAATCAGATAAACCAATACCCCCGCAGTCTTCTAATATTAGTGCAATAGCATTTTGATGATTTTCGGTTCGATAACAATTGATGATTCCCGCGATGTTTTCTAGGGGTTTTCTAATTTTATATTCGTGTCTCAACCGAGTAATTTCTTCGAGAGTGGGATACTCTGCGATCGGTATTTTGACAATGACAGGCAAGTTATGTTTTTCCCAGATTCCCCGATAAATAACCGTATTGACTCCCGTATAAACTTTTTCAGTTATTTGATAGCCTGTTAGGAAAATCATATTTTAATCATTTAGATGTGGGGATAGGTTACTAGATTATAGTATGGAGTCTTTAGGATTGTCATTAAGTATATAGCTTGGTCTTAAATAAGCATGAATATCTAAGTAATATCGCGTAGAAAGGCAACCCATAAACTGTCATGTCCCCCTCTGATTAAGGGGGGGACATGAGGGGAGGAAAATTGAATGGATGGCTGGATGGAGAGAATTGCCCCCAGGGTCTCTGGGCCTGGGGACGAGTAATATAACTGTTTAAAGCGATCGATAAACGCGATAGTTGATTTCAGGGAAAATATTGTCAATCTCCTCAACTTTCTCCAACCAACCAGAATCTACTTTCCTTTGTTTTACTTCATCATAGAGTTTGTGAAAGCGCATTAAGTGCGATCGAGTCCGTCGCACTGCATAGGGGACCATTGTCCCTGTACGCATGATAAACGCCCAGTCAGAAGATTGAGCTAACAACACTTCCCGCGCCGCCTGATTCAAAGCACGACATTGCAACTCATCTTCCGGTTCCATACTTCCCAACTCAATCATCCGTTCCGCAGCCTTGTGCAAATGGGGGTAAATCCAAGCATTCGTATCGTTCAACCAATACTCATGGAAACCGCGATATCCCCAACTAGACTGGGAGGGGCGACAAACTTGCTGAGTCGGATTGGCGCGCAAATAATCTGCCAAATGGGTCATCTCGTAGGTATTTTGGTCGTACCAACTCTTGCGGAACAGGTAGTCTAAGAACCAAGGCCCTTCGTACCACCAGTGACCGAAAAGTTCTGCGTCGTAGGGGGAAACTATAATCGGTGGGCGCTGCATAATGCCGTTGAGGTGTTCGACTTGGCGTTCGCGGTTGAAGGCAAAGTTGCTGGCGTGTTCGGCGGCTTTTTCTCTCGCCCAGTATGGATCGTATAACTGTTTGTCGCCTAAACTTAGTCCGCGACCGGTGATTTTATGATACTTAATCCCGGTATTTTTCCGCTGGCCGTTGGGCATGATGTAGGGCTTTATGTACTCGTAATCTGCTTCCCAGCCCAAATCTTTGTAGAATTCTCGGTATTCTGCTGCACCTGGATAGCCGACTTCCGAAGACCAAACTTGCTGGGAAGATTCGTGATCTCTACCGAATGCTGCTACTCCGCTTTCGGTGAAAATGGGGGCGTAGCTACCGTAGCGGGGGCGCGGGCGGGCGTAGAGGATGCCGTGGCCGTCTGTGAGGAAGTATCGTAGACCCGCGTCGGCTAACATTCGCTCTAAGCCTTCGTAGTAGGCGCATTCGGGTAGCCAAATGCCGTTGGGACGACGGCCGAAGTTTTGTTCGTAGTTGTCGCAGGCTACTTGAATTTGTGCCCAAACTGCTTCTGGGTACATTTTCATCAGCGGTAAATAGCCGTGGGTGGCTCCGCAGGTGATGATTTCGAGGTTGTTGGTGTCTTGGTGTTGTTTGAAGGCTGTGACTAAATCTCGATCGTACCTTTCCCAGAAGTTGCGGACTTGAGAGAAATGGGTGGCGTAGTGTTCGGCTAAGTAGCGGAGATGACCGTTGCCGCTATTGTGTGACCTTTCCAGTTCGATTAATTCTTCGAGTTTTGCCAGGTGCTCGTCGAATCGGTCTTGTAGCAGGGGGTCCCGTAGCATGGCAATCAAGGGCGGTGTCATGCTCATGGTAATTTTAAAGTCGATGCCGTCCCGCTTTAGTCCTTCAAAAACTTGTAGTAGCGGAATGTAGGTTTCGGCGATCGCCTCAAACAGCCATTCTTCTTCTAAAACATAGTCGCTTTCGGGATGGCGGACAAAGGGTAGGTGGGCGTGAAGCACGAGGGCGAGGTAGCCAGTAGTCATAATTATTTTGATCCAGCAGTTAATAAACTGACACGAGTTAGGAACTGTTTTACAATATCTTAAGATTTTATGGGGCTTCAGACCCATTTATTTGGTAAATGGGAGCCATAAAGTGCCGTGTTTTTTTTAATTGCCGTTTACGAGTTCGCTTAATGCGAGCAAATTTTGCTTTTCTTGTTGCTGTCGGATGAGGGTTGCTGCTGTTTGAGAGTCTAGAGGTTTTGAGAAAAAGTATCCCTGGGCGTACTCGCATTTTAACCCTTTGAGCAGGTCAAGCTGTGTGGCTTCTTCGACTCCCTCGGCTACTACGTCCATGCCTAAATTGTGCGATAAAGTAACGATCGATCGCACAATTTCTGTGGGGTCAATCTCTCCTTTGCTGATATCAAATTTGACTCCCATTCTGCTGACAAAAGAACGGTCTATTTTTAAAGTATTGGTCGGAAAGCGGTGCAGATAGGACAGGGATGAATAACCGGTGCCGAAATCGTCGATGCAAAGGTGTATGTTGCGGGCTCTGAGTTCCACCAGCATGGCGGTAACTGATTCGGAGTTTTCTATGAGTACGCTTTCTGTAATTTCTAGTTTTAAACTGCTGCCTTCTAGGTCACTTTCTTCTAGCACTTGGTCGATGTATTCAATTAAGTCTGGCTGAGAAAACTGTTTGACTGAAAGGTTGACGCTGACACTCAAGGGGGGGTTGCTGGGAAATAGCTGCTGCCACTGGCGGATTTGCTGGCAAGCTGTACGCAGCACCCAGCGGCCCAGGGGTACGATCAGTCCGGTTTCTTCGGCGACTGGGATGAATTCGGCTGGGGAAACTAATCCTCTTTCTGGGTGCTGCCACCGCACTAAGGCTTCAAAACAGCTAATGGTGTTGGTGGCGATCGAGACTATGGGCTGGTAGTGAATAATAAACTGGGGCGCTGGGGACAAGGGAGGTAAGGAAGGTTTGGGGCATTTGAGGCAGAGAAGGGATTGGGTGGAGTCTTCTGAGGTTCTGTATTCCCCAAGTTGCTGTTGTCCCTCATCTTCTTCTCTGGGGCGGTCTCGAATCGATTCGGCGGCGCGTCGCAGGTCGTTTTCTAGCTGCAATAGCCGCAAAGCGTGGGCGTGCATGGAACTGTTGAATACTTCGTGGCGGGCTCTGCCTAGTCCTTTTGCCCGGTACATGGCGGTGTCGGCGTCGCGCAGCAGATTTGTCGATTCGATGTATTCAACGGAACTCAGGGCGATACCGATGCTGGCGGTGATGAATACTTCGTGTCCGTCTAGAACCAAGGGAGCACTGATTCTCTGTTGGAGGCGATGGGCAATATTATTGGCTTCATTGATGCCGTCGATATCTTCTAGCAGGATGGCAAATTCGTCGCCTCCGAGGCGAGCCACTGTATCTCCCACCCGCAAACAGGTTTCTAAACGTCGCGCGCTGGCGATTAGCAGTTGGTCGCCGATGGCGTGGCCGAGGGAATCGTTGACTACTTTAAATCTATCTAAATCGAGAAACAGCACTGCAAATAAGTATTCTTTGCGTCTTTGGGCGAGTCTGAGATCGTGTTCGAGTCGATCGATAAATAGGGCTCGGTTAGGCAGTCCAGTCAGCCCGTCATGAAAGGCGTCGTGGAGTAGTTGTTCTTCGGCGAGTTTGCGCTTGGTGATGTCGTGACAGTTGACTACTATTCCTTGGACAGCCCCATCGTGTAGCAAGTTGGTGGCTACTGCTTCTAAAAAACACCATGAGCCGTTGCGGTGGCGGACTCGGTACTCGAGAGGGGAGTGACTTGTCTTGGGGTTTTGAATTACTTTGTTGAGTGTTTCGGTAATCAGGGCTCCGTCTTCGGGATGAACGGTATCAAAAACGCTCCGCCCGATCGTCTTTTGGGGTAAGTATCCTAAAATTCGCTTGACGGAGGGGCTGACGTAGCGAAATGTGCCTTCACCGTCGAGAATGATTGTGATGTCTGTAGCGTTTTCGATCAGCGAGCGAAACCGCTGTTCGCTTTGACGCAGTGCTTCTTCTGCCTTTTTGCGTCCGCTGATGTCTAGGGCTACTCCGTCGATAATGATGTCGCCGTTTTCGTTTTTGGAAAACCGGGCGTTGTCTTGCACCCACTTCACCTCGCCGGTTTTCAAAATGATCCGGTATTGGCGATCGCACGGCTCTAGACTGGCACTGGATGCTGCTACGCTTTGGTCAAAGGAGTTTTTGTCTTCTGGATGAATGATTTCCATCAAGATTTCGGGACGCGCCATCACCTCGGATAGCTCGATGCCTGTCACTTCCCGCACCCCCGGACTGATGTAAGGCAGGGAAATCCTACCGTCGGGATGAATGATGATGCGGTAAACGGAGCCGGGGATGTTGGCTGCCATTGCTGCTAGCTGCTGCTGGATGCCAAGGACTGCTGCTTCGGCGCGCTTGCGTTCTGCTAGTTCGGTTTGGGCTTGCTGATAGAGTTCGGCTTGGTGGATCGCGATCGCGCACTGATCTGCTATTGCTTTGACTAGGGATACTTCTTCTGCACTCCAAGAGCGGGTGCGATCGCACTGGTAGAGGCAAATTCCTCCCAAAAATGACTGCTGGTAGAGCAGTGGTGCGATCGTCACTGCCTGAAACCCTACAATCTCTGCTGATGCTTGCAGAGACGGACCGAGGTTGGATAAGTCGTCGAGGGCTAGGGTTTCTCCTGCTGCGAGGGAGGAGCGGTAGTGTTCGGCAAAGTCGCAATTTAGCCCCAGGATCTGTTGTTTGTGTGCTGATTTGCTCATGTAGCGAACTATGATACCCCCGTCAGCATCTGGCTGCAAAATCCCGCAGCCGCTAGTTTCAAAAGCTTCATGGAGCTGATCTGCGGTGGTTTGTAGCACTTCGTCTAGCACTAGGGTTTCGCGCATGGCTTGGACAATGCGGTTGACGATCGCTTCTTTCTGAGCTTGTCGTTGAATTTTGGCGATCGCTTCTTGTCGCTGGGCGCGCATTTGATATTCTTGGAGCGATCTTTCTAATATTGTTGGTAGTCTAAATAATCTGCTTTTTAATAAGTAATCGGTCATGCCTGATTTGATGCACTCAACTGCGGCCTCTTCTCCCAAGCTTCCTGTGACTAAAATAAAAGGGATATTCCGATCTAATTCCTGCATCATTTTCAACAAGTCTAAACCGTTGAAACCTGGCAGCCTGTAATCGGACAATACAGCATCATATTTTTTGCCATTTTCGAGCAGTTCTCTACATTTTTTTGCCGTTTGAGCTGTGTCAAATGTAAATTTGATTCCTCCTGTTTCTAAGGCGATTACCACTAATTCTATATCTTCTGCCATGTCTTCGACAATCAATAAGTTTAACATAGCTTTTGGGGATTTATTTAGTAAATTTTTATGAAATATGTAATAGTATATAGCAATCTTAAATGATTTGTGAACTTCTCTTTATGTTCTCTGTGCTTTTGCTTTGCATCCTGTGGTACGGCTTTAAAAAATCTTGTTTACAAATGAAATAAGCTCGTCCTAGACAGGAAAAAAGGTTGAGACTGTTTAATTGAGTTTAAAGTAAAATGTTGCTCCTCCATCGAGTGTGCTTTCGGCCCAAATTGTACCGCCGTGGCGATGAATAATCCGCCAGGCGATCGCTAAACCGATGCCGGTGCCTTCAAATTCTCTCTGGGAGTGCAATCTCCCAAAGGCTGCAAACAGTTGATCGGCATATTCCATCTCAAAACCGACACCATTATCCTTGACAAAAATTGTTCCATCTGGTAAAGCATCAATAACTATTGTAGCTGGATTGCGTCCGCGACTAAACTTGACTGCATTGCTAATCAAGTTGCTGAACACCTGTTGGAGTAAGGTAGGATCTCCCGTCACCATAGGTAAATCTCCGATTTCAAATTCAACGGTTTGGGGAGTTTGGGTAACATCTGTGACTGTTCGGGGTTGAGCCAATTTAATCGCAGTTTGTACTAACTCGGTGACGTCGATCGGAATTTGGATTAACTCGGTGCGCCCCACCCGCGAAAGTGCTAGCAAACCGTCAATCAACAGACTCATTTTTTGGCTACTGTCATCAATTACTTGCAGATAATGAACTATTTTACGATCGCCCAGAACCTCCATTGATTGTAGTCGCTGTTTCAAGGCGTTGACAAAACCTGAAATGTGTCGCAAAGGAGCGCGCAAGTCGTGGGAAACAGAGTAAGAGAAAGATTCTAGTTCTTGATTGGCAAATTCTAATTGATCTGTACGTTCTGATAAAGCTTTTTTGGTTTCAACTAACTCAGTTATCTCGCGAGAAGTCCCAATTAAAGCATAAATTTCGCCTCTTTGATTTTTGAGGGGAATTTTAAACGTATCATAGTAATGAGTTCTCCCTTCAAAATTAAATTCTTCCTGCAAATGTAGAGTTTCACCAGATTCAAAAACTTGCATATTTTCTTGATAAAATTTTGCGGATAGCTCTGGTGGAAAACATTCAAAAACAGTTTTTCCTTGCATCTCTTTTCTATTTTGGAAACCCGCCATTTTTGCCAGAGATTGGTTAACAAAGGGCTGACGCATATTTTCGCGCTCTACAACAAAAATGCGATCGGGCAAAGCATCAAAGAAAGTCTCTAGTTCAGCGGTACGCTGGGCGACTTGAGCTTCTAAAGTTTCGTTAAGTTTTTGGAGTTCGGCTTCCGCTCGTTTGCGTTCGGTGATATCTTGACCAATGCCGATACATCTCCCGTCAGAAAGACGAATATTTGCCCATGAAGTGTCAATAATTCGCCCATCTCTCACTCTAGTTTTAAAGTCGGTCCATTTCTTATTGGCTGCTTGGATCTCATCCAAAACGTATTGGCGGTATTCTGGCTGGGGATAAAATTCGGCAAAGATATCGCGGCCTTTCATTGCTTCACAACTCCAGCCGAGCACTTGTTCCCAGTATCGGTTTACCCACTCTATTTCCCCACTGTCGCCCAAGAATGCGAGCATGACTGGTACGTTGTCGAAGATAGTTTGCAGCAGTTCTTTTTGTTGTTTTAAGGATTCTTCGGCTTGTTTGCGATCGCTGATATCGAGTACAGAGCCGATAACTTGTTTAATTTGTCCGTCTGGGGTTCTTTTGAAAATTGTAGAGCGATCGTGTACCCAACGCCATTCCCCATTTTTATGTTGAATTCTGTAGTCTATATCATCTGTTTCGTGAATGTTTGGGCTATTTGCTAGCCGCTGCATACCAGCGATTAATTTTGACATATCGTCAGGATGAATTAAGGTTGAAAGGGCTGCATTTCCCATGCTTTGTAATTCTTCAGAAGAGTAGCCTAATATAGAGAGTGCAGCTTCATTTGCATAAATGTTTTTGTTTTCTAATACATCATAAATATAAAGAAAATTGGGAATAGTTTTTAGGATACTTTCCAAAAGTTCTTGATGTTTTTGGAGTTCATTTTCTGCCTGTTTTCGCTGAGTTAAGTCCAGCACAAAACTGACACCAAGCTCCTGAGAACCTTCGGAAAATGCAGCCCCCAGCAGGACATGAACGCGGCTGCCGTCTCCTCGGATGTATTCTTTTTCAAAGGGACTAGCTTTGCTGGTGGCTTCTAGTTCTGCTAGTTTTGCTTCATCTTGGCTGCGATATTCTGGTGGTGTAATTTTTTGCCAGCTCAATTTTCGGCTTTCCAGGTCTTCTCGCGGGTATCCAATCATGTTTAAAAAAGCATCATTTGCGTCTATAACTTCACCATGTATATCCCAAAAGAAGATGCCTATCATGTTAGAATCAACAATGTTCCTAAATTTAGCTTCACTTTGTCGCAACTGGGCTTCTATTTGTTTGAGATCTGTGATGTCGCGGGCGATGCCTAGGACTGTTTCTACGCTATTATTTTGAGTAAATTCTGGAATTACTCGACATTGATAATATTTTTTGCCTGCGGGAGTAGGAAAGTCAAATTCTATGGTTTCTGGTTGACCGGTGCGGAAAACTTTCAGACAAGCTTGGTCCCACAGATTGCAAAGTTGGGGGGACATTCCTAATTCTTGGTTACTTTTGCCGATAAATTCTGAAGGTGGTTTTCCGGTGGCCCGTTGGACTTCTTTGTTGACGTAAAGGTGGCGCAATTCTCGATCGAACCGCGCGATGGTATCGGTGGCATTTTCGGCGATCGCGCTGAAAGCTTCTTCCCGCCTACGCAGTTCTTCTTGAGTGCGGTGACGTTCAGTGACATCTAGGGCAAAGGAGATAATCGAAACTACTTTTCCTTCTGCATCTGTCTGTGCTGAATTATTCCATTCACAGTGAATTACCGCTCCATCTTTAGTGTAGTTGCGGTTGTGGCAAATATTGCGAGGTTCGCGCCCCTCTAAGAGGTTATTTGTGACTAAGTTGACTAGCTCTAAATCCGCTTCATAGACTATTGATAATTCCTCAAAGTTTTTGCCGATTACTTCTGCGGTTTTCCAGCCAAATATGCGTTCTGCCCCGGCTGACCACTGAACTATCCGAAATTGGCAATCCCATTCTAAAACTGCCATCTGTGAGTTGTCCAGGTGAAACTCTAGTCGCGAGGTGGCTTGTTTTCTTTGGGTTTTTAACTGTTGCCGCAGTTGCTTGACTGTGGCAAGTCGCTCGCCTATTCTCTGTGAATGTTCTGGACTGATTTGCCCTATTAGATCGATAGTTTTTGCTGTTTCTGCTTCTAGTTCTTCCCAAGCTATTTCTAGGGCTGATTCCGCCTGCTCTAGCTCAGTGATGCTGTTGGGAAACAGTGTGGCACTTCCGACTGGAATTTCAGGCATATTTTTGATGTTTAGAAAAGTGTTACTTTGTGGTAATCAATTAATGATTTAAAGAATATATTTCAACTAATACCATTTCTCTAAAATCGTGCAACAATCTTTGACCCCCCTAACCCGCCCCTTATAAAGGGGAGGGACAAGACTACTGTTGCATTCTTTTTTAAAATTGGTATTACTCTTAAATTTTACATTTTTAATCATTAATTGAACCCCTTAAGCTGGCACTGGCTACAAGATACACTTGCCTAGTGGTCGGCAATTGCGGTTTGCGAGGCTGAACTTCCCCTAGCAATGCCTTACCACTGGCTGAGTCTGAAAAATCTTAACATATCTTTACAAAAGGTGGTGAGGGAGCTGGGGGCGATCGAAAAGTTGTGGGCGCGAGTTGTACTTGAGCTCTGGTGCATCGCTTTGGTTAATCAAAAGCTAAAATAAAGTTTAAACTGAATTAAGCTATGGTGCGCATTACCCCGTGGGGGGATGGAAAGAGCAATTAATCGATCGCGGTTGGCTCTCATCGTGAAAGCTTACCAAGGGATAACCGCTCCCATGCTCCCGTTGAAGTAAGAAGCAAATGTCGAGACAAGTCTTGGATTTGTCTAGCAGCAAACTATTATGCGTACAGGATTGTGCAGCTTGAGATGGTAATTGTCAAGCTTGAAAGTCGATCGAAAAAGTACCTCACGCTAAACAATCCCCAGATGGTAATAGAAAAAAAAAAGATTGACTGTGGTTAAAACCACCCGCGTCCTTTCCGTCCCTCGCTCTAACAACTCGCACTTTTTCTCACTTACCGAACTTTTTTATGACTGTTGCTGCAAAAGTTAAAACTGAGTACGAAGCCGTTATTGGTTTGGAAACTCACTGCCAATTGAGTACGAAGACTAAAATTTTTTCGAGTTCTTCCACAGAATTTGGTGGTGTTCCCAACACTAATATTGACCCAATTTGTATGGGAATGCCCGGAGTGTTGCCTGTCTTAAATGAGAAAGTGCTGGAGTATGCGGTGAAAGCAGGACTGGCTCTGCACTGTGAAATCGCACCTTACAGTAAGTTCGATCGCAAGCAATACTTTTACCCGGATTTGCCGAAAAATTATCAAATTTCTCAGTTTGATTTGCCGATCGCCACTAAGGGTTGGCTCGAAATTGAATTGGTTGATGAATCAGGCAATTCGACTCGCAAAAAAATCGGGATCACTCGCTTGCACATGGAGGAAGATGCGGGAAAATTGGTGCACGGCGGCAGCGATCGACTCAGCGGTTCTACTTATTCTATGGTAGATTACAACCGCGCTGGTGTGCCTTTGATCGAAATTGTCTCGGAACCAGATTTGCGATCGGGCGCAGAAGCAGCGGAATACGGTCAAGAATTGCGCCGGATCGTCCGCTATATTGGTGTGGGCGACGGGAATATGCAGGAAGGTTCCCTGCGCTGCGATGTGAATATTTCGGTGCGCCCGGTGGGTAGGAAAGAGTTCGGCACGAAAGTGGAAATTAAAAATATGAACTCTTTTAATGCGATCGAACGGGCGATCGACTATGAGATCGAGCGCCAAATTCAAGCTTTAGAAAACGGCGAAACCATATTCCAAGAAACGCGACTTTGGGATGAGGGCAAACAGTGTACTTTTAGTATGCGGATGAAGGAAGGGGCAAGCGATTACCGCTATTTCCCGGAACCGGATTTGCCTCCGATCGAGGTTTCTAGCGTTCAGTTGGCAGATTGGCAAGCTCAATTGCCAGAATTACCGGCCGAAAAGCGGCATCGCTACGAAACTCAACTGAGTCTTTCTCCCTATGACGCGCGGGTGTTGACTGATGACAAAGCAGTAGCAGAGTATTTTGAACAAGCGATCGCCGCTGGTGCTGCGCCTAAGCAAGCTGCCAATTGGGTGATGGGCGATATCACTGCTTATCTCAAAAACGAACAAGTGGCGATCGGCGAAATTCCTTTCCAACCCGATAATTTGGCCGAACTGCTGAAGCTAATTGAGGCTGGCACGATCAGTGGCAAAATCGCTAAGGATATTTTACCGGAGTTGCTAGCCAAGGGCGGTTCTCCGCAACAGTTGGTTGAGAGCAAGGGTTTGATCCAAATTTCCGATACTGGTGCGATCGCACTTGCGATCGATGCAGTTTTGGCTGCCAATCCCAAGGAGCTCGAACAGTACCGGGCGGGCAAAACTAAGCTGTTGGGCTTTTTTGTCGGCAAGGTGATGAAGGAGACTGGTGGTAGGGCAGATCCCAAATTGACCAATGAGTTGCTAGCCAACAAGCTCAACGGCTAAAAATTAGTTCCCAATAATTCTTCAACCCGCGCAGGCGGGTTTTGTTTATGTAGCTGCGGTTTGTAACCGCCGGGGCTGATAAATATTTTGATTTTTTCAAGAAAGGGGGTTGACCCCTCATTGCAGACATGATATATTATGTTATGTAGATGCACCCTGATGGCAAGGAGAGTCGCTTAGGCGACTCTCTATTTTTTGGGAATTTTTCTCTTTAGGCTTTTTTTTGCAGCGACAGGGATGGGGGAAAGCGGCTACAGGAAAGTAGCCTACCCATGACTAATTACCGATTACTGATGACCCATTACGGACTAATATCGACTTTAGTTAAAAATTTCACTAATTTTTATAATTATGACCCCACAAGCTAATGAGCTAATCAAACAGGGAATTTCCCAATATCAGGCACGGGAATTTGAGGCAGCGCTGGAATCTTGGGGACAGGCGCTGAGTCTGTATCGGGAAATCGATGACAAACGTCGATCGGGTGCGGCGCTGGGAAATATGGGAGTTGCCTATGAAGCCCTGGGAGATTTGGCGCGTGCGATCGACTGTTATCAACAGCATTTGGTGTTAGCGCGGGAAATTGGCGATCGCCGCGGTGAGGCGAATGCTTTGGGGAATTTGGGTAATGCTTGTTGTGCTCAGTTGGACTTTGACGGTGCGATTGAACACCAGCAGCAGCGTTTGGCGATCGCCCGCGAAACGGGAGACAATCGCGGGGAAGAGGAAGCTTTGGGTAATTTGGCCTTAGCTTTCGATGCCAAAGGAGATTTGTCTGGTGCGCTCCAGTGCTATCATCAACAGTTGGAACTCGCCCGCGCGATCGCAGACGATCGCATTGAACGCCACGCCCTCAAGAATTTGAAGCTAGCTTACAAGTATTTAGCAAATTACGAGCAAGCTAACTACTACCGACAGCAACAATTGGCGATCGTGCGACAAATGTTTTTAAGTCAGCAAAATAACGATTTTATACAACTTGCAGAAATGGTTGGTTTGAATCCGGTGGAAGATTTTGCCGGAGCAGATTTAAGCAATTTTGATTTGCAATATGCTGATTTTGCCGGAGCAAATTTGCGGAATGCCAACCTCAGCGGTGTTGATTTTACCCTAGCAGATCTCAGCGGTGC
Organism: Microcoleus sp. EPA2; assembly: GCA_020882975.1. Lineage (GTDB taxonomy): Bacteria > Cyanobacteriota > Cyanobacteriia > Cyanobacteriales > Microcoleaceae > Microcoleus. Next base: position 25,605 of record JAHRFD010000012.1, on the reverse strand, counting down.
TTTGCTGAGCGGTGCTCGGTTAATTAATGCTACTTTATGCAATGCTAATTTGCGTGATAGCGAACTCAATGATGCTGATTTGAGCGGTGCTGACTTGCGGACAAAGTTGCCACGGGCTAATTTGGAAAATGCCAATTTAACTAACGCAAATTTGAGCAGTGCTTATTTACCCCATGCGAATTTAGCTGGTGCAAATTTGCAGGGTACTGATTTCCGCAATTCTGATATGAGCGGTGTTAATTTGAGCGGTGCAAATTTGAAGGGCGCTGATTTGAGCCGTGCGGATTTGAAAAATATTGTGGTCAAAAATGCCAAGTTTGCTGGTTGTTTGGGTATTTCTGAAGGGTTGAAAATTGAGTTAATGGAGGGGGGCGGAATTTTTGAGTAGATTTTTCTGGATTTGTCTATTGTTTTTTTCTCACAAACCGGGTTTTTGCCTAATATCGTTTACGGTTGGATCGGAATAATTTAACCGCAGAGAGCGCAGAGGGCACAGAGGAAGAGAATAGAGAGATGAATACAGGACGATACCAACGGATTTGATATAAGTCCTGAAAATCCAACAAAGTTTACAAATTAAACCTAGAAAAAAATGCTCCCTTGTGATAGATTAGAGATTAGACAGTCAAAATTTTTTTAATTACAAGCTGGTAGCGCCAGCAATTCTACCCGATATGCGATCGCTAGATTCTCATAACAAATATCCAGATTGCTTGTGGATGCAATTAGAAGCAATTCCAGTGTCGGCGACTCCAACAGCAACTCAGCACCTAGACCTTTACATCAGCCTCAATTTTAACGAACATTGGCAACCTTTGCTCGGTGGTAGGGTCAAATTTGGACTACAATCAGGTACGCTAAAATTAAATTTGGCAAACACCAAAATTACCCTGGCATCGTGTCAATTAGTCGGTGATTTCAAGCTATTGCCTATAGCAGAAAAAGCGCCGGAAAATCAGCGGGGCGAGGGAGTAAGCGATCGGCTCCAAAAAGATGAAACTGACTACACATCTTGCCACGTTTCAATCATGGAAGATGAGAGCCAACCCGGTTGGAAATTTGAAGTTAAACGGGGAAAACCCTTCTTGAAAGGTTTGTTAAAAAGTGCTAAAGTAGGAGAAGTGACAACACCCGAATTTAGGATTGAAGCAGTTTTTGAAGTAGCCAAAGAAGATATTTATGTCACAGATGCCGAAGGTTTGTGGCCCCACGATATTACCCCAAATCAACATTCAATTTTAGAAAGAATCCTGACATTATATTTGGCAACAAATCAACTCCAGCCAGCTCTGAGTTGGGCGCTATTGTGTGAGGATTCATCGGGGGTGAAAAGGCGCGATGTGGAAATTGTTCCGCAAACTGAGGAAGCGCTATTGCAGGAAATGGTCGATCGCATTATCGGGGCCGAAACAGCCGATTTTGCAGCATTAGCAAAAATCGCTAATCTTAATCCAGCACAGGATTTGGCGGGTGCTAACCTGCGGGGAACGACTTTGAATGCAGTGGATTTTAGTGGTGCAAATCTCGATCGCGCCAATTTCCGGGGTGCAGACTTAAGCGACGCAGACTTCAGCGATGCCAACCTCCAAAATGCCAAATTCAGCGGTGCAGATTTGAGCGGTGCTTTCTTAGGAAATGCCGATTTGAAAGGTGCAGATTTGTACAAAGCAAGTCTAGCTTTAGCTAATCTGGGCGGTGCGAATTTGGAAAATGCAAATCTAGTCGAAGTAAACTTAACCAATGCGAATCTGGGCGGTGCGAAGGTTGAGTCAGCCATATTTGGAAATAATTCAGGACTTTCCGAGGAGATGAAAGTGAATCTACAACAGCGGGGAGCAATTTTTCAGGAGGTTTAGTCCCTCGCACCTATCGACATTTCATGGTTTTTTTACCCGCTGTTGATATAGGAGGTAATTGCAGGATGGGTAATATCAATTACGGTTGTATCGGAATGATTTAACCGCGAAGGCGCTAAGGACGCGAAGGAAGAGAAGAGAGAGTTTAATACAGGACGATGAAGAGAGGATTTGATATAATTTGAGATATCGTTAGCGATGGATCGCTCTCGGTAAACAAGAGCGATCGCAGTTCACTAAAACCAGTTATCCCTCATCTTCTAACTTAACAGGAGCACGCCCAGAAATCACAATAAACCCAACTGATTCCAGAGTCAGACGCGGCTGACGAATTCCCGCCAAAACAGCTTGACTTAACATACTTTCTGTGCTAATTTCATCGGTCAACACCGACTCTAAAAGTTGTTCGGATGGAGACAGCCGATGCAAACGCAAATGCAATTGATTTACCCGGTTTTCTAGTTGCATTGCAGCAGTCTGAGCCGATCGCTCGCACATTTCGACAAAAGCCGATCGCCCACGCAGCAATTCCTCCGATCTCATCCTTCCCCGTTGACAAAAATCATCCCATTCTAGCGGATCGACAAAACTGTCGAGCATCGCCGTCCGATTTTTTGACAAATTATAATCTCGATTCGGGCCACCTTTCCCCTTATAAGGCCGCTGCAAAATATTCAGAATTTCCTCGTCTTCCACCAGCAACATCGGCTCGCTGCGAGCATCCACAAACACCGTTTCAAAAACAGGCAGAAACAGAGCATCAGCCCGTCTTTGCAAAGCTTTCAAATTGTAATTTTCGATATTTTGAGTTTGCAACACCTCGGAAGCAGGCTGCAAATCTGTCTGGATTGAATAATTAAATTGTAACCCAAACCACTCCTTACCTTCCTCCGCATCCCAACTTTCATCGTGACGCCACAATGCAAAAGCTTGACCCCGATCGTCCCAGCGAATATAAGAACTAAGCGCATCGATCAATCCCTCACCAATGCGGTAAAGAGCGACATCCGAATTTTGGTGAGCAACGCGGCGATTGTAACTACCATATTGCTGACAATAGGGAATTAATCTGGTTCTCAAATCATTGGAAGGAATCAAGGTTTTTTGACTAGGTTGATAGCGCACCAACCCCGATATACTCGGATGTTCAACCTGTTTGAAATTCAGAGCTTGACAGAGCCAGCCTTCCGTCGCCCGCTGCATTTCTTTATGTTTAGCATCGCAATCATCGAGGGATTGAAAATACTCAGATGCACTTTCCTCAAACAGGTCAATTTCATCCAAAACCTGTTGTTCGTCAATTTTGACTTTGGCGGCGACGATTTCAGTTTGGATTAATTCAATTTCGCTAGCTAGGCCTTTTGCTCCTTCTGTCAGCAATTTTTCTTCAAGTTTTGGCATTTTTTCATTGACATAAAACTGAAGACTAGCAATAGATTTGTGGAAGATATCAAACCCATCTTTTAAAACTTGAAACCAAGCTTCGTGGGGACTTTCTGGCAAATCTGGGCCTGCAAACAAACAAAACTGCACTCCCATTTTGCTACCAATGCGATCGACTCTACTTAATCTTTGTTCTAACTGATTGGGAAGCCACGGTAAATCGAAGTGAATTAACCAATCCACAAATTGCAGATTTATGCCTGTTTCCGCTGAACGATCGCAGACTAGGATAAAGCAATTTGGCTCAGTCTTAAACCGTTTCAAATTCGCTTCAACATCCGCGGCTGATTTGCTAGTCTCATGGGTGGCGATCGCATTTTTACCCAAAATCTTCGCTAAATTTTCCGCAATGGCTTTACAAGTTTCATTAAAACTGGTAAAGATGACTATTTTGGGGAATTTATCACCGGGAAGCGGTCTTTTAATTTGCTGTTGAATTCTGGACAACAAATCGCGAGGTTTGCTGTGATACTCCGGTGGAATCTTTAAAGCAACGCCTAGAAATCGGATAATGACAATTCTCAACAAACTCAGTCTGTCGGTTCCTTCCTGGGGCTTTTCCAGGGCATTGAGCAAAGATTCTAAGATGGCGCTTTCTCCTGAAAACATGGCGGTTTGAGTCACAATCCCCATGTACTTTTGCCCAAATTCGCGATCGAGTTCCGCCGTCGATTTCTTTTGTAAACGAGCTTTCACAACCCGTTCCAAAACATTCAACCAGGTACCGGAAGTGCGGAAAAACAGCAGAAATATTTTTTGATAGGTGGTCTTATTAGGAGCGAGAGTCCGCCATTTTTCCAGGATACTATGAATTTCCGACCACTGTTCGTCATTGAGATCGTACTCAACTTTGGGGAGAGTATCTCGATCGAAAATCACATCTTCCACTGCGTCTCGGCGATTCCGAAGCATTCGGCGGTACAGACGATAGGTATCGCTAACGTGGGTGCGAATACTTCTGACAAGGCGATCGCATTCTGTGGTTGCTTCAGTTTTCCAACAACTTTCTAATTCATTGGCTAATCCGATTAAATAATCATCTTGAGCAAAAAAAGTGCGGAGTTGAGCGAGTTTTGTTTGCAAAACCCCAGGGTTGGTTTCTGCTCGAAAATCCAGCAAGGCGCGCCCGATTTCCTGGCGATTTTGCACCTGTTCTTTGAAATTTGCCAAATCATCAAGACGGTAAGTTGTGGGGTCTAGCAAGTGTAACATTGTGAGAAACTCTTGCTCGTGTCCCAAAACTGGTATCGCAGATAATAACAATAAATTTTTGCTTTTGTGAGCTAGGGTTTGGCAAATTTCAAAGCACTGCTTCTGAGTGCGATCGCCGGAATAAGCCATGGCCGCCAGCTCATGGGCTTCATCTACAATCAGAAAATCTAGATTAGCATTGCGACTAACTTGATTAATTTCGCTAAGAGAAACTAGCTGGACTCGATCGGCAAAATGAGACAAATAGAACTTATTTTCTAACTCATCGCGCCACTGCTGAGTTAGGTATTTGGGAACCATCACCACAGCGCGCCCATTGGGTTCATCTAGGAGAAATTGGCGGAGAATTGTCCCAGCTTCTACGGTTTTTCCCAATCCTACTTCGTCTGCTAATAAATAGCGTCCAATGGGGTCTTCTAGGACGCGCCGCACGACTTCAACTTGGTGAGGATAGAGGTCTATGTTGGCAGAAATTAAACCTGTCATACCGCGGCTGACGGCGCGCTGGGTGATGGTAGATTGAACGAAGGCGAGTCGGCGATCGTGAAAATAGGGAGTTTCTTGACCTTTGACGGCTAAAATGTCGATCGGATCGGCGATCGGGATATTGCAGCGAACATAAATATCTGTTTCGACAGCTTGTATGCTTTGACTATCAGGGAGGTCGATGTCGTAGAGCATTCTATCTTCATCCCAGTCATAAATCCGACCAATGATCCAGCGCTCCAAGGTGGTGCTCCAGAGGTAGCATCGAGTTTGGCGCTGAAGTCTGGCTTCTTGGAGCAAGCCTAGGGGTACTGTTTTGCTAAGGCGGTTTTTAACTGAGCAAAAATATTCAATTAGGGCTTCGGTGCGGGATAATTCGACCACTTTTCCGACTCCCAAATCGTTTTTAGGCGATCGGACCAAGGAACCAATATCAATCATAGTTGAAAACCCTTTCAAATTCGGCGATGAACATCGCTTCTAAACAACCAAAGTCCGCCGATGCGGACTCACAGAAAACCAGGATGCTAAGTTTAGAAAACGGATACAAACCGCATAGTAGCACTACCTTGACATCCTAGGGATAAATGAAAGGCTAATGTGGTATGGGAATCAAATTCATGGACACAACTGGACTCGAACCAGTGACCCCTACGATGTCAACGTAGTGCTCTAACCAACTGAGCTATGCGTCCTCACGAATTCCTAATGTAGCAGAACTATCCGTAGAATGTCAAGCATAAAAATTAAGTTTTTTCTAATCGCCAATTTTGCCCCAAATTTTCACAGTGCGATCGCCCCCACCACTAGCCAAACTACCCCCATCAGCACTAAACGCCACAGACAAAACCTCCCCCCCGTGGCCCGACAAAATTTCCAACAAACCCCCCGCCTGGGCATCCCACAAATAAACCGTACCATCCCGACTCCCACTAGCCAAAACCCGACCATCCGGGCTCAAGGCCACACACAAAACATCCCCAGAATTATCCCTGAAACTCCGCAACAAGCTGCCACGACCCTCCTGGGTATCCACCCGCCACAACTTCGCCGTACCATCCCGACTCCCACTCACCAAAATCAATCCCTTTCCTAGCCCTCCCCTGGTGTGGTTGGGGTGAGGGAAGTTCCCAGCAAAAACAGTCGATCGCACCCAATCCCCGTGCTCTGCTAAAGTACAAATCGATCGACCAGTTTGCCAATCCCACAACCGCAAAGTCTTGTCCCGACTCCCGCTAACCAAAAACTCCCCATCCGCACTAAAAGCCACCGCTTCCACCCCCTCAGCGTGACCAATCAAAGCCGACATCCGCCTTCCCTTATTCAAATTCCACAACCGCAAAGTCTTGTCCCGACTCCCACTAGCCAAAACCTGACCATTGGGGCTAAACGCCACAGCAGCAACCCTGTCAGAATGACCAGCCAAAGCGTACCACCACTTACCCTTATTCAAATCCCAAATGTGAATCATTTTGTCCCGGCCACTGCTAGCCAAAGTCGCCCCATCAGGACTAAAAGCCACAGCAGTCACCCAGTCAGAATGGCCAGTGAGAGTATACCAGCGCTTGAGGGTATCCAACTTCCACATCTCAATCGTCTTGTCCTCGCTACCACTAGCCAAAGTTTGACCATCAGGACTAAAAGCTACCGACGTGACAGCATTCGAGTGACCTACCAGAGTATGAACACACCGCCAAGTGGGGGCCTGTGCCGGTACAACCCGCTGCATTGATGGCACAGGTAAAATCGTGCCTGCAACCGTTGGCGGCAGTGTATTTTGCAACACAGGCATCCTCTGCTGCACGGGAATGGCGGGGGCTGACTGGGGCGGTGTCGCCGTGCCCGTCCCCGCCGACGGCTGCGGTAGCAAATCTGGGAGTACCTGGGCCACAGATTTGTAGCGCCGACTCAGACTCGGTTCGATCATTTTGTCCAGGATGCGACCCAATTTCGGATCGATAGGCACCTTCACAAAGTCTCGCCAAACCCAAACATCTTGATTGAGATCGAACAAATCAAAAGGCGATACTTGAGTCATCAAATAAATGCAAGTTACTCCCAAACTGTACAAATCGCTGGCAAAAACCGCTTGACCTCGAATTTGTTCCGGCGCGACAAATTCGGGAGAACCGATGACAGTACCAGTTTCTCTCGAACCCTCGACAACTTTGGCCGCACCAAAATCAACTAAAACTAATTCCCCCGTTAGGGTTGGGTAAGTATAAATAATGGAAGGTTGAACCGGGCGGCGACGGATAATATTTGGTGGTTTAATATCTCGGTGAATGACACTGCGCGAGTGGACAAACTCCAATACTGGCAATAAATCCTTCAGCAAACTGAGAATTTGATTTTCGCTAAAGGCCCCGTGTCGCGCCAACTCTTGCTGTAAATTCTGACCTTCGATAAATTCTTGCACCAAATATTGATAGTTTTCCTGCTGAAAGTGGGCCAGTAATTCGGGAATTTGTGGGTGTTTTCCCAATTCGTCTAGGCGCACGGCTTCTCGGTTGAATAATTCTGCTGCTTTCTGGGCGCTGCTAGTACCTTGGGCTAAGGGGAAAAATTGTTTGATGGCGCAGCGAGGTTTGGAGGGTTTGTCTTCATCTATGGCTAAAAAAGTGCGGCCAAAACCCCCTCGCCCCAGGGGTTTTATTGCCCGGTAACGCTCTCTGAGCAAGAGTTTGCTGCCACAATTGAGACAAAATTGGGTGCGATCGGCATTTTGGGGATTTTGACAAGCAGGATTGAGGCAGTAACTCATAACCAAGCGAGGAATGAATCAGCAGGATATCTCTATCATACGAAAACCTATGGGAGATGGAGCCTCGCGCGATCGTTAAAAAACTAACTTTCAGACGGACTAAAGTCCTTACTACCAAGGGAATCTTGGTTTGTAATGAGGACTTTAGTCATCAGAATTTAGGATGTTGCCTTAACTTTCAGGGCATACTCTTTAAACCTTTCCAAATCTGCCTGAAGTGTCGATTCAACTACCCGCCCCACAAAGGAATTGTCCATCAATTTTGCCAACCATCCGGGAATGCCATAGGCTACGGTTAGTTTGACAATGCTGCTGTTTTTGCGATCGTAAAACCGCACAGCACCTCGATTGGGCAAACCGTCTACTGATTCCCACTGCATAATCTGATTGGGGACTAATTTTAAAATCCGAGACAGCCAACTAAATTCTAAGCCACCAGTAGCGAGTTTCCACCTAGACAATTCCGGGTTGTCTTCGAGAATGCGAACTGATTCTATCCACTTCATCCAGCGCGGCATTTGCTCTAAGTCTGACCAAAGTTTCCACGCTAATTCGATGGGAATTGCTACTTCTACTTGTACGCTATGTTCTAACCAATTAGTCATGGGATTTTAGATGTTAAATTTTAGATAGCTGTTCGTTACCAACATTTCTCTAGGCCCTACTAAGATTTTAATATAAACCTAGGGAATTAAGTTACATTCAAACATCTTATTTGCAATGGGTCCGGCGACGCGATCGATAAATTTCTGACGGACTTCAGGATTGTTCTGCAAGAGTTCGATCGCTTTTGCTTGCAGAGCAGCTTGTTTCCCCCCATCAGTTGTTGAATCTGGTGTGGACTTAGACTGAGGCTGCATTTGGGCCACTTCTTCACAAGAAGCTTTTTCGTATTTGGCGATCGCAAAATTGACAGCAATATCCAACAAAGCTTCCTGAGATACAAAACTGTCACAGGAACTGACAACCATTCCCACAGTCACCCCCAAATCCAAGAAACCGGGTTTCTGCGATAATTTTCGCATCCTCACCGAGATTGTGGTGAGAAACCCGGTTTCTGAGGCCCCACACATCACCCCCAAATCCAAGAAACCGGGTTTCTGCGATAATTTTCGCATCCTCACCGAGATTGTGGTGAGAAACCCGGTTTCTGAGGCCCCACACGATCGCTGTTATCATAAAATCACTTCACAGCAGAAGGGAACGACTATGCAAACCCAAGAAAAACCAGCGATCGAAAAGAAACCCCAAACAGAAAAACGCCACTACACCCCAGAGGAATATCTCGCATTAGAAGAAAGTGCGATCGACAAAAGTGAATATCATGATGGAGAAATCATACCAATGACAGGCGGAACAACCAACCACAATAAAATCGCACTGAATTTTTGCCGGAAATTTCCCTTGACTGTGAATGGTCAAGATTACGAGACATTTATCAATGATGTGCGCCTGTGGATACCCCTAACTCGTCGCTACGTCTATCCCGATATCATGGTGATTCAAGGAGAACCAATATATCAAGGAAGTAACAAAACAATTGTCACAAATCCTCTGGTAATCGTCGAGGTTTTATCCAATTCAACCAAGGACTACGATCGCGGTGGCAAATTTGTCGCCTATCGCTCAATCCCGGAATTGCGAGAATACATTTTAATAGACCAATATAGTTATCATATTGAGCAATTTGCTAAAAACTCTAATGGCAAATGGGTATTAACAGAATATGATTCAGCGGAATCTGGATTAACCCTAGAATCTGTAGATTTTCAAATCCCACTGAGCGAAATTTACGAACGGATTAGTTTTGAAGTTGAAGAGGAAGTAAACGAGCAAATAAGTGAAATTCAAGAATAATATTGAGCTAGTAGATAATCCAAGAAACCGAGTTTCTGCGAGAATTTACGCCTCCTGACGATATTTTACGAATAAACCCGGTTTCTGACTCCCACGCCCATCCGAGAAACCGAGTTTCTGCGGTAATCTTTGCATCCTCATGATATTTTACAAAAAAACCCGGTTTCTGAACCCCACACGCGATAATTCTGGCATCCTCACCTAGATTAAGTTAAGAAACCAGGTTTCTGAATCCTGCGCGATCGTGCGATTTGAGCAAATTCGCCACATCGGGCCCAGCCGGAATAATACAGCCGGGATTCAACGGGAACAAATTGCCGTAATAATCGCGTTTTACAGCCTCCAAATCGCAAGTACCCGCAACTCCCGGTAACTGATACAAATCGCGCAGGTAGGCGCCCAAATTCTCGTAATCTTGAATGCGGCGCACATTACATTTGAACAAGCTGTAATAAACTGCATCAAAACGGAATAGAGTAGTAAATAGTCGCACGTCTGCTAATGTTACCCGATCGCCACAAAGATAACGATTCATCGAGAGCGATCGCTCGATTTCGTCCAAAACAGCAAACAATTCACTGCAAGCCGAGTCATAAGCAGCTTGAGATTGGGCGAAACCGCAGCGATAAACACCGTTATTCACCGATTGGTAAATTTTCTCATTCCACTCGTCAATTTGCGATCGCACATCCACAGGATAAAGATCCATTTGATTGCTAGCAAACTCATTAAACTCCGAGTTTAGCATCACAATAATCTCCGAACTCTCGTTATTAACGATCGCCTTTTTCGAGTCATCCCACAACACAGGTACCGTACACCGCCCCTGATAGCCCGGTGATGCCAACTGGTAAAGTTCCGGCATCGTATTGCAGCCAAAAGTCTCCGATTCCATCACCCACATTCCCCCTTCCGAGGGATAGACAATCGACACCGATATCGCATCTTCGAGTCCTTTGAGCGCTCTCGTCACCAGAGTGCGGTGCGCCCACGGGCATCCCATACCCACAAACAGGCGATATTGTCCCGTGGCGGGCTGGTGAGGGTTGTTTGCTTCTGTCGAGACAAAATTGCGGAAACTGCTGCTGGGGCGAATGTATGCTCCGGTGCGATCGGGCGGTGCTAGTTTTGACATCATTAATTGCCACATTGATGTCCAGACAAATTTGCCTAATTTGACTGTTACTGATGAAGGAAGTGATTTGTTTTTCACGCCAGGGATTCAAAGTAATTTGCTAAACATAATCTGTTTATTTTACATCACATTGATATCCAGGCTTCAAACGAGGGAAAAGTAAGAGCAATCTGCCTCGCTCTTGCTTTTCCTCACCTGAAAACAAGTTGCTACACTCTACCAGAGGTGATATCGGCATAAGCTCGATCGATCAATCGGCGAGCCACAGTTTGAATTCCAGTATGTTCGTAATAATTAGTAGTCATATCTAAAAACGCAGCCACATAATCCAGCTTGTCATCAGTAACATCAACATATTGCTTAAGATTTCCCAAAACAGTAGCGGGAGTTAAACCACGAGACTGTACTAAATTGTTCATCCAACCTTGGGCTGAAGCAAAAGTTGCGCTGACAAATCCGAGTTTTGCAGCACCACTACCGCCGGGAATTAGGTTGCTGATATTTTGGAAAGTTGAGTTTTGCTGCAAGGTGGAAGGATTCAACCCGACTAGAGTATTTTGTGCTACTCTCAGGAAGTCCGGGCCCAGGGGAATTAAACCATCAGCACAGACTAAAGCAGCCATCCGCATCAGAGCTTCGTCTTTGTAATGAGATAAATAATTACCAAAATTTCCCATATTGTCAAGGGAAATATTGTTAAGTTTACAGAAGACAATTAGCTCGATCGCCACTTTGACACATAAGTCGATCGTCTGAGTGGTGTCAGCCTTGGGAGTCAAGCGGTTGATAAAAGAAAGAAAGCCGATGTTTTCGCCAATTTTATTAGCCATAGCCGTGACTCCTAACGCACTGTCGGCACTGTCGGCTAACTGGTAAAGTCGGAGAGAGGCTTGATAGGGTTCGTTGGGATTTGCATAAAGTGCGATCGCGCGATCGCGAATTTTCTCAATTACTTTGCGCTTAGTTTCCCCTGTAACAACTTGAATAGTATTATCAAAACCCGTGAGATTATTCCATTGGCCAGGAACCACAAAATCGAGAGACTTCAACATCATCACAGTGATACCACCAGAAGGCAAATTGTCAACCAATTCCACAATAGACTTGCTCATCACAAACTCCAGAATAGCTATATTTAAACCTGTTCTTCCAAATACTCCAACTTTGGAAAATACAATTCCAGATTCCCGGTAAACTCTCCCGAAGCAAGCAAACAAATGCAAACAACTACCACAGGACAACAGCCAGTTTTGTAATACTCCAGCCTTGGCACTCTGCTGGCTCCTCTGCGTTCTGGAGCGCCCTCTGTGGTGCAAAATATTCACACTTCACTCGCCCTCACAAAGTTAAGTTTCATTATATAGACCCACATAAATCGCCGATATATGTTATAATCAATCCCGAAAAAAATAAAAATCTAAAAAATGACTGTTGAAGTTAAAACCAATCCAGGATTAGCATCGCGCTTAGTAAACGGCGTACTCTCCATCAAACCTTTAGCTAATATCGCCAAACACCAAGCGCGAGAAATGATGATTAAAAGAGCCGAAAAAATAGGAGTGCATTGGCGGCAAGATGCCCAAGCACTTTTAGCTAGGAATTGGGATGCAGAATTGCTCAGCGTCCAAAATCCCAATCTGGTTTACCCCAAATATTATCTAACTTCATTTCACGCCTACGAAAAAGGCAATATGAGTTGGGAAGCCGCCACAGAAGTCGAAGTTGCCGCTCGTGCAGTTCACGCCGGAATTTGGCCAGAAGCCGGTGCCGAAGGTGATGCTAAACTGCGGGAAAGCTATCATCAAATTATCCAATCTCAGATTTCCCAAACACCCCAAGATATTGTAGATTTGGGATGCAGCGTGGGCATGAGTACCTTTGCTATGCAGGATGTTTACCCAGAAGCAAATACTGTCGGTGTGGATTTGTCGCCTTATTTTTTAGCCGTTGCTCAATACCGTTCCCAACAAAAAAAAGCGGAATTACCAAACCAAAAAACTCCGACTTGGGTACACGCTGCCGCTGAATCTACAGGTTTACCTGGGAATGCTTTCGATTTAGTTTCTATCTTTCTAGTTTGTCACGAATTGCCGCAGAAGGCAACGATGGAAATATTCCGAGAAGCGAGGCGTTTGCTGCGCGATGGCGGACATTTGACTATTATGGATATGAATCCCAAATCTGAAATTTATGCCAAAATGCCTCCTTATATTTTGACTTTGCTCAAGAGTACCGAGCCTTATTTGGATCAGTATTTTGGGTTGGATATTGAGCAGGCTTTGGTAGATTGTGGTTTCGCAGCACCGACGATAACTTGCAATACTCCCAGACACCGGACTATTGTTGCTGAGGCAATAAATAGTCAAGTTTGACGTTTGAAAAATGTGTGCGGTATAATAAAATTTTTAACTCTCTTATACCGCAACAGCCGTACAATTAATAGTTCTGCCGTCGCGCGCAGCTTGATTGGATACAGCCACGTCATGAATTAAGATTTTGCCTATGGAAATATATCCTACTTTACAAACGCAACGGCTTATTTTGAGGCCATTTACTTTAGAAGATGCTCCTATCGTGCAGCGATTGGCAGGGGCTTATGAAGTGGCTGCGACGACACTCAATATGCCCCACCCATATCAGGATGGCATGGCAGAACAGTGGATTTCTTCTCAACGAGCAAAGCATGAAAAGGGAGAAGTCGTCGATTTTGCCATAGTCATTCGAGAAGGAATGCTCTTATGTGGTGCAATCGGACTCGGCATAGACAATAGGAATAATAATGCCGAACTTGGTTATTGGATCGGTGAGCCTTACTGGGGTCAAGGCTACTGCACCGAAGCAGCAAAAGCAGTTCTATACTACGGTTTCAAATCCTTGAATCTCCATCGTATTCACGCTGCTCATCTTAAATGTAATCCTGCTTCAGGCCGTGTGATGCAAAAAATTGGCATGAGTTACGAGGGATGCTCGCGCGAGCACTTTTGCAAAGGGGGACAATTCCATGACGATTTACAATATGGCATATTAGCGAGCGAACTGGATATAAAGGGGTAAAACGACGGCCGAACAAGGCGCTGCACCCCACCGCCTAAAGCTCCGTTCGTTCCTCATTTCGCTTTCGCTGGCGGGTGAGCTTGTCGTTAAACCGTAGGAATAAGTTTGTAGTAAAAACACTTAAGGGCAGAAAGTTAGCAAACGCCCTGGTTCTTCTAGCAGATCATTTTTATTTCAAATCATGAATATTTTACCAAAATATACTACTCACAAACCCAACCCCGATCTGTTGGTAATTCATAGAGTTCCAGGATTATTATTTTGGGTATTTATGTTTATGTACTTTGGCTTTGTTACTTGCTTAAATTTATTATTTGTTACAATAATATGGGAAGTTAGATTACCTCGAACTCTTACCTGTCAAAAACAGCAGCAAGCTGTAAACTGCGAGTATGTAATTCCTGGGTTTATCTCTGGAAATACTATTAAAATTCCCCATACTAAAAAGGCGATCGCCTCTCAGACACCGAACGGCGAAACCATTGTCCTCACCAGTTCAAAACCTTGGATGGTTCTGGAACCGACATCTAATAACCTTCAAAATATCCAAGCGATTAACGCGGGTTTAGCTAAATTGAATAATGGCGATAAAATATGGAAGCTCGATATCTACGCATCCTATGAGAGTGCCAGCAATTTTTTTATGTTCTTCCTTTTACCTTTGGGATTATTGTTATTTATACTAGGAATTAGCATCGTTTTTTACCAGGGGTCTACCTACTTAGAACTAGATGTCAAAGCTAATACTGTTACCGTTATTTACTTAGGAAGATTTCGCAGGCAATTATCGCTGTTAAATCAACTTAGAGGAGCCGAGAGTCAGGTTTACGGGCATTTAGGAATACTTTCTGACAAATTTGGAATTTATGGTGGTGACTCGCGCTATCGACGTAATAACTACCGGAATATCCGTCTGTTGTTTACCAACCGCGGTCCCTTTATACTTGGTTCTTACCAACAAATCTTGGATAACGATGGAGGTGGGGGGATACTTGGTTATTATCAAATAATACTCCCTAAAGATGGAGGTCAGGAAGTAATAAGTCTGATTAACTCATTCTTGAATGAGATAGAATGGAGGCTAAGGAGCAAAAGGCTAGAAAGTTAATTCTGAATAATTTTCAGTTAGTCAGATATTTGATATCAAATCCGTTGACATCGGAATTATGATTTCTCTCTTCTCTTTCTCTGTGTCCTCTGTGTTCTAGTAAGGTTTAATCATTCCGATACAACCAGAAACGATATAACAGGTTAGGGAGATGCTGGCGCTATCGGATTTGTCGCGGCATATTCACCCCTCACCCACCCCGCAACTGCTGGACTAAATGAACTAATTCTGGTAAAATCAGTTTCTCCACCGCCAGTTTCACTGCATTACTAGAGCCGGGAAGAGAAAACACTAACTTGCCTTTATAAACGCCAGCTACAGCACGAGAGGCGATCGCCCTAGAACCAATTTCTTGATAACTCAAAAACCGAAAAATCTCCCCAAAACCAGGCAAAATCCTGTCCAGCAAACTCTCCATCACATCATAAGTAGTATCTCGCGGAGAAATACCAGTACCGCCGCTAAAAATTACCACATCCACATCTTCGCGATCGCAAAAAGCTTGAATCTGCAATATAATTTTTGCCGAATCATCTTTAATAACTGTGTAAGCTACCACAGAATGACCAGCATCTTTCAGCAACTTCTTAATTAAAACACCACTCTGGTCTGTTTCAGCCGAGCGGGTGTCGCTAACAGTAACAACAGCACAGTTCACAGTCATTTCAGATAAATCAGGATGAGGAATTTGCGTCATATAAAATAAGTTATTTGTTATTTGTTATTTGTTATTTGTTATTTGTTATGGGTTATTTGTTATTTGTTATTGGCGATGCCCTGAGCGTAGTCGAAGGGTTGTTGGTTATTGGCCGCGCCCTGAGTGTAGGCGAAGGGTCGAAGGGTTGTTGGTTATTGGTTATCTAGGGGGTTGTTTATTGTTAGTTGTAGCTGTCTTCTTGTGTTGTTCGTTATTATAACAAATAACCAACCACAAATAACCAATAACTAATAACCAATAACCAATAACCAATAACCAATAACAAACAACAAATAACCTAGGCCTTGCTAAATCCTAAGCCATTAGCTTCAGAGTAGCGTTCCATAAAACGCATAAAACGCTCCCATTCTTCCTTACTTCTCATTAAATAAAGAGCTTCCAAACCAGCAGGCTGACCGTTGACAAATTTAGCCTTAACTTCGCGAGTTATGATTTCACCTTCTTCGTCAATCATGTACATCCCAGTAATGTCTTCGGTACTGGTAGTTAGAGCTTTGGGATTTTCAAAAATAAAAGTAGCCGTGCCTTGACTGCCACTTTTAGAACGAGTTAGACGCACTTCGGGCACAGAATCTTCGTCCATACCACGGGAAAATTGAATTGTAGCCATAATTTGACAATTGAACCTTAATGATTACTTAATTTCTTAAGATCCCATCATAAAACGATTCGGTACAGGGAAATCGAGACTTGGGAGAGGGGAAGAAGAGAAAAAAGCAGACTCAAGTTTGATTGCAAATCTTCCTTGTCCCCCTTCCCCATACTCCTAGACGATGTAAGGAGAATTAATAGGCTGGGCGCGATTGGTGGCGACTAGAGTTTGGTAGATGAGAGCGGATATTTCACCACGGGTGATGTCGCGGGCTGGGGAAAAGCGATCGCGCGCTGGATAATTCACCACCATTTTACGCTCTGTGGCCGTTGCTACCTGAGCGGTGGCAAAACTGGGAATCAAAGCGCGATCGCTGTAAACACTCAAAGAATTGGGATTTCCGCCCACAAGCTGCAAACCATTTACCAAAGAAACAACAGCCTGAGCCCTAGTCAAATTCTGATTTGGGCGAAAGGTAGTGTCAGGATATCCAGCCAAAAAGCCAGCCCGATTAGCTTTTTCGATCGCCGCTTTTGCCCAAAAATCCGCCGCCACATCCTTAAAATTGGTTGCATCCCGGCGAGGAGCAAGTTCAAAAGCCTTCGCCAGCAAAGCTGCGTACTGAGCCCTTGTCAAACCTTGATCCGGCTTAAAAGTGCCGTTAGGAAAACCACTGATAATATTCATGTTTGTCAAACGTTCAATAAAATCCTTAGCCCAGTGAGTGCTGATGTCGCTAAACTTGATGCCGCCAGGAGTGGGAGTGGGGGTTGGAGTTGGGGCTGGGGTTGGAGTTGGGGCTGGGGTTGGAGTTGGGGCTGGGGTTGGAGTTGGGGCGGGAGTTGGAGTTGGGGCGGGAGTTGGAGTTGGCGCTGGAGTTGGGGTTGGAGTTGGTGTCACCGAGCCCAACTCAACTAAACCTTTCACCAGAGAGGAATTAATCTGATTTCCCACGGCGAAAATTTTGACCCCAGTGGCGTTTTGCAAGTCAAATTCACCGTTATTGACAAACACATTACCACCCAAATCTTGAGCAGTACCAACATCAGGCATCGCTTTCCCCACTACTGTCAAGCCGTCTTCCACATTTCTTTCAATGCGATTCTTGCGTATAGTTGGTTGTGAATCGCCTGCGAGGACAATCCCAGAGCGATTTTGCAAAATTTGGTTTTCCACAATCAAAGGAGCGGACTGAGCTTGTAGAGAAATACCAAAACCTGTATTTTGAAAAGTATTGCGCCGGAGTACACCTTTAGCGCTACCAGCCATAATCACGCCAGCGGCAGAGTTTTCCAAAAAGATGTTATCGAGAATAGCAGGATTAGCAGTGCCGGTGGCAAATATTCCTTCCCGCTTGGATTTAGTCAAAGTGCAGTTAGCCACAGTGGGAGAAGTTGATTCAATCCAAACTGCGGTGCCACGAATCTCAGGATTGATGACAGTTACTCCGCGTAATTCGGCATCGGTTCCTAGGAGTATAGTGACATTTTGACCAGCGGCGCTGGGACTGACAAATTTGCCGCTTCCTTGGATGATAATGCTGCTACCTTTGTTGGATTCATTACCGATTATTTTGATTCCAGAGGGAATGTCTAGGGGGAATTGTTCGCCACTGGCTGCGCTGTAAGTTCCGCTGGCTAGCTGAACGATCGTTCCGTAGGGGGCGATACCGATCGCGCGGGCTATAGTTTTCAATGGGGCCCCTTGGCTACCGGCGGCTGCATCGGAACCTGTGGCGGAGTTGACGTATAGTGTTGCCATGTTTTTGCTAAAGAGATAAGGTGCGATCGAGTATTTGTATGATTTTCATTTTCTACCAACTTGACCCCGGATCTATATTCTGTTTCCTTCGCCGACAGTCGAAATTCCCTGCCCAAAAACCTTAACCGCTTCAGCCAAATCAGTTTCGCCCATCAAAATACAGCGTCTTAGCAAGTCAAACCTCGATCGACAAATCGGGAATCAACTTAGGTTTTCCCAAACAAAACGATTTATCTGCTTGAGTTGAAACTTCTCCCATTTTCTCCTGCGTCATGGAACCACAAGGGTAAAACCTAATACCTTGCTTTAGCAGAAAAGTTGTCAGCAGATAACCAATGATTTCTGAAAAATTTTCGTGTTGGAATCCCGGCATTATAATTTCAATCGCACCTGCAAAAAAAGACAATTTTACCCCAGGGGAATCTTCCGAACCTTTCTGGATTAACTTGAATTGTTCCCAAGTGCCGCCCAGGGCTGTTTCATTCTCAGGAAAACGATGATTTTGTAGGGGTAGTGCCAAGAGTGCCTACCCTCTTCGTCTTGTGTCATTGAGCTACACCATTATCTCCTATGGAAATTATAGCGTATGGGGCGATCGCTCCTAACAGTCAGCGTTGGTCGTGGTGCAATTCCCAAATGCAGTGCTTAAAATTAAAAAAGTCGATGGTTAAATCGATAATCTTTCTTGTTGGTTTCGCAGTCTAGATCCCCCCTAACCCCCCTTAATAAGGGGGGAACCGGAATCTTCTCTTTTCTGGTTCCCACACTCTGCCTGGGAACCAATATCCAGAGGCTCTGCCTCACCTTAACTACCAGTCAATTTGGCAATGCAAGATGTTTCTAAAACCACTAAAAAATCATTCTGAAAAACTGCACAATTTGTCATTGCTTCAGCTAACACAGGAATTTTCCCTTGTGTGAGAGAGGCGATCGCCTCTGGTGTAGAATCAAAGTCTTCGATCCAACCGTAATCCTTTACATACTCAAGAGTCAAGGCATTGCGATCGAGCATCCAGAAATCTATTCCATATTGATTAATAAACTTTTGCACCACAGAGCGATCGGGACTATATTGAGCGCGAATTAAATCGTTAACTCGCTGTCTAAATCTAGTATAATAGCCTTTTTGATAAGGCACTGCATATTCTTTTCCTAGCACAACCGAGCGCTGACTAAAAGTTGGCAGGTTGTCCACCTCTGGCGCTAGGGAAGCAATCAAAATATCTGGCGGTTGCTGCTCAAAAAACTGGTATAATTCGGGCATTTTACCCTCTACATACCCAACGCTAGGAAATTTCTTCACTAAGCAGGGATAAAGCACAACTACCACAGCAATTATCGCTGTTGTGATGATTGCCACTAGATTTTTGATGCTAAATTTGGTTTCGGTTGTCTTGGCCCAATTTCCCACTCCATCTAGGAGCAAAGTTAGGGCGATCGCACTTAAGAACACTACAATAAATCGCAAGCTATAAGCAGTATAGCGCCCCGGCTGATATAATTTAAAAATGGTAGCATGAGCTGCAAGAAACATGACTAAGGATGCTAAAAATAGTTGCAGCAACAGCCAGATATTACTTTGAATCTGTTTGGCTACAGGAAAGTGCGATCGCCATACCAATAGCAGCGGAAATAGCCATGCAGCACAGTGAGTAACGGGGGTAAACAGGGACTTGGGAAACATCCCACTACCCCGGCCAGTCAACCAATAATCTAGGGGATTTGGACGAAAAAAAGCATTTCGGCCTTGGGGCGCAAATTCCGGCATTGTTTTAGCTTCTGCTGCTGTATAAGCGGGGCCAAATTCCGATTTATCTAGGGCATAGGGTAGCATTACTAAAAACACAACTCCTAAACCTGTAGTGCAAAATAGGTAATTTGTGCGATCGCGCGACAAGCGCAAACTACCTTTTTCCCAATCCAGCAACCGCAAAACTAAGATACCGGCTGCTACCAATGCGTAAGGAGGGTAAAATAGTCCGATTAAGGCGATCGCGCCTAAACAGGGCAGTAAGGAACGTCGCAGCAAATAATATAAAAAAGCGAGAAATAGCGGATAGATAAAGGCTCTGGGCGTTGTGGAAGCCAAATCGTCTGTCATCCACATATGTTGGTTGAGCAGCAAAGAGGCAATAAATCCAGTCATGGGCACTGGCAGTATTTCTAGAGCAATGCTAAAACAGTAATAAGTGGAGATTAAGCTGAGGAAAAGCGGCAATATTTTGTGAAATAATAGGGGAGAGATGCCAATTGTGGCTGCTATTTTGTAGAGCGTGCTGTAGCCTGTGGGGCTGATGGATTGAAAGTAGTTAGCAATGAAGTCGTTGGGAAACAATTGGCGATCGACAAATCGCATCATCCAGAAAACGTGTTGTCTCGCGTCGTCTTGCACGACATACTCGCCACCGAAGGCTTGTCTTAGTCCTAAAAAACCATAGATTGCGGCAAATGTCAAGCTTAAAGCTAACCAAAATATGGTAGGCGATCGAGATTTATCATCATGATTTGTGGCTGTCAGAAATTTGTGCAAGGGGGCGATGAACATGGGGTAAAAAATAATATTATATTAATTCTGGTTGTATCGGAATGATTAAACCACAGAGGACACAGAGGACACAGAGAAAGAGAACAGAGAAATAATAATTATGATGTCAACGGATTTGATATTATGTAGTTGACCGTTGCATGGTCATGATTTAACCTTTTTGCTATAAAATTTTAACTCAATACTCAACATTCATAACTTTTCAATGAAATCTAAAACTCCTGCTTCTCCAACACCACCAAGCCCAGAGTCAGCCGAAAAAGCAGAACCTGCCTTTGGCTGGAACGCCTACGCGGAAAAAATCAACGGACGATTTGCGATGGTGGGATTCGTGGCAATTCTGTTGCTAGAATTTTTCACAGGCGAGAATTTTTTCACCTGGCTAGGTTTGCGTTAAATCACTAAAAAATGGAAGGTGAAAAATAAATTATTATCCAATTTTCACCTTCTGCGTAGATGTTTGAATTCAGAGAATATCGATTTATCAATCATTAATTTTTAATGACTTCCCGGACTATCAAACTGTACTTGCCTTTACCTTTTGGCGGTGAATCAAAAGCATTGACAATTACTTTGTAGCTACCACTGGCAGACAAAGTAACAGTCAATTCCGAATTGGAATTTTGCTCAGTAGCATCATCATTTTCTGCAAGCAATTCGCCTTGGGAGTTGAAGACAGCCAGATAAGTATCAAACTCGCCACTTTCTAAGGAAACAACTACTGTCTGGCCTGTCGTGCCTTCAAAGGTATATTCGTCATATAAACTGCTGTCTGAGGGCAGTACGGAAGACTTCGCCGGAGTCAGTTCTCCTTGTTTTTCCAAAATGACTTTAGACGATCCCGCAGCAGGAATAGGCAAAGCTGAGGGAGTTGGTATTGCTGATGGCGAAGACTTCGGAGTAGCCTGAGCTAAAACATGATTAATATCCCTGTTAGTATGAGGGGCATTCTGAGAAAATCCTGCGGCAATTAGGGTAGAATTACCGGGCGCTAAAACTCGACTCGCATCGAAAATTGGCGAGGAAGCAACGGGCTTGGCTGAAACAGTAGCTAGTAGAGCAATTGGCGCGATCGCCCAAAATCTAACTTGACGCATGAATTACCTCAGTTTTTGATGAAGGAAGAAGGAAGAAGGAAGAAGGAAGAAAGAAGAAGGAAGAAGGAAGAAGGAAGAAGAACCCCTCCCCTACCCCAGGGCGGTTTCATTCTCCAACAAACGAGGGGTTTGTAGGGGTAGTGGATGGTGCGTGCCTACCCCCCCCACTCATAACTAATTCCCAATTACTAATTTTCAACTTTTAGCGGACTGTTAGAGTGTAACGCCCCCGGCCCGAAGCGTCGTAAGCATTGACAATGACACGATAGCGACCAGTAGCGGGTAAAGTAACGCTTAGAGACGCATTTTTATTCGCATCGCTCTCATCATCATTTTCTGCTACTAATCGACCATTAGGGCCAAACAAAGCTACATAGGGATCGAACTCTTTACTTTCGAGGGAAATCTCCACAGACTGACCCGATCGACCTTCAAAAGTATACTCGCGATAGAGACTGTTGTCCGAGGGCAGTACCTGAGCGCCAGCAGCTAAAGTACCTTCTTCTTGCAAAATTGCCCTGGCCGCCTGGGTAAAAGCTGCGGCTTTCAGTTCTAGTGTATAAGCTCCCGACTGCCTGGCCTGGTTGGAATTTGCCAATAAGGTGTAAGTGCCGTCTGCTGGCAGCCTGACTGTAATTCGGGCATTGTTACTGCCTGCGCCGTCATCATCTTGAGCGATTTGTCGTCGATCGGGGCCGAGCAAGATTAAATAAGGGTCAATTTCTTGACTTTTCATTTCAATTGTGATTCGCTGACCTGCTTTTCCTTCAAAGGAGTAGAGGTCGAAAAAGCTGTTGTCTCCCGGCAGAACGCTAGACTGGTTGGTGAGTTTGCCACTGATTGCGGGGCCGTTGAGCGCGAGTTTTTCTGGTGATTTGTTACCAAAGGGCGATCGTCTCTGAGCAACGCGGGGAGCTCGCCCTTCTCTTACCGCCGTCAGGAAAGCGGGTACTTTGTCTATGGAAATGGCAAAACCGATGCCGATATTGCCTCCGCCCTGACCGCGAGTAAAAATAGAAGTGTTGACTCCGATTAATTCTCCCGAACTGTTAAGCAGTGGACCTCCTGAATTGCCGGGATTGATGGCTGCGTCTGTTTGAATCAAGCTTCGTTGTTGGTCGATGCGGCTGACAATTCCGACGGTAAAAGTACCTTGAAATCGACCGAAAGGATTGCCGATCGCAAATGCTTGTTGTCCCACTTTCACCGAACCAGGACGGGCTAAAGGAATTGTGGGCAAATTGTTTTGACCCCGCATTTTAACTACGGCTAAATCTAAGCCTTCTTCCCCGAATCCAATGACATCGGCTGGGACTTTTTTGCCATCTGACAAAATTATATTCACAGTACCGCCTGCGGCAACAACGTGGGCGTTGGTTAAAACCATGCCGTCGGGGCTGATAATTGTGCCACTACCGTTGGATTTATCTGTATCGACGGTAACAACTGCCGGACTGGCTCGTTCGTAAACGCGAATATTAGTTTGTTCTTCGATATTTTGGGCGATCGCACCCTGTCTATCCAGCGACTTAAATTCAGTAACATCTGGTGATGACTGCACAGGGGATGTGGTAACAACGGCGGTGGCGCTGGCTGAAACCCCCATTGTTAAAATTCCCGATATTGCTAAACTTAAAAGTTTGAAATTCATGGCGATCGATGAGTATTTAGCTGTCGGTTGTGCTCTGTGTTGTCTGTGCGTCGATCGGCGGTTTCACACTCCCCATTCACAGTTTTTTGGATCGTAATTCTCCGATCGCGATCGCCAGTAGATGGGCATAAATCAAATGTAACTGGTATTTTTCCGGTGATATTGACACCAGAAATATTAAATTTCACCCATCTACTTAGCACTTCCCCTAGTTGTCGAAATTGGGGGAATTATCCGGTTGGTCTTCCGGGTGTTCTACTGGTCGATACTCCACGTAATCTGAGGGTGGTGGTTGCAAATCGCGGCTACTGGGGCGAGACTTCCCTCCTTCGGCGGGACGAGTTTTTTTGGTTCTCGGTGTCCCATCGCTGCGGTTATCGGAAGTTGGCGGGCGGCTGTTACGGCTGCGAGTCGGTTTTTCATCGGGATTGTCTGAAATGTCCCAACGGTCCGATCTGTCGGATCTCTCCGATCTGTCCGATCTGTCCGATCTGTCCGATCGCTCTGGGGCAGGGTTTTCGGGGCGAGAGGGACGTTTGCGGGACGATCGCTCAGGTCCATCGGGTTTAGATATATCAATGCTGCTATTGCGACGGTCGGGACGGCGGCGAGGTTCGTCATCGTAGCCTTCCCGCGAAGCACGATAATCTTGACTACCTCTAATCCGGGGACGCTGGGGATAGTCTTCCTCTGGTTCTAGCTGCTCAATGTCAGCATCGTAGCCATCATAACCGTAGGCGTTGCTGACGGGTCTATCTTCATCGATATATTGTGCCCGACTTTTGGCTTGGGCGGTGGTTGCTCCCCGCAGCTTAATACTTTCGGCTGCAAAAAATATGGCGGAACCAGTGAGCATGAATTGACCAAAGGCCAGAATTGGATCTAGCCGCCAGCCTTGGAATAATAGAATACCCCCACACAATAGACCTACTGCTGCAAAAAAAATATCATGGTCTCGTGCTAGCTTGGGACGCCAAGATCGTAGAAAGTAAAGTCCCGCGCCAGCTACTGCTAGGATGATCCCCAGCAGGCTGCTCCAGTTTAATCCTAAATTAACCATTACCCTATCTCCTATTTCTGTTCTATATTAGCGAGTTAGATGTTTACATTTTTACTTAAATCTGCTATTCCGACTTAGCTGGATGAGGGTCTCATCCGCTTTGCAGCTTGGGAATTCACATAATATTGACATAATACTGAATCTGAACAGCTCATATAAAATCCTGTCTTCATCGTCCTGTATTAAACTCTCTCTTCTCGAACTTCGCGTCCTTAGCGCCTTCGCGGTTAAACCATTCCGATACAACCGGAATTGATATCACCGGGCTACAGGTAGAGCGAGGGACTTTCCGGGGGTCTCAGTTAACGGGAAAAAACCTCAGCTTGGCAGTTCTAGAAGGTTTTGGCTTCTGAGTTGCTTACAGCCGAGGTTTCGGAACTAGGGAAATGCCCGACGTCAAGCCATCGCTACAGCCGACAATTGACTTTGACGCCGGACTTGGATCTTTACAGATGTTTTAGGTGCGCTTAATTTTGTCTTTTTGGCTGATGAAGATTAGGGCGATCGTTGCTGGAATTACCACCACACTAACGCCCACCAGCAGGCTGTACAGAAAATTCGCGAGTGAAGGAGTCATAGATTCAAAGCCTTTGTTACAACAATTTGATTTTTATTAATTTTATACTTTCGATCGCACCAGGGAAACAGTTAAAATTATGAATACCTGACTTAACAAAACTTAAAATTTCGACACAATAACTCTATGACTGGTATTACCGTTACAAGCTGGATTCTGGGCTTTGTCCTAGTATTGATGACTTTGTTGTTCATTTTTCGCATCGTCTTGACTTGGTATCCCCAGGTCAATCTCAGTAGACTGCCGTTGAGTCTGATTGCTTGGCCCACGGAACCTTTTTTAGCAGCTACTAGAAAGATTGTACCGCCCATCGGCGGGGTGGACATTACGCCGATTATTTGGGTTGGCATCTGTAGCTTGCTGCGAGAAATGATTCTCGGCCAGCAGGGGCTACTGACGATGATGATGTGAGAGTCATTGGTCATTAGTCATTGGTCATTAGTCATTGGTCAGCAGTCATTGGTCATTAGTCATTGGTCATTAGTCATTGGTCATTAGTCATTGGTCATTAGTCATTGGTCATTAGTCATTAGTCATTAGTCATTAGTCATTGGTCATTAGTCATTGGTCAGCAGTCATTAGTCAGCAGTCATTAGTCATTGGTCATTAGTCATTGGTCATTGAATAGATTTTTGATTGATATGACGGTGGATTTCACCTCCACTAAATTTTATCGTGAATAATTCAAA
>JAHRFD010000011.1:151057-163857 GCA_020882975.1 Microcoleus sp. EPA2 | reverse complement strand
ACAAAATCTTATCACTTTTGCGAAAGCTTTTAGTTACAAAATACGTATATTTAACAATTATTTGCAATAAGTGGAAATTAAAGCCGTCCTAGAAGGACGGGGCTTTAGACCCAATTTTTTGGTAAATCTCAAATCTTAATGACTATGGCCATAGGCTCCCACTTCTGGGTGAAATGGTACAATTTCTGCTGTTACTTCCAAACCCATTTTTTCCAGCATTCCCTGCAAGACTGAATCGGGAGAAAACTTTAAATAATTATCAGCCACTTCTAAAGCTACGTGGCGGTTTCCTAAATGATAGGCCGCCCGCATCAGTAGCAGCCGATTTCCAGCACGTACTGCGAGCACTGCTTCGGGTTTGGCTGTGACTCGCACTAAACAATTACCGTCTTCCGACTGCAATAAATCCCCATCGCGCAGTACAGTACCTCTGGGCAAACGCAAGTTTACCACTTCTCCGGCATCCGTTTCAAATCGGTGACGACTGCGAGTGCGATCGTCCGCAGTCAGGGGTAAAACAAAGCTGACTACAGCATCAGGATTTGCAGGCAAATGTTTTGTAAAAATTAGCATATTTATATTTTATCCCTCACAGGATTTGATGTCGCACCTAATTTTTGAGGAATATCTTATTTATCGGGATTTTCCTGTGAATCGGGAATCGGGAATCGGGAATTGGTGATTAGCTATTGGCACCAACCAATCACCCATAACTAATCACCAATCACCAATCACGAATAACTATGGATTAGTAGTTTGTTGTTGCAGCCGTACCAACTCGGCTTGAATTTGTGCTTTGACAGCCGGATTAGCTTGCTGGAGCAAAGTAAGCTGGTTGAAGCGAGAAACTGTCAAACCATTATTTTCTATAATTTTTTTAGCTTGGTCGCAGTAATTTACTGCCACGCCACGAATGTTTCCAGAGAGCCTATTGATTCCCTGAGCTTCGTTGCACAATACTCTAGGAACCGCTCCACCTGGTGCCATTCCTTTTATTTCTCTATAAGCTTTCTCGCGTCTAGGTTCCATTGCTAAGACAGCACGAGCGTAGCTAGTAATCTCCTCTCTGCTAATCTCTTGAGCTTGGGCGCTAGATCCAAAAACCAGGCTGGGCGAATTGCCGTACAAACCGGGAACCCATCCGCTAGCCAAGGCTGCTGCGGAGATGATGGTTGCTAGCAGGGATTGCCGCAGCATTCGATTTAGATGCAATTTAGGGGTGTTAAGTGAAGTGTTCATGGTCGTAGGTGATTGCTTGTGTTTAGATAAAAATGACACAGGGCTGGGAGGCTCAATCTTTTTGAATAAATTGGTGGCAAGAAAGTTCCTGCCAGGAAAAAAATGTTATATTTTGGCAGAATAGTTTGGGATTTTCTCAGGGCGATCCAATTTAGCTGGATGCTACAGGTAATTCTAGCCACATATCTTGATAGCTTGCCTATCTGGTCGATCGGCATCGACAAACAGCCTGTGGCTCACGCGGCAGTTAATAACATTTTTTCGATGACATTACCTATTCTAACATCGTTGGGAACTTCCGAAAATACCAATTTTTGAGTGTGATTTATTGCTAGAGAAAAGGAGACTATTTTTTCTCACAATCAATGGGGATTAAGAAAGTTTAAATCAATCTAAAATCACTTGACATCCTGGACGATCGCCCTGTCAAAAATCAAACAACTCCCTTAGACTGGTAAAACCTACAAGCAGCGTAGCCCACCGTATAAAACATCACAGCATTGGTACTCGCGCCGATCGCCATTCCTGCCAGTGGCACATTTCGCAGCCCACCAAAAAGCACTTTCAGCACTTCGGAACTACCCACCGACAGGCCAAAAATAGCCAAAACTTCCGCTCGCCTAGTTGGTTCGCGCACATCCATACCGTAAGCCGCAGCAATCTGATAAACCATTTGGGCTTGCAACTGCGTCGTCGCTACCAAATCCACCGCCAGCAGCGCCAAGGCGACTCCAGGGACAACGCTGCTTGCTAAGCCGATACCGCCAGCATAGATGGCTTTTTCTACTACAATCCTGTGAGCGATTTCGGCAGGAGTTTCCTGGGGGTTCTCTTGCTGCAACTTTCTGACAGCAGCTTCAGCACTGGCGACATCCACCATACCGATTAAGGTTAGCAGTCCTTCGGCACGGAAAAACTTCAGGAATTCTCGCAGCAGAGGGTTGTCGCCCACTGCTTCCAAAACTTTTCCTGTCTCGCGGGTGGCTGTGTCGAAATATTCCTGGGCTTGTTTGAAAGTTGCCTCGGCTGCTTCTGGCGCACTGGTGGCGGCCGCCGTGGCAATTTCCGTTCCTGCTACACCGATCGCCTTAAGTGCGATCGCCCCCGTTTCCGCAGCAGCTTGAACCGTTTTTACCTGCATCTGAACCGCCTCACAAACCGAATTTGCTGGGGGCTTGATTTCCTCTGTTGGTTGCGGCTGTTTATCTGTCATGAAAGCTAAATTCCCGATCGCGTTACCTGAATTTTTAATTTAGCAATGCCAGCCCAAATCAACCTAGGGCATGAGACATAGGGCTGTGGGTAGATTTTTGAGTTTTAAATTCCAACTTAAATCAACCTCATTAAAACTAATACCATTTCTCTAAAATCGTGCAATAATCTTTGACCCCCCCTAACCCCCCCTTATAAAGGGGAAGGACAAGACTAATGTTGCATTCTTTTTTAAAATTGGTATAAAAAGATCTCCTGTGAGAGTCCCGCAGCATTTTTAGTTGTCTGGGAATCTGGGTATCCTATTTTTTTTAGCAAAACTGCCGGAGGACAGAGGCGAGCTCCGGCGACGGGAGATTAAGATTTTGATATAACACCCGCGCTGTTTTATGGGGTGACAATCCGCAGCCGTTTGTCAAAGTTCCCCTAGCGATTAGTTGCTGACGGTGAAAACTGGGTAACTGTTTCACAAACAGCGGATTTTGGCAAGGATTATTGCTGCAAATTTACAATTTTTAATTAATGCTCTCCCATGAAAACTCAAAAAGAAATTTGGCGAGTTATTCTCGCAGTGGCTATTAGTGTTGTCGGGGTTCTCCACTTTGCAGTCCCCGCACCTTTTATCAAAATCATGCCACCCCAGCTTCCTTACCCAGAAGCATTGGTTTATATCAGCGGTTTTTTCGAGATTTTGGGAGGCATTGGGCTGTTAGTTCCTCCCGTGAGTCGCGCCGCCGCCTGGGGATTAATTGCTCTGTTTATTGCCGTGTTTCCAGCTAATATTAATCAGGCCATCAACAGCATTCCCATAGAAGGGATTCCCCACCACCCACTTCTGTATTGGTTCAGGCTGCCTTTTCAAGCTGTCTTAATTGCTTGGGCTTGGGTTTATACCAAACCCGATGAAAGGATGGAGGCGAATTCTGTAGTTTCGGAGAGAGTACAAAACCCTCAATGAAGCAATTTGACTACAATCAGGATTTTAAGGCGATCGACTTTCGAGAGCACCCGCAACTTTATCGGGTGGGGAAAGGAGAACAGGGAGTGCTGTTGGTGGAACCTTATAAAGGAGAAATTTTGCCTTTTTGGAGATTTAAGACTCCTGAAATTGCCGCGGAGTCCAGTAGCAAAATTTACTCTCTGTTTTTAGAGTATCTCGATCGCCAAGATTTTGTAGGAGCGGATATGGCTCGTAAGTTTTTGCAGATGGGCTATACTCGATCGCGGCGCTACGCCAACCACAAAAGCGGCAAAAAATACCAGCAGAATCCTCAGAATCTGCACTCTGTTGAAGCACAAACCGCAGCCCGCAAAAATATTTTGCCCCTGGCACCGGATTTGGAGAAAGCGGAATCTGCCACTATTTTTAAAGAGAAATGGATGCTGGCAAAAAATCACCCCAAATATCTACAGCTTTTAGCCAGACACAAACAGATGTACGAATCTTGAACAAACCTGACGGTCAACTGAGTACAGTTAGACCGCACGCTTCTTTTTCCTTTTTTGCAAAGGCTTTTTTGAGTGACGGAGTTCCCCCGCCACTTTCTTAAAAGTTGCCAGTTGGGGACTACCACCTGTTTTCTTGCCTTTTCGATCTAAGTCCCATTGTTACAAAAACTGACAACATAGAATAGGACCCCCAAAACAGCAGTACAGTTAAGTTTG
Organism: Microcoleus sp. EPA2; assembly: GCA_020882975.1. Classification (GTDB taxonomy): domain Bacteria; phylum Cyanobacteriota; class Cyanobacteriia; order Cyanobacteriales; family Microcoleaceae; genus Microcoleus. The sequence continues at coordinate 159,741 of JAHRFD010000011.1, read as the reverse complement.
CCGAACTGGGGGCTTCTGAAATCGAGCTTAGTCCTAGTAAATTACTCGTCTGCTTCTTCCTGCTGCCAATGCTGCCAAATTTCAAAGGGATTAAACCCCCTGTATTGGAGGTAATTCAAGACTTTACCCTTGGTCTTTGGATCTACTTTATCCCAAGTATCAATCTTGTATTTTCGCATGACTTTGGCTTTTAATCCGGCAAGTTTTTCTGCTTCGGAGTCTACATTTTCAGCAGATTCTTCCTCCCAAACTTGCTCGAACAAATCGCTGGAAATTCCTTTTTGCAAGCACTTGCGCTTGACGGCAGACTTCCCGTATTTGCCTGCTGCAGAGGCGATCGAGTTTGCCACCAAGCGAGTATCGGACTGATAGCCCCGGTCTTGAATTTGCGCGATCGCCTCCAATATTTCGACCTGGCCAAAACCTTTCTCTTGCCCCTTTTTGCGAAGTTCAGAGGCACTGTAGTCTTTGCGAGACAAGAGAAAATAGAAATAGTCAAGACAGCTCATCAGTTAAATCGAAGGTTGGCGCGCAAATATTCATAGAGTAAATGCCAAATTTAGTCGCCTTACCATCGGCTGACTGCATCGGGTTCGCTGCTATTCTTCTGTATCCTCCTCTTGATCGTCCATGTCAGCATCAGCTCTGTCCACATCGATCTGAATCAAGCGAATGTGCTTGTATCCAAGTTTAATTTCAAACTCGTCTCCCGGCTTTAATCCCATTTCTTGGGTATAATTTGCCCCGATCACGATGGAACCATTCTTGTGAACGCTAGCTCGATAACTGGCTTCTCGTCCGCGTCCATCAGCTTTCGACTTCTCTAGCTCAATTCCCTTAGCAGCTAACACTGCATCGTAAAACTCAGCCAAGTTAATCCTAGTTTCTCCACTCTTGCTCACTGTGAAGTAGCCGCAAAGCTTTGCCAGTTCTCTTCGTGGCAAATCGCTGCCTTTGATTTTTTGAAGCAGACCTTTTCCTGTTAAGGGTGCTGTTGCTGTTTCTGCCATTGACCGTACCTCGCTTATTGGACTTTACTTATATCAATTACAACACATTAGATGAACTTTGTTTGACTGTCAATACTAAGAATTCTGAATATTAAGATTCTGGATTAATTTCTGCGGCCTGTCTGGTCTGGTCTGAAAGTAAGGATGCTGGATGTGTGATATATTTGCTGCTTGTCAATGGCACTGCCACCTAGTCGAAAAGCCCGTTATTCGCCCCTGGAATGACCTCAAAACCCCAAATCCCTGGGAGGAATCTTCTATTAAACTGTTCACCATATAACTTGTAGAGAACAGACGAGGGGGATGGCAATCCCATTACAGTTGGGTAAAATTTGCCCTAGCCGTTGCACAGGTTTTAGCCCAAAAGGCACTCAATGGGCACTGGTACAAACGATCGCGCAACCGCCCTGACAGCTAGTGCAAAATATTGGCCATACCACCAATTAACAGCCGTTACTGGCAGTGATTTATGGCAGTAATGTACTGAATTTCTACTGGTTCCCTGTAGGCTGTCGTTCCCAAAGCAGCATCAGCCACAAATCCACCACCAAGGCAAAGTCGTCTTTGAGCCTCACTCTTGGCACAAAAACGATCCAGCACCCTAGAGGTAGAGCAAATGCCCTGGCACTGAGGACTTTTTTAATTGCTGAAACCATTGATTTTGTTGAATTTCCCCCTCAATTTCTGCTTCTTTCTGCTCCCTGGCGTGGGTTCTTCTCTCAATCAATTTGCCCGATCGGGTCACAAAAATTGTACATTTTAACAGTGGATAGAGAGAATCACAACAGTATAATATTCCTCCATACTTTCGATGGATCATCGCCCTTTTTGCAACTTTTGCAGGGACTGCCAATCGCGAATTGCAGCCTCAGACCACAGCCAATTTTTCGCCAGGGCATCAGCCCCAAAACTCAGCGGATCGCTAGCCATAACTTGTTGGCGAAATTCGATCGCTTTGGTTAAACGAGCTGCTTGCTGTTGAGGTGTCAGGTTGAGAAGAGGTTTTGCCATCACCATTCCCAAACCGGCGATCGCAGTTAAAATATCATTGCCCGCTTGCACAGACACAGAAGGAGTTGGTTTGTTGGGCATCGGTGCGATGGAATTGAGCACTTCCGCCCAAACTTGATAAGCACGATCGAAATTACCTTCAGCATAATAAGCAAAACCTAAAGCATTCCGATACTTCAGAGAATGTGGACGCGCCTTGAGAGCGATCTCCCAGGAACGCCTCGCGTCGTCAACACTGTATTTTTTGTTGCCGATTTGTTGAAATTGCCAAGCCAAACGACCTTTAAGAAAATTAACTTCTGGCTGATCGAGGGCAAATTTGGGGACAGCTTGCAGAGCACCTTCTGCCTGTGGCAATGCTACTCGATCGAGCAATGCTTCTGTAGCTTTAAGACCGGCCCAAGTTTCCCCAGCCTGAAAGTTGTTGAGGGCGATCGCCATGACTTTAGCAGTCTGAGTTTGTTCCAAATTTACCCGCTGTATTTGTAGATAACCTTGGGAAATAGGAGTCCGCACCGTCGGTAATAACTCTTCGGGTTTAGAATTGCTATTTTGCAATTGCCGCCATCCCAAAAAACCAGCCCCCAAAGCCAGAGGCAACGCACAAAACGCCACAGTCAGATATTTTTTCCATCCCAATTTTTTGATTGGTTTGACAATAGCTACTTGAGTGCGACTTGGTTGAGTAGTAGCAAGGGAAGAACCAGGAGTAGAAATGGGGGGTGTTACTGCCGGAAGTGGAGACGGGGAATTTACAGTCGAGAGTGCATAATTTTGCTCCCGCCCATTCATGGGAAACCCTAATTTGTCTGGAACATTGCTCCTGCCTTCCCCATTAGCACAGTCTGCTTCTTGCTCAACAGTAGCGGAATTCCACGTCTTCCATTTGGCACCAGCCAACAGCGGCTGGGTTTCCGACGCTGGGGATTTTTTAGGTTGCAAAGAATCTCCTGTCCCTGGTTGAGTAGGAGTACCTGTCAGATAGCCGTCAAATTCCGGGTGCTGGTAGAGAATCGGCAAAGCCCAGTATAACTGATGAGAACCGTAGGCAGTAATCAGTCCCGCTCTAGCGCGACTCAGGCTCAGATCCACTGGATAGCCTTGATTCAAGTTGCGGTAAAACAGCCTTGTCAGAGTCAGGGCCACATCGTCGGGGATGCTTTCTGCCATTGCTAACACTGCTGGAATCCCCCGCTTGACCAAAGCTTCTGTTAAGTTGCGTTCGGGACTATCTTCCGCCTGGTTTGAGGCATCGCTGTAGGCGCCTCGGCAAGAGTTGAATACGGCCATTTGAATGCCGTTGTTGACTAGCAAGCCGGCTAAGTCGTCGCCACTTAAAGTTTCGGTTAAGCCCGTGCGGCTGCTGACTAGGTAAAGTTCGCCACCTCTGGAACCTAAGTTGCTATGTCCTGCGTAGTGCAGAACTTGGTAGTGCCCTTGTTCTAGGGCTTGGGTTAATTGTTCTCGATCGGGCTGTTCGAGAATTGTCAATTGAATCTCCGGCGCGTGCAGGTTCTGTTTGAGGGGGTTCACAGTCCGGTTTTGGAGTTCTTCTTGTAGGTGAAGAACTTCTCGCTTTAGTTGCAAGCTGTCTCGATCGCTGGGAGAGGCGATCGCCATTAAAATCCTTAACGGGCCGCTACTGGGAATAATCCGAGTTGGTTTTAACAGGTTTGTACCTGTGTGGTAGCGCGAGAAGACCACATCAGTGCCAGTGGCCAAGGGGCGATCGTCAGCGTGTAGAACCTCCCAAGGCAACCGTGACAACCGTCTGTCTTTGAGTCCCACACGCAGTTGCAGCACTTCTCGGCGGTGCTGTGCTATGCCTTGAGCGCAAGTCCAGCTATCGCGCAACCGCCCTTGAAATAGCCCACTGTGTAATTGTTGGCCGAGGGCTACTAAATTTGGCACGGGGTTTTTTGCCGATCGCGACTGCACGCGACTGGTTTTTCCCTGAAGCAAGCCCATTAAGGGGTCATTCATCAGTTCGGCAGACAAAGCCAGCCATTGGTCGATCGGCCAGCGGACTCTTTCTTCTCCCAAGGGTACACCGGGTGCAACCTTTTCTGTCCGCACAAAGTATTCGTCATCCCCAACTGGGGTGACAGACAGTCTAAATTCTTGGCTCACAGATTTAATGCCCTCCCGCCTCAATTCTGAACTTTCCTAGGTTTTTGTCACTAGCAATAACAATTGGCCAACTTATGTTTACTCTTTCAATCAAAGTTTCTGAATCGGTGTCTTCCCATCTGGCGATCGCCTGGTTGCGAAATATTTGCTCAAACACTTTGAGGTTATAAAACTTGTACTTTAATAACAGTTTATTAGTTTTTATCGCCTTGTGGCTCTTGGAAAGCTTACTTAACTTAAATATTCCTATTTTTGACATTTTGCACCTCTACGACAGACCCCTTTACATTGGCGGTAAACTCAACTTTTTCATTGCATGGTGAAGTTAACTTGGGAGCACTTTACCAGGCGGATCTTTAGTTCTTATTAGAATTACTTCTAGTCTCACCCACCGGTTTCAGGGTAATATGGCTAAGAAAGTTGAGGTAATTTTTGGGGGAGAGTGCCTGGGAGGGAAATGTTGCCACCGCTTATCCTCTACCATCTGCCCTCCATCTCCCACCTCCATAGTGTGTCAATTAGTTAATTGGTGTGTAGATTTAGCCTTTGGCATTGGCGATGGGGGATTTGGCATTTTCCACCCTCCAGAGCATCTGCCTCAATAAATCTGCGGGCTGGTGCTTATTTTTATCTAGTATCCCAACTTTAAAATCTCAACCATCCGTCGTTCGTCATCCATCAAAAAATTACCAATTACCAATTACCAATTACCCATTACCCATTACCCATTACCCATTACCTATTACCTATTACCCATTACCAATTACCTATTACCTATTACCCATTACCCATTACCCATTACCAATTCTCGCTCGTACCTCATAGGAGACTTAGAAAGGCTATATTACATTTTTACCTTTTCCATTGTCTCTGGATATTTTTAGAATCTATCTTGAGATAGATATAATTTTGGGTACTTTTTACTATTTAGCGGTAAAAATATATTTTTCCACTACGATCGGGCAAAGGAGCGGTCAACGAGATTGCCACATCCACAACAAAAACAAATGTTCCCATCAGTAAACTATATAAAACAATAATTAATTATCGGGAACTCAATGCAGGAATTTTAAGTCACTGTCCATAGAATCCTGCACCTGTAGGAATTTATCATCCCTGGGATTGTTGTCCACAGATTGTTGTCAAGGGATTGTTACAAAATTTCAAGATAATCCCTGCTAGATTTCTCAAAAGCCCGCTCAACTTTGAGGATTTAGTGTTTAGGGTAGTTAGGGGCTGGGCTTTGTAAATTGCAAGTAAGAATTCACCGAATTATATTGTGGGAATTACGTAGACAATTTAAAATCAGGGTCTTGAACTGTGGAAAATACGCAGAAACATAAGTAAAAGTAGTGTAAGGTCAAGCTTACTCTGTATTTAGCATCTCCATTATTGTTGGTACGTAATTCCTGAAAAAAACACTTGCAATTACCAAATATAACCTTTACAATCAAACAGGAATATTTTGCTAAAAATTGCCTCCCAGAACCCCTTCTAGTAGGCAAAATAAAAAAGCTTGAAAGTATTTTTCTAGCTTCTAGTTTAGCAGGAAAAAATTCCAATCTAATCATCAAGTCGTTTGTAGGAATAATTAACGATGGAAGAAGAAATGTTGTTGGCCAATCTGTCGGGGACACTGTTTCCCGATCGAGGTGATAGTTTGGTTGAAAGTTCCGACTCTGATAATTCTGATAATTCCGATCTCGATTTCACAAAATTAATTGAAGAGGCGATCGCCCAAAAGTTGAACAACACCGTTGACAACAAAAGTGGGAGTGCATTTAACGACACACCCGAAGAAGGTAGCGTTGATGGGAGCGGTAACAGCAAAGGCATCAAAGAAAAGGGCGACACCATCGAAGGCACCGATGACGATGACTTAATCACTGCCACCAGCGCTAACAAGTCGATCTTCGGCAAAAGAGGCAAAGACGACATCAAAGGCAGCCGTGACAAAGATAAAATCTACGGCGGTAAAGATGATGACAAGTGCAAAGGTGACGATGGCGACGACGAAATCCGAGGCGATCGGGGTAAAGACAACTGCGACGGTGGCAGCGGCAACGACTCCATCTTCGGTGGCAAAGACAACGATACCATTACTGGGGGTAGCGGCAACGATACCTGCAAAGGTGATGATGACGATGACTTCGTATACGGTAACGACGGCAACGATGACGTTGATGGCGGCAGTGGCAGCGATAACGTCTACGGCGGCAAAGGCAACGATACCTCCAAGGGTGGCGAAGGCAACGATACCGTCAGAGGGGACCTAGGCAACGACAATTGCGACGGCGGCACCGGCAACGACCAAGTTAACGGTGGTAAAGGCGACGATACCGTTATAGGTGGTATTGGCGACGACACTTGCATGGGTGACGACGGCGACGACAGCGTGACAGGTGGCGAAGGCAAGGATACCATCATCGGCGGTGCCGGCAAAGACACTTGCATGGGCGATGACGGCGACGACAGTATTGTCGGTGGCGCTGACGACGACAGTCTCATGGGCGGTGCCGGCAATGACATGACAGACGGTGGCGACGGCGACGACACCGTGATGGGCGGTGGCGGTGACGACACTTGCATGGGTGGTGCCGGCAAGGACACCATCGTTGCTGGTGACGGTAATGACATGACAGACGGCGGCGACGGTGACGACAGCGTTGTCGGTGGTGGATTAGGCGATGACACTTTGATGGGCGGTTCTGGCAACGATACGATCGTAGGCGGTACTGGCAACCATACCTGTACCGGCGGTACTGGAGATGACATTTTTGTCATTAGCGATCGCACCGACGGCCCAAATTCAGTCATCACTGACTTCACAGAAAATGACAAATTTCTGGTATCTGGCAGCTTAAATTTTAGCAGTTTGTCCTTTGTCCAAGTTGGCGTCAATACCGAAATTCGCGGCAGCAGTAACTTTGTGCTGGCGCTATTGTTGAATGTCAACGCTAGTATTCTCAAAGCCGCCAGCTTTTTGGGAGTTACTGTTTCTCCCCCAAACAATACGGTAACAACTCTAACGCCGATTAACACTCCTCCGCGACTGGAAGCTAACAACGATGTTATTCTTGGTTCCGGGAAAACACAGACTATTACTTCTAGCGATTTGAAGTTTTTCGATCGCGAACAAAGTCCCAACGCCATTATCTTCACGCTGACGGAACTACCTCCTGCTAGCAGTGGGAAACTGTTCTTAAAGGGAGTAGAAGTAACACAAGTAGGTTTAACCTTCTCCCAAACAGACATTAATTCCGGTTCCTTAACTTTCCAAGGCGTAGCTAGCTTTACCGGTGCAGTTAGTTTTGGCTTTAAAGTTACCGACGGCAAAACTACTGTCACCAATCAGAAATTCAGTTTGAATGTTGTTCAAACTGTCTTTAATTTTGCTGGCAATACAGCTCCTCAAGTGATTGTCGGTTCTGTGCTCGATGACGACATCGAGGGCGGCGATGGTGACGATGACATAAAAGCTGGTAAGGGTTCAGACAATATCAAAGGACGGAAGGGTAAAAACAAAATCAAAGGCGACGAAGGCGATGACTCCATCGAAGGCGGCGATGACGAGGACTCCATCGAAGGTGGCATAGGCGGCGACAAAATCATTGGCGGTGCTGGGAATGACACATTAACCGGAAATGAGGGCGATGACTCCATCGAAGGTGGAGAAGGCACAAATATTCTCACTGGTGGTGCTGGGAAGACTCGGTATAGTTACAAGAAATCCCGCGAAGCCATCACCAAAGTTTCAGACGCCGACTTAATTACTGACTTTAAAGTCGATGACGATGTTTTCGAGTTCTCTAATGCTGCTTTTAGTGTCGGCGTTGCTAGCTTAACCCGAATTGAGATTACTGCTAGTTCTGTTGTTGGCATCATCGGCAGCAATAATTTGCTCGACTTCAGCACTGATACCACCGTCACCAGCATTGCAACTTTGCAAGCACGGTTTAAAGCTTTAGGCGGTAATAGCGAACAGCCTGTATTCTGTCAGTTTACAGATGCCGAAACTGGCCGTAATGTCCTGGTATATTCAGTTGGGGTTCGCTTGGAAATTGTCGCTAGTTTCTCTGTGAAATTTAGCCTCAAAGTCAGTAACTTTGTGTTCACTGGCCCACCGCTAAATCTTCCTGTCGGTACTCCCGGCCCTGACAATGTGAATTTCAGCACTTCTCCAGCGGGAATTAAATTCGATGGTTTAGCAGGCGATGACAACATTGTTGGTAGCAATTTTAGTGATAGCATCAACGGCGGTGACGGCAACGATACGATTACAGGTAGCCTCGGCGCGGATCTCCTGACAGGCGGTAGCGGTGCTGATATCTTTGCTTACACCACAACGAAAGAAGGTGGCGATAAAATTCTTGACTTTAAGTCAGGAGTTGACAAATTGCAGTTCATCAGTGGCGCTTTCGGCAATTTGACTACCACTAACTTTGATGCTGTTAGCGGTAGTGCTCCTGATGTGACTGGCAAAGAGTTGGTGATTTTCACCGGCGGTACTTATGTCAGTTTAGAAGCTGCTCA
>JAHRFD010000011.1:46266-150957 GCA_020882975.1 Microcoleus sp. EPA2 | reverse complement strand
GCTAGCTTTGGTACTGCTGCGGTGAGTTTGGGCACCTCGGACTTTGTGTTTACAGGCTCCCTAGGCTCTGCTCCCACTCCACCACCTAATAACAGTATTGTTGACTTGACTGCTGCTGGAAATACTTACCCCAGTGGCTTGAACAATTTCGGTTCCGGCGCCGGCGGTTACAACTTTAGCGGGCCTGTCTTATTTACAGGCAATGAGAGTGCTAACACCGTGATTGGTACTCCGTTTGCGGACATCATCACAGGTGGTTCTGGTGTTGATATTCTCACTGGTGGTTCTGGTGCGGATCTGTTTGTTTACAAGGCTCCTGGTGAAGGCGGTGATACGATTACTGACTTTACTGCTGGAGTTGACAAATTGCAGTTCGTCAGTGGCGCTTTCGGCAATTTGACTACCACTAACTTTGATGCTGTTAGCGGTAGTGCTCCTGATGTGACTGGCAAAGAGTTGGTGATTTTCACCGGCGGTACTTATGTCAGTTTAGAAGCTGCTCAAACTAAGGCTCTAGGGACTTCCACCACTCCTGGCTTCTTCGTATTTACCAATGCAGCCAACGAGACTGTATTGGTGTTTGACTCCAACGGTACTGCACCGAGTGGTTCTACCACGGTGGCTAGCTTTGGTACTGCTGCGGTGAGTTTGGGCACCTCGGACTTTGTGTTTACAGGCTCCCTAGGCTCTGCTCCCACTCCACCACCTAATAACAGTATTGTTGACTTGACTGCTGCTGGAAATACTTTCCCGGTTGCTATTAACAACTTCGGTTCCGGCGCGGGCGGTTACAACTTTACCACCCCTGTATTGTTTACAGGCAATAGTGCTGTTAATAACGTCACCGGTACGGACTTTGCTGACATTTTGAACGGCGGTTCTGGTGCTGATATTTTCAATGGTGGTTTGGGTAACGATAGTCTCTCCGGGGATGATGGTAACGACAGTCTCTTCGGTGGCCCTGGTAACGATACCATCAATGGTGGTGCCGGAAATGACACTTTAATCGGCGGTTTGGGAACTAATGTTCTCAACGGCGGTGCTGGTTTGGATGTGTTTGTGTTCACTGGAACTTCTGTTGGTGGCGGGGATTTAATTACCAATTACAGCACTGCTGATGATGTAATTAACCTCGATAAAACTGGTTTTGCTGCCTTTACGACTGGTTCTGGGCCTTTGGGTTCGAGTTTCTACGCTTATAGCAGCACCGTTGCTACTGTAAGTGCGATCGAGTCAACTTTGACTGGCCCGTCGATTATTGCTCTCTACGATGGTGCAGTTACTAAACTGTATTACGATAGCAATGGTTCTACGGTTGGTGGCAACAGTTTGTTTGCAACTGTCGATCTCAATTTGGGAGCTTCGGGCAACTCTGAGTTGTTCTTGTTCTAACCCGTTGCTCTAGTATTCCCTTTCTTAAACTGAACGGGAATACTAGACTAAATATTTTAGGTGGCTTAATGCCACCTAAAATTTAAAATATTTTTTTAAGTGGAAGGAACAAGTCACCCCCCCCCCAAGGGGGGAAATTCAGGAAGAAGATCGATGTGAAGAATAGCAAGCCAGTAAGCTTTTGAGCGATTGGGATCTTGCATTTAATTAGGTGGACTTACTTATTATTTGACCGATCGCTTGAAATCGATCGCGCTTTTGAAACTATTTTAAATTTGAGATTTATGTCAGGGGAAACTTAACCGAATACAGCAATGCTGGTACACTAGCAGCTTCTGTGGGTTTAATTCCCTCATCGCAAATTGATAGCTGTTGGTGCCAATGACAAGGGGTTAAAATTGGGTTATGGTGGTGAGCAAGCCTTCCCTACAAGGATCATTGGCATGAAAAAGTTTTTCGTTCTGTGCTTATTTTTTATCGGCCTCGGCTGGGCAATTTCTAGTTTCCCAGGATTGGCGACTCAAGGGACCTATGATTCTATTTTGCTGGATTTCCGCGAAGATGTTGGTGCTGTTGAGATTGTCAAACAAGTAGAGGCGATCGCCAACAAGTACCACGTCAATCCCCAACTCAATAGCGAGTTTTCCCAACAGGATAATGTGTATGTTGTCAAGGGCGATCGCAGTTTGTTAAATGCCCTGAAAAAATCAAATTTGGCTAAAGATACCGAATACATTGAACCAAACTACGTTTACAGCGCTTTCGAGATTCCCAACGACCCCATGTATAACAAACAGTGGAATCTCCGCAGCATCAATGTAGAATCTGCCTGGAACGAAACCAAAGGCAGTGGCACAACAGTAGCGATAATTGATACGGGAATCTCCCCGGTTGCGGACTTAAAAGAAACCAAATTTGTACCGGGCTACGACTTTGTAAACGATCGCGCCGAAGCCTTCGATGACAACGGCCATGGTACTCACGTCGCCGGTACAGTCGCCCAATCAACTAACAACAATTACGGTGTTGCTGGCATTGCTTACGAAGCAGCCTTAATGCCACTAAAAGTGTTGGGTGGTAGTGGTGGCGGTACGGTTGCTGACATCGCTGAAGCCATCAAATTTGCGGCGGATAATGGGGCGGATGTGATTAACATGAGTCTCGGTGGCGGTGGCGAAAGTCAGTTAATGGAAGAGGCGATCGACTACGCCCACAGTAAAGGCGTTGTCGTCATCGCAGCCGCCGGCAATTCCGGCGATAGTTCCGCCTCCTATCCAGCCCGCTATCCCCACGTCATCGGCGTTTCTGCCCTTGGCCCGGACGACGAAAAAGCTTCTTACTCCAATTTCGGCGCGGGAGTTGACATTTCAGCCCCCGGTGGTTCTGAAACTGGGAAAATTCTCCAAAGTACGATCGACCCAGAAACCGGTGCAGAAATTTTTGAAGGCTACCAAGGTACAAGCATGGCATCTCCCCACGTTGCCGCCGTTGCAGCCCTGATCAAAGCCTCCGGCATCAAAGAACCAGACCAAATTCGCGGCATACTTTTGCAATCGGCGCGAGTTGTGGGGGAAGACCCCCTCAACCATTTTGGTGCGGGAAACCTCGATGCTGGCGCGGCTGTTCAGCTAGCCCACAAAGGTCAAATCAACTTCCGCGATTTCTTCCGCTGGTTGTATGACAATGGCTATCTCAGTCCCCATTTCTGGATCGATGGCGGTGCTGTGGCGCTGTTACCTAAGATTGCAATGGTGCTCGGTTCCTATCTGCTGGCTTTCTTGTTGCGGAACTATTTCCCTTTCCAGTGGACTTGGGGTTTTTCTGGCGGTTTGATGGCTGGTAGTTCTGGGTTCTTTTTCCTCAGAAATTTGTTTGTATTTGACCTACCACAGTGGCCGCTGCGGGTGATGGGCAGTTCTATTCCCGAACTTGGTGGCGCAATTAATGGCAGTAGTATCCTGAATCCGATCTTTGCTAGTGTGTTGATTCCGGGGATTTTGATTGTGTTGCTGTTGGGACATTCACAGTGGAAGTGGATTGCGATCGCCACATCGATCGGCTTTGCTAGCAGTTTAGCAGTCAATGCTTTTGTGTCTCCCAGTGTTTGGGGATTGGGAACTGGTTTAGTAGCACAAACATTTTTAATTGTCAATGCTTTTCTATGTTTCGGGCTAGCACGTTTAGCAATTAAAACAGAGGTTCAGTCAGCATGAGTATTACAGTCAAGGGTGTAATTGAACGCCAAGGCTTGGGACCAGGTACTTGGGCCTTGGTGGGCGAAGATGGGGAAACTTATGAACTTAAGGATGCTGCTTCTGAACTGAAAAAAGAGGGTTTGAAAGTCCGTGTCAAAGGTTTGGTGCGTAAGGACATTATGACTTTTGCGATGATCGGGCCGGTGCTTGAGGTGCAGTCTTTTGAAGTGCTTTAGGCTAAATGATTCCTTCGATCGCAAACAGTCCTGGACGCAAAAAACCCGGTTTCTTTGAAAAATCGTCTTGGCTGTCCTAGACAAAAAAAACCCCGGCCAAATTTGGCTGGGGTTATTAATCAGGGTGCATCTACTAATCGAGTTTCCGCTATGTTTAGACCTCTTTCAGGATGAATTGGATTTTTTTTACCGCAGAAGGGCGCGGAGGTTTGGCGCTGTGGCTTTAGTAAACAAAAAAAACCCGGCCAAATTTGGTCGGGAGTTAATTAATCAGGGTGCATCTACTAATCTAGTCTCCGCTATGTTCAGACCTCTTTCAGGATGAATTGGATTTTTTTTACCGCAGAAGGACGCGGAGGTTTGGCGCTGTGGCTTTAGTAAACAAAAAAAACCCGGCCAAATTTGGTCGGGAGTTAATTAATCAGGGTGCATCTACTAATCTAGTCTCCGCTATGTTCAGACCTCTTTCAGGATGAATTGGATTTTTTTTACCGCAGAAGGACGCGGAGGTTTGGCGCTGTGGCTTTAGTAAACAAAAAAAACCCGGCCAAATTTGGTGGGGAGTTATATTATCGTTTCCGGTTGTATGGGAATGATTGAACCACAGAGAACACAGAGGACACAGAGAAAGAGTAGAGAGAAATCATAATTCTGAGGTCAACGGATTTGATATTAGTAGACAAAAAAAACCCCGGCCAAATTTGGCTGGGGTTATTAATCAGGGTGCATCTTTATTTACTTTTCATGGGCTGGAGGGATGTTCAGGATGAATTTGATTTTTTGACCGCAGAGGGACGGATATGTTGGGCGCTGTGGCTGTCATAGACAAAAAACCCGGCCATGTTTGGTCGGGAGTTATCAATCAATCAGGGTGCATCTACCAATCTACTTTCCCAGGGATGTTATCTAGATCCGGAAAATCCTCAGTTAAAAATCCAAACTATTTTCGGTGAACTAGGGTTGCAGTGGCTTGGTCTGTGGGAACTAGCAAAATTTCGCTAATATTAACGTGGGGCGATCGCGTTGCACAAAAATACACGACATCGGCTACATCATCACCAGTCAGGGGTGTTAATCCTTGGTAGACATTTTTGGCTTTTTCTGCGTCGCCGTGAAACCTGACATTGCTAAATTCTGTTTCCACTAAACCTGGTTCTATCTGTGTTACTCGGACTGGTGTTCCTAACAGGTCTTGTTTTAACCCTTCGGAAATTGCTTTTACCGCCGCTTTGGTAGCACAATAAACATTGCCTTTTGGGTAGGTTTCGCGACCTGCAATGGAACCAATATTGATTACGTGACCGCGATTTCGATTTACCATTCCGGGTACGATGTAGCGAGTCATGTAAAGCAAGCCTTTTACATTGGTATCAATCATTTCTTCCCAGTCTTGAAAGTTCCCTTCGTGTAGTTTGTCTAAGCCTCTACTTAACCCGGCATTGTTAATCAGAATATCGATCGCTTTCCAAGCTTCGGGTAGTGTATTTACAGCGGATTCGACTTTTGGGCGATCGCGCACGTCTAACTCTAGCAAATAAATTTGGTTTGCCGATGCTATTAATCCGGTTTCTACCAGTTCCTTTGCCAGTCGATCGAGCTTGTCGATGCGCCGCGCTGCTAAAATTAGTTTAGCGCCACCCCTAGCAAATATCTTGGCACAGGCTGCTCCGATACCGCTACTGGCACCAGTAATTAAAACAATTTGATTTTGGACAGAAATCATTTTTTTTATTAGTTATTAGTTATTAGTTATTAGTTATTAGTTGTTAGTTTTTGGTTTTTCCCAATAACCTGTTACCAATAACTAATAACATATTTATTTGACTACTCGCAAGCGCACAGTGACTGTGGTTATACCACCTTGTCGCATCAATACTGCTGAAACTAAGCGATTTCCAGGTGTGGCTGGAGCTTTACCTACTTTAAAAATTCCCCCGGAATTTAACAACTCTAAATCGATTTGTGGGGACTCGATCGATTTTTGCTCGCCGACTGGTGCTTCCACCACAGTTCCTATTAAAATGTCATCCCCGATCGGCTCTCGAACAATTGCATCAAAGTGGTAGTCTTCACCCACCTTAACTTGCTCTGGCAAGTTCACTTGAATCGTGGGAGGATTTTTGCCAGAACTAAGCTGAGTTTGTTCTGCTAAAATCTCTTGTTTGACTATTTTTTGATCTTCAAAGTGTTGCTGAGAACGAATAGTAGCTTTGAGGGTTAAGTCTCTGCCGTCTTTTTTCTGAGTGCCGGCGATTGTAGTCACGGTTTCAGCAACAATCGCACTGCCTTCGGCTTTCCAAGATTTGAGCTCTGTGCGGTAATTTAAACTGGGATAGCGCTGCCAAAGTTGAGTTAATGCTGTTTCCATCTTCTGACTGTTAAATCCGTCAGAATGAGTGAAATTTTGACCATAAAATGCCATTACTGCTTTGACATCGCGACGATTTGCCGCTGCGTCAATTTCGGTTAGCAGTTTTGTCAATTCAGCCGGTGCCGCTGTAGGGGTTTGAGCTTGTACTCTGGGATTCGCCTCCCGCACTCCTTGGGCTCTGGCCTGGGCAGGATGCACTATGCTACTACTGAGAACTGTCAAACATATCAACAAAGGGGCGATCGACCCTTCGACTACATTCCGGGCAGCCGACAGGCGGATGTACCGGCGATCGGCTTTTTTGCGCCGATGGCCGATCCAATACTGAGATACACTTGGCACTAAATTAAAAAAATTACGCATTAGATGATAATTTGGTTATTTGTCAGGGGTCGCGAAGCGGACAATGGTTCGCCTGCAACGAAGACTGACAACTGAGCGGAACACGGCACTATCTAATTTTAGATGGCTGATGGGAAATTGGCTGAAACTGCCGGAAAAATCAGCATAATAATCTAAAACCTTAAACCCAAAATCGATCGAGCTGTGGAACTTGTAACCGAGACAAATACCTTGACTAAATCTCCTATCCGGTTGTTGATTGCAGCTAGTGGCACAGGAGGACATTTATTTCCGGCGATCGCCACCGCTCAACAGTTGCATGACTGTCACATCGAATGGCTGGGAGTTCCCGACCGCATGGAGACTCAGTTAGTCCCCTCCCTTTACCCCCTCCACACCATCGCCGTTGAAGGCTTTCAGCAGCGATTGGGACTCGGTACAGTGAGAATTTTAGGTGGTCTCGCCAGCTCGATTCTCCAAGTGCGCCGATTGCTCAAACAGGGAAATTTTCAGGGAGTATTTACTACCGGAGGTTACATCGCAGCACCGGCAATTTTGGCCGCTCGCTCTTTGGGTTTGCCGGTAATTCTTCACGAATCTAATGTTTTTCCGGGTAAGGTGACTCGTTGGTTTAGTCCTATTTGCAGTGCAGTGGCGATCGGGTTTGAGGCCGCAGCCCAGTATTTACCCCGCGCCAAAACAGTGTTTGCTGGTACGCCCGTGCGATCGCAATTCCTGACTCGCGAACCTCTCAATTTACCCATTCCTGACAAGGTACCTGTAATTTTAGTCATGGGTGGCTCTCAAGGTGCTGTCGCAGTTAATCAGTTAGTGAGACAGTGTGCTCCTGCTTGGTTTGAGGCTGGTGCTTGGGTGGTTCACCTCACCGGAAATAATGACCCGGATGCTGAAAGTTTGCAGCACGCACAATATATATCGATGCCATTTTATGATAATGTAGCTGGTTTATTGCAGCGGGCAAATTTAGCAATTAGTCGATCGGGTGCTAGTGCGATGACAGAATTAGCAGTGACGGGAATGCCTGCTATTTTAATTCCTTTTCCTTTCGCTGCTGACAACCACCAAAGTTTTAATGCTGAAGTATTTGCCGCTTCGGGAGCGGCCTTGGTATTTCGTCAAAGTGAATTAACTGCTGATATTTTGCAAACTAAAGTTTTACATTTACTTAGCGACACTCAATATTTGACAAAAATGTCCCAGGCTGCTGCTCAATTAGCTGTGACAGACAGTGCAGAGCGTTTGGCTAATTTGGTTAGGGAATTGGTAGCTAACTAAAATCCGGCTAAATCTCAATTGCATCTTTGAGTTGGTTTTCAAAACTTTACCTATAATTGGTAAACTGCAAAGCTACTGGGTAATCTTCTTGCTTCAATCGTTGAATTACCAACTGCAAATCATCTTTATCCTTGGCAGAAACCCGCACCGCGTCACCTTGAATCGAGCCTTGAATTTTTTTAAATTCATCTCGAATTAATTTAGTAATTTTTTTGGCAATTTCCTGGTCAATACCTTTTTTGAGTTTAATTTCTTGGCGCACCCGACTGCCACTAGCAGCTTCAATTTTGCCATAATCAAAAATTTTCAGAGACAAATTGCGTTTGGCAGCTTTTGTTTGCAAAACAGTGTGAATTGCATCCAATGTGAATTCACTGTCCGTATTGATAATAATGGATTCAGCACCAAGTTCCACCGTGGTTTTGGTGTCTTTCAGGTCGTAGCGACTTTGAATTTCTCGTGTTGTTTGGTCAACAGCATTAACTAATTCTTGACGGTCGAAGTCGCTCACAATATCAAAGGAATAACTGGCGGCCATAAAGTGATAGTGGGGAATGGGGAATGGGGAATTGGGAATTGGGAATTGGGGAATTGGGGAATTGGGGAATTGGGAATTGGGAATTGGGGAATTGGGGAATTGGGGAATTGGTCTGCCCCCCAAGGGGGGAGGGAATTGGGAGATTGGCGATTGGAATTAATACAAATAACCAATAACCAACAACCAATCACCAATCACCAATCACCAATCACCAATCACCAACAACCAATAAGCAACAACTAATCACCAATAAGAATTAGTTATTAACAGCCATCAAACTGAAATAAAATAGAGTGACAGTGCAAGAAGAACTAATGGCAAACATGAGCGATCGCCCCAGTGGTACATTCAGGATATAGAAAACGGAAAACAACAACCGGGCGATCGTAAAAGCGATCGCAGCCCAACCAGCCACTTCCGAATTTACCCCAGTCACAAAAGCCATCAAAGCTGCCGCTGAAAACAGCATAAACGTCTCAAAGGAATTTTGGTGAGCCCAAGTAGCCCGTTGAGCGTAAGCAGGTAATTTATCAAACATAGCGCGGGGCGCGGCTTGATCGTAGCCTAGCTGCAAGCGGGCGTAGGCAACCACTAAAAACGGGGCGTACACCAGGGCGGCAGCAGCAACAATACAATCAAGCAGAATAACCGAAACAGGTAATCCCAATAGCATTATCCGCCTCGTATTTCAATCAAAATAGAATAGAGTAACGACCTTGCGCTGTTCCTCTGCATCCTGACAAGTTTTCAGCAAAGTGTGACTTTCGTGAAAAGCAAAACAGAGCAGTTGCTGACACCGAGAAATAATCTCCTGATTGCACAGGGCGCTTGCTTCTGGGAGAGACAAACTGTCATTTTTGGGATTTTCTACCAAATGTATCACTTGTTCTAGCTGCTCGCGAGACTCTCGTGGCTGGCGGCTCATGCTTTGTGGCAAAATCACCGTCAGCAGATTGGGATCTGCTCGCATCGCCCCGCGAATTGCGGCTGAATTGGTGCCTGTAGCGCCAGAAGTTATGAGCTGATTACCAGACAAAACTAAGGCGTAGCTCAGCATCTCAATTAGCTGCTGGTGGGTAATTGGAACATGGCGAGAACCCAAAAGAGCAAGCCGCTTGGAGCTTGTTTGCTGGATTGCCGCAAGTTCTTGTAAAAAATCATCAACTCTGGGTAGCTCAATTGATTGACTCAAAGAATTTATTAAATTAAATAAAACTACGTTGTGGATTCTAGCAGACGGAATAGCTATTGCAGCCAAAAAGAAGTTAAGAATTACAGATTTACCCGATCGCACTGGAGGAGGAATAAATCCTCTCATCACAAATATACCACCCGGAACTAGCAAAAAGCCACAAGGAAGAAGGTCAATGCCATAAAATCAATGGTTTGGGGGACTAAAAACTTCTTGAGTCCAGAATTTTGCTATTGGCCGGCAGAATGATGAATTTTACCACTGCTATGGTTTCCGGTGGCATCGGAACGATCGAACAGTTAGCTGTTAACAGTCAACGATCGTCTGAATCAAAAGCAGAAGGTAGGAAGAATCAAAAAAGGAGACTTCCTTTTTGATTCTGGCTACTTATTTTTTCCTTAGATAGGAATTTAATCACCCAGGGTTAGGGAAGCCATCACTGCGTTAATGTCAAAATGCTCTGCCATTAGTTGAGTAACGCATTCCACCTTAATGGTTTCGTGCAGGCGCACGTTGCCAAAGGTGCTGTCGATAATTTCCACAGTGGTTAAGGTATCTAAATCTACAGACAACACTGGAATTTCCATTTCTTCTGCTCTGCCGATGACTAGGGGAGAAGGAGGCAAGTGTCCTGTCAGAATTAAGCACTGAGTCGAGCTTTCCAGAGCTGCTAACTGGATGTCGGTGCGATCGCCCCCTGTCACCACTGCCATATTTCTAGCTTTGCGGAAATACTTGAGAGCGGAACTAACATTCATTGCACCAATTGTCAAGGTTTCGACCATCAAGTCCAAGCGGTCTGGGCGACAGAGTACCTCAGCTTTCAATTGGTGAACCAATTCTTTGACGCTGACACTGCGTAGCAAAGCGCTTCTGGGTAGCATTCCCAACACAGGAATTCCTTTTGCTTCCAGAAAAGGTCGCACAGTGGCGGCGATGGATTCGAGTTTGTCGGAGGGAACGTCGTTGAGGACGACACCTAGCAAACGGGAACCTAAACGTTGCTTAGCTGACAGCAAATCATCTACAAACAGATCGATCGGGCGTGTCACCAGCAGCACAGAGGCATCAACGGCCTGGGCTATTTGAGGCAAAGACAAGTCAAATAGAGTGCCTTCCTCTAAATTAGCAGGACCTTCTAGCAGCACTACATCTGTATTTTGGCATTGGACATATTGTGCTAGAGACTGGCGGTAATCGGTCTGATCTTCTCCTAGCAGTCGCTTGTGAACAGTCTCTTCGTCCAAAGCAAGCAGAGTAGATGGCATTTGGGTATCTTTGAGCTTCAGGGTCTCGATCGCGAAGCGCACGTCTTCCTCTTGGGCACCAGGTTCATCAGAGTTAAAAGAAGTTCCCAGGGGTTTGCCGTAGGCGACGGTCAATCCTTGTTCCCGGAGTCCGAGTGCTATCCCCAGGGCGATAGCGGACTTGCCACTGTAAGCTTTAGTGGAACCGATCAGTAAATATTTAGTCAATTTCGGTAAGCCTTTACTCCTCAATTTGCACCTGTCTATAGCGTTTCTCAAATAGATGAAGTAGGTTAGACTCTTGCGATCGCCAAACCCAACACCTTATTTTAAATGAAGAATTGGGTAACGGGAACCTCAACCCAACCTCTCTATTTTGAACTTCACTGCTTTGAGAACCGTTATATTTCAATAAATTTAGTTTATTCAACAGTATTTCTGCACTGCCACTCAATTTTGCAATAATATTATACTCGATTTATACTTTTAAATCGATAGGTATTATTAGTGATTAATTATTAGTGGGAGCGCGATCGTTCAAACTGATATCTGGTGCTGCCAGCAATAAACTGTTTAGGAGGGGACTGGTAGATCTTGCCTAAACAGATCAATTGTCTGGTGCAGTGGGCTGGCATTTTGATCGCCCAAAGGTTGATTCGATGCCAGCCCGATCGAAGTTCAAGGGCTGTAGATTGAGTTTCGATCGCCAGCGCCGTAGGCGTTGTCTTCTCAACTACCGAGTCGCAAAATTTGAACGAAATCTGAGGGCGCGATCGCGCTTGCTTGCACCCCATTCAAAACGGCTAAGAGTTCCCCAGAGTTGGCAATTCTGATGAATGTAGTGGGACTGGCATCTTGCCCGTTTGTACTGTGGCTAATGCTCAGTTGAGCGAAAGTCAAACCGCCGGCTAAACTTAGCAAATCTTCCCCTTTCCTGAAATCAGAAATGGTATCACTTCCTTGTCCTGATGTCAAGAAAAATAAATCGCGCCCGCTGCCACCGAGCAAAGTATCACTGCCCTCATCGCCAATCAACACGTCGTTGCCAGCACCACCCACCAAGCTGTCACTGTCTTTGCCCCCCAAAATCGTATCGTTGCCAGCATCGCCGTTGATGGTATCGCTCCCTTCATTGCCGAACAGCAGGTCATTGCCTTCCCCGCCACACACTTGGTCTTGACCGCCAACAACCCCGATAGGCAGGGGGCTGCCGATATCCCCATATACCGTGTCATCGCCCTCGCCGCCGCAGATAGAGTCATTGCCTTGGTCGCCCAACAGCGAGTCGCTGCCACTATCGCCTAAAATTACATCGTTCCCTTTGCCACCACGGGCAGTATCGCTCCCCTCACCGCCAGAAAGACTATCAGAGGCATCTTGACCGTAGAGTAAGTCATTTCCTGTGCCACCGAATAACAAGTCGTTTCCGGCGCGATCGCGGTCAGATTGGCTGTTCGTGCCACCGTAAAGAGTATCGTTTCCTTCCTCGCCCTCAAGGGTGTCAGCACCGAGTCCGCCCCAGATGGCGTCGTTATCTTTGCCACCGAAACCAGCGTCGTTGCCCTCACCGCCTAACAGGGTGTCGTAGCCTGCTTGACCGTTGAGGTAGTCGTCACCGGGCCCACCGTCTAGCAAGTCGCGATCGACAGAAGGCCCAACAGGAATGTTGCTGATCAATCCCCCAAAGAGGTTGTCGTTCCCAGCCAAACCCACAAGAACATCGTCTCCAGGCAAACCATTGATGCCGTCACCGCCACTGCCGCCAGTAAGGGTCTCGTTTGTATCTCCACCAACCAGGTTGTTGTCAACAGGATTGAAACCCTGAAGACGCCCGATCTCCGGTAAGGTAATTTGCGCGCAAATGCAATCTGGATCTTCGGTTGGCTGCGGGGTTAGGACAGGAGTTGTTTCCGAGAGGGGGGTTGGGGTTGGTGTCGGCGTCGGTGGGGGTGTCGGTGTCGGCGCAGGAGTTGGTGGGGGTGTCGGCGTCGGCGCAGGAGTTGGTGGGGGTGTCGGCGTCGGTGGCACGATAATTGTGGGCGAAAAATTGATGGCTGGTGTCGGTGTCGGCGGCACGATAATGGTGGGCGAAAAATTGATGACTGGTGTCGGTGTCGGCGGCACGATAATGGTGGGCGAAAAATTGATGACTGGTGTCGGTGTCGGCGGGGCGATGTCGTTGTCGGCGATGGTGACGCTAATGGGCGCGATCGCCACTGGCAAGTATTCGGTAGCGCTGTCGGGGGCGACGCTGGAAAAAATCAACCCGGTGTGGGTTCCTTCCACTATGGTGTCGTCGGTAGCTTTGACGGTGACAGTTTGGGCTGCATTCCAGTTAGCCGGAGTGAAAACCAGAGGCGCGATCGCATCTATTTGACTGCCCACGGCGAAGTTGACGGTGACATTAGCCGTCGGCGCTTTGGTGAGAACCACGCTGTAACTGCCCGTTGCACCGCCTTCTGCGGCATTGGTACTGGTGGGAGTGACGGCAATGCCGGGGGAGTCATTGTCGAGAATCAAGACATCAACTTTGGGGATGCCGATCTTGTTGTAAGCCAGATCGGTGCTGCTAGCGCTGGAAATAATGGTGCTCAGGTGCGTTCCTTCCACAGCCGAGTCGTCCACTGCTTTGACTGTGGCGGTTTGAGGCAGGTTCCAGTTAGCGCTAGTGAAGGTGAAGGAGGCGATCGCTTCTATTTGACTGTCTGTGGCGAAGCTAACTTTAACATCATTTTTGGGTTGGCTGTTGAGCGCTACTTGATAGGTGTCGGTTGCACCACCTTCGGCAACAATGGTGCTGCCGCCTGTTTGAGTAACAGTGATGCCAGCAGGAGTAGTAGCTGTGTCGTTGTCGGTGATGCTGACACTAACGGGGGCGATCGCCACTGGCAAGTATTCAGCAGCACTGCCTGTGGCCACGCTGTGGCTGATTGTGGCGCTGTGAGCTCCTTCAACAACAGTGTCGTCGGTAGCTGTCACCGTTACTGTTTGCGGCACATTCCAGTTAGCGGGAGTGAAAACCAGAGGCGCGATCGCATTGATTTGACTGCCCGCTGCGAAGTTGACGGTGACATTAGCCGTCGGGGCCTTGGTGAGGACAATGCTGTAACTGCCCGTTGCACCGCCTTCTGCTGCATTGGTGCTATTAGGAGTGACGGCGATGCCGGGGGAGTCGTTGTCGATCAACAATACATCAACTTTGGGAATGCCGATCTTGTTGTAAGCCAGATCTGTACTGCTAGCGCTGGCAGTGATGGTGCTAAGCTGCGTTCCTTCCACAGCCGAGTCGTCCACTGCTTTGACTGTGGCGGTTTGAGGCAGGTTCCAGTTAGCGCTAGTGAAGGTGAAGGAGGCGATCGCTTCGATTTGACTGTCTGTGGCGAAGCTAACTTTAACGTCGCTTCCAGGCTTGGAAGTCAATACCGCACTGTAACTGCCATTGACACCGCCTTCTGCCGCTGTAGTGCTTGTAGGAGAGATTTTTACTCCAGCAGCAGTAGGTGTGTCGTTGTCCACGATCAAAACTGTAACGGGCGCGATCGCCACAGACTTGTATTCCGCAGCACTGCTAGGGTCAATGCTGTGACTGATGCTAGCGCTGTGAGTTCCTTCGACTAAACTGTCGTCGGTAGCTTTCACTGTGACTGTCTGGGGTAGATTCCAGTTGTCTGAGGTGAAGGTAAATGTGGAAATCGAATCGATTTGAAAGCCCGTATTGAAGTTGACCTTAACTGGCGCAGTCGGTTTGCTAGTCAGCGCTACCTTGTAACTGCCTGTGGCCCCGCCTTCGGTAGCATTGGTGTTTTGAGGAGTAATGGTGACTCCGGCGGTATCGTTGTCAGTAATTTGGGCAATCACCGAGGCCGTAGCAATCAGGTTGTATTTCGCGTCTGTACTGGTGACTTTGTGGGCGATCGTACTGGTGTGCGCGCCTTGGTCTACAGTATCGTCCACGGCTTGCACAGTGACCAGTTGAGGCACGTTCCAGTTGTCAGGAGTAAATTTCAGGGCGATCGGGTTTCCGCCTCCTGCCCCTACATCGCTTTGGCTGTCTGGGGAGGCGGTGACAGTAACATCGGCCGTTGGCTGGCTGGTTAACACCGCCGTATAGTTATCGCTAGCTCCGCCTTCGCCGATTTTAGTGGTGCCGCCAGTTTCGGTAATTTTTACCTGTGGAGTGTCGTTGTCTGTGATGTTAGCTGTGAGGGTAGCAATAGCAGTACCGTCTATTCTGAGGGGTGGGGTGCTGCCGTCGTAGTTGGGATCGGCACTGCTGGCTGTGTGGAGAATCGTGCTGGTGTGGGGGTTCGCTTCAGTGACATCATCGTCCACTGCCTTGACAGTGACGGTTTGCGGGACATTCCAGTTGGCGGGGGTGAAGTTGAGGGCGATCGGGTTTCCCCCACCAGTCCCCAAATCTGTCTGCTTGTCCGGTTTAACAGTCAGAATTACTAGGCTTGTCGGCTGGCTGTTAAGTACCGCTGTGTAGGTGTCTGTGGTGCCACTTTCGGTGACAGCCGTGTTGCCACCGCTTGAGGTAATGGTAATCCCTGTGGTGTCGTTGTCGGTAATATTTAAGGTCGCAGTATTCTGGGTGATGCCGATCCTGGCATTGGCGGGATTTGTTAATGTCAGGGTGAGATTTTCTGTCGGTTCGACTAAGCTGTCATCGTTGATGGGAACGATAAGTTCGGCAGTAGTTTGATTGGGGGCAAAGTTGACGGTTTGGGTGGTGAATACAAAATCTACTCCCAATCCCAAGGTAGCTCCGCCTGTGGCGCTGCCGTTAGTTAATTTTACGTCGATCTTGGAAGTGCCGTTAGTAATTCCTGTGCGGTTGATGGTAACTGCTGCCCCGATTACTTTTCCATCTTCCTTGACTTGATATGTAGGCTGGGAGAAATTGAAGCTGGGCGGAACGTTCAAGAAAATTGCCGAGTCCTAGGCACTATCGCGAGTGTCGGCGATCGCAATCCTCAGTTTATTCGTGATATTCGGGATCGCGGTTCCTTGAGCGGTTAACAACTTGGTAAAACCGTCAAACTGGGTGTTATGAGGAGTCTTCCCCAAACCAAATGTAGTCGGGTCGTTGTCTATGTAAAATGCTGAGTTTTTGTTTTTATTAATAGTGTTGATGGAAACTGGTTGGTTCGTCCCAGGAATCAAGGGAATGTTGATGCCATTCAGGACAAAGGCAAAGACATCGTTAAACTGGTTAACAAACTCATTGTATTCTTCCGAAGCAAACACGTATTCCAAACTAAACTGACTTTGCTTGGGTATGAATTCAAACTCTAAAATAGCAGCATTTTTTGTTGTTTCAGGAGCAACAAGGGGGTCGAGAGTCACTGGATCGCCGGCACTCGCTAAGCTGGAACTCGTGGTGTCTGAATTATTAGGCCCATTAGCCTTCGCAATCTCTCCGGTGCTGAAAATCACCCCTGCTTCGACATTTATCCCTTCTGATATTCCACCGCCGAAAGTGCCAGCCGCCCGATTGTCACCCGTAAATTTCGCACTGCCCGGAACGACATTGCCTGTATCTCCCACGATAAATTCGGCAAGTTGCTGGGCAGTCAAAGCAGGAGGGTTGAGATTTTTAGTGATCAGAGTCATAATCTACCTCTTTGCAAATATTTGTCGGTTTTAAGTTGATATTTAGTTGGGGAAATTTGTGTTGCAGATCGATCGCACACAAATGTCAGAAATAGGCTTGGGCGCTGTTCGACAACAAATACAGCAGTTTTTACATGAAATAATCGAACAACTCACTTACTATTGCAGGTTTGTCAAATAGGAATGGCGCACCAGTAGTGTAAAGTCGATGTGGTGGTCGATTTACACTACTGATGCGCCAGTTATAGCGCCAGTCTATTGCAGAACTTCGAGAGTAGGGGTGTGGTAAAAATTACTCATCCATGCGCATTAGCTTCCGGTAAAAAACTTTAGAAAAATCGACGGTGCGAGTGCGCTGAAAAATCATTAGTACCTCAATCAAGCAATTCACAAAATCAGAGCTTTGCATAGTTACTTCGTAGCTGAGTTCAGCATTGCCGTCAAACAACACTCGACAGCGGGTCAAATCGATCGGCAGTGATGAAATATTCCAACTAGCTACAAACGGAATCTCCTCGCCACCTTCAATTTTTCTGGCACCTTCCAAGGTTTTGAGCTTGTACAGAGCTATAGCGTAGGGTAAAGACTTGCGCCTCTGCTCTGGAAAAAAAGGTGCATAGACTTTTGATTCTTTTTCATCAGCGGGCTTGAGTTGAGGAATAGACATATTTGTTAAGTAGAATATCGATTGGTCCAAGGCAGAAGGAAAAAGGAAAAATGCTCATTCAGCAAGCTTTTTAGCCATCCGTATCTGAGGTTAAATTAAGTGGATTTACTTAGAAAAAAAATTGGTAGAGCATCAGTGTCAGCAGAGTGGGGCTGAGTTGCTCTCTCCGTCAGCTTTCGACAAAATCCCAGAAACTGATAGAGTAGATACTTATCTCTACTAGGCATCTCTCATAATTCCTGTGGGGTAGGCATCCTGCCAGTCCTTGACAGGCTTTTTGGGAGAAGTCTATTAAATCCAAAACTATTGGTGATTGAATCAAGTAACCTATGCAGGAGAGTTCTTGGCAAGAAAACGACGTTCGCAGCGAGCTTAACTTGGATATCCCTGATTTAGCTCCTGAAGAACACGAGAGTTTGACCTCAAACCCGAAGGTTGGCACGATATTTGCTACAGCCTCCGGTGGCGAAAGGAAGTTTGATGTGGTTTCCACAGATCCAACGGTAGCGCTTAAGTTGCCTAATTCTCCCTCTTTTCCTCAAAAATTATACCAGGGACGCCGGAGGAAAGCTGCTATAGTCCTGACGGTGATTTGGGGCGGAACGATTACTTTGCACTTGGTTTCTTGGGGTGCTTGGGTAGTCTGGGGATTGACGGGACTGCTGTGGATGCAAGCATTTCGATTTTTGTTTGCTTCACCCAAGCCGACAATGCCGCCTCTTTCAGAATCCAATCAAGAGGATTGGCCTTACGTGTCGCTGCTGGTAGCTGCGAAAAATGAAGAAGCGGTAATTGCCAGACTGGTACAGTCCATTGGTAATTTGGATTACCCGATCGACCGTTATGAACTTTGGGCGATCGATGATAATAGCACAGACAGTACGCCTATGGTATTGGAACAGCTAACCAAACAGTACCCGCAACTCAAAGTATGGAGGAGAGGACCCAATGCCAGTGGTGGCAAATCGGGAGCCCTCAATCAAGTTTTACCCCTGACTCGCGGGGAATTTGTGGGGGTATTTGATGCGGACGCGACGGTGACACCAGACTTGCTGCGCTTGGTACTGCCGGTGTTCGATCGAGCTCAAGTTGGAGCTGTGCAAGTCAGAAAATCGATCGCCAATGCTCCCCTAAATTTTTGGACTCGCAGCCAAGAAGCAGAAATGGCGCTGGACAGTTTTTTCCAACAACAACGGATTGCGATCGGTGGTATTGGAGAATTGCGCGGTAACGGTCAATTTATGCGCCGCACAGCCTTGGAAAGCTGCGGAGGTTGGAACGAGGAGACGATTACCGACGATTTGGATTTAACAATCAGGCTGCACTTAGAGCGGTGGGATATTGAATTTTTGGCTGTTCCCCCCGTATCTGAAGAAGGAGTCACCAACGCCCAGGCTCTTTGGCATCAGCGCAATCGCTGGGCAGAAGGTGGCTATCAGCGTTATCTTGACTACTGGCAGCTCATTGTTCGTAACCGCATGGGAACGGGGAAAACTTGGGATTTATTTGGATTTTGGGTATCTCAGTATTTGTTGCCCACAGTAGCTGTACCCGACTTTTTGATGTCGATCGTACTGCGCCGAATGCCGATCGCCAGTCCCCTAACTTTCATGACTATTACCCTGTCTCTGGTGGGAATGTTTGTCGGTTTGCGTCGCACTCGCCAAGAGACCAAATTTGACCTCAAAAGAGTTTTTGCCACCTTGATGCAAACCCTGTTGTCTACTGTATATATGCTTCACTGGCTGCTAGTAGGTGCTGTGACAGCTAGGGTTTCCGTGCGTCCTAAACAGTTAAAATGGGTGAAAACAGTCCATCAAGGCACTGCTAGTAGCAACTAAAACTGGCAAAAAATCATCTAAAATGACCAGGATTAAGGAAAATATCAACAATTAGAATTCTACTCACTAATGATGGTAGAATTTTAAAAGAAAATGTCTTTTATCAAAAAAATACACAAGAGTCGATGGGTAAAAGCAAATAAGTAATCGGTAATACAAAAGTCGTAAATTATAAATATCGCCAAGATTTTTAAATTTGAACTTGACAAAACACCAATTACTATCTATCAATTAGGATTAATTGATAGATTGCGAATTACCAATTGCTTGTTGCCAACTACGAGTCACCAGTTATTGATAATGGATTTGTTAGAGTACCAAGCTAAAGCTTTATTTCGTCAGATGGCAATTCCGGTTCTGCCCTCCCAGCGGATTGACAATCCGGCAGACCTCAAAGGGCTGAAGATTCCCTACCCAGTCGTACTCAAGTCCCAAGTGCGGGCGGGGGGACGGGGTAAGGCCGGTGGGGTGAAGTTTGTGGAAAATACGATCGATGCGGTGGCTGCGGCTCAGACAATTTTTAATTTGCCGATCGAATCGGAGTATCCCGAAGTCCTGCTAGCAGAGGCAAAGTACAACGCAGACCAAGAATTGTACTTGGCTGTATTGCTAGATCCCGTAGCGCGACGCCCCGTACTTCTGGGCTCGCAACAAGGAGGTATGGATGTGGAAGGGTCGATCGAGAAAATGCAGCAAGTTGTTGTAGACCAAGAATTTTCGCCTTTCTACGCGAGGCGATTGATGCTGAAAATGGGATTGCAGGGAGATCTGATTCAATCAGTCAGCACGATTGTGGAAAAAATGTATGGGCTGTTTGTCGCAAAAGATTTAGATTTAGTAGAAATCAATCCTCTCGGCATCAGTCCCAAGGGAGAGGTAATGGCTCTAGACGGTAAAGTCAGTGCCAATAATGATGCCTTGGGACGTCATCCCGACTTGGTGGCACTGGGGGAAAAGAAAGCAGATAGCAAGCTCCCAGGAGACAAGAGACGTCAGGCCGATCGCCGGAGTGCCCACTCGAACTTGCTGCACTCCCCCTTGGAATTGGGAGGGAGTTCTCAATCCCAATTCTCCAATTCTGAATCTTTGAACTTGGTGGAACTAGACGGGAATATTGGGGTGTTGTGCAACGGGGTGGGTTTGACAATGGCGACTTTGGATGCGGTGACTCACGAAGGAGGCAAACCAGCTAATTTTGTGAATCTCGGTTCCCTAGACCGCTACGATGGAACCAAGACCCTGCGCGATCGCTTAGAGTTATCTCTGGAGTTAGTCTCTCAGGATAAAAGCGTGAAGGTGGTGCTGGTGAATATTTTGGCTAGTACCGCAGCCAGCGAGGCGACTATCTCGGCAGTGGTAGGCTATCTGGAACGGAAAGCCCGTGCCAATCGCCAAGTTCAGGTGGTGCTGCTCTTGGTGGCGATCGATCGAGATGGGGTGAAAAAGCGTTTGGGGCAGTTGCCTGTGCAACTAGCGAGCACTTTGGATCAGGCCGTAGCACAAGCTGTGTCTTTAGCTAAATAGCGGGAAGCCCAGACACTATAGAAACCTTCAATCAAGGGCCGATCGACTCCGTAGTTGGGCAAACTTCCTTGCTCCTTCTTCCTTCTTCCTTCTTCCTTCTTCCTTCTTTTCTCCCCTTGGGGGGGTGATATCAATTCCGGTTGTATCGGAATGATTTAACCGCGAAGGCGCTTATGACGCGAAGGAAGAGAAGAGAGAGTTTAATAATTCCGATGAAGAGAGGATTTTATATGACTTCTTCCTTCTTCCTTCTTCCTTCTTCCTTCTTCCTTCTTCCTTCTTCTGCGATATAAAAAATGAATTTAACTCCTGAGAGTAAAGTCCTCATACAAGGCATTACAGAATCTCCCGCGTCAACCCTTGTGGGGCTGATGATGAAAGCCTACGGCACAAATGTAGTGGCTGGTGTCAGTCCCGGTAGGGGCGGGCAGGAGTTGGAGGGAATTCCGGTTTTTGATTTGGTGGAACAAGCTGTGGCGGCGGTGGGGCACATTGATACCACGGTGATTTTGGTGGAACCCTACTGGGTGCTGGATGCGGCCCTGGAAGCGATCGCTGCTGGCATTCGGCAAATCGCGATCGTTACTCCTGGAGTGCCTCCTCTGGATATGGTGCGCTTAGTCAGAAAAGCTGAAGCTATGGAAACTTTGGTGATTGGGCCCAACAGTCCGGGAATTATTGTGCCTGACAAGTTATTGTTGGGAACTCATCCCAAGGAGTTTTACACTCCCGGCCCGGTGGGGATTATCAGCCGCAGCAGCACTTTGACTTACGAGGTGGCTCTAGAACTGACTAATGCGGGGTTGGGACAGTCGATGGCTGTTTGTATTGGCTGTGATGCGATTGTGGGTTCTTCTTTTATGCAGTGGCTGCAAATTTTGGACGAAGATGAGACTACGGAGGCGATCGTGTTGGTGGGGGAAGTTGGTGGCTGGAGCGAACAAGCTGCTGCTTCTTATATCGCTGAGGCGATCGACAAACCCGTGGTGGCTTACCTGGCTGGCCGCTATGCTCCCAAAGGGCCGTCTTTGGGCCACGCCGGCATCCTGATCAGCTCTAGGGCTGCTGCGCGGACTGCCTTTGGGGTGAGTGCAGAAAATAAAATGGCTGCCTTTGAAGAGGCAAATATCCCAGTCGCTTCTCGACCTTCGGAGATACCTAAGTTGATCGATAAATTACTCAAGAAAAATCAAGACGTTTCCTAAATCCGATCGGCTTTCTTCCTGGTTTCTGCATCTATATTTGCTCATAGGTTTGGAAGCTAATATTTGGGTAGCTATGGTTACAAAACCTTGACAAAAGCTCTGTTAACCTGGTAGCAATTAATGATATTGGAAGCTCGCTGCTGTGGGATGTCTTAGTATTTCAATTGTTGAAGGGAATCCGCACCTGCGATCGCTCTTGGGCTGGCATCTACAGCAAGTCGGTCACTGGGTGCATCAATCAGCGGATATCAATCATGCTAGGGAAATATTTTTCAGCCAACAGCCATCCCTAGTAATTCTTGATGCAGAATTGCCAGATGGAGACGGTTTGGAATTTTGCCGATGGCTACAAAAACAGCAGCAGTCGCTGATTTTAATGCTGTCAGCCCGGAATTCTGAAGCGGATATTGTTGAAGGTTTGAAGTCGGGGGCTGACGATTACCTCACCAAACCTTTTGGGATGCAAGAATTTATGGCGCGGGTAGAAGCTTTGATGCGTCGCAACCGCACGATGATACCGCCGGCTACCCTGGAGTGTGGGCTGCTCAAAATTGATTTGGTGCAACGCCGAGTCCGTTTGTACGAACAACATATCGAACTCACTCCCCAGGAATTTAGCCTGTTGTACGTGCTGGCTCAAGCTGGAGGAGTCCCTCTGTCGCGATCGGACTTACTGCGCAGAGCTTGGCCCGATGCTATTGACAACCCGCGCACCATTGACACTCATGTACTGTCTTTGCGCAAAAAAATCGAAATCGATCCGCGACAGCCGAGTCTGATTCAAACTGTGCGGAATGTTGGCTATCGGCTGAATTTGGAATTGTTAAATGCGAATGAATGGAATTCACCGCTATCTAGGGTGGTGATTTCTTAATTTGCTGGCTGATTTGATGTTGGGAATTAATTGGCGATCGCCTCGGTTTTTCCTGAAAGCATGAATAGGATTATTTGGGACAGGGCAATTGTCCGTTAGGAGTTACGTAAACATTGTGATTGAAGTCATTAATGAAACATACGAGCAATCCTTGGCGGTGATTTTTTTTGCCATCATTCCACCGCAATAATTCGGTATTTGCGGTAGTCCGCCTTGGTGCATCGGCAGTTTGTTCTAAGGTGCTTTCCCCTGGATGGAGCGATGATTCTACGCTAATACTTATTTTCTCGACTTCTCCGGTTCGTTTGCCAAATTCATTAACTTTGTGATTATGAAGGACAAAGTTTTTGATATAAATGCGCTGATTGGAAATATTAGTCACCCTTAACATTCCCTGTTTGACTGTTTCTACTCGCAGCAGGTAGGTAGGTGGAATGAAAGCAGCAAGAGATACAGAGCCGATCGCCATTCCTGTCAAAAGTGATAAAATATTTTTCATATAATACTCACAACCAGATTTTGAATAGAAATTTTAATACATTGAGAGTTTGGTTGTAAAGCTGAATTTACGCGCCAGAGCCTTTTTTTCCATCTCCCTGCATCAGTCCCGATCGTCATGTCATTGCCAGGAATGAAGCAATCGCACAGACTAATACCAATTTTAAAAAAGAATACAACAGTAGTCTTGTCCCTCCCCTTGATAAGGGGGGGTTAGGGGGCAGGGCGGTTTCATTCTCTGTAGGGGCCGTGCCCCCAGGGCTGTTTCATTCTCTTGTAGGGGCAGCCCCCCGTGGCTGCCCCAATCTCTGAAATGACGGAAAATGGTTGGTGGGGGGGGTAGGCACGCAGGGCTGTTTCATTCTCTTGTAGGGGCGGTGCCTGTGAGTGCCCGCCCCAATCTCACCAAACACATACAAAATCGTGGACGAAGAGGGTAGGCACGCACCATCCACTACCCCTACAAAATCATCGTTTTCCTGAGAATGAAACAGCCCTGGGTAGGCACGCACCATCCACTACCCCTACAAAGCCCTCGTTTTTTGGAGAATGAAACCGCCCTGCTTCTTAAGGGGGATTTAGGGGGATCGAGACTCAGTTAACAGCGAGATTTCTCAAGATTTTCAGGATTAAGTTGACACCAATGGGCAGTGCCGTCTCCTCCGTTTATATCATTTCAACCAATCACTTTTTTAATCAAATCTAACTTACCCTTATAAGGAGCGTAGCGCCATTTCAAGTCCAGCCAAAAAGACTTTTGCAGCACGCTTTTGTAATGGGAAAAAGTATCAAAACTTGCTTTTCCGTGATAGCTCCCGATGCCGCTTTCTCCAACTCCGCCAAAGGGTAAGGTTGTTACTCCCACTTGCATTACTGTGTCGTTGATACAAACTCCCCCAGAAGAAGTTTCCCGCAGAACTCGTTCTTGTTTCTGCTTATCCTTGGAAAAGAAATATAAAGCTAAAGGTTTGGGGCGGGCGTTGATTTGGGCGATCGCCTCTGATAAATCATCATACTCCAACACTGGTAAAATCGGCCCGAAAATCTCATCTTCCATCACGGGGGAATCCCAGGAAACTTTATCTAAAACCGTCGGTGCAATATATCTATCTTCCGGCTTAACTTCCCCGCCGATGAGAATTTCTCCGTCTTTGACGAAGGCACTCAAACGTTCTAATTGCCGCTGATTGATAATTCTGCAATAGTCTGGACTTGTTTGGGGATCGTTGCCGTATAATTCAAGAATCGATGCTTTGATTGCTGGCATTAAAGCTGGCTTAATTTTGCGATCGACTAACAGGTAATCTGGAGCGATACAGGTTTGACCAGCATTGATGAATTTGCCCCAAGCAATCCGTTTTGCGGTGTGTTCTATCTGCACATCTGAGTCTACAATGCAAGGACTTTTGCCACCTAATTCTAAGGTGACGGGAGTTAGGTGTTTGGCGGCGGCTTCCATCACGACTTTGCCAATTTTTGTACCTCCGGTAAAGAAGATATGGTCGAATTTTTCAGCTAGCAATTGTTGGCTAATTTCCACACCACCTTCGATGGCTGCTATATAAGCTGGATCGAAGGTTTTAGCAATCATGTCAGCAACAACTGCTGAGGTATGTGAGGCGATTTCTGATGGTTTGAGGATAGTACAGTTGCCCGCGGCGATCGCCCCTACTAAGGGTGATATCATTAACTGAAAGGGATAGTTCCAAGGCCCGATGATTAAAACTACGCCTAAAGGTTCGGGAAAAATGCGGGCTGAGGCTGGGAATTGGTCGATCGAAGTTGGCACTTTTCTGGGCTTTACCCAAGATTTCAGATTTTTGATGGCATAATTAACTTCGGCAATGGATGCGATTTCAAAGTAAGCCTCGAATTCCGGCCGATTTAGGTCAGCATGGACAGCATCCACTATTCGTGATTGATTAAGTTGGATGGCGCTTTTAAGTTTATGCAATTGTTCCAGCCGAAAATCCACATCTTTAGTTTTCCCCGTCGCAAAAAATTGTCGCTGTTGCTGGAGCATATCGCTAACTAACATCTTTTGTCCTCCTTGTTTATAAAGTGTTAAAGCATTTCCGAAAATAGGCGATGACAGCTAAAGTGCGATCGTATTTCCCGGAAAGTCCAGGGATTTGAGATTAATGTTAAAATAAAAGGGTTGACATGGGTATTGTGTTTGTGGTAACACTTCTGCTTGCTGTGAGTATGTGTCAATGTCACCAGTGTAACAGCTTGGCATGGGACAGGGATACTCCCAAAAGCTCGGAAATTACTGACAAGAGTGAGGGCGACGAATCTGTGACACCAGGTTCAGCATGAGGGCGATGAGGCTAAAATAGCGAAATTATCTTAAAAAAGCGGGTTTCTGCCTAGGTCCGCAGTTGGCTAAAAAACCTTACTGTTTAAGAGTTTTTACTTAGTAATAGGAAGCAGTACAGTTGACTCTTGGCGATCGCCTAAGCAAACCTTTGATTAAGTGTCACAGGTAGGCCCCTTGGTTTTCTCAACCAGAAGCACTATCAATTAATGACAGCACCTATCAAAGTAGCGACTTAGGTTCAGCGAGGACAACTGCCCTACTCAGTTTATATAGAGGATAACATTATGAAAAACATGACGACGCGACAAACTATAAGTGCCTTAGTAGCAATCCCTATTTTGCTCATGGCACAGACAACTCAATGTTTGGCTAGTATTAGTGCTATGACTGGAACTCCAATCAAACCAGTTTTGGTTGGTGGTGATGGGATGAATTCGGAGAATTTGGATTCACAATTCATCGCCGTTGAAGAAAGCGAAAATTGGGACTCACCTAATTTTTCTGAAGATGGGAATATGCCGATCACCCAAATTAAGGAATCTCCTGTTAAATCAGAAATTACTTCCCCAGAACCAAAGCTTTATATCAGTGCAGCTAGGGGTAGATCCAGCCGGAGTTGTCGTATTTCAGGACTCTGCTAATCCATCCATAGTTATTTCCAGAAATATAAGTCTTGGGCTGGCAAGATGCCTACCCCACCAAAGTGGTACAATTTGATGCAGTAATTGTAAATTTTTTCCCAAATTTTTGGTGTATTTTTATCTAAATGTGCTAAGAGCAGAGAAAGGATTTTTTCAGGGTATGTATTTTTTCGCTGGACTGAAACAATCATCGGCTATGTGACATCTCCAAAAAAGGCGATCGAGGGCTGGAAGGATGGCTATCCCACAGAAATTAGAGGAGATTTGTATTTGACGATTTTTGGGAAGCAGAGAACTGTCCAACCGATTTCTCTATTTCTAGGTGGTTAATACCAACGGATTATTCAAATATTTTTTCTATATTTAATATGATTAATTCACACTACCAAGAAGATACACCAGGGCTGGAAAACAAAAATGCGCTGCAAACTCTCGCCCGCACTCTCAAAATGTCTCAGGGGCAATTTTCTCTGACTTTGGTGCGCTGCAATTACGGTTTTCTCCGAGAGCAAATTGTCAGACAATTGCACCAAGCTTGTGCAGTGGATCTGCGAGAAATTTTTCTCCCGGCATCTGTAAAAACTCTTTACACTACCATAGAAGCAGAACTTGCTGGTAGCCAGCCCCAGGCTTTGATGGTGTTTGGACTAGAGTCGGTAAATGCGATCGATAAAGTGCTGACTTCTACCAACTATGTCAGGGAAGAATTTCGCAATAACTTTCCCTTTCCGGTGGTACTGTGGGTTACAGACAAAATTTTAAAAAAACTGATTCGCTTAGTCACAGATATTGAAAGTTGGACGACAACTATTGAATTTGTACTTCGGCCCGATGAGTTAGTAGACTTTTTAGGAAAAAGTGCCGATCGCATTTTTTCGGGTATTTTAGAAAATGGCAATTGGCGTTTAACTAATTCTGCCCTTCTGGGTACTGGTGCCTTGACTGAATTAGAGTCAGCCCGGAAAGATTTGGAAGCTTCCGATATCCGCTTGGAACCAGCGATTGAAGCTAGTTTACAATTTCTGCGCGCTCGCAACGAATATGCTTGTCAGCGCATCGATACTGCCATTGCATTATATCAAAAAAGTCTCAATTTTTGGAAGTATCAAGTAGGATTAATTGGTCATCAAACAGAATTTAGTAACTTGTTATTTACGATTCACCCAGCACCCGTATTAGAGGGAATTCTGCTCTTTCACATCGGACTTTGTTACCGATTTCAAGCAGAACAGCATCGTAAAGGCAACCGTCCTTACTGGACAGAAGCTAAAAATTATTTTCAAGAATCTATTGAGGTTTTAGAAAGAGTCGGACAGCACGATACTGTTGGTAAATTTATCAATCAATTAGGCGAAGTATTGCAGTATTTAGAAGATTGGGATGCACTCTGGAATTTAGCTATCAAAGCTCGGAGGTTACATCAAAATATGGAAAATTCAGCAGTTAATTTAGCTCAAGATTATGGTTTTTTGGCTAAGGTAGCCTTAGAGCAGAAAAATTGGCAAGGGGCTAAGGAATGGGCTTTAGTGGCTCTAGAGGTTCTGAACTCCAATTTAGATACCGCTGGACAAGGAACCTCGTTAAAGTCCCAGCATCAAGGCTTGTACCTGTTAATTTTAGCAGAAGCAGAGAAGGAAATTGGTGAAATTGAACAGGCGATCGCACATCTAGAAATGGCGCGAGCCCAAACCCCTCCTTGCTACAACCCGCAGTTGTATTTGCGAGTGTTAGAACTGCTGCGATCGGTTTATTTTCAACGAGGAGAATATCTCGAAGCATTTCAAGTTAAGCAAGATTATCGATCGATCGAACATACCTATCGTTTTCGAGCTTTTATTGGTGCAGGAAAGTTGCAGCCCCACAGACAAGCAATTAATCCCACCACAGAAACTGTTGACGTCAATACTACAATTGCTGATGAAATTACTGCTTCCGGCAGAGAACAAGACCTCAACCGTTTGATAGGTAGGATGAACAGCGCCCAAAACAAAATAACAGTAATTTACGGTCAATCGGGAGTTGGTAAAAGTTCCATGGTCACGGGGGGATTAGTACCAGCGCTGAAACAAAAAAAGATAGAAAACCGCACTGTTTTACCAGTATTGCTACAAGTTTACAATAATTGGCCGCGGGAATTGACCAGACAGTTATCTGCTAGCAAATCAGAAATATTCGAGCGAGTAATTGCCGAAGATAGGCTAGGTTCAATCGAAGTCGCATCGGAAGGTGAAACCAGGGAAACCAATGACACTTTAATGGCTATATTAAATCCTCATGAAAATCGCCCTACCGAAGAGAAAATCGTTCCCGAACAGCCTGTAGAAGTAATCCTCAAAAAACAGACTATAGAATACGACAAAATCATCAAAGAATTGCAAATAAATGCAGAACATCTAGTCACAGTTCTCATATTTGACCAATTTGAAGAATTTTTCTTTGTGTGGAAAGAACAAGCAGAAAGGGAAATATTTTTTGAGTTCTTGCGGGAATGCTTAAAAATCAAATACTTAAAAGTGATCCTATCTTTACGGGAAGACTATTTGCATTATATGCTAGAATTTTGCCGACCCAAAAGCAATCAACAAATCATCACCAATGACATTTTAAGTGACATTCTCAGCAAAGATATTTTGTTTTATCTAGGCAATTTTTCCTTAGCAGATGCTACCGCGATTATTGGGAGTTTAACTCAACGTGCTCAGTTTTATTTGGAACCAAAATTAATCGAAGAACTGGTCAAAGATTTAGCAGGAAATTTGGGAGAAGTTCGCCCCATAGAACTACAAGTTGTCGGTGCTCAACTCCAACAAGATGGCATTACCACCTTAACTAAATATCAGGAACTAGGCAATAATCCTAAACAAAAATTAGTCGCCAAATTTCTCGAAGAAGTCATCCAAGACTGTGGTCCAGAAAATGAAGGAGCAGCCCGTAGAGTTTTGTACTTGCTCACGGATGAAGATGATATCCGTCCTCTGAAAACTCGTGCCGAACTAGCCTTAGATTTAGCCACTTTTGAAGAAGCTGATAAATTAGATTTAGTCTTAGAATTGTTGGTAAAATCTGGTTTAATTTTTCGTTGGACAGAACTGCCAGCCGAGCTTTATCAGCTAGTTCACGACTATTTAGTTGGTTTCATCCGCCAGCAGCAGGAATTAGATAAAAAAGCTGAATTTGAGGAACTACGAAAGCAGCACAAAATTAATAGAGATGTCATCGAACAACTCCGCAAGGAAAAAGAACTAAATGCCCTGCTTTCAGAATCCAGAGACAAACAGCGTCAAGCTAAAGAAAAACAACATGAAGCTGAAGCAAAACTCTACGAAAATCGCAAATGGCAACTGCGATTAGCAGTGGTGGGAGTGGTGGGATTAACTGGTCTTTCTGGCCTAGCGCTTTATCAAACAAAAGTAGGAGACGAAGCGCGACAACAGGCTGAAAAAGCTCGGACTGATGCCCTAGATTCGGGTTCCCGTGCTCTCGTGCTTTCTAATGAAAAAGACCAAATGGGAATCTTGGGAACCAGTCTGAAAATTGCCAAAGATTCTGTCAATAGTACAGCCTTACCTTTGGATACTAAAAACCAGATTGCAGAAAGACTCAGACGAGCAGTTTCTGGGGTGCAAGAATACAATAGTTTTGAGCAGCACACCAACTTTGTTTTGGATGTGAGTGTCAGTCCTGATGGCAATAAAGTTGCTTCGGCCAGTGCGGACAAAACGGTTAAATTGTGGAGCAAAGAAGGTAAGTTATTAAATACTTTTAATCACAGCGATGGTGTCACGAGTG
This sequence comes from Microcoleus sp. EPA2, assembly GCA_020882975.1. GTDB lineage: Bacteria > Cyanobacteriota > Cyanobacteriia > Cyanobacteriales > Microcoleaceae > Microcoleus. The sequence continues at coordinate 121,173 of JAHRFD010000011.1, read as the reverse complement.
TTACTTTTAGTCCCGATGGCAAAACCCTCGCTACGGGTTGTGGCGATGGCAAAATTAGAATTTGGCAGTTAGATAATAATAAAAGTCCGATCGCCACTTTAGAAGGTCACAAAGATATAATTACCAGCGTCAGTTTCAGTCCCTACGGTAAAACCATCGCTTCCGGTAGTTACGACAATACTATCAAAATCTGGAACATCTCCAGCAAAAAATTGCTACAAACTTTAACCGGACACAAAGACTTGGTACTTGGTGTCAGATTCAGTCCCGACGGCGACACAATTGCTTCCGCAAGTGCGGACAAAACTATCAAACTTTGGGACAAAGAAGCTAAAAGTGATAAATTTAAAACTATACCCAAAAATTTAAATAAGCATTCTGAGATTGTTTACAGTGTCAATTTTAGTCCTAATGGTAAAGAAATAGTCTCGGCAAGTGCGGACACCACAGTCAAAATTTGGAATCGAGAAGGAAAGGAAATTAAGACGATTAAAGGACACAACGAAGAAGTGGTGAGTGCGAGTTTTAGTCGCGATGGCAACAAGATTGTCAGTGGCAGTGCGGATAACACTCTGAAAGTTTGGAGTCGTAGCGGCACTTTGTTGAACACTTTTCGAGGGCATCAAGATGACGTGAGGGCAGTAACTTTCAGTCGCGATGGCACTATTGTTTCGGCAAGCAAAGACCAAATGGTTAAAAGTTGGAAACCGAACAATACTCCTTTGAATCAAATTTTGGCTGGGCACGGTGACTGGGTGAATAAAGTTAGTTTGAGTTCAGATGGCAAAATAATTGCTTCTGCTAGCAGAGACAAAACTGTGAAACTTTGGCTGGCTAATGGTAGTTTGTTGAGAAGCTTAGTAGGTCACGAAAATTCTGTTAATTGGGTGAGTATTGCGCCGGACAATCGCACCATTGCTTCGGCCAGCGATGACAAAACAGTGAAAGTATGGAGTATAGATGGGAAACTGTTAGATACTCTCCCACACGGCGACATTGTTAACAGCGTGAGTTTTAGTCCTGATGGCAAAATAATTGCCACGGGAAGCGATGATAATAAATTGTACCTCTGGCGTTGGCAGAATGGTCGGGCAACTGCGATCGCCAAACTAGACCACATGAATCAGGTAGTGAGAGTAAGTTTCAGTCCCGATGGTAAAACCATTGCTGCGCTGACAAATGACAAGCCAGAGCCGAAAAAAAATCCTTTAAAAGTTGCAGCAACCAAGAAAGTTTACCTGTGGCAAATTAATGGTATGTCGGCCAAATTGCTGACTACTCTGGACCACGACAATAGTGTTAAGGATGTTACTTTCAGTCCTGATGGAAAAACCATTGCTACGGGTTGTGCAGATCAAAAAGTTTACTTGTGGAATTTTGATGGGAAAAAAGCAGTTTTAGCCGAAAAATATAACCACAGCGATAGTGTGGAAAATGTTAGTTTCAGCCCGGACGGGAAGTTAATGGCTGCTGGTGCGGGCAATACTCTTAAATTATGGAATTTTGATGGTCGGAAGGCGACGCTATCTAAGACTTTGGAATCTAGCTATCGGATGTTTAGTGTTACTTTTAGTTCTGATAGTAAAACTCTGGCTTTTGCGATGGATAGAAATGTGGTTCTGTGGCCTGTGGAAAATTTAGAATTGAATCAGATAATTGCTAAAACTTGTGATTGGTTGGGGGATTATTTGAAGAACAATCAAAATGTCACTGAGGGCGATAAAAAGCTTTGTGTTGGGTTGGGAAATCAAGGTTTAAATAAGAACAATTAGTAAAAATTACCGAGAGGAATTTAGTCCTCACTATCAACCTGCGATGGTTCTTAGTAAGGAGTTTAGGAACCGAACACAGTTCTCATAAATCTATCTATTGGCTAATCTTTCTAGTAATAAATTTACGGTAAAATTCCAGTAGTCAATTCAACAGCGAGGTAAGCCCGATGGACACCAACTCACAAAATGTCCAACCAGTTCCGCCATTCAACGAGAAAAATCAGGAAACGCCAGAGATAGGTGGCGGTTTGCCGGTAATTGAGTTTTGGGCCGAACATACCTTGTCACCGGAAGGCCCAAAACTTTGGAAAACTTTGCTGCATAAAAGCGCGTGTTTGTCTTGTTCTTGGGGCACGGGTGGCCAGAAAGGAGGCTTTACCAACGAAGAGGGTGAAAAACTTCAGCGCTGTATGAAAAGTGTGGAAGCAATTTCAGCAGAAATTAAACCTGCTGTCTCCAGTCACTTCTTTGCAAACCAGAGTATTTCCCAACTTCAACAATTAACTTCCATGGAAGCTGACAGGCTGGGAAGGCTTGGTTTTCCGATGATTTTGCGGGCGGGAAAGTCTCATTACGATCGCATTTCTTGGCAAGAGGTTTATGAGATTGCCGCCGATGCTTTGCGAAAAACCCCGGAACGAGTGGCATCTTATAGTTCTGGTCGCTCCTCCAATGAGGCCGCTTTTTTGCTGCAATTGATGATGCGATCGCTAGGTTCTAACAATTTAGCAGATTGTTCCGATCTGTGTCATGCTCCTTCAACCACCGGGTTAAACGAAATGTTTGGTACTCGCACTTCGGTGGTGAGTCTAGAAAATTTGAAACAAGCAGATTGCGTGGTACTTGCAGGTGCTAATTCTGCTTACAATCATCCCCGCTTGATGAACGAGTTGATTAAAATCCGTGACAAAGGCGGTAAAATAATTGTGATTAACCCTATGATGGAAATCGGGTTAGTCAAGTTTGGTTCTCCGGCTTTTCCGGTGAAATCGCTCATCCCTGGTTCTGATATTTCGTCTCTATATTTGCAACCAATTCCCGGCAGTGATACAGCCCTATTTGTGGGGATGCAAAAGTCTGTAATCGAACAAGGGTTGCTGGATGAAAGTTATTTAAAAGCCCACACAGAAGGCTGGGAAGCAGTAGTACAACAAGCCCGCGAAACTACTTGGGAAACGATTACTGAAACTTGTGGAGTTTCCCGCGCTGAAATTGAAGCTGCGGCTACAATTATCGGTAGTTCCAAGCGAGTTGTCTTTGGTTGGGCGATGGGAATTACCCAACATGATAACGGTGTAGATAATGTTTTCAGTATTGCCAATACTGCCTTAATGACCGGAAATGTCGGTAAAGAAGGGGCGGGATTAATGCCGGTGAGGGGACACTCAAACGTCCAAGGATTTGGCTCTATGGGCGTGACTGTGAAGCTGAAAAAAGAAATCCAAGAAGCTTTAGAAAAACTGTTGGATCGTCCTCTCAGCCGCGTTAAGGGCTACGAAACGCGATCGCTCATTGAAGCAGCAGATGCAGGGAAAGTCGATACGCTGATTTGTCTGGGCGGTAATTTGTATGGGGCGAATCCAGATTCTACTCAAGCAAAACGCGCGTTAGGTAAAATTGAAACTATTATTTACCTCGCCACTAAACCAAATTTAGGGCATTTTCACGGATTGGCTAAACACAATACAATTGTGATTCCGGTTTTAAATAGATTTGAAAATCCTCACAAAACTACTGTGGAATCGGGGAATAACTTTGTGCGTTTCAATGATGAGGGAAAAACTCATCTCACTGATGCTGATTTGATTCCTGAAGTGACATTTTTAACAGAATTAGCTAGCAGAATTCACGGGACTTATCCCGTAGATTGGCGCCAACTTCAGGACACAAAATATGTGAGAAAACTGATTGCTCAAACTATTCCTGGCTATGAAAAAATTGGAGAGATTGATGAAACTAACGAGGAATTTACCATCGGCGGTCGCATTTTTACCGAACCTAAATTCCCTACAGAGTCTGGTAAAGCGAAGATGTTTATCACGCCTTTACCTCATCTGAAACTACCGGAAGCCCAAGAGTTTGGAGTATCACCATCAGTGCGGGGTATCGTTGTGGCATTGATGACGGGGCGCAGCTATTCTCAGCATAATACTGTGGTTTACAAAATTGATGACAAGTATCGGGGAATGCCACACCGGAATTGCATTTTGATGAATCCGGCCGATGCAAAAAGTGCTGGTTTGCAAGAACATCAGCGGGTTACTGTGCAGGGAAATGTGGGAAAAATGGAGAATGTGGAGGTGATTTATGGGGCGGTGCGTGTGGGTGCTGCTTTGATGTTTTATCCTGAAGTTAATGTGATTTTTCACCCGGAGATTGAAAAGCGATCGGGCACGCCTGCTTATAAGCGCGTACCTGCTTTTGTTTATGCGGCCGGGTAAAAACACCGTACTTATACCAATTTCATAAAGTAGCGCTACATATCTACCCCCCCAACCCCCCCGATGCCTTGGGGGGGCTTTGAACTACATCTGTAGTAGGACTTTATGAAAATGGTATTAGAGTTCCGATTTTTTGCAGCAGCGGGGCTCAAAAAAACATACTTTAAGTAACTAAAAAATCAAATTTCCCGATCGCACTTATGGGAGTTCCGGGCAACTCGACCAAGACTTGTCCGGTGCTGCCGAGGGTAATTGCAGTACCATTAGCTGAAGGTACGATCGACAGTTGCTCGAATTTCAAACCTTGAACCAAGGCCAGGAAGTCAAAACCATCGACAAAATCAAGAATTGTATCTGTACCCCCATCGGGCTGTAACACAATGCGATCGCGACCGAAACCACTGATAATGCTATCGTTCCCCTGACCGCCCCAGAGCACATCGTCACCGGCGGCACCAGTTAACACATCGCTGCCTTTGTTGCCCAAAACATAGTCATTGCCTTCGCCACCATCCAAAGTATCGTTTTGTCGCAGCCCAGTAATCGTGTCGTCCCCCGCACCGCCTAGAATATTGTTAGCTAATTCGTTTCCCACTGCCTCGTCCTTTGCCGGCGAACCCACCAGATTTTCGATATTTGCGCCAAAAGCAATGTAGGTGCCAAAGTTTTCAGTTGTATAAATGCGATCGGGATCGGCACCTGGTGGCAACTGCGAAGGTTGTAAATAGTAGCTGAGATCTGCCAAAGCGCTTTTTGCTGTTAGCGACTTACCCTGATTCATGTCCAAACGATAAACATTGTTGGCAGGCAGTGCCGAAAAGTCCAAAGTATCACTACCACCGCCGTCCCAGATAGTTTGAACGGTATTAAAATTACTGCTGTCAAATTCGTAAACATTATCACCACCGCTCAAATCTTCGCGGGTACCGTAGAGATACTGCAAGGCCCGAATGTCATAAGGCATCAAACTCCGGGGATTTTCGGCGTTGGGGTCGTTAAATGTTTTATATGCGGCATTGTAGGACATGATCGTATTTCTGGTGTTGTCCTTGTCCAATGGAAGATAGGGACCGTCTGCGGAGTTTGCTGTTCCATTGCTGCCGAAGTTGTAGTTGCCGGGGTGCTTTAAACCCATGGCGTGACCGATTTCATGAATTAAAGTATAGTAGCCGTAACTGCCGGGGCCTGTGGAAAAAGCTGTTTGCGGATCGTTTTCATAGAGCTTTTGAAGGTGGATGGCGCCACCGCGCAACAAACCCGGACGATAACCGTAGGCATAGCCCTCAGTACCCGGCCCGTCGGAAAACATAATTCTGATGTTGCTTTGGGCGGAGTCTGGAACTTCTACAAAGTTGAGTGGCAAGACTGTGGCGTAATTGTCCCGGAAGATTTGGCGGACGTTCTGTTTGATGCGATCGTTAACTTCCTCAATATTAGTTTCGGTGCTATATGCAAAATAACTTTTGGCGCTCTCAGCAGTCACAAAACTGTAGGTGAGGGTGCCACCGGGAGCAACGTTCCATTTTGCTGGCTGTTGGCGATTGATGATGCTGCTGTGGAGCAGAGCATCGATATCGTTAGAGTTGCTGAAGGTGAAAGCTTGAGCGGCCGATCGCTCGGCGCTGGCATCTGAGGTTTCAGGGCGGCTGTCACAGATGGGACAGCTATGTTTTGAAGAACGTTGCAACAAATCTGAATTGTGATTAGTGAAATCGCTCAGATTATAAACTGACATGAGCTTGCTTCCAATTCTATCTAAAAGAATATTTATTAATGTTATCCAATCAGCACAGATGGAGTCAATTCATAAAAGTCATAATTTTGACTTCATAAAAGTCATATTTATCGGTGGTCACCAAGGATTTGAATTTCGCTATTAACTCTTGATTTGTAATGGTCTACCTCGCCAAGTCCATCCCCAACCAGTTTCGGTTTTAATTGCAGAACCGATCGCGATCGCCGCCACTAATGTTCCTCCCAAACCTCCCAACCACCAGTATTTCGTGGAACAGTCGGAAATCTGTTCACCTAAACGTCGCAGATTGTACTGTTGCCAAATTACGATTATTGCTAACAGGAAAGAAGGAAGAAGGAAGATGGAAGATGGAAGATGGAAGATGGAAGATGGAAGATGGAAGAAAGAAATTAGATCTTTGAGAATAATGAATAATCCGATCCAGGGAATTGGATAGAGAAATAACATAATTGCTGCCATATAAACCATCATTCCCCAACTGCGGTTAGCACCCAGATACAAATTCTTTGTCCAGCCTTCCCACAAGGCGCTCCAAGACCGATACATCCGCACAAATGCCAAATTTGACCCTGCATAAAGTCCTAGCTTTAAACCCGCACGTTTGATGCGTCTGGATAATTCTACATCTTCGACAATTTCGCCAGCAACTGCTTCGTGACCGCCGATTTTTTCGTAGGCCGATCGCCTAAATAGCATGAATGGCCCAGCGGCAAAAGCACTGTCCACTGTCGGATCGTTGACGGCGGTAAAGTCGAAGCAAACTGCTAGGTGATTGAACATTAAGGGCTGGACTAACCATTCGGCGAAACACTCACAAACCAGAGCGGGCATACAGGTTAGTAGGTCAATTTTTTCGGTTTCGACGGTTTCCAGGGCGGTTTCGATCGCCTGGGGTTTGAGTCGAACATCAGCATCGATAAATAATAAGAAATCTCCCGTTGCTACCTCGACAGCTTGGGCGCAGGCCCAGTTTTTGCCCGCCCAATATTCGTTGGCCGGTCGGGGCTGACCTGCTAATATTTTGAGGCGGGGGTCATTAAGTTGCTGTTGGAGAGTTTGGGCGATCGCCAGTGTGTCATCTGTGGAGCGATCGTCTACAATCAAAACTTCTAGGTTGTCTACAGACAGCCGTGTACTCTCCAAAATGGCGATCGCGCAATCCCGAATATTCTCGGCTTCGTTGTATGCTGGTACGATTACAGAAAACTTAGGGAACTGAGCAGTAGAGGGTGCTGACTGCTGAGCCGGACTTTTACCCGTTCGAGGTGCGTTTTCGACCGATCGGCGTAAATTCTTAGTGTAGGCTGTACTGACAATTAGGGAAAAAATCAGCAGGGTTAGCAATATCAAAGTGATGTTACCTCAAAATTTCGTCGCGGTCACGCAGTTAACTTGCTTAAATACTAAAAAACATTACAGCAAAAAGCTAGTCGATCGCCCGGAAAGTTATTTTGGCGATCGCTCTTGCTATAATTTGTGAGCATCTTTCGCTCAACGGGGCTTCATGGGTCAAACCAATCACCCGGTTAGCGAGGGTAAAAACCGAAGATAGATATCAGTTGTCAGAGGATACTGCAATGGGTGAATTTCTTACCGTCGATATATTAGCAGACGGAATAGCGATAGTGGGTGCTTTGGGTTTCTTCTTTTTGGGATACCAAGCTTTGCAGATGTTAAAAAAATAAAGTATGGCCGATGTTGAAGCAAGAAGATCCAACGAGTGCGTCGATCCGCTCCCGTAGTCGAAGCACAGGAACCGAGTCAGGAAGAAGCAAGAAGGATTAGCTCCTTGAACCCCCGATAGGAGCATGGTTGCATCACCCCCTTACTCCCCTTGGGAAGGGGGAGAGGATGGGATGGAGACTCGACTACAACCGACCCAACAGTAAAACTGTTTCTGGCGAAAATCAACCAAAAAAAGGCTGCGTTATTATCATGGTGAGCCAACTTTTAGATGGACGCTATCAAATCATTGAAGTCATAGAAACAGGAGAATTTGGACTAACCTATCTCGCTAAAGATATTCGCCGTCCAGGTGAACCTCAGTGTTTTGTCAAGCACCTGCGTCCAGGTAGCAGCGAACCGAAATTAATTAATGCTACGCGCCGTCTTTTCCAAAAAGAAGCAGAAGTTCTAGAAAAGCTCGGTTTACATGACCAAATTCCTCAATTATTTGCTTATTTTGAAGAAAATGAAGAGTTTTTCTTAGTAGAATCATTTATTGCTGGTCACTCCTTATCCACAGAGATTGTCCCCGGCAAGCCACTAACAGAAGAAAAAATGATTTCTTTGCTGAAAGAACTGTTAGAAATTTTGGTATTTGTACATGGACATGGAGTAATTCACCGAGATATCAAACCAGCCAATTTAATTCGCCGCTATGCCGACAATAAATTAGTTTTGATCGATTTTGGATCGGTGAAGGAAATACATATAGCCCAACGACAAGCGCCGGTGACTGTGCGGATCGGGACTCTGGAATATATGCCGATCGAACAATTTCAATATAACCCCCAACTCAATAGCGATATCTATGCTTTGGGAATGATGGGCATCCAAGCGATTACTGGCGTGCCGGCTTACGATTTGCCGAAACTGCGAGATTTGAAAAATTCTAATAAAGGTGAAATAATTTGGCGGCATTTAGCCAACTGTTCCCAAGGGCTAGCTGATGTTTTAGATAATATGGTGCGCTACGATTTTCGGGAACGATATCAGTCGGCGTCGGAAGCTTTAGCCGATTTGAGAAAAATAGGCGATCGCTCGCGATCGCGCATTCCCAAACTCACCATATATCGCGAAGAAGTCGATCGACGCACTAGCAGTCGCGGTGACATTACAGTTGTCGGCCGCCGAATATTAGACGAACTGCGTGTCAGCTTGGATTTGCTACCAGAAGAAGCAGAAGCCATCGAAGACGAGGTATTAAATCCTTACCGCAAATACAGGGAAAAAGGGGAACGCTACGAACAAGCACTGCAAGAAGCAATGCAGCAAGAATATCCGTTTTCGGCGACAACTCGCGATGAATTAAAACGGTTGCAGCAAGTTTTAGGACTTACGGATGAAGATGCGGCAAACATAGAAGAATTAGTCGTCCCTAAATCTTTATTCTCGAAATTATATAAGGCAATTTATACAGTCTTAGCAGGACACGGCAAGTCTAATCAGTCCCCTGGGGAAACTATTTCTCCACTCAACTTGCAGCCCAGTCAAGGGACCTACTCACCGCTTAATTTAAACGGAAAAACTGACTTGACGGTCAAGAATACCGCACCAATTGCCCCGCCGGAAACTCGCAAATTCAATCCTTTACTTGCGGGAGCTGCAATGGCTGCTATTTTAGCGGCGATCGGCGGAATTTATGGCTATTTGAAATGGCAAGAATGGCAGCAGCGACTGGCGAGGGACTCGCAACAAGTTAATCAAATTAATGCTCTTTATCAAGAAAGCAATTATGAAGAGTGCATCGGCGAAATACCCAAAATTGCTAACACTTCCACTAGCTATTTATCAGCTAAAAACTTACAAGAAAAATGCCAAGAAGGCCTCCGCTGGCAAAACCCCAAAGTCAAAAATTTTGCTCAACATTCCGATGCAGTTGGAGCCGTGGCTTTTAGTCCAGATGGCTTGATATTAGCCAGCGGTTCCAAGGATAAAACTATCCAAATTTGGGATTTAGCTACAGGTAAGTCGCTCCGTACTTTTCAGGGTGATTCATCCACGGTTTGGTCCGTTGCTTTTGACTCAAATGGCTCGCGATTGGTAACTGGTACGGGTTTTTGGAGAGTGATGCTGTGGGATTTGAAAACAGGGCAATTGATTCGCAGTCTTGACCATAATGCTTCTGTTTGGTCCGTGGCGATTAGTCGCGATGGTAAACTAATTGCTAGCGGCAGTGGAGATAAGACAACCAAGATTTGGGATGCTGTAGATGGCCGACTAATTAATACTTTGCCAGACCATACAGATTTTGTTTATTCTGTGGCTTTTAGTCCCGATGGCAAAACTTTGGTAAGTGCTTCTAAGGATAATAAAATTACAATTGTTGATGTGGTAACTGGGAGGTTGCTCAAGACTCTTGATGGTCATGCAGACCAGGTGAGAACTGTGGCTATTAGTCCCGATGGCAAAACATTATTTAGTGGTTCTTATGATGAAAGTATTAAAGTTTGGAATCTGGAAACCGGGGAGTTGATTCGTTCTATTAAGGGACATTCTGATGATATTGTATCGGTTGCTATCAGTCATGACGGGAAATTTATTGCTAGCGGCAGTAAGGATAAAACTATTAAAATTTGGGATGTGGCTACTGGTGAATTGCTGAATACTTTGACCGGACATTCCGATGAGGTTTATGTGGTGACTTTTAGCCCCGATGGCAAAACTATTGCTAGTGGTTCTAAAGATAATACTATTAGGTTGTGGCTGAGATAATCACGCTGTGGGATAGTTTTAGATTTGAGATGGGAGATTTTCGATTTTTGATTTTAAATTGAGTCCACAATTGACAACTGACAACTGCTCTAATTCCTCGTGATTTGGATAAATGTCCATTGAGTCTTCTCGGAACTTAAAATAATAGTAGAGATTAGCTACAGTTAAATCTGATATTTCTTGCCAACTGGAGGGGGCTAATGCTGGATATCCAGTGGCGATCGCCTGTTGGCTGATATAAAATTCCTGTCCTCGGCGGAGTTCCGGCTTCAGGGCGATCGCTAGCTGGTCCCGCAAGGAGAGAAAGTGAGACTTTTGCTTTAAATCTTCATAGAGTGAAAATTCCGGGGCTACTATAGTGAATGGAGTCTGGATCGTACTTTTTAAATTATCTACAGTTAGTTGATCTAAACTCGCTAATTGGTGCTGATCCTTTGGGGACAAAGTTTGCATCCAATCAACCTCCAGATGCCAAAATTCCAGCGCATTTAAATCGTGACCGAGAATTCTGATAATTTCGGGAAATAAAAAATCTAGTTCTAGTTCCGATTGGCATTCTTTAACCACAGTTAGACAATGTTGACGGATTTTTGATTGGAGTTCCTGGAGGCGATCGCTAACCATATCATAGGCCCGCTGCAACTGAAACGTAACGGCGATCGCCTGTTCTATCGCCCAAACGCATTCAATTTTCCTCATTTGTCCCGCCGAACACAACCCCTCCAAAAAACAGGAATTTTCATAGATTTTTAAAGCCTCAAACAACTCTTCACGCCCGCTATTAATTTCCGAATTCCGCAGTTTCACATCCCCTACAGTCAGGGCAGACTGGCAGCGTTTAATCCCTTTAGAAAAAACCTCATAACCATTAACCAATTGCTGGCGGTGTACCTCAAATTTTGAGTCATGAGCCACCTTATAAATCTGCTGAATTACCTCTACTCCTTTGTCTTTGAGGATATGCCTGAGATCGATAAAACCATCTTTAATTTTTAGCCTTTGCTGCTTTGCTTCTTCTTTTAATTGTAATATTTGTTCGAGATTTACTGCTGACAAAATGGTCGGGGATACATTCCCGACACCAATAACAGCAGTAGTGGCTTGCATCACAGCCAAATTAATTTTTAGCGAATTAAGCACTCTGTATATTTTTTGAAATCCCACATGAGTTTGAGCAATCTGCAAGGGTGCCATTGTCAGATGCACAGGGGCTACCAATGGCTCTAGGGGGCTACCTCCTGCCAAGTGTGCTAGCAATCCTAAAACTCCGCGAGTTTCTGGAATTTCACTCGTTGATTGATAAAATATTTTGGCAATCTCCACAAACTCCCCAGTCACTGGATCTCTAGCTGCGGGCAGCAATTTTCCTTTTTGGGTAGCAGGCTGTACCAGGTTGCCAGTATTGAGTAGAGCCTGAGTTGTAGGGGTGAATACATAATTCATGTTGTGGCTCAGTTTGCATTCAAAAAGGCAGATGTTTTGTATTGTATGCTATTTAGGGAGAGAGAGGAATAAAACGAAATGAATGAATATCTCAAGGTATTCCAGGCTATTACCCAGTTTAGCGATCGATTGCTCGCAGACGAATACCAATCCCTAGAAATGAAACAGTCAGCTACTAACCTCAGCGTAGATGTGCAACCCTGCATTCAAGAAATTAAGCAATCTGCCCTCAGACTCAAGGCTTTACTTCAGGTGTGTTTTAAAGATGTATCTCATGCTGAGGATATCTGGCATAGCAAGCCGAGAATTGCTCAAGCATCTTCCGTGGATATTTGGGAGCAAATTGGCAAACTTACCGGATGCGATGCGAGAATTCGTAATTTAGGAAAACAGGGCAAATATGAAGCTGTTGTTAAAGTGCGCCAACTCTGGAAAGAAAAGGCTGCTAAGTTACAAAATCAGTGGTTTTTGTGGGATGAAAATCAGCAAAAGTTTCTCAGAGATACTATTGGTTTTTATGAAAAAAATAATTTACATAAAGAGTTAAGAAATGAAGTGAATTTCCATGCAGAGCGGGTAGTTTTGGTTGTGGAAAATGAACTTAATGTAATTTTCAAAGAATTACAAAGTATAGACATAGAAAAACTTGAATTTTGTATTGAATGCTTCGATATCCAAAGTCAATCTAATTTTAGAGAGCAAGTACAGTCCCTAGGCGGAGAAATTGTCTCTAAGTTTACCGAACCTATGAAATATTTGCCAATCTCCGATCTGAAGACTTTCAAAGAAACCGTCAAAGTTCCGGTGGAAACTCTGGTGCATAAAAGCAATATGGGAATCAGTTTGGTAGATTTTGAAGAATGTTGTAAGGTGATTGGAGCGATTATAGATAATTTGATTATTTTAATATTTGAAGACCGGATTAATTTAGCAATTCAAACAATTGAAAAAATGATGAGGTTCTACAGTGATTTTTTAGAAAAGCAGGTGAGATACCAGAAAGAAACACCGGAACAGCGAGCGGCCCAAAAAAATTGGATGGAATTGCAGTTCCAACAACTCCAGGAAGTTCAGCAGCATATTGAATCCGTGATTGGTCAATAGTTATTGGTTATTGGTTATTGGTTATTGGTTATTGGTTATTTGTTATGGGTTATTTGTTATGGGTTATTTGTTATGAATTATTGGAGGCAGAGCCTCTAGGTATGTATTCCCAGGAATAGCCTGGGAACAAGATTCAACCAGACTCAAAACCAACAAAACAAACAACCCTTCGACTTCGCTCAGGGCGACGCAAATAACAACTAACGATCGACAACAGTCAACAATTCACTGACTATTGATATTGACCGCTGATTTCGTAGGCGATCGCTCCGAAAGAGGCTAAGCTGGCTAAAATTAACATTCCTGCTGGCATGAATTTGCGAGTTTTTGCCAACCGCAGAATAAACACCACTACTAAAACAGCAGAAATGGCTGCTGCTAATATTAAACCCCAACTTTGTCCCAGGATCTGGGCGATGCCAGCTAAAATTAGCAGCGAACCGCTAAGGAGACCAGAAATTAAGGAGGCTTGGCTTTTTGCCTTGACGTAGCCCATGATGCCACCAATCAGGGTTAAAGTCCCATAGCCTAGGGCTGCTGCTATACCTAAATTCATTTTTTATCCTTCTGATTTCACAAGTGCATCTAAATTTATACAGCGCGGCCTGCAATTAGTGTCACTAATTGTTAGAAAATTTATTAAACCCCACTGGGATATTTCACTTCGTTATACAACTGCAATTATGTCGGCCCTAACTTCTGGTGCGATCGCCCAAATTCGCTACCTCCAACGCCAAGCAGCATCCCTGTTGCTGTATCAATCTGTCTTCAAAAGCCCTGCTGGTCAAGCTTTTCTGGATTTGTTGCAAGCCCTGCACCATAGCGAAGTCAGCGGTATTGACTGTCTGACAGCCTATGGGAACTGGTTTAAAGTTCAGGCTGCTCAAAATATGAGCTGGAAAGGTTTCCTGATTTCCCAAATCCTCAAAGACGAAAACCCCTTTTCTCGCCAAGCTCAAAAAACAGATTTTGCCAGTTTGTCTCCCGCCTTAGTGGAAGCCGCGCGACATGATTTACAAGTGTTACAAAATCTTTATCAATGCAGCGGGGAGCAGTTGAGTAAGTGGGTGCGAGTCGCTGGACAACTGGAAGCCGTACCTCCGATTTGGGATTCTGAAACTATTAAAGAAAGCGACGATTTGCCTCTGCCTGGAAAACTGGAAAATTGGTCGAGTGCTGCGGAATCTTTGGCAGAATATTACCGCAAGTTTGGCACTGGTTTATTTGCTGAATATCGCGCATTTCAGTGGCGAAACGGTCAGTTGTCGAGTATTTATCATCCCGATCGCATCAAGTTGAAAGAGTTGGTTTGCTGCGATTGGCAACGAGATGCTTTGGTCAAAAATACGGAATTTTTGCTGGCGGGTTATCCGGCTTTGCACGTTTTGCTATACGGTAGTCGTGGTTCTGGTAAGTCTTCTTTGGTGAAGTCGCTGTTGAATGAGTTTGGCGATCGCAATTTGCGCTTGATTGAAGTATCTAAATCCGATTTGCAAGATTTACCGCTAATTATGGAACAGTTGCGAGGTGTTCCTCAGAAGTTTATTATTTTTGTAGATGACCTTTCCTTTGAGGAAGATGATGATGCTTTTAAAGCCTTGAAAGTGGTTTTAGAAGGGAATGTCACCGCCAAAGCTCAAAATGTAGTTGTTTACGCCACATCTAATAGGCGGCATTTAATTCGAGAGTTTTTTGACGATAGACCCCGCCCCCGCGATGGTGATGAAATTCACGCTTGGGATACGGTGCAGGAAAAACTTTCATTTAGCGATCGCTTTGGCTTGACTTTAACTTTTGAACCGGCCGATCAAAACACTTATTTAACCATTGTCCGACATCTGGCGCTCCTGGCTGGCATCCAACTGGCACCTGAAGATTTGGAACACCGGGCTAAAGAGTGGGCAACTCGCCGTAATGGGCGATCGGGCCGAACAGCCCGACAGTTTGTAGATTTTCTGAAGGCAGAGTTAGCTCTTTCACAAAAGTAGTACAATTCAAACACTAAAGAATGAGGAAATTACCATGGGTTTATTTGATAAAATAGCGCAGACTCGCCAACATAGTGAAGTCACTTTGGGGCCTGCCGAAGCATTTGCAGCGATCGCCCTAATTGCCGTAGCAGCCGATGGTTACATTAATGAAAATGAAAGTCAAGTTTTAAGCATGACTTTATCTCGGATGCAACTGTTTAGAAGCTATCCGAATGATGTCATGAAAAAAATGCTCGATCGACTACTGATGCTGCTGCAAAGACAAGGAGTTCAAGTATTATTTAATGCGGCTTTAGCCACACTTCCCGACGAATTAAAAGAAACTGTTTTTGCGGTTACAACTGATATCGCTTTAGCAGATGGTGAAGTTTCCCAAGAAGAAGAACAGCTTTTGAACGATCTGTACATTGCCCTGGGACTTTCCGAAGAAATTGCCATCAAAATAATCGACGTGATGTTGATTAAAAACAAAGGTTAAAAAATCAAGTTCAGGACAAAATTTTATGAGTTTTGAATTAAATAAATACCAGATTTTTAACTCAAAACTCAAACCTCAAAACTCAAACCTACTGGAAATGTCTTTTACTTACACCCGCACTGTCCGCTTTCAGGATACCGATGCTGCTGGAGTTGTATACTTTACTAACGTCTTGGCGATGTGCCATGAAGCTTACGAGGCATCTCTGGCCGCATCGGGAATCAATCTCAAAGCATTTTTTAGCAAGGCCGAGCTAGCCATTCCGATAATTCATGCTAATGTAGATTTTTACCGCCCGATGTTTGCAGGCGATCGCCTAACTATTCAATTGACACCAAAACAGCTTGCAGGCGATGAATTTGAAATTGCATATCAAGTTTTTTTGGGAGAAATTACAGGGAAATCCGCAGCTAAGGCTGTTACTAAGCACGTCTGCATTAATTCAGTTAACCGAACTAGAACACAGCTATCGGAACAATTGATGCAGTGGCTCAGCCCATTGTAGAGTTTAGATTGTTTCTACTGTTTATTTCTTGATGATTAATATGCCAAATCGCAATCGCAATTATGCCATCGTCGGCACCGGAGCTTTAGGCGGATTCTATGGTGCTAAACTGCAAAAAGCCGGTTTAGAAGTTAATTTTTTGCTACGCAGCGATTACGATCGCGTCAAAAAACACGGTTTGATTGTCGAGTCTCCCGAAGGTGACTTCACCCTCTCCCAAGTCCGCGCCTACCACGACGCGCACAAAATGCCTAAATGCGATGTGGTAATTGTAGCCCTAAAAACCACTCAAAATCACTTATTGCCCAAAATTTTACCTGGTTTATTAAAAGATAATGGCGTGGTTTTAGTATTGCAAAATGGACTGGATATCGAACCAGAAGTAGCTAAAATAGTCGGTCCAGAACGAGTGATTGGCGGGCTGTGTTTTTTATGTTCTTATAAAATTGGGCCCGGTCACATCTGCCATCTCGATTACGGGACTATCACCATGGGGGAATATTCCGAAAACTATAATCCCCAAAAAATAACTAATAGATTGAATCAGATTGCGAACGATTTTAAACACGCAAAGGTTCCGATTAAATTGAGCGAAGATTTACTTTTATCGAGGTGGAAAAAACTGGTTTGGAATATTCCTTATAATGGACTGTCTGTAGTATTGAATGCGAGAACAGACGAACTGATGGCTAATCCCGATACTCTGATTTTAATTGAAGAAATTATGAGGGAAGTAGTAGCGGGAGCAAAAAGTTACGATCGGATTATTCCCGATAACTTTATTCCACATATGCTCGACTACACTCACAAAATGAAACCCTACCGTACCAGCATGAAAATCGATTACGATGAATTGCGCCCCCTAGAAGTTGAAGCGATTTTTGGTAATCCGATACGATTGGCGGAGCAAAGAGGAGTTAAGTTGCCACAAATAGAGGTGCTTTACCGAATGTTGAAGTTTGTGGATGCTCAAAATCAAGAATTGGAAAGGAAGCGACAGCTATTAAGTTTGTAGTAATTGGGAATTCAATAGGTTTGTAGTCATGACTTTAATCGTCACTACAAACCATTTTTTCTTACCGACTAATATCAATTTCATAAAGTAGCGCTACATATCTACCCCCCCAACCCCCCCGATGCCTTGGGGGGGCTTTGAACTACATCTGTATTATGACTTTATGAAAATGGTATAAGAGGAGATGATATTAATTCCGGTTGTATCGTCAGGTGATTTAACCGCGAAGGCGCTAAGGACGCGAAGGAAGAGAAGAGAGAGTTTAATACAGGACGATGCTAACGGATTTTATCTGACACGATCGCAATTTCTTGTAATAATTCGCGATTGATTTTCCCTTGGGAAGTTCGCGGTAATTGTGCCGCCAAAACCCAATATTTAGGGCGCTTAAACTTGCTCAATTTACCTTCTATTGCCCTTTGCAAAGCTGTCACAGTAACAGCAGCATTTGTGGGAACGTAAATCGCCGTTACTACTTGACCCCAATGTTTGTCTAGCACACCAATTACTGCCACGTCAGCAACTAAATTAGTCGTCCTAATGGCGGCTTCTACTTCGGCAGGAAATACGTTTTCTCCGCCTGTAATAATTTTATCACTGTTACGCCCCACAATGTTTAAGTATTTATTATTATCTAAGAATCCCAAATCATCTACTGAAAAATAGTCGCTACCGCCCCAGGTAGTAGGATAATAACCCAAGGCTAAAGACTTAGCATTTACTGTAATATTTCCGACTTGATTGTCACCCAAAATCTCGCCTTTAACACTACGAATTGTTACTTGAGCGTGGGGCAAGATATGACCAGAACTGTTATTACCAGCTAGGAATTCTTCGGGTTTAAGTGTGGCAATTTGCGAAGCTGTTTCTGTCATGCCATAGGTTAGGGCTAATTTAATTTCATATTTTCTAGCTGCTGCCAAAAGTTCTGACCAAGCGGGAGCACCGCCCAAAAGTACGGTAGGAAAGCGTCGAAGCCAATTAGCTGTATCTGGATTTTGCAACAGGCGTTGCAGTTGAGTTGGAACTAGGGAAATGAAAAAGTCTTCGGGTTTGATATCGCATTTTTTGCCTGATTCTAGTCCTTTAAATACCTGGATGGCTAGTTTTCCTCCCGTACTAAAGCAACGCATGAATTGCATTAAACCGCTGACGTGATATAAGGGCAAAACGCAGAATGAGTTAATTCGATCGAGTTGAAAATATTCTTGGAAACCTTGAACTGATGCGGTTAGTGTTTCCCAAGTGTGGATGGCAAAACGGATTTTTCCCGATGAACCGCCGGTGGGAATCATAATTAATGGTAATTGGTAGTTGGTAATTGGTAGTTGGTAATGGTTTTTCTGTTTTTCGAGGGGAGATGTGACGAATCCCTTTTCACTGAGGTTTGGCGGTGCATTTTCCCCAATAATTATGTCTGGTTTGACTAAATCAAAGACTTGTTGCCATTCTGATTTTCCCCAGTTGGGATTGCACAGAAAAATGTGGGATTTGCTGGCACAAGCCGCTATGAAACTGGCAATAAATTGTACTGGTTCTGATTCGGCTAGGAAAATTATTTTTGGTGTGGGCTGTGGTTGATTGTGGGTTAGTTGTGGAAATAGGCGATCGACTATTTGACCAATTTGGCGACTTTCACCACCAATCAGCCAATTCTCAGGCAATCTGGATGCGATATCCAGAATATTTGCTGTTACATTTGTGCGGATAGATGCTTTCACGAATTTTATGATTTTTCAGTAGTCAGGTCAAATTCAAAATCTAAAATTGAATGATATTTGTCGTCGAACCAGTCATCAGTGCCGAAGCCTAATGCTCTAGAATTGGGAAACAATTCTAGAGCTAAATTCAATGCTGCTTGTCTGCCTATCTGGGTTTCAAATACGGAGGAAAAAACAGCGTCTATAGGGTGGATTTCACAAAATTTCCGCAGTTGGGATGGCGAACCGAGGATGGCTGGTTTGATGACGAAAATTCCCCTCCAGCCTCCCTCGTAGCATTCTTGGATGCGATCGAGATTGGCGACTGATTCGTCTAGGGCGATCGGAGTTTTGTAAACAGCGCTCAATGCTAGCATTTTATCAAATTGTGATACAGGTAAGGGCTGTTCTAAAAATTCAATTTTTACGGATAAGTTTGGATTTTTTAACAGATTGTCGCCAGTGTTTAGCCAGGTTTCAGCTTGGGAGTAATTGAGTCCACCGTTGGCATCTAATCGTAAAAATGCTGGATCGCGATCGCCCAAATCATCCATTGCCTCGATTAGCTGCTGAAAAACCTGTAATTCTTCGTCAATTGCCGCCACACCTATTTTCCATTTAAACGTCCTAAATCCCTGTTTCCAAAGCGTTTGTAAAGCCGATAAAGCTGTTTTCCCGGCGGGCAATAAACCACTGTACCGACTATTTTCTGCCTCGTGTAGAATCGATGCAGAGCCTGAATACGAGTTAGATAGTGCTGACTCGAAGCCAAATTGACAAGCAGGCAATTCACTGGAAATAGCGAAAATAGTTTCTTCTGAAATATTAGTTGGTAACGAGGTGCAAAAATCTAAAGCTTGGTCAAAACTTTCGGAACCAAACCAACTCAAAGGGGCAATTTCTCCCCAACGAATTTGACCTTTTTCGTCGGTAAGTCTCAGGATAATTCCCGATCGCATATCCCAAACACCGTGACTTGTTTGTAATGGACGCTTAAATTTTCGATGATAAGTCTGAAATTGAAATTGATATAGCATTTACTGAATAGGGAATAATTAGCACTGAGATTGTGCGCTTCACTCAGAATTACACACAGGTTCCGCGTAAGTTTTGTTAGTTATAAAATTGTCTCACAGCGGCGACAAATTCATCGATATTTTCAAAATGGATGTTGTGACCAGCTTTGGATACAATTTTGTTATGGGCTGCGGGACATAAACTGGCAATTTCTGTATTAATCCTTTGAAATTTATCATCGTATTCTCCCGCTAGCAACAGGAGAGGAATTTGATTTTGTGCTAGTTTTTCCCAGAGAGAGGGCTGGTTGCCGGTTCCCATGTTGCGGAGGGATTTGGCTAATTCTATGGGGTTATTTGCTAAACGGGTTTCGATGAGTCGCTCGAAATTAGGAGATTTTTTTAAGGATTGGAACAAAGGGCGATCGTACCAGTAGTATAAAAATTCTTGAAGGTTGCTATTTTCCAGTTTTTGTGCTATCTGCAAATCGGATTCTAGGCGGTGCGATCGCTCTTTTTGGGTCTTCAATCCCGGCGAAGCTGACTCCAGCACTACTTTCTCGAATCTGTCAGGAAAATGTAAGGTCATATAAAGCGCCAATCGCCCGCCCATTGAATAGCCTAATAACAAACATTTGTGTATTTGTAAATTATCTAATAGGTGTATTAATGCTAGCGCTGTATTTGACATATTATAGCAAGTTTCTTCGCCATTGATGTTGGTTTTTCCGTGACCAGGAAGGTCAACTGCTAGACAGTAATAACTTGGAGAAAGTAAGGCAATGATGGGAGTAAAATCTTGCAAATCACCAGTAAATCCGTGGAGTAATAAAATTATTCGGTGTGTGGGTTTTCCCGTTAAGGAATAGTTAAAATTATATTTTTTCACTTGTTGCATTTGTGATTAATAGAAGTAATTCTGTTGGTAGTCAGGACTTTAGTCATGATTGACTAAAATTTGGCAAAAATGACTAAAGCCCTGACTACGAAACATATTTCTATTTTACTTCAATTGGCGATCGCCCCATTTACAAAACAAACCCCAACGCCAGCAGTAAACCGCTAACAAAATGCAGGGTGACAGCAATAAACTTGCAGTTGCTGACTTTTGCTGGCCGATCGTGATTGTCTGTGACATGGCGGCAAAGGTCGATCGCAAAAAACACACTCCCAAAAATCAACAGAGTCCAAATTGGGAAAATTTGCAACAGCACAAACAGCACAGTCAAAGCATAAATGCTACCGCAAAACCACTGCAACAACTGGGCACTTTTTTCTGTACCGAGTCGAACAATAGGGGATTTTTTACCCGCAGCCAAATCATCCGCCACTTGATGAAAGTGAGAACAAAATAAGATAATACTCGTAGTAATTCCCACGATTACTGAAGCGCCAAAATTAGTGGCTGACCAAGTTTGAGTTTGACTGTAATAAGCAGCAGCTAAAGCTAGGGGACCGAAGGTAAAAAAACAGATAAATTCTCCTAAACCCTGATAGCCCAAACGAAAAGGAGGCCCTTGATAAGTGTAGCCAAGGGCGCAACACAAAATTACGAGTAAAATCACTGTTGGGTCTTGTTGCCACCAAGAAATAGCACAGATTCCCGACACTCCCAAAGCTAAAAACAGATTGGCCAACCAGAAAATCAAAGCTTTATTTCCGGTTAAGTTAACGAGGGAATGTGCTTTGTTTTTGTCGATTCCGGTTTCCGAGTCAAATACATCATTGGTGAGATTCAGCCATGCTATAATTAAGATAGCTGACATTAAAAAAGTCGAAAATATTGACCAATTAATCCTTTGAGTTTCCGCAAAAGAAATTGCAGTTCCTACGGAAATAGGAATCACGGCAACGCTGTACATGGGTGGCTTGATTGCCGCTAGCCACAGTTTACTATTTGGACGTTCAATTAACTTTGTTGTCATTATACAAACTTGATTCAATTGATAGCAGCTTAGTAATTTTACAATTTTATTGGTTAAGTAGGTGTAATGTGTATCAGGTTGAGTGCGTGCAGGCATCCATTCAAAGGCTGTGGGGGTAGTCAAACTGTGGAAGTATCCCGTCTGTAAACCTCTGTGGGGCGATCGACTTTTGGCGACTGTTAGGCGATCGATCTATAAAGTTTTGTGTCTAAATGTTTCGATAGATCGCCCCAGAGTCTGTTTTTTTGCCCTAGGGAGTCGAAACCGGGAGGGAAACTAGAAAGGTGATGTTTGGCGATCGCCCTCCCGTGCTTAGATCGAAATAGGGGTTATGGCGGGACAAACCCGCACTCTTGCTGACAAATCTGCTATTCTCGATTTCATGACAGTAATACCGCATCGCGCTAATCTTTTGCAAGACCGCAATCAACTGCATCAGTTGCTGTTAGATTGTCAGCAGTCTTTAACTGACAAATATCAAACCAAAATAGTTAGTATTTCTCAGGAGATTTACCCTCTCGATCCGCTAGCTGTACTGCAAGAGATTTCCGAACCTTGTCAGCGGCACTTTTACTTTGAAAAAAGAGACCTCATTCCCGACAAAAGTTTTGCGATTGCCGCCATTGATTCGGCAATTCATCTCACAGTAGCAGGAAGCGATCGATTTGCTGTGGCGCAAAACTTTATTCGTTCAACACTTGCCAATACAATTACCATTGGTACAGAACGCTTGCCCTTGAGCGGGCCTCACTTTTTTTGCAGTTTTGCTTTTTTTGATGAGAACCTTGCCTCTAATTCTTACTTTCCACCCGCTACCATATTTTTACCAAAATGGCAGATTTCTAGACAACAAGATAGCTGTATTATTGTCGCCAATGCCCTGGTAGAAAAAGAGATAAATGTCAAAAAAATAGCGGAAAATATTTGGCAAACTTTTGAAAAAATTGCATTTCTGCCCTACCGTAAATTAACTAATTATATCCATAACTCCATAGCTTTCAAACAAATACCAGTGAATGATGCTAATCAATTTAAAACATCTGTTAAATCTGCGTTAGAATTGATAGAGTCTAAATATTTTAGCAAAATTGTTTTATCCCAAGCCATCAATGTGATTTCGGAAACCAGTTTTAGTGCGTTCGATTCCTTAAATAACTTACGCCTCAGTTATCCAGGTTGCTATGTATTTTTAACCAGTAACGGTCAAGGTCAAAATTTTATTGGAGCTAGTCCAGAACGCTTAATTAGCATTCATAATAATCAGTTATCAACAGATGCTTTAGCTGGTTCAGCGCCCAGGGGCAAAACCGAGGCAGAAGATGGGAATTTAGCCAAAGGTTTATTGCATAGTGAAAAAGATATTAGAGAACATCGAGTGGTGATTGATTTTATAGTCGATCGCCTGTCGCAACTTGGCATAAGTCCCAATTGTTCCCCAGTACCAAGACTGCTACAGCTATCAAACATTCAGCATTTGTGGACACCGATCGCGGCTCAAATTCCGCCTGATATTCATTTATTAAATATTTTAGCCCAACTGCATCCAACCCCAGCGGTAGCGGGCGTACCGAGAGATATAGCCCTAGAACAAATTCGTCGCTGCGAAACCTGCGATCGCTCTTTGTACGCAGCACCCATAGGCTGGATAGATGCCCGTGGCAATGGGGAATTCGCCGTCGGCATTCGATCGGCATTAATCGACGGCGATCGGGCTATACTCTATGCTGGTGCCGGTATTGTGGCCGGTTCGGAACCGGAAAAAGAACTAGCAGAAATTCAGCTCAAATTACAACCACTTTTAAATGCTTTGGTTTAGTTAATTGTTTATTTAGTTATAGTAAGTAAAAATGTATTTTGATAATTATTTGGGTATAATATCTGAGCACAATACAGACTTGAGCTACTCAAATTTAGCAATGTCAATAGATTTTCGGAATACAAATACTCTCTGGTCTTCAATATTAGCAGAAACTTTGCAGCGCCTGGGATTGACTACCGCTGTCATTTGTCCCGGTTCGCGATCGGCACCATTAACAATCGCCTTTGCCCAAAATCACAATATAGAAAGTATTCCCGTCCTCGACGAACGTTCAGCCAGCTTTTTTGCATTAGGAATTGCCAAAAAATCCGGTTTACCCGTCGCACTCATTTGCACATCTGGAACCGCCGCCGCCAACTTTTATCCTGCTATCATAGAAGCCAGAGAAAGTCGAATTCCGTTGCTAATCTTCACAGCCGATCGACCTCCCGAACTGCGGGATTGCCATGCTGGACAGGCGATCGACCAAGTGAAAATCTACGGCAACTATCCCAACTGGCAAGCGGAATTAGCCATGCCTGCCACGTCCCTAGGAATGTTAGGCTATTTGCGGCAGACGATCGCCTATGCTTGGGAGCGGGCACAATTTCCAACTCCAGGCCCCGTTCACCTCAACATTCCCTTTCGTGACCCCCTTGTACCCGTTTCAGACATAGCTGTAGAAGCTTTAGAAACACAATTTGATATGGAGGATTTCTTTGCAGGATTAGAACCGATTATTATAGGAGAAATTTCTACCCCCCCCAGCCCCCCCTTGCTAAGGGGGGGAGTAAGAAGAGGAAGTGGCATAGAACCCAGCCACCCCTTGTTAAAAGGGGGAGTAGGAAGTGGCATAGAACCCAGCCACCCCTTGTTAAGGGGGGGAGTAGGAAGTGCCATAGAACCCAGCCACCCCTTGTTAAGAGGGGGAGTAGGAAGTGGCATAGAACCCAGCCACCCCTTGTTAAAAGGGGGGGTAGGAAGTGGCATAGAACCCAGCCACCCCTTGTTAAAAGGGGGAGTAGGAAGTGCCATAGAACAATGGCAAAAGTGCAGCAGAGGGATAATTATTGCGGGAGTTGCACAGCCTCAATTTCCCGAACAGTATTGTAGGGCGATCGCCCAAATTTCCCAATCCTTAAACTGGCCTGTTTTAGCAGAAGGACTATCCCCACTCAGGAACTACGCTCAACTCAACCCCCATCTCATTTCCACCTATGATTTAATCCTGAGAAACGGCGAACTAGCAGATAAATTAACCCCAGAAATAGCCATTCAAATCGGAGACTTACCCACAAGTAAAGAACTGCGAAACTGGTTAGATAAAACGCAACCCAAACGATATATAATCCATCCCAGCCACCACAACTTCGATCCCCTACACGGCAGAACCATCCACCTGCGAATTTCCCCAGAAAATCTCGCAACAGTTATCTCCCCTCAAGTCCCCCCCCTTACCAATACCCAATCAACTCAAGTCCCCCCCCTTACCAATACCCAATCAACTCAAGTCCCCCCCCTTACCAAGGGGGGGTTAGGGGGGGTTAACACCTCTGAATCAAACGAATACCTCCAACTTTGGCACAACACCGAAACCCAAGTCAGACAAGCAATAGACCAAAAAATATCAGCAATTCAAAACATAATTGAACCCAAAGTTTCCTGGCTGCTTTCCCAAATATTACCAGCAGGCACACCGATATTTATTGCCAACAGTATGCCAGTCAGAGATGTAGAGTTTTTCTGGCAGCCAAATAACTTAGAAATCCAACCTTTTTTCAATCGCGGTGCTAATGGCATAGACGGCACATTATCAACAGCTTTAGGAGTTGCACACCGCAATCAAAGCTGTATAATGTTAACAGGAGACTTAGCACTTTTGCACGATACCAACGGTTTTTTAATTAAAAATAAATTGGTCGGTCATTTGACAATTATTTTAATTAATAACAACGGCGGTGGGATTTTTGAAATGTTGCCCGTTGCTAAATTCGAGCCACCCTTTGAAGAGTTTTTTGCCACCCCGCAAGATATCAACTTTGCTAAGTTGTGTGCAACCTATGGTGTGGAACACGAGATAATTGACGATTGGGAAGTGTTCCAAGCAAAATTAAGTTTGTTGCCAAATAGGGGGATTCGGGTCTTAGAATTGGCAACCAATAGACGCACAGATGCTAAATGGCGGCAAGATAATCTCAGTAAATTTACGCAAGGTTCGTAGTCAAGCATTCATGCCTTTGTTAGGTAATTTAATGACTAAAGTCCTGACTATGAACCTGATAGGGACTGTATTTAAACTGCTGGTTGAACTAGCAGCGGCTCTAAGTTTCCTTCGGCATCAAGTTTGTGAATGTCATCGCAGCCACCGACGTGTTGGTTATTAATGAAAATTTGGGGCACGCTGCGGCGTCCGTTGGCGCGTTGAGCCATGGCATTTCTAGCTGCTTCGTCGCCGTCAATCTTGTATTCGGTGTAATTTACGCCTTTCCACCACAGCAAGGATTTGGCGCGGATACAATAGGGACAGGTTTGCCATGTGTAGATTTCCACGTTGGCTTTCATGCGATCGGGTTTGCGCCCTAATATGGGATTGAGAAAGTCAAGCATTTTGAGTACCGGGGGTAAAAGTTGAACTGTTTGAGGGATTAACGATTATTTTACTAAACCCGGTCATTCCCAAGTCCTACCCAAAGGTGAGGGTTGGGTGGAATTGCCCGCCACTATGGGTGAGGCTGTGACTCAAGTCACAAATAAACTCTATTTGGATCACTTGCCGGCACCCAAAATAATCACCTTCCTATCCTCATCAATGTCACCGCTGTTTTCGGAAAATACGGAGATGATGTATATATCGAATTCAATCTTACTGCCATGAATCCCGTACAACTCCTCCCCGGCGCTATCTCTGAAATCCTCGCTTCTGTAAGCGACACAGGTGTTTTGACTCTAGCCGATCGCTACGGTTTGATGGCGGCGACCTTTGACGAGTCTCTGAATGAGGAAGAGAGAGGCTGTGTCAACCGCTTGCTACGGGCTGTCAGAAAAGGCAAAGTCAAAATCGTCAACGAATTTTCCGCAGCATTCTGATCGGGATTGACAATTTTGTTCGGAATCCAAAGTCATTCAACGGTAGATCCCAAAAACGGTGAAAATAGGCGGTAACTACAGCAGCGGTAATTTGAATTCGATTGAAAGTTTTCTCCTGTAACTGAACAACGGTTTTTTTCTCTAAGCAGCCTGTAAAGGTTGCTTTTTTGTGACGTAGAGTTTAACGGTGCGGCCCAAAGATTACAAATTTTCTTGTATAATTCTATAACATTCCTCTATAGTTGCTCTTTTTTCCATTGCTGTAACTAGAGCTTCGTAGGCTAATTTATGGCTTTCGATGAGATTTTTAGCTTGGAGAGCACCCCAGTTTTGCTTGAGTTGAATTTCGGAACTTGGACGCCGGAGTTGTGTGAAAATTGCATTAATTTTAGTGCGGTCTTCGGCTCCGCCTTCGGCATTACCATAGACAAAATTTTCAGCGACTATTCCCGCCATCCAAACGGTGCAGTATCGGTCTAAAAGTTGGGCGGAAAGTGTGCCATTTTGCAGTTGTAAGGCTAATTGTTCGTCTTCAAATCGAACGCCTCCTTGGGCAGATTGGCCTTGTTTAAATGCTTCCCAAGCGTTGAGGGCGTAGCCTGTGACGGGAATTCCTAATAGGTGTGCGACTAGAAAGTGTCCGGCTTCGTGATGGAGGATGCGATCGCGCCTTTGTTTGGAAGTGCCCGCGAGCAAGTCTAATAAAATTGTCCCGCCTTGACCTTGCCACTGGAAAGTATCTAAGGTGGCGAGGCCCAAAAGACAAAAAGTGGCGATCGCCGGTACGGCCTCTGGCAAATTGAAAAGTGGTCCTAATAAGATTGAAACAGTGATGGCAAATATAGAAATAGCGATAATATTCACAGAAGTTTCTTTCATAAAATTGTTATTAGTTATGGGTGATTAGCGATCGGTTATTAGTTATTAGTTATTGGTGCTTTATGATTATACCAAAAACCAGCAACTGAGTAGTGACTCATCTTTAATTTGGTAGATCGATCGCCCTTGAGACCAAAATCGACACCAGCCGGATGGCCCACGGGAGGAGACTTTAGCTGAAAATGCTATCTTCCAGTGTGATGGAAAATTGCCGCTCTCATGCCACCGATATTAAAAAAGATATTAAAATAAATCAAAGTCAAATAAAAGCATAATTGGAATCCTTCATGTCTGTTTTGGCAGCGATCGCAGTTTTAGGTATCCTCATTGTCGTTCACGAACTCGGCCACTTCCTGGCGGCGAGACTGCAACACATCCACGTCAACCGCTTTTCCATCGGTTTCGGCCCCATCCTGTGGAAATACCAAGGCCCAGAAACCGAATACGCCCTCCGAGCCTTTCCCTTGGGAGGTTTCGTAGGTTTTCCCGATGACGATCCAGAAAGCACTATCCCCCCAAATGACCCGGATTTGCTCAAAAATCGGCCCGTGCTCGATCGGGCGATCGTCATTAGTGCAGGGGTAATTGCCAACTTAATTTTTGCTTACTTCCTGCTAGTAGTGCAATTTGGGACTGTCGGGCTCCCATCAATGGACTACCAACCAGGAGTTAAAGTCCCAGAAGTGGCGCTAGAAGTCAGTTCAGCCGCCGCCAAAGCCGGCATTAAATCGGGAGACATAGTTCTATCTGTAGACGGTAAGGAATTGGGGGCTTCCAGCCAAGCCATCAAATCTTTAGTCGCGGAAATCCAAAATCATCCCAACCAACCCCTAGCCTTGGAAATTCAGCGTCAAGAACAGAAATTTGTAGTAACAGTAACTCCCGAATTAACCCCTGACGGTAAAGGTCGCATTGGGGTGCAGCTAACTTCCAATGGTACTGTGGTGCGGCAGCGAGTCGGAATTGTCGAGGCGTTAACTAAAGCCTCGGCTGAATTTGAGCGGATTGTGGTGCTGACTTTTCAAGGTTTCGGGCAATTATTGAGTAATTTCAGTCAGACTGCTGAAAAGTTATCCGGGCCAGTAGCGATTGTGGCGGTGGGCGCAGGAATTGCGCGATCGGATGCAGCAAGTTTGTTTCAGTATGCTGTGCTAATTAGCATCAATTTGGCTGTGATTAATATCTTGCCTTTACCTGCTTTGGATGGCGGTCAGCTAGCTTTTCTGTTAATCGAAGGAATGCGCGGTAAACCTTTGCCGAACCGTATTCAGGAAAACGTGATGCAGACTGGTTTGGTGCTGTTGCTGGGTTTGGGAATTTTCTTGATTATTCGGGACACAGCTAATTTGGCTGGGATAGATTTTAGCTTTTTAAGGCAATAATAATTATTAGTTATTAGTTATTGGTTTTCGGGATAAAACAACTAATAACTAATAACTAATAACTAATAACAAATGACTAAAAAAATAAGTTTAAAAAAGCGATCGCTAGAAATTTTGAATCGCCTAAAATCCCTATATCCAGAGGCTCCTTGCACTCTCGATTACGAAACTCCCGTGCAGTTGCTGGTGGCGACTATTCTTTCGGCTCAATGCACGGATGCGCGAGTTAATCTGGTGACACCCGCTTTATTTGAGCGTTTTCCCGATGCAATTGCTTTGGGGAATGCCGATTTGGAAGAATTGGAGAATTTAGTGCGATCGACTGGTTTCTATCGGAATAAAGCTAAAAATATTAAAGGTGCTTGTTGGGCGATCGCCAATAAATTCAATAATCAAGTCCCGCAGACAATGGAATTGCTGTTAGAATTACCCGGAGTGGCGCGCAAAACGGCTAATGTAGTTCTCGCTCACGCTTTTGGAATTCATATGGGCGTGACAGTCGATACTCATGTCAAGCGATTAAGTCAGCGCTTGGGCTTGACCAAACATCCAGATCCTGCCAGGATTGAGCGAGATTTGATGCTCTTGTTACCGCAGCCCGATTGGGAAAATTGGTCGATTCGGTTGGTGTATCATGGTCGGGCGGTTTGTAATGCCAGAAATCCAAATTGTGATGTGTGTGAACTGGCAGATTTGTGTCCTTCTGCTAATGTTTCATAGAGTCAAAATTTATCGATCGGTCTTCTCTCTTCCTCTGCGTTCTGGAGCGTTCTCTGCGGTTAAATTATTTAAATTCATCCAAAATTACCAAAACATAGTATAATACTAGATTGTGATTTATCTAAGGATATCAACAGATTATGGCTAAAAAGAGCATGGTCGAGCGCGAGAAAAAACGCCAAAGACTCGTAGACAAGTACGCTGACAAGCGCGCAGACCTGAAAGACCAGTTCGACCAAGCTGCGAATCAGATGGATAAAATGGCGATTCACCGCGAACTACAAAAACTACCCCGCAGCAGTTCGCGGACTCGCTTGCGTAACCGCTGCTGGGCGACTGGTCGTCCCAGAGGTTACTATCGTGACTTCGGGCTGTCTCGGAACATGATGCGAGAAATGGCTCACGAAGGTCTTTTGCCCGGTGTAGTTAAGTCTAGCTGGTAGTAGAAAGAACGAAGGAAGAAGGAAGAAGATCGATGTGAAGAAGGAAGAAGGAAGAAAGCCCTTCGACTCTTCGACTGCGCAAGAAGCGGGTACGAAGAAGGAAGAAAAAACTCACAATCAATTAATGGGTAAGATTGTGTTTTGGGTTGATTCTTGTTTCCTGATTCTGAGTTAAATTTTCCTCTTTCTTGCTTCATTGTCCGCAGCATTTATCGATGCCCAGACTTTCTAGTAATAAGTCGCTGACGGCATTGGCGATCGCAAATTCGCCGTAGAAGCTTTTAGAAAAATCATAGGCTTGCATTTCGGTGACGATCGCAATTACGAGACTGCCCACATCGTTTTCGCCTTCCATGCGTTGGCGGACATAGATTTGGGCTGCTCTTTTGGCTATTTGCTGGTTGGCAGGTTCTGGGATAAACTCAGAGTCCAGCCATGCGAGCAGTGTTTGTTGGAGCCATTCACCTTCCTGTTCTGGGTTTTTGGCTGGTGGTAAGGTGATGGGTGCGATCGATTCTGACATAGTTATTCCTAATTCCTAATTGCTAATGTTGGCGGTTAACGGTCAACTGACAAACAACTGATAAATTTATGCAATATGATATACAGTCAATTATACAAGGATACGCGCAAGGCTATTTCCTGATGGCAAATGACGGTGAAGATAGTTTGGGCTGGTATTCCAGCCGCCAGCGGGCGCTGATTCCCCTAGATGAAAGCTTTACCTATCCTAAATCCCTCCGCCGTCAAATAAATCAAAATCGGTTTTCCGTGGCTGTAAACCGCGATTTTAGAGCGGTGGTTGAGGGTTGTGCCGATCGCGAAACTACCTGGATTTCTCAAGAACTCAAACAGATATATTGGGCTTTGTATCAGACCGGTTGGGCTTACAGCTTCGAGACTTGGTATGGTGACGAATTGGCTGGGGGAATTCTCGGATTGTCTATAGGCGGCGCTTTTATTGGCGAATCGATGTTTTATCGAATTCCAGAAGGTTCTAAGGTAGCGATGGTGAAATTGGTAGAGAGATTGCGCGATCGATATTATCTACTATTCGACGCTCAAATGAACAATCCTCACCTCGAAAGATTCGGGGCTTATACTGTCAAAGAAAAACAGTACAATGCTCTCTTGGAAGAAGCTTTGAAGCGCAATTGTTCCCTGTTGTAAATCGGAAATTCCTCGTTCTTCAGCCTGGCTTGGGAACGAAGAATTTCGCAAACCCATTCACTACTTACCCATAAATATCATCGATGAACTGTTAGTTACTAGCTAGGAGCCAGTATTGAGGTAAAAAAAATTAGGTTTCACATCCACCTGAAACTACCTACAAAAACTGGAAATCGGAACCATTAATCGCCAAAGCAAATGGACTTGCTGTTTCAAATGAACCAGTCAGATCGAAGTTGTTATTATTCAACACGATTCCCAAAATCTGCCCATTAGTGAGGTTGCGAATCACCATATCGTTGACAATTCCGTCATTGTCATAAGCAATCAGATTCTCGTCAGTAAACAGCAAACTTAATTCAGTTAAGCCATCAGTGAGACCAAGGCGATCGCCTTCCTCAAAGTTAAAATCAGTAATCACATCAGCTTGAGCAACACTAAATCCTTCATCATTGCTTTTGAGCACAAATATATCACTACCAGGGCCACCAGTCAAGACATCAACACCGCGATCGCCCACGAGGAAATCATTACCTTCATTGCCCTCTAAATCATCATCTCCTTGCCCACCTCGCAGTAGATCGTTGCCACGGCTCCCAAACAAAACATCATTACCAGCATCACCTCTAAGGACATCATTGCTCTCATTTCCATCAAGTATATCGTTATTTTTACCACCGTAAATGATGTCATTTCCCGGACCACCTGCGATGACATCATTGCCGTTATTTCCTAATAGTCGTTCGTTGCTATCGGAGGAACCTAAAATCGTATCGTTCCCATCTAATCCCCACACTCCCCACGTAAAAGCAGACAAATCTCCCTCTGTTACATTGATATCATCGTCCGTAGCAAATCCCAAAAAACGCGGTCCCCCCCCAGCGGACACAGGAAAACCAGTCAGATCTCCGAGTAGATTGTTAATCGTTAAAACCATGGATATCTCCTTTTCAAAATGCGGATTATCCTATTATATTTTAGAATTTACTGAGACGCTATAAATTTGAGTAAAAATTATTTTGGAACTTTTTTGTGTAAAACCAGTCAAGCGCAACTTGCTTGCGTATTTGCCATTTCCCAGCTCAAATATATTGACTAGGACTGCTAATATTTAGTACGTATCAACTGTTTAGCACTTATAATAAGCCTAACAGGCAATGTGCTAACAACGTTAATGTAACCCCGTAACGTCGAGAGGGCAAGGTTGTTTGTCAAGAAAAGTCAAAGTTTATAGTCCCGATCGCCCTGGGAAAATAGCCAGTTTTCGATCGCCAGACAAAAGCTTTATAAACAGGCTGTAATTTCTTCACCAAAAAAACTGGGTCTGAAGCCCCGTCCTTTTAGGACTGCTTTTCTTTGACTTTGAGGCTTCTGATTAATTCCCTAAGTACATCGGTTTTAGTCCGACCTACAGATTTGCAATGTTCTTCAAGGATTTTAAATTCAGACTCTTGAATCCGAAAATCTCAACCTTTCTTCGTGATTTCATCCGTTGTTTTGCTGTACAATTATATAACAAGGAGGATAACTCATGTTTGGCTGTCAACAAAACTTAATTCGAGCTGACTCAGAGATTAAGGCGATTCTCGAATATCTGTCTTCTGAGTCGGCAAAACTTTCTAATTGCGGAATTTACTATGCCCGTCAGTTATATTTTAAAACTGGCAAAGTTCCGAACCGCGCTCAGTTGCACAAGGTTTTAGGAACCGAAAAAGGATAGAATTAGTCAATTGTGTGAGCAGTACGGTTTAAGATTTCTGGAGACTGAAGAATCGTATTCCTCAAAGGCTTCATTCGTTGATAATGATTTGCTACCTACATTCGGCGAAAAACCCGAAGGGTGGCTTCCATCTGGTAAACGAATTAAGCGTGGCTTGTATCGAACAGCTCAAGGTTGGCTGATTAATGCAGATTGCAACGGTTGTGGCAATATTGGTAGAAAAGTAGCGGTAATGCTTGGACTCGATCTAAGCGGAATCAGTAGGGGCGAATTGTCAGCGCCTTTAAGACATAAATTATGGGCTTAAGAATCCCTGTGGCTTGACTCGCAGGGAGTGTCAAAAATCCTTAAATTCCGGCTCGCCAAGATTATTATTGGCAAAATTCACTGTTTTCAGGTGTTTTACTCATGTCTACTCCTAAATCCTCATCTCGTCAAAGCAGCAATCACTCCGCCAAGTCACTCATGCCAGCAAATATAGACTCCACTGAGCAAGATAATCAGAGTTTGCAAAGCGAAGTTAATATGGAACAGCTACTGCAAGCTTTGGCGGCGGGAGTACCGAGTCAATCAGCCGAAATAGAACGGTTAAAAACATGGAAACAAGACTTGCAGTGGGTGTTTCAATTCCTCAGCAACCGTCGCGTTTTAATAGCAGTAATCGAGCCGAGAACTTTTGCACTGCGGTACGCTAACGCAGCTTTCTGCCGTTTGGCTGGCTGGGAAGGAACACCCCTGGGAAATGGCCCACTAGGCGGTTTGTTTGCCGGAATGGGTATTACTTTGCTGGAACTGTTCGACGAGTGGGACAACAAAACAGCGGAACAATTATACCGTCGCCACCTTTTGCACTGGGTATTCAAACAATCTTATCAAATTGACCTCGGCGCTTTGCGAGTCCTCGACGAACCAGTGATGGCTACTGTCAAAAATCGGGTACACCCTGAACCAAGATTTGTCGAATTTTGGCTGGGCTCGGAACAGTTGCAAATTTCTAGAATTGACCCAAAGATAGATGAATTTGCCGATTTACATTTGCATTTAATGCCAGTGAACGAACGGGAAGCTTGGTTGATGCAGTCGAATCAATTGGCGATTTTAGGCGATCGCTTGCAGTTGGATAATTACCAAGTAGAAGGTTTACTGGTACTCGAAGGTTTTGATGTCACCATCCAGGAGCAAATTCGGCGGCTGACGCAGTTATTAATCGATCGCGATTCCATGCTGCGCCCCGACAAATTTGAAAGAATAGACGGTTGTTTACGATCGCTATTTAATGCTGACGGCACTTTGCTGCTGCGCCCTGACGGGGAACAGGTACAAATATTAGTCGCTAAAGGCGGCCAACCTTTGCAGCCAGTGGTTTATTCAATGGACTCCCTAGAAGATTCTCATTTTTTGAAAGCAACCGCGGCAAATCAAGTTTGGAATGTCCCCGATTTGCGCCGAGAATGCGACACCGAATGCGATCGGGCTTTGCGAAAAATGGGCGTGCGATCGATGCTACTGGTACCGCTAGTGGTAAAAACAGTCACCCGCGAGGGCTGCGTGCAGCGGATTTTGGGCCTAGTAGGGATGTTGTGCGATCGGCCCAACCACTTCAACCGCATTGACACCCAGCACGCCCAAGAACTCATTCCCGCCTTCATAGCAGCCCTGCGGCAAGCCATGCAGCAACGGTTTAGCCACATCCACAACATCCACCCCGCCGTCGAATGGCGCTTCATCC
Source organism: Microcoleus sp. EPA2 (assembly GCA_020882975.1). Classification (GTDB taxonomy): domain Bacteria; phylum Cyanobacteriota; class Cyanobacteriia; order Cyanobacteriales; family Microcoleaceae; genus Microcoleus. The sequence continues at coordinate 86,662 of JAHRFD010000011.1, read as the reverse complement.
AAGAAGCCGAAAGACGAAGTTGGGGACTACCACAGGAAACAATAGTATTTTCTGAAGTTTATCCACTGTTTGGAATTTCCGATATTCGTGGTTCTAGCGACGAGCGAAATCGAGCCATTCAAAGTGATTTACTAGAACAATTTCGCTTAGCCTTAGACATAGTTGATGTCGTTTGTGTTTCACAAACCACTCACCTCGGCCAGCAACTACGGCTCGATTTACTAGACTACATTGAGCATTTAAAAGAAAAAATAACAGTTGATATGGAGGTGCGAGCAGCGGAATATTTGAACGAACATTTAGAAGTATATTTTGACTACTTTTTGCAGTGCGGGCAAAAAGTACAGGATGCAGTAGAAGCTTACCGAGTAGCTTGCCAAAACGAACACAACTGCGTTTATAGAGAGCGCAACCGCTACGACGAAATGCTCCATTTAATTAGTAGCAAACTCCAAGAAACTTGGGCTCGCTGGCAAGAGCGAATGCAGAAAATACTTCCCCACTACTGCGACATAGAATGCACCGACGGCATGGATCACATGATGTATGTCGGCAAATCTATAGATAGCAGATTCAGTCAGTTTCATCTCCACAGTTTGCGGTACGAACAACTGCGAGCAATTTGCGACTGCGGGCGCACCGTATTTCGCCTGGAAGCAGATTCGCAAATAAATATGGAACTCGCACATTTAGTCTTAGTACAAAATACCACTATAGACATTTTTCACAACGAAAATACAGAAAAAATGTTTGATGTCAAAGGCACCCGCGACATCCGCTACGAACTTGTCAAAAAGCGCATCGAAAAAGCCGTTGACAAAGACGCCCAAGAACGAATAACCCAGTCAGGAATGTTAACTATAGTTTATTCAACTGAAGACGAGTGGGAAGAGTACGAACAATATTTGCGCTACTTGTCTCGCGAAGGTTGGGTAGAATCAAAAATTCAAACAGGGATGGTGGAATCCCTGCAAGGAGTCAGCGGTTTAAAATTTGCCCGCGTCCGTATTTTACCAGACCCCGAATCCATTGTTCATGTCAGTGAAGTTACAGTTGTACAAGATTGAAACTCCCCAATTTAAACAGCAATTAAGGTAAGGGCCGTGCATGGTGCGTGGGGTTCTCATCTAGGGGCAACCAGGTGTGGGATTGCCCCTACACAAGTTAGTGCTATCTATTCTTTGTGACTTAGGGCATAAAAAAACGCGATCGATATCACATAAATATTCAAAAAATTAGCGATACTCTAAGTAAAATATAACCCTATATGAATTTAAATAAACTTATGCAAATTCTTTCAAAATACCAAATTAATTCTAATATCCATGAAGGTGTCGAAACAATTATCTATCGCGCCAACACACCTATTGACCAGACTTCAATAATTATCAAAATCCTCAAAGCCGAATATCCCACACTCGAAGCCATTACTCGCCTCAAACACGAATATCAAATCCGCCACAATTTAGATAACGAACAAATCGTTAAAACCATCAGTCTCCAAAGCTTTGACAACCGATTAGGACTCGTTGTGGAAGACTTTGGTGGCGAATCTCTCGGAAAAATGCTCGAAAGAGAAACCTTGAGTCTGCGATCCTTTTTAGACATCGCCATCAAAATAACTAAAGCCTTAGCATACCTGCACCAAAATCAGATTATTCACAAAGACATCAAACCCAGCAACATCATCATCAACTCCCAAACACAACAAGTTAAACTCACCGACTTTGGCATTGCCACCAAACTAAACAAAGAAAACCCGCAATTTAACAATCCCAACTCCGTCGAAGGCACATTAGCCTATATGTCTCCCGAACAAACCGGGAGAATGAACCGCACCCTCGACTACCGCACCGACTTTTATTCCCTCGGAATTACCTTGTATGAAATGCTGACAGGTCGTTTGCCATTTCAGAGCATAGACCCCTTAGAAATAGTTTACAGCCACATCGCCATACAAGCAATCTCGCCCCATCACATCACTCCTGAAATTTCGCCAACCATCTCAGAAATAGTGATGAAATTGATGTCCAAAAATGCCGAACACAGATATCAAAGTGCAGCCGGATTACTCGCCGACTTAGAAAACTGTTTATATCAATTAGAAACCACAGGAGAAATCACAGATTTTAGCCCTGGACGTTTAGATATTCTCAGTCAGTTATTAATACCCCAAAAATTATACGGTAGAGAAAACCAAGTCAATCAAATATTAACAGCATTTGAACGTGTAGGAGCTGGTTCACCTGCATCTTTGCCACCTAATCGAAATACAGAAAATCCCGCCCCTTCCCAAAGCGAACTAATGCTAGTATCCGGCTATTCCGGCATCGGCAAATCAGCAGTCGTCAACGAAGTTAGCAAACCAATAACTCGCTCAAAAGGTTACTTCATCAGCGGCAAATTTGACCAATTCAAACGCAACATTCCCTACGCATCATTAATTCAAGCATTTAACTCGCTACTGCGTCAGTTGCTAACAGAAAATGCGGTCGCCATAGAAACATGGCGCACAAAAATTTTAACAGCTTTAGGCACAGACGGGAAAGTAATTGCCGATGTAATTCCAGAACTTGAATTAATCGTTGGGAAACAGCCCAATGTGCCAGAACAGGGCCCTGTAGAATCGCAAAATCGCTTTAATCGCGTATTCAAAGAATTTATTCGCGTTTTTGCCCAAAAAGAACACCCGCTAGTCATCTTTTTAGACGATTTGCAGTGGGCAGATTCAGCAACATTAAAGTTAATGCAAACACTGATAACTGACCCCGACCAACAATCTTTACTGCTAATCGGTGCTTATCGAGATAACGAAGTCAGTCCGACTCACCCGTTAATTCAAACTGTAGAAGAAATTGAAAAAACAGGGACGGTTGTCAACAATATTGTATTGGCACCGCTCAATTTAGAAAATGTGACTGAATTAGTGTCAGACACACTTAACAACCGCACGGAAAAAATCAATAATTTAGCTGAGTTAATCTGCAACAAAACAGGCGGTAATCCTTTTTTCTTGACGCAACTCCTTCAAGCACTTTATCAAGAAAATCTTTTAAAATTTGAGTTTAACTCCACTGGGGAATGTCAAGGGGGATGGCATTGGAGTCTAGACGAAATTCAAGCCATTGGAATTACCGATAAAAGTGTAGTCGAACTGGTAGCCAGCCGCCTTAAAAAACTGCCCGTCACTACGCAAGAAATGTTAAAATTAGCAGCCTGTGTAGGGGATAAATTTGCTCTAGATGTACTGTCACTGGTCAGTAAAAAGTCAGCGAATTCTACAGCAAATGAACTTTATTCAGCTTTGCAAGCAGGGTTAATTCTGCCCTTGAGCGATGCTTATCGCATTCCTTTAGTTTTCGACAAATCGGAATCAATTAACCTTAAATTAGACACTTCGCGGGTTAGTTACAAATTTTTGCACGATCGCGTTCAGCAAGCCGCCTATTCCCTAATTCCCGAACAGCAAAAGCAATCCACCCATTTAAAAATCGGTCAATTACTGTTACAGAATACTCCGCCAGAAAAGATCGAAGAAAACATCTTTGATATTGTCAATCAGTTAAATGTGGGCATTGACACGATTAGCCAGCCCGCAGAAAAAATTGAGTTAGCAAAACTAAATTTAACTGCGGGGCGTAAGGCGAAAGCCGCTGCTGCTTATGAATCTGCTGTTAGGTACTTGCGGGTGGGGCTGGAATTATTGCCAGCAGATTGTTGGCAATATCTGTATGAATTAACTTTAGCAATTTACGAAGCAACAGCCGAATCAGAATATTTAAACAGTAATTATGAAGAATCAAAAAAGTTAGTTGATTTGACGTTAATTCAAGCCAAAACTATCCTGGAAAAAGTCAATGTCTATGAACTTCAACTCCAGTCTTATAATGTTCAGAATAGACTCATAGAAGCCCTAAATACAGGACTAGAAGTGCTCAAACTGTTAGGCATTAATTTTCCTGAAAATCCCAAGGTTCCGAATATTGTGCTAGGACTAATCGAGAGCAAAGTGAGATTAGGAACTAAGCCAATTAGCGAGTTAGCAACCTTACCAGAAATGACCGATCCTGACAAAGAAGCAGCTATGCGGATTTTATCAGTGATTCTCGGATCTGCTATTGCAGCCAAGCCCCTACTGGTACCGCTGCTGACCTTTACGATGGTCAAACTGTGTATTAAATATGGAAATTCGCCTTATGCTAGTGTCGCTTACGTTTATTATGGCGCAGTTTTGTCCAAGCTAGGGGACTTTAGTTTGGCCTATCAATTCGGCCAACTGGGAATTAAGCTATTAGAAAAATGTTCATCTCGTTCAATTAAAAGTAAAGTTTATACAGGTCTTGGTGCTTTTATTCTACCTTGGAAAGTAGAACTTAACTCTGCATTATGCTATCTCAAGGAAGGTTTTCAAAGTGGCATGGAAGCAGGAGAATTGGAATATGCTGGTTATTCTATTAATCTATATTGTACTTATACACTGTGGATGGGAAAGCCTCTAGATGTGGTTGCAGAGGAGACAGATAAGTATGTGAAACTAATGCAGCAACTTAAACAAGAAAGCTCTTGGCTATCTATAAGTATAGAGAAAGAGATCGCCCTCAATTTGTGTGGTAAAACTGCCGATACCTGTCATTTAGTTGGTGAGATTTTTAATGAATTCAAATTGCTACCAGCTTTGATAGAAGGGAAAAGCTTTGTGTTAGTCTGTTTGGCTTACAATGCCAAAGCTATGCTTAATTATATGTTTAAAAACTACACCGAAGCTGTAGAAAATTCACGGTTATTTGAGAAATATGAAGAAGTAGCAGCGGGATTTTATATAGTTTCTGTGAGTAAATTCTACTACTCCTTGAGTCTCCTGGCTTTGTATCCCCAAGCTGAAAAAAAGGAGCAAAAGCAATATTTCAAAAAAGTGGTAGAAATCTTTAATAAAATGAAGAAATGGGCTGTTAATGCTCCCATGAATTACCAGCACAAATACGACTTGGTAGCAGCGGAAAAAGCGCGAGTGCTGGGGCAAAATTCCGAAGCAATGGAATTGTACGATCGCGCAATTGCTGGTGCCGCCAAAAACGGTTATCTTCAAGATGAAGCCTTAGCTTATGAATTAGCCGGAGAATTTTATCAATCTCTAGGAAAACAGATAATTGCTCAAGCATATCTAACTAAAGCTTATTATGGCTATATCCGCTGGGGAGCTATAGCTAAACTTAAACAGTTAGAATCAACACATCCTTTCTTGTTAGCACAAACACGCACCACCCAAGCCCCAACCAAAACCCTCGATGTCACGCGCACTACCACTGGAAGCACTACCAGCAATGGTTTAGGCGATTTCTTGGACGTGACTACTTTTATTAAGTCTTCGCAAGCGATTAACAGTGAAATAGTTCTCGAAAAATTGTTGACAAAATTAATTAACATCCTTTTAGAAAATGCGGCGGCTCAAAAAGTCGTGCTGTTGTTACTTAAAGACGATGAACTCTGCATTGAAGGAGTAGGTAATTCTACAGATAGCACGGCAACTATTTTACAATCTATACCCTTGGAAAACAGTAAAGATTTGCCAATTTCTGTGATTAACTATGTTTTTCGCAGTCAAAAGCCTCTGGTATTGGAGGATGGGAATGTTGCTGAATTTTTTCATGCAGATGTGTATATTAGAGAATTTCAAATTAAATCAATCCTGTGTTTGCCAATTATTTATCAATCCCATCTCCAAGGAATTATTTATCTAGAAAATAAGTTAACAGCCGGAGCTTTTACCACCGACAGGGTAGAAGTTTTAAAGGTTTTAGTTACTCAAGTTGCTATTGCGATTGAGAATGCTAGTTTGTACGCTCGCGAGCAAGAAAAATCTCAACTATTAGAAAAGTCTTTCTCGGAACTGCAACAAGCACAACTGCAATTAATTCAAAGTGAAAAAATGTCTTCTTTGGGTAATTTAGTGGCTGGTGTCGCTCACGAAATCAATAATCCGGTTGGTTTTATTGCGGGGAATATTAACGAAGCTAATAGGAGTGTTGCTGATTTAATTAACCATTTGAAGTTATATCAGGAAGAAGTGACAGATCCTAGCTCAAAAATTGAACAGGATGCTGAAAATATTGATTTAGAGTATCTTATACAAGATTTGCCGAAAATGTTGGGGTCAATGAAAGTTGGGTGCGATCGCATTCGCAATATTAGCACGTCTCTGCGCACCTTCTCCCGTGCCGACACCAACCAAAAAGTATTGGCAGATATCCATGAAGGGATTGATAGCACTTTAATGATTTTACAGCATCGCTTGAAAGCTAATCCCGACCGTCCCCTGATTCAAGTGGTTAAGGAGTATGGAAATCTCCCAAAAGTTAAGTGTTATTTGGGACAGTTGAATCAGGTGTTTATGAATATTCTGGCAAACGCGATCGACTGTTTTGAAGAAGCAAATAAAGGTCGGAGTTTTGAGGAAATTGAACTCGCTCCTAATATCATTACTATCAAAACTGAAATTGATGACGAGCATCAAATAGTTGTCATTAAGATTGGAGATAATGGCAGGGGAATTTCTGAAGAAGTTGTAGCGCGGATTTTTGACCATTTATTCACTACGAAAGGTGTTGGAAAAGGGACAGGGTTGGGTTTATCTATCAGTCGTCAAATTGTGGAAGAAACCCACGGTGGCAAACTGACTTGTGATTCGGTAGTGGGAACAGGGACAGAATTTGCGATCGCCCTACCGCTGGATTAAGCTACTATGGCGTATTTTGAAACCCGGAGATCCCCCCTAACCCCCCTTAATAAGGGGGGGGGCAAGAGCATTCTCTTTCTTCCCCGTTTTTAAGGAGGGACTCGGCGTATTTTGAAACCCGGAGATCCCCCCTAACCCCCCTTAATAAGGGGGGGACAAGAGCATTCTCTTTCTTCCCCGTTTTTAAGGGGGATTTAGGGGGATCAAGACTAGGCTAAAAACGACACAACATAAATTTTAAAATTTGTCAATGTCTAATTATCTGAGAAAAAGTCCGCTGTTTACAGTCTAGATTCGGCAGTATGCAGTTACATTGTTAGCTAAATGTCATAAGTGTATTTGATAGGAGTTTTGCCAGTGAACGCTGCCGAACAAGCTAAAAATATTGAACTTACGAGCAAAATTGCTGCGGTTGTTAATTTATTCAAATCGGAATTCCCGGATGTGAAAGTCGATTTGAAACCTTGGATGAATGACGCAGATACTAGAGAACTTGTCGATCCCGATTCCATTGACATTGGTTTTCATTTTCCAGGTAGAAGCCGCTTGTTACAAAGCCGCAGCATCCTGATTCAAATCCGATTTTACCAAGATCCGGTAGAAGGATCGAGAAGGGCGATCGGAGTTGAAGCAGCCGGCTACGATCATACTGGTCAGCAGTGGCGTTTTTCTACTGTGGAAAATTGGAGTTTTCTTGGCCAAACTGAACCTGCTGCGGAGTCGGCACAAAAACTCAAACATTTTTGCCAGGAGATATTTAATCTGTTTAATCCATCTTTTTGAGGACTAAATTCCTGACTACAAACCTGGTATTTGAGGACTAAAGTCCTAACTACGAACAGGTTAGTAGCAAGGATTTTAGTCCTTGCTATTATCGCAATTGTCGATCGCCCGACAGCCTATAGCATAAACTGAGTTGTAAGTGGTAGAACGCTTGCCAAATAAAGTATAACGATTATCCCGCACTTGTTCGTAAACGCGATCGCCCATCCACTTCATCCCCGGAATAGCACGGTAAGCAGCCACAAATACCTCACCTGCGGGTAATATTCGCCCGATTTCCTCCGCCGCATCGCTACCTTGCCAACGCCGTTGCGGTGTGTCACTATCTATCAAAATCATCCCCATTTCGCAGTCAGCAGAAGTTATGCCAAAATGCTCTAATTCCTGTAAATCTTGCATAGGAATATACTCAAATCTCTGACCTCGATCTAAGTTTTCCAGTAGCTGCACTAAGGTGACGCAGAGATTGCAATTGCCGTCGTAAATTACATGATATTTCATAGAAATTGGTAAGGGGTAATGGGGAATTGGGAATTGGTTAACTGACTAATGACTACTAACTATAGGAATTTCGATCGCAAATTCGGTTCCTTGACCGGGCGCTGAATAGCAATGCAACTGTCCGCCGTGCTTTTCCACCACAATTTGATAACTAATCGACAGCCCCAAACCAGTCCCTTTTCCCGGTGCTTTTGTGGTGAAAAAAGGATCGAACAGCCTTTGGTGAACTTCTGCTGGAATTCCTGGGCCGTTGTCAGCAATCCGAATTACAATATGAGTGGGATTGCGTCTTGAAGCATCATAAACAACATTGTTGGTCTCCGTCAACACATCCGGTTCATACTTTACTTCCGTACAAATCCGCAGCGTTGGTGAAGGACAAGAAGGAATAAACGAATTCACATCCTCAGCCCACTGCCCAGTTTCCATAGCTTCTTCCAAAGCATCAATGGCATTGCCAATAATATTCATAAATACCTGATTCAATTGCCCCGCATAACACTGTACGCAAGGCAAATCACCGTATTCTTTGACTAAGGAAATTTTAGGATGTCCCGGCGTTTCTTTCAGCCTATGCTGCAAAATCAACAAACTGCTATCAATGCCTTCATGAATATCTACGTGCTTTTGTCCTGCTTCATCCAACCGTGAAAAATTTTTCAGCGAGAGCACAATTTGGCGAATTCGCTCAGAACCCATTTTCATGGAATTTAAGAGCTTTGGCAAATCTTGAAGCAGAAAATTTAAATCGATATCATCTATCTCTTCTCGAATTGCTTCGGTGGGTTCCGGGTATTCTGCCTGATAAAGTAGCAGCATTTTCAACAAGTCTTGAAAGTAATCGTCAGCGTGCATGACATTGCCGTAAATAAAGCTGACTGGATTGTTAATTTCGTGAGCTACTCCAGCTACCAATTGCCCCAAGCTGACCATTTTTTCATTTTGTACCATCAGGCTTTGAGTTTGCTGCACATCCCGCAAAGCCTTTGCTAATTCTTGATTTTTAGTCCTCAATTCACTTTCGGAAAGTCGTACTGCTTCTTCGGCTTTTTTTCTACCTGTAATATTTTTGCGGATTGCTACATATTGATGGGGTTTCCCTTGGGCGTTTAAGCAAGGTACAATGGTAGTATCTAACCAAAAATATGTGCCATCTTTAGCTGTATTTTTCATCTCTCCCCGCCAAACATGGCCCTGACGAATTGTTGACCAAAGCTGCTTGAAAAAATCGGCAGAGTGATAGCTAGAATTGACCAGTCGGTGAGTTTTGCCAATCAGTTCTTCTCGATGGTATTTAAAGAGTTCGCAAAATTGGTCGTTGACATAAGTAATAGCGCCGAACTCGTCGGTATTAGAGACGATCGCAGATTGATCCAAGGCAAATTTTTCAAATTCTAGTTCTTGGAGGGTTTGCCGCAATTCCGCTTCGGCTTGTTTGCGATCGCTAATATCAGTAATCATCCGCAAAACCCCAGAAAATTCGCCGTTGACATCAAACATCGGTGTCGCAGAGACGATCGCCCACAAGTGAGAGCCATCTTTGCGAGTAAACTGAAAATCGTGGCGTTCCCGGATACCTTGGCGTCGTCGCTGCACGTAAATATTGGCAATTTCCTTAGTATTGTCGTCAATAAATTCAAAGAGCGATCGCCCCTGCATTTCCTCCACTGTATACCCTAGCATTTCTGCCATCCGAGAATTAGCAAAAGTCGTTTTGCTTTCTGAGTCGAACATCCAAACGCCCTCGGAAGCAGTCTCCACAATGCAGCGGTAATAACTATCCCTCTCCCTGAGTATTTCTTCTGTCTGTCTGCGATCGGTAATATCCAAAATTACCCCGTCGAAACAAAACAGTCCCAACTGCGAATTAGCGATTTGGGAAGGGTAGGAGACTAAGGAATCCCGAAATTTTTCTGGTGCTTTGAACTCGGCAATTTTACCATTTTCTATTTCTGTTTTTAAATCTAATTCCCTTGGTATTTCCTGGGAATTAGATACCAAGTTCGCATCTTTTACTTGGCAATAAACAGGTTTGCCTTTTTCATAAACCCAGCTAATACCGCCGTCATGTCTGACAATCCGGTATTCCAGGATATACGGAGTTTTAGATACCACACTTTGCAGCAGCAAAGCTTCCACATTTTTGCGGTCTTGAGGATGAATAATGCTAGCAAAATCACGGACGCGATCGTTAACAAAATCCGAGGCGGGATAGCCTGATATTTCTTGAATCGCCTCGCTCAAAAAAGCCATCCTCCGTTTACCAGCCGTGGGGTCGCTCAAGTCCCAGATACAACGGTAGATAGCACCAGGAATATTAGCTACTAAAGTTTTATATGTTTCTTCACTGTTTAACAAAAATGAATCTGCTTCACTAGGGGTTGCGCCATCCGTAAATTTAGATGAATTTGAGTAAATTTGCATAGTTTTTTACACTGGTGAGTGCGGGTTGAAATATTAAAGTAGATGGCCCATAAAAAGTGAATTTGATTAAGACAATAATTCCTTATTAATTAATATAGTATAAAATTTGTTGTTTAAACATTCAGAAAATTTGATAGCCGCTAATAGGGAAATGTATAGAGTCGGAAATACAGTGGAGGCTAGGGTTTGGGATAAACAGAGGTTTTGGCACCGGATCGATCGTCTGAGACTGGTAGCAGCGGGAAGACAGGGTGGGGATCGAGACAAAAACAGCGATCGACCTAACTTTAGCCTCAGTCTTCCTGATTTTTTGCTTCTGTGAAAATTCATAACTTGTATGGGGTTTAATTACCTCTATCGGGAGGGGGAAGCAGCAATAATCAAAATTATCTCCTCTCTTCCACTCTCCCTCTTTTCTACTCCCCCCTCTCCCACTCCCCATCTCGTTACAATAAATAAGTTGCCCAGAATCGATCGCCCCTCAAAACACCATGACTCAACAACAACCCCGGATTTGCATTCTTGGCGGAGGCTTCGGCGGACTCTACACGGCCCTGCGTTTAAGTCAGTTACCCTTCCCCAAAGCCGAAAAACCCGAAATAGTCCTAGTCGATCGCCGCGATCGATTCCTATTCGTGCCCCTGCTGTACGAACTCCTAACCAACGAACTACAAACTTGGGAAATTGCCCCACCCTTTACCGAACTATTAGAAAACACAGGCGTGCGCTTTTGTCAAGGCACTGTCTGTGGCATCGACATAGAAACAAAACGAGTCCAATTACACGACGGTCCAGAATTTGCGTGCGATCGCCTCGTGTTAGCTTTAGGAGGCGAAACCCCTCTAGATATGGTCAATGGTGCCGTTGAATATGCTTATTCATTTCGCACACTCAAGGACGCTTACCGACTAGAAGAAAGACTGCGATTTTTAGAAGCCAAAAATACCGACAAAATTCGGGTGGCGATCGTCGGTGCCGGTTATTCTGGAGTAGAATTGGCTTGCAAACTAGCCGATCGACTCGGAGAAAAAGGTCGCGTGCGGTTAGTCGAACAAAGCGACATGATGTTGCGGACATCGCCGGAGTTCAACCGAGACGCAGCCAGAAAAGCCTTAGAAAAACGACAAGTTTGGATCGACTTAGAAACCAGCGTAGACTCGATCGGATCGGACACAATTTCCTTAATGTACAAAGGACAATTAGATATTCTGCCGGTAGACATAGTATTGTGGACAGTAGGAACTCAAGTTAGTCAAGCAGTGCGATCGCTCCCTCTCAAACAAAACCAACGCGGTCAACTAATCACTACCCCCACATTGCAAATAGTCGATCGTCCAGACATATTTGCCCTAGGAGATATAGCCGAATGTCACGACGCCAGCGGCCAAAAACTTCCCACTACAGCCCAAGTAGCCTTCCAGCAAGCTGACTACACAGCCTGGAACATCTGGGCTTCCCTCACCGGTCGGCCTTTACTTCCTTTCCGGTATCAGCCACTAGGAGAAATGATGACATTAGGAATAGACAACGCCACCCTAGCAGGTTTAGGAATTCAACTAGACGGACAACTAGCCCACATTGCTCGCCGCTTAGCCTATCTCTATCGGATGCCAACCTTTGACCATCAAGTGAAAGTTGGTTTCAATTGGATTAGCAGACCAATTCAAGATTTGTTAAAAAATTAATGGTTAAGGGTTAATTGTTAATTTTTGACAATGTAACTGTATTCATTAGTCCGCCCAGGCGGACTTTGTTTGTATAGTAGCGGTTTCAACCGCCGAATTATCAAACAACCAAAAACCAATAACCAACAACAAATAACCAATAACCAAAAACCAATAACAAATGACCAAAGTAATTTTTTTAGATGCCGCAGGCACACTATTTGACGTTCGTGGCAACGTCGGTCAAGTTTACCAAAAATTAGCCAATAATTTTGGAGTAACCGTTAACAGCGAAGAGTTAAATATAGCATTTTCCAAAAGTTTTGCCGACTCAACTCCCATGACATTTCCTGGAATAGAAGCCTCCAAAATTCCCCAACTAGAATTTGAATGGTGGCAATCAGTTTCCAGCAAAGCATTTCAAATTGCAGGCGTTTATCACCAATTCTCCGATTTTCCCCATTTCTTTGCCGAACTCTACGCTCATTTTGCCACCGCCGAACCTTGGTTTGTCTATCCCGATGTGTTACCCGCATTAAACAGGTGGCAGCAACAAGGAATAGAATTAGCAGTAGTATCGAATTTTGATTCGCGACTTTATGGGGTATTAAAAGCACTAAATTTAGCAGAATATTTCACATCAGTCACCATTTCCACCGAAGTTGGTGCAGCCAAACCCGACTCAAAAATTTTCACTACCGCTTTGCAAAAACACAACAGCATTGCTGCAAATGTCGTGCATATAGGCGATAGTTTCAAAGCAGATTATTGCGGGGCTATAAATGCTGGCTTAAAAGCAATTTGGTTAAATCGAAAACAGGAAAAATTTGATTTAGGGAAATTGGATTTAACCAATTCCCAAAACATACAGGAATTTCCCAGTCTGGATTTCATGTCAAAGCTCTGATTTTTAGAGTTATCTGTAGCCACTTAGCGCATCCGCCACCGATCGCGCTAGAGTAAATTTGACTGAATTTGGGGCTGGAGACTAGGAAAAAAGTCACAACCGCCAAGTGCTTTTTGACTGATGAGATTAGGAGTATTGGGTCCTGCGCTAGCTGATTTGAGCCTAATAGATCATTCGGGCATTGAAACAGTTATATAAAATCCTCTCTTCATCGTCCTGTATTAAACTCTCTCTTCTCGAACTTCGCGTCCTTAGCGCCTTCGCGGTTAAATCATTCCGATACAATCGGAAACGATATTACACCGCCTACTAAATTCTGATTTGACATAGATTTAGCTTGATTAAAAAAGATGAGAAAGAAACTTATAAATCAAACGAAATATAGCAGTTGCAGCGATCGCACCTAAAGCCCCCAACCACCCCACAAACAACACGCCCATGATAGTAGCACCAGGATAAATCACAGTTGCAGCCGATCGCAAAGCCGGGAAAAACACCAACAAAGCCAGAGTACCAGCGCCAATAGTCAACATCTCAGTTACTTCCAGCGTTCGGCGATATTGACCATAAATCAGCCCCCCCAGAATCATCCCCAACAATCCCATACTCAGCCCAGGAGAGGGCAGCAAACTCGTCAGGGCGATCGCCAGCAACCCTCCCTCAAAACCCGTAAACGCCGCCCCCGACAACACCTCCCAGATCGAAAAAGACCCTCTCGGCGAAGGTTGCAAGCCTCCCGGAGGAGTCCCAGGAATTACCGTCGGAGGCAGCGGCTGCGGTGCGATCCCAGGGGGCTGCGGAGTCCCTATCGGAGGCGGTGCCACCACGACTGTAGACTGTTGAGAAGGTGGTTGAGGCCCAGACTTGAGAGCAGCTTCCACCTGGGCCACAGATTGAAAACGCTGGCTGGGAGCTGATAACAACATTCGATCGAGAACTTGAGCCAAACGCGAGTTAATCAGCACCCGCGAATGCCAATTCCACTCATTTCTGTAACTATCAAACAACTCCGTCGGCTGCAAACCACTCAGCAAAGTAATGCAAGTCACACCCAAAGCATACAAATCCGTTGCCGGATAAACCTCTTGGCCATTCATTTGTTCTGGGGGAGCATAACCCAAAGAATAAATCCCAGTAGAAGCTTTAGCACTTCCAGCACTTTGCGTTACCTGTTTAACCGCCCCAAAATCTAATAGATAAAGCCGACCATTTTTCCCCCGCATAATATTAGCAGGTTTAATATCCCGGTGAATCGAACCGCGAGAGTGAACAAAATCGAGAACCTTCAAAATTTCCCGCAATACTTCCACCGTTTCCGATTCCGAAAACTTGCCTTTTACAGCCAGTTCCTGCTCCAAATTTTCACCATCAATAAATTCTTGAACCAGATAGAAAAACTGATCGGTTTTCCCCGCCTGCAAACTGGGAACAGTCAACTCAAAAAAAGCCAGCAGACTCGGAATTTGCGGGTGTTCGTTGCCCAGTTCTTCCAAAACCGCCGCTTCCCGTTCAAACAGATTTTGAGCGATTGTTAGTTGTGCCGGAGTCAGACTCACCGACGGTTGCAACAGTTTAGCAACGCACTGCCGCATCGCCGGAGTATAGCGATCGCGAGCCAGAAAAGCAGCCCCAAAACCGCCTTGACCCAAAAGCCTCACCGGCAAATAGCGGCCGCTCAGAATCAGGGGCATTCCACAGGTTTTGCAATACCTTTGCTGCACAGTTTTCAGCAGCGAACTGTCATCGAGATCGGGAAAATAGTTTTGAGGGCGCGGACATCCTGGGCGCGTGCAGTAAACTTCCATTATCAATTTTAGATTTGAGACAAAAGAATTGAAGAATCGACCCTTAGCTATTCAACCTCATGTTGAGGAGAAGCATTCTCAGTACCAACTCAGACCGGGATAGACACAACAATCTAATAGACATCGACCATATTTATTGTGCAACAGACCAGAAAGCCTGTTCAAGACTTACTTTTTTAAAGAAGTCTAATCAACAGTCGCGCCTTTAAATTGTATACTTAAATCCTTGGGGAAAAAAAGTAAAATTCTATCCCCCTCTCCCTTTGTACCCCTGTGTCCCTCCCAAATTAACAAACACTTGAGATGTCTACCCGCCACCCATCGCGCCCCAGTCCACAGATTAACTACCCGCCGAGTTGGGAGATAGAATCTCTCTAGGATCGAACTCAAAGCCGGGAGATTCTTTTCTCTCCTTGATACCAGAATAAGTAGCAAAGGAAGGCAAAATTTCATTACTGAAAGCCTCAGCAGCTTTAGAACGGTAGCGGTTGGGGTTGCAAATCAGCGACAAAACTCGAGTCACCACCACTTCCTCCATTTGAGATTTGTGCAAAACACCCATCAGCAACTCCTTTTCGATCGCCGAAACCGACACAAATGCAGCACCCAACCCCGACTGCACCGCATTTTTAATCGCCTCAATGGAATTTAGTTCCATCTCAATTTTCAGGCGACGAGTATCAATGCCGCTGCGAGTGAGCACCTGATCGATAACTTTGCGGATAGTAGACTGGGAATCCAGGGAAATAAACTGCAATTTGTAAAGGTCTTCCTTTTGGATTGTTTCTTGTTGTACCATCGGGTGAGATGGAGGGAGAATCAGAGCCAGTTCGTCCTCAGCATAAGGAACAACATCCAAAGCTTCCAGAAGTTCCGTCGGAATTTCTCCACCCACAATCGCCAAATCGATTTGTCCGTTAGCCACACTCCAAGCAGTACGACGAGTCGAGTGAACGTGAAGTTGTACCGCCACATCCGGGTATTTTTGCCGAAACATCCCGATCATCCGAGGTAGCAAATAAGTCCCAGTAGTTTGAGAAGCCCCCACAATCAAGGTGCCACCTTGAAGATTTTGCAAGTCTTCCAGAGCTCGACAAGTTTCTTGACAAAGCGATAAAATTTTCTCGCCGTAACTTAGCAGCAGGTGTCCCGCTTCCGTGAGTTGAGCCCTACGCCCCCCTCTATCGAACAGTGGCACGTCCAACTGTCTCTCTAAGTTTTGCACCTGCAAGCTAACTGCTGGCTGGGATACATAGAGGCTGTCAGCGGCGCGTTTGAAGCTACCTTCAGAAGCGATCGCCTTGAGAATACGTAACTGGTCTAAAGTGAAAGGAAGGTCAGACATATATCTACTTGTCAGTTGTCATTTGGTAGTTGTCCGTTGTCCGTTGGCAGTAGGCAGTCGGCAGCGGGCAGTTGTCAAGAAAGCAGTGGGCAGTGGGTACCAGGCAGTTGTCAAGAAAGCAGTTGTCATTTGTCTGTAGCTGCAAATTGGCCTAGCGCTAAGGACTAATGACTAATGACTAATGACTAAGGACTAAGGACTAATGACTAATGAATGATGACTGATGACTGATAACCGCTGAATGCTCCCATAGATACTTTGTGACACAAATTGGCCACGAATCAATAACTTTTCTTAATATTTACAATGACGATGAATTTGGCACTCGATAGCCACCTAGTTATGCTCGGACTTTTACTCGGTTTTGCGTCCGCCCACAGCGGTTTAGCAGCCCTCCGCCCCAAAGCTGAAAAGCTCATCGGGGCAAGACTTTACCGCGTTTTATTTGCCCTAGTCAGTTTGCCCCTAGCAGTCATTCTGATTGTTTACTTTTTCAACCACCGCTACGACGGTATACAACTTTGGCAGCTACAAGGCATCCCCGCTGTCAAACCCCTAGTTTGGATACTTTCGGCAATTTCTTTCCTGTTTCTGTACCCAGCAACTTTCAACCTCCTCGAAATTGCCGCCATCCAAAAACCCCAAGTTCACCTCTACGAAACCGGCATCATCCGCATCACCCGGCACCCGCAAATGGTAGGACAGGTGATTTGGTGCATAGCCCATACCCTCTGGATTGGCACTAGCTTTACCCTCCTGACTTCCATTGGTTTGGTACTTCACCACCTGTTTGGAGTCTGGCACGGTGACAGGAGACTTCAGGCCCGTTTTGGCGAATCCTTTGAAACCATCAAATCTCGGACATCAATTTTGCCATTTTTGGCTATCCTCCAAAAACGTCAAACCCTTGATTTGCTTGAGTTTTTGCGCCCTTCCTATGTAGGTGTAGTCATTTTTACTAGCTTACTGTGGAAAATTCATCCTTTTTTGATGCGTGCGACTGGGAACATATACTGGTAGCATGATCCCTAGGATAGAAAAAATTTATTAATTTTTGAGGGATCATGGTGTTGTCCGTTAGCGAACGCACTTTTGCACAAGAGGTTTTTCAAGCGTCTACCCCCGTTTTAGTTCATTTTTGGGCGCCCTGGTGCGGTCTGTGCCGCGCGATCGACCCCACACTCACAACATTTGAGAGACAGTGGGCAGGCAAAGTCAAGCTCCTAGGGGTGAATGCCGATGAAAGTTTCAAATTAGCCAACACTTATCGCCTGACAAGTCTCCCGACGCTGATTTTGTTTGAAGGGGACAAAGTTCGATTTAGATTTGAACATTATCAAGGACGCGAGGAACTGCGCCGGACTCTTGACTCCTGGATGCTGGCGACGTCTGGGGTATCTGCCCCAAGTCAAAGGCTGCAACCCCAGGAAGCAGTCAACAGGTAGCATTTTTAAGTGCCATAGAGATTGTATCCCCGAATTATTAAAAACTTCGGCGATACAATCTCTATTGTGCAGGTAATATCAATTCCGGTTGCACCGGAGCAGCATCGATTAGCAGCTTAATACCATCATGTCTAATTTAGTTAGCCAGAAAGGAAGAATTACAAGTAATTGTAGATCGTTTTCAGTGGCGGCGTAACAGATAATTTTATTATCAAAATAGATGTGGATGCAGGGGGCAGGGATACCAATTTTGTCGATCGAATTACCGATTTAAATAGCGGGGATAGAATTGCGATCGCAGGCACTATCCGTCTGAATGACCTCAGTTTCACTGCGACGGGCGCAAACACGCTCATCTTGTTAGCTAATGGCGACATTTTAGCCAATGTTTTAAATGCTTCCCCCGCAACTGTTCGCCGTTCCACATTCATCGCATCTATTACCGATGCGATTTTCAACTTGGGCTAAGGGCGATCGACCTTACAGCTATAGCGATCGGATCTGCCGCCAGCCCCATAAAAATAGAGTTATATCAAATCCGGTAACATCGTCCTGTATTCATCTCTCTTATCTCCCTCTGTGTTCTCTGTGTTCTAGGTCCGGTTAAATCATTCCGATGCAGCCGGAAACGATATTAGAGCGTCCGGGACTATTCAAAAAAAGCCAGCATTTATGCCCAGTCGTCCAAGCCTGTGTCACAATAGTTCACAGTTTTGTCAATCTAGTAGAAACTTTAAACTACATCAGTCATGGAACCGCTTTATCAATACGCCTGGCTGATTCCAGTCCTGCCACTGGCAGGCGCAATGCTAGTAGGTCTCGGCTTAATTACATTTAATCAAGCCACCAACAAACTCCGACAAGCGAATGCGATTTTAATCCTTTCCGCGCTCGGAGGGTCAATGGTACTCTCTTTCGCATTGCTGTGGAGTCAACTACAAGGTCACGCACCTTACACCCGCACTATTCAGTGGGCTTCTGCTGGGGACTTCTCCCTGAGTATGGGCTATATCATTGACCCCCTAACGTCGGTGATGCTGGCGATCGTCACTACGGTCGCCTTTTTAGTAATGATTTATACCGATGGCTACATGGCTCACGATGACGGGTACGTGCGTTTTTACGCCTACCTCAGCATCTTCAGCGCCTCGATGCTAGGTCTAGTAGTCAGCCCCAACATCGTTCAGATTTACATCTTCTGGGAACTCGTAGGTATGTGTTCGTACCTGCTAGTGGGCTTCTGGTACGATCGCAAACCCGCTGCTGACGCCTGCCAAAAAGCCTTCGTCACCAACCGCGTCGGCGACTTCGGCCTGCTGCTGGGCATCCTCGGCATTTACTGGGCCACCGGTAGCTTTGAATTTAACGTGATGGGCGATCGCCTGCACTCCTTAGTCGAATCCGGTGCCCTGAGCGCCACTTTGGCCACCATTTTCGGAGTCCTGATATTTTTGGGGCCAGCCGCCAAATCCGCTCAATTCCCCCTCCACGTCTGGCTCCCAGATGCCATGGAAGGCCCGACACCAATTTCAGCCCTGATCCACGCCGCGACAATGGTAGCCGCCGGCGTATTCCTGATTGCTCGGATGTACCCAGTGTTTGAAGGGTTGCCAGCAGTCATGAATTTAATCGCCTGTACGGGCTGTTTTACGGCATTTATGGGCGCTTCGATCGCCATTACCCAAAATGACATCAAAAAAGGCCTAGCCTACTCCACCATCTCCCAATTGGGCTACATGGTAATGGCAATGGGAGTCGGCGCTTACAGTGCCGGACTGTTCCACTTGATGACCCACGCTTACTTCAAAGCGATGCTGTTCCTGTGTTCTGGTTCAGTGATTCATGGTATGGAAGATGTCGTCGGCCACAACCCCGCCCTCGCTCAAGATATGCGACTGATGGGGGGCTTGCGGAAATATATGCCGATTACGGCAACTTGCTTCTTAATCGGAAATTTGGCAATCTGTGGCATTCCGCCATTTGCCGGTTTTTGGTCAAAAGACGAAATCCTCGCCCAAGCTTTTGAAGCAAATCCCGCTCTGTGGGCTGTGAGCTGGGTAACGGCTGGGATGACCGCGTTTTATATGTTCCGAATGTATTTCAGCACCTTTGAGGGCGAATTCCGGGGTAATGACAACGCGATCAAACAGCAACTTCTGCAACCAAAGGTTGCTTTCGGCCCAGGCGCGATGAATGTTAAGGAATTAGCAACAACTGGGGAAAGTCACGATGAACACGACCATTTCCCTCACGAATCTCCGCTGACAATGGCTTTGCCTTTAGTGGTGTTGGCAGTACCTTCTGTGTTAATTGGTTTTGTCGGTACTCCCTTTGCTAATTATTTCGAGCAGTTTGTGCGTGCGCCTGGGGAGTCTCTGGAAGAAGTATTGGAACACGCCGCCGAGTTCGATTTAACGGAATTTCTGATCATGGGTGGCAGCTCTGTGGGTATTGCTTTGCTTGGCATTACTTTGGCTTCCCTGATGTATTTGAGCCGGAAAATTGATGCTGGGGCGATCGCCCAAAAAATCAAACCGCTTTACGAATTCTCCCTCAACAAGTGGTATCTCGACGACATCAACGAATTTCTGTTTGTCAAAGGCAGCCGCCGTTTAGCGCGGCAAGTCATGGAAGTGGATTTGCGAGTTGTTGATGGTGTGGTTAATTTGACTGGTTTTCTCGCCCTGGTAACAGGCGAAGGACTCAAATACATTGAAAACGGTCGCGCTCAATTTTATGCCCTGATTGTGTTTGTCGCAGTTCTGGGTTTTGCGATCGTTTCGGGAGTCAGTTAAATCTGTTGGGACACGGCATTACCAATTAGTGTCAACTTAACGTCAAACCAACCGTATCTTTTGTTTGTCTCGAAGTCTAGATCCCCCCTAACCCCCCTTAATAAAGGGGGAAAAAGAGTATTCTCTCAAAGTCCCCCTGATGGAAAAAGAGTATTCTCTCAAAGTCCCCCTGATGGAAAAAGAGTATTCTCTCAAAGTCCCCCTTCTTAAGGGGGATTTAGGGGGATCTGAACTCAGCGATCGACAAGAGATACAAAGGTTTTTAGAGTTAAGTTGACACGATTAAAAGTATTGTCATGTCCCACCAGAAGATATTTTAAGAACTGACCTTAGCTTAATAACTTACAATTGACAATTAGCCAAGAGAAATAAATTTGTGATTAAACTCGAAATATGCGATCGCATATTTCGTAGCAATTATTGCAAAAAGTCGGCTTCGTATAAAGAAAGTATAAAATTTAGCCCAAACTTGCCAAAATATGTTTAAACCTAATAATTGATGGATAATTTTAAAATGCAATGGATACAGCTAACTTTCCCTGGTTAACAACAACAATCCTGTTTCCTATTGCTGCGGCTTTGCTGATTCCTTTAATTCCCGATAAGGATGGCAAGACGGTGCGGTGGTATGCTTTGATTGTCGGTTTGATTGATTTTGCTCTGCTTGTTTACGCTTTTTACACTCAGTACGAGTTCAGCAATCCGGGACTGCAACTGGTAGAAAGTTATACTTGGGTACAGCAACTGGATTTGAATTGGTCCGTCGGTGCGGATGGTTTGTCGATGCCACTGATTTTGCTGACGGGTTTTATTACTACTTTAGCTACCTTAGCTGCTTGGCCAGTTACGTTTAAACCTAAGCTATTTTACTTTTTGATGCTGACAATGTACGGCGGGCAAATAGCAGTTTTTGCCGTGCAGGATATGTTGCTATTTTTCCTAGTTTGGGAATTAGAATTAGTGCCGATTTACCTGATTTTGTCCATCTGGGGTGGCAAAAAACGGCTCTACGCAGCAACTAAGTTTATTCTGTACACGGCGGGCGGTTCGCTGTTTATTTTGGTTGGTGCGCTGACAATGGCGTTTTATGGCGATACAGTGACTTTTGATATGCGGGCGATCGCACTTAAAGACTTCGCCCCCAATATCGAATTGCTACTATACGCAGGTTTCCTAATAGCTTACGGTGTCAAACTGCCGATTTTCCCCCTACACACTTGGCTCCCCGACGCTCACGGTGAAGCCACCGCACCAGCCCATATGTTGCTAGCAGGAATTCTGCTCAAAATGGGCGGTTATGCTTTGCTCAGAATGAATGCGGGAATGCTCCCAGATGCTCATGCTGTCTTCGCACCGATTTTGGTAATTTTGGGTGTGGTAAACATTGTTTACGCCGCCTTAACTTCTTTTGCTCAGCGCAATTTGAAGCGGAAAATTGCTTATTCCTCGATTTCCCACATGGGCTTTGTGCTAATCGGGATAGCTTCGTTTACCGATTTGGGAATTAGCGGTGCAATGCTGCAAATGGTTTCCCACGGTTTAATTGGGGCGAGTTTGTTCTTTATGGTGGGTTGCACTTACGATCGCACTCACACCCTCATGCTCGACGAAATGGGCGGTGTAGGACAGAAAATGCGTAAGGTTTTTGCCATGTGGACTGCTTGTTCTATGGCTTCTTTGGCTTTGCCGGGAATGAGCGGTTTTGTAGCAGAATTGATGGTATTTGTGGGTTTTGCAACCAGCGATGCTTACAATCCGGTGTTTAAGGTTTGCGTGGTATGTTTAGCTGCTGTCGGGGTGATTTTGACTCCGATTTATCTGCTGTCAATGCTGCGGGAAATCTTCTACGGCCCGGAAAATAAGGAACTGGTGGAACACGAGGAATTGGTGGATGCGGAACCACGAGAAGTATTTATCATTGCTTCGCTGTTAGTGCCGATTATTGGCATTGGTTTGTATCCGAAGATGTTGACTCAGGTTTATGATGCCACTACTGTTCAGTTGACTGCAAAGTTGAGGGATTCTGTACCTTCGTTGGTGGCTAAAGCAGCAGCGGATAAAACAGTGTCTTTGCGGGCTCCGGCGATCGAGCCGAGCAAGTTGTGATTTAAACTGGATTTAGGAAGAAAACCCCCAAACCAAGTTTAAAAATCGGGTTTGGGGGTTTTCTATTTTTTCTGACAGTCTTGGACACACTCCGACAAAGAAACCGGGTTTTTTGCCAAATCTTTTGGCTGCAACGAAGTATTTTCGTAAAAAACCCGGTTTCTGAACCCCCATGCGTAAGCTCTACAACTTGCTTTTCACCCCGTCAACCGCAACTGCGGTATGATTAATAGTTAAACCTCTGAGTTGTCTGTGAGGACGCAGTTGAAATCTTATTTGTCAGAGTTGAGTTTTTGTTAGGCTACTGGTCATGAAATCAGTAGCTGTTAAATGTCAATTAGCTAGATTAGAAATAAATCATGGGAAAGTTTAAGCAGGAGTTGGAGAAAACGCTGGAGGATTTGCATTCTCCAAACATAGCTGTAATTGGTAGAAAAGGTTAATGAAGCTACTAGACCAATAGAGATCCGTGAACTCAGTATAGTTCTGCCAAGAGTGCGTAAATGAAGATTCTGCTAGATACGCACATCTTTTTATGGTTCATCAGTGGTGACAGTTATCAACAGATGTTCGAGATGCAATTCGCGATCCAGATAATAAGGTCTATTTGAGTGCAGTTTCAGTCTGGGAAGCAATCAGGGCTGTTTCATTCTCTTGTAGGGGCCGCCCCCCGTGGCTGCCCCAATCTCTGAAACACTTACAAAATCGTGGACGGGGAGGGCGGGCACGGGGGCACCGCCCCTACAAAACGATGATTTACCTGAGAATGAAACAGCCCTGGGGAAGCAATTGTCAAATACCAGTTGGGTAAGTTACCTCTGCCGGAGCATCCCGAAACATATTTACCCAAACAGCGCGAACTTCATCAAATTGTCAGTCTTGCTCTTAATGAAAGTAGCGTAGCTCAATTGGCTAAACTCCCACCATTACATCGCGATCCATTTGACAGAATGCTGAGCTGTCAAGCCTTACAGAATGGTATGACTCTTGCGACAGTAGATTCAGCAATTCGTGCCTACTCAGTCAGCTTTATGTAGCAGTGGTTGCGTAGAAGCTACTTGCATCACTTGCCAAACAATCCCATGATGACTCATCATGATATTGATGATTGTTTCATTCTTATAACTCAATTAATATGCGATCGCTCTTCTTGACTCTAGCTCTCATGTGTTTAGCCACCCCCGCTGTTGCCACAACCTGCGAAGAAAGCTTTCAAAAAAAAGGGGACTTTTTGAATGGTGCCGCTTTTTCTGCGCGCGTTCAGGTAGAAGGATTATCAATAGAAAAAGCATTTTCACAATTACGACCCATTTTAGCCCGCGAGAGCATCAGAACTATCAGCACCGATGTGAGTACAGGTGTCATGAAAGCCGAAAATCCCGCCACAGCATTTCAGCGCGCTTTGCCAATTGATGTATTTGCCTCAGCCGACGGAAATCTATTAACTGTGGAGATGATTTTTACTCTTCCAAGTGGCGTAACTGCAAGTAGGGACACCGTGAAGGGATATTTGTGCGGTGCGTTAAATCAATTGTTGCCAAAAAGTACAAGATAATCTAGCGTTAAACTCACCTGACGCACCCTACAACTTAATTGAAATGTGACAGTTGAGTCCAGGACTCTTTTAGTTTCTAGCGTTATTTTTCTGCCAAGAGTGCGTTATTTTTGACACTTGATAAATCGTATTTTGTCGCGGCAAGCTGTGCCACCATTTCGGCGCGAGACGAAACCTCAAGTTTGCGGAACATTCGCTTCAAAGCTTGCTTCACTGAATTCTCAGTAATCCAGATTTCCTTCCCGATTTCTGCGTTGGTTCGTCCCATAGCAACCAATTCAGCAATTTGTAATTCACGAGATGTTAATCGATCGCTCTTAAAAGCTTGTTGTGGCGATTCCCTACAGGATAGCTTCGCCGATCGCACTTTCGTTGCAGTCCAAACAGATAAGTGCAAACAGATCGCACTCAAATCGGCTAAATTTTGTGTATCAAAGGCAAACATTGACCGATCGCGCGTGCAACCAACTACACCCACTAACTGACCGCGATTGACGATCGGCCCCGCCATGACGTGCCAATGATCGGGGCGCGGACAAATCATTGTCCAAACCTTGGGTGATTTTGTCACCAAGGCTTCGTGCACTGGAGCATGACGCTCGACTAAATAACGTGCCACAGGATTGTGTTCGATCGATAGCGCCACTTTAAATGCTTTCTGAAGCTTAGTATCTACTAAATGAAGTCGATCGAAGAAAAAGATTCCCGATCGCGTGGCTGCAAAATACTCGCCGATTGCGGGCACTATTTGCGATCGCAGATCGTCTTCATCCTTCACCTGGTCGATTTCTTGAAATAAAAGCTGTAAGGGACTTTTCCTGGTCATGGTGTCAAAAAGAGTACCCGATCGAGGACTAGAAACATTGCAATACTCCAATTATATTACCCTTGTAATCTCAAAAGCAACTGATTAGATTTACCTTACTCTATATTTCTTCAAGCCTTGTATCGCAGTCGCATATCGCGCAGTTTATCGTCCAGCAACCATCAAAACAATCAAATTTGAGAGGTATAAATGACGCAAGATGCAATCTTCAGCCCCTTCTTTGCAACAGTGTTTCTGACACTCATAGTCTGGGTGTATATGTACATCCGCCGTATCAGTTTCATCACCAGTACAAAGCTCAGCCAAAAAGACCTTTCTGTACCGGGTACGCTGGCGCAGATATCGCCACCAAACGTATCTAATCCATCGGACAATCTCAAGAACTTATTCGAGATTCCGATAATTTTCTATGCGCTTGTCTTATATCTATTCATCACAAATCAGGTGGATGCAGTCTATGTAAATGTCGCGTGGATATTCGTTGTATTTCGCGCCTTGCATAGTGCTGTCCATTGCACGTTCAATCTCATCATCCTGCGGTTCTACCTCTACTTATTTTCCACACTCGCGGTGTGGTTCATCGCGATCCGCGCAGCCCTGATCCACTTCGGCACGTAGGTACGCTATTACCAGTAGAGCGATCGCTCCTGGGATAGAAACAATTAAGCGTGTCTAGACGCTGCAATCAGGGGCGGTTAGAGTTGACGCAATCTGTCGAGCTTTTTTAACTCCTGTGACTGTTCTTGCAATCGAGTTTCGAGCTTCTGACACACAACTTCGCATAAATCAAAAATCATCGGGTCAGTGATTTGATAGTAAACGCTGACTCCCTGCGGCTGCCGTTGAACGATGCCTGCTTGGGTCAAAATCTTGAGGTGCTTGGAAACATTGGCTTGCCCCAGCCCTGTCTCTTCAATGATTTCAGTGACATTTTTAGTACCACTCTTGAGCGCACACAGCACTTGCAGCCGACTCAGCTCTGATAAAACTTTGAAGTAATCGGCAAGCTGAGCGAGAGCCGAAACTGGGATTTGAGACATAAGCAGGAGTTTGTTGACTAGAGTTTTGACTTGACTTATTTACTATATTACTATATCGTAATATTATTCATAGATAGAGAGCCATAGCTATGCTGTTTCGTCAACTTTTTGACCGGGAAAGCAGTACCTATACTTATCTGATAGCCGATCGCGGTTCCGCAGAAGCCCTATTGGTCGATCCAGTATTGGAACAGGTTGAGCGAGATCTCAAATTGCTCAAAGAACTAGGTTTGACCTTGCGTTATTGCTTGGAAACTCATGTTCATGCCGATCACATTACCAGTGCATCTCAACTGCGGGAAGCAACAGGCTGTGTGAGTGTGGTTCCAGCCCAAGCACAGGTTAACTGTGCAGACCGTTTTATCCACCAGGGCGAAACGCTACAGGTTGGATTGGTTGCTGTGCAGGCGATCGCCACACCAGGACACACCGATAGCCACATGGCATACATCGTCAATGGAACTCACTTGCTCAGCGGGGATGCGTTATTTATCCGTGGCTGTGGACGCACGGATTTTCAAAGCGGGGACGCCGGAACCTTGTTTGATTCAGTAACCCAAAGATTATTTACCTTGCCTGATTCTACCTCGATCTATCCAGGACACGACTATCGCGGGCAAACTGTTTCTTCCATTGAGGAAGAAAAACGCTGGAACCCTCGGTTTGTGGGGCGCAGCCGGGATGAGTTTATTGAATTTATGAATGCACTAAATCTGCCCAATCCTCAAAAAATGATGGAAGCTGTGCCAGCGAATGAACGGTGTGGCAACCTAACTTCAATTTTAGCTTAAACCTTAGATCTATTTTATTTGGAGTAACACAATGACAATGACTAACGATGCTCAAATTCAAGAAATTGATGCTCAAACATTGAAACAATTGCTTGACGAAAACGCCGTAACTTTAGTGGATGTTCGGGAAGCTGCCGAATATGCAACTGAACGAATTCCCTGCGCAAAATTGCATCCACTTTCACAATTCAATCCCGATCGAGTACGACCGT
This sequence comes from Microcoleus sp. EPA2, assembly GCA_020882975.1. Classification (GTDB taxonomy): domain Bacteria; phylum Cyanobacteriota; class Cyanobacteriia; order Cyanobacteriales; family Microcoleaceae; genus Microcoleus. The sequence continues at coordinate 59,730 of JAHRFD010000011.1, read as the reverse complement.
CTGAAGGGAAAAAACTCGTTCTTTATTGTCAATCTGGAAATCGCTCTGCCAAAGCCGCCAGACAATGTTTAGATGCAGGATTCAATTCTGTGATTCATCTGCGTGGCGGAATTCCTACTTGGAAAAATGCAGGATATCCGATTGAAAAAAGTCAAAATGCGCCGATTAGCTTGTTTCGACAGGTGCAGATTGTGGCTGGCTCATTGGTTGTGCTGGGAACAGTTTTAGGGGTGTTTGTCTCACCTAATTTTTTACTTTTGAGTGGATTTGTGGGTGCTGGCTTAGTGTTTGCAGGAGTCACTAACACCTGTGCGATGGGAATGCTATTGGCAAAGTTACCTTATAACCAACAAGCCGGAAATAAACTATGATCTGGATAATTGGACATTTCCTGGCAGTTGGTATTGGTGTGAGTTTAGGCTTATTGGGCGGTGGTGGTTCTGTGTTAGCATTGCCTGTGCTGGTTTATGTGATGGGTGTTGCGCCCAAACCTGCGATCGCCATGACTTTGATTATTGTGGGGACTGTTAGCTTATTGGGCAGTATTCCCCATGCGCGGCGTGGCAATCTTAATTTCAAAACCGCAGTTATTTTTGGAACTGCGACCATGTTGGGGGCTTATTTCGGTGCAAGAATAGCGACGCTGCCGTTCATTACCAGCGCATTCCAGATGACTCTATTTGGACTGTCGATGTTGATTGCTGCCGGATTGATGATTTATCGCACCACCAAGTCAAAGCCTTTATCTAGTCAGGATGAACTAGATGCTATTGAGTATGTCAAACCTGTTTGCAAATACTGCTGGTTATGGCTGATGACTGAAGGGATTGCAGTAGGTGTTTTAACAGGATTGGTTGGTGTGGGGGGCGGGTTTGCGATCGTCCCTGCTTTGGTGTTGTTGGGAAACATACCGATGCGACAGGCGATCGGAACTTCTCTCCTAATTATTGCGTGTAATTCTGTCGCGGGGCTGTTAGGTTATTTAGGGCATATTTCCCTAGACTGGAATCTCACGGTTTCATTCACCTTTTTAGCTGGATGTGGGACAGTGATTGGGGCTTATCTTGCACAGTTTATTCCAGCGCCACAACTGCAAAAAAGTTTCGGTTACTTCCTGCTAGTAGTTGCCACATTTGTATTAGTCCAAAATCGTGATAGTTTGCAGGGACTCAAAAAGTCATCTACTCAGCAGCAACCTCAAAACGCACTCTCTGACGGACGGGAGATTTCGGCTGGGATGCTGAGGTAATCTGTCGTCACTCATCTTAGCGACTCGCGATCGCCATTCAATTCAATACGATCGCCCTTTTAGTTTCTAGTCCGATCGTTCTTTTTTGCGACACATATAGATATCCTTTGACACTCTCAGGTCTAAAGACGCTGAGTTTTCAATCTCCCATACTTGTCCTATAATTAAAGCTGTTGGTGTCGTACTACGATGATTTCTATGCTACAAATTACAAGCTAAATACCGATCGACAGTAGCACATTACCATGAGAATTGACCGACTAGAAATCAAAAACTTCAAGAAATTTTCAGACTATACCCTTGACTTGCATCCCCAATTTACGTTGCTGGTTGGGGACAATGGCACAGGTAAAACGACGATCCTCGATGCTTTGGCGATCGCGGCTGGAATTTGGCTGGTCAACTCCCCCGACACAACCCTCAACAATAGCCGCCGTAACATTCTGCCCTCAGAAATTCGCTTAGAAGCGATCGAATCCGACACCATCACCCAATTTATACAACGAAAACCCGTCCAGATTAAAGCGATCGGCACGATTAACAGTCAGCCAGTCCAATGGCTCAGACAATTCAAAACTAACGGCTCTAGAACCTCCAACACAGAAGCCAAACAAGCTCTAGAAATTATCTCCACTTTATTTCAACAGATTGAAGCAGGCGCAAAAATTTGGCTACCCATCATCGCCTACTACGGAGCAGGTAGAGCTTGGCTACCCTCCAACCAACGCGACAAAGCAACTACCCACACTAGCCCCGCTCGCCGTTGGGATGCCTTCTATGACTGCTTTAAAGAACGGATTAGAATCGCCGATATCGATACTTGGTTCCAGAAAGAAGCGATCGCTTCGGTCAATCGACAGGGACAAATGCGCCCTGGTTACAAGGTGGTAAAATTGGCTATTTTGCGTTGTATTCCCAACGCCGATGACCTATGGTTTGACCCAGAGCGATCGGAAATTGTTGTTTCTATTCAAGGCAACCCCCAACCCTTTAGTAACCTTAGTGCTGGTCAAAAAATGATGGTAGGTCTAATCGCCGATATTGCCATCAAAATCGTTACTCAAAATGCCTCTTTCTTAACTGAAGAATCAGATAGATATAATCAAAAATTGCCTCTGATTTTGCAACAAACATCAGGGCTAGTTCTAATACTGACTATGATAACTATCTCGATCCATTCTGTCAGGTTGTTGTTTATTATCTTCGTAAAAAGATCGATAAAATGACATCAAAAAGAACTTCCGAATGAGCCTTTGAGAATGCGATCGAAGATGTCTTCTAATTATCTGGCTCAAACCCCATAATCTGAAACCCAGGGATCGAGCTTGAATTCTGCCGCTAAAAATTCAATAAAACAAACTATCTTTGCTGGATAAAAACGACTCCGACGATACACCCCATGAATTTGCAACGGAGTCGGCTGATAATCCTGCAACACAACCTTGATATCGCCCCGGTAAATCTCATCACCAAACATCCACACCGGCGCTACCGCAATCCCCAAACCCGATAACACTGCGGCTCGAATTGCCACAGAACTATTAGTTTGAAAACAGCCCCCCACCCGCACCTTAATAGTGCTATCTGTTCCTTGAAAATGCCACTCATTACCCGTTGACAGATGAGTGTAAACAATACAATCATGATGTACTAAATCCTCCGGTTTTTTCGGTTCTCCGGCTTGCTCAAAATAGTCTGTTGTTGCTACTGTGACGCGGCGAGTCGTGCCGATACGATGGCTAATCAGGGAACTATCCAGACGATTACCAATGCGGATTAACAGGTCTAAACCATCCTCTACAATGTCCACAAAATGATCTGCCATCATCAGATCTACCTTGACATCGGGATAGCGTTTCATAAATGCTTTTAAACGGGGAACAACCTGCATTTGCCCAAACAGCACGGGACAGCCCAATCTTAAAACGCCTGTTGCCCGTTCTTTCCCGGTTAAACTGGCCTCTGCTTCGGCAACGGTTTCCAAAATTTGCTGGCAATATTGATAGTATTTTTTACCTTCTTCTGTCAAATTCAAATTGGTAGTGGAACGAGTGAGTAATTGTACCCCCAAATATTTTTCGAGAGCGGCGATTTGCTTACTAATCGTCGGTTGCGTAGTCTTTTGTTCCCGCGCTACGGCAGAAAAGCTATTCAATTCGATCGCCCGAACGAAACTTTGCATACAAGCAATTCGGTCCATACAGCACCTATTCCTAAATGGCATATAGCATATTCTATTTTGCCTACTTCTCAAAGAAATTGAAATAGATCATGATAGTCTCATCAACAGTTCTCACCCCAAAAATGTAAATGTTAAAACTCAAATCCCTTAGTCCTCTGTTTGCTCCGCTAGCCCTAGCTAGCGTTATCACTGCGGGAGATGTGGCTGTACATAGCTTTGTACCTCAATTGCAAAATACCGCGATCGCCGCCCCGGAAATGACGGCTCAACAAAAGATCGATATGATTAGTAAAAACAAAGGACAAATTGGTAGTGGCGACCAATTGCGAAGATTTTTCTTTGGTGATTTATTACCATTAGGAGTACAACCAGGTGGAGCAGGCATGGTGGTCAATCTGTATAACAAAGCCAACGATGTTACTTTCTCCTACTGTGCAACGTATGATGTCATTGTCGCTGTAAAACAAGGGAAAGTAGCGATGTTTTCACCAAATGAAGTGAAGTAATTTGCCTGTTCCCTTGCTGATTTTAAGTAAGGGAATATCCCCCAGACATATATTGGGAAATATCGTGAATTTACAACTGGAATTTCATAAATTTTACCAGGAATTCTTGGCAAGGTTTCCCCCGGAAAAAGCGGCGATTATGCAACGAGCAACTCAAGCATTAGCCAAGGAATTTAAAAATCGCAGAAGCTTAAGAATTGACGATGATGCCCCGGATTTTGTCCTCGAAAATACTGACGGTCAAAAGATTAGTCTCTACGACCGATTAAATCAGGGAGCTGTGATTCTCTGTTTTTATTTTGGCAGTTGGTGTCCCTATTGTAATCTGGAATTACGGGCTTATCAGGGGCTGTCACCCAAAATTCAAGCCTTGGGAGCTTCGGTTTTAGCCATTTCTCCCCAAACAATTGATGCTTCCCGAAAAACAGTCCTCAACAACGGACTTTCCTTTGATGTTCTGAGTGATGCGGGTTGCCAAATTGCCCGTGATTATGGTATTGTATTTCAAATTCCCCCTCCTCTTAAATTACTTTATACCGAATTGGGTCACGCTCTCCCAGATTACAATGGGACGGAAGATTGGCTGTTACCTGTTCCTGCTACTTTTATTATCGATCGCCATCGTCATATTGCCCTAGCTCACATTGACGTGGATTATAGCAAGCGTTATGAACCAGCGGATGCGATCGCCATTTTATTGTCCCTGTTTGTGGCTGCTTAGTTATCAAAAATTTCGATTGTCCTTAAATAGTGAATTAATGGATCTTTAACATGGAACTTCAAGATATCTTTGCATTATTACATCCGGCGATCGCCATTGTTGTCGTTTTTCCCTTAATCGGAATTGTGGTGAATCGCGCCTTGCTCACCCGTCAACGCCGCCTGCTTGTCGCCGACGGGGGAAAAACTAAAATTCCGCCCGTAGTCGGTTCCGAGCACGTAGCCATGGGTAATTGGTTGAGCGGCTCAGTGGTAGGGGTGGCTCTACTGGGAATGGCCTACCCCATTTTCTCCAAAATGCTCAGTAACGATACCATCACCAAAGAACCTTTTCGATTCTTTTTTGCGATCGCCATTTTCCTGTTAACCATTGCTTCTTTCGCACTACTATTTAAGGCAAGAGTTAAACTCTGGCGAGGCATTTTTGCCACTTTTACGGGCATGGGATTGATGATTTTAGGGTTTCAACCAGAAATCTTTCGTCGCGATAATGAATGGTTTGTTTCCCATTATTACTACGGTATGATAGCCTCTTTGTTGATGATTTTTTCAGTGGCGATCGTCCAAGATATTTATCAGGATAGAGAAAATCGCTGGCGCAGGGTTCATATCATTCTCAATTGTTTGGCTCTCCTGTTCTTTATCGGTCAGGGAATGACTGGTGCCAGAGATTTACTAGAAATTCCCCTCCATTGGCAATCACAGTATATCTATCAATGCGATTACACCAATAAAACCTGTCCTCAACCCAAATAAACTAATTAATTTTCAGGTTTGAAAAATTAGAGAAATTAACAGCATGAAATTTGCGCATAAATTACATCAATTTTTCATCCGAGTTCCTAGCCCAATGTATCTTGGCCTTGCTGTTTTAATTTTTGCTGCTGCCAATTCTGTAACTCGTAAACTTGTGGAAATTGGGGAAAATCATGCGATTAATGGCAGAAATCCTATTTCACTATGCAATGTTTTATTTGTAGGTAATATCTGTGCCTTGGGGTTGATGACTCTAATTTTTTATCAAGATTGGCAACGACCGACTCTGAAATCTCTGACTCGTAAAGATTGGATGAGTTTAACTATTACAGGTATTTTATCGGGGGCGATCGCTCCGGCGTTAATTTTTGCAGCCCTGGGACAGACTAATGTTACTAATATTGTGTTAATTGGGCGCATCGAACCAATTTTAACCCTTGTATTGGGTGTTTTGTTGTTGGGTTCGCGGGTAGATTTTTGGGCAATTGCAGGTTCTCTGCTTTCCTTGGCTGGGGTGATAGTGACTGCTGTTTTAGGGAGTTCAAGTCAGATGATGACGATGGGTGGATTTCAAATTGGCACCGGAGAAATTTTTGTGGCGATCGCTGCGATCGTTGGTTCCATTGCTACCGTCGTTGGTAAACTGCAATTACAATCGATTCCCTTGGGCATTTTTACGATTTATCGCAATATTCTGGGGACGGTATTTTTTTTCCTATTGGCTAATTTGCTTTACGGACCTCACCATTTTGCCGAAGTCTTATCACCTTTTCTGTGGCAATGGATGATTATCTATGCGGCGGTTATTGTCGTCACTGGTCAATTATGTTGGTTGGCTGGTCTAAAAAATGCGACTTCAACAGAACTTAATTTAGCTAGTTTATTGAACCCGATTGCAGCTATAATTATGGGCTATTTAATTTTAGGTGAAGCTCCTACTTTAGCTCAATATTTAGGGGGAAGTTTGTTGTTTGTCGGGATGATATTTGGTTTGGTAGGCAACTTACATCAAGCTAAAATAAATCGAGAATTAGTTAACCCCAGTCCTCACGATGCCATGGAAACCGCGATCGGTTTCCGGGGTGTTTAATATTTTAAGGAACAAGCTTTTTTATGAAACGTCGCTATTTCAACTTTGCTAGTATTACCTTCGTGTCAACAATCGCGATCGCCTGCACCAAAACCCCTGGCGATCGAGCTACTATGGCGTTATCCGTCACTCCTGAAACCACGCCAACTCGGCCAGCCACATCACCCGCAACGGCTCAAGTCGCAAAAGTTCTAACTTCTGGCACTTTTGTCGATGGCGAACACCCCACCAAAGGCACTGCCCGCATTGTCCAGAAAGGGAATGAGCGCATTCTGGAACTCGATCGAGCATTTCAAACCTCAACCTCTGGTCCTGATTTGGTAGTCATTTTACACAAATCCCCCGATGTCATTGGCTCGACAGTTCCTCCCGCCTATCCCCTCAAAAAAGGTGACTATGTGTCGATCGCGCCACTCAAATCATACAGCGGTGCTCAAAGCTATGCCCTCCCTGCCAGCATCAACTCAGAAGATTATGCTTCTGTGGCGATTTGGTGCCGTAAGTTCAATGCCACCTTTGGTGCTGCCCGACTCCAGCGATCGAGTTCCTAGCCCTTGGAAAAAGCCTTGTTATACCTATGAAATGGTTGATCCAATATCTTTACACCATCAAATTAAATAAAACTATTCTCTGGTGCTATCTCATTTGGTATCTTGTAGTAGTTTATTTTCATTTCGATCCTGCCATTAATATCTGGATGAATTCTATTGGTGTAAGTGTTGTAATTGGTACAGGTCTGATGCTAAGTGTTTCTTCTAATCCTGGCAAAAAAGATTTTTGGCAGGCCTTCAGATTATATCTGATGCCATTTTGTGTGTCCAGCTTCTCCGCCTTGATTAAAGATCGAGGATTTATCGTATTCATATCACCAAATATCACAGAAACAATAGTGTCAGTATCCTGCTGTATTCTGTTTGTATCAGTTATTTTCGGAGTCAAATTCTGCAAAAATAAACTTACTTAGCAAGACGCAAAAAGTTCGTCAACATTAGCAAACATAATCAGCAGTTTCCATCCATCTAATGACGGTGGTGCAGTGGATTAACCGAAGCTGGGAAATAATTAACAGCCACCGAATAATACCATTTTCATAAAGTCCTACTACAGATGTAGTTCAAAGCCCCCCCTTGGCATCGGGGGGGTTGGGGGGGTAGATATGTAGCGCTACTTTATGAAATAGGTATAATGAAGTGCAGCCGATCGCCTCCATATTTCTGCCTGCGTGTTGGGGTCTGGCCGAGCCCTCTGCCGCCAACCAAGAAGCTTCTATCGGGCTGGATGTTTCCATCTGTCGATGCTAGCTTCACAATATTTAATAAACCCTTCGACAGTGTTTAATTTGATACTTAATGCTACGGAGGCCCATCGGCGGGGTGCATCTGTGTGAGGACAAGGGCAAATATCGGCGCACAGAGAGTGGCGAAAATTAGTCGATCGGGCTAGGATTCCTGCTATTTAAATCTCTTTCTAATTTTGATAACTCCATGAGGAGGCAAACACCCATAAAAGATATATCATAATCTTAACCGGATCATTTCTTCCCAGATATGTTCTACTGTTCCAACCCCAGGTGTTCTAATCCTTTCAATCCCGACAACTCTAAATTTTGTCAAAGTTGCGGAGTTCAAGGCCTCACACCTTTATTCAGAAACCGCTACCGCGTAATTCGACTTTTGGGCGAAGGGGGATTTGGCAGAACTTATGAAGCAGTAGATACAGACCGCATGGACGACCCATGCGTAATTAAGCAGTTTATGCCTCAATTTCAGGGAACCTCTGCCATTGAAAAAGCAACTGAACTGTTTCAGCAAGAAGCAAAACGACTTTACGAACTAGGCGAACATCCCCAAATTCCTAGATTAATTGCTTATTTTGAACAAGACCAGCGACTTTATTTAGTACAAGAGTTAATAGAAGGGCAAAATTTACTCGCCGAATTAACTCAACAGGGCGTTTTTAATGAAGAAAAAATTTGGCAGTTACTAGCAGATTTACTACCAGTTCTTAAATTTGTTCACGATCGCAATGTGATTCACCGAGATATAAAACTTGAGAACATCATCCGCCGTCGCAGCTCCCTTAACTCATCTCTCCCAAAAACTAGAACCTTGCGTAATTCAGTTTTCCGAAAAGGAGGGCGAGGAGATTTAGTTCTGATCGACTTCGGTGTTTCTAAACAGGTAACAGGATCGCTGATGAGTAAATCAGGGACCACAGTGGGGACTCGCGGATACTCACCGATGGAACAAATGCGGGGTCAAGTTTTTCCGGGCAGTGATTTGTACAGCTTGGGGATAACTTGCCTGCGGTTGCTAACTAACTGTTTGCCACAAGTTGACGGTTATGATGAGCTTTATGACCCGACTAAAGGCATTGGTAACTGGAGAAAAAAATTACCCCCCCACACAAGTTTAAGTCGAAAATTGGTAGAAGTATTAGATAAATTAATTCAAGATTATCTCATAAATAGGTATCAATCTGCTGATGAAGTAATCAAAGCTTTAAATCTTTATTCGTTACCACCCCAACCTCCTCTGTCCCTATCAGCAGGTAAACTAGCTCTCAATTCTGAACAAAAAACAGGAGGGTCAATTGTTGTCCAAAATCCTCAGCCTCCCAGGACGCAACGTCCCAGCAATGTGGTTAATAAACAGGAAAATTTTAATAGCAGTGTCGCCGTTACCCAGGCTAACCACAATGTCAACTCTCCCAAAAATACCTTTAAATTTGAGTTTTTAACCCTCGACAAAAGAGGTCATCAAACTAATGTTCAACAGGGAAAAGCTGATTTTTTTGAAGAAAATATTGGCAGCGGCTTAGTTATAGAAATGGTGTCAGTGCCTAGCGGTAATTTCCTGATAGGTTCTGCAAGTAATGAGGGAGATAGTGATGAAAAACCTCAGCAACAAGTTACTTTAGCACCTTTCTATATGGGCAAATTTCCAGTCACTCAGGCTCAGTGGGCGGTGGTAGCTTCACTGTCGGAAATTAAAATATTCCTCAATCCCGATCCTTCCCGTTTTAAAGGCGTAAATCGACCTGTAGAAAATATATCTTGGTACGAGGCTGTGGAGTTCTGCGCTAGACTTTCTCGGAAAACTGGTAAGAATTATCGTTTACCTAGCGAGGCCCAATGGGAATATGCTTGTCGGGGGGAAACTATGACGGCTTTTCACTTTGGGGAAACGATTACCACTGACTTGGCAAATTACAACGGTAGTTCTAATTATGCTGAAGCACCGAAGGGAATTTATCGAGCTCAAACAACTGATGTTGGTAGTTTTAAACCTAATGCTTTTGGATTGTACGATTTCCACGGAAATGTTTGGGAATGGTGCGCGGATTTTTGGCATAGTAATTACAATGGTGCACCTACCGATGGTCGTGTTTGGGACTATCGTGGTGACGAGTCGCTGAGGGTATTGCGAGGCGGTTCTTGGAACGATCATGCTCCCAATTGTCGCAGCGCCTGTCGCCTCAGATATCAACCTGATTGTAGGGCTAGTATTGTGGGTTTTCGAGTTGCTGTTGGATAAAATCCCCATGAATGAACGTCCAGTTTTCCATCCTTGAGGATGTGATGCGTGGCAGTATTAAATTAAAGTTTGGACTTAGTTATTTGGGAAGTGGGAATTGTGATAATAAACCGACTACCTTTGCCCAATTCTGATTCACAGCGTAGTGTACCTTTATGCCTCTCAGTAATTATCTGATAGCTAATGGATAATCCCAAACCAGTTCCCTTACCCACTGGTTTTGTGGTAAAAAATGGGTCGAATAATCGCTGCTGTACTGATGGAGGCACTCCTAAACCGTTATCACCAATTTCAATCACTACTTGTTGGCGATCGCACAAACTGGTACGAATTGTAATACAACCTTGAAAATTATCTCCTTTAGTATACGCCTCTTCTAAAGCATCGATGGCATTGGTCAGAATATTCATAAACACTTGATTTAGTTGTCCGGCGTAACACTCGATCCGAGGTAGATTACCATAGTCTTTAATCACCTCAATACTTAGGCGATCGGACTTAGTTTTCAAACGGTTCTGCAAAATCATCAAGGTGCTATCCATGCCCTCATGGATATTAACATTTTTAATCTCGGCTTCATCCATCCGAGAAAAAGTTCGTAACGATGTGACAATTCCCTGAATTCGCTTAGCCCCAACTCCCATAGATTCCAAAATTTTCGGTAAATCTTCAATCATAAAATCGATATCGCTGTCTTCCGATTCTTCCCAGCTTTCAGGATGGGTATCTCTGGTGTCTCTATGGTGCTGTCGATATAGCTGAAGCAGTCTTAACAATTCCTGAGTGTATTCGGTGGCATGAATGACATTGCCGTAGATGAAATTCACTGGATTGTTAATTTCATGCGCAATTCCGGCAACCAATTGTCCAAGACTTGACATTTTTTCACTTTGAACTAATCGGGTTTGCGCCTGCTGGAGATTGTGTAGCACCTTTTCTAAATCAGCAGTCCGGGCTGCCACTCTAGCTTCTAATTCTTCATTCAGAAATTGTAGTGCTTCTTTGGCTTGTTTACAATTAGTGATGTCATTACGAATTGCCACATATTGATAAGGATTGCCTGCTGCATTCAAGAAAGGAACGATGGTAGTGTCTACCCAATAATAAGTTCCATCTTTAGCCCGGTTTTTGACTTCTCCTTTCCACACTTTGCCACTAGCGATAGTTTGCCACATTTCGCTAAAAAATTCTTTGGGATGATATCCTGAATTAATAATGCGGTGAGTTTTTCCCAATAGTTCGGCTCGCGAGTATTGAGAAATTTCGCAAAACTTGTCATTGATGTAGGTAATCTTACCTTGGCAATCGGTAATGGCGAGAATACAGGATTGATCCAAAGCAAACTTTACATCTGCAAGTTCCTTGAGTGTTCGCTGTAAAGAGTTGTCAGTATATTCTCCTGAATCAAAAATTTTCCGAGGGCATTTTTCTGCATTGTGTTTAATGTGGGTTACTTCGTCAAAATCTACTCGGATTGCAGCCGGTGCAAATTTTATGCCCAAAGCGGTACTAATTTCGATTATTTCTAAAAAACTAGCACATTGATAATCTGTGTCCTCATGCTGTTTAATGATTTCTTCATCAATTTCCAGTCTATCTGCCAGTTCTTTTTGGCTGATTTTTGAAGCGATGCGAGCTTTAATTAAAGCATCGGGTAGTTTTTTTAAACTTTCAACAGTGATTTGAAGGGGCTGTTTTTTATCATAATTAATCAGTCTTTCATACTCGGCTATTTCTAAGTTTAATTTGTCAATTTTAGTCTGGTAAGATTCTTTGGGCAATTTCCAGATTTTGCCTTCGGCTTTTAAGGCTTCATTACTATCGAATTCAGTGATAAACTGCTGAAATTGTCGCAACCAATCTAAGGATTGCTGATATTGTTGCTGGTTTTTGATAGTCATAGGTCACAGAATGGTAAAGTTATATAGCAATCCTAAATCATTTGTGAATTTCTTACTCCCTCCCCTTCATAAGGGGAGGGTTGGGGTGGGGTAAAAAAATTTACGACTCCTGCAAGGACTGCTATAGCAATCATCGGTGGCATATTATTTATTATTGTATTAATTTTCTAAGATTTTATGTAAAGTTTCTATAAATAATTAACTTATTTTGTTTACCGCGACTCCGATCGCACTCCTTGACATCAGACGATCGCCTCAGTGATAAGATCGATCGGGCGAACCAATCTCTCTATCCCCCTAACAGCCCTTTAACTCAGCGGGGATTTTCCTCAGTCCGGCTGACCTTTTGTTGGTTTTCGTCCTAGCCAGGGACGATCCCTAAGCAAAGGGAATACCGGCAAATTGTGGTTTTGGCCGCATTCCCAGAGCATTTGACTTTCACCGACATAGAGTGTATTAGTAGATTGCTCCCAACCAGTGACTGCAAACAATCTGGTAACAAGCACCCCAATTCATCCCTGGGGGTAAGTCGAAAATCAAAAATCGACCATCGGCTGACAGAGTGTCAAAAGTTGGATAGTATTTGAGAAGCTAAACAGCGCCCATGGCGGTATCGTGCCGTAAAAGACTCTGGGCGAAGAATGTTGAAGCGGTTCTACGGCACTCCTAGAACTGAAAATGACATTCACAGCTTTTTGTTCGATTGGGAACGGAAGCTGCAACAATTAGTAAGTAACAAAAATTGATTTTAATAGAAGCTTCAGCCACTATACTAATTAGTGTAGGTTGGCATGAGGAAAATGCCAATGGTAAAAAAAAGTCGCAATGTAGCTAGTTCAGATCCAGAAAGCAAAGTCAAAATCGGACTTTCGCTCACTCCTTATAGTGCCGATCGATTGAACGCAATCGCTCGCAAGCTGGACATATCCAGGTCAGAACTCCTAGAACGCTTAGCCAAGGGTTCTCTGGAGATTTCTACCGACAAGACAAAAGTTAGTGTAACTTGGAAAAAAACGTCAGAAACTCCGCTAGATGTCGCCGAATTCCCAGGGGAAACAGCCGAAGTCAGGGAAATTCATGACACCCAAACGGCTCAAACTCCAGCAGAAAATCCGACGAGTACGCAGCCAAATCCACTGCAAGCAAGTTACGAATCTTTACAACAACAGTTGACAGAACGAGAAAACTCGATCGCCCAATTGGATGCTCAACTAGCTTCCGCTAAGCAAAATTTGGAACAGCAACTAGCCGAAACTGTACCAAAGTCAAGTTACGAATCTTTGCAACAACAGTTGACAGAACGAGAAAACTCGATCGCCCAATTGGATGCTCAACTAGCTTCCGCTAAGCAAAATTTGGAACAGCAACTAGCCGAAACTGTACCAAAGTCAAGTTACGAATCTTTGCAACAACAGTTGACAGAACGAGAAAACTCGATCGCCCAATTGGATGCTCAACTAGCCGAAACCCAAAATCTCCAACAGCAATTGCATCAGCAATTGTCAGAACGAGAAAACTCCCTCA
>JAHRFD010000011.1:0-46166 GCA_020882975.1 Microcoleus sp. EPA2 | reverse complement strand
ACTCCTTGCATTCTCAATTAGCAGAAGCCAAGCAAAATTTGGAACAGCAATTGCAGCAACAGGAATCTTGGCAACAACAGTTGACAGAACGGGAAAACTCGATCGCCCAATTGCATTCTCAACTAGCCGAAACCCAAAATCTCCAACAGCAATTGCATCAGCAATTGTCAGAACGAGAAAACTCCCTCAACTCCTTGCATTCTCAATTAGCAGAAGCCAAGCAAAATTTGGAACAGCAATTGCAGCAACAGGAATCTTGGCAACAACAGTTGACAGAACGGGAAAACTCGATCGCCCAATTGCATTCTCAACTAGCAGAAAAGCAAAATCTCGAACAACAGTTGCATCAGCAATTGTCAGAACGAGAAAACTCCCTCAACTCCTTGCATTCTCAACTAGCCGAAGCCAAGCAAAGTTGGGAACAGCAATTAGCCGAAACAGTACCAAAGTCAAGTTACGAAAGTTTACTTGCTCAGTTATCGGAACGAGAAACCTCCATCCAGCACTTCCAACTTCAACTAACCAAGTTGCAAGCTTTGGAAAATCAATTGAGTCAAAGTTTGGCCAAACAGCGAAATTATGATGCTTTGCAGCAGCAGTCTCAAGAACAGATAAGAACCATCAAAGGTTTACGAGAACAGCTAGCCCAACAGCAATCTGTAGCTGGCATTGGAGAAGCTTATCTCAACAAGTGGCGTCGTCCATAATTTTGATTTAGCAGAAAAAATTACTGCGCGATCGCGTTGTCACAACCCGGAGCTCTTTGTTTAACAAATCGGGGTTGAGACATCGATCGCGTTTTACGTTTTTTTGCAAAATATGAGCATAATATTAAGAAATATTACAATAAATCAATTATGGTCAGCGATCGCACCCCTGTGAGCAAATCCCGCGTCACCGTCATCGGAGCCGGAATCGGCGGGCTCACAGCAGCAGCCCTACTAGCTCGCCGAGGATACAAAGTGCTAGTCTTAGACCAGGCGATTGTCCCTGGCGGATGCGCTTCCACCTTCAAACGCAAAGGCTTTACCTTCGATGTCGGGGCCACCCAAGTCGCAGGATTGGAACCCGGAGGAATTCACCACCGCATATTCTCCGAATTAAACATCGAACTCCCAGCCGCCACACCCTGCGATCCAGCCTGTGCCGTATTTTTACCAGGAGAAAGCACGCCCATTAGCGTCTGGCGAGATCCCCAAAAATGGCAACAAGAAAGACAAAAACAGTTTCCCGGAAGCGAACCATTTTGGCAATTATTATCTACATTATTCCAAGCTAGCTGGAAATTTCAAGGACGTGATCCTGTTTTACCACCCAGAAACTTCTGGGATTTCTGGCAATTAACTAAAGCTGTTCGCCCCGATACTTTGATTACCTTACCTTTCACTTTCATGACAGTGGGAGATGCTCTGCGCCTTTGCGGATTGGGCGACAATTTGCGTCTGAAAACTTTTCTCGATTTGCAATTAAAATTGTATTCTCAAGTAGATACCGAAGAAACAGCCCTACTCTACGCAGCCACAGCTTTAGGAGTCTCCCAAGCACCACAAGGATTGTATCATCTACAAGGGAGTATGCAGGTATTGAGCGATCGACTCGTAGAAGCGATCGAACGAGACGGTGGCAAAGTCTTACTCCGTCACACAGTTGAAAATATTATCACAGCCAACGGCAAAGCTATCGGTACAACTATTCGCAATCAAAAAACTGGCGAAATATGGACAGAAACCGCCGATGATATTGTCGCCAACGTCACCGCCCAAAATCTGGTAAAGTTGTTAGAAACCAATTCAAACATCTCACCAGAAATCGCCGAATTATCGGATACAAAATTTACCGAACCTTCTGGTGATAGCTTGCCACATCAAATGAATGGCTACAAATATCGAGTCGATAAATTGCCACCAGCATCCGGCGCTTTTGTCATCTATTTAGGAGTGAAAGCAAGCGCAATTCCGCCACACTGTCCGCCTCACCTTCAGTTTCTTTATGACTACGAAGGCGAAATAGGAGAGAATAATTCCTTGTTTGTTTCTGTCAGCCATCCGGGAGATGGTAGAGCGCCAACGGGAATGGCCACGGTGATTGCTTCCTCCTTTACCGATACTAGAATGTGGTGGAATTGTGCAGATTATGAAGCTTTGAAGCAAAAATATACGATCGGCGCGATCGCCCGTTTGAGCGAATATTTCAATTTAACACCAGAGGCGATCGTCCATCAAGAATCAGCTACACCCCGCACCTTTGCGCGTTATACAGCCAGAGATAGAGGCATTGTAGGAGGCATCGGCCAGCGAATACCCACCTTCGGACCCTTCGGCTTGGCCAATCGCACACCAATTCAAAACCTCTGGTTAGTCGGCGACTCCACCCATCCCGGAGAAGGAACCGCCGGCGTCTCCTATTCTGCTTTAACAGTCGTGCGCCAAATGAACGCAGAATTTTAATCCATTATTGACAATGACAAAACCTGTAATTGCTTTTTTCAGCAGTCTCCTGAGCATCCTCATAGTATCTGGTGTTTTCAATATAGTTTCGCCCCAGCCAGCCGAGGCTCAATCGACAACTATCTTGATTGCGGCTGCTGCGAGTTTGCAGAATGCGTTAGAGGAAATCGATCCCATATTTGAAAAAGCTCATGCTGGTATCGCAGTCAACTATAACTTGGCAGCATCTGGTCCATTGCATCAGCAAATTCAACAGGGCGCACCAGTCGATGTCTTTATTTCTGCTGCAACTTTGCAGATGGACACACTACAAAATAAAAATCTGATCGTGAACGATACCCGTCGCAATCTATTGACCAATAATCTAGTTTTAATCGTGCCTAATAACTCCACTCAGGGACTAACCAGCTTTCGCCAGTTAACCAACTATAATGTTAAAAGAGTGGCCGTCGGCGAATCCCGCAGTGTTCCCGCTGGACGGTATGCCGCAGAATTATTCAGTAAATTGGGAATCAGCGAGCAAGTGCGATCGAAATTTGTTTACGGTAACTCAGTTCGCAGCGTCTTGGGCGCGGTAGAAACCGGTAACGCAGATGCAGGGGTTGTTTACTTAACAGATGCCAAAATTTCCAATCAAGTTAAGCAAGTAGCAACAGCACCCAGCAACTTACACTCACCCATTGTTTATCCCATCGCGGTAATCAAGGCGAGTCGTAATCAACAGTCGGCCCGTGCTTACGTTAAATTTTTAACGAATACACAATCTCAAAATATCTTCAAGAAATACGGATTTGGAATAGCTAAATGAGGCGGGTACTAAGTAAATCAACTTCATCCAACCTAATATCATAGCTCGATTAATCTTTATGAGAGTGAGGTTTCATCAATGACTTTGAAAGGGTTTCGCAGTGCAATTTTAGATTTTGTGGACGATCCTTTCTATGTGTCTGAATCGGAGAGTGTTCGCTATATTCCAGACGGATTACTCGTTTTAGAACAGGGCAAGGTCAAAGAGCTTGGTGATTATGAGTTACTAAAAGAGAAGTATGTTGGGATTGCCATTGAGTCTTATCCCGATCGTCTCCTCTTGCCTGGATTCATCGATCTACATATTCATTTTCCTCAAACTGGAATTATCGGGGCCTATGGAGAACAACTCTTAGAATGGCTAGAGAAATATATTTTTCCCACCGAGCATAAATTCAAAGATAAAGCCTATTGCGATCGCGTTGCGCCAATTTTTATCGACCAATTATTACGCAATGGTACGACAACTGCCGTTGTACTTGGAGCTGTATTTCCAGAATCAGTAGATTCATTGTTTGAGGAATGCGATCGCAGAAACCTCCGCACGATCGTAGGTAAGGTGATGATGGATCGCCATGCTCCCGATTTTCTCTGTGATACAGCCGAGTCGTCTTACTACCAGAGCAGAGCGCTCATCGAAAAATGGCACGGCAAAAATCGCTTGCTCTATGCTGTCACGCCCCGATTTGCACCAACTTCAACCCCCCAACAACTAACCTACGCCCGCCAGCTTTTAAGCGAATTTCCAGACACCTATTTGCATACGCACCTCTCTGAGAACATGAAGGAAGTGGAATGGGTGCAACAACTTTTTCCAGACAGTCAGGGCTATCTGGATGTTTACGATCGATTTGGCTTGGTGGGAGAGCGCTCCATCTTTGCCCATTGCGTTCAATTAACCGATGCAGAATTCGATCGACTGGCTCAGACAAAAGCCGCGATTGCATTCTGTCCAACTTCTAATTTGTTCTTGGGCAGCGGATTGTTTAATATCGAGCAAGCAACCGCCAAGCACGCACCAATTAAGCTTGGTTTAGCCACCGATGTCGGAGCTGGAACCAGTTTTTCATTGTTGCAAACTGCCAGTGAAGCTTACAAAGTCGCTCAACTTCAGCAGCAAAAGCTTTCACCGTTTCAAGCCATGTTCCTAGCCACACTCGGTGGAGCAAGAGCACTAAAGCTGGAAGATAAAATCGGCAACTTTGATGTAGGTAAAGAAGCAGACTTTGTGATTCTCGATCCACGAGCAACTCCAGTTATGGCATTTAGAAACGAGCAAAACAATGAGCAGATGACACCAATCACCATAGAAGAATTAGGCGAACAGCTATTCAGTACGATCGTCTTAGGCGACGACCGAACAATTGTAGCAACCTATGTTATGGGTGAACTTGTCCATGCTCAATAATATCAAATCCTCTCTTCTCTCCCTCTGTGTCCTCTGTGTTCTCTGCGGTTAAATCATTCCTATACAACGGTCAACAATATTACTATAAATATTAGTCCTGTCATTCACAAAAAAACCTCAGTCTTTATGTTAAAGACTGAGGTCTGATAGCGACAGGTTTAAACCAGTCAGCTATACTCTATTACTATTTGACAGATACCTTTGCGCCCACAGCTTCAAGCTGTTTCTTCATTTCTTCAGCAGCTTCCTTAGCAATAGCTTCCTTAACTGCCTTCGGTGCGGCTTCTACCAAGTCTTTAGCTTCTTTCAAGCCCAAACCGGTAATCGCGCGGACTTCCTTCAGGATGGCAATTTTCTTGTCAGCAGGAACTTCTTCCAACATGACAGTAAACTCGGTTTGCTCTTCTACTTCTTCAGCAGCAGCTCCACCGCCCATACCAGGCATCATCATCATGCCGCCGACAGGAGCAGCAGCGCTCACGCCGAAAGCTTCTTCGATTTGCTTCACCAACTCAGATGCTTCGAGCAAAGTCAAAGACTTAAGTTTTTCCAAGATTTCATCAGTTGCAGTAGACATTTGTTGAACTCCTAATTCGATTTGATTGGTAATTGGTAATTGGTAATTGGTAATTGGTAATTGGTAATTGGTAATTGGTAATTGGTAATTTGTTTTTAACAACTCACAATTGGCAATTCACAATTCACAACTAACAACTAATTAAGCAGCTTCGCTTTCTGTGGAACTGCCGTTATTTTCAGATCCTGCTGAATCGCCGTCTTTTTCAGCATAAGCTTTGAGACCGCGAGCGATCGAAGTAGGAACTTGATTGATACCCACAGCCAGCTTGGTAGCCACACCGTTGATAGCACCAGCAATTTGAGCCATAAGTTGTTCTTTCGATGGCAAATCGGCTAATGCCTTAACATCAGCTTCTTTCAGTACCCGTCCTTCCATCACGCCGCCGCGAAGTTCAGTCTTTTTCGAGACTTTTTGGAATTCTTGGTAAGCTTTAATCGCGCCACCGATATCTTCTTGCACGAACAGAAACGCTGACGTACCAGTCAGCAATTCCTGCATCGGCTGCCAGGTTTTGTCGCCTTCAACCGCAATTCGCATCAGCGTGTTTTTTGCCACTTGGCAACTGCTGCCTTTCGGACGCAAACGCCGACGCAAATCTGTGATTTCAGCCACAGTTAAACCTTTGTAGTCGATCGCGATTACCAGTTGAGATTCGCTCAAGGTTTGCTTGAGGTCTGCAATAATCTCATTTTTTACTGCTAAACTTTTGCCCATACTTATTTCACCTCCTTTAAGGATGATCGAAAACTGACAATCAAAAACCCCGACCTGGGAGCCGGGGCAGAGAATTAAAAATTAAGAATAAAGAATTAAAAATAGTCACTTTTAAATCTTTCTATCCTGAGTTTTTAGTTCTTCAGCCTCGGCAGGAAATTAAGCGCGATCTGCACCTGCGGTCTTCAGCTTATTGATTTTAGATTAGGCCTAACCAGAAGACAGAAATCCGTATTCTTTCTAGCCAGCATCAAGTTTAGTATCACGCAAGGCGCTGATATCGACTTCGATCGACGGGCCCATGGTTGCGGACACGTACAAACTCCGCCAGTAGCGACCTTTAGCACCAGAAGGACGATTGCGGTCAACAGTTTCTTGCAAAGCATGAAGGTTAACCAGCAAATCTTCTGCTGAAAAAGCAGCCTTGCCAAACATAACATGAACGATGCCGGTTTTATCGGCACGGAATTCCATCTTACCACCTTTGAACTCGTTGATCGCCTGAGCCACGTCAGCCGTCACCGTGCCGCCTTTGGGAGAAGGCATCAAACCGCGAGGACCAAGCAATCGACCCAATTTTGCCACCAAGGGCATCACGTCTGGAGTCGCAATCAGGCAATCAAAATCCATCATGCCCTTCTGAATTTCATCAATCAACTCTTCAGAACCAGCAATATCTGCACCAGCATTCAGGGCTTCTTTAACTTTTTCGCCCTTAGCAATCACCGCAACTCTGACTACTTGACCAGTTCCCTTGGGTAACGACACAGTTGTCCGCAACTGCTGGTCAGTATATTTTGGGTCAATTCCTAGACGGATGTGAGCTTCAGCCGACTCAGCAAACTTGGCTGTAGCTGTTTCTTTCAAAAGTTGCAGAGCTTCTAGTGGTAGATAAGCTCTTTCTTCAACTTTCTTTTGCAGTTCTTGCAGTCTTCGCGATACTTTCTTGACCATTTTGATTTTTTGGGGTATGTCGATTGTAGATTTGAGATTTTAGATTTGAGATTGAACTTGTCAGCCAATCCGATATCTAAAATTTGTTCGATTCCTAGCGAAGCTTTGCTTCTCCCCCTGAATCGACTTAGGACTTGTGATTTGGGATTTTAGATTGAAGATTTGAAATTCAAAATCAGGAATTTTGGATTAGAGATTTGGAACTTGGACTAGAAATTAAGAATTCCGACTGAGAAAAAGATTTTCTCTCTTCCTTCTTCACATCGATCTTCTTCCTTCTTCACATCGATCTTCTTCCTTCTTCACATCGATCTTCAATCCGCGATCGCCACGCCCATATTCTTAGCCGTTCCAGCCACAATTTTCATGGCCGCCTCAACATCATTAGCATTAAGGTCAGGCATTTTTGTTTCCGCAATTTCTCGCAGTTGAGCTTGGGTAATCTTGCCTACTTGCTTGCGATTAGGTTCTCCCGAACCTTTTGCAATCCCAGCCGCTTTTTGAATCAAAACCGACGCCGGCGGGGTTTTGAGAATAAAAGTAAAACTGCGGTCTTCAAAAACCGAAATTTCTACTGGAACCACTAGACCCGCTTGGTCTGCGGTTCTAGCATTGTACTCCTTGCAAAACATCATGATATTGACGCCATGCTGACCCAAGGCCGGGCCGATGGGAGGAGCTGGGTTGGCTTTTCCCGCCGTAATCGCCAACTTAATTACTGCAACAACTTTCTTTGCCATTAGTTAGTTCTGTTTCTGAACCTGATTGAACTCTAATTCTACAGGCGTATCGCGCCCAAAAATCGAGAGTAAAACTTTGAGCTTGTTCCGTTCCGGGCTAACTTCAATCACATCACCTTCAAAATCCTTAAATGGCCCGGAAAGTACCACAACGTGGTCTCCTGTTGCCATCGATACTTTGACAACTGGTTCTGATTCCTGAGCATTTCTGAAGATCCGTTCTACTTCTGAGTGACTCAGAGGTAGCGGTTTGACGTGACCCCTGCCGCGCCCGTAGCGGCGTTTCTGCTCTGCCCCGACAAAGTTAATTACGTTCGGGGTATTTTTGATCACCTGCCATGTATCCTCGTCCATAAACATACGGATGAGTACATAGCCGGGAAAGATTTTTTCGTCTGACTGACGTCTGGAACCGTCTTTACCAACTTTAATCGCCGGAGTTTGCGGAATTTCTACTTGAACAATGCGATCTGCAACATCCAAAGTTTGAATCCGCTGCTGTAAGTTTGCCTTCACCCGCTTTTCGCAGCCGGAAGCAACCTGAACAGCATACCAGCGAGCCACGACCGCCGGCACTTCTGGCGAGCCTTTTTCTGCGGTGGTTTCTGTGGAATATTCAGATTCTTCTGATGCAAAAGTCATGGTCCAAACACCTTTGCTGCGCCCCAGTTAAAGAAGTTATCCACCAAGTAGATCAGGCTTGCTGAGAGGATTACCATCAAAAGCACTGCCAAAGACTCGCTGATTAGCTGCTGGCGACTCGGCCAAACCACCTTATCGAGTTCTTCTCTTGTTTCCTTAAAAAAACCCGCAGGGTCAAACCCAGGTGCGGTTATTTCTTGAGTTTCTTGAGCTTCGTCTTTTTTTGCCACAATTGAATCCCCCTTGCGATTTCAGATTTTAGATTTTAGATTTTAGATTGTGTCAGTGGCGATCGGGTCTCAGATTTTTTGACACTAACCACTTAGCCCAATTTCCATCTCAAATCTAAAGCAACCACTTGACAAGCCAAATCTATCTGAGCTTGACACTCCCCGACCATCAGGCGCGGGGATTCTTGGTTCTAGGAAACCACTTAACCTAGAGTCGTGCCGTCATCTAGACTAGAGGTGGGATTCTCCCCAAGCGTTAATTCGGGTCTGCCCTACCCTATTTGCATTGCTGCAAGTCCTGATTTTTGCGAACCGCCCACAAAAATTAATTCTACCCAAAAGCTTGAGATTTCCGCTGTTACCAGCTAATAATCCGGGCGCTTTCGGGCAGAATTTAAGTTTTGGTGATTCAGCGCGCCCTGGAGGACTTGAACCCCCGACATCAGGTTTTGGAGACCTGCGTTCTACCAACTGAACTAAGAGCGCACAGGTGAGGTGGCGAATATTTGCTTAACCTCTAGAATTTTATTCTAACACAGTGCGCTCGTAAATTGGAAACTTTTTTTGAAATTTTGAGAATTTCCAATTTCTGAATGGGGAATAGCCTGAGTGCATTCCTAAAGAGAGCGATCGAACCGCTGTTTGACGCGGGTAGCTTTGCCCACCCGATCGCGCAGGTAGTACAGCTTGGCTCTGCGGACTTTCCCGCGTCGCATCACTTGGATGGTCGCAATCCGGGGCGAGTGAATCAAAAACACCCGTTCTACACCCACACCCTGAAATACACGGCGCACAGTAATAGTTTCATTAATTCCGCCGTTACGCATGGCAATCACAGTGCCTTCGTAGGGCTGAACCCGCTCTTTATTGCCCTCTTTAATTTTCACCCCGACTCGCACTGTGTCGCCGACGTAAATTTCGGGGAGCACTTTGCTGAGTTCTACCTTGACTCTATCTATTTCTTCCATCTCCAGGGAGCGGATTATTTCTGCGCCTTTCATAAGATTTTCCAAAACTCACAATCCCTTATCATATATCGAACTGCCTGTTTTATGTCAAAAAAACTTTATGTTAAATATTTCTGTGAGCGAAATTATACCGTTGTTGGCGATCGCAGCACTAGCTTTGTACGTCGCGGCCAATTTGGGTGCTAACGATGTCGCTAACTCCATGGGAACATCGGTAGGCTCAAAGGCCCTAACGCTGAGGCAGGCAATAATTGTGGCTGGGATACTGGAATTTACAGGGGCGGTGCTTTTCGGCAAAGGAGTTTCCGAAACTCTGGCAACGGGAGTAGTAAATGCAGAAGTCTTTGCCAAGGAACCCCAAGTATTTTTAATCGGGATGGTGTCAGTGCTAGCAGCTTGTGGTTTATGGCTGCAAATCGCTACCCGTATGGGTTTACCAGTTTCTTCATCTCATGCGGTGGTAGGTGCGATCGCCGGTTTTAGCTGGGTAGCTGCGGGCCTTGGTGCTGTTGACTGGCTAACTATCGGCACTATTTCCCTAACTTGGCTGGCGACACCATTCGCCAGTGGTACTTTAGCCGCCATATTTTACAGTTTAGTCAAGTATTCGATTCTCGAGCGACCCGACCCTCTGGCTCGAATGCGCGAATGGATACCTTGGCTGAGTACAGCAATGTTGAGCATATTTGGGATTATTGTATTGCCGTCAGTTGTTGATGTGGTATTTGTGCAGACAGGAATTTTGGCCCAAATCCACCACAGATTTGGCTGGAATATTCCAGTACAGGATGTGACGATTGGCCTTGGGGCGATCGCAACTATGGCCCTTACCCAAACTAGCTGGCAAAAATTAGCATCCGCAGGAACCCCCGTTGAGGGGAATCAAGAAGGAACCCCCCCCTACCCCCCCCTTGGGGGGAAACAAGAGGGAACTCCCCTTGGGGGGAAACAAGAGGGAACTCCCCTTGGGGGGAATCAAGAGGGAACTCCCCTTGGGGGGAAACAAGAGGGAACTCCCCTTTCTCTCTCTCTCATCGAGCAACAAATGGCCAGATTTCAAGCGCTCAGTGCCTGTTTTGTGGCCTTTGCCCACGGTTCCAATGATGTAGGTAATGCCATTGCGCCCTTAGCTGCGATCGTCTATATCCGTCGCACAGGTTCCTTTCCTCTGAATGATTTCACTGTTCCCCTGTGGATTTTAGTCCTCGGAGGTGTCGGAATAGTCATCGGTTTGGCCCTTTGGGGCGAAAATGTGATTGCCACAGTGGGCGAGGGCATCATCCAATTGCAACCAAGTGGCGGATTTTGTGCAGAATTAGCCACGGCTGCTACTGTATTGTTAGCATCCCGCTTGGGGTTGCCTGTTTCCACCTCCCATGCTTTAGTAGGTGCAGTTGTCGGAGTGGGACTTGTCAATAGTTGGAAATCTGTACGTTGGCAAACTTTGCGGTCTATTGGTTCGGCTTGGTTAGTCACAATTCCCATTGCCGCAGGTTTGGCTGCTGGAATTTTCAGTATCGTTCAATGGATTGTACTGAAATAGAAAAACTAGCCAACTCAATAAAATAGTCATGGACTAGAGGGCATTGGGATACGTCAACTGACAGCGAACTAATCCTTCTGATTGCCTCGATTGGGATACTGTCGCAGTGGCAGCAGTTGCCAAGCGGCAGCATCTGCACCCCAGTTGCGAAAAATCTTTACAGAGGCAAAAATTTTAGCGAAACGCCAGTTATAGTAACGCTTCCACTCAGGACACCACTGTGCGGTTTCATCTGCGGTTTGCAAAGCTCTGACTTCGGCTTCGAGTGCTTCAGCATGGCGTTGTAGTATAATTTCTAATTGCACAAAGTGTTCTTCGGGCAATTCCCTCCGGGATAGCTCAGTTTCACGCATTTTTTTACTCTCCAACTTAGCAACTACTATAGTGTCAGCCGTCTTTTAGATAAAGTGACTGAAAATTGTCAACTAATTTACCAAGATAGTTCAGAATACTGAACGAACGTACAGTTTAAATTAGAGGTTATACGTTAATAATGGTGCAAGAGAACAAATACTCCGCAGGCGATCCAGAGGATGCTAAATCGGCTGAACAAGTCCTTAACTCCGTGATTCAGGAGCTGGACGCTTTGCATGAAAATGTTAAGGGCCAGTTAAATCAGGATATTACACGGCTCCAAAGTGAAAAAAATCACTTGATCCAGGATATTGAAAGCCTGAGACAGCAATATCGTAAATTGCAGTCTCAGCAAATGGAATCTTTGTCTGGGCGATATATTCATCAGCAGCAGTTGTGGCTCAAACAGTTGGCTCAAGTTTTGGCTCACAATCTCCAAGATTTGTTAGTGCAGCGGTTTAATGAACTCAGTGTTAATTCGGGACATTCTCTCAGTAGTCCTATTCCCAGTGGCGAGTTCCCCATACCCATGCCACCAAACAACTATGATGAACGCGCTTCTGAGTTATTGGCGGCGCTAGACGAGCGGATCGATCGCAGTTTTCAGATGCTGCAACAAGATTTGAGCAGCTATGAAAGTGAATTGTCGGTGCGGCTAAACAATATGCAAACCTTGGAGCGACAAGGCGAAGAGTTATTGCAGAATCTGGTAAACCGCATCAGGGAAGAACTTGAAGAAGAAGAAGCATATCTTGACAATCCTTTTGATGCAGAAGATTCTTATCCAGAGGAATTAACTAATTCTGTCCGTCCACAAATTATGCCTGCTGTACCTGCTGATAGCCACGAAGCAGTTCCACGGCCCCATCCGGTGCAGCCGACAGCAGCCGTGGCTAAAGCACCTTCTCAAATGCAGATCGGTTTGGTGTTGGCTTTGTCTTCAGCGGTGGTATTGTCGATATTTAATGTTAGTTTGAGAATTCTGATTAAAAGCAGCAATCCTAGGATGATTTTCGGCTGGTTTGAAGTGCCTGGGGTTGTGACTCCTGGTTTTGGAAATTCTCTGTTGATTTTATTGATGCGGTTGATCGTGGTGATGGCTTTGATGCCTGTGTTGGCGACATTTCTTTATCCTTCTGTCTGGAAAGATATTAGGCGGTTGTTCCAGTCTGGCGATCGAGCTTTGTGGAGTAAGGTTTTAGGAAGCGCATTTTTTCTGTTTTTGTCTCAGGTTTTGATTTATTTGGCGATCGGCAATATTCCGGCGGGAATTGCGATTACGATTTTCTTTATTTATCCGATCGTCACGGTACTCGGCTCTTGGATCTTATTTGGTTCACGCCCCAGCACAGTCGGATTGTTAGCGATTTGCGGTATTACCGCAGGCTTGATTTTAGCTGGGTGGCCCAGTTTTACCACTCCGGCTCCCGGCGGTGGCAATGTGGCAGTGGGAGTGACAGCCGCAGTTTGTTCAGGGATTACTTTTGCCGGCTACGTATTGCTGACGCAAATGGCCGCTGGCAAACTGCACCCAATTCCTTTTAGTTTAGTCAATTTTGCCGCGATTTTTGTATTTTCTGCCCTGAGCTTGTGGGTGCCACTGTCAGAAAATTTGGCTCCTAGTATCGATCAAAATGTCTGGCCTGGTTTGATTGTTGGGGGTGTAATTTTAGGTGTGCTGACGCTGTTTAGCTATCTTTTAAATAATTTTGCCATCCGATTTGCCGGGGCTGCTTTAGCATCAGTAATTGGTACTTTAGGACCTGCGATGACGGCGCTTTTAGGATTTCTGATCATTAATGAGAAGTTAAAGCCTGTAGCAATTCTCGGTATGGCTGTGGTGACATTGAGCGTGGCTGCTATGAGTGTCGAACGGATAGTGGCTCCTAAAAAGAAGGCTTCTTGAGGCAATATTTGATTTCTTCTATCTTCTCTTTTTTTTAGGGGCTAGGGCGTGCGGGTGTCATTCTCAGGTAATATCAATTTCGGTATTTTTCAGGGGAATAAAGATTGAGATGGGTGCATCCCAATGTTGGAGCATATATTTGCAAAAAAAAGGATGCTCCCATTGAGATCGAACGCTAGCATCCTCCATGCCAAAAACAAACGGCTTAGTTAGATATCTAACTAAGCCGTTTTGCTGTAAAGCTTGTATGACAAGATCCAACGGAGAGGGAGGGATTCGAACCCTCGTTGAAGTCACCCCCAAACAGCATTTCCAGTGCTGCGCCTTCAACCACTCGGCCACCTCTCCAAAGCTGAACTTTGTTTTTTTAGCCACAGTTTTACTACCTTAGCAGAAGAAATCTGATTTGGCAAGGCCTAATGGCATAAATTTATTGTTTAATGTGGATAGGGCGTAAAACAAGTAGGGCAAATTCTGCTTCCAGATGTCGCAAACCGATTCATATCAAGAATTTGGTCTCCCAACTCAGATCTAAAATCCCAAATCTAAAATCTAAAATTCTATGACTCGCTCTTACACAATTACAATTCACAACAGACAAACAGGGTCGTGCCACACCGTGCAAGTACCCGAAGACCGTTACATCCTCCAAAATGTGGAAAACCAAGGAGTAGATTTACCATATTCTTGCCGAAACGGTGCCTGTACCGCCTGTGCTGTCCGCGTTAAGTCTGGGGAACTGCACCAACCAGAAGCCATGGGACTTTCGGTGGAACTGCAAAAAGAGGGTTATGCTTTGCTGTGTGTCAGTTATCCTCGTTCCAACATGGAAGTAGAGACGCAAGATGAAGATGAAGTATATGAACTTCAATTTGGGCGCTACTTCGGGAAAGGTAAAGTGCGTGTGGCTTTGCCATTAGATGAAGAGTGAGCGCAATGCCGAGGGGAATATGCAAAATGCCAAGTTTCATTCTTCATCTCCTAGGTTTTGGCTACGCTGGGTACAAGTACGCAAGGACTAATGCGGAGGCTCGGCTGGGCATAAGTGCCCAATGGCGCAAGTTTGTGCATCGATTATTATCGATCGCCCTTTGTTGGTTGTTAGTTAGCTGCCAAAAACCAGAAATTCCCACAGGAACTTTCGTGAAAGTACAACGGACTGTCAGCGGACAAACTATCGAAATTGTCCGTACCGCAGACAAAATTGCGCTGTTAGAACAAGTTAGGCTGATTGGGATTGAGGCACCGGATTTAAAGCAACAGCCTTGGGGAGAAGCAGCCAAAAACCAACTGGAACAGCTTATTGGTGGGAAACAGGTGTTGTTAGAATTAGATGTTGAGGACAAAGATAGGTTCGATCGCTTCTTAGCCTATTTGTGGGAGGATGGAGTGTTGGTGAATGAACGGCTAGTTAAAGAAGGTTACGCTTTGGCAACGGTGCGATCGCCTAACAAGAAATACCAGCAGCGACTTGTCAATGCTCAAGAATGGGCAAGAATAATGGGTAAAGGGATTTGGAATCCTCAACAGCCACTGCGTCAAACTCCAGGAGAATTTCGCCAGCAAAATAACCAATAACAAATAACAAATAACAAATAACAAATAACCAATGACTAATAAAATTCAAGACTTATTAGAAATAGCCACCGAAGCTGCCCTCGCTGCTGGTTCGGTTCTGCAATCTTTCTGCGGAAAATTAGAAGAAATTCAAGAAAAAGGTCGATCGGGAGATTTAGTCACAGAAGCCGACAAAGCCTCCGAAGCGGTGATTTTAGAAATTCTGGGTCGCCATGTACCAGACCACGGGATACTTGCTGAAGAATCGGGTAAATTAGGGGATGCCAGTAGCAAATATTTGTGGGCGATCGACCCTTTGGACGGTACAACTAATTATGCCCACCAATATCCCTTTGCCTGTGTGTCGATCGGACTTTTAATTGAAGGATTACCACAAATTGGGGTAATTTTCGATCCATTTCATAACGAATTGTTTCGGGCTGCCAAAGGATTGGGTGCTACCCGCAATCGACGGGCGATCTCCGTTTCCCAAACCTCTATATTGACCAAAAGTTTGTTAGTTACTGGCTTTGCTTACGATCGACGAGAAACAGCCGATAATAACTATGCCGAATTCTGTCATCTCACCCACCTCACCCAAGGAGTGCGACGCAGTGGCTCAGCAGCTCTCGACCTAGCTCACGTCGCCTGCGGCCGCTTAGATGGATACTGGGAACGGGGACTGTCTCCTTGGGATGTAGCCGCCGGCGTAGTCATTGTCTCGGAAGCTGGAGGTAAAGTTACAGCCTATGACGAGAGTCCCTTTGAGATTAACTCTGGTCGAGTTTTGGCGACAAACGGTAAGATTCATGCTGAACTCAGCGACGCATTGCTCAAAACACCCCCTTTATCGTCTTGGGGGTAGCCGCCCGGAGCCGAGGGCTAAGCATTAGTACGGGGGTCATAACCCCTTAACAGAAGCTACATTAAAGAATAAAGCATCGTCACAAGCCTGGGAAAGGAGAGTAATATTTATGTCTTTTGAAATGACAAAAGGGCTGTTTAAGTTTGACTTTACAGATCAGCACGCAATTTTGGGAGTTCCCTTAGATGCTGAGTTTAACGACATCCGCAAGCGCTACATGAAAATAGTCCGCCGCTTGCACTCGGATACTTGCCCTTTTGAAAATCAAGCTGATAAAGATTGGGCTAATCAGTTTTTGTCAAAAGTGGTCAATCCTGCTTACAACAAATTCTCCAAGGAAAGCGATCGCAAAGAATATAATTTGCTACTAACGGCTATCAGCAAGCGGGCCACGAAAGAAAAAGAGAAACAGCAAATCGAAAGCGCAGAAGCCAAACAGTTAGCCAGGGCGGGAAATTGGGAAGAAACTTACAAAACCGCAATGAGCAAACTGGCGGACAACCAATACGAATCCGTTGAGCAAGCCCTAGAGGTCATCAATCAAATGAGCGAACTCAATCTGGTTTACCTGCTGCGAAAAGAAAACGTCATGATTCCAACCGGGGTGGTAACTCCGAAACCGGACGAGCCAAAGAAAAAAGAATTAAAAGTAGTACCTCCGACTCCGGTTGTTCCTCCACAGCCACCCAAAAAAGATTCCCTGGTGGAACAAAATTGTCGCCGTGCTCAGGGGTTCATGGATAGCAAAAATTACGCCAAAGCAATTTTGGAGTTGAGGGAAGCTCAAAAGCGCGAACCGAAAAATAGCAAGTGTCACGCTATGTTGGCAATGTGTTATTTGATGCAAGGTCAAGGAACAATGGCTAAGCTGGAGGTGCAAAAAGCTTTGGTATCTAATCCAGAAGAACCGATGGCTTTGGAAGTCAAGAAAAAGCTGGAACAGCCAGCTTCCGCGACGAAAGCTAAAAAGGGTCAGGATAAGCAAGGTGGCTTTTTTGCTAGTTTTTCCAATCTATTTGGTGGGGGGAAGAAGAAATGATGAGACGGAGGCAAAAAAATTAGACTTGGTGATAGTTGAATTGGTTAAAGTCGAATGCTAAACTGGTCTGGTTCGACTTTAACATCGTCCCCTCAAGCTAAGTTTGTAGCTGCATCGAAAATCCCCAATCTAAAATCCCAAATTGATATGGTTCACCAACCCCCATCGGGCGCAAGAGATTTATTGCCCCTTGACGTAGCTCAAAAAATTTCGATCGAACGCCGTTTGCAGCAAGTTTTTCATCGCTGGGGCTATCACCGGATTATTACTTCGACTCTAGAAAGGCTGGAGACATTGATGGCTGGAGGGGCGATCGACCGATCGACCTTGATTCAATTGCAAGATGCCGTCGATGGAGAACTAGGCTTGCGTCCAGAATTGACTGCTTCCATCGCCCGCGCTGCTGTGATGCGGATGGCCGGGACTCCCTGGCAGCCTCAGCGTCTGTATTACAACGCTAATGTGTTCCGCAAAGGCCCCGATACAGGCTCTGGGGGGCAGCAGGAGTTCTATCAAGCAGGGGTAGAGTTGCTAGGCTCCGGGGGGACGATGGCTGATGCGGAAGTGCTACTACTGCTATCTGAGTGCTTGCAGGGTTTAGAAATTGATGACTGGCATTTGGTGCTGGGAGAAGCGGGTTTAACTGCTAGTTTGTTGGAACCGTTTCCGCCAAATGTGCGCTCCCAAGTTCGGGGGGCGATCGCCAATCTCGATCGAGTAGGCTTGGAAAATTTACCACTGTCTACGGAATTGCGAGAAAGAGCTCTACTATTATTTGACTTGCGGGGCCGCCCAGAAGATGTGTTTCCTGTGGTGGCAAAGCTCGATTTAGATGAGCCACAACAAGCAGCCTTAAATAATCTGAAATCGGCGATCGAATTGCTATACCAATGTCAATCTAAAATCCCGAATCTGAAATCGCATATCCACCTGGACTTGAGTTTAATTCAAACCTTTGACTACTACACGGGAATTGTGTTTGAAGTTGTCAGCAGTCCCCAGACGGGACAGCGAGTGTTGGGACAAGGGGGAAGGTACGATCGCCTCTTGGGATTGTTCGATCCTAAAAGGCAAAATCACCCTGGAATTGGGTTTTGTTTGAATATTGAAGATTTGCACCAAATTTTATTAACTGAGGGTCAATTGGCGCAGGAGACCCCAGCCAGTGACTTTTTGGTTGTGCCTCAAACCTCAGATGCCGAGGCTGCGGCTTTTGTTTATGCTCGAAAACTTCGAGAGTCTAGCGATGTAGTTCGAGTAGAAATGGATTTGGAGAGTCGGGAGACTGTGGAGGGGGTGCGGGAATATGCGCGCGATCGACGCATTGCTCAAATTGCCTGGGTGAATGCCGAAGGATTCCCGACAATTGAAATGGTAAATTAATAGCTCAGTCCTGGACGGACTATCAACCTAAAAAACCCGGTACGATCGCGGAGAACACTGTGTCACATACTATCGTTACGAATATTTGCGAAGGGGTTGCTGATTGCGTCGGCGCTTGTCCGGTTGCTTGCATCCAACCTGGCGATGGCAAAAATGTCAAGGGTACAGATTGGTTTTGGATTGATTTTGATACCTGCATTGACTGCGGTATTTGTTTGCAGGTGTGTCCTGTTGAAGGTGCGATAGTCGCCGATGAGCGGCCAGAGTTACAGCAAACTCCCACTTGATTTAATTGACTCTTTTCTTCCTTTGTGTCATAAGCGTCTTCGCGGTTCGTTAAAGTTTTATAGGGACTTTTTTTACTAACCACAGAGGGCGCAGAGGACACAGAGAGGAAGGTTGAGAAATATCGAAAAATCTCAAGTTTATATATCTTAATTGCAGGTAATTAATTATGCTACTTTTAGATCCAGAAACTCTGGTTCCTGCCGCTCAACAGCGCGTCATTTTATATGAGGTGACTTGGGAACAATATAAGCAACTTTCTGATACGTTTTGCGAGAAGAAGGTTATGAGTTAATTTCAAGGAGTGAATTTTTGCCAGAGTTGGACTTATCTGTATTGGGTCAATATGTCGGCTCTGTCAATCAGACTGAAGCTATCATTGCTTATAGAACTTTTTTGCAAACAGCTAAGTAGCTAAACTTATTTAACCAATAACTAATCACCAATGCAATCGATCGCACTTTCCCAGACTCACCTATTATCTATCCGCAGCCACGCCGAAAACACCTACCCTGAAGAGTGCTGCGGTTTGTTGTTAGGTACGATCGCTGGCAATGTTAAAACCTTGGTAGCAGTTTGGCCTACCAAAAATGCTTGGAGTTCGGAAACTGAAGATAATTGCTCAGAAGCAAAAATATTGACAAAAAAACGCAGATATGCTATATCACCACAAGATATGCTGGAGGGAATGAAAGAGGGGCGCGATCGCAATTTAGACATTATCGGCATCTACCATTCTCACCCAGATGGTCAGGCAGTACCCTCAGAGTGCGATCGCACCCTCGCCTGGCCGCAATACTCCTACGTCATTGTGTCCGTTCCACAAGGCAGTGGTGAAGATGTCCGCAGTTGGACTTTAGACACAGAAAACAAATTTCAAGCCGAGGAAATCCTCACAGTAGATTAAGAAATAATTACTAAAAATCACAAAGATGCCAAACTGCGAAAGATTTAGATAGGATATAATTCAAAATCGGCGCTACACAGAATATCATGCTAAATCCTAATCTGGACGAGATCCAGCTCAACAAAGAAGAATACGAACGCTACTCTCGCCACCTAATCCTGCCAGAAGTTGGATTGGACGGGCAGAAGCGTCTCAAAGCTGCCAGCGTACTCTGTATCGGGACAGGAGGACTCGGTTCCCCACTGCTGCTGTATTTAGCAGCGGCAGGGATTGGTCGCATTGGTATTGTAGACTTTGATGTTGTTGACACTTCCAACTTGCAGCGGCAGGTAATTCACGGCACATCTTGGATAGGAAAACCCAAGATTGAATCGGCTAAAAATCGGATTTTAGAAATCAATCCTTTGTGTCAAGTTGATTTGTACGAAACTCGCGTTAGTTCCGAAAATGCGATCGCCATTGCGACACCCTATGACATCATTATCGATGGCACAGACAACTTCCAAACTCGCTACTTGATGAACGACGTTTCGGTGCTTTTAAACAAGCCCAACGTCTATGGTTCCATCTTCCGATTTGAAGGCCAAGCAACAGTTTTCAACTACGAAGGTGGCCCCAATTACCGAGATTTGTACCCAGAACCCCCACCGCCGGGGATGGTACCTTCCTGTGCTGAAGGTGGCGTTTTAGGCGTATTACCAGGAGTTATTGGCTGCATTCAAGCCACTGAAGCAATCAAAATTATCTTGGGTCAAGGCACTACTTTGAGCGGCAGACTGTTGCTGTACAA
Source organism: Microcoleus sp. EPA2 (assembly GCA_020882975.1). Classification (GTDB taxonomy): domain Bacteria; phylum Cyanobacteriota; class Cyanobacteriia; order Cyanobacteriales; family Microcoleaceae; genus Microcoleus. The sequence goes on along the minus strand of JAHRFD010000011.1, from coordinate 26,047 downwards.
TGCCTTAGACATGACATTCCGGCAGTTAAAACTGCGACCAAATCCAGTGCGCCCAGTAATTGAAAAATTAATCGATTACGAACAATTCTGCGGTATTCCTCAAGCCAAAGCAGACGAAGCAAAAATACAAGTTTCTGAGATGACTGTCACGGAACTTAAGCAGTTAATCGATAGCGGTGCGAAGGATTTTCTGCTGCTGGATGTTCGGAATCCTAACGAGTATCAAATTGCTCAAATTCCTGGGTCAGTATTAGTACCTTTACCGGATATTGAAAACGGCAATGGTGTTGAGAAAGTCAAGGAATTGTTGAATGGCCACCGATTGATTGCACATTGCAAAATGGGCGGGCGTTCGGCGAAGGCTTTGGGTATTTTGAAGGAAGCTGGTATTGAGGGGATTAATGTTAAGGGCGGAATTACGGCTTGGAGTCAAGAAGTAGACCCCTCAGTGCCTCAATATTAAGTCTAATCCAATTCGTTGTTGGCATCAGAATTAAATCTCTCCCCGTACTCTGCTTCCTCTGCGTCCTTAGCGGTTAAATCATATCGTTGACCGTTGTATCGGAATGATTTAACCGCGAAGGCGCTAAGGACGCGAAGGAAGAGAAGAGAGAGTTTAATACAGGACGATGAAGAGAGGATTTTATATCATATCGTTGACCGTTGTATCGGAATGATTTAACCACAGAGAATACAGAGGACACAGAGAAAGAGTAGAGAGAAATAATAATTCCGATGTCAACGGATTTGATATCATTTCGATACAAGCGGAAACTAGATCAAAAATAATGCTGTGTCCCTACCCAATATCTCTATTGGGTAGGGACACAGCAGTGCTGTGTCCTATATTACAGGACTCTCGATTAAACGCTGAAAGCGAGTTCAGGTAATTTGGGTTCCGATGAGTCACCGGGTAATACCTTCACTACACCGTTTTCATCGACATCTACGATCGCACTTTGGCCTTCTTTTAGCCTACCAGACAACATTTCCTCAGCCAGTACATCTTCCAGCAATCGCATAATTGCGCGCCGTAAGGGTCGGGCACCATAACTGGGGTTGTAGCCTTCTTTAACTAACAGTTCCTTGAACGCTTCTGTGACAGACAAGGTAATTTCCTGTTCGGTTAATCGGCTGAAAAGTTGCTGCAACATGATGTCAGCAATCTGCTTGACTTCTTGTTTGTTCAACTGGCGGAAGACGATAATTTCATCCAAGCGGTTGAGAAATTCTGGACGGAAAAACTGTTTCAGTTCCTCATTTACCAAATTCCGAACTCGGTTGTATTGACCATCGGCTGCATCTTCAGCAAAGTCAAAACCGAGGCCGCCGCCACCTTTTTCTATCACTTTAGAACCGATGTTTGAGGTCATAATCAGCAGGGTATTCTTGAAGTCTACTGTCCGACCTTTGGCATCAGTCAGGCGGCCGTCTTCTAAGATTTGCAGCATCATGTTGAAGACATCGGGGTGGGCTTTTTCGATTTCGTCGAATAAGACTACCGTGTAAGGACGGCGACGGACTGCTTCTGTGAGTTGGCCGCCTTCGTCGTAGCCGACGTAACCCGGAGGTGAACCGATCAGTTTGGAAACCGTGTGGCGTTCCATATACTCGGACATATCTAACCGAATCATCGCTTCTTCGGAACCGAAGAAATAAGCTGCTAAAGCTTTTGTTAGTTCCGTTTTACCGACGCCTGTGGGGCCGGAAAAGATGAAACTGGCGATCGGGCGATTGGGATTTTTTAACCCTACCCGTGCGCGACGGATGGCCTTAGAAACTGCGGTGACAGCTTCTTCTTGACCGATTAAGCGCTGGTGCAAAGTTTCTTCCATGTGCAGCAGCAATTCTGATTCGGATTCTGTCAGTTTGCTGACTGGTACTCCTGTCCAATTGGCGACGATGTGGGCGATGTCTTCTTCGGTAACGACGGGAGAGATTCTTACCTGGCTTTTGTTGATCGTGGCTTCGGCGATTTCGGCTTCAATTTCTAATTCACGATCGCGCAATTTGCTGGCTTTCTCGAAGTCTTGTTCCCGAACAGCGATATCCTTCTCTTTGCTGACAGCCGGCAGTTGCTTTTTGAGCTCTTTGACTTCTGGCGGAGTTTGGGAATTCAGCACATGGACGCGGGAACCTGCTTCGTCAATTAAGTCGATCGCCTTGTCTGGCAAAAATCGATCGTTAATGTACCTGTCTGACAATGTAGCTGCTGCTTCTAAAGCTGCATCAGAAATTGTCAGTTTGTGATGCTGTTCGTAAGCCGATCGCAAACCATACAATATTTCGATCGTTTCCGCCACACTCGGTTCGCCAACTTTAATCGGTTGGAACCGCCTTTCTAAGGCTGCATCGCGCTCAATGTATTTGCGATATTCGTCTAGGGTAGTGGCACCTACACACTGCAATTCCCCTCTGGCTAGGGCAGGTTTGAGCATATTGGAGGCATCCATACTGCCTTGAATTGCCCCTGCACCCACTAAGGTATGAATTTCGTCAATTACCAAAATGATGTTGCCTGCTGCTCGAATTTCCGCCATGATTTTGGTCAGGCGTTCTTCAAATTCGCCACGGAATTTTGTCCCTGCAATCAGCGAACCCATATCGAGGCTGATTACTTGTTTGTCTTCCAAAATTTCCGGGACGTTTCTGTTGACAATCCGCTGGGCGAGTCCTTCGGCGAGGGCTGTTTTGCCTACTCCCGGTTCGCCGACTAGCACGGGGTTATTCTTCGTGCGGCGGCCTAGCACTTGAATGACGCGCTCGATTTCGTTTTCGCGACCCACGACTGGATCTAGTTTACCTTCGGCTGCTAACTTGGTGAGGTTTGTGCCGAATTCTTCTAGAGTCGGGATTTTGCGATCGGTATTTTGACGGCCTCCCGATACCGCAGCCACTTCTCCTACGGCACGAATTACCTGGGTGCGGACTCTGGCGCGATCGATCCCCAAGTTTTGCAGCACTTTTGCCGCCACACCTTCATCGTCTTGGATCAGTCCCAGTAAAATATGTTCGGTGCCGATGTAATTGTGCCCTAGCTGCCGCGCTTCATTCAGCGCTGTCTCAAAAATCCGCTTCACGCGAGGTGTAAACGGAATTTCAGGGGGTAGGAAGCCGGAACCTCTGCCGATGATATTTTCGATTTCATTGCGCGCCTCTTTCAAGTTGAGGCCCATTTCTAGTAATACTTTTGCAGCGATGCCAGTGCCTTCGCCCACGAGTCCCAGGAGGATTTGCTCAGTACCCACAAAATTGTGGCCCAGGCGGCGCGCTTCCTCTTGGGCTAGCATTATTGCTTTAATGGCTTGTTCTGTAAAGCGTTCAAACATATTTTCCCATCCTACTAACTTGGCTAGGGCTGTATCGCTGCTGGTGAGGAGCGATTTTGAGTAATACACAAATTATATATGTAAATTTTTGTGTATTTACTTCAATATAATGTATCGCTGCTGAGGATGTGCCGACAGTGAGGAGAGCCGAATAGTAGGGGAGTGGTTGCCGTCCGCTACTTAGTTGGGATATTAATTAAAAGGAATCTCAGAAAAATTACATACTTACCAATATTCTATATCGGAATCCTTTCGGTGTCACCAGCTAGACCTATCAAATTATCCGGGTTTTCACTTAGCCATGCCATGATGGCTATGTCAAGTATAAATCTCTAATCCACTGAGTTATTTGGAAAAGCCCATGCCCTTTCGCTCACAATACCAAATCCATTCTACTTTGTACGAAGGTATAGAAACCATTATTTACCGAGGGAATATTCCTCACCAGCAGCAAACAACCATACTCAAGATCCTAAAAGGAGAATATCCTACCCTCGATGCCATTACTCGCATCAAGCATGAGTACCGGATTCGGGAAAACTTAGACCATCCTAGTCTAGTGAAAGTCCTGAGCCTGAAAAGTTATAACAACCGCTTGGGCTTGCTTTTAGAAGATTTTGGTGGCGAATCAGTCGATCGACTAATGTCCAGACAAAAACTCCAACTCATTACTTGTCTGAAGATTGCGATCGCGATCGCCCACAGCTTAGAATACCTGCATCTTCAAAATATTATTCATAAAGATATCAAACCCAGCAACATTATTATCAACTCTCAAACAGGAGTGATTAAATTAACCGATTTCGGTATTGCTTCGCAATTGCCCAAAGAAAATCCCCAAATCAATAATTTTAACTCCACCATCGGTACTTTTGCTTATATGTCTCCCGAACAAACTGGGAGAATGAACCGATTTCTAGACTACCGCACCGACTTCTATTCCCTAGGAGTTACCATCTATGAAATGCTAACGGGTGAATTACCCTTTCCCACCAACGACCCCTTAGAAATAGTTTACAGTCACATAGCCTCTCAAGCCATTTTACCCGATCAAATAAATCCAGACATTCCGCCGACTATTTCCCAAATAGTCATGAAATTGATCGCAAAGAATGCCGAAGACAGGTATCAAAGCGCTACCGGATTATTAGCAGATTTAGAAAATTGTTTAAATCAATTAATAAAGCAGGGAGAAATTACTGATTTCTGCCCAGGTAAATTAGATATATTAAGTCAGTTATTGATTCCCCAAAAATTGTACGGACGGGAAAAACAAGTAAGCGAATTATTAGCCGCCTTTGAACGGATAGCTAATCCCGTAGATGAAAATTCTTCCCATTCCCAAGTCGAACTGATGCTAGTATCTGGTTATTCAGGTATCGGCAAATCAGCAACAGTTAAAGAAATTCATAAACCTATTACCCGACAGCGGGGCTATTTTATTTCCGGTAAATTTGACCAATTCCAGCAGAATACACCTTACGCATCCTTAATTCAAGCTTTTCAATCTTTGACCCAGCAGTTACTTACAGAAAGTAGCAAAAATGTACAAACCTGGAAACATAAACTTTTAGCTGCACTCGGTGATTCAGCACAAGTAATTATTGACGTAATTCCTGAACTAGAATTGCTGATTGGTAAACAGCCACCAGTTCCTGAACTTGCCCCAAAAGAAGCACAAAATCGCTTTCATAGGTTATTCAAAGATTTAATTAATGTATTTGCACGGAAAGAACATCCATTAGTCATATTTCTCGATGACTTGCAGTGGGCTGATTCAGCAACCTTGAAATTAATTGAATTACTGGCTACAAATCCTGAAACGAAATATTTGTTATTAATTGGAGCCTATCGAGATAATGAAGTTAACTCGACACATCCTTTGATGCAAACAGTAAAACATATTCAGGAACAGGGAATAAATGTCAACAATTTAGTATTAAATCCCCTAGATTTAGACCAGGTTAACAGATTCATCTCTGACACATTAAACAAATCAAATCTTTGTCAAGATTTAGCTAGATTGCTATGGAATAAAACCGGGGGTAATCCATTTTTTTTAACTCAGTTAATCAAAGCTATTTATCAAGAAAATCTCTTAAGATTTGATTTTTCTCAGGCTGCATGGCAGTGGAACTTAGAAGCTATTCAAGCTATTGGAATTACCGATAAAAATGTAATAGAACTCTTAGCAACTCGCTTGCAACAACTACCAAAAGTTACACAAAATATTTTGCAATTAGCTGCTTGTATAGGGGAAAATTTCACTCTAGATGTTCTGGCTACAATTAACAAAAAGTCTATCTCAGTCACTGGGTTGGAATTATGGGAGGCTTTGCAAGCGGGGTTGATACTTCCTTTAAATGAAAGCTACCTGATTCCTTTACTTTTCGATGGGAAAGAAGCAATTGATTTAAGCTTCAACCCTTCCCTAGTAGGTTATAAATTTTTACACGATCGAGTCCAGCAAGCAGCTTATTCTCTGATTCCCGATAGGGACAAAAAAGCCACCCATATGAGCATAGGTAAAATGCTCTTGGAAAGCACGCCCCACGATAAATTAGAGGAAAATATTTTTGAGATTGTTAATCAGTTGAATGTGGGAATTGACAACATGGAAGTTGCTGTCAAAAAAACCGAGATGGCAGAATTAAATCTGATTGCTGGGCGTAAGGCAAAAGCTGCTAATGCTTACGAAGCTGCTGTCAAATATTTTAAGGCAGCAATGTCACTATTAGCATCTGATAGTTGGGTTAGTAACTATGATTTGACACTTCATTTATATGTAGAATTGGCAGAAGCAGAATGTTTCAATACTAATTTTGAGCAAGCAACAGCTTTGGGTGAAGTAGTTTTAAATTGTGCGAAAGATCGGCTCGATCGCCTGAAAGTATATCAGCTTCAAATACAGATATTTCAAGCTCAAAGCCAGATGCTGAAAGCTGTCGAAACTGGTATTAAAGTTTTGAATATTCTCGGATTTAACTTATTAGACGAAAACCTAGAGATTCCTAACTTGCCGAGCATTGATGATGTAGAAAACCTGCCAGAAATGACAGATCCCTATCAACTAGCAGCGTTGCAAATACTAATAGCTATCTATCCTCCTGCTTATATTGCCAAACCCGAAATTGTGTCGCCCCTCGTCTTGACAATGATCGATCTTTGTTTGACAAATGGTCATTCTGGGTTGGCTGCTTTTCCCTATACTCTTTATGGCATGATTTTATGTGGAGTTAAGGGTGATATTGTCTCTGGATATCATGCTGGAATCATTGCTTTAAGACTGTTGGATAAATTCCATGCAATTCAACATAAAGCCAAAGTTTACGTCATGTTTAATGGTCACATAAAAATTTGGCAAGAGCCTGCTAAAAATACGCTATCTGCATTTTTAGAGGCAATGAAAAGCGGTGTAGAAATAGGCGATCTGGAATGGGCGATTTATAGTTCTAAGCACTACATTATCAATTTGTTTCTAGTGGGAGAACCTTTAGAATATGTCGAACAGCAACAAGCTATATATATGCAATTCTTGGTAAAAAATAAGCATGAATTTGCCATTGGTTATGCTAAAATTTGGCAAGTAATTACTTTGAGTTTAAGAAGTGAAACAGCAGAGCAAGTAGCCTTAGTTAGCCGTGGATTGAATGACACGGCGATGCTCTCTCTGTGGCGGAAACAGAATAATCGAATGTCGCTGTTTGCTGCTTATGTAGCTCAAGTGATGATGCTGTTCTTATTTAAAGATTATGCTCTGGCTGTGGCTAGGGCTAAACTAGCAGTAGAATATGCAGATGGAGCGATCGGGCTGATTACTATCGGGGTACATAATTTTTATTATTCGCTTTCTCTCCTCGCTGATTACCCCCAGACACCAAATCAAACAGAATCTTTAGCTATTGTTGAATCCAATCAGATAAAAATGAAGTTTTGGGCTTACCATGCACCCATGAACTATCAACATAAATTTGATTTGGTGGCGGCGGAAAAAGCGCGAATCTTAGGCAATAAGCTAGAAGCAATGGACTATTATGACCTAGCTATTAAAGGAGCTGCTGCTAACGGTTATCTGCAAGAAGAAGCATTAGCTTACGAATTAGCTGGAGAGTTTTATCAATCTTGGGGTAAGGAAATAATTGCCATATCTTATCTGGATAAAGCTTATTATGCTTACATAAACTGGGGAGCTATAGCCAAAGTTAAAGACTTAGAATCTCGCTATGATTATTTAGTCGATCGCTCGCGACAAATCCTCTCCCCCAATGTCAGTCCCACCACTGTAACAACCACGATTAATCAGAATTTATCCCTAGATATATTAACAGTTGTCAAAGCCTCTCAAGCTCTTTCTGGGGAAATTTTTATCAGTAGTTTGTTAGAAAAACTCCTATATATTATCAGGGAAAATGCCGGAGCGCAGAAAATAATTTTTATTGCCAATACGGGTCATAAATTAGCAATAGAAGTAGCATTATTCGGTGATAACCATGATGTTACCGTGCTGGAATCTCTGCCAATAACCGAAGGTGGAATGTTGCCAGTTTCCTTGATTAACTATGTAGAAAGAACTAGAGAACCCTTAGTTTTAGAAGATGCTACAGTAACCGATCGATTCAATTTTGATCCTTATCTTACCCTCCATCAACCCCTATCTATTCTGGTATTGCCCGTGATTCATCAAGGCAATCTAAAAGGAATCTTTTACTTAGAAAATACTCTCATCAAAGGTGCTTTTACCAAGGAAAGGTTAGAAGTTTTGAAAATGCTGTCGGCACAAGCAGCGATATCTCTAGAAAATTCCAGTTTTTATACAGTTCTGGAAAAGCGAGTGGTCGAAAAAACTCAGGAGTTACAAGCCACCTTAGAAGAACTAAGTCGCACTCAATTACAGTTAATTCAAAGTGAAAAAATGTCGAGTTTAGGGCAATTAGTTGGGGGAATTGCTCACGAAATTAATAATCCGATTAATTTTATTCATGGAAATTTGTATTATAGCGATCGATATCTTCAAAATTTAGTTGATTTATTGCTTTTATACCAAAAATATTACCCAGACCCGGTGCAGCCTATAGTCGATAAAAGTGAGGAAATAGAGTTAGATTTTTTAATCCAAGATTTTTATAAAATGATTGATTCGATGAAAGTAGGTGCTGGGAGAGTTCGCGATATTGTGCTGTCGTTGCGAAATTTTGCCAGACTTGATGAATCAGAAATAAAATGGGTGAATATCCATGAAGGCATCGACAGCACCTTGATGATTTTGCAGAAAAGATTAAGTGGAATAACAGTTATTAAGCAGTACGCACACTTGCCTTTGGTGAATTGCTATGCCGGAGAAATTAATCAGGTATTTATGAATTTACTGATGAATGCTATTGATGCTTTGTATCGAGGAATTGGCAGCAAAGTTGACCAGACACAGCCTCCGACAATTTGGATTGCGACTGAAGTCCTAGAAAAAAATAAAGTGGCGATTAAGATTACTGATAATGGTATGGGTATGAATTCGGAGGTGAAAGCCAGAATTTTCGATCCGTTTTTTACGACAAAACCAGTCGGTAAGGGCACTGGTTTGGGACTGTCAATCAGTTATAAAATTGTGCTAGATCAGCACGGAGGAAATTTGATTTGTGACTCGGCACCGGGAGAGGGAGCAGAGTTTAAAGTTGTGCTTCCCTATTGATGAATTAGAACCATACTGAAAGCAATTGTTCAATTATTTTCATAAATCCGATCGCAATTTGAATTAACGGCCAACCCACCAAACAAATTAACACCGCCCAGCGAGTTTTAATATCTAACCCTTGGCGAACTCCCACAATTACCGCTAGCAAACTCCAAACAGCTAATATGCGCTCTATTCCTTCTCCCAACAAGGGAATTAGCGTTAAAAAATTCAGCACTTGGGGTGCGTAGGCAAATCCGATTGGAATTAGCAATTCCCCATAATTTACGTGACCTGGTTTTAGCCAATCCCCGATTTTAGAGATAGTAAAAGTCCAGAAATAATAACCTCCCACCACTGCCAAACTATCTATCAAAAGAGCTAAAAATAGAACCGGGGTCTCAGTTCGATTGATTAACAAAATGACGGCATTGCCCAGAACCTTAGACAACGCTGCTAAAATTACAATTGTTAATGCTATCCGCTTAGTTTTGGGAGTATATGAAGTATTTTCGTAAAAATTGCCGTTTAAAGAAAGGGCGTTCCATAACGTTACCCCTAAACCAGCAATTGAATCTTTTCCCCTCACTTTTGATTACTGCTCCTGAAGATAGTTGACATTTTCTAAAGAATCGGCTCTAATACAGAAAAATACATCAAGTATTGTTCCTCAATTAGAAAACTTATTGGTATTTTACCAAATTTTATTAAATGTTGAAGTTGATTTTACGGATACTTGTCTGGCTGCGTGGGGGAAGTTTAAATTTGTTGCTCGTCGCAGGTACAATACTGATCGTCTGGGGTATTGTTTCGCCAGTGGGTACTATTATCTGGTGGCTTGGTCAAAATGCCGAGAGTTTGGGTTTAAAAAAAACTCCGCCGGCTCTCTTACCTTCTAACAATATTAATATCGACCAAAGTCAGTCTTCGCCTCTCAATTGTTATATTGTTTTTTTGCCCGGAGTAGGCGATTTTTCGGGGGACGAATTAACCCGTGGGGAAGCATTTTTTCTCAAGAGTTTAGTGAAAAGTCATCCGCAGTGTGTAGCTGTGGGTGATATTTTTCCTTACTCAGCTTCTAACAAAAGTTTAGGAGGAGAAAGGCTGTTAGCACCTTTTTGGCGGTTTGCAGAACACGCAAAAAGTGGGCCGATTGCGGCGGATATATTCATCAAAATTCGCAATCTTTGGCGGTTTGCAATTTCTTTAGATTATCGCTACGGTCAGGCTTATAATCAAGGAATTGCCAATGTAATTATTGAGCGGATGAATGCTAAATATCCGATTTCACAGGCTCCTGAAAAACCTTTGAAAGTTATTTTAATTGGAACTAGCGGCGGGGCACAAGTTGCTCTGGGGGCTACTCACTATCTTAAACAATGGCTGAAGGCAGAAATTACTGTTGTTTCGGTTGGCGGTGTGTTTTCAGGAGAAAATGGTTTTGCAGATGCCGATCGCATTTTTCATTTTCGCGGTTCTCGCGACTCAATTGAGGATATTGGTGGTATAGTTTTTCCCAGTCGCTGGTACTGCTTTGTGGGTTCACCATTCAATCAAGCTCGTTTAGAAAATCGGTATGCCGAAGCTTTGAGCGGTCCTCATAAGCATGATGGTGATGATGGATATTTTGGAGAAAATCAGGTGGCTGGTGAGAAAAAATATGTAGATATAACCCTGAAAAAGGTTAATGAGTTGCCTATTTGGCCATCCAATGTTAATTTTTAAATTTGAGATTTAAAAAGTTAGCCTAGGGCTTGTAATGTTCGCTGCTACAGCCCTTGGGAGTTGGCATTTAACCTAATTGCTTGATTGTCAACTCGATCGCTTCAATCGGTAACACACACCGTTTTCAAATTGCACTGGCTCAAAAGCGTTGTCAAGATTCACTGTTGTTTCCCCTCCGCCTAGAAATAAGTAACCGTTAGGGCGCAATATTTGTCGTACTCTTGCTAAGATGGATTGTTTGGTTTTAAGATCGAAATAAATTAAGACATTTCGCATAAAAATAATGTCCATTTGAGGGAGAGTTCTAAAAGGTTCTGTTAAATTGAGTTCGCGAAATTCGATCGCCTGGTGAATCTGTTCTTTAATCTGCCATTCTTGGCCACAATGCTGAAAGTATTTTTCTAAAAATGGGGTTGGTAAACCTCGATCGACTTCGTGCTGTTGGTAGCGTCCCGATCGCGCTCGCTTCAACATTGCTGTAGAGATGTCGCTGGCTATTATCTGGACTTGGTTGTGAGCAAGCTGAGGAAAATATTCGCGTAGCAGCATCGCAATACTGTAGGGTTCTTGACCACTGGAACAAGCCGCGCACCAAATATTTAAAGTTTCCCGGTTTAGTCGCTGTTTTAATAATTCTGGAATTACGAATTTCTGCAACACTTCAAAAGGGTTGATGTCTCGGAAAAAAAAAGTTTCGTTAGTCATCATTGCTTCGACAATGGACTGGTAAAGAGGGTTAAATCGGTGTTCTTTGATTTGTTTTAATTCTGTGACTAAGCCACTGATAGAATTCGACCCTGTTTCTTTGGCTAACATTCCTAAACGCGATTCCACTAGGTAGGTTTTGTCTTCGGAGAGAAATACACCTGTGCGATCGTATACGAGTTTACGAATGTAATCAAAATCTGCAATACTTATGGACATATTAATTGGTAATGGGGAATACATAACAAATAATTAATAACTATTGACTATCTCCTATTTTCACAACTTTCTCAACATCTAAAAATAGCAGCAACTGACTCGGCAGCTTGTATACACCTCGAATTAATGGCCGCAATTTGCTAGTAAAAGTATCAGGAGGGGTTTCAAAATCTTTTTGGTTTACTTCTAAAACTTCTCCAATATCATCTATTAATAAACTAGCTGTTTCATCAGCGGTTCTCACGATCGCATTTAGCGGTAATTTGCCCCCTGGGCGATCGCTTAAATCGAAGCGGCGACGCAAATCAATGGCCGTGACAATTTCACCCCTCAAATTAATCAATCCGCCGACTACGGCTGGTGCTAGTGGCACTGGTGTCATCTCTTGGTAAGGGGTGATTTCTTGCACTTTTTCAACTTCTATACCCAGAAATAAGTTGTCAACAAAAAAAGTACACAAGAGAGTTGATTCAGACATTTTGAATTATTCCTTTTTTCATTTTTTGTGGAAGAGTTATTCTCGTCTCTGACTGAGAATGGTGCAAGATGTGAGTGGAATTGCTTTAGCGGGCGCTGGCTAGCATCTGCTGCACTCCGAATAAATTGTTACTAATTACTGAATCGACATCAATAATTTCAGTTACTCGATCCTGAATGACAGCACAATATGCAATTCCTGCTTGAGTAGCTGCACCTTTGATGTCGATCGCCTGTTCTACAATATCGATAATGCGATCGCACGCCAGAGCCACTTGCTGTCCTGAATCAACTGACACCACAATCAAGGACAGTTTATCATTTGCGGAGTCTGAGCGATCGACTAAACCATTTGTTGATGAATTAGGTAAATCATCGTCGTTACCAAACACAGCCGACAAATAAATCACTGGCATAATTTGGTTGCGGTACTGTACCATATCCTGTTTACCGACACGCTCTAAAAGATGGCGAGGAAACTCTTCCAATCGAGATACTTCGGATAGGTGAATAGCCATTCGGCGACAATCTGGACCCTGAAATACTAGCAATTGTTGGGGTGGTTCAGAAGATTTTGGCTCGTTGTTTTGGTCTGCTAAAATAGCTTTTTCTTGGGCTTGACTCCAGTGGGTTTTTTGAGCTATGCCATGAATGTCCAAAATTAAAGCAACTTTCCCGTCACCCATAATGGTTGCTCCCGCAAAACAAGATAAATATTTGAGTTGTTTTCCGAGAGGCTTGACGACGATTTCTTGAGTGTCGTTGATGGCATCTACTACTAATCCAAAGGGTTTGTCATTAGCTTGAACTACAACTATATTCAGAGCATCATCGAGGGGAATTTGGGATATTTTATAATCGGTTAAACTGGGGGATTTTATATTTAATTCTCGGTTTAAATAAATCAAAGGTAGCAGTCGCCCTCGCAATCGATATACGGGAGTTCCATGAAACATTTCGATGCGTTTAATTTGTTCTCCTTCTAATCGTAGCAATTCTAGTAAATTGACTTGTGGAATTGCGTATCGATCGCCGCCAGTAGTAATAATTAATGTCGGAATAATAGCTAGAGTCAAAGGGACTTTTAGCTTAAAAGTTGTACCTTTGCCTACTCGACTATAAACATCTATGGTGCCACTAATTTTTTCAATATTTTTGAGTACCACATCCATACCAACTCCCCTACCGGAAAGGTTTGTTACTTTTTCGGCTGTGGAAAAACTGGGGAGAAAAATTAAATTTAGTGCCTCGCGATCGCTCATTTGGCTGGCTTCCAGGGCAGAGATGATGCCGTTTTGGACTGCTTTATGTTTAAGGCGCTCTGGATCGATGCCCCCGCCGTCATCAGAAATTTCAATGTTTACCTGACCACTTTCGTGATAGGCTCGCAGAAACAGCCTCCCGATCGCGGGTTTGCCTTTGGCGGTGCGTACTTCTGATGTTTCAATGCCGTGATCCAGAGAATTTCTGACTAAGTGAGTGAGCGGATTGGCGATCGCCTCAATTAAAGTTTTATCTAATTCAGTTTCTTCTCCTTCCATTTCTAAATGCACTTGTTTTCCCAAGCTAAATGCTGTGTCGCGCACCACGCGGGGAAACTTGTTCCAAATTGTGCGAATGGGCTGCATTCTAGTTTTCATTACTTCTTGTTGCAATTCGGAAGTAACTAAATTTAAGCGGCTGGATACGGATTTTAAAGTATCATCATTTTGGTAGTTGGCTGTTTGTGTATTCACGAATTCTAGGATTTGGTTCCGACACAAAACCAATTCGCCTACTAAATTCATTACTTTGTCTAGCAAGCCGACATCGACTCGGATGGCGGTGTCAGCAATCTTGAATCGATCGCCCTCAGTATCAACTGGTGTTTGTTCGTTGGGGATATTCGGATTAGTCAGAATCGCCATTTTGCCCGTCGCAAACAAGCTAGAGTCCACCAAGGAACTATCTCCTGTTGCATCCTGTTTTCCCTGTGATGTTGGGACAGATTCTGGGGTAGCTATGCTGTCTTCAGAGGCGATCGCACTTGCATCCAACTCCTCACCCGATGATTGCAGTTTTGCCAGTCTCATCATTAAAGGAGTGCGATCGACTAAACTTTCTTTTCCTGTCGTTTCCAGCGCTTCCAAGTGCTCTCGCACGGCGTCGATTGTCTCCAGTAAAGCGCTAGTGATATCGGGAGTCATGACAATTGTGCGATCGCGCAACAGGCTGAGCAAATTTTCCCCAGCGTGAGCCACCGCTTCCAAATTCTCCACTCCCAGAAACCCACTATTACCTTTAATAGTGTGAAGATTGCGATAAATTCGATTCATCACCTCTGGATCGGAATCATTTTTTTCCAGAGCGACTAAATCCCCTTCAATTTGGTTCAAATATTCATAACCTTCAATCAGGAATTCCTTTACATCTTCATCGATTTCCATTTCTCCTGTTCCTTTTTCATGGATTTGATTCTTGAGTATAATAAATTATAGAAGACTTAAAAAATTTAGCGGGGTGCAGTCCCATCGCTCTTACTCTGACAGTCGGAGCTAAAAGATTGCAAACTTGACCTCATTAGTATACTATATTAATACAAATTCACAAAAAATATTCACATCCTGTCTGACCCCGTGTTTGTCAACCCTGCTGAGATAAATATCGGGATCGAGGATTGCCAGATACAGTTACCAGCCAGATACAGGACTTATAGGTCAAATTTTAACCACGTAAAAAATGCTAGAAGCAATCAAACAAGCAGAGCAAGAATTCAGCATACTCGATCGACTACCCATTGGTTTGTGTGTCATCGGACCAGATTTTTCAGTGCTGTTTTGGAACCGTATTTTAGAACAGTGGACAAAAATACCTAAAAAAGAAATCATCGGTACCAACTTAAAAACCCACTTTCCTCAACTCGACGAACCTAAATATCAGAGTCGATTACAACAAGTATTCAAAAATGGGTTGCCCGCTGTATTTTCTTCCCAACTGCACCAGTCCTTAATTGCCTCCAATCTACCTAACGGCAAACCGCGAGTCCAAAATACTAATGTCACTCCAATTCGAGCCATTAAAGGAGAAGGTTTTTACGCATTAATCGCCATTCAAGATGTTTCCGAACTCACGCACCGCATCCAAACCTATCAGCAAGAAATTAAGCACAGATTAGTAATTGAAGAAGAATTAAAGCGTGCCAGCATTCAAGCCGAAGCCGCCAACCGAGCCAAAAGCGAATTTTTGGCAATGATGAGCCACGAAATTCGCACTCCCATGAATGGAGTCATCGGCATGACGGAGTTATTGTTAGATACTCAATTATCTCCAAATCAGCGTAACTTTGTCAATACAATTCGCACCAGTGGCGATGCTTTGCTGTCAATAATCAACGATATCCTGGACTTTTCTAAGATAGAAGCAGGCAGATTAGATTTAGAGGAAGAACGCTTTAACTTGAGAAACTGCATTGAAGAATCTTTAGATTTGGTAGCGATGAAAGCAGCTACAAAACAGCTTGATTTAGCCTGTGAATTGGATGGCAATACCCCCACATTTGTCTACGGAGATGTCACGAGACTGCGCCAAATATTGCTCAATTTACTAGGTAATGCTACCAAATTTACCGAAGCAGGAGAAGTGGTAGTTAAAGTAACAGCCAAACGAATTATTGAGAGTAAATTCAACAGTATAGAACCACAAACAACCGCAACTAGCAACTACGAAATTAAATTTACTGTCAAGGATACAGGTATCGGAATTCCGCCCGATCGCCTAAATTTACTATTTAGACCTTTCAGTCAAATTGACAGTTCCACAACTCGGAAATACGGTGGCACAGGCTTGGGTTTAGCTATCAGCAAACGCCTTAGCGAAATGATGGGGGGCACGATGTGGGTAGAAAGTGAAATTGGGAAAGGTTCTCAGTTTTATTTTACTATAACATCTCAGTCAGCACCTCCTCCCAAGGAGAGTTTAAACCTCGATGTACCCCAGCCTCAACTAGCAGGTTTGCGACTGCTTGTAGTAGACGATAATGCCACTAACCGCAAGATTCTCACCCTGCAAGCTAAGTCTTGGGGAATGATTGTCCGCGCTGCTAAATCTGGCACTCAAGCACTGAAAGTTCTGCAACATGAAAATCAATTTGACTTGGGAATTTTAGACTTTCATATGCCAGAAATGGATGGAATCACTTTAGCTGAAAAAATTCGCACCTTCCCCAAAGGCAAAAATTTGCCTTTAATAATTCTCAGTTCTGGTGGCAGACCATCCCGCAAAGAAATTCAAGGTAGAGTTGAATTTGCAGCTTTTGTTTATAAGCCCATTAGGCAAGGGCAACTTCACGAAGTTTTACTCCGCATTCTTGGCGGTGAATGCACCAATAATCAACCCTGTATTGTTCCCACTCAATTCAATTTAGAAATCGCTGAAAAACGGCCTTTAAAAATACTGCTGGTTGATGATGTCGAAGTTAATCAAATAGTGGCAGCGCAGATGTTGCAAAAGTTAGGCTATAGCCCTGATATTGCTAGCAGCGGACAAGCAGCGCTGGATGCTTTGGCGCGTTGTGAATACGATATTATATTTATGGATATGCAAATGCCAGAGATGGACGGACTGGAAACTACTCGCCGGATTCGCCAGCAATTTACCGGGAATTCAATATTAGACGATCGTCGCGAAGAATCAGAAATATTGGAATTAGACCATCCAGAAAATCCCCAATCGACTTTTCCTTGGATCGTTGCAATGACGGCTAATGCCATGGAGGGCGATCGCCAAATTTGTTTGGAAGCTGGAATGAACGATTATATCAGTAAACCAGTGCGAGTCCAGGCGATAATTCAAGCACTCAATCTGTACGATCGCGTTGTGGATAGATCTGCACTAGATCCCTATTTTATAAATCCAGATGTAGAGCAGACTGAATTTGTGGAGCTAGAAAATCAGGCAGCCAAAAGTGATGTTGCAGAGACAACTATCGGGGAAACTCCAATGTCTCCTGTTACGGAAATATCTGCTTTTGAAGAGTTAAAAACAATCATAGCCCGTGCCGGGGTTTTGATTTCACAAATAGAAGCAAATACTCCATCATCGACACCAAGTTTAGCAGCAAATAATATTCATAATTTATCAGGACATTCCCATCCTCACTTACCTATTGTACCGCAATTTGATAACACCGAATTAGAGAAAATAGCACCCGCCTTAGTACCACCATCTACTGCCAAAATTTCCGTAACAAAGACAACGGAAATAGAATTACCACCAATCGACTCTCAAAACTTTGAAGAATTGAAGGATTTATTGGGGGAAGAAGCCGAGGAATTCTGGCTGGAAATAGTTAATAAATTTCTCGAAGGAGCAGAGCCAAAATTACAAGCGATGGCAGATGCAGTGAGTCGAGCTGATTGTCCAGCAATTAAAGCTTCAGCCCACGCTCTCAGAGGTGCTTGTAGCACCGTGGGAGCCATGCCTTTATTTCAATTGTGCGCCCAACTCGAACAGATGGCCAGAAATGAAACTATCGCCGATAGTCAAGCACTGATGTCAAAAATTCAAGCTGAATATCAGCGGGTAAAAGCTGCTTTACCATCGAGTCTAGCCGATGATGTTTGACAACAATCAAGTAATTTGCTCTCCCGCCCCTAGACTCCTTGATTTGCCAACTCAGGACGGGAGTTAATCTCAAATTTTAAATCCGATCGCACAAATATGAAATATCTGCAAGTATCTGGTACAATCATAAAAATAATTCAGAAATAAGGTAAAAAGTAATTACCAATTAATCACTAGGCACAGGTCAATAAAATTTGGCAATAAACAATCCTGAACTATCACCTAATTTGCATCTAAAATGATTAGTGCTGAATTTAGAACAAACCCGCAGACCACACCGAAAATTCTGATCGTTGATGACGAAGAAACCCAGCAGCTATTTACACGCAAAATTCTACAAAAAGAAGGATATCTGGTACTGGAAGCATCAAACGGTCTAGAATGTTTGGAAATTTGTCAAGCAAATTGCCCAGATATTGTGTTGCTAGATGCCATGATGCCTGTAATGGACGGATTTACTTGCTGCGCTCAACTCAAAGCAAATCCCAAAACCGAAAAAATCCCCGTGTTGATGACTACAGCACTAGATGACAAAAAATCAGTCAATCAAGCTTTTGAAGTAGGAGCAACAGATTATGTAACTAAACCTATTCACTGGCCAGTTTTGATCCAGCGAGTGCGGCGCTTGATTCAACAGTCACAACTTTACAGGCAGTTGATTGAAAGTCAAGAAAAGACCGAAAAATTATTACTGAATATTTTACCAGAATCCATCGCTCAGCGATTACAAGCAGAATCTAGCCCCGACTTAGTGATTGCGGATCACTTTCCCAATGTCAGTGTGTTATTTGCTGACATGGTAGGCTTTACTAAGCTAGCAGCCGAAATTTCTCCTATTGAATTAATTCTCAAACTTAACTCTATTTTTTCAGAATTTGATAAATTAACTGAAGAGTACGGGTTGGAAAAAATTAAGACAATTGGGGACGGTTATATGGTAGCATCGGGATTGCCAATACCTCGCGAGGATCATGCCGATGCGATCGTACAAATAGCCCTAGCCATGCAGCAAGCGATGGCGAGGCTAAACACCGAAACACAAGAATTCCATAGTCTGCGAATTGGCATTCATTCCGGGCCTGTGGTGGCTGGAGTCATCGGTACTAAAAAATTCAGCTACGACCTCTGGGGTGATACCGTGAACACCGCAAGTCGCATGGAACAGTACAGTTTTCCCGGCTGCATTCAAGTGACAGAAGACACCTACAAACAGTTGTCAAAACCACATTTGTTTACAGCTAGAGAAATAATGGATGTTAAGGGTAAAGGGAAGATGAAAACTTATCTTTTAGATTGCTCAAAACATTTCAACAAATGTACTGCATGAATGATTAATTAAAAATAAAAACTGGGAGGAAATCGCCAAAATGGCTTTAATTTTGATTACAGATGATGCAGCATTTGCTCGGCGGATGATTCGGAAAGCTGTGGAAGCAGGCGGACATGAAGTCATAGAAGCTGGCAACGGACAAGAATGCTTAGAGATGGCTGCTGCTCATTCGCCCGACTGTATCATGACAGATTTGTTAATGCCAGAAATGGACGGTTTTACCTTGCTGAAATCCCTGGACGAAAAAGGAATCAAAATTCCCGTAATCGTACTGTCAGCAGATATTCAAGACAGTGCACGGAAAAAATGCGAACAATTGGGAGCTTTTATGATGCTGAAAAAGCCTCCAAAAGCTCCAGAAATTCAGGATGCAATCCAAAAAGCTCTGAGTAGCAAATAGGAGATAGGAGAGTGGAGTTAACAGCCGATGAATTAGATGCTTTGAAGGAACTGATTAATATTGGCGTGGGTCATGCTGCTGGAATGTTGAATGAAATGATTCAATTTCCGATTCAGTTAGAAATTCCTGATGTTGAACTTTTATCCTCTCTTGAATTGCAAAGAGAATTAAAGCAACGTTTCGGTCTAGAGTTACTTTCTGTGGTGCAGCTAGCCTTTAGCGGTTCATTTTCTGGCAGTGCTCAGCTACTCTTTCCAACTGAGAGTGCGGTAAATCTAGTTTCTGTTCTCACTGGCGAAGATAAAGGAAGTCCAGACCTGGATTCTCTCAAGATTAGTACGCTCAGCGAGGTGGGTAATATGGTGATCAACGGGGTCATGGGTTCAATTAGTAATGTTTTAGACCAACCCTTAGACTATGCAGTTCCCTATTACGCAGAGGAAGAGATTCAGGAGTTATTATTAAAAGAAGAGTCTCTCCACTACGGCACTATCCTGTTAGCTCCTGCTCATTTTAGTATAGAAGAATTACAAATTCAAGGAGACATTATGCTGTTTTTTGATATGGGTTCATTCAAATTGTTATTAAAGGCGATCGCCAGTGTATAGTCCTAGTAAATATCCGATATTTCTTAATTAAAATCTCCCGAAACTAAGCCGACAACATGGAAAACCAAAATCAATCAATCCCCTTAGAATCTTCTAACATTGATGCTGTGGACAGCGGCGATTTGGGAGAAAAAGAAGTTCCACTAATCGGCGATAGTCAATACCGCCAACAACTAATTCTCGCTCTGGCAGCAGTTAGAGATGGGGACTTTAGCGTGCGCTTACCAGCCGATCGCGGATTGGGTGAAATTGCCACAGTCTTCAATGAAATGGTGACAGTCAATGAAAAATTTGCTGACGAAGTAGAGCGAATAAGTCAAGCAGTTACCGAAGCAGGAAAAGTACCCAAAAAAACAGTAATTAAAGAATTTAAAGGTGCTTGGGTTAACAGCTTGGATGCCGTAAACTTGACACTAAATAGCTTGATTGTACCGACAATAGGCATGGCAAAGGTACTGCACGCTGTGGCTAAAGGCGATTTATCGGAGAAATTTAAATTAGAAGTAGAAGGTAAACCAATTAAAGGATTATTCCGTCGCATTGGCACTACTCTCAATAACATGGTAGACCAATTAAGTGCTTTTGGCTTAGAAGTTACCCGCGTCGCCCACGAAGTTGGTAGCGAAGGAAAATTGGGAACCCAAGCAAAAGTAGAAGGCGTTTCTGGTATTTGGAAAGAACTTACCGAAAGCGTTAACTTGATGGCGGCAAATCTCACTAATCAAGTGCGGAACATTAATAAAGTTGCCATTGCGATTAGTGTGGGTGATTTGAATGAAAAAATTACAGTTGATGCCGAAGGTGAAATTTTGCAACTGAAAGATACTCTTAATCAAATGGTTGATAGTCTCAACGACTTTGCAAGAGAGGTAACGCGGGTAGCAAGGGAGGTGGGAACCGAGGGGAAACTCGGCGGTCAAGCACAAATTCACGGCGTGGCTGGTGTGTGGAAAGATTTAACCAAAAATGTTAATTTAATGGCGAGTAATCTTACCAGTCAAGTGCGAAATATTGCGGAAGTGACTACGGCCGTGGCTCATGGTGATTTGTCTAAAAAAATTACTGTAGAAGCTCAAGGAGAAATCTTGGAGCTGAAGAATACAATTAATAAAATGACCGATCGACTTGATGGATTTGCTTTAGAAGTGACGCGAGTTGCTCAAGAAGTTGGTGTTGAAGGCAAATTGGGAGGTCAAGCACAAGTTGCAGGTTTGTCTGGTACTTGGTTGACTTTGGCTGATAATGTGAATATTATGGCTGCTCACTTGACGGCACAAGTTCGCAATATTGCTGAAGTTTCTACGGCGGTTGCTGGGGGAGATTTATCTCATAAAATTACTGTAGAAGCTAGAGGGGAAATTCTGAAACTGAAAGATACTTTGAATACCATGGTGGATCGGCTTAATACTTTTGCAGATGAAGTAACTAAGCTGGCTCAAGAAGTAGTTTCGGGACAGTTGGGAGGACAGGCGAGGGTACCCGATATCGGCGGTACTTGGAAGGATTTGACGGATAATGTTAATTTGATGGCTGCTAATTTGACCCAGCAAGTGCAGCAGATTTCTCAAGTGGCGATCGCCGTTAGCAGTGCTTCGGAGGAATTGATTAGCGAAAGCCAAAATATGGGGGCTGCGGCTGAAGAAACTTCGGCTCAAGCTGTTACGGTATCGGCGGCGGCGGATTTAGTTAGCACCAATACTCAGTCCGTTGCTATCGGTATTGAGCAGATGAATTTTAGCATTAGGGAGATTGCTAAAAATGCTTCGGAAGCAGCCACAGTTGCTTATTCGGCGGTGAAGATGGCGGAAACGACTAATGAAACGATTACTAAACTCGGTCTCAGTAGCGCAGAAATTGGCAATGTTGTTAAGGTGATTACTTCGATCGCCCAACAGACTAATTTATTAGCTCTCAATGCTACGATTGAAGCGGCGCGGGCTGGAGAAGCGGGCAAAGGTTTTGCGGTGGTGGCGAATGAGGTGAAGGAGTTGGCGAAACAAACTGCGGCTGCGACTGAAGATATCAGCAAGAAAGTAGAAGCTATTCAAGGTGATACTAGGAGTTCGGTGCAGGCGATCGCCCAAATTACTTCTATTATCAACCAAATCAGCGATTTTCAAACTACCATCGCCAGTGCAGTGGAGGAACAAACAGCCATAACTACCGAAATTTCGCGAAATGTCAATCAAGTTGCGATCGGTTCTTCGGAAATTGCCCGTAATATTACCAGCGTAGCCGAGGCCGCGGGAAGTACGACCGCCAGTGCTAGCAATACTCAAAATTCGGCGCTCGAATTGTCGAAAACCGCCACCGAACTACAACAACTTGTCAGTCAATTCAAGTATTGATTTTATTAGTAGTCAGTAGTTAGTTATGATTATACGTTAAGAGGTTCCCTGACAGTAGCTGGGAACCTCTTAACATACAATCATCTTTGAAAAATCTACTTAAATTATTACAAAAATACCGCCATGAATATTTACTCACATCCCATCGCTTTAATTCTGATTGGTGGCAGTGTAGAGGTAGAAAATAAGAGACTATACGACACTATAAAAGCCGACGAATATGTATTCGCTACAGCTACCGATTTGTACAATTGCTTAGATATTGCTGAGTGCCACCATCCCAAAGCAGTCATTTTAGATTTTGCATTTATCGAACATAATTATTTGCAGATTATCCAATTTTTACACTTTTTGCAAATACCCACCATCATCCTCAGCGATGATTTAGCCAAAAATATGATTCAGTATTTGTCCCTGGCCGGAATTTTTGCTACCCTCAAAAAAACTAACAATGAATTAGAACTGCGCCATGCCCTAGCAATGGCTGTCTATCCCAACTATTTCAACTCCCTTGATTCCCTAAATCAAAGTCAGAGTTTTGACTTAGGATTTATCCAAACAGGGAAACAAAATAAATTACAGGATGTGGTGAACAAAGCCATCCGCACAGCCATTTCTCAAATGAGCGAAACCATCGGCTGCAAAATCGAATTTCAACCACCTTTTTTTCATGCACTGTCGCCTCTATTTTTACAAAAAAAAATGAGAGATACCTTGGGCA
Source organism: Microcoleus sp. EPA2 (assembly GCA_020882975.1). Classification (GTDB taxonomy): domain Bacteria; phylum Cyanobacteriota; class Cyanobacteriia; order Cyanobacteriales; family Microcoleaceae; genus Microcoleus. Next base: position 2,916 of record JAHRFD010000011.1, on the reverse strand, counting down.
ACAACTTATTATCTGTAGCTCAAATTAATTTTACAGGCAATTTATCTGGTTCAGCTCAGTTATTATTTTCCTGCGAAGCGGCAGATGCTTTTGTCTTGGGAATCAACGGCGGTGGCGATGTCGGAAGTGATAAATTCAAGCAAGATAAAGCCGACATCATGGGAGAAATTGGCAATTTAGCGATTAGCGGTATCGTTGGCACATTTAGCAATACATTAAAATACGACCTCGGTTATGTAGTTCCCAACTATATAGAAGGTTCTGCGGAGGAGATTTTTACCGCTCTTAATTTTAATATCAGGTCAACAATTATACTGTTGATGTCCCATTTTAAAATCATAGATTTTCATGTAGAAGGAGATTTTATTCTGTTTTTTCAAGCTCGTTTACTTCTAGATCTGATGTTTAGAGTCTAATTTAAAATGCCCCCCATTAAAATTTTAGTAGTTGATAAATCCGTAGTTGTACGCCGATTATTAAGTAATCTCCTCGATGCCGATGCAGCATTAGAAGTTGTAGGAACTGCGCCCAATGGTAAAATTGCGTTGGCTAAGATTTCTCAGGTGAATCCTGATTTGATTGTGCTGGATCTGGAAAAACCCGAAATGGAAGGCTTACACACCTTGGTAGCTATCAGGGAAAAAGACAAAAAAATTCCCGTTATCATGTTTAGCTCCCTCACAAAAATGGGTAGTTCTGCTACTTTGGAGTCTCTCTCTCTTGGCGCTACAGATTACTTGAGTAAGCCTGAAAATTTTAATAGTAATGAAGTGATTTCAGCCTACGTTCGGGAGCAGTTAATTACTAAAATTAAAATCATTTGCCAGACCAGTTTAATGCCGAATTTAGCCCCTAGGGAAGTAGCAGAAAAAGCTCAAACTATTTCTCCTGAAGCCCCCAAACATCAATCGCCTTTTCTCTCCCCCCCTCCAGCGATAAAAAATATTAAATCTCAGGTGGAAATTGTGGCTGTAGGGGCATCAACGGGAGGGCCGAATGCTTTGGAAACTGTTTTGTCGGCGTTACCGGCTAATTTCCCCGTACCCATAGTGATTGTGCAGCATATGCCACCTATATTTACAAAGCGTTTGGCCGAACGACTTGCTCAAAAGTGTCAGATTCGGGTGGAGGAAGGTTTGACAGGGGGTATTCTCGCACCGGGAGTTGCTTGGATAGCACCGGGAGATTATCATATGTTGTTAGAAAGACAGGGTTTTGAAGTGCAAATTCGGACTAATCAAGATCCTCCAGAAAATTCTTGTCGCCCTGCGGTTGATGTGTTGTTTCGATCGACTGCTAAAATTTATGGTGCGGGGGTTTTAGCTGTAGTGCTGACGGGGATGGGACAAGATGGACTTCACGGGTGTGAGGGAATTCGGGAGGTTGGGGGTCAAATTTTAGTTCAAGATCGGGCTAGTAGCGTAGTTTGGGGTATGCCGGGAAGTGTGGCTAATTCTGGTTTAGCCGATCGAGTGGTATCTTTGGAAGCAATGGCCGGCGAAATTATCGATCGAGTAACAAATAACAAATAACAAATAACAAATTACCAATTACCAATCAGAATGTCTCGACCAACATTATACATCGCCATCACTAATCATGGATTCGGCCATGCCGTCCGAGTCTCATCAGTAGCAGCAAAAATTCAAGAATTACATCCAGAACTTTTATTAATTATCGCCACAACAGCACCTCGTTGGTTGCTAGAATCATACATCACAGGTGATTTCATACTCCGTCCCCGCGCTTTTGATGTTGGTGTCGTACAGTCTGACAGTTTGAATATGGATTTAGACGCCACACTGGAAAAGTTGCAGGAAATTCGGAAAAAGCAAAATTCACTAATTGCTAGCGAAGTAAATTTTATTAAACAAAATCGGGTGGGTTTGATTCTGGCAGATATTCCACCTGTGATGACAAAGATTGCTAAGGCTGCTGGTGTTCCTTGCTGGATGATGAGCAATTTTGGTTGGGATTTTATTTATCGTGATTGGGGCGGGGAGTTTGACGACATAGTGGATTGGATTGGTGAGTGCTTCGGAATGTGCGATCGCCTTTTTCGTCTCCCTTTGCACGAAAAAATGTCGTTTTTCCCCCATATAGAAGATGTTGGTTTAACAGGTGGCAATCCTCGGTATAGTAATGATAAAATTCGCGACTTATTCAGAATCGACACACCCCTAGAAAATACTGTATTATTGACTTTTGGTGGACTCGGTTTGGAAGATATCCCTTATCATAATTTACACAAGTTTAGCGATCGCCAATTTATCACTTTTGATGCTGCTGCTCCTGATTTGCCAAATTTGATTAGAGTCAAGAGTCAGGAGTTTGCCAACTCTTTCCCCATTTTACCGCGTCCAGTTGATGTAATGCCTGTCTGCGGACGGGTGATTTCCAAACCGGGGTATAGCACTTTTTCGGAAGCTTTGCGTTTGTCCATACCTGTTGTTTCTATCATGAGAGAAGGTTTTGCAGAAGCGCAGGTTTTACTCGAAGGGATGCAAAATTATGGTTCCCATCAAATTATCACTGCTGCGGAGTTTTTTGAGGGTGATTGGGAGTTTTTACGAAAACCGATGCAGCCCCCGCGTTTGTCAGAGAAATTAGCGAAAAATGGTACGGAGGCGATCGCCCAAGCTGTTGTAGATTATTTTAAATAGCAAACAAGTCAATCAAATAAAGCCAAGACAATTCGCTGCTTGTCAAACTTTCCTCTGCCTTCGCCCGCAGCAGATTATGGCAATATCTCAAATCCTAAATCCCCAATCTAAAATCCTATGACTCATTACTGGAGTTTAGACTAAAAAACGATCGCATCTAAAAGTAGCTGCCTTTCAACAGAAGGCAAGTTATTGCTCAAAAAATCAAAAGAGAGGAGATTAAACAACTAATTTTGAAGACTTTTTGCGTCGA
>JAHRFD010000010.1 GCA_020882975.1 Microcoleus sp. EPA2 | reverse complement strand
AAGCACATCTAATCCCCCCCCTTACCAAGGGGGGGCTAGGGGGGGTTTAAATCCCGAACCACAACCAGAGACTGAAAGCACATCTAATCCCCCCCCTTACCAAGGGGGGGCTAGGGGGGGTTTAAATCCTGAACCACAACCAGAGACTGAAAGCACATCTAATCCCCCCCCTTACCAAGGGGGGGCTAGGGGGGGTTTAAATCCCGAACCACAACCAGAGACTGAAAGCACATCTAATCCCCCCCCTTACCAAGGGGGGGCTAGGGGGGGTTTAAATTTCTTAAAACTACCAGAAAACCCCATCCAACGCCTAGGAATTCAGCACAGTTTCCCCGACTGGATAATCGAAATGTGGATCGAAGAACTAGGCGAAACCGAAACAGAACAACTATGTGAATGGTTCAATCAATCCCCCACAATTGACCTCAGAATTAATCCTTTAAAAAGTACAATCGACAAAATCGAAACCGCCTTCAAAGCCAAAAATATCAGCGTTAGCAGAATCCCACACTTACCCCAGGGCCTAAGACTAAATGGCAGCAGTGGCGCAATTCAAAATCTCCCCGGATATAGTGAAGGTTGGTGGACAATCCAAGATAGTAGCGCTCAATTAGTCACCCATTTACTCGATCCGCAACCGGGGGAAACCATAATTGATGCCTGCGCCGCACCGGGAGGAAAAACTACCCACATTGCCGAATTAATCGGAGATACAGGTAGGATTTATGCCTGCGACAAAACTGCAAATAGACTCAAAAGACTTAAAGAAAATGCAGACAGACTCCAGATGAAATCAATCCAAATTCATACCGGAGACAGCCGCCATTTTCCTGAGTTTATTAACCTCGCAGACAGAGTTTTATTAGATGCACCTTGTTCTGGCCTGGGCACCCTCCATCGTCGCCCTGATGCCCGTTGGCATCACACAGCCGAAAACATCCAGCAACAATCCCAACTGCAATCGGAATTGCTAACAAATTCAGCGACATTTGTCAAGTTGGGTGGGGTATTAGTTTACGCAACTTGCACGATTCATCCTTTAGAAAATGAACGAGTTGTGCGATCGTTCTTAGACAGCAATCCTGAGTGGCAAATCGAACCGCCCACCATAGATTTACCAGTACAGCCATCACCGGAAGGATGGGTAAAAATTTGGCCCCATCGCCATCAAATGGACGGCTTTTTTATGGTGCGGTTAAAACGAGGTGAGAAACCAGGACTTTAGTGCTTATTGTGGCGGTTCTTGATAATTATTGGGTTCTTGATAACCAGGATCTTGCCACTCGCGATGCCTAGGTTCAGGATTAGGATTGTAAGGGACGATCGCACCATCATCATTGACAATCATGCCACGAATAATCCGATTTGGCTCCACCGGTTTGGGCTTAATAGTACCTTTGCGGCCATCCAAATTCGGCAATTTGGGAAATTCCTCAACTGGCATTCCCTTCACAGCTTGACTCATAAAATCGCGCCAATTGTAAGCAGCCGTACCGCTAGTTCCTCCGGTGGGATAGTTGTCATCATTGCCTAACCAAACCCCTGTCACAACCTGGGGAATGTAACCAATAAACCACAAATCCCTGACTTTTTCCGAAGTACCGGTTTTGCCCGCTACAGCGCGATCGGACAAAGCCGCAGGGCTACCGGTACCCCCCTGGACAACACCCTCCAACATCCAAGTAGTAATAGCAGCACTATCTTTATCCAAAACCTGCTTCGGTTTAAAATTAGCCTGATAAATCACATCTCCCCGTTGATTTATCACGCGAGTAATGCCGTGGGCTTCAATAAAATTACCTTGGGCCGCCAAAGTGCCGTAAGCATTAGTTAACTCCAGCAAATTCACCTCAGAAGAACCCAAAGCCAGGGAATAAATAGGGCTCAATTTAGATTTAATTCCCATATCGTTGGCTAATTTGATTACTGGTTCAAACCCGACATCCATCAACACCTTGACAGCCACCACATTCACCGAACTCGTCAAGGCATCAGAGATCGATCGCCAACCGCTAAACTTTTTGCCATAATTATTCGGCTGATAGCCATCGATAATAATTGGTTCGTCTTCGTAACTGTCATAGGGCGAAAAACCAGCCGCCATCGCCGCGGCATAAACTAACCCCTTAAAAGTCGATCCGGGCTGTCGCAAAGCCTGAGTAGCGCGATTAAATTGACTTTCCTTAAAACTTCCACCGCCTACGAGGGCTTTAACTTCCCCTGTCTTGGTGTCCATAGAAACTAAAGCCGCCTGTTCAAAACCCTGACGGCGGCCATCAACTTCGATCGCATCTTTAATCACTTGTTCAGCAATTTTCTGCCACTTCAAATCCACCGTCGTCTCAACAGTCAAACCACCAGCTTCCAAAGCATCCTGAGAAACATAGCGTGGCAATTCCTTTCTAATGTAACTCGCAAAATAAGGCGCAGTCACTTTAAAACGCTTTGGTGGACTTTGTTTAACAGTCAAAGGTTCCGCCATCGCTTCCTTAGCTTCAGCCTCAGTAATTACCTTGGCTTCTTGCATTTGTTCCAGCACAAGATTGCGGCGCTTCTTCGCAAAATTCGGATTAACCAAAGGCGAATATTCGCTGGGTGCAGGAGGCAAACCTGCCAAAGTTGCCATTTCTGCCAAAGTCAATTTATCAACGGTTTTGCTAAAGAAAACCCAAGCTGCATCCGCTACTCCGTAAGAATCAGAACCTAAATAAACCAGATTCAAGTATCGTTCTAAAACTTGTTCTTTACTCAACTCTCGCTCAATTTTCTGAGCCAAAAGAGCCTCCCGCAGCTTCCGTCGAATACTTCTTTCCTGATTGAGAAAAACAACGCGAGCTAATTGTTGGGTAATGGTACTACCACCCTGGATCAAATCTCTCGCCAGTACATTAGAAACAATCGATCGCACAATACCTTGATAATCCACACCGCGATGTTCGTAAAAACGGCGGTCTTCTATAGCAATAAAAGCTTTAATCAACAGATCGGGAATTTCTTTAAGTTTCAACTTATCTCTAGTTGCAGGCCCCGATTGCAACAAAATTGTATTATCTGCTGCCTTAATTGTCAGCGTCCCATCGCGGTTAAAAGCCGACAAATCATTAACATCCGGCAAACTTTTATCTAAGGTGTGCAAAATCCACAAACAGTAGATTAAAGTGCCACCGCCAATACTAGCAACACCGATTCCTACCCAAAATTTAGGGCCACGGGACAGCAGTTTTTTCAACTTTCCCTGTAGTTTCCTATTTTTGGCTAGTTCATTATTTTCGGCTAGTTCATTATTTTCGGCTAGTTCATTATTTTCGGCTAGGTCGGTACTGGTAGGTAATTTGCTACTTGCCGATTTTTTAGGCAATTTAGCATCCAACAAATTCACCCCAGGTTGGAACAATGCTTTTCCCTTTGCTTGCCAACTGGTAACTAGCTCTTCAATTTCCAGCCACACTATTAAACGCTTCAACCCTTCCCAATCGCGCTTGACTATGGGATAGCGATCGGCTTCCTGTTGTAATTCTGACTCTGTTGGAGGTGCTGGATCTTCTGGTGCCAGATACTCCCATTCTTCCGCCGTTGTCCGTGTAGAAAATTCCGCCTCCGATGACGGCGAGTCGAGTTCATTGTCCTCTGCTGTCTGGGGCAATTCTGCATGGGAATTGCCACTTATTGCGTTAGTGACTTTGCTCAACTTATCTTTGATGTTTGAGAAAAATTCTGCCACGTTTAGACCTTCACACCTCATCAATTTAAATTAAAAATTAAAAACCAAAAAGGCTATTCCTTTTCAATTTTTAATTTTTAACTTGACATTTTTATTCAATACAATTGCACTGATTTTTAACTGGGGGATTTTGGATTAAAAATTATTTAATTCAAAAGTGCCAACTCACAACTTTGCTTAAGCAGCATGACCAAGTGCCAAAGCTGCTACCAGCATACCCAACACCAGGAAAGGCTGAGCACTTGCCTGATATTTAACATCATTTTCCAGAGGATTGCGTAAAAAATACATATCCTGAAAAGTGATTTGGGGCACAATCAGCAGCAGGAGAATGACAGCGTACAGATTTTGGTGGATGCTAATCAAGTAACCTGCAATCCCGGCTTGAAATATGTCGATCGTCAACACGCATATCCAAGCTGCGGTGCCGATGCCAAACATCACTGGCAAAGATTTTAACCCTAATTGGCGATCGCCCTCAACACTTTTAAAATCATTAACGATCGCAATTCCCAGCCCAGCCAAACTGTAAAACAGGGTCAAAATCATAATCGTTGGATCTAGTTTACCAAACAAAGCTTGACCAGCCCACCAAGGCAAAGCAATGTAACTAGCACCCAAGGCATAATTTCCCAACCAACCATTCTGCTTGAGTTTCAACGGTGGTGCAGAGTAGATGTAAGCTAAAAATGCGCCGACGAGAGTCAAAACAGTCATGGTGGGAAATTCATGACCAGCCCACAAGTCTAGAGCATAAGCGATGCCGATGCCTGCGGCTAATAATACCAAAATTTGCGCGACTACTTCGGGAATAGAGATCAGCCCGGAGGGAATTGGACGGTAGGGTTCGTTAATAGCATCAATTTCGCGATCGTAGAAATCGTTCAAAGTTTGAGTATACCCAGTCAGCAACGGGCCTGACATCAACATACAAGCTGCTGCGATCGCAAAATTTTCGAGATTCCAGGTATAGTGACCAGAAGAGGCCGCCCCGCACACCACGCCCCAAATCAGGGGAATCCAGGTAATCGGCTTCATCAGTTGCAAGCGAATCTTCCAAATGGAAGTTTCCCCCGTAGCAGCCCCTTTCATACCCAACAGTTGCCTAGTTTTGGCATTCCGGTTGTCTGTAGCTGCGCTTTCTGGGGATTCTGGAGAAATTGGGGATGGAGGAGAGTCAGACATAAATGTGATTTTAGGGGTATCCTACTGTCGTGTAGATCGGCATTGCCATAATAATTCTGTAGAATAGCATCAATATTCCAAGCATTGTGTAGTCCAGGATTTTGAGATACCCGAATTCGCAGAAGTTGTAGGGGATCTGGGTATTATATTTGTTTAGGTGGGGTTAACTATGCTAGTTTTCAGTCATCCCATCTGACAAAAAGTCTGGCAAAAAATTAGAATCTAAAACCTCAGCAGAAGTGTAAACACACAATTGCGGAAATGTCTCTAGGGACAATCCAGTTTCAGCACTTGCTTGTTCTATTGCATCCGAATAGCATTCAGAAAACACTTCTTCCAGATAGGGTTTGAGACTGGGGGAATCCTGGAGACTTTTCCGAAGGCGTCTACGGTGTTCGGCTATAGTACCTTTCCAACTACCGCTTCTGCGATCTGGTTGAAATTCCCACTTTAGCAAGTGCATCAGAAGTACCACAAGATTACTCTCCAAACTCCGCCGTTCAGTTCGTCCCATGTCTTCTATTTCTGCAATCATATTTTCCCAGTCAATGTTTGAATAATCGCGAAGCCGCAACTTTTCCACGGTAGTTTCAATCCATTTTAGGTAGTCTCGATCGTACAAATTTTGTAGATTAACATCGAGTTTTGCCATCGTCATATTTTTTAGAGTCAAGGATGTACAGATAACTAACATAAATGGCGGTAGGAATCAAAAGGCAGCCCCGTGCGTCGCTTCACCTCAACAACTGATTTATATTCGCCTTTAATCTGCCTTTCTGTAACTATTTTCTCTGCTACAACTCTGTCTAAGCCACTGGCTATTAATTCCTCCACTGAAAATACATTTAATCGTTTCCAAGTAAAACTTGCTTCCTTTTGATAATTATAGCTAAAGCAAATCATCGGGGCGATGCGTCTGACGTGACTAGCTGGAACTCCTGCTATTTCTGACAACTCTTCGGCGTGAGTAAAAATATATCCTTCATTTTGCAAAGATTCAATATCATTAGCATAGACGATTGGCAATCCCAAGACTCTCACCAAATCATCTTTGGTACACTCATTAATATCTATTTTTCCCCGTATATTTGCCAACTCTTCTGCACTTGTGGCACTTGCAGGAACCAGTAAACCTCTGGGTGCTGTTTTGATGAGATAGCGTTTTTTCAAAGAAAATGCAGTGACAATTTGAGCTACCCAAACTAGCAGGCCCAAATTAGCTGAAGCCGATAAGGCTACTGCGGCTAAAGTAAAGCCCGCGCCCCACCCGATCCAACTGCGAATATTTGTTTTTTGGCCTGCATAGACGATCGCCAATCCGCCGAAGTAGGGAATAAAAGAATACCACACCCACTTGGGAGTTTGACGCAGCCAGTGTAAATCTTGAAACACTTTAATTTTATCCTTAAACAGTTGTTATTTTACACTCATTCTTATCCCACTCTTTGAAGGGCGGGTTTCCTGGTTCCTGCTTCCTTCATAATTAATTACAAATCTCGCAGTAGTTTGAGTCGTTTTTCTTCATATTCTTCTGCTGTAATTGCACCCATATCATAAAGTTTTTTGAGATCGGCGATCGCCCCAGTGACATCTGTTGCCGATCGCAGGAAGCGGCCCGATTGCAACATACCTGGATTGTACTGTGCTTGAAAAGCTGGTTCCGACATCAGTAGCAAGCCGAGAAAATCAAAAAATGCGATTACTGAGGGAATGAATGTCAGAGAGAATAGCAAATATAATACCCCGGCCAAATTATTTCCCAAATAAAATTTGTGAGCGCCAAAGCCTCCTAAAAAGAAAGCCAACAAAACTGCTACTGTTTTATCTTTAACCATTTTTTTGTGTACCCCATTTTTTAAGTGTCACTGCAACTACCTGGCTGGATAATCTTACTAATCTTTACTCATTTATTTTTAGATGTGCGAAACTTCGACATCGCAAAATACAGCAAAACTATACCTGTTTGAGCTTCGAGAATCACCAAGTAGCCTCTCCAGAAATAATTTAGTTCGGTTGCTGAATTCAGAGAAAATAATAAAAGACCAAAGGCTGCGTAGGGTAAGAAACGCATCCAAGTCCGCGTTCCGTCTAACTTGTGGCTATTAAAATTGCTCATTGCGTTAAAGCCTGATTCTTACTTAAGATGTACAGAAAAATTGGCTAGACTGTCAAGTTGCGTGCTGTACGATCGCGCCAGCTAAAAAGCACTGACCAAGATCTAACTCCAATGTTAACGCAAGTTTTTCCACTCAGCTTCAAAAATTGCGCCCTCAGCACCCTAGGGTACTGAGGATAGTCGCCAAAAAAGCAAAGGAAATTAACAATTATTCACAAAAGCCCGAATTAACTCCCACCGCCCAAAAGAAACAGACTCAGGAGAGTGCCACTATTCCAGAGACTGTGGAGTAGCATGGGAGCAAGGAGATTGCGCGATCGCGTGTACACAAATCCCAACACCGCCCCCAAAGTCGCCAAAGGCAGAATTTCCGAGACGCTCAAGTGAGCCACAGCAAACAACAAAGCAGAAGTAGCGATCGCCCCCCAAACAGGCAAATAGCGAGTCAGAGAAGGCAACAGAAAGCCCCGAAACATAATTTCCTCAAAAACCGGAGCCGCGATCGCCGCCGTGGCAAAAAACACCGCCAAAGCCAGGTTATCCTTACCTTCAAGGACGATCGGCAAAATCGGATTACTACCACCTTGTCCCTGCCATAACTGCTGATTGATCAGCGACACCAAAACTACCAAAGGTAAAGCCACAAAATAGCCACCAAAACCCCACCAAAACCAATTTCCCCGCCAATTAATCCGAAACCAACTTTCAGGTAAAGGCAAAAAAGACCTTACAGAAAAATACAAGACAGAAAGTCCCCCCGCCGACAATAATAGATAAGTAGCAAAGATATAAAAAGCCTTACTACGCGGGTCAAAACTAGCAGGATTTAAATGAAAAACCGACAGAGAAAGTGGCAGCAACAAATAGGGGATCAAGATTTGTCCCACAAAGAAAAAACCGACCACAAGGACCTGCCAAACAATCTCGCCATCCCAAGGAACATCCCAAGTCAAGCTAGAATTTTGAGCCAAAATTGGTCCAGAACCCGTTGGTTCTAACTGCTTTCTTTGCAACAACCACTGCACGGTCAAACCAGCCAACAACACCGTACCTATACAAAGTCCGATTCCCGGAATCCCAATCACAATCGCCAACTTTTCCACAGAATTTGCAGCGATTATTTGTTCGGCAGATTGCAGGGAAACCAGGTCTTGAGAACGCTGCTCTAATTTATAAAGTTGAGCCAGACTACGATAGCGAAACCAACCATCTAAAGACTTTTTAATGCTCGATTCAGCATCAGGCAAAAGTTGAGGAGGATTGCTCCAAATTCCCTTTAAAACCGCAGCAGCTTGACTGGAAGCATCGGCATTATTTTGAGTATTGTATCTATCGATCAAATCTTGCCAAGTTTTCAGAGCCAGATTGATTTTACCCGTACTTGCCTGCAAAATTCCCACCCGCAAAGCAAGCTCGCTTTCCAGAGTTGACAACTTGTTAATTGACTCTTCCAGCTCCTTATTTTGAGAAAATTTTAGCTGGTTTGCAGTAACATCTGAAGAGGGGTTGAGAGTTGGAAGTTGTTTAAATTGCGCTTGAGTTGTAGTGAGAGTTTTCTGAGTCGATGTTCGCGCCTCTTGATACTGAGCTAAAGCAGTATCTAAAGGAGCGGAACCGATAATAGTGCTGCGAACAGAAGTTAAATTAGAATTAGAATTATTTTCCCCCTGCCACTCCGAAGCATGAAGCAGTAAATTTGTCTGATAGAGTTCCAGCCGACTTTGAATTTGTGGCTCATTCCAGCTAGCAAGTAAAGACAAACCGACCAAGGCGATCGCGATCGCTGTTAAAATACCTAAAAATATCCGCTTTAGTGTCATTCTGCCTGTTCCGTCCCGCGCGTATCCGTGCCTAAGTCTATTTCGTCTTTAATCATAGGCGGTTGTTAGCGAGAGTGTCCCCGGAACTGGTAAAATTTCTACTGGCTCATCTTTGGAATCGTTTCAAGCCCCAGATTTATGCCCAGGCTAAATCTAAAATCTAAAATCTAAAATCTAAAATCGAATGACTACTCGCGTTATCTTAGTCCGTCACGGTCAAAGCACTTACAATCAAGAACGCCGTATCCAAGGCCGTTTGGATAAATCAATTTTGACAGAAGCAGGGCGCACCGCCGCCCTTCAAGTAGGCGAAACGCTCAGCAGTATCACCTTTGATGCCGCCTACAGCAGTCCCCTGCAACGAGCTAAAGAAACTGCCGAAATAATCGTTTCCCGCTTGACAAATCCGCCCCAACTCCAGCCCACAGATCAATTGATGGAAATCGATTTACCTCTGTGGGAAGGAATGCTACGTCAAGATGCGATCGACCAATTTCCAGAAGCCTATCAATCTTGGCAGCAAAATCCCGACAAATTTTCGATGAAACTGCCATCAAAGGAAGCAGAAATCGAACACTTTCCCGTCTTGGCAATTTTTGCTAACGCTAGAATGTTTTGGAAAGAACTATTATCTAAGCATAGTTCTGGCACAATTTTAGTAGTAGCTCATAACGGCATAAACCGGGCACTGATCGCCACAGCATCGGAAATTTCTCCCGCTTACTATCAATCTATTCAGCAGTCAAATTGCGGGATTAGCATTATCAATTTTGGAACTGCTCCTGTTGCCACCAGTGAGCAAAGTGAGCAGCAACAAAAATTGGCAGTTCAACTAGAATCGGTGAATTTAACAGCTCACACAGGGGAAATTTTTCCGAAGCCAAGGGAGGGAAATCGCGGGCCACGTTTGTTGCTGGTACGTCACGGCGAAACTGACTGGAACCGAGCGGGAAAATTTCAAGGACAAATAGATGTACCGCTCAATGATAATGGTCGCGCACAGTCTGGAAAGGCGGCCGAATTCCTGAAGAATGTCAAATTAGATTTTGCCATCAGCAGTTCGATGTTGCGCCCCAAGGAAACAGCAGAAATTATCCTCCAATATCACCCAGACTTGAAGTTGGAACTCCGCAATGAGTTAAGAGAAATCAGTCACGGATTGTGGGAAGGAAAATTTGAGTCAGAAATAGAATCATCCTATCCAGGTTTGCTGCAAGAATGGAAAACATCTCCTGAAAATGTACAAATGCCAGAGGGGGAAAATTTACAAGAAGTTTGGGAAAGAGCGATCGCCTCTTGGCGAGATATAGTACAATCGGTTTCTGGTACAGGGATTGTGGTTGCTCATGATGCAATTAACAAGGCAATTCTCTGTCATTTGTTTGGCTTAGGACCAGAACACTTCTGGAAGTTCAAACAGGGAAATGGTGCGGTTAGCGTGATAGATTATCCCCATGGCCCAGAAGGTTTGCCAGTATTGCAGGCGATGAATGTGACAACTCATTTGAGTGGTAGTGTTTTTGACCAAACCGCGGCAGGTGCACTGTAGAAATTAAAAGTTAAAACTTGAATTATCAAGAAAAGGAGGTATGCTTCATAATTGCTTATTATCCGCATACCTCACTTCCTATTATCTGTCTTTTCTCTTTCTCTGCGGTCTCTGCGCTCTCTGTGGTTAAATAATTCTTAATGGATTTTTACTTAGGCATAGATTTTGGTACAACATACCTCACTTCCCTATTATCTGTCTTTTCTCTTTCTCTGCGGTCTCTGCGCTCTCTGTGGTTAAATAATTCTTAATGGATTTTTACTTAGGCATAGATTTTGGTACAACAGGAGTGCGATCGACGGCGATCGACTCCCATGGTAATATACATTGTGATAAACAGTATAATTTTAGTCAAGACGACCCAGCATCAGAATTAACATTACGCTGGCAAAATGCACTCTGGGCGGTAATTGAGCAAATTCCCTTAGCCCTTCGCACTCAAATAAAATCCATCGCCATTGATGGCACTTCCTCCACTGTGATGCTATGTGATACCAAAGGTATACCCGTAGAGGAGCCAATTTTATACAATGATGGACGCGGTGTGGCGGTAGTCGATCGACTGCGGGCGATCGCACCAGCCCATCACACGGTATTAAACGCTACATCAAGTCTGGCAAAACTCCTGTGGTGGTTAGAGGGGGCGGGCACGGGGGCACCGCCCCTACAGAAGCAAACAGCCCCAAGGTTTTTTCTGCATCAAGCAGATTGGTTATCCTTTTTGCTACACGGAAGATTGGGAATTAGCGACTATCACAATGCTCTGAAATTGGGTTACGATGTTGCCAATTTGTGCTATCCCCATTGGCTGACAGAGGGAATTGCGGGTGTTTCTGGGTCCATCGCCCCTAGATTACCCCAAGTTGTCGCACCGGGAACAGCGATCGGACCTGTGACAGCAGAAATAGGCGATCGATTTGGCTTTCCCCGCGACTGTATAGTTTGTGCTGGTACTACCGATAGCATAGCAGCCTTTTTAGCTAGCGGCGTCAATTCTCCGGGGGAAGCAGTAACTTCTCTCGGTTCAACTTTAGCCCTCAAACTGTTAAGTTATACCCGTGTAGATGATGCCACCTACGGAATTTATAGTCATCGTTTCACTTCCCCTTCACAAGGGGGGGCTGGGGGGGATTTGTGGTTAGTGGGAGGTGCTTCTAATACCGGAGGTGCTGTGCTACGCCACTTTTTTACTGATACTGAATTGGATAATTATAGCCAACAAATTGACCCCCATCGACCTAGTTTGCTGGATTATTATCCATTGTTAAAAAAAGGCGATCGTTTTCCCAATAACGACCCAAATTTGCTTCCTAGATTAGAACCTCGTCCTGCTGATGCTGTGGAATTTTTGCAGGGTTTGCTAGAAAGTATAGCCCGGATTGAAGCGCGGGGATATGAATTATTGCAGGAGTTTGGTGCAACTCCTTTGACAAAGGTTTATACGGCTGGTGGTGGGGCAAAAAATCAGGTTTGGAGTGAGATCAGAAAGCGTTATTTGAAAGTTCCTGTGCTAACTCCGGTTCATACTGATGCTGCTTATGGAAGTGCATTATTAGCTAGGGGGAAAATCAACCTGTTTTAGATTGGATGTTATGTGGTTGAGGTTTGTCTATGGATGATTTTACCACAGAGAGCGCAGAGGGCGCAGAGGAATAGAAGAGAGAGATGATATTATTGACAACTTCTATACTTCGAGCTATAAATCTTCTGAATAGTCCGATCGCACTTAAGTTCAATTGCCAAATCCACTCTCGCCCCACTAGCAACTATGGACTTAATAAATAACTCTGGATGCAGCGCTTTCCAAAAATATTCCACAAACTGATTAATTTCCAATTCAGTCATTCCCGACTTCCCCCTCGCTATCATTTCCTGTTCGGCTTGATTGCGCCAAATTTTAGAAACACGATAATCTTGGGGATACAAAACTATCAATCGATCCAAGCGATTCCACAGCGGTACATAATCCGATAATTTAGCATTCATATCACGAGCAAACTGTCGATCGCCCTCTGTGGAAATTGGAAACGGCGCACCCTCTAAAAACTGATTCAATTGTAGCTCATCCACGGGCTCTACACCCACAAACCAGCCTTCAAACAGTACAATATCCACATCTGAAATATGTTCAGGAGACATTCTATCTCCTGCACCCCCCCAAGCAGACTTATCAAATCGGGGTAGTTTGATATTTTTAACTGATGCTAATTCTTCTTTCCGATTGGAACGCAACTGATCCAAAACAGAAATGCCCAATTCAATATCGTGAGTTCCAGGTGGTCCCCGCCAAATTAACCGTGGGTCCTCTTGTTGGAGTTTGAGGCGATCGGCATAAGTCTTGTAAAGATCATCCAAAGAAAGACTGACAGTAGAATAGCCCAATTTCGCTAAAATCAGCCGTAAAACCTCAGATAAAGTGGTTTTGCCCGTTCCTTGCCCTCCCAAAATCCCTTGAATTAAAGGGCGTTTTAAACTTTGTGTTTCAGACGACAATTTCATAGCCAACGGCAGCCAAAGAACCCACAAATTTTCGAGAAAATTAGTTGACTTTGCGGGAAAAGTATGTAATAAGTTAATAACAGAAAAGAATAAATCGGCTTTGTGGCGAACAACCTCAGCCGCATTTTCGGGAGTAATGCCAAAAGCAGGCGATCGCCAATCATCAGCAAGTTCCCACAGGCCTAACTGCTCGAAATCACGTTGGATCGGGCAATTTCCAGCTCTCCATCCTTCTAAAATTTCCACAAGCGTTAAAGTCATAGCAACCTATTCTCAAAACTCACAGCTTTTTAACTCAAAAATGATATTTGAACCTTGTCGGTAATTAGGAAGTTTTTAATTCCTAAAACCATCGATATTATTTTGTTGTGCTTCTTCCTTATTCCTAAATTTCCCCCATCCCCTCTTGGGGGGGCTAGGGTCAGGGCGGTTTCATTCTCTGTAGGGGCCGTGCCCCGGTGCCGGCCCAGGGCTGTTTCATTCTCTGTAGGGGCGGTGCCAAGAGTGCCCGCCCCAATCTCACCAAACACATACAAAATCGTGGACGAAGAGGGTAGGCACGGGGGCACTACCCCTACAAAACGATGATTTATCTGAGAATGAAACAGCCCTGGGTGCCGGCCCGGTCAGCCCCAAACGCGCATTGGATCGTTGGTGGCAGGGGTAGGCACTCTTGGCGCTACCCCTACAAAACCCTTTTTTTGGTGAGAATGAAACAGCCCTGGGGCTAGGGTGGGTAGGGGGTCACTAATTCCTTCTCAAGAACCGAGCTTGAAAGCTTCCACAAATAAATTGTAAATCACACCAATTTTCAGAGCATTGAGCAAATCCACCCACAGAGAAAGCACCGCAGGCTGATTGCCACTATAAACAAATCGGTTAACCAATTCAGTCAAAAAAATCAACCAAGCAGCAGCGACAATATCCCAATTAGCAGATTGTCCCGCAATTGTAGAAATAGCTGTTCCCAAAAAATTTCCGAATAGCAGAGTAATCATAAACAGCGAAATCCGTCGCCAAGGATTACTCACCCAGCGTCCGAATTGCTGAGTGAGAACATCAATAAATCTATTTATTCGGGTATTCTGCATAAAAAACAGTAATTACTATGTGCCACCTATTTTTAAATCCTAAACTGTATGAAAATTAAAATTTACCAGATAGTAACTGGATTGTCGATCGTCCTGATGGCAGCATTCTTCTTAAGACGTTTTGAAATCACCATCTCCCACAGCTCCACCCTACCAAACAATTTACCACCGACAGCCACCGTACTCCCTCCAGGCACCACCGCCACCCCAGAAATAGTAACTCCACCCAAACCCAAGCCCACATCAACCCCGAACCCACCAGAAGAAATCAGCAATGCCTCATCAATACCTGCAAACGTAGAAGCCATCGGCACTTTGCGCGTCAGTAACCGTAGCGAACACCCCGTGCGAGTGGCCCTGTTGGCCAAGGGAGAAGCCGAAAAATCCTACAACAAACCCGCTCACTGGGACTTTGCACCAGGAGAAGGTGGCGGCAAAGGACTGATGCTCTCGCTTCCCGAAGGAAAACTCAAAATCAAACAAGGAGACATTCTGGTTGTCTTCGCTCAAGATGGCTCTCGTCGCTACTGGGGGCCCTACGTCGCCGGAGAAACAGCCTCCCCCGCTTGGAACACCAAAGCCGGAGAATGGCAATTAATTTTGTCACCCTGAAAAAATCTCAATCAGAATGATTCAACTCACTCCTCTTCCTCTGCGCCCTCTGCGCCCTCTGTGGTAAAAAAAAAATCCTCAAAAACTAATCCAACCGCTTAATTTTTTCACCCTGAAAAAATCTCCATCATAATTATTCAACTCTCTGCGCCCTCTGCGCTCTCTGTGGTTAAAAAAATCCTCAAAAACTAATCCAACCGCTGCAACTTAGCACTCCTGGGATCGATAATTTTTCGACCCAAACCCGAAAACTTAATAGCCAAATTAACCTTCTCTCCATCCCCCAAAACATGAGTAATTTCTCCCAGCCCAAAAGCAGGATGAACAACTCGATCCCCCGCTTTCCAATCTACCAATTGTAAATTTTTACTCTGTTGAGAACGCCGGGAATTCGATGCTGAACTATTGGTTTTACCAGGGGAAGCAGCAGTTTTTCCAGCCTTAGTTTTCCCCGCACTTCCAGCGATAAACTCTCGTGGCAATTCCCCTAAAAATAGCGAAGGAGTACAATGTTCCCGGAAACCTCCCCACAGGCGACGTTCGCGAGTGTGAGTTAAAAAGAGTAGTTCGCGAGCGCGAGTGATCCCAACATAACACAAACGCCGTTCTTCTTCTATGGCTCTGGGATCATCTAAACTGCGGAAATTGGGAAATAAACCTTGTTCCATTCCGACTAGAAATACTACGGGAAATTCTAACCCTTTGGCAGAGTGTAGCGTCATCAGCGACACGCGGGAATCTTCTTCTTGTAAGTCGTCTAAATCTGAAGCTAAGGATACTTTTGACAAAAATGCTGTGAGGCTGGCTTCTTCGTTTTGTTCTTCAAATTGCAGCACTGCGTTGTACAATTCTTGGACGTTTTCGATGCGATTTTCGGCTTCTTCGGTTCCTTGATTTTTGAGGTCTTGAATATAACCAGAATCTTCGATAATTCCTTGAACAATTTGCGAAGCAGGCAGGGTTTCAACTTGCGATTGCCAATGGGAAATCATTGTGGCAAACTTAATCATAGCTTTTGCCGATCGCCCTGCGATGGTATTCACATCAGACTCATTCTTGAGGATTTCCCACAGCGGAATACCCAATTGAGTTGCAGCATCTTCGATTTTCCCAAATGTAGTATCGCCAATACCGCGCCGGGGAGTATTAATGATGCGTTTGAGGCTCACGCTGTCGTCAGGATTGGCAAGGGTTCGCAGGTATGCTAGGATGTCTTTGATTTCCTTGCGATCGTAAAACTTCAAACCGCCGACAATATTGTAGGGAATATCTAAACGCATTAAGGCTTCTTCAAAGGAGCGAGATTGAGCGTTAGTGCGGTACAGAATCGCAAAATTACTCCCTTGTTCAAACTCCGAATTCTGACGCTTCAAGGTTTGAATTTGACCAGCCACAAATTCTGCTTCATCTATTTCATTGTCAGCGCGCCAAATCGTAATCGGTGCTCCTGGTTCGCGAGTGGCCCGCAGAACTTTGTCGATGCGTTCGGTATTGTTTTGAATTAAGTGGTTTGCCACTTCTAGGATATTCGAGCGCGATCGATAATTCTCTTCTAATTTTACCATAGTCTTAGTTTTTGCATCAGACAAACCATCCCCAAAATCTTCTTGAAATTCCAGCAATATGGTATAATCTGCCATGCGAAAACTGTAGATTGATTGATCGACATCACCGACTATAAAAATAGAGCGATTTTGCCATTTATCGAAGTTTTTCGGGTCGGCATTATTTGTCACCAAAAGCCGAATTAAATCAGATTGAGTCCGGTTAGTATCTTGGTATTCATCAACTAAAATATGACAAAACTTTTGATGCCAATAATTTAATACTTGCTCATTTTGGCGCAAAAGTTGCACAGGGACTAGGATTAAATCGTCAAAATCTAAAGCATTATTGGCTGCTAAAGCATCTTGGTAACGAGTGTAAACATCAGCAATTACGCGACCTCTATAATCCGGTTCTGCTAACTGGTATTCTTGGGGGGACCAACCTTTGTTTTTAGCGTTGCTAATCGCGTATCGTACTTTGCGAGGGTCAAATTTCTTGTCATCGAGGTTGAGAGTTTTGGTGACAATTTGTTTGACCAGACTTTGAGCATCAGATTCGTCAAAAATTGAAAAATTGCGTTTCCATTGTCTGCCTTTTTCGTCTTGATATTTTTCAATGTCATAGCGAAGAATCCGGCCGCACAGAGAGTGGAAAGTTCCCATCCAAATGTGTTTGGTAATGTTACGATAAATTTGCGATCGCAATCTAGTTTGCACATCGGGTGCTAACTCTTCCAAAGGTAAGCCATATTCAGCTTCAGCTTGTTGAGTGGCTAGCAGTTTCTCAATTCTTTCTTTCATCTCTCTGGCTGCTTTATTGGTAAATGTCACCGCCAGAATATTTTCAGGATTGACTCGATTGGTGCGAATTAAATTAGCAACTCGGTAAGTCAGCGCCCGCGTTTTGCCAGAACCGGCCCCGGCTACTACTAACATTGGCCCGTTATAGTGCACGACTGCTTGACGTTGAGATGAGTTGAGAGTGTTCAGAAAGTCGGTAGTTTGAGTCATAAGAAGGAAGAAGGAAGAAGGAAGAAGGAAGAAGGAAAATACACCTAAAGTAATCGTTTTAGTGCTTCAGAATATCCTATTTTTTTAACGTTTAAATATTTGTTTGAGGCAAATTGCAGCTAATATTCCGAATCCAATCCAGATGGCGACAATTACGACAGCAGCGACTTGATTTGTGGGTGTCCCTCGCTTGATTTGTGTGGCGGCTTGTTCTCGACACTCGGCTAAAACCTGTGGCGGAATCATTTTGATTACTAGCCAAATCCCCAAAGGGACAATGATTAAATCGTCTAAATAGCCCAAAATTGGTATGAAATCGGGAATTAAGTCGATCGGGCTGAAGGCATAGGCAACCGTAACACCCGCTAACATTCTCGCATACCAAGGCACTCTGGGGTCAATACTGGCTAAATAAATAGCGTAAGTTTCTTTTTTGAATTTTCTAGCAAGTTGTTTTAATGATTGCATATATTAATGACTCTACGCTCAATTCCCAATTCCCAATTCCCAATTCCCAATTCCCAATTCCCAATTCCCCATTCCCCATTCCCAATTCCCAATTCCCCATTCCCCATTCCCTATTAATTTAAGTTTCTAAAAGTGTAACCGTGCGGATGTCTCAAAATTTCTATTGCAACATAAGATTATACCATCTATTGTATGTGAGGATATTCAAGTTTATGAATCCTATTTTACGTTCTGGCGATCGCATAAATTTCCGCAGTCTGCTAACAGCTTTATGTTTAACCTTAACTCTCGTTAGTTTCACTGGATTGGGCGAGGCAAGGGCTCAAGAACAGCGGCTGAGAACGCTAACAGTTACTGGGCGGGGGATCGAAGTAATTCCGACTACACAGACTCAAGTTCGTTTGGGTGTTGAGGTGCAGGGAAAAACGGCGGCCGAGGTGCAACAGGAAGCGGCGAGGCGATCGTCTGCTGTGGTAGAGTTACTGCGATCGCGCCAAGTCGAAAAACTCGAAACCACCGGCATCACCCTCAATCCCAGCTACAGCTACGAAAACAATCAGCAGCGCTTGACTGGCTATACAGCGACGAATACCGTCACTTTTCGGATTAATACTCAATCTGCCGGAACTTTGCTCGATGATGCAGTGAATGCCGGGGCCACGCGCATTGATGGTGTGAGTTTTGTGGCTGTCGAAAGTGCGATCGAATCTGCTCGAAAACAAGCCCTCAAAACAGCAACTCAAGACGCTAAATCGCAAGCTGATGCAGTCTTAAGCGCGCTGAATCTCAAGCGGGGAGAAATTGTGAATATTCAAGTTAATGGTGCTTCCGCGCCGCCTCCTATGTATCGGCAATTGGCGGGTACTCGTGGTGTTGCTGCTGAGGCTACAACACCCGTGGTGGGAGGGGAACAACAGATTGAAGCATCGGTGACTTTGCAAATTAGTTATTGATGGGGGCTGCATTCTAATTGAACTTAAAATGCGAGATCTGTTAGAAACCCGACTTTTTAAAATAGTCGGGTTTCTAGGTGATTTAGTTTCTTATGTCTGTCTAGTTTTTATCATATAAAATAAGTGAAATATCCTAATAACCTGATAAAATTAAATCAGTAAATATCCAACTAAATTTTTATGACGCGATTTATACACGATCGCTTTGCCAAAGAATTGTTGACAGAACTGCTGTCTCCTATCGGAACGGTAAATATCGGGCGCGATGTTACAGCAGAAGTGCGAGAAATAGATGTTTATTTCACTCCCAACGCTGTAATTCCTGAATATTCAGCAACTTTAGGATTGTTGGGAAAAATGGCTGAGACGACGGCAATTTTTGAACCGTTTCGCAATCCCGTAACTGTCGGCGAAGTGATTAGCTGCATGAGTAAGTTATGGGATTTACGAGGTGAATTGGAGCGGCAAGCCAGAAGAGAAAATACTCGCTATGACGATGCTCAGTTACCGAGACTGTGGATTTTGACACCTACAGCATCGAAAGGATTGGTGGAGGGTTTTTGTGCGATACCAAACCCTGAGCATTGGAGCGAGGGAGTTTATTTTTTACCAAGGCATTTAAAATCGGCAATTGTAGCGATCCACCAATTGCCAGAAACCCCAGAAACCCTGTGGCTGAGGATTTTGGGCAAAGGGAAAGTGCAGCAACGGGCGATCGCCCAGTTGAGCAGTTTAGCAACAGACGATCCGTTACGGATTATCGCGCTAGAATTGTTGTATCAGTTACAGTCAAACTTAGTAACAGATACCCAACAGGAGTTACAGCCAGAAGAGCGGGAGTTAATTATGGCGATTCCATCACTTTTTCGAGAACAGTTAGAAGCCGCACAACAACAAGGAATTGAACAAGGAATTGAACAAGGAATTGAACAAGGTAGACAAGCACAACAACGCTTGATTTTAGAAAATTTTCTGCGAGGGCGATTTGGAGAAATTAATTCAAAAATGACTGCTTTTTTATCTGCAATATCCAAGTTGCAGGCTGCGGAATTTACGGTACTGTTGCTGGCAATATCGATGCTGACAGTCGATGAAGCAGGAAGACAACAAGCGGTCAGACTATTAGCCGAAAATGTCTTAAAAATGCGCCAAAGTGAGTTGGGCGAGCTTCTGCCTACAGCCCTTACCAATTTATTAGCATTTCCTGTGGATGAATTGACATTTTTTGTAGAACAATTGCCTCGATTATCGGCGGATGAATTGAGAGCAAGGTTGGGATAAAAACCGGGATAAGACCTGTTCGGGTAGAATTTATGGCTACCCGATGAAGCTTTATCTACCAATGAAATCTGTTGAAGAACTTTGTCGGAATTCTAACATTTAGTTGATTTTGTTAAAGCCCGATCGCACATCCCATCCCCAACCTCGCCACAGATAGCCCAGCGGCCCCAACAATCCCCAGAACTTCAATTACTACCGGATCGGCGATCGAAGTAACCGAGATCGACTACAGTAAACAGAAATTATTATTAGCGGTGATTAGAGTGATTGAAACTTTAGCAACAGGAATCGCAGCAGCAGGTTCGCTGCTAGCATTAGGCGGGCTAGGCCTGGAGTTGAACTATCGCCTGCTTCCCCGTGGAAATAAACTAGAACTCACAGCCGGAGAATGGCACTTAGCCATAAACGAAGCCAACCACTACCTGTTAGTAGGGGAAATGGAGTTCCGCAACCTCACACAGCGGTTTGAGATTATGTTGCCGGAAGTGCGTGCAGAGGTGAAACTGATCTCAGATGGCAGTTTGGATGATGTGACTTCCAAGACAAAGGTGATTCCTTGCCACAAAGACGCATCAGCTAGAGCCGACGATTACTGGTTCGGCTACATAGTCAAAGCCCAAAAATCGACAAAAATCAAAGTCTCCATAGACATTCACGGACAAGATTTAAGCAAGCTACAGTCAGCTTGGGTGCAAGTACATTTCACCACCTACGGCCCAGGCGGCCGCATCCCGAAAGTCCGCCACGTCGTAGTACCGCTGCAATTTCCCAACTCCGAGACAGTACCCAATGCGCGTAATGTCGGAGTTGCAGAAGTTTTGCCAATTCGCACCCACATCCTGACAGAAGTAGACAATCCTGTCGAAATTGTCAAGCGTTACGTGCTTCCCCGCGCCCAGAAAGGAGATATTGTCGCCCTAGCAGAAACTCCCTTAGCTTTGATGCAGGGACGTTACCGCCATCCCAGCGAAGTCAAACCCGGATGGGCGGCTAAGCGAGTTTGCTTGTTTTTCTTACCCACATCGAGTTTGGCTACAGCCTGTGGGATGCAGACTTTGGTGGATGTAGTCGGGCCTTGGCGGGTTGTTGCAGCATTTGCGATCGGCGCTGTAGCTAAAGTATTGGGTAAACCGGGAGTCTTCTACCAACTAGCAGGGGAACAAGCTAGACTGATTGACGATGTTACGGGCACATTACCTCCCTTTGACCAATTTATCGTGCTTGGACCGGACAATCCCCAGCAAGTTGTAGAAGAAATTCAACGAGAAACCGGACTTGCCGCGGCGATCGTAGACGCTAATGACTTGAAAGCAGTTAAGATATTAGCAGCGACCTCCGATTTATCGGTAACATTTTTAGAGCAAGCCTTGCGTAGCAACCCCGCAGGCAATGCAGATGAGCGCACACCGGTGGTTGTAATTCGACCCATGCCAAAGCAATCTTGAGTTAAAAATTAAAAATTAAAAATTAAAAAAGAAATTTTTAATTTTTAATCCAAGGAAGAAGGGAAGAGAAGAGAAAATTTTTGAGTTATCAGCAATGAATTCAAAACTCAAAATTTCCTTAATTCTTCCCCTTTGGAAAGTTTTAATTTTTAATTTTTAATTTTCTATTCCCCACTTTCGTGCTATGACTTCACTCCATTCCCCAAACCAAAACCAGGTTGCGATTCGCCCCTTTCAATATCGCGACATAGAGGCGATGGAACAACTTTGCGCGGAAACAACCGACGAGGCAGAAAACCCCAAGGGCGCAAGCCCAGACTTGGTATTGAACCGCAAGTTGCACCAACTTCGCCGTTGGTACGGACTCCTAAAGATTTTAAGCCTGTTTCCTAACCCTTTTCAGTCGCTGTTTAGGGCTCATGTTGCTGAAGAAGAGGGTATTGTTAAGGGCGTAATTCAGATTTCTCCCTTCAACCGCACCCGCAGCACTTGGCGGATCGATCGCATCGGCGTAGACTCAGAAGCCCGTAGCAAAGGAATTGGTTCCATGCTACTGCGACACTGCTTCGAGGCAGTGTGGGAGGCTAGAACATGGCTGCTGGAAGTGAATGTGGGCGACAAATCTGCCCTGGCTTTGTATCGGCAAAATGGGTTTCAACCTTTGGCCCAGATGACCTATTGGACGATCGGCCCAGAACGTCTTCAAGAAATGGCCATTTCTACCCCAGATTTGCCCAACCTGCTGCCGGTGAGCAATGCCGACGCTCAGTTACTTTATCAACTAGATACCGCATCCATGCCACCGCAAGTGCGGCAAGTATTCGATCGCCACATTCAAGACTTCAAAACCAGTTTTTTAGGTGCTTTGATCGAAGGTGTCAGACAGTGGTTAGCAAAAACAGAAGTAGTCAGTGCTTACGTATTTGAACCACAGCGGAAAGCTGCGATCGGCTACTTTCAAGTGCAGCTATCCCGCAGCGGTAACGAGCCTCACGTCGCCCAATTGACCGTACACCCAGCCTACACCTGGCTCTACCCAGAACTGCTATCCCAAATGGCCCGCCTCGTCCAAGATTTTCCAGTACAAAGCCTAAACCTAGCTTCCGCTGATTATCAACCCGAACGAGAAGCTTATTTAGAGCAATTTGGAGCCGTGCGTGTGGAACACAGTTTGCTGATGTCGCGATCGGTATGGCACAAATTACGCGAGTCCAAATTGGTCTCACTCGAAGGACTCCAGCTATCAGAAATGCTGCAAAGCTTCCAGCCAACTCGCAAACCCGTACCCGGTAGGATGTCGTGGCTAGGACCGATCGCAGCCGAACCAGCCGGCGCCCCATCCTCAGAGATTAAACCCCTGTTGACAGACTCAGGAAACAACCAAGGCAATCAAATTAACCCCTTGAACTTTCAAAACTCTGAATCAGCAGCAACAGATAACAGCAGCATCATACCTGTAAAATTCCCAGAATTGCCTCAAGACGGAGACTCGCCAGAAAAAAGTTAATAATTAATATTTGAAAGCAGAAAGTAGAAAAAAAAATCAATTACTTCCTGCTTTCTTCCCTTCTCCCTTCTCTGATTTCTTAGCGTCCTTCGCGTCTTCGCGGTTCGTTAAACAAGAATTTTGGGAGGACTAACTAACTCTCAAATCAATCGATCATGTCAGACCAAAAATTGTGGATTTCAGCACTAGGACTAGATATCGGACTCAAACGAGTCGGCATCGCCGGGTGTGATGGCACTGGTTTAATCGCTACGGGTATTACAACTCTAGTGCGCTCCTCCTTCGATCGAGACGTAGCTTACATCAGACAGCTCGTCCAAGAGCGGAATGTGCAAATTTTGGTGTCAGGCTTGCCCTACTCCCTGAGCGGAGACGTAGGCCCCCAAGCCCGACAGGTACAGAAATATGCCACTCGCATCGCCAGAGCCTTAGAACTGCCTCTAGAATACGTGGATGAGCGCTTGACTTCTGTTCACGCAGAGGAACTCATCCAAGCACAAGGAATTTCGCCCTCGCAAAACAAAGGTTTGATCGATCGCAAAGCCGCAGCCCTAATATTACAGCGCTGGCTAGACGACAGAAGGCAAGCATAGGCAGATCGATGGCCCCATGGCCTTGGCCTCATTAGCAATTTCGCAGCAGCTTAACAAAGCCGTGATATCCTAGTTGTGCAAGTTTGCTACGCACACCTGTAACCGTTGACGCACGGCCGAAAATTTCCCAGTAAACTCGGTACTGAAGAAGGAAAATAAGATACACGCGATGTCCTCATCCCCATACCGCAAACAGAATAGCAAATCCGACGCAGTTTCCGTCACCCTGACTGACGAAGTTGGGCGATCGCTGACTTGCAACATAGAATATTCTATGGACTTAGAAGGTCAAGAATACGCTTTACTGCTTCCCATTGACTCACCAGTAGAAATTTTTACTTGGAACGGAGACGAAACAAGCGACGAAGCAGCAGTTCCCGTAGAAGACGAGACCGAAATTGACAAAATTTTTGATACCGCTAGAGTTGTCCTGCAAGAGCAGAACTTAACACTCCGGCGCACGGCTGTGACTCTGACGGTAATTGGCGAATTGCCAGATTTTCCCGACGAGGATGCCGAGCCAGATGCCGATCCAGAGCAGGAGTCAGATTTTGAGGAATTGATGTGGTTGACCAGCTTCTATCACGAAGAGCAGGAATATGCTATTTATACGCCTCTCGACCCGTTCTTTATCTTAGCTAGAATGAATGATGACGGTCAGCCAGAATTGCTCTCGGAAGAAGAGTTTGAAAGACTGGAACCTATGTTACCCATGCTAGAAGACCAGTTCTTTGACGAGCTTGATTAGATCTTAAATTGAAGGCAGAAGGGACTATGGATCGAGAACAACTGACAAAAAGCAGCGCGCGCGAGGGTCGAAAAGGTACTCCGCAAGTTTCTAAATGGTTGTTTTACCTGGCGTTACTCCCGGCGGTTTGGGGCGTGTGCGCTTGGCAGGGCTGGGCTTGGTGGAGCTGGGCTTCCGCCCCTGCTAAACTAGCTGCTGAGTCAACGACCCCAGCAGTCACAAATGCTGTTTCTATCCAAATTCCCGAAGGTACTTCTAGCCAACAAATCGGACGAGATTTGGAAGCTGCGGGGTTAATTAGATCGGCCTCTGCATGGAATATGTGGGCCCGCTGGTTGACTCTGCAAAACCGGGAGGGAGGTTTTAAAGCAGGGACTTACCAACTGTCACCCACTCAGCCACTGAGCGCTGTGGCTGACAAAATTTGGAAAGGTGAAGTTGTACAGCAAAGTTTCACGATTCCCGAAGGTTGGTCGCTCACACAAATGAGCGCTTATTTTGAAGCACAAGGTTTTTTCCCAGCTAAGAATTTTATGGCGGTGGTGACTCAAGTTCCCTACGCTCAATACCCTTGGCTACCGAGCGGTTTGCCTCATTTGGAAGGTTTTTTGTACCCGGATACTTATCAGCTAGACGGGGATGCTATCACCCCAGAAGCTGTGATTAAGCAAATGCTCAGCCGTTTCGAGCAGGTGGCTCTGCCGGTCTATCAAAAAAATCAGAAAAATACTAAGCTGGATTTGAAAGAGTGGGTCACTTTGGCGAGTATTGTGGAAAAAGAAGCTGTGGTTGCCAGTGAGCGCAACCGCATTTCTGGGGTATTCAACAACCGTCTGAAAAAGGGTATGCCGTTGGGTTCCGATCCGACTGTTGAATATGCTCTGGGCATCAGGCAAACTAAGGAAAAGCCTCTGACTTTTAAGCAGGTAGAAACGCCTTCTCCTTACAATACTTATATAAACGCAGGACTACCACCAACTCCGATCGCAGCTCCGGGAATCGCGAGTCTGGAAGCGACTCTGGCTCCTGAAAATACGGAATATTTGTATTTTATGGCGCGGTATGACGGCACTCACATTTTCAGCCGCACTCAGGCGGAACACGATGCTGCTGTGGCTCAAATTGACCAAAAAGTGCGATCGGGGCAATAGCAGAATAGGAGACAATGGGTAATTGGTAATTGGTAATGGGTCATTGGTAATGGGTAATTATCACCAACAAAAAAGCAGGAATAAATAACAAGTAATACATTCTCAATAACCAAGACCCAATGCCCAATTCCAAATCTAAAATTTAAAATCTAAAATCTAAAATAATTATGTCTTGGGGTAAACTACTACAGCCCGATTTAGTTCTTGGCACTGCTGTCGTGAATTTAACGGCTGATATTCTTCAGAAATATCACATAAAAGGATTAGTGTTAGATGTGGATGAAACTCTCGTCCCTATCACAGCATCAAATGCTTCTCCCGAACTCAGTTTGTGGGTAAAAGAGATTAAGCCCGTGGTATCCCTATGGTTGGCCAGTAATAATTTAAGTCAAAATCGGATTGGTCGAATAGCGGATTCTTTGAATCTACCATACATCACTGGTGCTGCTAAACCCTCGCGTCGCAAATTACGCAGAGCACTGGATGCGATGGATTTGCCCGTGGGACAGGTGGCGATGGTGGGCGATCGACTTTTTACCGATGTTTTAGCAGGCAATCGTTTGGGTATGTTCACTATTTTAGTAGAACCCATGGTAGATGCTGGGGATGCGGTGAGGAAATATCCGGTACGCTCTTTTGAAGTTTGGGTTTCTCAAGCTTTGGGCGCATCTCTGAAAACTAAAGATTAGTCATTAGTTATTTGTTATTAGTTATTTGTTACTTGTTGTTTTTTTTGTGTTTTTTTAGGGGCGGGGCTGGCGATTAAAAACTCGCGGAGTATAACGGTAGTCGTTGGTTATTTGTTATTTGCTCCCAATGAGCAACAACCAATAACCCTTCGACGCCTCGCTGGCTGGCAGCACCAATAACCAATAAAAAACAACAAACAGCAAATAACAAATAACAAACAACTAATAACAAACAACCAATAACAAATAACAAATAACAAACAACCAATAACAAATGACTCAAACTATTGTTGTTAAAATAGGAACTTCTACACTCACTCGATCGACTACAGGAAACTTAGCCCTTTCAACCATTGCTGCATTAGTAGAGGTTTTGGCAAATTTGCGTCAACAAGGGTATCAAGTCGTTTTGGTTTCTTCCGGTGCCGTTGGAGTTGGCTGCGCGCGCTTGGGATTGACAGAACGCCCGCGAAATATCGCTCTCAAACAAGCTGTAGCCGCCGTAGGACAAGGGCGACTGATGCGGGTGTACGATGACTTGTTTACTACTCTACAACAGCCGATCGCCCAAGTTTTACTAACACGCCACGATTTAGTGCAGCGTAGTAGTTATGTTAATGCTTCCAATACCTTTGGGCAACTGTTGCGATTAGGGGTGATTCCGATTGTCAACGAAAACGATACTGTAGCTGTAGATGAACTAAAATTTGGCGATAACGATACGCTTTCAGCATTAGTAGCCAGCTTAGTCGAAGCAGATTGGTTATTCGTGCTCACAGATGTCGATCGACTTTATTCCGCCGATCCCCGCAGCAATCCCGACGCCCAACCTATAGCCCTAGTCCAAAGTATGGCACAGCTCACAGAATTTCAGGTACAAACCGGAGATTCCCGCAGCGGTTGGGGCACCGGCGGAATGGTGACAAAAATTGAAGCAGCCAGAATCGCCACAGCATCAGGAGTCCGTACCGTCATCACCGACGGCTGCTTCCCCGCCAACATTGAAAAAATCATCAACGGAGAGTCCATCGGTACCCAATTCGAGCCTCAACCGCGCCCTGTAAACGCGAGGAAACATTGGATAGCCAACGTGCTAATTCCTGTGGGGAAACTGTACTTAGATGCGGGTGCTGTCAACGCGATTACTCAAAGTGGAAAATCGCTGCTAGCTGCGGGAATTTCGCAAATAGAAGGAGAATTTCAAGCAGAAGATGCCGTCCGATTATGCGACACAGAAGGCAAAGAAATTGCCAGGGGACTGGTGAATTATCATAGTTTAGAATTGAGACAAATTCAGGGCTGCAAGTCAGATAAAATTGCGGAAATTTTAGGCTATCCAGGAGTAGAAACTGTGGTTCACAGAGATAATCTAGTCATTGTTTAGCTATTTTACGAAGATACTTTTAACGGAAAAAATCTGCATCCTCTTCTTTCTTCCCCACTTGGGACGGGCTGTTTGATTTTCAAAAAAGGATGATAGGGAATAATACCCACCCCTAGCCCAGGGCTGTTTCATTCTCTTGTAGGGGCGGTGCCTGTGAGTGCCCGCCCCAACCTCACCAAACACATACAAAATCGTGGATGAAGAGGGTAGGCACGGGGGCGCTACCCCTACAAAACCCTTTTTTTGGTGAGAATGAAACAGCCCTGACCCCTAGCCCCTCCCTGGAGGGGAACCGGATCTCCTGTTATCACAAAAAATCCAAACAGTCGATGGAGGAATCTAATCCCACAAAGGAAGCCACTTGCAGCACCGTATTGCAAGAATTGGTTTTCGTGTGTCTAAATAATTCGTTCATCGCGTCTGTAAATAATTCAAATACTTTGTCAGCTAATTCTAAAGCTTGTTGTTTTTCCCACTCAGTCAGTTTGATTTCTTGAAGTAATTGCAACATTTCTGGCGTATTTAAAATGTGATGATTTTCCAAACGCACATAACCACCTCCAAAATAGACATATTCTTTTTTTGTGATTTTCTGTAATTCCATTACCACTTCTAGGGCAGCCTCAAAGAAAACTGTCGCCGTTGCTTCGAGAACTTCCACTAACACAATTTTTTGCAGAGGAGATGCTTCAAAAGCGTAGCGTTCCAAGGTAGCACAGAGCGATCGAGTTTTTTTCGTTTCTTCACCCCAAAGCAGTCTAAAGTCTCCGTAACTCATGGATTGGTTGAATCCCAGTGCCTCCAAGTATTCCAGATAGCCGTGCCAGTAGTAATTTTCTTTGTAAGTATATTTGTTGATCAGTTCCTGAACTTTGTTATTACTTGCAGAATCTCGGAGGACGTACTTGTTTAAATCACTCAATCCCACTGCCAAAGGATCGAGTACAGGTGCAAAAATTAGCCTTTGATTAGGGTGGATACTTTTATTAGTTAGAAATTCAAACAACGGCAATTTCACAAATTCTTGCTTTTTGTGTTCAATGAATGCTACAATCTCTTTCATCTTTATAGCCTTTGTTGTGCGATCGCTGTTTTCAATATACGGTTAATGCCTAGTTCTATTATCTATGTCAAAAGCATAGATAACAGTGCTGGTCATCATAGATATTGGTATTGTACATCAGGAAAAATTGTGATTTGCATCATAGGGTGCAGAACCCATCGATGGTGTGTTTGAGGAAACCCTTCCCTAGTAGCGTTGCCATGGTAGCAAAGGACAATTTGCCATTTCCTCAATTGCCTTTGGGTACGTTCTGGGTTAATCTATTTTTTGGATCAGTTAAGAAAATTTTAGGAGCTCAGCTTGGAACGCACTTTTTTAGCGATTAAGCCCGATGGCGTACAGCGCGGACTCGTTGGCGAAATTATCGGTCGTTTTGAGGCCAAAGGCTTTACGCTAGTTGGCATGAAGCTGATCGTGGCGACTCGCGAATTAGCCGAACAGCATTACGGTGTCCACAAAGAAAGACCATTTTTTGAAGGATTGGTAAACTTCATCACTTCTGGCCCAATGGTGGCGATGGTGTGGGAAGGCGATGGTGTTGTGGCGTCGGCGAGAAAAATCATTGGCGCAACGAATCCTCTGAATGCGGAACCGGGGACAATTCGTGGTGATTTTGCTGTGAATGTCGGCCGCAATATTATTCACGGTTCGGATGCTGTGGAAACTGCCAATCAGGAAATTAGTCTCTGGTTCAAGGATGAAGAATTGAGTGATTGGAAACCTTGTTTAACTCCTTGGATTGTGGAGTAGTTTTGAGATTCTCCCGATTGATGAATCGGGAGATGATCTGAGATTATTCGGCGAGGGAAGTAGACTGTTGGCTAATTCCGGGGGTGATATCAATTCCGGTTGTATCGTCAGGTGATTTAACCGCGAAGGCGCTAAGGACGCGAAGTTCGAGAAGAGAGAGTTTAATACAGTCATAAAAGGTTATTTAACCCACCTATTTTACGATCGAAAAAACCCAGAATTAGGGAAAAATTCTGGGTTTTTTCGTTGACTGTTGCATCGTGATTTAACCACAGAGAACGCAGAGAACACAGAGGGAGGTAACAGAGATGAATAATTCCCATGCTACCGGATTTGATATTGTGGCTATGGGATTTTTCAATTGTAGCAAGTGCCAAGGCGATCGCTAGATCAAGGATTAGACTGAGTTTCCTGTGGCTGCTGGTTTTGGAGGAGAAGTTGCTGTTGTTGAATCTGAAGTTGTTGATTTTGCAAGTCTATTTGTCGCTGTCTGTCTTCAAGTTGCAGTCTTCTGTCTTCTGCTTGCTGTAATCTATCTTCACGTTGTATCTCTCTTTCTAGTTGTCTGTCTTCACGTTGCTGTTCTCTATCTTGGCGTTGTTCGCGAATCTGTCTAAGCTGATTGCGTCGGTCGAAATCTCCGCCTAAAAATAAGTTCTGAAAAGTGTTGATAGTTGTTTGAAAACCACTCAAAACTCCGCTAACACTGTTGATGACACCTGCAACTCCGGTGAAGGGCTGCAAGAAACTGTTGACATTATCTGCTACCCTAGTATAGCCCGATCGCGCTACAAGAATCACATCATTGTTGCGGAGAGTGGGATTATTGTTTGGATTCAAACCCTGGGCAAAGTCAACATCTATGGTACGGCGAGAAACAGTGCCATTGGCGTTCAAACGTAGCAGTTCCACCTTGTCTTTTTTGGCACGCAATTGATTGAAACTGCCAGCAGTTAGCAAAGCTTGGTGGAGAGATGTACTGGGTTTAACTAACAAAGCTCCAGGTCTGACTACTTCGCCTACAATATTGATGCTAATGGCATTGGGAGAGAAACTACTACTGCCAATTTGGGAAATTTCTGTCAAGTCTACGTTCGCTGCGGTGGGGATAATAACGCTATCCCCTTCTTGCAACAAAACATCTTGGGTAGCATCACCTTTTTGCAGCAAATCCCAGAGATTTACCATGATAGTTTGTTCGTTGCCTCCTCTGATTTGGCGGCGGATTTGCACGCGGCGAATGTCTGCTTCTGTGGTGATACCGCCAGCAATTTTGAGTGCTCTGGTGATAGTTGGTAAACCCACCACGGCTCCTTGCTGTTGCTCGATGCTAACAAAACCGAGTTCCGTTTGTTGGTTGGTCGATCGCAAATCAGCAGCAGATATAGTATAAGGTCCAGGGCGACTTACCTCGCCGACAATGACCACACCAATTGGTTTAGTAATATCAGCGGAAAAATTGGCACTGGCTCTTTGACGTACTTCTTGAGTATTCAGAGCACTGGCTGTGGGTATATAAATTGTATCTCCATCTCGGATTGTGACGTCTTGCTGTAGATTTCCGGTATCTAAAAATTCCTGCAAATTAACAGTAATAACTTGCTCTGGTCCCCCTCTGCGGGGGCGGCGGATTTGGACGGCCCGCATATCTCCTGCGGATGTGACTCCTTTTGCAAGTTGCAGCATTTCCATCAAAGTGGGAAATTTGACTCCTCCCCCTTCTCTGGAGGGATTAATCTTGTAGGAACCGGGACGAGTAATTTCTCCAGCAATCCCGATGTTTAGGGGTCTAGCAACCATCAAAGTTACGGTGACAACGGGCACATTGATGAAGGGTTCATATCGCCTGGTAATGGCGCTGGCGGCTTGTTGCAATGTTAGCCCTTGAATTGATACACTACGAATGATTGGTAAATTGAGGGTACCGTCAACTAATACTTGGTATTCTTTGCTAAATTCAGGGACACCGAAAATATCTAAAGCAATGCGATCGCCCGAACCTAAAACATAAGGTGATTCCTGGGTGGGTAAACCGGAATTGCCCAGGGGGACGCGAGCACCAGGAAGAGGTGGCGGTGGCGGTAGTCTTACTGGATTTGGGTTAGGAATGGGTGGTCTGGGTCTGAGGGCTGGTAACTGAGCGATAGTGGGTAGTGAACTGCTCAATAACACGAGTGCCGATAAACTAAGACTGGTAGCGCCTTTAACGGTATGTTTCATATTTTTTTTCTGGTGGCAGTCTGTTCCGGGGCGATCGCAATTCGGTTAATTAGTTTATAATTTTAGACCAAAGTTTAAGCTCCACATTCATCTGGGGAGTCAATCTAACATCTCAAATCTAAAATCTCAAATCAACTGACATCCAGTGTAGCCTCACTTTGCTGTAAAATCCAGATCGTCTACTCTTATTTGCGAGTCAAAAATACGTGGGACTTAAGCTTGATCGAGTGATTCCTTGGGGTCGCTGCTTGGACGAATATATCGGAATGTTCCACCTGACATCGGCCGACCGGAAGTTAAAGATACTTGACTGTGCTGGAGGTCCAGCTAGCTTCAATGCAGAAATGACTCGCCAAGGTAATCAAGTAACTTCTTGCGATCCTGTTTATGAGTTTTCGGCGGCCGAAATTGCCGAACGCATCCAGGAAACATATCAAAGGGTGATTGATGGAGTCAGGGCCAATGTAGATGACTACCTATGGACAAATATCGAGTCACCAACTAAATTGGGCGAAGTGAGAATGGCGGCGATGCAGCAATTCTTGGAAGATTTGCCCCAAGGGATTCAGGAACGCCGTTATGTAACTGGTGAATTGCCGATATTACCTTTTGAGAATGGTCAGTTTGATTTGGCACTATGCAGTCATTTTTTGTTTACTTATTCCGACCATTTTACGGAAGAATTTCATCGGGAATCAATTCGCGAAATGTGTCGTACTGCTAGGGAAGTGCGGATTTTTCCTGTGATCAAAATTTCGGGTGAACCTTCTCCTTTCCTAGCGCCAATTATCGAAGAGTTGAAAGGACAAGGATATAAAGTAGAAGTTCAGGATGTATCCTATGAGTTTCAAAGGGGAGGCTATCAATTGTTGCGAGTATGGAGTGTGGCGAATTAGAGTATTCGGCGGTTGAACATTGTCTAGACGTAAACTCCTCAAATTATCTTCAGTCTGCATCCTATTTGATATAATGTTAAACCATTCGCCAAATTCAAACCAACTCATGCCACAAACAGTCTGGATCGCACGACACGGAAACCGCATCGACTTCGTTAACCCCGACTGGTTTCTCACCGCAGAACACCGCTACGATCCCTATCTTTCAGAAGATGGACATATTCAAGCTAGACAATTGGCTAACCGCCTCAAAGGTGAAGGCATTTCTCACATTTTTACTTCTCCTTTTCTGCGAACCGTCCAAACGGCAAACTACGTGGCCGGGGCCCTGGATTTGTCGCTAAAATTAGAGTGGGGATTGTGCGAGTGGCTG
Organism: Microcoleus sp. EPA2; assembly: GCA_020882975.1. Classification (GTDB taxonomy): domain Bacteria; phylum Cyanobacteriota; class Cyanobacteriia; order Cyanobacteriales; family Microcoleaceae; genus Microcoleus. Next base: position 146,407 of record JAHRFD010000010.1, on the reverse strand, counting down.
AATCCTGAATGGATGACGGAAATGCCGGAAACTCTTTCTGTGGAGGCTTTATGTGAGCGTTTCCCTCGGATTGATGCTTCCTATAAAGGTGGGATGGCAAATTATCCAGAAACAGGGGAGGCTTGTCTTAAAAGGGCTGGCGAAACTGCTAGACGCCTTGTCGCTGAGTTTCCTGAAGATATACTGTTAGTAGGTCATGGTGCGTCGGTGTTAGGGACTGCGATCGGACTGGCGGGGGGTCTGGAAACGGAAATTAATGCTTCTCTGTGTTGTTTGGTGAAAGTGGTACGGGATGGGGGGGAATGGTCGATCGAACTTAATGGTGATACTTCTCATCTCAGCGACACAGAAGTGATGATTCGGTTTAATTAAAGTTGAGAGTTATACAATCTTGTGTATTAAAATTAGGCTGAGATTGTTCAATTTCATCAGATGTCTCCTCAAAAGCCTGTTCAGGGTTGGCGGGATGTCTACCTTGCCAGAATTACTTGAGAAGTCTCTTAAAAAATATCAAATCGACAATTCATAATCGGTATGGCTGGACATAGTAAGTGGGCGAATATTAAACGCCAAAAAGCTAGAGTTGATGCCGTTAAAGGCAAGGTTTTTGCTAGAATATCTCGTGAAATTATTGTCGCAGCCCGCAGCGGTGTGTCAGATCCGGCGGGCAATTTTCAATTGCGAACGGCTATTGAAAAAGCGAAGGCGGCGAGTATTCCTAATGAAAACATAGAAAGGGCGATCGCCAAAGGTGCGGGTTTGTCTGGGGCGAGTTCGGAATTAGAAGCTATCCGCTACGAAGGTTACGGTATTGGCGGTGTGGCTATTTTGATTGAAGCGCTGACAGACAATCGCAATCGCACGGCGGCTGGCTTGCGGGAAGCTTTTACAAAAAATGGTGGGAATCTGGGTGAAACTGGCTGCGTGGGCTGGATGTTTGACCAAAAAGGGGTTTGTACGGTAGGCGGTTTTATTGATGAGGAAAAATTGTTTGAAGCGTCCCTAGAAGCCGAGGCTCAATCCTATGAGTTGATATCTATTGATGAAGATGAGGAAGGTGGTGAGGTGTTTACGACTGTGGCTAATTTGGAAAATCTTTCTGAGGTTTTGAAACAGAAAGGTTTTCAAGTTTTGCAGTCAGAGATTCGTTGGATTCCCAGTATTATAGTGGAAATAGACAATGCTGAAAAAGCTCGATCGCTCTTGAAGTTAATGGATGCACTGGAAGATTTGGATGATGTCCAAAGTGTGACTGCTAATTTTGAAATGACAGATGAATTGATGTCTTTGAGTATGGTTTAACGATCTCAATCACCAGATTTTTGCCATCCGCAAGACAAATCCCGGTAACTCTGGATCGGCGCTGACTGTTTCAGGATTATCCAAGATTTCAGGTTCGCTATCGGGACGGTAGATGTAGACTTTTCTATTTTTGCGATCGAGCAAAAAGCCGAGCGATACACCGTTCTCAATATATTCTTGCATCTTGTTTTGCAATCCCTTGAGAGTGTCACTAGCAGACCGCAATTCAATCACAAAGTCTGGACAAATCGGTGCGAATGAGGCTTTTTGTTCTTCAGTTAAGGCATTCCAGCGCTCTAATTTAATCCAGGAGGCATCGGGGGAGCGGATTGCTCCATTCGGCAAGGTAAAGCCTGCACTGGAGTCAAACGTTTCACCTGTGCCATCTTCTTCTGCCCAGTTTGCAAGTTGCTGAGCAATTTTAATGTTGCGGTTCCCTGTATCTGAAAAGGCGGGTGACATAATGATAACTTCCCCACTGGCTGTACGCTCAATTCTCAAATCGCGATTAACTATACAGAATTCAGAGAACTGTTCAACAGTCATCGATTGGATCGCAGGGAAATTGACCGTCAGTGGGACGCTTTCGGTTTGAATTAGCAGCGTCGTCATGGTTTTTCCTTTTTTTGGTGCAGGGGTGACAGAATACCTTGAGCTTATCATATCTTAGCTTTGCGATCGAAAGTCTTAGTCGATCGGGGAGTCGGAGGCTTATATCCATTTTTGGGCGGTGTTAATAATCTTTTTTGCCAGTTAGCAAATAAGTAATCATGTAACCTTTGCCTTTAATTTGAATAGCGCCACGCTTCTGAAAAGTATACTTATCTTTTAAGAGTTCTTGGGTTTCTACGGTGACTTGAATGCAGCCGGTAATCCCATGGGATTCCATTCGCGAAGCAATATTTACTGTGTCGCCCCACAAATCGTAAATAAATTTTTTGAGTCCGATAACTCCGGCTACTACTGGCCCGGTGTGAATGCCGATCCGAATGCTGAAAGGTTCTGAATGTTGTAAACTGAGGCGGCGAATTTCTTGTAGCATATCGATCGCCATTGCTGCGATCGCCTCGGCGTGATCCTTTCGGGGCGTAGGCAAACCACCGACTACCATGTAAGCATCACCGATAGTTTTAATTTTCTCTAAACCGTGGCGATCGGCCAAGTGGTCAAAAGCGGAAAAAATATCGTTGAGCACTTCCACCACCGCGGTGGCTGAAATTCTCGAAGAAAGTTCTGTAAACCCGACAATATCAGCAAACATGACGGTTACTTCGCTAAAACTTTCGGCAATATTATTTTCGTTGTGCTTCAAACGCTGGACAATCGCGGCGGGTAACACATTTAGCAAGAGTCGATCGGACTTTGTTTGTTCGGCTTCCAACTGTTTGTAAGCATCGTGCAACTGGGAAGCTTGGCGGGCTCTTTCTTGGGCTAGTTTTTCGATTTGGGCTGTGCGGCTCAAAGCTGTCAGCATATAAGTGACGGGAATGAAAGTCCATAACATCCCCATGGTGAGAGTGCCCCAAGAACGCCAGTGTTTGCGATTTTTACGAATTTCCCGACTGGCTGAGATGTAGACATACCAATCGCGATCGCTAATTTTGAGGCGTCTCCTGCAAGCGGTATAATCTGGACCCGGATTGTTGAGAATGGGACAGTTTGACTTGACTTGGTGTTGCAACTCGGCGGACCCCGGCAAGAGTTGTTGGCTGTCGGACTGAAACAGCACTGAAAATTCGTTAACTTGGCTGGTGGCTGGTGTATCTTGCCGAACGGGGGGGCGGCTATCCCGTGAAATTGAGGATGCTTCTGGCTTGTCTGGAGCCTCGCTAGAGATATAAATATTTAGATAGTCGGTATTGCGTCCTTTTAAAGAAGTTTGCAACACATCTTTGCCTCGAAATACTCCCATGACAAATCCTTGCAGCAGTTGGCGACGGGAGGCGACGGTAGTTAGTTTGGTGCTGGTTTCGTAAATCGGGACTATGGCTAATAGATTTAATTCCGAGGAATTATTTTGAATTAAACCCATGTAGCTGGTGACAACCATTTCTCCGGTATCTCGCCCGCGAGAGAGTGCGGCCCGGATTTGTGGTTGGGAGGCGAAGTCAAAGCCCAAAACATTTTTGTTGGTGGCTGCGGGTTCTAGGTATAAAGCAGGGAAGTATTCGGAACGCTGACGGGCTGGGATTGGTTGTCCTTGGAGACCTAATTCTGTAATCTGGAACTTGGGCTGGTTTTGGGTTTGGTTTTGGGCTTCGTAGTCGGCGCGATCGCGATCGGGGATGCGGGGTAGCCACGCCAGGATTTGCAGACTGGGGTGGACTGATAGGGGACGACCTACAAATCGGGCAAAGGAGGACTTATCGACTGTGCGGAAAGCTTTCATGTAGTCGCTGAGGGCGAGCACTGCGTCTAAATCGGAGTTTAGCTGCCTTTCGAGGGCGATCGAGATATCATCCATGCGACGGTGGGTTTCGTAGTCCCAGCGCCCGTTTTCCCAGTTCCACACAATGGCAAATGTAAACACAGACAACCCTATACCCAAACTCAGCGTCAAACCTGCTGGAATGTAGCGAAACCAGGGCAAAGGTAATTTTTTCAACATAATCGAGTCGCCAATAGGGGATTTAGGATAGCGCAGCACTGATTTCGATTAATTTCAGCTAATTTCAGCGTTTTATGCTGCGAATTTAAAGCCCCGATCGCTCAAAAACGGAGGGCAATTGGGAATTAAAATTTAGAGGTTTCTGATATTTTGCACCTTTGTCAACAACTTAAGAACCTACTCCCACACTGGAATTTAAATCCACAGTTCTCTTCCCTGGCAAGAATGCCCAGATGTACCCCAGGCTTCCCTTATATTTTTTTACCATAATTTGATAGCGGATCGACAGTTCCCAATCTGTCATTTCCTGTGCGCTTCGCCCATCATATCAATTCCGGTTGTATCGGAATGATTTAACCACGAAGGCGCTAAGGACGCGAAGGAAGAGAAGAGAGAGATTAATCATTCCGATGTCAACGGATTTGATATCACTCTACACCGACAAGCTGATACAAGAACCGCGAGCAGTTTTGTTAACTTCTATTCTGGCTTGAAAAGCTTCTTTTAAGTGTGGCATATGGGTGACAGTTAGAATGCAGGCGAAATCGGAGGCGATCGCGTTAATAGCTGCAATCAGTCGATCGCATCCTTCTGCATCCTGAGTCCCGAATCCCTCGTCAATAATCAACATTTGCAAAGCCGTCCCTGCCCGCTGAGATAACAATCTCGCCAGCGCCAACCGAATCGCAAAATTAATCCGAAAAGCTTCACCACCGGAATAAGTTTCGTAGGGACGAGTGCCACGGGCATCGGCGATTAAAATATCTAAAGTATCAATCAATTTAGTGGCTTTTTTAGAAGCAGCAGCCCGCTGAGTAATAAATTGAACGTGCAATTGATTGGCGCTCAACCTGGATAATATTTGATTAGTTTCTGCTTCTAGTTGAGGCAACACATTTTCAATCATCAAAGCTTGAATGCCATTTTTGCCAAAGGCTTGACCAAGCTCTTGATAAACTCGCTGCTGGCGTTTGGCAACTTGCATTTGCTCCTTTTGAGCTACTAGCTGAACTTGCCAAGTTTCTAGACTTTGCTGCTGTTGCTGAAGCCGTCCCAGACTTCCCAAATGTTGGTCTAGCTGCTGGCGACGGCGACTGATTTGTTGTTCGATCGCACTTATTTGTGTTCTGGGATCGGGATGTTCTTGCAACTGCTTGCTCATGGCGGAAATTTGAGCGCTGACAGCTTGCAAATCTCGATCGCGCACAGCCATCGAACTAGCTATTTCATTAAGTCGCTGCTGCACTTGTGGGTACTGCTGAGTTGCCGCGCGCAGTTTTTCTGCCCTAGGAAGCCAAAATTGCGTCCGGCGCATTTCGCTGCGGACTTGTTCGTGCTGTTCAAAATTGTAACCAACTTCCGCAATATATCTATCTAAAGACAGAATTTGTTGCTGTATGGGCGAACTATTTTTTTCCTGTTCTAACTGCTGCTGTAATGCGACTAATTGAGTTTGCAATTCAGGACGGCGGGCGTTAATTTTATGAAGTCTTTGTTGAGCATCTTTGATTTGAGATTGCTGAATTTCTGCCCACCGCAAACGCTTTTCCTCACTGCGGGCGAGGGAATGACTGCGATCGCTATAATTAAGTTCTTGCAGTTGCTGTTCGATTTGTTGGAGTTGGGCATACTCATCGGATGCGTAATCCCCAGTACGGAGCGATCGCTCTATTTCCGCAGCATCTTTGCGCAGAATGTGCAAGCGGTTTTCATCCTTACCTAGGGCCTCCAATTGAGCCTGCAAATTAGCGCGCCGTTCCCGCAATTCTTCGTAGGGGGCTAACTCAGCTTCTAGTTGGCGAAATTCCTGTCTGAGGACGTGAATTTCCCGTTCCGACACGGCTAACTGTTCGCGGACTACCCACAGTTGGTTCCAAATTTCTTGCTGTTGGGTATGATGTTTTTTGACTACCAAATTCCAGTAGTGCTCGTCTAAAGGTCGATCGCACAAAGGACAATTTCCAAAATCGGCATGGCGCACCACTAAATGCGAGTGAGATTGCTCATTTTCCAGCAAATTCGCTGCTTGACTTTCCCGTAGCAAAGCCTTCTCGGCAGTTTTTTCGCCTTCTTCTTTCCGTAAAAGTTGCAGTTTGCGATCGATTTCATCTAATTTAGTTTGATAGTCCAGGCTTTTAGCTTTCAGGTTTTCGAGAAAGTTGTGTCTTTCTCTGCCTTTTTCTCGGACTCGCTCCTGATAAACTCGCTTGTTTTCTAACAGCAAAATTTGATTAGCAATTGCCGAAATTTCCTGTTGCAATTGTGGCTGTCGCTGCTGCTGTTCCACTTGCAACTGTCGGTTAATTTCCTGCAAGCGGGCGGTTAAACCTGCGTGGGCGCGATCGAGTTTAGTTTGTGTCTGTTGTTGCTCTTGGAGTAGGGGCGAAACTTGCAGTTGCAGTTGTTCTAGTTGTTGGAGTTGCGATCGGGCTACTTGCAATTTAGCCAGTCCTTTTTCCACCTCCGGCTGCTGTTTCAGCACTTCCATCACTTCAGTTTCTTGCTGTTGCAAAACATCTAACTGAGCTTGCAATTGTTGAATTCTGCCTTGCAAAACACTCAATTCTTGCCGCTGCTGTTCTTGGAATTTTTGACGTTGATTTTGAGCCTCTTGGTTAGCTTTTAATTTCCCTGCTAGACTCTCTTCATTAGCTTGTAAACTGTGGAAATAAGTAATTCCTGTTGTAATTTCATTTTCTTGTTCTAGCAGGGCTTGCAGCTCATTTTGCTGCTGTTTGGCTCCGGCTAGTTCTTGCTGCAAGCGACGGCATTCTTGAGAGATGTTGTGATGTTGTTGTTGGTAGCCAGCCAGGAGTGTTTGCCAAGTTTGGCGATTGTGGTGTTGCAGTTGCAGTTGCTGCAACTGTGCGGTGTCAATTTCCTGCTGTTGTTGCAATTGCGTCGTTACTTGTTGCAATTGGACTTGTTCTGTGGCGATCGCATCTTTTTGTTGCAGTTGCTCTTGTATGGTTTGCAAACTCTGTTTGAGCACTTCAACTTGAGTTTTAAATTGTCTCGATTTATCCTTGGCTTGTTCCGACAAAGCATCGTAGCGATCGAGTTTGAGCAGATTTGCTAACACTTGTTTGCGCTCGATCGGCTTTTTCAGCATAAACTCATCAGCTCGCCCTTGTCGCAGATAGGCTGAGTTGATAAAAGTCTCGTAATCTAATTTAATGTATTCGAGAATTTTCTGCTGAGTGATTCTCAGACCTTTATCAGTCAGCGTGCGAAAATTCACCCCTCCTAGCCCCTCCTTAGTAAGCGAGGAAGAAGAAGTGAATTCTGCTTGCGTTCCCTCACCAAGGGCACAATTCTCCTCTTGCGCCCCCCTTTTACTCAGGGCGTGGAAGGGGAGGTTGGTTGCTACTTGAAATTCCAAACTCCCGGATTGTCCGCGGCGGCGATGGCGAATTACCCGATAAACTTGGCCACCAGTAGCAAAAGTGAAATCAACCCGAACATCTATTTCGCCCATGTGGATGATCTCATCTTCATCGCTGCGACAACAGCCCCAAACAGCCCAGGTAATCGCTTCCAAGAGTGAAGATTTGCCAGCACCGTTAGGCCCGCAAATGCAAGCAGTGTGCAAGCCGCGAAAGTCTAAAGCAGCTTCGCGATAGCTGAGAAAATTTTTAAGTGTCAGTTGTATAGGAATCATTTAAGGCATCGCGCCATACAATCTCTTATAAGTAACACTATTTGTGTGGTGTTGGCTAGTTATTCAATCCAGATCCAGAATAATATCAATTCCGGTTGTATCGGAATGATTTAACCGCGAAGGTGCAAAGGACGCGAAGGAAGAGAAGAGAGGATTTGATATAACTTCTCAAAGAAGTCCCGACTCTGGGGATCGCTCCTAAATCAAAAAAAAAAGGTTGGCTGCAATCCTACAGCCAACCACCTACTTACTTGTTATAGATTTGCTCAAACAGCCCAACTATCGAGCAATATTGGGGAAGGTATAACCGACACCCAGTAACAATCCCACTTCAGTACCATCCAGAAAACCAATATTCAACCCAGCCGTTGCTGTAAAATTTCTAGAGAGTGGCACATCTACGCCCCCGGAAATCAGGAAGCCAAAATTGCTGTTGTCTCCGGTAGAAAATGCCACGCCAGCACCTGCATAAGGAGCAGCAGTAATCACAAAATCATCGCTGACTTCTACTGCATTTCCCGTTCCAAAATCGTAGGTAACAGGAATCAAAACCGTGAGGTTGTCCCGGAACAAAACACTAGGCCTCACCGAGAAATTGTTGGTCAAACCAATTTTGCTAAGAATCGCAAAGGAAGTGTCGCCCAAGGCTGTATCTCCCCCAAAACCAAGATTACCGCCAATGCCGATGTAGCTAGGGCCAGAACGGGTAGAGCGTCCGGGTCTGACTTGGTTTGCTTGAGCCACTTTTTGAGTTGGTGCTGAGGCAATTTCCGGTTTTTCTGTAGCAGTTGTCGGTTCTTTTGTCAAGGCCGATGCCGAAGTGCTCACAGGATTACTCAAGACTTCCTTGGCAGTTTTGACTTCTTTATCAGCATTGACTGCTGTCAGTTCGGAAGTTCGATCGCCCTTGGTGGCGTTTTCGGCAGTAGGCTGCACTTTAGCGCTATTATCAGCGATGGTAGCTGCTGGTTCGGAGTCTTTAGTCTCAGCAGCAGTCATAGATGTATTTTCCAGATTTTCAGTCGCCGGAATTTCGGAATTTGCGACATCTGATGTGGCTGGTGCCATGGCAGATGCTTCCACATTCGTGGGTGATTCCGAAGTTGCTGTCTCTGGTACTAACTCAGATTTGACTCCCTCATCTAGTTGTAGAGAACTTATAGAATCAATTTCTTTATTACTAGCAGTTGTTACTGCATCGGTTTTAACCGCCACAGTCGCAACGGGCTCGGAAACTTCAGGGATGTTTTGAGAGGGCAAACTTGCTGATGTGGCGGTATCTGGCAAGTTGCCAGTTTCAGCTTTAACTGACAGGGTACTGCAACAAACAGCCAAAGCGGCAAGATTTACTAAGGCGAAAGTAGACCTGGAAAATAGATTATTCACAGATTTTCCTCAATCAATGGTGTGTTAAAAGTGTATCAGAGCTAAAGTCGAGAGCTTTGTTTAAACTTGACAAAAATCTGAGTGGTCTTGTTCCTACATTGCCACTTAACCTTTGAAGAGTCAACTCTCCAGCCGATGCACTTCTTTGAGTGTCTATCAGTTGTCGGTTTTATTATAATTTGCCGATCGACCAAAAATCAATCCCAGGGAAGATTTTATACAAAAGCTGTGTCGTTAGCAGAGTACAGAGTCGATCGCAGGTGAGACCAAGATAAAATCTTCTAGTGAGCTAGTACCCAGCTAGCGATTAAATAGACAAGGTGGTACACTGCACCGACAGCAACAGGGAAAAATCCGGCAAGTCTGGCCACACCAGCGGGAAACCAACACCAAGCGAGAGTTCAAAACCGTCTAGGCAACATCCGCAGTTAACAATTGGTTTACATACTATCTAATCTCAACCTGATTTTATGAGCAAAGTTTTAGTTATATTAGGGGAATTGAGCGATCGGGACATTGATTGGATGGTTGCTAACGGGAAGCGCACCCAAATCAAAGCCGGCACCACACTTATCACCGAAGGCAAACCCTTAGAAGCACTATATATCGTACTCGATGGCACTTTGAGCGTATTTGCCTCATCCCTAGGCAACAAACCAATTGGGACAATTATTTCCGGCGAAGTCCTAGGCGAAATGTCCTTTGTAGACGGAAGACTGCCATCTGCTAGTGTCATCGCCCAAGAAGAATGCCTAATCCTATCAATTTCTAGACGTCTACTAACCGAAAAACTCGAACAAGACGTACTATTTTCCCTGCGATTTTATCGCGCCATTACCAAATTTTTATCATCCAGATTGCGCGGTACTGTCAAGCGTTTAGGCGAAGATACCAACGACCTAGTATATCAACAACCACAGGACGAACTCCCCATCTCCCAAGCCTGGGACAATCCCGATTTAGCCCAATCGAGATTTAAATCCCTCTTGCAGCGTTTAAGAGGAAATTGAAACAATTTTCATCAATCCCAACAACACATCTCCCATAATTATAGTGAAACAAGTCAGACAGCCTGTGCTTCAGAAGCTTTTTGGGAGATGTCTATTACCAATTACCAATTACCAATTACCAATTACCAATTACCTATTACCAATTACCTATTACCAATTACTACTTCCTCTGCAATTTAATACCTCGCATAGAATAATCTAAAAGCTCCATGGGGTGCATCAAACAAACCTCTTTTCCCTGCAACTCCAAATGCTTCTTAATTTGCAGCGAACAACCAGGATTAGAAGAAGCAATCAACTCCGCCCCAGTATTCAGCAAATTCTCCACCTTTTGCACTCCCAATTCATCAGCTATCTCCGGCTGCAACAGATTATAAACACCCGCACTCCCGCAGCACAAAGCAGCATCCATAGGTTCTTTTAACTTCACTCCCGGAATTTGTTGCAACAACTGACGAGGTTGAGCACTAATCTTTTGTCCGTGCAACAAATGGCAAGCATCCTGATAAACAATTGTCAAATCTCCATCCACCAAAGGATGAAGTTTTGCCGTCATACCCGCCATTACCAAAAACTCTTGCACATCCTTAACCTTAGCCGCAAAAGCTTCAGCTTTCTGCCGATAGGCATCGTCATCAGCTAAAATATGACCGTATTCTTTCAAAGTGTGACCACAACCCGCAGCATTGATAATCACAAAATCCACACCCGTATTTTCAAAGCTGTCAATCATTTGTCTCGCCAAAGTTTGTGCCTGTTGCCCTTGTCCTTGGTGTTCTGGCAAAGCAGCACAACATCCCTGACTTTTGGGAATCACCACCTCACAACCATTAGCAGTTAAAACCCGCACCGTAGCTTCATTAACCGGGGAAAACAACAGCCGCTGTACACAACCTAAAATCACGCCAACTCGATAGCGTTTTTCACCTTGGGCTGGAATTACCGCTGGTAAATTATCCCGGAAAGAATCCACAGTAACTTTCGGCAAGATAGATTCCATCGCAGCCAAACGAGGAAATACTTTTTTCAGTAAACCTGTGCTGCGAACCAGTTGAGATAGTCCTAATTTTTGATAAATAAACAAAGGCACAAGTAAAGGCCGCAATCGGTGAGGATAGGGAAAAAGATTAAAAATCAGAGTGCGAATTACTTTGTCAGAAAAAGAGCGTTCCTGATTCCGAGAAACTTGGTGACGTGTGGCGGAAATTAATTTATCGTATTGTACACCCGATGGACAAGTAGTAACACAGGCCAAACAGCCCAAACAAGTATCAAAATGCTGGGAAGTTGCTTCATTCAAAGGTGCTTCACCTTCGTTAATAGCATCCATCAAATAAATGCGGCCTCTGGGGGAATCCATTTCTTTACCCAGTACGCGATAACTAGGACAAGTGGACAAACAAAAGCCACAATGCACGCAAGTATCAATTAATTTAGGATTCGGAGGATTATGAGTATCAAAACCCTGGAGTTCGGGAATTTGTAAATGAGAATTTTGTGCTAAAAAATTGCTTTCCTTAGCAGGTTTTAAATTATCGCTGGGAACTTGAGATTTTTCGGAAGTTTGCATAGGGCAGAAAGAAGAAATAAGAAAAAATGAACCAAGAATAAAGCTTTAGTTATTGAAAATCGAAATCAGAAGCAAACAAACACTTCTCTTCTTTTCTCCTCCTTCGTGTTCTTCGCGTCTTCGCGGTTCGTCAAAAAACAAACACTGAAGTCCTGACTACAAACTTTAAACTAAATACCATTAAGGAAACGATGGGGATTCAAAATATTTTCCTGGTCAAACTGTTGCTTAATCCGGCGCATAAGATCGATCGCACTTCCAGTATAGCCCCAAACATCCAACTGTTGCTTGAGAGCAGGAGGCGCAGCCAAAACAGTCAAAAAACCTGCTTTAGCTTCACAGACTCGGCGTATTTGCAACAATGTTTCCGCCGTCGCACTCTCCCAGCGCCAAATCCCCAAACCGCTACCGGCATGAATCACAGCATCCTGTATGGGCAATTCATCCATTACCTTGACAGCTTCAGAGGGCCTGACTCCTACTTTGCAAATAATCGGAGAGTCTTGGGTATGATTCCAGATAGTTTCTGGCAATGTTTGCCATAACTGATGGTCATCATTTTCGCCCCAACTAGCCCCTTGCAAACCCAACTTTTCCCCAACTGACCGCAAGCGGGCTGATTGTTGTTTAACACTCTCTGGAATACTTTGAAATCTGACTATTAATCCTAAGCCTTTTCCTAAACCTAATTTGGCGACTAAATCCGGTGATAGTAAATCCACGGCTGTGGGAGTCAAAGCCGAAGATAAGAGGATTTGGGTTGCTTGAGTTAAAGCCCCTGGTGCCCCAGTCAAGAGGACTGTTTCGGAGGCGACGGGGAGGGGATAAACTCGGAAAGTGACTTGACTAATGATACCTAAAGTGCCGTAAGCACCGGTAAATAGTTTCATCAAATCGTAACCGGCGACGTTTTTGACTACTCGGCCGCCCGCAGTGGCTATTTTACCGTCCGATCGCACAAAAGTCATTCCCAACAGCAAATCGCGAACCCCCCGATAGCGATGGCGCAGGGAACCCGCGTCAGCAGTAGCGACAATGCCACCCAAGGTTGCTTGCTGTGGGTAGGCCGGATCGATGGGCAAAAACTGACCGGCGGCGGCTAAAACTTGCTGTAAATCCCCAAACTTCATCCCCGCTTCCGCAGTCACGGTTAAATCGCCTACAGCGTGTTCTATCAGTCGATTCAGGCGCGAAGTGTTGACAGCCATGAGTCGGAGATTCGAGTCTAATTTGACCAAACCGCCCCAATCCAGTTTACTGCCGCCACCACAAGGCAAGACAGCATAACCATTTTGCCCAGCCCAAGCAATCACAGCCGCGAGTTCTGCCTGGGTATTGGGATAAACGATGCTGTCTACTTTCGTGCCGGGGCTAACTGCTGTGTCTATCTGTTGTTGCCAAAAAGCCTCTGTATCTTGCCACTGACAGATGCCAGCATTGCCGACAATAGTTTCTAGTTGTTTGATTTGTGCCAAGTTTATAGTCACCTGATTTAATAGCAATACGGCAAAAAGTGCGATCGAGCTGACATCTTGCAGCATTCTCAATAAGCTTTAGGGGTGGGTTCACCTCCAAATTCGCAATAATTCACCCCAAATACTGTACCACAATATCCACACTTACACACTAATCGGCTCTTCGTTTCAACCCCTGTCTCATACCACAAATCCTCTAAACCAGGACTTAAATACACATTTTTTGATAATTATTTTCAGGTTTTTTTGACCGTCGGTTGAAACCGAATTTGGCGATGGGACTGGGATTTAAATCCCTGGCGGTTTTGGGGACAAAGCAATCGATTGGAGCGCTCTAAAGGACTATGTATCAATACATTTTTATTAAATCTTAACAGATCTTTTAAGTAATAAGCCGTTATCGTTGGTACAACAAATTTTGACTATTTTTTGAACTCACAGTAGGTGTATGATGCCAAATTTAAACACTCAGGTTTCGGGAAGTGCGATCGCTTTTATCGATCGCCTGGTTACAGATTATCAAAGTTTGATTGCAGGGGCAACACCGAATACCGAAGTAGTGGTTTTGGATGGGAACCGGGATGCGATCGCACAAATTACCGAAGTTTTGGGCGATCGCACAAATATTGATAGCATTCACATAGTTTCTCACGGTGCTCCGGGTAGTTTGCAACTGGGAAAAACTAGATTGTGTGCGGACAATCTGGAAACTTATGCCGAGAAATTGCAGCAGTGGCGGAGTGCTTTAACTCCTCGTGCAGAAATTTTGATTTATGGTTGTAATGTCGCATCGGGGCCTGGCGATTGCCCGACAATCCGCCGGGGAATTAATTCCCCCAGCGGATCGGATGAATGTGCGATCGATAATGAATACGGGATCGACAATGAAAACGCGATCGATTGCAATGTCGCATCGGGGCCTGGCGATTGCCTCAAAGTCCGCCGGGGAATTAATTCCCCGTCTCATAGCGCAAGTCGGTTGAAACCGACTGAAAACAAGGTGGGTATTCAGTCCTCTTTAGAGGACTTTCGCTATGAGACGGGGGTTTCAACCCCTGGCGGATCGGAGGAGTACGCGATAAATGATGAACGGGCGATAAATGATGAACGGGCGATAAATGATGAATGTGCGATCGATCTCCAAAACGCAAAAGATCGTGAACGGGCGATCGAGCTCGAAAACGCCAAAGATCGTGAACGGGCGATCGATCTATCTCGCATTTACCCGAAAGTCCGCCGGGGAATTAATTCCCCGTCTCATAGCGCAAGTCGGTTGAAACCGACTGAAAATAATCTCAATAAACAATCGAATCAACAGTCCTCTTCAGAGGACTTTCGCTATGAGACGGGGGTTTCAACCCCCGGCGGAACCGGGGAACAAACGATAGATTTAGATTTAAATTTAGATTTAGATCGAGACGGTTTCACCTTCATCCAGCGCATCGCCCAACTCACAAATACCAACGTTGCCGCCTCCAAAAACCTCACCGGCAGTGCAGCAAAAGGTGGCGACTGGGAACTAGAAGTCACAACCGGGAAAATAGCAGCACCTTTAGCATTTCGGCCCGAAGTTCTAGCAGCATATAACCACGTCCTTGCCACCTTCAGTGAAGCCAGAAACTATACTGTACCAAATGCTGGAGACCTTGATACGGGCGACCTTAATGGTGACGGTTTCCTCGACTTAGTGGTAGCAGGTACGGAGCAACGCTTCGTCTCAAGAGATGTTTCCATATTGTTGGGTACGGGCACTACGGGCAGCTTTGGTACTCCTATCAGCTTACTTAAGCCAGCAGGTAAGGAGAATCCCTCTGGGGTTACATTTGGCGACTTTAATAAAGACGGAAAACTCGATTTAGCTGTAGCGAATCGTAAGAATTTACAAGGTAACGGCAATTTCGTTTCCATCCGTCTGGGGACGGGTACTGGTACTTTTGGCGATCCCACCAACTTCGGTGAAAATATAGATCATGCTTCGATCGTAGCCGGTGACTTTAATGGAGATGGCAAGTTAGATTTAGCCACAACTCCTTATCGAGATAACTTCATTTCAATACTTGTTGGAGACGGTACTGGTAGCTTTGGTACTCCCGTTAAGATTAATACACAAACACCAAAGTTTACTATTGACAAAGCCGACTTTAACGGCGATGGCAAACTCGATTTAGTCACATCGAACTATTCAGAGACTAATAACATCTCCGTTTTCTTAGGAGATGGTAAAGGCAATTTTAACTCCCCCGTTAACCTTACCTCCCCCAGAACAGAGTTTCGCACTGTCGTCACAGGCGACTTTAATGGCGATGGCAAACTCGATATTGCAGCTAATAACAGCTCCAATCAATCTGTCTCAGTCTTCTTGGGAGATGGTACGGGTAATTTTGATACTGCTAACAACTTTAGTCTCCCACGTTATCTATATGGAGGTCCCGAATCTGTCGTTGCAGGGGATTTTAGTGGCGATGGCAAACTCGATTTAGCGACGCCTAGCTTCACCACTGAGGAACTTTCAGTCTTGTCAGGAGATGGTACGGGTAAATTTGGTACTCTCAGCACATTTACGCTCCCGCGTGCCGTGAACATTGATAGTTATTATTCTTTTTCGGCTGTGGGAGATTTTAATGCTGACGGCAAGTTGGATATAGCTGCAACTTCCGATGATACTGTCTCGATTCTGCTGAATACATCGAATACAGTTAATTTCGGTGCGGCGACTTACAGCGGCGTGGAAGGAGCAACAGACACAGTAGTTAATATTCCCGTCAAGATCGCAGGCGGCACTCCCTTAAACGATGTAGTTGTGCCAATTATCCTCGACTCCAGCAGCACTGCCACCCAAAATACAGACTACACCTTTTCTCCTACTTCGATTACCTTCCCCGCAGGTGCAACAGGTGACGCACTCACCAAGAATGTTGCAGTTACGATCAAGCCTGACAATCTCTCTGAAAACCCCGAAACTGTAATTTTCAACCTTGGCACAATTACAGGTGCGATTGCCGGATCTACAAAGAAAACAACTCTAACTATTTCAGATCGGGTTTTTGTTACTTATGCCATTGCTGCCGGTACTGCCAGCATTGACGAAGGCAATAGCGGCAAAAAACCTTTAACTTTCACTGTGACTCGCAGCAACGTCACTAACGGGGCAAGTAGCGTCAAATATGCAATAGCAGGAACAGCTACCAACAGCAGCGATTATAACAATATCGGCGGCACTTCTGGGGCAAGGAATGCTACTGGCACGATTAATTTTGCGACTGGTGAAACATCAAAAACCATCACTCTGGATGTGTTGGGCGACACCACGGTGGAACCCGATGAAACTATTACCGTCACCCTGTCGGAGGCCACAGGTATCGCAGCGGTAACACCGACAATTACCGCGGATACCGCTACCACAACTATTATTAATTACACTGCACCGACGCCGACGCCAACACCGACACCAGTCACGCCAACGCCAACGCCCACACCGACACCGCCAACGCCGACACCAACGCCGACACCAACATCAGAACCGCCGACACCAACACCGCCAACACCAACGCCCACACCGACACCAGTCACGCCTACACCAACACCGACACCAACACCAACGCCGACACCAACACCGACACCAACACCGACACCAACTCCAATACCAACTCCAACTCCAATAGCAACTCCAACACCAACCCCAATACCAACTCCAATATTAGTACCAATACCAATACCAATACCAATACCAACTCCAATACCAATACCAACGCCAACGCCCACTAATCGTCCTCCAGAGGAGAATATTCACCTGGGCTACCGTTACACTCCTTTAGATCGGGACATTCCTAACGTCTACATAGACCCGGATGGGGACCTACTAACCTACACGCTAACCCTTCCTGACGGCAGTTTATTACAGAGCAATCCGAACAGCAGTTGGCTTGGATTCTCGTTTGACTCTGCCACAAACAGCATTAAGTTTACCGGAACTCCCCCAAGTAACTGGCAAGAATTCCGGGCTAAATTAACAGCAATAGACCCTTATGGTGCAAGTGCCAGCCAGATAATCAAGGTAATAAAATCCAGAGACGGGCGGGTTATCGACGGTTACATTTCTGGTGCGACTGTCTTCTTAGATGTCAACAAAAATGGCGTTCTTGATGCCGGCGAACCATTAACTAATACTGACTCTAACGGTGAATTTAATCTCAATCTCCCCTTCGAGACTTTCGACAACAATCAAAATGGCGAAATTGACTCAGGTAAAGGCAATTTAGTAGCTATTGGTGGGACGGATACCGCCACTGGTTTACCCCTAGAAACACCAGTAACCGCACCACCCGATGCTACTGTTGTCACCCTCTTAACCAGCTTAGTTGCCGACTTAATCGACAAAGGAATTGCACCAGCAGAAGCACAATCTTTAGTCAAAACTTCCCTTTCCATTCCCACTAATGTTGACCTGACCAGCTTAGATCCCATAGACGCCACCAACAACAACCAGCCAGGGGGAGTCGCAACTTTATCTGCTATGGTAAAAGTCCAAAATTTTATCACTCAAACTGCTGCTTTGATTGACGGTGCTTCTAGTGTGGCAACGAAGGATATTGTCAAGGCTGTTGTCACTTCAATTACGATTCGAGTTCAATCTGGTACTGTTTTAAATCTGAGCAATGCAGCCGATTTAGAACCGATTATTCAGCAAGCTGCCACTAGAATCAAGCAATTTGACTCCCGTTTCAACAGTCAAAAGTTTACCCAAATGACCTCGCAAGCTGCGACTGTAATGGCAACAGCAAATCAACGCATTGATGCCGCTGTCTCCAGCACAACAGGAACATCCATTCCTGAAGCAGTCGCCCGCGTCCAAAAAGTAACTTTGGGCGAAACTACTCAAGATTTCAAAGCTGTTGGTGCGGGAACTAAGACAATTTCTCAGGTAGTTTCTGAGAATACTGGTACGGCTTTAGATACCCAAATTCAAGCTGTGACACTACCTGGTGGGCTTGCTACTCCTGTTGTCACCGGCGACGTTGATTTGGGCAGCAATTCGCCCGACGCAATTATCGGTACAAACGGGGACGATATCCTGACTGGCGGAAACACAAATGATGTTTTGATGGGGATGAGGGGCAATGATTACCTCGACGGTGCGATCGCCAATGACTCTCTTTTCGGAGGCAAAGGTGATGATATTATGCTGGGAGGTAGCGGTGATGATGCCTTGTTTGGCAGTCGCGGTGCCGACATTTTGAATGGCGGTGATGGTAACGATATTCTGCTGGGAGGTAAGGGTGATGATTTGCTCACAGGCGGTTTGGGAAGTGATATTTTGACAGGAGGTGCTGGCAATGATAAATTCTTGCTTTCTACCAATTCTGGTATCGATACTATCTTGGATTTTGAGGATGGCCAAGATTTGCTAATACTGGGCAATAATCTCACTTTCTCACAATTGTCAATTACTCAAGAAAACAGTGCTACTTTCATCCGTTTGTCAGCAACAGGTGAAATTTTAGCCTCTCTGAATGGGGTATCTGCAAGTGCGATTAGTGCGGCCAATTTCAATTTAGCTTAGAGCAGCAGCGGGGTAGGCACGGGGGCACTACCCCTACAAAATCCTCGTTTTTTTGAGAATGAAATAGAGCATCCCGATTTCGCATAGGCGAAGCATGACCGCAGACAATTTATTAGCGATCGCCAGAGATTTACAGCCGTCATGCTTCGCCCCTAGGAATATATTTGCAAAACACAGATGCACCAGTCTAGATCCCCCTCGCATCCCCCGATCGAAGGGGGAATTTGAGAAGACTCCTGTCCCCCCCTTCGATCGGGGGGCTAGGGGGGATCGATCCCTAATATAAGAAAAAATCAGAGTTCTAAAGGAGCAACAGCGTTCAATAATTCTTCTAACATAAATCGCAGCAAGGACTGAGTTGCTAATACTAAACCCAATCTGGCTTGGGCGAGTTTGAGGTTTTCTCTTTTAATTTCGCCCCAAATTGTACACTGGCTGTAAAAAGTCTGAAAGGCTGTGCTCAAACTATTTGCTAATTTGAAATGATCGATCGCTCTTTCTTGGTTGCACTCCCCAAACACAAAAGCTAGACTGTCTAGCACTGTCAATAGTTGGGAAATTAAATGGCTTTCGGCTGGATGTATTAATCTCAGTTGTTCGTTGTCGAGCCAGGGTAAGGGATTGGGGGCCGTCAGCGACCAAATTTGGGGTGTTGTGGCGACATCGGGTTGGGCGATCGCAATTAGGCGATCGCGATGGGCCATTCGCACCAGAGAACAACAGCGGGCGTGGCTGTATTGAAGAGGAAACAGTCGATCGGCTGAGAATACGGGTGATATTATTCGAGATTGTGCAACAGGAATGGGAGTTTGAGCTAAACGCTGCAACCACCAGGCCAAACCTGGAGGGGTGAACTCAAACTCAATGATGGCCGACGGCGTGACTGTAACGGCGAAATCTCGATGACACATACTTTGCAGAGTTTCAGCTAACTGGGTGGCGATGGCTTGGGGTGTCTGCTGGCACACTTTAGCCAATTTGAGGGCGATCGCCGAAATGTACACTACTCCTAGACTATTCTGAGACCGATTTAAGGGAATTTCATCTAGTTTTAGGGCAGTTTCTGGTATATTAGCCCGTTCCATTGCAGTTTGTAGCCGTGACTGCAACAGAGTTTTGACTGTGAGTTTTTTCAACTCCCCGTCTTGTGATTTTGACTCCATACTCAAAACTTTATATTTGCTGAATTCAACCATTGAGATGTATTTTTTGTTACATTGAATATTTATGTAAAACTGACAAAAATAAGCAAGCACAGCTAAGCTAGTGTAAGCTCGATCGCTGTCAGTCATCTCACTTTGTATCGCCATATTGGCAAAACCTGTTTTTTTCACTGGTCACACATATCCCAAAGCCTCACCCATGCAATCAACTTCCACATCTCTAGAGACGATCGATCGACCGTTTATAACTTGGCAACGAATTATAGACTGGGCCCAGGAACACTACCGCTGCCGGACTTTTAGCAAAGACGAGCGCATTCCAGCTAGGCCGGGACTCCTGTATTTAGTACAAAAGGGGTCTGTGCGGCTCGTAGGTAGCGCTCAGGTCAGTGCCACTTCAAAATCGTCAAAATCCGATCGCGAAGCACCAGAAGAAGCTTTTCTGGGGTTCGTAGGAGCGGGTCAGCCCTTTGAACTGGTGGCACAGTCGCCGTTTACTCTGCAAGCCTACGCCCACGCTGACCAAACTCACGTAGTGTGGATGTACTGGCACGATTTGGATAACTGGCCTCACTTCCGCCGAGAAATTTTGGATGCGTTTCGCTACCAGCACCAGCGGAAACTGCTCTGGCTAAGCACTTTGGGACAGCGCCGGACAATCGACCGCTTGCTGGGATTTCTCACATTGTTGATAGAAGAGTTTGGGGAACCCTACGTAGGTGAGACGGAACCTGATGTGGTTCGCGGCTATCGCCTCCCTTGGGCCCTGACTCATGCTCAAATTGGCAGTGCGATTGGTTCAACGCGGGTGACAGTCACTAGGTTGATGGGTAAGTTGCGATCGAAAGGTTTGATTAATACTGAGGATGACAATTTAATCTGTTTACCGGCTAGCCCTGATTCGCCCAAAACTAAAAATCCTAAGCCGAAACCGGAAGCGTCCATGGAATAATCTGGGTCTAACCCAGGGGCCGATTGTTCCCAAACAGGGTTAACTGTTAGTTTTTTTAGCCGATCGCGGTCTTTGTCACTCCACATTGTAGGATGAATTGTGTAAAATTTTACGGTTCTCTCTTTTGTGCGATCGACCATGACCGATGAACAGCCAAAATTGACCATCCCGAACCATCAGCAACGAGTCCTCTTCTGTGACTTTGATGGCACGATTACCGTAGAAGAAACTTTTGTGGCTATGCTGAAGCATTTCGCCCCACAACTGTCATCGGAACTGATGCCAGAAATGTATGCTAGAAGGCTGAGTTTGCGATCGGGAGTGCGGCAGTTATTGGAGTCGATTCCCTCGGAATGTTACGGGGAAATTATCGAATTTTCCCGCCCCAAGCTTTGGCGATCGGGATTGGTAGAATTACTGGATTTTTTGGATGCTAAAGGGGTGCATTTTGTGATTGTTTCCGGCGGTTTGCGAATTATGGTAGAAACCGTCCTCGGCGATTTAGTCCATCGGGCTAGCGCTATTTATGCTGTGGATGTGGACACCACCGGGCCTCGGTTGCAAGTAAAGTCGGAGTTTGAGGGAGATACGGAATTGGTGTCAAAGGTGCGGGTAATGGAACAGCACCCAGCCGAGGAACAGGTGGCGATCGGTGATTCGATCACGGATTTTAACATGGCTTTGCAGGCTTCATGGGTGTTTGCGCGCGATCGACTGGCCCAATATCTAGACGAACAGCAAAAGCCCTATACTAAATGGGATAATTTTTTTGATGTGCTAGAAAAGCTCTCCCAACAATGGGATTAAAACTCAACTAAAATCATGCACAAAAAGCTGAGGATTGGCAAAGAATGAGCGGCGATTTGAGAACAGATTTAATAGCAGCGGCAAAACATTTTTACGATCGAGGTTGGATGGTTGGGACAGCCGGTAATCTTTCCTCTCGCTTAGATGACGGCAGTTTTTGGATTACCGCTAGCGGCCGCCAAAAAGGCAAATTAACTGCCACTGATTTTATTAGAATGAACTTAGACGGCATAATTCTAGAGCAACCCGATCCAGATAGTCGCCCTTCCGCAGAAACCAGCATTCATTTAGCGGTGTATCAGAGTTTTCCCGAAGCTCAAGCTTGCTATCACGTTCACTCCATCGAGGCAAATTTAGTCTCTCGGTTAGCAGCCGGAGATGCCGTGTCTTTACCTGCGATCGAAATGCTCAAAGGTTTGGGAGTCTGGGAGGAAAACCCCCAAGTATCCATGCCCTTATTTACCAATTATTTTTCAGTCCCACAAATCGCCCAGGAAATTGGCGAATTATTTGCCATTTCCCCCCCGCAAGTACCCGCTTTGTTAATTCGCGATCACGGCGTTACAGTCTGGGCTAACTCCCCAGCTACAGCCTACAATTACATAGAAATTGTCGAATACATTTTTCGCTACATGGTGATGGCCCGTCAATCGATTTTAGACTATACATTTTAGAACAAGTTGAGGTAATATTTATGGCTAAATATACCCGGATTCTCTCCATAGATGGAGGCGGTATTAGAGGAATTATTCCCGGACAAGTTGGAGTAGCCCTTGAAGAAAAACTGAAACAAAAAAGCGGCAACCCAGAAGCAAAAATAGCTGATTATTTTGATTTAATCGCAGGCACCAGTGCCGGAGGAATTTTAACTTGTCTTTACTTGTTTCCCGACCCAGATAATCCCAACCGACCTCTGTGGTCTGCCGAAGATGCTGTTAATTTCTCCATCAAAAGTGGTCGCGATGTTTTTAAGAGTTCCTTTTGGCAAACACTCACATCTCTAGACGGTTTAGTTGATGAAAAATATTCGAGCGATCGCCTAGAACAATTCTTTTTAGAACACTTTGGAGATGGCCAACTCAGTCAACTGCTGAAACCTTGTTTAATTACCAGTTACGACATCGAAAGGAGAAAAGCTCACTTTTTCAATCAACAAGATGCTGTAAATAATCCCGAAGAAGACTATTTCATCAAAGATATAACCAGAGCGACATCGGCTGCTCCTTCTTATTTTGAAGTTCCCAAAATTCGCTCCTTGACCAACGAATCCTACGTTTTAGTTGACGGGGGAGTATTTGCCAACAATCCCGCACTTTGTGCTTATGCAGAAGTGAGAAATAAATTCCGCATTCCCGACGATCGCCCAGACAGAGGTCCGACGGCAAAGGAGATGGTAATCTTATCTCTCGGCACCGGAGACGCTCAAAAAAAATATCCCTACGAAGAAGCCAAAGACTGGGGTCAAGTGGAGTGGATTGAGCCTTTGATTAGTATACTGATGACCGGGGTTTCTGAAACAGTCCATTATCAACTCATGCAAATTTTTGATGCCATTGAAAGACCACATCAATATTTGAGAATTAGTCCTGATTTGAGTTTATATACAGAACCGCTACCCATCGATGATGCGTCGGAACCAAAAATATCACAACTGGTGAAAATTGGCAAAGAGCAAGCACAAAAATACGATGGAGAATTGGATCGCTTTATTGACTTATTAGTGGCGGAATAATTAATAATTAATAATTAGTTATTGGTTATTAGTGGTTAATCTTTAGCGTACAGCACTGTCACATATAAAATCTAAATCATTGGTGAAAAAATACCAAGACAAGCGCGATCGACCTTTAGATGAAACCATTAACAACAGATGGTTTCAGCGATTTTCTGTCACTATGTTCCTAGGTGGACAAGTGCTGTGGCGCATACTCAGTGGCAAAGTTGACCGCCGCAAAATCATGGAACACTTAGTCACAGTAGGATTAGATTCTTTGCGTGCTGTATTATTAATAGCCTTCTTTGCCGGCATGATTTTTACCATTCAATCAGCCAGAGAATTGATTAGATTTGGGGCTGTGGGCGCGGTAGGAGGTGCTTTTGCTTTGGCATTTTGCCGCGAATTAGCACCTGTTTTAACTGCCGGTGTAGTGGCGGGACAAGTAGGTTCAGCCTTTGCAGCGGAAATCGGCGAAATGCAGGTGACGGAACAAATAGATGCCCTGTATATGTTGAGAACAAATCCGGTTGATTATTTAGTAGTACCACGGGTGATAGCTTGTTGTGTGATGCTGCCGATATTAACCATTTTTTCGGTGGCGGTGGGGATTATAGGTGGAGTGTTTGTAGCTGCTATTTTTTATGAGTTGGAACCGTCAGTATTTTTAGAATCTGTTCGGACTTTTTTAGGACCTTGGGATTTAGTCACGGTGGCGATTAAGAGTTTTATTTTTGGATTGATTATTGCCATTGTGGGTTGCGGTTGGGGATTGACTACAACCGGGGGAGGTAAGGGAGTTGGACAAGCTGCGACGGCGGCGGTGGTAACTTCTTGGGTGTTTATTTTTGTGGCTGATTTCTTTTTGTCGCTGTTACTTTTTCATGAGTTGGGAATTACCAGAAGTTGATGATATTAGTGAGGCAAATTATTTTTTATCCCTAGGGCGTGTTCTCTTTCGTCTGATACTAAATCCGGGTTACTTACCCGCTTTATGAAAGAGTGAACTAATTTCTCCCCCTCCCCCTCCCCCTCTCCCCCTCTTCAACAAATTAAGTGGTAGGTGGGGTGAATATCTTATCAGTCCCTAGCTGACTTTTTGGGCTTTTCGGTTCCGGCTTGTAAGGAGGGCGATACACTCGAATTTCCTGAATAGGAACGTTCCCATTAGCTTCAGGAACGATTTCCAAAATATGTTTGGAATTGCTTAAATTCTGAGCCAATGTGGTATAATACTCGCGGGTTAAATCGGTAATTTCTGGTGTCCCATAGGTATCCACAAACATTGGTTTTACCTGCCATGCAGTCTCAAATCCTTTGGGTGTTGGCTGTTTAGAATATTCATAGGAACTTTGCAGCCACCAGTTTTTGGGTTCAATGACAACGCGACCAGAATTTGAGACAAATAATTTGTCATTTGTACCGCTACCGTCGTAACCTGTTTTTGAACCAAAAACCTGAAACTTAAACTTGCTGGCGTCGCTGTTAATTTCTGTAATTACTGCTTTCCAATCTTCCACGATTAGGGGTTTCTGACTTGATACTTGGATAATGGCTGGCCAACCGACGCCAACGGCGGGACTGGGGCGGGTAATTGCATAAAGTTCGGGAAATTCGGATGGTTTTTTGCCGTCTATGGTAATCCTAGCACTACTGGCTTTGTCCTTGAAGTTTTTATCGGCGATCGCATCTATTCTATTTCCTTCAAATTCTAACCGCAATTTGCCATTTTTCCACTGGACTTCCTTACCAACTCTATAGGTTTTTACTAAATCTGGATCGGGTTTTTTGGGGAAATTTGGATTGTATTGGAGGTGGGGCTTAATCAGGGCTGCTAGGAGAAAGTTTCCCCAATCGTTGAGGTGAATTTCGTCACTCAAGAGCTGTTTTGGCTGCAAGCCATTGTCTTGCAAATAGCGTCTCCAAGGTGCGCGAATTTCGGCAATTTCGCAGCCATATTTTTCGGCAAGTTGAGGCAACCATTGGGTAGAATGAGTGTTGTGCCATTCGTATCTTTTTAGCTGATCTGGATCGTCTTTTTCTCCTGTTGGCATCCAGTCGATGTGATCTGAATGTATGAGTATTTCGCTAGTGGTGCGACGGCGGATATTAGCAATGATTGCTTCGTAATCTTCATCTCCTCCGTAAACGTGAAAAATTACCAAATCTGGATAAAAAGGATATAAGTCGTGTTCGCTGGGACGGATTAACAGCCCAGCGGCAAATCCTCCGATGGCGCGGTTTTCAATGGTCAAATCTGCATAGGGAAATCGCTTTCTGATATCGTTGGCTACATCTTGCCACCAATCTTGTTTGGTGATAGATTGTCCATAAAATAGGATGCGTACTGGTTTGCGATCGCCTGGAGTGCTGCTCGCGAGCAATCCCATTGTCCTTTGAATGTTAGCTCCGAAATTAGCACTGTTTTCCGGGGAAACTGGTGTGGGAAATCTTGGTGTAGCATTGATTTTGTCGAGGGATGAAACCAACAGGACAACCAGAGATAAACAAAATACCCAGAAGTGACGATAAATTTTTGATTTGATGCTAGGGCTATGGTATTTTTTCATTGTTTTATATTTTTGAGGCTCCTTGAATCTAGACCCGATATTGAGGGGCGGGAGCTATTTGATAGACTATAGCAATTTTAGCGGTGTCGCCCAGAAATAGCAGCAGCCAAGAGT
Organism: Microcoleus sp. EPA2; assembly: GCA_020882975.1. Lineage (GTDB taxonomy): Bacteria > Cyanobacteriota > Cyanobacteriia > Cyanobacteriales > Microcoleaceae > Microcoleus. Next base: position 120,515 of record JAHRFD010000010.1, on the reverse strand, counting down.
TGACAAAGGAGTGGCAAATGTTATAATTATTTTGGTATTTAGTCAGCGATTCCATGAGGCATCTTCTCACAAGATAGTCAAGAACAAGCCCGATTGCTTGTGGCGCAGAAATTATGGGAGATGTCTATTTGTAAGCTCATTAATTTCAGGAGTTCGATCGCACATCAAATGGATTACAAAACCGCCCGCAGTTTCCTGATAGACCAGGGAAGTGCCCTGGAAACCAAGAAAAATCCCGACGCTTTTTTGATGCGCCTCCAACAAGGACTCTCTCCCGTCCCTGGACAGGTGACATCGATTTTATTAGCTTTAAAAATATTGTTTGAGGGTTTGCAGGAATCTCCCATGCTCGATCGCCAATTAATCTCGGCACTGCATTTACTGTCGGTAGAAAGTTTGCAGCAATTTGAAGCAGGAGTTCGCAGGGGAGTTTCTTGGCCGCCACTGCTGAAAGAAGACTTAAATAGAATTGCGATCGCCGTTAAAAATATCTTTTCGGGTGTCTGGAAATAATTAACTGAGTGGGATTTTAGATATAAGTTCCGCTAGGGTGGATCTGTGTTTTGCAAATATATTAGTACGATGCTCTAGCCTGACCGCTGTAAATCTCTAGCGCGAGCTAATAAATTGTCTGCGGTCATGGTTCGCCCTTATATCAATTCCGGTTGTATCGGAATGATTTAACCGCGAAGGCGCGAAGTACGCGAAGCAAGAGAAGAGAGAGTTTAATAATTCCAATGAAGAGAGGATTTGATATTACTTACTATTTCTCTCTTCTCTTTCTCTGTGTCCTCTGTGTTCTCTGTGGTTTAATCATTCCGATATAACGGTAATTGATATCATTCCCACGGATAAATCCGTGGGCTATGAATAAGCAAGATAGGGAGCTTTTTTTTGTGGTCTGGTGCATCTGGGGGCAAGAAGAGCAAATCCTGCGATATCACAACCAAGAAATAGCGAAGTTTTGGGTTATTTCACTTGACCAAAAAACCGTTATTTCCAGGTTTCAACCAGCCAAATTTTACTGTTCACAAAAGCTTTCCAGAGATGCCAAAAGTGTGGGCAATCCCGCCAGCGCCGCTGACACCAAAACTTCATCCTTGTAAACCCGTGCTTGGATAATGCGGGTTCTCTGGGAATTAGAGGTTGTAGATCCTCGCAGTTCCCGATTTCCGGTTTCCACTAGCCCAGAACTTCTAGTTTCTCGCGTCAGGCAAAACATAGCTGTATCCTCATTTATTCCCGAATGCCGCGCCCGCAAAATTTTTCAGCGCTTGAGCCATACTTCCATTGTTGCTCAGATCTGCCAAATAAATGAAATGATGAAATAATAATTCACGATAGCTGGGGATCGACGAAAACAGTATAATAACTCTTATTAATTTGTTACATAGGGTGTCAATTTAAGTCGATCGCCCGCGAGGACACAAACCGCAGCAACCAAAAAGGCGATCGCCCCCACCATCGCCGTTGTCATAGCAGCAACTGCCAAAGGTGCGACAAACACCATAGAATACAAACTCATCCCCAGGGAAAAACCACCAAAATAAAATCCTACTCCCAATCCTCCCCGATGCGGAGGTACCAGAGACAAAGCAAAAGGAATCGCACCAGTAGTAATGAAACTATTAGTAAAAATCACAGCCAAAACAGTCACCGCCACCATCACAAAACCCTGACTCAAAACCATTACCAACAACAAAACCGCCGTTGCTATTAATCCAGCTAACAGCGTGGTTTGGTTTCCCAAACGCACCGCAATCGCTCCAGCCAGCAAACAAGAAACAGCTAAACCCAAGGTAAATCCAGCCATTAACAACTTAGCATCAACACCCACAATTTGAGTTTTAAAAACATGGGGCAAAATCCGTTCTCCCATCGCGCGAGTTCCCCAAGCAACAGCCATTCCCGTCAGCGCCACTAACCCCAAGGCTTTGATAGAAACTGCCCCAGAAATAGCAGTATCCGGTGGCAATTCCGACACCGCAGCATCAGGATTAACCGATCGCAAAAAAGCCACCGCACCCAACAATACAAACGAACCAAGAGCGAAGGCAAAAGCTGGACCCCAACTCAGAATAAAATCCCCCGCCACAAGCCTTGCAGCCCCAACCAATCCCCCCACAAGCACCAATAAACTCATGGCGTGGGGCAACTGCGTTTGAGTTGCATATTCGCCCAACAGCGACACGGCGGGCGATCGAAACATCGCCATGGCGATCGCCCAAGCCACAATTACCACAGGGAAAATCCAGCGCAGAGGCGAGACTGGATTGCCGAAAATAAAAATAGCCGGAATCGCCATAAATATAACCGACGACAGGATAGTAGCCACCACAATCAGCGGAAAACGAGTTCCCATCCAGTGACGCTGCTTATCAGAAAGCCAGCCAGCAAAAGGTTCGATCGCAATTGCCAAAATATCCTCTAAAATAGTGATTCCCCTATCAAATCCCGCAAAACCAAATCCCGCTAAAAGTTGAGGTAAATACAATCGATAAAGCATCCAAGTTAGAGTAATTGCTCCCTGCAAAGCCGCCACGCCGCCTACTTGTCGCCACAGAATTAAAGACTGAGATTGAGGATTTTTCATGGTTTTGACAATTTTTGACAGTTGGTGATTCAATCACTTTATCTACACTTTAAAAAAAACTCAGCTATATTGTTACTATTTTTAATTTTTGCACCTATGTTTAACTATCAAGTACCACGAGCCGACTTCCTGAATCTAACTCTCGAACCACCGACAGCGATCGCTCAAATAAGACCAAATATCAACAGCTTACCTGACGGAGACTACCGCTATCGAGACTCCTTTGCGATCGATCGACCTTTTAGAGAAATCCAATTTCGCAAACAAGATAGATACATCACCGGCAGCGATTCCGACAAACGCACAGGTAAAAGCTACTGTTTTCGGGGCCTAGCGCTGCACAACAACGTCATTAATATCACAGTAGCCACTGAAATTGTTCCCCAAACAACCCAGAAAACAGAGTGGAAATTGGAGCCGGGAAGCCCAATTAATTTTGACCAACTTTATCCGCTGCAAGCAGGACCAGGATTAGAATTGTACAAATGTTTGACAGCATTTTTACCCAAATTGAACTATTAGTTATTAACTATCGGAAATGAATCATAAACAACCAATAACCAATAACCAATAACTCTTAACTAAGAACCAGCATTTTTCAACTCTTCATCAAGCATTTTTCTATAAACTTTAGGCAAACTAGAACTCATAGAATTGGTTTCAATGCCATATCCCAAACTCGTCCAAGTTCCCGACAACATCCGCAAAACGTCAGTTAATTTGTCTTCCTTCAACATCTGTGAAATATCAGCTTTCCAAAATTGGCGATCGCTCAACCAAGCATAAACCACCGCATCTTGATATTCCGGCTCAAAACTGTAATCTTGCCAAACAATAAAATTAGTAGGCCGGGGGTGATAGCGCTGAGCTTTATCTTTCCAAGTCGAACTCAAAAATTGATACCTGCCCGCAGCCGTAGTACATTTGCCGCGATTGGGACCATTCACAATCTTGACGCACCAATCAGGATGGTGGCTCAAATCTAACAGGTATTTACCACCGTAAACAACGTGATAAGGTCGAGAAACATTGGATTCGCTAGCAGAAATAGTTCGCATCAGTGCCCGAAGGTAAGGATCGCCAGATTTCATAGCCAAAGGCGGGATTTTGATCGCCTCAGTTGCGGGGGATAAAAACGGCTGATTTCCCCGCAAATTCACAGCCAAAAAAACAGCGCCACCAATCACCATAGCGATTATCAGTAAAAATCCGAGGATTTGAATTTCTGACTGTCTCAATAAATTGATTCTTTGACGCTGGAGTTTTTTAGCTTGCAGCAAAGTCATTTCCAGTTCGGCAATTTCGGTCAATTTTTGAGCAGCCCGCATTTGGCGGACTCGGAAATCGTGTTGATAGAGGGGTGCGGCTAATAGTGTTAAACTTGATAAAGCGGCGGCTAGTTTAATGAGCCAAAAATCGAATTCACCGGCGATCGCCACATTGGTGAGAGTAGATATTCCTGTGAATAATTGTCCTGGATCGATCGAGCGTGCGGGCCAATAAAAAATCGCTATTTGCACCAGCAGGGACAGATTAAAGGCCAGAAAAATGACTACTAGAGCATTCAAGCCTTCCCGCAGGTGCTGGCGCATCCCCGTAGGTCGGCGCTGGAACTTGCGCCCCCGGAGAAAGCTGGCGGAAACCAAAGTGATGAGAGGATTTAAGATTGTCGTGGCAAAAAAGTGAGCAACAAAGAACAAAGGCAACTGAATCAGCCAAGCGGTTAGCAGTAAACTCAGGAAGCCCCTATCATCGTTAACCAGAGGAATGCCCCTGTTGACTACAAAGCTAAAACTCTGAGCCAGAGCAAATGCCCTTAACCACGAAATCGGATAGGGGAACCAAGCTGGCCACTGGAGAGTTTTCATGCTGGGAGAGTGAAATCAAAACGGCGAAGGGTGGAACTAAATTGTAAAACCATTAAGATTTTGCCAGATTTGGCGATCGTATTCCCAAAATAGCAATTCCGATTATTCATTGGCTGGGGCGTGTCGATCAAATTTTTGGTTTGTGACATAGATGGTTGTTTACACCAGCCCCTACAGGTATCCTAGGGCCTGGTTTAGTGCAATACCTAGCCAAAAGTACAGATTCTTTCCTGGCTCACCATCAGCAGCAAGCTAGCCGTTAGGTTAATGGAAGACTCAACAAAAAGCCAGAAACTTTTGGGCGATCGTTCTCTTATGATTGAACCTGAATTAACAAACAGGGGTCAAATTTCATGCTGCAAGTGGATGATTTAACCCAAAAGCTGTTAGACCTTGATGAAGATAGTCTCAAGGCGCAGCTTGGAATTATAGCTCAAAAAATAGCGACAGATCCCACAGCGCCATCGGCTTCTTTAGAAAGTCTTGATGAGGCTTTAAGTGCGACTCCCAGAGGTGGAATTCCCGATCGCACCGATGTCAACTTTGGCGATCGTCTCTTCAGGAGTCTGAATATCAAATCCTACAATCTGATGTGTAGCGAACTGTTTGACGATCTAGAAATTCAAGCTCAACTCCAAACAGCTTTCAAAGAAAGTTTAGCAAAAGCTGCTGGACTGTTAACACCTGTTCTCGCTACTCAGTTAGGGCTAGCACTCCCCATTGCTGCGATCGTTGCTAGCCTAATTATCAAAACCATTTCCTCCGCAACGGCGGAAACAATTTGCGAAATTTGGAAACAAAAGCTAGTTATTGAACCGTGCAGTCTGATCAATCAAATAGATAATGACCCTGCTCAGCGACGAGCATTAGAAGAAGTAGGCACTCGCGGTACTTTCACACTTCAGGACGCTCCAGGATGTTCCACGGCTGTAGTCCGTTTGCTTGACAAACAGCTCATCGAAGAGATGAACAAAATAGAGCCAAATTGCCTCATAAGTTTTGCCGAACTCAACGTAGACATGGGTGAAGGCGTTCATCCATTTCTTCAGTTACCTGCACAAAAAGCTCTCGCTCGTGCTATTAGCGATCGGGGTCAAAAACTGACAATAAACTCAGCTTACCGAACCATTGCACAACAGCAATTCCTATTTACTCGTGGCTCCGATTGCGGTTACGATCGCGTTGCACAACCAGGCTATAGCCAGCATGAAAGTGGTCTAGCCATGGATATCCAAGACCCAGAAGGCTGGAGTTCGTTTCTAGAAAATTACGGCTGGTATTGGCCTGCATATGGTAATGACCCCTGGCACTTTGAGTATCAAGGAAGCGACAAGCAGGACATTATAGGTACTGCTGTACTAGCCTTTCAGCGACTGTGGAATCGACACAATCCCAACGAACAAATTGACGAGGATGGTGCATTTGGGCCTGTCACTGAAGAAAAACTCAACAAATCGCCTGTAGAGGGTTTTTGAATAGTTGAGATTTAAGAATAGAGTCCACCTCAATCGCCTGCAAATACCAACACCATCACCAAAAAATAAAATCATGGCTAAAAACATCTACGCACTCTTGGTCGGCATTGACAACTACCATCCCAATTCCGATACCCACATTCCTTCCTTAAAAGGTTGCGTTAATGACATTAAAGCTGTAGAAACATATCTGCGAGAGCGACTTGTCAATTATAGCGATTGGCAACTCAGACAACCCCCAAATCTACCATGGATACTATTAAATGAAGATGCCACTCGTCAGGCAATTATCAACGGCTTCCAGCAACATTTGTGCAACGCAGATAACAATGATATTGTATTATTTTACTATTCCGGTCATGGCGCTCAAGAAAAAGCACCAGCAGAATTTTGGGAATTAGAACCAGACCATCTCAATGAAACATTAGTTTGTTACGACAGTCGCACGGATGGCAGTCGCGATTTAGCAGACAAAGAATTAGCTTACCTCATCTCCCAAGTCGCCGAAAAAAATCCCCAGGTTCTGGTTATTTTAGACTGCTGTCACTCCGGTGCGGGAACTAGAGATTTATCACCAGAAATAGGAGTGCGACGATCGCCTGTAGACACGCGCGATCGCCCATTAAGCAGTTTTCTTTTTGCTAAGGACGAAACAGCATTAAAAGAACTGTTAACTTCTCCTGTAAATCGGGAAAAAAAGACAACAGGCCTAGTATTACCAAAAGGAAAACACATCATGTTTTCTGCCTGTAGAGACTACGAACGGGCCAAAGAGTATCAAGTAGAAGAGGGCCTGTACAGAGGAGCTTTTTCTTACTTCCTGCTGCAAGCATTACAGCGGACAAATGGCAATATAACCTATCGAGATTTAGCAAGAAATATTAACGCCCTCGTGTGCGGTAAAGTCAAAGAACAGTCGCCACAAGTTGAAGCAACTAACCCAAAAGAGTTAAACAAACCTTTTTTGGGCGGTGTAATTAAAGAACGTCCTTATTACTTCACTTTAACTCACGACCAAAATCAGAATAGTTGGGTAATTGATGGAGGGGCTCTCCAGGCTATTCCTAAACCATCGGATGCCGGAGATACATTATTAGCCTTCTTTCCCGCAGGCAGCACTCCCGAACAATTGCGGCAACTTTCAGCAGCATTAGGTGAAGCAAAAATAACTCAAGTACAGCAGCAATGCAGCAAGGTACAAATTATTGCTAGCAATGATAAACTATCAAAAACAGAAAGCTATTGGGCAGTAGTCACCAACTTACCTTTGCCACATTTAAAAATTTTTCTAAAAGGCGATCGAAGTGAAATCGCAGGTGTAGAATTAGCGCAGCAAAGACTACTAACAGCGACAGCAGACAACCAGCCTTCACTTTACCTACGTCAAGTAGAGTCAGCAAAATTAGCCGATTATCATCTATTAGCTAAAAACGGTCAATATTGGATTCTCCAGCCTGAAGACGATCGCCCTTTAGTCGCCCCAATCCCCGAAGAGATTGAAGTAAATGCAAGTTACACCGATCTAAATGCTTTTGAAGCGATCGTTCGTTTAGAACATATAGCCCGCTGGCGTAATATTCTGAATCTTTCCAGTCCCGCTAACAGTAGCATTAACAGCGATGATGTGGAAATGGAAATTATCTTCCTCTCAGGGCAACAAGAAGCTTCATCAGAGGCAGAATATGGAGAGATCCCATCATCAGAAATGCGTGTAGAGTACACTTATGAAAATGGCGAATGGCAAGCGCCAACTCTACAAATTAAAGTGACGAATCACAGCAATAAAAAGCTTTATTTTAATGTCCTCGACCTTTCAGAAAGTTTTGCGATCGAAGTACCGTTCTTTGATTCCACAAGCAGCATTCTCCTGCAACCAAAAGGAAGTGAAATTTGCACAGAAATCTTCAGCGATCCCATGAATTTTCAAGTACCGGACAGATTTTTTGACCGAGGTACTACTGAGTACAAAGATATCTTAAAATTAATTGTCAGTAGCGCCGAATTTGATGCAAGTTCTCTAGAACAAGATGGATTAAATCCTCCGCCCGCAAATCGTGCGATCGCGCCCAGTCAAGGAACACTCGATCGTTTAATGCAGGGAGTCCATACCCGCGAAGCAGTCAAGGCTAAAGGCACTTACGATAATTGGATGACGAAGGAAGTCGCGATTACAATTGTGCGACCCATGGATGCTAAATCAATTACACCTAATCGCAGCACTTTCTTGCAAAATGGTGCTGTTGAAGTGCAACCTCATCCGACTTTGAAAGCAAAAGTAAATCTCACAACTGTACCGCAAGCTAGTAGAGATTTAGGCAATTTAATTTTACCTTCCATTTTGCGGCAACAGCCCTGCATTACTGAATCTTTCTATTTTACAACTAGCCGAGGTACTGACCCTGGTTTAAGTGCTTTCGAGTTAAGTGAGGTAGAAGATTATACAGTTGTCACATCAGAATCACCGCTCAAGTTGTTAGTTAATACAGAATTAGCGGATAACGAACATCTTTTGCCTTTTGCCTATGACGGTGAATTTTTCTTGCCATTAGGAATGGGTAAAAAAAATGGAAATGACCAGACGGAGATTATACTAGAACGTTTGCCACAACCAATAGTTAGCAGTCGCAGCTTGAAAGGTTCAATTCGGATTTTCATGGAAAAAGTAGCCCATAAAAAACTGGGACGACCTTTTGAATATCCAATTTTAGCTGTAGCTGACTTTGGCAAAAATGACAAGGTAATTTACGAAAGAAATCAGGAAAAAGTTAAATCAAGAGTAGCAGCAGCCCAGCGAATTATCCTGTACATTCACGGGATTATTGGTGACACAGAAAGTCTGGTTCCTAGCGTTAATAAAGCTTTGGTAGAAGTGGATGGTCAGCAGCGTCCCATTAAAGAAATCTATGACTTAGTTTTGACCTTTGACTACGAGAATATCCACACGACAATTGAGGAGAATGGGCGGCTTTTAGGCAAGCGGCTGCAAGAAGTAGGTTTGGGAGCAAATCACGGCAAAGAGTTGCAGATTGTGGCTCATTCTATGGGGGGTTTGGTGTCGCGGTGGTTTATCGAACGAGAAGGCGGAAATCAAGTCGTGCAGCATTTAATTATGTTAGGTACGCCGAATGGTGGTTCTCCTTGGCCAGCGGTACAAGACTTAGTTTTCATGCTTCTGGGCATTGCCTTAAATCAACTTTCCGAAATTGTTTTGCCTACGAAAATAGTAGCTCAATTGCTGGAATATCTCGAAGAAAATGACTACGCACTAGACCAAATGCAGCCAGATTCTCCGTTGCTTAAAGAACTTGCTAATAATCCCGATCCGGGGGTGCTGTATACAATTATTGCAGGCGATCGCTCTCTGGTTTCTAAAGTAATAGAAGTCGATCCAGACAAGCAATCTAGTGCAATACAGCGACTCGTGCAAAAGGTGTTTGGCAAGAGTGTAGACCGAGTTGTAGATTGGACATTTTTTAGTGAACCTAACGATATTGCCGTTACTATGGCTAGTATCAAAAGTGTTAGTTGCGATCGCACTCCTCAACCCAGAATATTGCTGCCAGATGCGGCTTGCAATCATCTTACCTATTTTACAGATAAAGCTGGGTTAAATGCACTAGCACTGGCACTTTTTCCAAGCTCAGATAGTAACATATTGGTTTAAATATTTTCCTAATGTTTTGATGGCTGTCCCAGGAATTGCTGTTATTAACTTATTGCTTCTGGGATTTGTATCTTTCCTGGTAGCAGGAGTTCTGATGGCTATCAAACAAAGCTAGGAATTTTAGTCGAGGAAGTTCATTTATGCCTGAGTTGAAACGTTCTCTAGCGGTAATTGTCGGCATCGACAAATATATTAATGGCATTCCACCCCTCAAAAATGCCGTTAATGATGCGAAACAACTGGCTGATCTATTGACAAAAAAATATAAATACGAAGTTCTGCTGTTATTGAATTCAGATGCAACTCTCTCTCATTTCGATGACTTGTTGACTGGTTTTGAACAAAAAACACTGCCTTTTCCTGATGGAAAAAAAGTGAAAGTTGAAGAAGACGATCGCCTCTTATTCTATTTTGCTGGACACGGCGAGGCCCCGGACGATTTGGACACCTCCGAGGGGCCAGCAGGTTACTTAATACCCCAAGATGGGCAGCAGGGCGATCCCCAAACTTGGCTGCGAATGCAGCGACTCCACGATTCCCTGATTAAACTGCCTTGCCGCCATCTGTTGATTATCCTAGACTGCTGCAAAGCAGGGACTTTTCGCTTCGCCACAGGCAAGCGAGAGGCAGTAAAATCTGAAAAACTATACCGAGAAAGGTACGATCGCTACACCTCCGGTGTTGCCCTGCAAGCAATTACCTCAGCCGCCCACGATGAACAAGCAGCCGATTCTGCCCATAATTTTAGAAAGTTCGATCGCGAAATAGCAGGTCATTCTCCCTTTGCAGAACTTTTATTTAAGGGGCTAAACGGAGAAGCCGATATTATCAAAGATGGTGCGATCACTGCCACAGAACTCTGTCTTTATGTAGAAGGCGAATTATCCAAAAAAAATGCCAAACAAACTCCTGCGATTTTTGACTTCGGGCGTCACGACAAAGGACAGTATATTTTTCCCCTGCCGAATTTCGATCGCGAGCGATTGCCAACAGCCCCGATTCTCACTGAAAACACTAATCCCTACAAAGGCTTAGATTCATTTGACGAAGCAGATAGCGACAAGTTTTTCGGCAGAAAAGCTTTGACAGAAAAGCTAGTTAAGTTTGTCGAAACACATAAGTTAACTGTCGTTTTGGGCGCTTCGGGTTTGGGAAAATCTAGTTTAGTGAAAGCTGGATTGGTTCCGCAAGTTAAGAAAAGTCAAAATTGGCGGATTTTGCCTCCGATTCGGACTAAAAAATCTCCATTCTACGCTTTAAACGATGCCCTAAGACAAGAAAATTTTCCTACTCTAGAGATGGTATGTCAGATTGATTCTGCGACTTCAAAAGGCACAAGCAAAGAGAACCACAATACCTTGTGGTACGAACAATTCGTAGAAAATTTATCTAAAAACTTGACGGCATGGGTAAAAAACAATCCTGGCTCCAAACTACTACTAATAATTGACCAGTTTGAAGAATTAGTGACGGGCAATCTCGATGAACAAGAACGAGAAATGTTTTTGGATGGATTAGCGAGAATGCTTCAAAATTTTCCAGATAGCTTGCGAGTTGTGGTTACGCTGCGAGAGGATTTTGAATATCGATTCAGTAAGACGGCTTTAGAAAAATATTGGGAAGCTGCAAAATTCGATCGGCTGTCAAAAACGAGGATGACACGGGAGGAATTGCGGGAAATTATTGTCGAACCTGCAACAGCTAAGGTAATAGATTTTGAACAGAGTTTAGTAGATAAGTTAATTGATGAAGTGATGCAAATGCCGGGAGGTCTACCTTTACTTTCTTTCACCCTCAGCGAGCTTTATCTTAAATATATCAAAGGTGTGGCACAAGGGAAAACAAATAATAGAGTAATGACTAAAGCAGATTATCATGAGTTGGGAGGAGTAGCAAAAAGTCTTACCAAAAAAGCAAATGATGAATATACTAAATTAGTAGATAACAATAATGCCTACTCTCAAACAATTCGCAATGTTATGCTGCGGATGGTGGCGATCGGCGGGAGTGAGTTGGCTCGCAGACAAGTGCTAGATACTGAATTAGAGTATCCAGATCCCGAAGAAAATGCGCGAGTTCAAGAGGTAATTAAGCAATTTTGTGAAGCGAGACTGCTGGTGAGAGGAACAGATATCAACGGCAATACATATACTGAACCTGCTCACGATATTCTAGTGCGACAATGGCCGAAGCTTCAGGAGTGGAAACATGAAAAAGAGGGAAAGTTAATCTTGCTGCGGAAGCTAACAGATGCTGCCGAAGAATGGAAGGATAAAGAGGAAGCTCAGCCGATCGGTTTTCAAGCAAACATTGAAATTCTGTTTGATTGGTGCGATCGCACTTTAGAGTTTTCCGAAGAATTGCGTAGCAAAGTTATTGGTAAGTTGGTCAGAATCTGGCAGCAAAAACAGGGCGGGAAAAAGAATTCACAAAAAAAAAGAGAAGAGTTTCTTTGGCATACAAATCCTCGGCTGGATTTATTGGAAGAGCAAGTCAATTCTGATGAAATTTGGTTTAACAAGCTAGAAGCTGAGTTTGTGCACCACAGCGTCGATCGCAAACACCGCAATCGTCGTGTGTGGTGGAGTGGTGCGATCGCCCTTATTGCAATATTCAGCGTGTTGAGTGTTGGGGCTGCAATCTCTTATCAAAAAGCACAGAAAGGTAATCTAAATGCACGGAACGCCAATCGAAAGGCACAAAAGGCTAAAATCGATGTTGATAGACAATCCTCACAAGTCAACTTGAGAGCGAACGAAGATATCAATGCCTTGATCGATAGTTTGCGAGCAGTAAAGTCTTTACAGGACCCATTTTTTCAATTAAATTCAGAGTCAGAACTCCAAACTCAAGTAAAATTAACATTACAAAATGCAGTTTATACAGCGAAAGAACGCAACCGTCTCATAGGACATTCAGACCAAGTTGCTAACATCGTAGCCAGTTTTAGTCCGAAGGGCGATATTTTAGTTTCTGCTGGAAGTGACGGCACGATATGCTTGTGGAACTTGCAGGGTAAGTTGTTGAAAAAATGCCAGGAAGATCGAAGTCAAATCTGGAGTATCAGTTTTAGTCCCGACGGTCAACAATTCGCTACTGCGGGACAAGAAGGTATTGTCCGTCTTTGGGATTTGCAGGGTAAATTATTACAAGAATGGAATCCAGGCATAGGTTGGATTAGGAGTATTAATTTTAGTCCTAAACGTCAGCTATTGGCGATCGCAGGATTGAAAGGTACTCTCCTGTGGAACTTGCAGGATGGTAAGTCGAAAAAATTGCCAGAACCTGAAAATAATTGGATCTGGAACGTCAGTTTTAGCCCGGATGGAGAGCAACTCGCTAGCGCCGGAGTTGACGGTATCGCGCGCTTGTGGAACGTGCAGGGTAAGTTGTTGAAAGAATTTCCCAAGCACAGAGACACGCTCAGGAGTGTCAGTTTTAGCCCAGATGGAAAAATCCTCGCGATCGCAGGAGGTAATGATAATGTTCGCTGGCGTGACTTAGAGGGTAAGCTTTTAAAAGAACTAACACTCTTTAATACCTTAAAAGTCAGTTTTAGCCCGGACGGACAGCGACTGATTACTGCCGGAGGTGACGGCGGGAATGTCCTCTTGTGGAACTTGCAAGGCGAATTATTGCTAAAGTTGACAACAAAGCAATGGCCGGTCAGTACCGTTTCTTTTCATCCAAAAAATCAGCTATTAGCGATCGCCGGACAAAACGATACTGTTAGTTTGTGGGACTTGGAGGATCGATCGCTGACAGAATTGAAAGGGCATCAAGGTCATCTCAAAAGTATCAGTTTTAGTGCTGACAGTCAGCGAGTGGTTGCTCAAGAAAATAAAGGCACTGTACGCTGGTGGAACTTGCAGGGTCAACTTTTGAAACCCAGCAAAGAAAAGCAACCCCCCACAGGGGAAAGTTGCAAACTTTACGGTCAGCTAGATATTAAGATAGAAGGTGACAAAGCCTATTTGCACGACTTAAAGGGCAAGTATGTGGCAGAAACGGCATCCGGTTATCTAAGCGGGATCGAGAGCTTCAGTTGCAGCCCAGATGGTAAACTATTGGCGATCGCCACACAAGACAGCACTGTCCGCCTGTGGGACTTGCAGGATCAGAAGTCGAACAGGCAAAATGGCGTAATTCTCAAGCAGGTAACGCAATGGTCTGCGCAACAAGGCGCGATCGAATTCATCCAATTTAACCACAATAGCAAGCAAGTAGTTACTAGCGGAAAATACGGTACTGTCAGCTTGTGGAACTTGCAGGGCGACTCTTTGGCAACTTTGAAAGCCGAACCTTTGGCAACCTGGAAAACCAGCAAAATCTCGATCGCCAGTTTTAGCCCTGATGGCAAGCTGTTGGCTACTGCGGGATCTTATGGCAATCCTAAGTTGTGGCAGATTGAAGAATCATTAGACGATCTCAGAAAGCGAGGTTGCGATTGGGTAAAAGATTATCTAAACCATCCTCATAACAATCTCAGTGAAGACGATCGCAAGTTGTGCGATGGTATCGGCAATTCTCCGCAGTAGATTTGATTTGTTAGGGTGAAACATTTTCTGTAAGAACTAAGCGAGCGCTCATTGCTGGAAAAATACCACAATGAGAGAAGCGTTTGGCAGCAAGTAGTTTAGCGCGACACCTAGCCAAAAGTATAGGTTTTTACCCCAACCGAGTATTAGTTACCAACTAACTATTTGGATAAAGGAAAACTAAACCAAAAGAGAGTATTTTTTTAAGAGGATTCTCCTAGGATATAAGTTGTGCAGAGAAGAGATAATTTCCAAGTTGAGATTGGAGGTTTGATGGGATTACTGAAAGACAGAAAATATGCTCAGGTTGGTTCAAATTTAATTGAGGTGAATTTATCGCCTCTTTTGTTTAATCCTGACATTCTAGTTCTTTTTCGAGAAGGCTTTTTTGAACTTGAATTGCTGGTCAATAACTCCTGTATCAAAAAAGAGAAGATTCCTCTGGGTACTTACAAACTAAAAGGGGTTGGCACAGATTACTCTTCCCAAAATAGCTTAATAATTATTGTCACTGTTAATGTCAATCCATTAAAATGGACAAGTTTTGAATACAAACTAGAAGTAAATGGCCAGGAACATGATTTAATTGAGTAGCAATATCTACGAACTCTTTGTATCTTTTTTATTGAATTTTTGTAACAGGAGCTATTTCATTTATGGCAAATAACAATGGTTTTTCAGTTAAAAGACGCAAGTTTCTGACAATATCTGTCAGCGCTGGCATTGGCTTGGCAATTCCTTCTTTAATAGATTCCTCCGAAGACAATCAAGCAGAAGCAGCTTCCTTGGTGTTTGGTGTAATAGCTGCACTTGCCAGCAGTTTGCCTGTACTATCAGCTATCTGTAAGGTCTCTGAATCAATTCTCAAACAAAAACTAGAAGAAGTCAAACAGGAGTATGGAATTAAAGCAAGCAATAACAAGGGTTCAATAATAGCTGTTAGACCTCTCCAGCAACTAGATTATTATCTAGACACGGCAATGGTTTCAGATTCTTTTTTGGAGATGTCTATTGAAAAAAGCCTGTTAGATAACAAAACAAATATTGCTAATGCTCCACGATTTCAAGAATGGAGTAAAGAACAAGCTGAAGTTTATATCAATGGGTCTTTTGGTCAAAAAGTTAATCGCTCGGCAAAACCTAAACTGAAACTTTGGGCGCTGAATGCGCACTATAATTTAGGCGAGGAAATAGCATTTCAGAATCAAAAATACAGATGCAGACAGTCACATACGGTTTATGCAGACAACTGGATTCCACCGAATACTCCTGCGTTGTGGGAATCAATCCCTCTTAAATAGCATAGCGCTAATCTTTTAGGTTGGGTTGAGGAGAGTCTTATCGAAAAAGGGCGATCGAGATACAAGGGGCGATCGCGCGATCGGGCGGTGTCAAAAAAGCGGCTGATATTATCGAACAAGCTGTATTGACTGGAAAACCTGTCTTGGCTTCTCAAATCTAACCTATGGAGTCCAATCTAAAATCTCCAATCCACCCATCGCGCCCAGCTAAGAAAGCGACTGATATTATCGAACAAGCTCTATTGACTGGAAAACTTCTATTGGCTTAGCCGAGGCTGCATCCCCCTCTTCCTGAAAAGGCAAATTTATGTTATGTTCGGCCGAATAGGTAGAACACTTATCTTAACGATGTTGCGAACCAGCAACACAGTTAAGATATCGCCCATGACATCTACCTGAAGACTGATTTATCTTAATTTGCCTTCTTACTTTTCAGGAGAATAGGGGAAAATGCTTACCAGAATAGGCGTTACAGTTACTGCTCTCATCTATGAAAGCGCAAACTCCCTTGTTTACAGAGGGATACTCCAGCAGAAAAATCAACCCATTGTAGTCAAAATCCTTAAAGAAAATTATCCCACACCCCAAGAACTCGCCCGCTACCGCACAGAATATAAAATTACACAATCTCTTAACATGAGTGGCTGTATCAAAGCTTACGATTTACAGCAATATCAAAACACGCTGGTGATGTTTTTAGAGGATTTTGGCGGGGAATCTTTGCAAATTTGGATGCAGCAGCAACAATTTAGTATTGCAGAGTTTCTCAAAATTGCGATCGCCACTACAGAAAGTTTACAGCAAATTCACAGCGCCAACATCATCCACAAAGACATTAACCCTTCAAATATTGTCTTCAATCCAGCTAGCGGAGAACTCAAAATCATCGATTTTGGCATTTCCACGCAGTTGACGCGGGAAAATTACACCATCAAAAATCCCAACATTCTCGAAGGAACTCTGGCTTATATGTCGCCGGAACAAACAGGCAGAATGAACCGCAGTCTCGATTACCGTACTGATTTTTATTCCCTGGGCGCTACCTTTTACGAACTGCTGACAAACAAATTGCCTTTTGAGACTCATGATGTGCTGGAATTAGTACACAGTCATCTCGCTAAACAGCCCTTGTATCCCTCCCATATAAATCCAGAAATACCCCAAATTATTGACGATATTGTGATGAAGTTGATGGGGAAGAATGCTGAGGAGCGCTATCAAAGTGCTATTGGTATTAAACTAGATTTAGAAGAATGTTTGAATCAAATGCAAACTACTAACAATATATCAGTATTTGCGCTCGGTTGTCAAGATATTTCCGAACGCTTTCAAATTCCCCAAAAACTTTACGGCAGAGAGCGAGAAATTGATAGTTTGCTAACAGCTTTTGAAAGAGTCAGCGGACAGGGGCAAGATGGCTGTGCCACCAGTTCAATAATGCTGATTTCGGGATATTCCGGTATCGGCAAATCAGCTTTAGTGCAAGAATTGTACAAACCGATTACTCAACAGCGCGGTTATTTTATTTCTGGTAAATTTGACCAATACCAGCGCAACATTCCCTACAGCGCCATTGTCAGCGCTTTTCAGGATTTAGCCAAACAACTGTTAACAGAAAGCGAAGCTCATCTCAATCAATGGCGCGAAAATCTATTAGCAGCATTGGGAATCAACGCCCAAGTTATTATTGACGTAATTCCTGAAATTGAATTAATTATCGGCCAGCAACCCGCGCCGCCAGAATTAGGAGCTAGTGAAGCCGAAAATCGCTTTAATTTTGTATTTCAAAACTTTATTAAAGTCTTTACCAAACCCGAACATCCCTTGACAATCTTTATCGACGATTTGCAGTGGGCTGACGGGGCATCTCTGAAACTAATGCAACTGCTGATGAATGCTTCGCCAGCCGGACTGTTTTTAATTGGGGCTTATCGGGATAATGAAGTTTCTGTGGCCCATCCATTAATGTTAACAATTGCAGAAATTGTCGAAACAGGGGTAAAAGTCGATCGCATATTCCTGTCACCTTTGGATTTAGCCTCTGTTACTCAAATGATTGCCGATGCCCTGAATTGCCCGGAAGCAAGAGTCAAATCCCTTGCCGAGTTAGTCTTTTTTAAAACCGGCGGGAATCCTTTCTTTATGAATGAATTTCTCAAATCGCTTTATACAGAAGGACTGTTACAATTTGACTTTACCTCCAGGGCTGTTTCAGATATCGGGGCAACTACCAGGGGTTTGCCCCTACAACAGAATGAAACCGCCCTGGGGATACAGGGGGGTTGGCAGTGGAATTTAGAAGAAATTAAAGCGAGAAATTTCACTGATAATGTTGTCGAATTAATGGCTGGCAAAATTCAACAACTGTCAGAGAAGACGCAGGAAACGTTAAAGATAGCAGCCTGCATTGGCAATCAATTCGATCTGCAAACTCTAGCCTCACTTGGCGAAAAATCTCTGGGACAAACTGCGGATAATTTGTACGCAGCAGTTGCTGAAAATTTAGTCGTATTGCTGGGGAATATGGGAGATGTGGAATTAGAAATTGCCGGGAAATTACCAAAGTCTCAATTCCTCGAATACAAGTTTGTCCATGACAGAATTCAGCAAGCTGCTTATTCCCTGATTGATGAACAGGAGCGGCCAATTGTCCACAGGCAAATTGGGCAAATTTTGTTGCAAAAAAATCCTGTGGATAAGCGAGAACAAAAAATATTTGACATTGTTAATCAACTGAATTTTGCCACATCATTAATTACCCAGCAGTCAGAAAAAGATGAAGTAGCCCAGTTAAATTTGATTGCGGGCAATAAAGCCAAGGCATCAGCGGCATATCAGTCAGCTTTCAACTACCTGCAAACAGGCATAAACTTGCTGGCAAAAAACTGTTGGGTGGTGCAATATAACCTCAGCTTACAACTGCATCAAGAAGCCGCAGAAGTCGCTTACCTTTTAGGGAATTTCGAGCAGATGGAAAGTTTAGCTGATATCGTGCTAAAAGAATCTAAAATAACCCTAGATAAAGCCAAAATTTACGATTTAAAAATTCAAAGTACGCTTTCTCAGAGTAACTTTCAAGAAGGCATAAAAATAGGTTTATTTTTTTTAAATTTATTAGGTATAAGTTTACCAGAAAATCCTGATTTGAAGGATGTTGAAACAGGATTTGAAGAAACCAAGTCTCTTCTAGCTGGCTGGAAAGTTGAGGACTTACTTCACTTGCCTGAAATGAGACAACCTGAACCTCTAGCCGCTTTGTTTATTTTATCAAGACTAATAGGGACTACCTATATAGCTAATCCCAATTTAATGACATTAATTGTTTTAGCTAATGTCAATTTATCGATCAAATATGGAAATTCTAGTTTGTCTGCTTTTGCTTATGCGACTTACGGCGTTGTGTTGTGTGCGAATGTTTTAGATATTGAGTTAGGTTATCAGTTTTCCCAATTGGCCTTAAAGCTAGTAGAACGCTTGAATGCTCGCGAAGTCAAAGCTAAAGTTTTAGATGCTATTGGCAATCATATTATACATTGGAAAAAGCATTTAAAGGAAAGTAGAGGGATATTATTAGAAGCTTATCAAAGTGCGGTTGACACAGGAGACTTGGAATTTATTGGCTATGTTTTATTCGAGCTACCTCTTAATTATTATGCAATGGGTTTTGAACTTGCTAAACTAGAACAGGAAATCATAAATTACAGACAAATTATTAGCAATTTTAGACAAACCAGTGGTTTAAATTACATTTCTATGCTTTTAGAGGTAGTTTATAATTTACAATCTAAGTCAAGCAATACTATTCAGTTGATAGGAGGTGCTTTCAATGAAGATAAATCAATACCTATCTATCTATTAAATAATGACAATCACGGGTTGTTATTGCTTTATTTAAATAAACTGATTTTAGGGTTGTTATTTGAAAATTATTATTTAGCGGCGAACAATGCCGACCTAGCAAAACAGTATATTACTGGTGAAATAGGAGTAGTTACTGTTCCCATATTTCACTTTTATGATTCTTTAGTTTGTTTAAAACTTTTGAGTAAAGAAACAGCTATTGAAGAGAGAAATAATTGGCTTAAGCGAGTGAATATCAACCAAAAAAAGATGTGTAAATGGGCGGAACACGCTCCCATGAATTACTTACATAAAGTATATTTGGTAGAGGCTGAAAAAGCACGAGTTTTGGGTCAATTTTTGGAAGCAATGGATTATTACGATCGCGCGATTTCCCTCGCCAAAGAAAACGAGTACATCCATGAAGCAGCCATTGCTTACGAACTCGCCGCCAAGTTCTATTTATCCAAGGCAAAAGAATTAACAGCTAAAGCTTATATGCAGGAAGCTCGTTACTGCTATCAACTCTGGGGTGCGGTGGCTAAAGTTAAAGATTTAGAAATGCGATATCCGCAATTATTTGTCATCGATAGAGCGATAACTAAAAATATTTTAACCACGACATCAACCACAGACAACCATTCTAGTTCTTCCTTGGATATCGATACCGTGATGAAAGCTTCCGAGGCTATTTCTGGCGAAATTGTTAGGGAGAAATTACTATCTAGATTGATGAAAATTTTGATCGAAAATGTCGGTGCTCAAAAAGGATACTTGATTTTAGAAAATCAGGGAAAATTGCTGATTGAAGCTGAAGGTGTAATGAACGAGGAACGGATAACAGTGTTGCAATCTGAGCCTGTTCAAAATTGCCAGGAAATTTCCGAAAATATTATTAATTATGTGGCCAGAACTAAGGAAAACGTGGTGTTGAATGATGCCACTCGTGCAGGCAACTTTACGAAGGATTCTTACATCATATCGCGTCAGCCCAAGTCTATTTTGTGTGCGGCTTTGATGAATCAAGGTCAACTGGCTGCGATTGTTTATCTCGAAAATAACCTCACCCCCCAAGCTTTTACTCCCGATCGCCTGGAAGTATTAAAATTGTTATCGGGACAAGCGGCGATCGCCCTTACTAACGCTAAACTATACACAGAAGTAAAAGAACGCGAAAACCGACTGACTCAATTTATCAATGCGATGCCGATTGGGGTTACAGTGATTGACAGTAGCGGACAAATTTCCTACGCAAATCCCACAGCTTCCCAACTCAGCGGTATTAATTATATACCAGAATTAAATGTGGCTCAATTTGCAGAAATTGGTCAAGTTTATTTAGCAGGAACTAACGAATTATATCCCACCGCGCAAATGCCGATAGTGCGTTCTTTGGCGGGTGAAACTGTCAAAGTAGACGATATGGAACTGCACGGAAGCGATAAGATTGTTTCCTTGGAAGTTTCCAGCACGCCAATTGTGGATGAAACGGGTAAGATTAATTATGCGATCGCCACTTTTGCCGATATCACCGATCGCAAACAAGCCGAAAATATTTTAGCAAATTACAATCGTACCTTAGAACAGCAAGTGAGCGATCGCACTCTCGAACTCCAGCGAGAAATCATCGATAGAAAACGCGCCGAAGATGCCGCACAAGCAGCCAATCTAGCTAAAAGCACCTTCCTCGCAAATATGAGCCATGAATTGCGGACTCCCCTCAATGCAATTCTCGGTTTTTGCGAATTGATGAATCGCAGTTCTAATTTATTAGCCGAACAGCAAGAACATTTGGGTATTATTTCCCGCAGTGGCGAACATTTGCTCGCACTGATTAATCAAGTATTAGATTTGTCCAAAATAGAAGCGGGACGAGCAACTATTAACCAGACAAATTTTGACCTGCACCGACTGCTGAACGATCTAGAATATATGTTTCAACTAGAGACCAAAAGTAAGGGATTACATTTATTATTTGAGCGACAGGTAAAGGTTCCCCAATACGTACAAACTGACGAGATTAAATTGCGCCAAGTATTAATTAACCTGTTGGCAAATGCGGTTAAATTTACCACAAAAGGAGGCATTTGTGTCAGAATAAAAACTGAAGGAGAACCCGGAATAATCCAATTTGAAGTAGAAGACACGGGGCCGGGAATTGAGGCGGATGAGTTAGAAACTTTGTTTGAAGCTTTTGTGCAAACAAGAACCGGTCAACAATCCCAACAGGGAACCGGATTGGGTTTAACTATAGCCCGCTCTTTTGTGCAGTTGATGGGTGGTGAAATTAGCGTAAGTTCTGCTGTGGGACGCGGTACTGTTGTCAAATTTGATATTAAAGTTAATCCAGTTACAAATGTCGAACTTACTAGCCAACAGCCAACTCGTCGAGTAATTGCGATCGCACCGAATCAGCCAAAATATCGAATTTTAATTGCCGATGATGCTTTCGAGAGTCGGCAACTGTTAGTGAAACTGCTTTTGCCTTTTGGCGTTGAAATTTACCAAGCTACTAACGGAATTGAAGCTATAGAAAGTTGGCAGAAAAATTCACCGCATTTAATCTTTATGGATCTGCGAATGCCGGTGATGGATGGGTATGAAGCCACCAAACTAATTAAAGCCAGAGAAACGGAAGACAAACTATCATCTAGCTCCCCCCTTCTTAAGGGGGGCGGGGGGGGGATCGAATTTCGATCGACAGCAATTATTGCCGTAACAGCTAGCAGCTTTGAAGAAGAAAAAGCTGGGATTATGGCGATCGGCTGCGATGATTTTCTTCGCAAACCTTTTACAGAGCAACATATCTTTGATACGCTGCACAAGCATATGGGAGTGAAGTTAGTTTTTGAACAACTCAATACTGCGTCTAATTTGAAAGAAACCGATGGCAATATATTGACAAAACAGGCTTTATGTGATTTGCCTTGGGAGTTAGTAGCTAACCTGGAGCAAGGGATTAGCAATCTCGATTTGGCAATGGTGCAAAGAGCGATCGCTCAAATTAGGGAAATAAATCAACCTTTAGCTGAGGCGATCGCCCTGGGTGTTCAAAAATTCCAATACGAACAATTACTAGATTTAATAACATCCTTGGGCATGAATCATGAATACTAATCCAAATCCCACCAATCAAGAAACTATTTTAATTGTTGATGACAGCCCTGAGAATTTACATCTTTTAAGCGGAATTTTATCCGGGGCTGGGTATAAAGTCCATCTAGCACCAAGTGGCAAATTAGCTCTCAAGTTTATCCAGTCCCACTTACCAGATTTAATTTTACTGGATATTATGATGCCTCAAATGGATGGATATCAAATCTGCGAACAACTAAAAGCATCTGAACGAACTAAAGATATTCCCGTAATTTTTATCAGTGCTTTGGACGATGTATTTGATAAAGTTAAAGCATTTTCTCTGGGCGGTGCAGACTACATCACCAAACCTTTTCAACAGCCAGAAGTTTTAGCGAGAATTGAAAATCAATTGCGAATTGTCAAGCTGTCTAAACAAGTCATAGAGCAAAGTATTTTGGAAGAGCGCAGGCGTATGGCGCGAGAAATTCACGATACTTTAGCGCAAGCTTTTACAGGTATTATCGTGCATTTAGGATCGGCCCAACGGGCGATCGCTATCAATCCACAACAGGTGCAGACACACCTGAAAACCGTCAAGGAATTGGCACGACTAGGACTTGCTGAAGCGAGACGATCGGTGCAAGGACTGCGCCCACAATTGTTAGAAGATGGCGATTTGTGTAGCGCTTTCGATCGCCTTGCTATACAAATGTCCTCGCATACAGATACCCGCATTGTTTGTGAAGTCGTCGGTGCGGTATATTCCCTGCCACCAGAAGTAGAAAATAACCTGCTACGCATCGGACAAGAAGCATTAACTAATGCTGTTAAATATGCGAAAGCAAGTGTGATTAAAATCGAATTAGTTTATGAAACAAGTCTGTTGATGTTGCAAGTCAAAGACAACGGACAAGGATTTGATATAGAAAGTAATTTTTGTGATACCGGATTTGGTTTTTTAGGAATCAGAGAACGATGCGATCGCATTAATGCACAGCTAACTGTCCACAGCCAGCCAGGAGAGGGAACCGAAGTGATAATCTCAATAAATAGGGAGGAGGCGGTGGGAACAGACTGTTAGCAAATGTAGGAGGAATAAAACTCCTCATACCAAATCCAGGCCCTTTAGGGGCTGCGGAATCTGCGGTTTATAGGGGAGATTTTAAAATATTTAATAACACTTTAATTTGCTGTACCTGATTGTACACGGCCATTTGCCACCACAGTGCCGAGCTGACAGTATCTCCCGACCCTTGGGGATTAGCTAGCACTCGAAAGGGGATCTAAATACAAACTAAGGCTAAATAGACTGAAATTAACCTAAATTTAACTTTCATAAAACTTCTTTTAGCTTGCTGCTACTTCAGTTTGTGCTATTGGTTGAACCAGCCATCAGGATGCAGGCAAATTTTTAGATTATACCAATTTAATGTGAATTTGCACCTATCTCGATCCCCCACCCCCCCTTGGGGCGGGTGGGGGGGGTAGGGGGAGCTAATTCTATGCAAAACTAATCAACCTTTTTTCTCCAACAACTCCGGCTGCAAAACCTGATTTAATTTGCCGCTGCGAAATCCCTCCAAATCCAAAGTCGCGTAAACAAAACCAAACTCTTGAAACACGGCTACCAATGCAGACAAATCTTGCTTTAACACAAATTCCTTGATCTCCTCGGCTGGTAACTCAATGCGCGCCGTATCTTGGTCCGATCGCACTCGCAGATTTTTCAGTCCCAACTGCCGCAAATACCGTTCAGCGCGCCCAACTCTTTGCAACTTGGCCGCGGTGATTTCTTCACCGTAGGGAAAGCGCGAACTCAGACAAGGTTGAGCTGGTTTGTCCCACCAAGGCAAATTTAATTCTTTTGCCAATTGTCGCACTTCAAATTTAGCCATGCCGACTTCTGCCAAAGGCGATCGAGCCCCCCGTTCCTTCGCCGCCACAATTCCCGGACGATAATCCTTTAAATCATCAGCATTAACCCCATCCACCACATAAGGATAACCCTTAGCGAGTGCTAGCGGTTTCAAAGTATCGTGCAGTTCGCTTTTGCAAAAATAGCAGCGATTAACTGGGTTAGAAGTGTAATTAGGATTTGCCATTTCTTGAGTTTCCACCTCTTGGTGGGCTATCCCAATTTCTGCTGCTTGAATCCGCGCATCTTCTAAATCTTCTGGCAATAAAGATGGGGAAACTGCTGTCACTGCCAAAGCGCGATCGCCCAAGACATCAAAAGCAATTTTGGCCACCAAAGTGCTGTCAATACCGCCAGAGTAGGCAATCAGCGCCCGATCCATTTCTGCGAAGATAGTTTTTAATTTTGCGAATTTTTCGACTAACATGATTTCAATTTTGATTACTGTAAAATGCGATCGATATTAGAGCCCCGACTTCCAGAAGAAGTCAGGGTTCTGAGTGTTTGGTTTTTTAAGTAAGTTTACTTATTCTGGATCGATGCCAAGGGCGGCTAATCTAGCCAAAAGCTCTTGATTGCGCTGTCTTTCCTGTTCCAGCATAGTCTGGGCTAACTCTTTTTCTTGGCTTTGGGCTTCTGCGCGCTGGCGTTCGGCTTCGGCCCGCTGGCGTTCGGCTTCTGCGCGCTGGCGTTCGGCTTCTGCGCGCTGGCGTTCAGCTTCTGCCCGTTCTTCTGGCCACAACAGCAACTCCCCAGCCATATTCCACCAGCGCAGCCAATTTCCGGTTCTACCTTCGCGAGTACCCACCCAAACTCCCAAAAACAGATCCAATCCAGGTATTAAATAACGCCCATTTTCATCGGGTTTTTGATTGTTGTATCGCTCCGATTCCAGGGCATAGACTTCTATTCTGCCCGTATGCGGTCGAAAAATCACATAGCGAGGAACTTTGATTACTTGTTCGTAAAAAAACCACTTACCGATTTCTTCTGTATGTTCGACAGAGTATTCATCACCGTAAGTAGCTGAGAGAAATTCCATCACGACAGAAGGCACTGTTCCTTCGGTATGAGGCGTGTAACTACGACGGGGATAGTTGTGAGGCCAAGGTTGCACGGGGCGCACGTACATCCAATCTGGGCCTTTGCAAATAGTGCGATCGTCCACCGCCGCACACAATGCAAAATTAGAAACTATCAGTGCGTCTTGTATTAGTTCCGGGCAATCCACTACAGACTGGCGTAAACCATTCGCGATTAAAGGATGTTCTATATTTTCCACGGGGTCATCTGGTAGAATAAAATCATCGGGTAGCAGCGGCCAGGTAATTTTTAGCTGTGATATTGGTTTGTGAATTACAGCAGTCATAGGACACCTCATTTTACCAATAAAAGTTTGAATTTTAGTCGAGATTGGCGATCGATAATCTTTTCTATATTCTAGCTTGCCCATTCAATTTTACTGCACCCGCTGAAGGTATATAGCAATCCTTGCAGGAGTCGTAATTTTTTTTACCCCACCCCAGCCCTCCCCTTAGCAAGGGGAGGGAGTAAGAAATTCACAAATGATGCGAGGATTGCTATAGAAGATGATGGTTAAAACTCTCTACGAGAAAATATAGCAACTGAAATTGACAGCAGTAGCACCCCATACAACAAACCATAGCCGACATTTGTAATCATAGCCGCTAAGTAAGGAACTTGTCCGTACACAGCATCATTTCTCAAATTAAATCTAGCCAAATCTGGCAAAATCAGATAAAGTCCCATCATCAATTGTTCAATACCAGGATTCTTAGTTAACTTACCCAAAGCCACTAAATCCCGCGTTGAGTTTCCCACTAAATAGACACCAAATGTCAGTAAACTTGCGAGCAAAGAACTACTAAAAACTCCCAATAAAATCCCCACGGCCGCGACCAAACACAGTTCAAACCAGATGAATAGTGAAGCTATTAAAATGCTTGGCACAGGGTAATTAATGCGACTAAAACTCAGAATTGCCAGATAAATAACAGTCATGGCTGCCACAAGGACAGCTAGTACCGCCGACAGCCCTAAGTGTTTACCAACAATTAATTCAGCGCGACTTATCGGCTTGGCAATTAACAGGTAAACAGTGCGTTTTTCAATTTCTTTGTTTACCAATCCAGTAGCAACAAAGACTGTGACAATTAGACCGAAAATACTAATAGCAGCCAAACCAGTATCTAAGATAATTTTTTGCTCTGTTGTTGCCGCCAATTCCGGGATTAACCGCACGATTACTGCCATCAACAGAGCAAAAATAACGATTAAGTAAAGAATGCGATCGCGAATTACTTCCCAAAATACATTAATGGCAACTGTCCAGATTCTTCTGAGATTCATTTACTAGCTAATTGGTAATTGGTTTGAGAACCCCGACAACTTCTGGAGAGTCAGGGTTATTCGTATTTAGCAGCCACCTCAAACTTGACTATCTCCTCCACTTCCATTCTTTTTTAGCCCCGGCTTAGAGCGTTTGATAGCCCCACAGTCTACCGTCGCAGCATTGCCAATATTTATCACTTCGCAAGACTGCGTAAAGGAATATATTTCCGGTCTAAAAACCAGCCCCAGCCAAGTAGCTTGCATCTCTAACTGATAACGAGACTCTCCTTGGACGATGGAAGTTTTCACATCCCAACTCCCATCTTCTGGAACTATTTGAATTTTTTTCAACGCTTCATTTTTGAGGAAAAATCGCTCGTTGTCAATATCTATCAGCATTTGTTCTATCTGCGGCCAAGGTTTAGTTGCTGCTTGATTTTTGAGATATTTTTCCATTTCATTGAGGATAATTACACCTCTAGAACGATTAATTGTTGGGCCTTGAAATGTCACCAAATAATGACTTTCTTTTAAGTTTTGTGACAAAACACTTGGATAATCTTGCAGCCAACCTTGAATCAAAAAGTGGAAGCCAAACCAACAAGAAATCATCACATGGATCAGCGTCAAAATTAAAAATTCCGGTTGAATTAGCGACTTAATTTTGTCCCATTTGGATTCACTATTCCAAATTTCTATGGCCGCTAGAACTACTACTGCGATCAGCGGTCCTGCTATCCATGCTATGGGGCGATTATCTGGCGGCAATCTGACTAATAGCCACAGGCCCACCAAGACACTTGTCACCCACGGGCTAATACTCACTCCGTAAATCACAAAAGGTGGCTGACTGGTCAACAGACCCATTGAGATTATAAAAGATAACCAACTCAAATCAGCAATGGTTGTTCTGGTTGGCCCGTCTGTGATGGCTGCCACGGACAGTAATGCCAACAATATGCTAATCAGTAAAGGTGTTTTCCAGTGGACTACTTTAGGCGGAAGTAGCTGCTTTTGGACTTTTTTATTGACTTCCAAAAGGTTGTTTGTCAGCTTCGTCAGTTGCTGGGTGATATCTAGAAATTGCTTCATCATATAGAAGGAAGATGGAAGAAGGAAGATGGAAGAAGGAAGATGGAAGATAGAACCCTAGGGAGAATCCCGATTTTGTAAGGGCTTTCCCATGACCGAAGACAATTTGTTAGTGATAACCAGAGATTTACAGCGGTCATGGTATAGCCTATACCAATATATTTGCCAATCACAGATGCACCCTAACCCTAGGTCATACTTTCGGGGATTAAGCTTAATCCCTAAGAAAACAGCTCGATTTTTTTTTAATTAGATGCTTGCAGAAATAACAAGGTTAGAATCACACAATTGCTAACTGTATGGGCTATTAACATTGCACCAAAAACAGTGGTTACTTGGAAAGTTTTTTGGGGAGGACGCTTGGTGAGGGTGGGCGGGCCTGTGAACTGAGGTTTGGAAGTTCTTTTAGTACCAGCTACCAAATTTTGGAGGAATTCTAATCCTTCCCACTTGGCAAAAAAAGTGATGGCTAAAAGTAATACAGCAATCAGAGTTATGGCTGGGTAAATATCGCGACCTCCTCCTAATATCATGTAATCTATTAGCTGTTCTCGCAGGTCTTTTGGCAGTACACTTTCAAGGCCGAAGAAAAGAAACCAACCTAGACAGGCGCAAGATAAATTGAGGATGGTTGTATATTGAACGCTGGTTTTGGGGCCTAGTTTAAGTAGTTTTTGTAGGAACCACGATTCGATCGCGATCGCCACAAACAAAATTAAAATTTGCAGCAAAACAGTCGGAAATGGAAAAACACTGGCAATCATAAAGTTTACAACTATAACGGCTGGGTAGAATCTATTCCGCCACCGGGTACAAACAGGACGACAACGATCGAGCTAATTTGCCCTCTTGATATTTTCAGCCTGGACATTTTCCCCAATCTGTCGGACATGGCATGGTAGCAGATTATCAGCTTGTTTATAGTATAATATGTCGAGATCCATTAACAGGATGGAAACATTAAAACATTAAATTTCCTCAGCTACCGACCCCAAGACAGACTAAAATAATTGATTATGGTAAGGAATGGCATTGGTATTCGGACAGCATCATCCCGATCGGAACGCGCGGCCGGTCAGATTCACGTCTATGATGGCGCTAGCAAGGGCAAGTCTCAGGCTGCTTTAGGGGTAGTTTTGCGCTCGATCGGGCTGGGTATCAATTCAGACTCCCCCACGCGAGTCTTACTGCTGCGCTTTCTCAAGGGACCTGGCCGCTCCTACGACGAAGACGGGGCCATAGAAGCCTTGCAGCGGGCATTTCCCCACTTAATCGACCAAGTTCGGACGGGCAGGGCTGAATATTTTGGGCCAGAAGCTATCACCAGGTTCGATCGCACCGAAGCCCAGCGGGGTTGGGATATCGCCAAAGGGGCGATCGCCTCAGAGCTATATTCTGTAGTGGTACTAGACGAATTAAACCCCGTTTTGGACCTAGGTTTGCTCCCAGTAGATGAAGTAGTCCAAACCCTCAAACACAAACCAGAATATCTAGAAGTAATCGCCACAGGGAGGGCTACCCCCCAAGCTTTGCTCGATATTGCTGACTTGCATTCAGAAATGAAGCCCCACCACCACCCCGCAGCAGCCGAACACAATATTTCTGGTATTGAAATATACACAGGTGCGGGGAAAGGAAAGTCTACCAGTGCTCTGGGCAAAGCTTTGCAGGCGATCGGCAGAGGTATTAGTTTAGACCAATCTCACCGGGTGTTAATCGTGCAGTGGCTTAAAGGAGGTACCGGTTATACGGAAGACGCGGCAATAGCAGCTTTGCGCCAAAGTTACCCGCAGCTAGTGGATCACCAGCGGTGCGGGCGGGATGCTATAGTTTGGCGCGGGCAACAGCAAGAGTTGGACTGCACGGAAGCTGAACGGGGTTGGGAAATAGCCAAAGCGGCGATCGCCAGCGGTTGGTATAAAACAATAATTCTCGATGAACTCAATCCCACAGTAGACTTAGAATTGCTGCCGGTAGAGCCGATCGTGGAAGCCTTGCTACGCAAGCCCCGCGATACAGAAATCATTATCACCGGCCGCTGTCATAAACCCCACGCTTATTTTGATTTGGCAAGTGTACATTCAGAGGTATACTGTCACAAACACTACGGCGATCGGGGGGTAGAACTCAAGCGCGGCGTAGACTTTTAATGCCTAGATCGGAACCCTTTTTTGATTCTTACAGCACTTTTCAGGTACATAGCTCTTGTAGGGACACTCCCAGAACCCAAAGCGTGTCAACTTAAGCCTGAAACTATTGGTATCTCTCGGTTTTACCAGAGTCTAGATCCCCCTAAATCCCCCTTAAGAAGGGGGACTTTGATCGGACTCCTGTCCCCCCCTTAAGAAGGGGGACTTTGAAAAGACTCCTGTCCCCAGGGCTGTTTCATTCTCAGACAAATCATCATTTTGTAGGGGTAGTGCCCCCGTGCCTACCCTCTTCGTCCACGATTTTGTATGTGTTTCAGACCTCTGGGCGGGCACTCTTGGCACCGCCCCTACAAGAGAATGAAACAGCCCTGCTCCTGTCCCCCCCTTAAGAAGGGGGACGAGAGAAAAGACTCCTGTCCCCCCCTTCTTAAGGGGGGCTAGGGGGGATCTAGATTTAATGGTCTTTCCAGCAGTCTCTGGCTGGGTTTGACCTGGTTGTTGACACCTATGGGCTCTTGGAGTGTCCCTACGGGGATATTGATAGTACCTCATAAACCGGCAATCTGCTGTAATTTGAAATTTCCCTGTTTAGACGCGATCCCAGCTCGCTGATCCAGCATGGAACATTCAGAATATCAACCGCGTCTTCGAGAGCGTAAGCACCTCCGAGCGTCCAATTAGGATCATTAAAAAGGTGAAGAAATTGAAAATAAAAGCTTACAACGAAAAAATAGCCAGTCTAGAAAGTCTAGACAGAGTTAACACAACTAGACTAGACTTGCGACGAGCAAACAAGTTAAACTACAACGGCATCCAAACATTCGGTGTTCTAGGCAGTCTCTGTAGTCGCAACAGCGATGACAAATTAAGTAGAGGAGTGAATCTGTAATGACAACGCTAAATGACGATACTAATGTAATAGATTTAAACCTTCCGGGACTGGGACCGGATACAATCTTCGCCGGAGGTGGGGCTGATTTCGTCAGAACTTCTACCCTGGGCGGCAGCTTAATATTTGGCCAAGGCGATAATGATACTCTGATTTCCGTGGGCCCGAACGATACTATCTACGGCGGCGCCGACGAAGACTCTATTAGATCTCAGCGTACTCCCGCCTTGCTGTTTGGCGACGGAGGCTCGGACACCATAATCGCTGAAGCCCGCGCTACGATGCAGGGCGGTGAAGGAGACGACTTCCTCCAAGGTACTGTCGAAGCTAACGTCATATATGGTAATCAGGGTTCAGATACGATCCTGGGAGGGGCCCAGAGAAGAGACACCATCTACGGTGGCAAGGGCAATGACGCCGTTGGCTTCTTCATCGCCGGCGGAGGCAACAACCTGGGTCTTCCCTTATCGGGCGTTGGTTTCGCTGGCAATGAAGGAAGCAACTTCTTGCGGGGCGACTCTGGTGACGACTTGGTTGCAGGTATCAACATCAGAGACAGCCTTTTCGGCGGTAAAGGCAATGACACTCTGCGCGGTGCTGGCAGCAGCAGCTACCTAGAGGGCGGTGAGGACCAGGATACTTTATTCGTTGCCAATACTACCCAAACAAGCCCATTTGCTTCCGGCTTCATTACTATTGGCATTGAGAGAACTACCTTGCTAGGTGGTGCTGGAAATGATTCTCTACAAGGTTCGATCGGCGAATTTGGCGGTGGCAGAAACTTATTAGATGCCGGCGATGGCAATGACACGATTAGGGTTTTTTCTACCCAGGATACCGCCATCGGAGGTGCAGGCGACGACTTCATCGTGTCTGCGACGGTGACAGCACTTTCGAGCGGTGGTGCCCAGAGTTCCCTTCCAGGCTTTGCCGGTCGGAACTTCCTTGATGGCGGGACTGGCAATGACACGATCGTCGCTGCTTTCTCCACTGATACCATGATTGGCGGCGACGGTAGCGACAGCTTGAGCGGTATCTTTACTAATGCCTCCGGTGCAGACGGCGACGATACGATCAATGCCTCTCTTTCCAATGTCAATGGAAGGATTACTCTTGACGGCGGCATCGGCAACGATCTGTTAATTGGCAATACTAATGTCAGTACGAGTTTCACCACCACCCACGTCATGAACGGCGGCGCGGGGAATGATACGGTGATTTTTGGCAACGCCAGCGATACTCTGGTCGGTGACTCTGCCGGCAACGACTTCATCTCCTACGCCAGCAGTGTTAACTTTACCGGTCGTACAACTGTCAACAGGATTACCGACAACCAGGGTAGCAACCTCATCTTTGGTGCCAATGGTACTGATGTCATTACTACCGGTAGTGGGAATGACACCCTGTTCGGCGGCCCAGCCAATCTAATCACCCCAGGAATTGATGGAGACGATACCTTGAATGCCGGTGGTGGCAACGACGTGTTGCTTGGCGGCTTTGGTAACGACTATTTGCTCGGAGGCGATGGCGACGACTCTCTCGGTGGCGGGCCTGGTGCTGACACCCTGATTGGTGGAACTGGTAATGACAGCTTCTACTACAACAACTTCGGCGAGGGTGTCCCTATTGGTGGCGCACCCAACTTCCTACCTACCGGTAGCAACCCAGACCAAATTGGTGACTTTGTGTCCGGTCAAGACAAGTTGGTGTTCCAGCAGACAGGCTTCAGCGCCTTGAACCCATTTCCTGACACCAATCGACTTTCTTCTGGGTCTTTGTTGGTGCTTGAGACTGGGGCTTACAGTAGCAGTTTTGGTCCAGCAGGGGCTGCTACCAATCAAGGATTCCTCTTCTATCAAGCTGAAGACGGACGACTAGGATATGACCCTGATGGTACTGCTGGTGCTAACCCAGGGGTGACGCTGGCCATCCTGAACAACAAACCGGGTCTATCGGCTTCGGATATTACCCTGATTTAATTGGGCTAGGAGTGGGCACGGTAGGATTCTGAGTAGGATTCTGAAAAGAGCGACCCACGAATTCTCAAAACTTAATCTGTTATGTTTCGAGCTGGGGATATCCATCCCTGGCTTTTTTATTGCCATTAGGAATTAGGGCATGGGGCATGGGGCGGGGGCGGGTTTATGAGATTGTTGGTTTTTGGCAATTATGGTTGGTGAACCCGCCCCTTGTATCTTAAAAGAGTCGATCGCCACGTCATAGATTTAATCATACCGACAATCAGGCGATCGAGCCGACAATCAGGCGATCGAGCCGACAACGAGTCGATCGTACCTCTAAGCAAAGCGAATCTAAAGAAACAAGGAAAGTTTCGTACAAATGGTTCTGTAACAGCTCCGGGCCTTGGCGATTTAACAGCTTCTATATTATTAGCTGAAATTGGTGATGTTTCTGATTACGATAATGCCCGTCAATTAGCAGCTTATGCAGGCTTAACACCCTGTGAACGGAGTTCTGGGACTTCAGTTAAAGGCAAAACTCGTTTGTCTTGTACCGGCAATGTCCGACTGCGAAAAGCGTTGTATTTGCCTGCTGTGGTGGCGATGCGTCACAATCCTTTGCTGAAAGCTATGAGTGACCGATTATTGGGACGTGGAAAGGTCAAAATGCAGGTAATTGGTGCGCTGATGAGGAAGTTGGTGCATTTGGCTTTTGGGATTTTAAAGTCCCAAAAGCCTTTCGATCCTAATTATTTGACTGCTACCCCTTGACAGATCAAGACAGTATCTACATTTGAAACGGCGGTGGAAATTAAGAAATTTTGTTATTGTCTGATTTTAGTGGTAGGGGCGGGTTTTACCAGCCATCTCTGTGGAAAACTAACTATCTCGTAAACCCGCCCTGGCCCATGCTATAACTCTTTCGTAAGTGCTGGTTAAGATGGTTGGGATAGATTTAGGAATGAATGCCAAATCACTATGCTAATCAAGTTGCTGTCGATTAAACTTGTGTCCAGATTTTCCATGGTTTGTGCTCTGGCGATCGCCCTTCTCCTCATCAGCCCCAATTTAGCCAAAGCTGAATCGCGAGAGCAAGCAGTCGATCGACTAACAGATTTCCTATTCTACAAGGTTAATCCTCAGTTAAACAATCGGAAACTGCAAACGGGCGATCGCGAATATATCCGTCAATGGCAAAAATTACGCGAGGCGATCGATCCGCGAGTCAAATCGGTACAAGAAGTCTGCACTGGAGTGACACCAGGAGAGACTGGATGGGAATTCACCACAATTAACGGCCAAACCTACGAACAAACCTACGATTTACTTGCAGATACAATTTTTTATAGTCGCCATCCTCAACGGACTGGACAGCCAATTCCCAAAGACGATAAAATCAGCATCAGTGAATGGTCTGCAATTCGATACTATATGTATATTTCTAATTGTGGAATATGAAATACGGTGCTATAGCAATCTCGATGATTTGTAATTTTTTTACCCCACCCCAACCCTCCCCGAACTCGCGGGGAGGGAGTAATCAGTTCCCAAATAATTTAGCATTACTAAATCGCAGCAAAGCACTTAGGTAGGATAAATTTATATGAATAAAAAAAGTATAGCAATGTTATCCCAATTAAAAAAAAGAATGCAACAGTATTCTTGTCCCCCCCCTTGCCAAGGGGGGGCTAGGGGGGGTCGAAGAATTTTGCACAATTTTAGACAAATGGTATTACTACTAACCTTACTAGCAATCTGTACGGCATCTGCTGCGAAAGCTTTAGAAACTAGCCAAAAACCACAGCAATTCAGTGTTGACAATTATGCCAACTCCCCTGAAGGACTAGCTCTGAAAACAGGTATGCCCTACGAAAATGCCCGTCAAATCATCATCAAAAAAGGGTGGCAACCATACTTACAGGGTACACCCCGTAACCTGAGAAATCGTTCTGTGAAGGAGCTATTTGATTTGGGATATGAAGAGATTAAGGATTGCTCTGGCACTGGTGAGGGGCCTTGTCGGTTTGAGTTTATTAATAAAAAACAAGAACTGTTAGTGGTAGTTGCTACGACTATGGGAGCGGAAAATACAAAACGTTTCGTTAGAAATTGGTGGATTGAGAAAAAGACGGATAGTAATCCACAAAGAGCGTCATCCAATATAATTGAACAGGGTCGTTATTGGCTAGGTGGTACAGGTCAGGGTTTAGAAGTGAAGGGAGGACGCTATCGATATTATGACGAGTCGGACATCGATCGACCTTGGCAACCCATCGCTGAGTTACAATATATTAAAAAAGGGGTGGTGTTTGATGGTAAAAATTATTGGTGTTTATCTACAATGTTACCCAAAGGACAAATAGCTTCTTGTTCTAAAAACGGATGGTTATACAAAGGGTCAAACCCAGGGTGAGACAAGATTTATCGCCTGGTTGTCGCGAATGGATAAACATTTATGAAGTTTCATCATGCTGATTAGATTGCCCTCAATTAAGTGTGTCTCGAAGTTGTCAGCGGTGTGTATATTGGGTTTTATCCTTATTCTCAGTAAGGGAAATATAGACAGTGCTACAGCGCGGGATTTAGAATCACGAACTGTGGCGGTGGATCGGTTGACGGATTGGTTTTTTTACCAGGTTAATCCTCAATTAGAAGGCCGCAAATTGCGATCGGATGATTTTCCTATCTACATCCGCGAATGGAATGCTATTCGTCGTACAGTTGATGGCGAAATGATTAGTACACCAGGAGATTGTGTCGGTGATGCTTTCTGGGATTTCGACTATCGTTATCATGGGCGATCGCTTGATCGGGTTGCAGATACCATTTGGACTATCCGCGATCCATCCGGTGACAAAACTCGTGCCGATATTTCTAAACAAGAATGGA
This sequence comes from Microcoleus sp. EPA2, assembly GCA_020882975.1. GTDB lineage: Bacteria > Cyanobacteriota > Cyanobacteriia > Cyanobacteriales > Microcoleaceae > Microcoleus. The sequence continues at coordinate 84,910 of JAHRFD010000010.1, read as the reverse complement.
AGAAGCTGAGACAATCAATATTTAGAGAGCATTTTTGCTATTAATCGGCAATATTTTTAAGCTGCATAGAATCCGATCTCCCCTAACCGAGAGGGCGGGCACTCTTGGCACCGCCCCTACTCAGGGGGTAACAGCTAAATTTTACAAATGATTTAGAGTTGCTAGAGAAGTTAAATAACAGTGATTTGATATCATAAGTAATCATCGGATCTCTTATATTTTTGCAATAAAATGTCAGTTACTACTCATCAATTAATTCAATGGAAACAACAAAAGCGGTCAATTGTGGCGCTGACAGCCTATGATTATGCGATCGCCCAACTCATAGATCGAGCCGGTGTAGATATCATCCTCGTGGGCGATTCCCTCGCAATGCCTATATTAGGGTACGAAACAACCTTGCCCCTAACTCTCGATGAAATGCTACACCACGCAAAAGCAGTGCGTCGCGGTGTGACAGAAGCCTTAATTGTGGTGGATTTGCCATTTTTAACTTATCAAGAAAGTGTCCAGCAAGCCATGCACTCGGCAGGAAGAGCCTTGAAAGAAACTGGTGCTCAAGCTGTAAAATTAGAAGGCGGATATCCAGCGATGGTGGCCACAGTTTCGCAACTGACATCAGCGGGAATTCCGGTGATGGGACACGTCGGTTTAACCCCGCAGTCTGTACACCAACTAGGCTACAAAAAACAGGGGAAAACTGTGGAAGCAGGAGAGAGAATTGTGCAAGAGTCGATCGCGCTTCAAGAAGCAGGTGCTTTTGCCATAGTATTAGAGCATATTCCCGCTGATTTAGGCGATCGCATTACTCAAAAATTAACTATTCCCACCATTGGTATCGGGGCGGGGCCACACTGCGACGGACAAGTGTTAGTTACTTCCGATTTGTTAGGACTTTCGGAAAAACAGCCACCTTTTGCTAAAGCTTATACCAATTTGCGATCGACAATTACTCAAGCTGTGAAAGATTATTCCCTAGAAGTTAGAGAAGGCAAATTTCCCCAATAACTTCTTAGTCAGGACTTTAGTCTCGAAAGTGCGTAAGTCGTGTCAGAGTCAGTACAGACGGAAGATGAGATTAGTTTGTGGCAGTTTCTAATGCTATTTTTTTCGGACAAATATCATCATCAAACCAACCAGTTAAAGCTACAGCTAAAGCATCCGCCGCATCATCTGGTTTCGGAATATAACCTAATTCTAACTCCCGCGCTACGGCTTCTTGCACCTCCGATTTATCAGCATTCCCGCGCCCAGTTAAGGCTTTTTTAATTTGGGCTGGGGTAAACTCGAACAGTGGTACTCCAGACTGGGCTAATACTAGGGTCAATACTCCCCGCGCTTGGGCTACAAGTATGGTATTTCCCATTTTGTAAAAGAAGAGTTTTTCGGCTATGGCTACATCTGGTTTTACCTGTTCAATTACGGAGTGCAAATCTTCGTAAATTGTTTTGAGGCGCTGTCCCATTTCCTGTTTTGGCGTTGTTTGAATTACGCCGCAGTCTATCAGAGAAACGATGTTTTCATCTTGTTTTCCGGGAACTATGTGACAAGAAATTGCGCCGTAGCCGAGGTTGGCTAAGCCCGGGTCTAATCCTAAAATTCGTGTTTCCATATCCTCATCATAAACTCCCGTATTTATCAGTGGGGTCGCATTCTGGAATCTAATATCAATTCCGGTTGTATCGGAATGATTTAACCACGAAGGCGCAAAGGACGCGAAGGAAGAGAAGAGAGAGATTAATAATTCCGATGTCAACGGATTTGATCTAAAATCTACAATCTAAAATCGATTGACCCCACCGAATATAATTCGGGGCTAGACAAACAAAGTCCGCCTTCGCGGACTAAGATGTTGTTCTAATTTTAGGGCTGAAGTCTTGATTATGAGTTGGTTTCTAGGCCGAATACTCGATCGAACACTTTGGTCACTTTAGAACCCGAATCAATTGATTCTAGTGGATCTTTCCGCAATCGGTGGCGCAAACACAGGGTCATCACCCGGCGAATATCGTCCACTGTGACCTCTGTGCGGCATTCTAAGGCAGTCAAAGCTTTGGCGGCGCGGTTTGTGACCAAATCGCCTCGCAGTCCGTCTACGTCCAATTCGGCGCAAACTTGGGAGATTTTTACTCGCAAATCCCGATCGAGCTTTACCGACTTCAACCTTTCTTGGGCTTCCACCAACTTCTGTTGCATATCATCTTGTTGGTGTTGATATTGAGAGAGAAACTCCGCTGGATTTTGGTCAAAACTCGATCGCTGTTCGACAATTTCTACTCTTAAATTCGGGTCTTTTACAGTCCGAATTTCGGCGTGCATCCCGAATCTATCGAGCAACTGCGGCCGCAATTCTCCTTCTTCTGGGTTGCCGGAACCAATTAGAATAAACTTAGCTGGGTGGCGAATCGAAATGCCTTCTCTTTCTACAGTATTCCAACCGCTAGCGGCGGAGTCAAGCAAAACATCGACTAAATGATCGTCGAGCAAATTGACTTCATCGACGTAGAGGATGCCACGGTTGGCTTTAGCTAAAAGTCCTGGTTCAAAAGCTTTCACTCCTTCGGAGAGAGCTTTTTCTATGTCGATCGTACCGCAAACTCGGTCTTCGGTCGCGCCCAAAGGTAAATCTACCATTTGGACTTTTTTACGGGCGATTTTAATGTCAGCTTGAGATAAAGTGCGTGAAGCGGAGCTATCCCATAGGGAATCGCGCACCTCGTCACTCATCAAATCTGGATCGCTGGGATGACTATTAAAAGGATCGTCTGCTACCACCTCAATTTCCGGCAGCAAGTCCGCGAGGGCGCGGATTGTGGTAGATTTGCCAGTACCGCGATCGCCCATGATCATCACCCCACCAATTTTCGGATCGATGACATTCAACAGCAGTGCTAGTTTCATCTCCTCTTGGCCGACAATGGCAGTAAAGGGAAAAACAGCGCGGCGGGGGGCGGTAACAGTTGGCAGAGCACCCGCATTCAGGGTATTGCTGACTTCGGCAGTAGGACTCACAGGATAACTCAAAATATAATAATTGCCTGTTTATTGTAAGGGATAAGGGATTGTCTGGGGCGATGGATTGTGGCGATCGGGGTTGTAGCCTCTTCAATAGCCCAGCGCTACTGAGATTTTCTGCATTGACATAGCATCTGTGGGCGGGCTAGGAGTGCCCACCCCACAACAGTTTTCAGCAAAATCGCCACCTCTGTTAACTGGCTGTAGATGGCACGGGAAGGGCGATCGGGCAACTCAAATATAAACTTATGTAACAATACCCCAGAATCTGCATAAAAAGCTCAACAAGCTGTAGAGTGCGTCACAAATATGTTAGAAATGAGGAAACTGGTACACTAAACTCAATTGCTAAGGTGCGTCTTAGGATTTTCTCAAACGATTATTAACTGTTTCGATATCTGACGCACCTTACCAATTCTGATAATCGCCTGCAAGACTTGATGTTTTGCCTTAAGAACAAGTATGCCAGACACGAGCTTATATCTTTTTTGAAGCCCTTCTCTTCCACCACAAACCCATGCCAGCAGCCAGAAACGTACCAACAGCAGTCATCGGTTCCGGTACAGCAGCATTAGCATGAGGTTCATACTCATAAACTCCAGTGAGTGTAGTATTAGCCGACACCAAACCTCCAAAACTACCTATAACAGGATTCCCCTGAATCTTAGTCAAACCCGTAGTCATTAAACCAGCGATAAAAGTATCACCATCACATCCACTTAAAGCACTCAAAGACTGCTGGGAATCATAACTTTTCGACACATAACCTGAAGCCGAACCACTAACAGTTCCCGTACCCCGATTAGCAATCTTAGTTTCCGGCGGACTTGCTAACACACTCAAACTCAAAATAGGGTCAACTTTGAGCAGCGGAATATTCACAGCAATGCTTGCATTCGTCGTCGCCGTCCCTGTAAAATTTCCAGTCAAAGGAGTAATAGTCACACTATTATTAACAGTAGACTTAACCGTAACATAAGCTTTTAATAGCGTTCCCAACATTGAATTAAACTTGGGCAAAACCACATTCGTGCTGCTATTTAAGGGCTGCGAACCCAGATCTACAGTATAAGTTTGAGTCAGAGTAGCAGCTTGTGCAGAAAAACATTGACTAACAAGTGCAAAACTCAAACTTCCACCAACAATTCCCAACTTTTGACAAACATTCATTTCGATAAACCCCTAAAATAATAAAGTTGCAGTTTGTGGCAAGGACCTCCCGCCTGTGATTAATCTGCGGTTAAAAACTCGGAACATTTAACAAAGCCCAATTTCCAATCAAAGACATTAAGTAACTAAAAGCCCAAACAGTATAAACTATACTCAAAGGTGCATAGGTCGCCAAAACCCATCGGGTTTCTACTGCTTCCTCAATCTCCTCCCTCCGCAACAAATCTACATAAAAATCAAAAGACCTTTGTCGCAGATTGTTAATCCCTGTTGCAGCCACTAACAAATAATAACCGTCAAATCTATTCAAGGGATTCAAGTTAATTGCTACTGTCAGCAATGCCGCCACCATCAACAAATAACTAATTTGATGCCAAACTGGATTGGAATGAGAAAACAGCCACATCCAAACAGCAATTGCCCAAATTGTTACTTGAATCAATACTCCTGCCCCTACTACTAAAACTCGCTGTTTCCGCCGGACTAAACTGTATTGATCGGTTGTATCTGTATAGCATCCGGGGATGAGACACATAAACAACAATCCAATTTCTTTAACTATGCCACCGTAGTGTTTGAGGGTGAAAGCATGACCGAGTTCATGGAATGCTATTACTAGCATTGTCAGCAAGGAAACTTGGATTATATTTTCAAATTTTTCGCCTGTCAATAACTGTTGATGGGAAGTAGCGACTTCGTTAGAGGAAGCAAACCACACTGCTACTGAAGAAGAGATGAAAGCGCACAGAAAAAAGCCAAATTGCCAGGTCCAAATCCAGCGGAATTTGTCGATGTGCCGCGACAGCCAAACATCTGGATTGACTACAGGAATTGTGAAGGATAGCAGATTAAATTTGGCTTTGGGCGGCTTGGTTCCTTCTAGCATTCCTGCTTGTGCTAAGTCTTTTAAGAGATTTTGCACATCTTTTAAATCTAGGTCGTATTCGGCGAGAATGTTAGTTAGTGGCTGTTGATTTAGTAGCAAAATTACCTGTTTGTCAAAGTCGTCAATTTGCAGACAGGTAATGTCTTCGGGATTGCGAAGTATCCAATAACCGTCGGGATGAGGTATCCACTGCACCGCTGATTTGAGTTGCATGGTTTGGGAGAAGGAAGATGGAAGATGGAAGAGGGAATTACGCATTTTAGGCGGAAACTCGATCCCCCCTAACCCCCCTTAAGAAGGGGCGGACAAGAGAAGTCACTCGTCTCCTAAAACATCCGGGAGAACAACAGATTTCACTCCAAGTCCCTCTTCTTAAGGGGGATGCGAGGAGGCTCTAGACTTTCGGAGCGAGCACAGAGACAGTGGGTTTTAGGCTGAAACTCGATCCCCCCTAACCCCCCTTAATAAGGGGGGAACAAGAGAAGTCACTCAAAGTGGATGTTTTTATTTAATTGTCTTGAATCGATCGCAAATTTATATTTTTCAGTTTTCTCCGCTAGGTTTTTGAGTATTTCGATCAACCCTAAATTTCTGTGAACAGGGTATTTCTAAATGAGAATTTCACCCCGTTTCAATGAAGCAGGGAAGTATTGAAACATTTTGTGAAGAAGCTGTGGTGATATTTGTTTAGGCTTTAGACTTTAATCCAAGTTTCACCTTGGTGTTCATGTTATCAGAAATCAGAAAAAAAGCAAGTGTTAATTCTGAAATAGTTAAATTCTTTTTACATTTTTTAAGTTGTAATTAGATGGACTCCTTGTGTGGTAAATACTTCAGATTAATGAGGGGATTGCTCTCCCCGAAACTTTACAAAAACTTTACGATCGCCTAAATATTTTTGGTATACAATGACCCTGTGAAGAAGCAAGAAATCCTAGGAATTAAGCAGTAACAAAGTTTTTGCCGATCGCCAATGCAGAAAATTTGTTGAATTTGCGTAATTTCTCAAATAAACAGAAACTTTTGACGATAAATTAAAATATTTATCGAAAAAGGATTTTGGTTGAGTGTCTGAAGACATTTAATTAAGTTCGTGCGATCGACTTCATATTAATACAGGGTGCAAAAGTTATGGGTTGGCTAAATTTTGGTGGGAAAAAACGCGATCGGGCTCAAGGTTTTGGGGATGCGAGTAAAACAAAGAGTCGGAAACGACCGAAAAGTTTTATCTTAGAAAAAATTGTGACTCCGAGTGCGAGTATTGGAGATTGGCAGCACGAGTTTGACCACTTACATCAGTTATTGGGTTCTTTGTCGCTTCCTGATTTACATTTGCCTAATTTCTTGGCTGATAGCGGTGTTTGCCCGATCGACCCTTCTGCACCAACCAATAATTTACCACCGCTGATTGATTTTGACCCGCTGGGTCTGTACCATGATGGGATTGCCACTCAAACTCCTTACAATCCGGGGGGTGCGTTTGAGACTTTGCCGATTGCTTTGATTCCAGTCGATCCGCATTCGCCGAATCCTAGCAATCCCAATGCAATCCGTCAATTGCTCAATTTTCCCTTGGCTTCTCAGCCGTTGGTGGGGAGTATTGATACGGGTGTGAGTGCGGATAGTCCTTATTTGAATTACGCGAATATTAAGAAGGGCCGCGATTATGTGGGCGGGGATGACAATCCGTTGCTGAAAGCTGGGGAAGGTAGCGAGCACGGTACTTTTATGTTGGGGATTATTGATGCGATTAATAAGACTGCGCCGAAGTGGGTGGGAAGGGCGATCGATTCTGGGAGATGGGCGGATTCTTTGGTAGAGTTTGTGGATGCTGCGAAGGCTTCTGGACAGAAAAATGCGATCGCCAATCTCAGTTTGGATTTGACTCAGAAGAATGCTGACGGGAGTGTGACGACGCGCTATGAGTTGACGACCGCAGAAAGAAGTGCGATCGAATATGCGCGGCAAAATGGGGTAATGCTGGTAGCGGCGGCGGGTAATGACGGCGGTGTGATGTCGGTTTTGGGTCAAGCTTCTCAGGAATTTGACAATATTTTTACGGTTGGGGCTGGGGATATTAACGGGCGATCGAACTATTCTAGTTATGGTCGCGGTTTGGATATTGTGGCGGATGGCGGCACGAGTGAACATCCGGCTTTATCGACTGCGGGAAATGATTTGGGGACGATGGCGGGGACTTCGGTAGCGACTGCGAAAGTTGCGGGGGCGGCTTCTTTGGTTTGGGCGGCAAATCCTGCTTTGAATTATCGCCAAGTGATGGAGATTTTGAAGTCTACGGCGAGGGATTTGGGGCCGGTTGGATGGGATGATGAGACGGGTTTTGGGTTTTTGAATACGTTGGCGGCGGTGGATTTGGCGAAGAAGACGACGCCGGAAGTGTACGAAATTCCAGCAACAGTAGTTCCTGATACTTGGAGTGGAGAAGGGAAGGTAACGCCTAGTGAAAGAGCAGTTAATTTCAACGGAAGAATCAATAATGTTGGTGATGTCAAGGTGACAGGGTCGTTGAGAATACGTTTTCAGCCTAATACTAGCTCGGCGGAAGTTGCCAAAATAACTCCTGGTACTCAACTAGAATTCTTAGATCAGCCCGTTCAAGGTGGAATGGTTACGGATACAAGTGGACTTGGTAGCAGCAGCACTTGGTATCGTCTGGCTAATGGTAGCGGGTATATGTCGGCATTGTACATTCAGAATGTTGGCTCAATACCAGCACCCAAACCAGCTCCCACACCAGCACCAGCTCCGAAACCCACACCAACTCCTACACCTGCACCAGCACCCAAACCAACACCAACTCCTACACCTGCACCAGCTCCCAAACCAACACCAACTCCTACACCTGCGCCAGCACCCAAACCAACACCAACTCCTACACCTGCGCCAGCACCAGCTCCCAAACCTATTCCTCAAGTTCCGATTAGTTCTAATTCAGCTAACTACCGGAATGGGGCAGTTAATCCATTTGCCTACCGCTGGCAAGGGCAATGCACCTGGTATGCTTACGGACGGATGCTGGAAACTGGCTTGCTACCCGCAGCTATCAAGAATAATGCTTTGTTTCGGGGCAATGCTGAAGCGTGGAAGAATGACGCTTTGAAGGTAGGTTTGCCCGTTACTTCTACACCAACTGCTGGGGCCCGAGGACTCGTAGTTTGGCCTCCTTATACTCAAGGAACTCGACAATGGGGTCATGTTGCCTTTTTGGAAGAGGTTTATCCCGATGGAAGGGTTCGGATTACTGAGGCAAATTGGCCGACAGGTAGTGGAATTAAGGAACGAATTCTGACGCCGGCTCAATATGCTGGAGTGTCGTTTGTCCGACTGGAAAATGCTCAGACAAATTCCTATAATGCACCTCCTGCAACACCTGGTAAGCAGCGGCAGTACATTGTGCGTTCTGGTGATACTTTGTCAGGCATTGCACAACGCGAACTGGGGAATGCTAACCGCTGGGGTGAGATTGTGAAAACTCCGACTGGTGGGACTTTTACTGCGGCCGAAGCGCAACAGTTACGAGTTGGTCAATCAGTTTATCTGCCAGTGAGTTCTCAAACTGGGACAGGGACTCCGGTAACACTAGCGTCAAATCAGACAGGTAAAGTTAGTTCTCCAGTAGGATATGTCAATGTCCGTCCATCAGCATCTACGGTCCAAGCTGCTATTACGACACTGAATAACGGAACTACTGTACAAGTGGTGAAGAAGGTGACTGGTAGTTCTTACGATAACGGTCGTACAGACTGGTATGAAGTCATAGTCAATGGCAAAACAGCCTACATTGCTGGTGCTTACTTATCAGTAGGCAATGTGACACCGACACCAACACCAATACCAACACCAACTCCAAGTCAAACAGGGAAAGTGAGTTCTCCAGTCGGATATGTCAATGTCCGTCCATCAGCATCTACAGCCCAAGCTGCTATTACGACACTGAATAACGGAACTACTGTACAAGTGGTGAAGAAGGTGACTGGTAGTTCTTACGATAACGGTCGTACAGACTGGTATGAAGTTATAGTTAATGGCAAAACAGCCTACATTGCTGGTGCTTACTTATCAGTAGGCAATGCGACACCAACTCCAACACCGACTCCAACTCCAATCGGCAATGGACAACGTATCACAGATGCAGTGAATAAAGTCAATCCCGATCACCAGTATTACCAACCGGGTAACTTGACGTTCTGTAATTGGTTTGTTGCAGATGTGTTAGATCAGTTGAGAGTTCCTATTCCTCGCGATCCAAGTGCAGGAGCCTATTTTCCCAATCATCCGATTTATCGCAACAACCCTCCTGCAAAACCTAAACGAGCCGATTTACTCTACGACTTCTTTAATAGTGGCGGTGGCGGTAAATGGCAGCGAGTAACTGCTTCAGAAGCAGTTGCGCGGGCTAACAATGGTCGTGTCGTTGTTGCTTCTTCTCGTCCTAACCTAGGACACATTGCCATTGTTATACCTGGTAGCTCTGGCTCAAATGTTCGCATTGCCCAAGCGGGGCGATACAATTCCAAAAACACCAGTGCAGCAGATGGATTTGGTCAAAACACTCCTTCCTACTTTGAGTACATAGGGTAATGAGTTTTGTCCAAACAAAAGAAACCGGGTTTTTCAGATAACCTTTGCCTCTCAACCGATATCTTGTGCAAAAACCCGGTTTCTCACTCCACGCGATCACCCTTTTCCAAAACAAAAGAAACCGGGGTTTTTAGATAACCTTTCCCTCTTAACTGATATCTTGTGCAAAAACCCGGTTTCTGAACCCCCAGGCGGACTCGGAGGCTCGATCGCAATGTACGCAACTTCCGACAAATCAATCGGTAAAGTTTTAACAACACTGACTGTTACCAATCGTGCCGACCAGTCTGCTGCTGCACGAGGATTCATTCCCACTGAGCAAATACGCTCCATCACCCTAGATAATGTTTTGGTAGACCAGGGTGCAACTACATTATGCTTGCGGTGTTGTTGCGATCGCCATTCCAGCGAAAACTCAACAGCAAATCGATCTCGGCCTTTCTTGCTTTTTCTCAACTAAGGGCGATCGACTTTTTGGAATTAGTCAAAACGTGCGATCGCCCTTTCCTCCTCTTTCTCAAAAAAGGGCGATCTATCTCCTCAACTCAACATCCGTCCGATCGCTCTTTTGGTTACGAATATTTTTGCAGGAAAGAGCGATCGCCCTTCATCTATACCAGATGCCAAACCTGCGATCGCCCCTTTGGAATAAGTCAAAACGTGCGATCGCCTTTTTGGTATGGAAAGGTCGATCGCACAACACAATCTAGTTAAACAGCATTTTGAGCAGAGGGAAAGCTTGACAATAGAGAATTACTGCTGAATAATTTCAACAATCTTAGCGATCGCCTCGTTTAACTTCTCAGTTTTAATCTGACCGGCTTTATAAAGTATAATTTCTCGATCTGCGGTAAACAAGCGATTAGGTCTAATGTTGCTAGTTTGGTTAAGTCCACCCTCACGAAAATCACTACTTTGAAGGGTGATAGCATAGCGATCGGCAATTCTCTGGCTAGTAATCTGACAAAGAATTAGATCGTCTCCTGCCAAAGTTGCTACTACTAGAGCGGGTCGGCGCTTGGCTTGTGTTAAATCGGAAAATGGGAATGGAACAACTACCACATCACCTTTTACAAATTCTGCCACGCTTCATCCTCTTCTAACTTTAACCAGTCTTTTTCTAAAGAAGATTCACTGAGCAGGCTTGCTTCTAACTTATCTTTATTGTATTTTAATTTGAGGATTTGCAGGAAATTCCAAACTTCTTCTAATATAAATTCTGGAATATTCTCTACTTCCTTAAGCAGTAATTCTTTAGCGTTCATCTCATTTACCTATCAAAATATACTAATTGAGGTCATGGGTAACTCTTATCTATTATAGCATCGTTGAGATTAGCAGCTCATCGCGTAGGTTCCTCTGCCTTCTGTGCCTCAATATGACGAACTTCAGCCAATTATAGCAGGATTGCCTTCCTTTTACCGGAATTACTACCACCGTCGTAGTAAAGCGGTCTAATGTATCTCGCTGTACAATAATGACTGGTCTAATTCCTGCTTGTTCTGACCCTCTAGAAGGATTCAAATCTGCCAAATAAATATCTCCTAGCATCAGATTTTATCCTGTTGCTGAAGTTGGGGTAGATAATCACTTAAGACGACTTCTGCAAAAGCTAAATCCTCGGCGGAAAACTCAGCTTTTAGTACCGCAGCTTCCTCATCAGAAATGTCATCCCATTCTCGAAATAATTGCTTTTTTTTAGCCAATTTTTGATTTTGTTGAGTGGCTTGCTGTTTCTGGGCTAGATATTTCCCGATCGCGCGATCGAGTTCCTGTAACTCGAAAAATTCCAGCATTTCAAGCTGATTGACAATTTGCTTGAGGATTGCTTGTGACATAGGTTTTCACTTTTTGTGCTTGCCTAGCTTATCTATTATACAACTATTAGCGTCCAGTTGAGTGCGATCGCCTCGATCGCATCCAGCCACCCATTCAACTCCCCTCCCCTCATGTCCCCCCCTTCTTAAGGGGGGCTAGGGGGGATCTGGCCTCAAAAATCACCCTCAATCAAACCCAACAACTCCCCACAAACCCCCTCAAAACTCTGCAACACCTCAACATTCGTAAACCTGACAACCTTCAATCCATACCCCTCTAAAATCCCGGTTCTTTCTGCATCATATAGTTTCCCTTGTTCCGTAAAATGACTCTCTCCATCAATCTCAATTACTAACAGTAAAGCCGCACAATAAAAATCTACGATAAAATTGTCGATGGGGCGCTGCCTCAGAACTCGAAAGGGGAAATTTCTGAGAAAATCCTGCCACAGTTTTTTTTCGGATGGAGTTGGATTTTTCCGCAGTTGTTTGGCGATGGGGATGAGTTTTGGGTTGTATGGTAGGTGGAAGTTTGAGTCGTTTAGTTTTGGCATGATCGCGGTACGATCCCCCCTAACCCCCCTTAAGAAGGGGGGGACAAGATGTTAGTTGAAATTCTAGGTTTAGTTGCTTAGTCTTGGATTGATCCCCCCTAGCCCCCCTTAAGAACGGGGGGACAAGATGTTCATTGAAATTGTCGGCGGAGGGGCGATATTTAGGGAATAGTTTCAGAAATAGTTTATCTCAAATCATGCCTACTTGACAACTAGGTCGATCGCTCTTTTGTTATGAGTCAAAAAGTGCCCTCGACTTTTATTTAAGCTGCCACGATTGCCGGACTGGGAGGCACTAAACCTTCTTCTTGGCAATACTCAAGGTAGCTGGCGATCGCTTCTTTAGCATTGACGATCGCTTCTTCATAAGTTTTCCCATAAGTACAGGGCTGCATTGCAATTGTTGCAAACTCTGGCAGCGTTACCAAATACAATCCATCCTCTTGTGACCATTGAATTAATAAACTATAGGGGTAATTCATTCCTCTGATTCCTCTGCTGCTATTGTTTCTAACTCTTGAATCGCTTTTTTTAACAATTTATCCAAATACAATGGTGTATCCTCGCCATCTTTGAAAGCAATGGTAATCAATAGTTGTAGTTGTGGATGCTTCCAGTTCTGATGGCTCCCCTTTCCCCGCCGCTGCGCGAACCCCAACGCAATCAATTCTGCTTTATATTCCCGAATTTTCCGTGGCATATATGCTTTTACTTCATTTGCATAAAAAATATTAACTGAATTTCTCCAAGTTCTAATTTAGCATTGATACCGCATAAATGGGAATGGATAAATGCAAGATCCATGCTTGGCAATGTAAAGGTCAAGCGCGAAGCGTAGCGTCAGCCGTATCGCCATGCTTGGCAATGTCAGCCCGATCGCCCTTTTGGTTATGAATGTTTTTGCAGGGAAGAGCGATCGCCCTTCATTTATACCAGATGCCAAACCTGCGATCGCCCTTTTGCAATAAATCAAAAAGTGCGATCGCTCAGAATAGTCAGGTATTATTTCTCAATGAGCAACCTGATGAATAGATTCAACATATCGCTCAATTTCCTCATCCGTGCAACTGATTCCATTCTGCCAAAGTTCATATTCACTGATATCTATCTCGTCATTCCAAACCAGTGCATAACCACCAGGTTCAATTGTAAAACTTCTGAAAAACCCAGGATTGCGTAATGTCGCAAACATCGGATTGTCCAATAACTTAGAGATGTGGTATTTTTTAACTTCTAGATTGGTAAACTTTACCATCAAGGTGCGATCGTCCATAGCTTTAGCAGAAACAATGCGCTCAGGTTTCATAAAAAAATCCCAGTTATTTTAATGGTGGAAGTTTACTAAATTCTTGGCTATTCCACATATCCAGCAGTTCTTTCTGGTACAACGTAGCCCATTCAATTACCAACTTTTGAGCCCGATTCGGTAAATCTCCTTCAATAATTTCTAAAGACTCAATGCCGATCAAAGCATTGTACTCACCGTAAACTGCGTGAAAATGAGGAGGTGGGTGATCCCCAAAGAAAATTTTGATGATTATTCCGTAAAATCGTGCAACTTCTGGCATAAAGCTTCTTTAAACAATGATACGAGGACTATTATAGCCGAGCTAATGACACAATGACAGTCGATCGCCCTTTTGGAATAAGTCAAAAAGGGCGATCGCCCTTTTATCTCAAGCAATTGCAAAATCAGTCAACTTCCGGTCTTCATAATGGTAAAAAGCCAGCACAATATCTTTTTGAAAAACCCCTCGATCCAGCAAATCCTGAGTCACGCCCTCCTCAGTTTCATCTCGTTCTATCCAGAGTTTACCCTCAAAAATTCGCAGATGCAGGATAGTGCTGTAAACTCGCCGATCGCCATTCCATCCAAAACTAACCAGCAAATAATGATCGCGATCGAGATCGTAAACCGCCGACATATCACTCTGCCCGTAACTAGGTTTGTAGCGGGCATATTCGTCGATTACTTCTCGCGCGATCGATCGATACTGAGTCAACTTTTCCATAGTACAATCTCCTCTAAGTCAGGATTGAAAACAATCAAAGGGAATTGTCGTTCTTTAACAAATTCCTGAATCGACGGACGCTGAAAAAAGTTTTCATAAGTGCGTTTTGGAATGGCAAGGTATAGATTACGATCGGGCTCCAGCCGCGCCATAAAACTAGAATACAGATAGTATTGTCCAACGGCTCGTTCGAGATCGGTCACTGGGGAAGGACTGATAAATACCTTCACCTCAACAGCAATTTTTCGCTCACTCCTCTCGGCGGCAATTAATTTTTCGGCTCCTAGATCCGCGTAAACAGTCAAGTCTTCAAATCTAATAGTGAAAGGATCGTGAGTAATTGTCCAGCCGTCTTTAACGAGAGCAGCTTTAACGACATTATGGTAGATATCTGTGGCATAAGCTAGCTCAAAACACCCCTATAATCTAGTATACACTGGTGCAATAGTGCAATACAAACTGAATATCTCGCCATCGCCCTTTATTTCGGAAGCGGAAATAAAAGGCGATCGCCCCTTTGGAATAAATCAAAACGTGCGATCGCTTTTTGGCTATTTTTGACTATATGGAAAGGGCGATCGGTCTTGTGGATGGAGAGGGGCGATCGTGCTGTAGGATGAAACAACTGCAAACTCTCCCACTGCTATGCCTGAATCCATCCAGCAAGAAGCCCAAGCCATACTAAATATTCTTGCATCCACTCCCTTTCAGGATTGTATTACCCTTTCCAAAGAATTTCGCGAACTTCCCATGAGGGCTGCTATCTACGCTGTCAAACATCGCACCATTGGAATCCTCTACATTGGCAAAACTAGAACACTGCGCGATCGCTTTCGCGGTGGCCACAAAGCTTTACTTTGGGCATTCATTGAAGGATTGAAAGCCACAGACATCCGCATCGCCTTTTACCAGCTAGATTTTACTCAATGGATTCAGCTATCATCAGAATTAGAAAGCCTCATCATTCAAGCTGTTAACCCACCTTATAACGTGAAAATTCCAGCGAGGGACTAATTCTATGCAAACTCAGCCTATTACCACCGAACATCTGTCACCGGAATTAGCACAAATATTCCTAGAAGGATTACCCAAAACCATTCGTGAAGCACTATCCCTGCGCGCTAAAACCATGAACTATCCTGTTTGGGCAGTAATTGAAATGGCGATCGCCGGCTATCTCGATGAAGAGGCTTTATCCTTTGTCGATTGCAAGCCCAAAATCGACTAACGATTATGGAAGGCGATCGCCCTTTTGGAACAAGTCACAAAGGGCGATCGCTATTTATATTATTCTACATTCTCGAATTCATCCATTTGCAATGTATACTGCAATGCTACCTGTAATCTTGATACATAATCTGTGGTAAACTCAGCTTTTAGTACCGCAGCTTCCTCATCAGAAATGGCATCCCATTCTTGAAATAATTGCTTTTTATTAACAAATTTTTGAGTTGGTTTTTGTTGAGTAGCTTGCTGTTTATCAGCCAGATATTTCTCGATCGCGCGTTCTAGTTCCTGTAACTCAAAAAAATCAAGCATTTCAAGCTGATTGACAATTTGGTTGAGGATTGCTTGTGACATAGGTTTTCACTGTTTGCGCTTGCCTAGCTTGTCTATTATACAACTATTAGCTTCCAGTTGAGTTCGATCTGCGATCGCCCTTTTGGAATAAGTCAAAAAGGGCGACGATCGCATCGGGCCACCCATTCAACTCTCGTTGCTTCTTTTACCCCCTTTTTTAAGGTATGCTTTATGGAACCCATTTGAGAGCTTGAGGTCGATCGCCCACAACAGTCGATCGCCCACAACAGCGAATCGTCCACAACAAATTCAAACAAAATTCCTATGACAGATTCACTCCACATTTTTTTAGCCGGTGCTAGTCGGGGTGTCGGTAAAGAAATTGCCAAATGTTTGACAGCACAAAATGTTCAAGTAACTGCATTTTTGCGATCGCCCGAAACCAGCCCAGAATTAGCAGCAATGGGCATCAAAGTCAATCTGGGCGATGCTTTGGACTCGGAGGCTGTGGATGCAGCCATGACTGGTAGCGCACCAATTGATGCCGTAATCAGCACCATCGGAGGCTTGCCAAAAGATGGACAAAGAGCAGATTATTTAGGCAACAAAAACTTGATTGATGCGGCTGTCAAAGCCGGAGTAAAAAAGTTTATTTTAGTTTCCTCCATCGGTAGTGGTAATACTGCGGGCGCTTTGCCACCCCAAGCTTTAGAAACCTTGGGCCCAGTGTTAATTGATAAGGAAAAAGCCGAAAATCACTTGATAGCAAGTGGGATGATTTATACTGTGATTCGTCCGGGCGGACTGAAATCGGAACCTGCAACGGGCAATGGTGTTTTAACACAAGATTGTCGAGTTGCTGGCAATATCCATCGCGCTGATGTAGCGCAGTTAGTTTGTCAATGTCTAGTTTCTGATGTTGCTAATAATCGGGTTTTGTCGGCTGTAGATAAACAAATGGTTTATGGTAGTCCCGAATTTGAAGTGTTAAATTTTTAAGGGCTGACACGGCTTAATTGTAGGAGGAGACGGCAGTGCCCAAAGCGTGTCAACTTAAGCTGTCAACCCGCCAAGTCTGTTAGTCATTCCAGGAGTCCAACCGGGGTTGAAACCCCTTTCTAATAGAAGACAGTCCTCTCAAACAGGACTCAAGAAATCATCAGTCCTCTTTGAGAGGACTTGCGCTTTGAGGCAGGGGTTTCAACCCTTGCCGGACTGTGAAATGAACCTTAAGTTGACACCTATGGGCATTGCCGTGTCCTCTCAAGAATCAAAACACTTAATGTACGATCGCCCCATCGCCCAATCTAACACAAAACCGGCGATCGCAAATAATACCACACTCTCCACACTCGCAACCACAAAGGGCAATAACTCCTGTACCACAGGTATTTTCCCAGCCTCAAAAAACCATCCCGCATCCAACTGTCCACAAGCCCGTACCAGCCCAAAAGCCAACACCACGCCGGATTTTAGCTGCGCGTTGGTATCGGTGCGAATAGCATAGCGGTAAGTGACACCAAAGAGAAAACCGGCCAAAAGGGCGATCGACCCTTTAAAAGCAAAATTTAGGTCGATCGCCCCTACCTGCAATCCAGCCAGAAAATCAAACCTAGGGACTAGAATCCAGGTATTAACAAGAGCGATCGCCCCAAAACCCCAAAACATCCCAAAAGCAGCAACAGCGCCTGCTTTCAAAGATTCCACCCGTTCAGCAGCACTAAAATTAGACAAATCCTTCACAGCGCCCTCATTTCAAAAATGGCTCAAATTGACTTATCATAAGGTTTGGAGTCATTTTGTACAGTTTGTTAAATAGCTATGGATATTTTGTCACTCGGTTGGGTTTCGGTGCTAGTTCTGTTCTCGTTCTCAATTTCAATGGTCATTTGGGGACGCAACGGTTTCTAGGTTTCACAATAGCTTGCGAAACAGACATTGTGAAGTACCCCAACTATAGCAAAGCTTTAGTCAGGGCACTTCACAACTATTCATTGTCCATTTCATCGGGATTAGGTAGTAATGGTTCAAGCAATCCTAGGAGTTCTGGGATATCAGCTTGAATAACATCCCATAGGGTATCGAAATTGAGTCTATCAGAATGATGGGTAAGAATGTCTCTCATTCCAGCAATCTCTCGCCAGGGAACTTCAGAATACTGGTTCCGAAATTCTGCTGACAGTCACTTAACAGCTTCTCCCATCACAATGTAGGGGCGGGTTCAGCAACCATAATTGCCAAAAACTAACAATCTCATAAACCCGCCCAATCTCAACCCAAAAATTCATAATTAGTTGATTGTAATGATGGGGTGACGATGGTAAATCGGGGTTATGGGTTGGGTGGGGGCGGGTTTTTCAAGATGGTTTGTAGGTGGCAAAATTCATCAGTGAACCCGCCCCTACAGATTGCACCATCAATGTAGGGGCGGGTTTCACCAACTATAATTGACTCAAACAAAAGAGCTCATAAACCCGCCCCGCCCCAGGGCTTACTTCCAACCCAACCACCTTAACAAAGGCACAACCAAATAATGACTGACTCCCAAACAAAGCCCGATCGCACTTCCCAACAAACCAAAAAACGCCACAGCCCCCCAAACTTCCCACAAGCCCAGTGTAGCGTTAGACGAGGCAAAACTCTCCAAGAAACTCCCAGGAAAAATGCTCAAAGCATTCAGAAACAAAAACACCCCAGTAGAACACACAGCCACCACCAAAGCGTGCACCAATTGGTGACTCCGCAAACCCATTCCCACAGTCAAAGATGCGATCGCAAAAGCACCCAAAATAATCCCCTGCACCCCACTAGAAGCACTCGACTCCAACCAACACAAACCAGCTAACAAATAACCTTGAACACCCATCAATCCCGATAACCAATACTGTTTTTGTTGGCGAAAACTGCCCGCATCCGTCAACCCGATCGCAGTTCCCAATCCCGCAAATCCAAACAGTAGCACCTCCGGCCCCACAGCGAAAGTCATATTAGGAATTAATTGATGCAAACCCTCATTCAAAAAATTCGCAATTTCCGGGCCAATAGGCGAAGCATAGCCCAAAACTAAACCGCCGATCGCCCCCGCACTTCCCCCAATCCCACCGAGCACCATTTCCCAGCCCGTATCCAGAGAAGCTACCACAATTTGGGCGATCGCCCCAAACACAAAACCAGTCAGGCTGACAGTTTTTTGCGCCCCCACCACCAATACTTGCCTACAGAATTTCAGCATAGCTTGACTGCTAGGCGCGATCGCCATTCGTCCCTGATGCCGAGTAGAAATCTGCCTCAAACGTTGGCGAACCTCCCCAGCCGTCGCCGGACGCTGCTGCACATCCGATCGCACCATATCATCCAACAAATTAGCAAAAGCCGGGGCGATCGGCGAAATATGCCGCCATCGCAACTCCCCAGTCATCGGATCTTCAATATCCGCCGGATACTTCCCCGTCAGCAAGTGAATACAAGTCCGCCCCAAGGCATAAAAATCCGTCGCCGGGCCCACACCGCCCCCAACAATTTGTTCCGGCGGGCTATAGCCAGGAGAAATTAACCGCGTCGAACTTGGAGCATCTTTCCCCACCGGTGCGACACCACCCATCTGTTTAACACCGCCAAAGTCGATCGTCACCAACTGCAATCCACCCAAACCGTTAGCCAGCAAAAGTTGTGGCGATTGTGGCATCCGCAGCATCAAATTGCTCGGTTTAATATCGCGGTGAATAATCTGACATCTATGCAACTCCTCTAAAATTTCCACAGCTTGACTAAGCCAACTAAAAACCCATTCTGGCGGACAACCTTGGGGGTGCTCATCCAGAATATCTTCCAAAGTTTTACCGTGAATCTTCTCCATTACCAAACAAGGAAGCCTGCGCGCCGCAGCATTTCCCTCCCCTGCCAAGTTTTGCATTTGCACATGAAAATAACCCTCAGCCTCGACTCTGGGGACACCGGGATTGCGCAAAATTGCTAACACCCAAGCTTCTTGCTCGAATAGTTTCACCGCTTTCGGCGAAGTTTCCAGCAATACTTTGAGCACGCGCTCGGTTTCAGATTCTGTATCCCAAACCGTGTAGATAGCGGCAAAACCGCCTTTACCCAAAACTTGTAGCGGCACATAGCGATTTTTCAGTCGCAGCGGCCCTCCGCAACTCTGACAAAAATTGTTGCCCCAAGTCTGAGGGTACGGCTTTGGGCAATCTGGATTAATGCAGTGGACAGATTTTGAATGGGGGTGTGGCACAACCAGAGTAGAAATGGGGCTAAATATCCATTAAGACTTACGAGCAGCTATCCCAGCAACCGGGTTGACATTCCGGTTCAATTGCTGTAAGGAGATTTTTGAATTTAAGAAACTTGGCATCGCGCAAGTCCTGTCCATATTATGTGCTATGGTTTGGATTTTTGACGGTGGAAGACAGTAGTTATAGATTGAAAATTTGCGGTTTGAGATTTTTGGATAGCCGTTGAGTTCGATTGAGTTCGATCGCGCGATCGAACTCAACTATCAACTATAATTTTAGGTATTTCTAACTAACTCTCCATTCCCTTTCTTTATTCTTTCTCTCCTAGATAACCAACCTTTTTTTTTAATTCCCTCTATCTTGTTCCCTCTCCCTTCTGTTGCGATCCCCAAGCATTATTCGTACCTTTTGTTTAATAAGAGATGTTACAAATAATTTCTTAATGTAAAGGGAAATAAACAATACTTATGATGATTAAAAGAATATTAAAATTTTAGAGCGCCACTTTCTTGATATATTTCTAAGAGCCTGCCATCAGGCCCCAAAATTAAGCGAATACTAGGAAGCGAGATATGGCTTACGCGCAAACCCAAACTCAATCCAAGGCTGGGTATAAAGCCGGAGTTCAAGACTATAAACTAACGTATTACACACCGGACTACACCCCGAAAGATACAGATATTTTGGCGGCTTTCCGTGTAACTCCACAACCTGGAGTACCACCAGAAGAAGCCGGCGCTGCTGTGGCTGCTGAATCTTCCACCGGTACTTGGACAACTGTGTGGACTGACCTCCTCACCGACCTCGATCGCTACAAAGGCCGTTGCTACGACATCGAGCCAGTCCCCGGCGAAGACAACCAATACATTTGCTTCATCGCTTATCCTTTGGATTTGTTTGAAGAAGGTTCCGTCACCAACTTGCTCACCTCTTTGGTTGGTAACGTGTTCGGTTTCAAAGCCCTACGTGCTCTGCGGTTGGAAGACCTGCGGATTCCCATTGCTTACCTCAAAACCTTCCAAGGTCCTCCTCACGGTATCACCGTTGAGCGCGACAAATTGAACAAGTACGGCCGTCCTTTGCTCGGTTGTACAATTAAGCCCAAATTGGGTCTGTCTGCTAAGAACTACGGCCGTGCCGTTTACGAAGTTCTACGCGGCGGTTTGGATTTCACCAAAGACGACGAAAACATCAACTCCCAACCATTCATGCGTTGGCGCGATCGTTTCTTGTTCGTTCAAGAAGCTATTGAAAAAGCTCAAGCAGAAACCGGCGAAGTCAAAGGTCACTACCTCAACGTCACCGCCCCCACCTGCGAAGAAATGATGGAACGGGCTGAATTCGCCAAAGAAATCAAAACCCCCATCATCATGCACGACTACCTGACCGGTGGTTTCACTGCAAACACCACCTTGGCCAAATGGTGCCGTCGCAACGGAATCCTGTTGCACATTCACCGCGCCATGCACGCCGTTATCGACCGTCAGAAAAACCACGGTATCCACTTCCGCGTGCTTGCCAAGTGCTTGCGGATGTCCGGCGGCGACCACCTGCACTCCGGTACAGTTGTGGGCAAACTCGAAGGCGAAAAAGGCATCACCATGGGCTTCGTAGACTTGATGCGCGAAGACCACATCGAACAAGACCGCGCTCGCGGTATCTACTTCACCCAAGATTGGGCCTCCATGCCTGGTGTCATGCCAGTTGCATCCGGCGGTATCCACATCTGGCATATGCCAGCCTTGGTGGAAATCTTCGGCGACGACTCCTGCTTGCAGTTCGGCGGCGGCACCTTGGGCCACCCTTGGGGTAACGCACCTGGTGCAACAGCTAACCGCGTTGCTTTGGAAGCTTGCGTCCAAGCACGTAACGAAGGCCGCAACTTGATGCGCGAAGGCGGAGACATCATTCGCGAAGCTTGCAAATGGAGCCCTGAATTGGCTGTTGCTTGCGAACTCTGGAAAGAAATCAAGTTTGAATTCGAGGCAATGGATACCGTTTGATGATTTTGGGTTTGAGATTTTAGGTTTTAGGTAGCAAACTTGCTGTTATGTCTTTATCTTAGAAGAAGATTTACAAGTAAGTTTGCATCCAAAATCTAAAATCAACAATCTAAAACTCTTAAGGGCTGGGGTCAAAAATGGATCTCAAACAAGTTGCGAAAGACACCGCTAAGGTGCTGGCAAGTTACCTAACCTATCAATCCGTGCGGATTGTGGTCACTCAATTGAGCGAAACCAATCCTCCTCTAGCAATCTGGTTGAACGACTTTTCCACCAAGGGCAAAATCCAAGATGGAGAAGCATACATTCAAGAATTGCTGAGGGAAAATCAAGATTTAGGATTTCGGATCATGACGGTGCGAGAATATCTGGCCCACGATGTGACAGAATTTTTGCCGGAAATGGTTTGTACTGGCATTCAACAGGCGAATATGGAACACAGACGCCAGCATTTGGAGCGAATTACGCAGCTTAATTGGTCTGTGGCTAGCAGCAATCCTGAAACATCCTCCATAGATTCGGAAGCGAATCTAGATAATTTGTCGAGTTAATCGATCGCACGAGTGCGAATCGAACACACACCTTAGAGATAGAAAAATGAAAACTTTACCTAAAGAGCGTCGTTACGAAACTCTGTCCTATTTGCCCCCGCTGACAGACGCACAAATTGCCAAGCAACTGCAATACATCTTGGATCAAGGCTACATTCCCGGCGTAGAATTCAACGAAACCTCCGCCGCTGAAATGCGCTATTGGACTCTTTGGAAGTTGCCTTTGTTCCACGCTCGCAGCGTCCAAGAAATCATGACAGAAATCAACGCTTGCCGTCAAGAAAACCCTGGTTGCTACATCCGCGTCATGGGTTTTGACAACGTGAAGCAATGCCAAGTGCTCAGCTTCATCGTCCACAAGCCAAACACCAGAGGCTACTAAAAAGGATTGGCTGGCTAATCTAATTTTTAGGTTAACAGTCATTGCTGATTGGAGGCGGGGAATATTCCCTGCCTCTTTTTTTTCTTGTATAATTTGCTAGTAGGGGCGGGTTTTACAAACAATAATTGCCGAGAATTTACCATCTCTCAAACCCGCCCCCACCCACATCTTTTTGGGCTTGTATAATTGGCTCGTAGGGGCGGGTTTTACAAACAATAATTGCCGAGAATTTACCATCTCTCAAACCCGCCCCCACCCACATCTTTTTGGGCTTGTATAATTGGCTCGTAGGGGCGGGTTTTACAAACAATAATTGCCGAGAATTTACCATCTCTCAAACCCGCCCCCACCCAAGGAAAAATCAGCGCCTACATCTTAGCATTTAATGCAAATTTAAGGTTGATGTGGTTTATGAGTGGTGGGGGGCGGGTTTATATAGATTGTTAGCGAGAGTTAGATATTATTGGCGAACCCGCCCCTACAGGGTTATTGACATTGGTGCCTATTTACTACAAATCTAATCCATCCTTTCCATCACAATCCCATCAACTATTTCATAACCCCAATTAGAGTTGCGAATTGCCAACTGCTCTGCCATGTCATATTCGCCCATATCGCAGAGTTCAACTAACATTTGATATCCCTCATCTCTTTGTCGCTGCAACCTTTCCCGCCGCAGATTTTCCCTAGTTTGCTCCGAAGGATTTGCCCGCTCTTCCCCCAGCGGATTGATCTCGCTAATTCGCTTCATATCTGCTTAGTTGGTATGGTGCGTCAGTCTTGAGTTTAGTATAAAAAATAGGTTTTACCAACTGACGCACCCTACTAATTGCGCCGGTTCCGTCTAGGAATGTTATTAAAAAGGAATTGATTCCACTATTTCCCCGTCAACTATTTCGTAGCCCCAATCAGGATTCGCAGCAATCTGTTTTTCAATTATACTGCGACCGAGAGGAGTATTGTAAGCTTTTTGCAAAGCGGAAATACTGGGAGTTTCAGCGGGGATTAGCGATGCTGTTTCTGCAAGTTTTGGCGGTTCTGGTGTCGGTTCAGATGTGGCTTGATTCAGGGCAAATTGCGGTGCGATCGCCCCTAATTTCCGCATCACACTATCCTTAGTGATTTGCGGTTTTTCGTTGAAGGAAGACGGCAGATATGGTGTCTCAACCCCCCGCTGTTTTGCTTGGAAAGCATCCTCCGCAAGGCGATCGCACTTTCGTAAAAAACCCTCCCACAAATCCTTACCCAAAACCGGGTTTCTCAAATCAGCACGAGCCTTAGAAACCGCTGCTTCCAGCGGTTCACCTTTGTGGACATAATACTGAATTCGCTCCTCTTCAAAGGCCGGATAAGGCACTTCTGGTGCAATTTCCCAATCTCGCTGCACCTTCTGACTTTCTCCTAAAGGAATGCCCGCGATAAATTCATCCCAAAAAGTCGAAGCTAAGCCCTTAGTGATACTGTCAATAATTTTGAAAGCCCAGCCCGAAGGATTGCCAAAACCCAAGTTGCATTTTCTAGCATAGGCTTCTAAAGCTCGTTGAAAATTATGGAGTTGTTCTTGGGAGTTCCAAGGGCCGCTAAATTGGTAATTTGGGGTGACAGCAACGGCTATGGGTTTACGGGGTTGACCGAAGAATTTGTCGGTTTTAATGTTGGGATTTGATGAAGAATTATCAGCCACTATTTCTACAGGATAATTGAGACTTTTCGGGAGAGTTTGTGTTATGCTATCATCAGAAATTCCGGTGAAGTAATTATTGAGTATTTCCTCAAAAACATCAATGTCAGCCCATAGTTCCCAGGTATATATGTGATAATTAATTGATTTGGCTTTGAGGAGCGAACGACTTTTGAGTTGATTTATGGCTAATTCTTGTTCTTCCGAATTTAACCCAGTGACTGCTTCAATCTCATCGCAATTAGTTGTTAGCCATTCTGTTTTTTTTAGTTGAGATTGCCATTGAAATAATTGACATAGCAAAATACTAGCCGAGACACCCCCAGTAATCTTCGCTAACTTGGGATAATAGATTAGGGGATTTCCGAGATTTCCTAAAAATATGCCGATCTGCATTTTATATATTCTCGTTTAACTACTCATGGACTCAAAAACCGCAGAACCTCAGAAACCCGGTTTTTGGTGATTTTTGGGTGGTGTGATATCAAATCCTCTCTTCATCAGAATTATTCAGAACTCTATTCTCTCCCTCTGTGTCCTCTGTGTTCTCTGCGGTTAAATCATTCCGATGTAACCGGAAACAATATGACAAAGTAGGTGGATAAAAACCCGGTTTCTCGCCACCCAGAGAATCTCAGAAACCGGGAATCTCAGAAACCGGGTTTTTTGTGATTTTTGGGTGGTGTAACTAAGTATGTTCGTAAAAACCCGGTTTCTCGCCACCCAGAGAATCTCAGAAATCTGGTTTTTTGTGATTTTTGGGTGGTGTAACTAAGTATGTTCGTAAAAACCCGGTTTCTCGCCACCGACTAATATAGCTTTAAAGTTTATATTCAAGAGGCTCACAAAACTCATTCACCCCAGTTTTAAACACATAAATAATCACCGCAGTTATCAAAATATCCGGGCAAACTTTCGCGGCTAACAAATCTCCGAAGGCTGCATTCAAACGTCCATTTATCAACTCTTCTTTAATCTCAGATTTGCAGATAGCAACGCGGCATCTTTTAGCTAATCCGTCTAGCCAATTTTCAGAAATATTCGGTTCTTGTCCGGCTTGAATTGCCAGAGATATCGCTGCATCTTCGATATTTCCCTCGCAATCTTCGATTTCATCGAGGGCCTTCAATGCTTGGGAATAGGCTGCTAATTCTGAGCGAAATAAGGCAATTTCTTGGGATGTAATAACGACCATATTATGTTACTATTTTCTCTATTTATTGGACAATCTTAGGATTCAAAGTCGATATTATAGCATTTTTTTGGGTTGGGATTTGTATCCTTCTTAGCAACGGGTTCTTCGACCAGTTCCACAAATAGTTAATTTGGTAATGGGGGGGCTTGATTAATCACCGGGCTCCCGTCCCCACCCCACAACTAACAAATTCAGTCTCTGGTGGAAGTTGTACTCATGTTTCAGCACAAATTTTCCCCAGAGATAGCAAGCGAGAACTTTAGTCCTTAAATATCAGGACTAAAATCTTCACTACCACACTAATTTACACTTTCGGTTGAGTCTCTTCCTCTTTCTCCTTCTCCTTCTCCTTGACGGGAGATTCATCCTCAGCTTGACTCACCCCTTCCTTAAAACTCCGCAAGGTTTTTCCCAAAGCATTGCCCAACTCAGGAATTTTCTTAGGACCGAAAATTAGAATAGCTACTACCGCAATAATGCCCATTTCGGGCAATCCTAGACCAAACATAGATTCATCTCCTGTAAAACTTGCTCGCTCGCCCGTCGATCTTACTGATATCCTTAAAAGTATCTACCTTTGTTCCTGCATCCTGCAACAGTTGAATAAAGTTTTGTTAAGCCGATCGCCCCATAAATCAGAATGTTAGAAATATCCAAGCCTTCTCTACGAGACCAACAACACTACCTCATCCGCGAACTAGCCGATCGGATAGAATCAGTATGGCGTCGGTACCTCGACCTGGAACCCTACCACCTGCCTGCTGAGTTGGGATATGTGGAAGGGCGTTTGGAAGGAGAAAAACTGATCATCGAAAACCGCTGCTATCAAACTCCCCAATTCCGTAAAATACACCTAGAACTCGCCAAAGTCGGCCCCTTGCTCGATATCCTGCACTGCGTGATGTTTCCCAGACCGAATTACGCTTTGCCCATGTTCGGTACGGATATCGTAGCAGGTAAAGGCCAAATTAGCGCTGCGATCGCCGACCTTTCTCCCCTCAATGCCGATCGCACTTTGTCCGAAACCTACCGCACTCCACTGCAAACTCTGCCCGTCAACCAGTTTTCCTGTCCCCGCCAAATTCCCGAATGGGGCGATATTTTTTCAGAATTTTGCCTATTTGTGCGCCCAGATTCCCCAGAAGAAGAAAGTCGATTTCTGGACATAGTTGAATCCTACATGGAAATTCACTGCAAACTGGCAGTAGCCTCAGAACCAGTTTCTGTCGCCGAAGCATCAAAAATTCTCGATGCTCAAATTTACTACTGCACCCAGCAGCAACAAAACGACAAAACCCGTCGCGTATTGGAAAAAGCTTTCGGTCAAGATTGGGCAGAACATTACATGACCGAGGTGCTTTTTGATTTCCCTAAATAGCTAAAATATGTTGACAATTACTTGCGGGAAGTCGGACGCTTAGTACCTGTTTTTGTAGAACTCTTGGATGCACTTTTACTTGCACTCTTACCTTTTGCACCCTTAGCACCGGCTAACTGACTGTCATTGGCATTTGCAGGTCTGCCAGCGGCAGCTCTAGTAGTTCTGAAAGTGACATTCACTCCTTCATTCGACTGTTCCAGCACCAACATCGGCGTCGGTTTCGCCTTTTGGTCCCATTCAATGTGAACGATGCGACCTTGAATTGTCGGCTGCCAACTGTCGTGGTCGTCGGAAGGACTTAGGTAAGTTTCCAAACAGTCAATAATTTGATTAATTGTCGCCGATGTTGCCTGAGTCGGGAGTTTCATCAACTTAATTTGAATCCGAAACAGCACTCGCTTTTCGATTTTTACCGCCGGATCGCCAGTTTCGTATTCGATATCAAACATCGAATCCACTTGTCTGCCAGTGCCGGCGTTCCCACTTTTATCTCCTACACTACCCTGAGTTGGACGCAGGGCAATACTAATTTTTTCTTTGACTTTTACCTTAATTTGAGTCACAATGGCAAAGTGAAAAACTTCTTCCGCCATCCGCATTCTCAGGTAGTCTAAATTAAAGTCTCGTGAGTGGATGAGGTCGGGATTTTTTTCCATTTTTGACATCGTTTCCAGAGCCATTTTATATTTTTTCTGGAGTTCTCGATTTCTAAATTCCTCAAAAGTGAGCTTCTTGCTCAAACCATCCAGTTTAATTTTGCTAAACACCGCTAAACCGACAAGTAATAACAACAGTAATCCCGATGCTCCCATCAAGATTTGATCCGAGGGTAAACCTCCTGGCTTAGCCTGTTTGGGCTTGGGAGAGGCTACTGCCAACCTTGGTTCTACAAGGATTATTTTGGTTGACATGGGCTTTTAAAGGGTAAAATTTGACGTTATATTTATAGAATGCCCCTGAGTGGAGATGACATTGCAACTCGCTGGTTCGAGCCACCTTGACTTCTTTCTACCACAATCTTTCTACAATTGGATTTCTACAACTCGAACGGGCACCCTCTAATTAATACTTTATCTTTAACTGCAAGCAGGTTCGCGAAATCTCGGAAAATTGCACCCTTGTACTGGCAAAAAGCGATGGTAAATAATGTGTGATATATTATACCAATACCCGCAGGAAAAATGTTTTTTCAGCAGAGCAGTTTCTCGCAAATATCAGTGAATTTACATAGATTAATAGTAATTCTCCGATCGCTCTTAAAAAATCTTGAGGACCACAATCGATCGCCCGGACGATCGTAGCGCCCAAAAGACTTAGGTACTAATTGCTACGAGTTCTTCGTTCCACTCAGTTCGCCTCCAGAGAACTTGCTTTGAAAGTTGAGCTATGGTGCGATCGAACCACATCTCCTTAGTTAACATAACACCCATATTCGATCGTGACCTACGAACCCCTCCACCACAAATATCGCCCCCAGACTTTTGCCGAATTAGTAGGCCAAGAGGCGATCGCCCAAACCCTCACTAGCGCCATCCTGCAAAATCGCATAGCACCAGCATATCTATTCACAGGCCCCAGAGGCACCGGTAAAACCTCTAGTGCTCGAATTTTTGCCAAATCCCTCAACTGTATTTCTACGGGTGCCCCAACCCCCACACCATGCGGCAAATGCAACGTTTGCCAAGAAATAGCCAGAGGTTCCACACTAGACGTAATCGAAATTGATGCCGCCAGCAACACAGGAGTCGATAACATCCGGGATTTGATCGAACGCGCTCAATTTGCCCCCGTACAATGCCGCTACAAAGTATATGTAATTGACGAAGTTCATATGCTCAGTAACCAGGCATTTAACGCCTTATTAAAAACCCTAGAAGAACCACCAGACAACGTAGTATTCGTCCTCGCAACCACAGACCCTCAAAGAGTCTTACCAACAATTATTTCCCGCTGTCAAAGATTCGACTTTCGCCGCATAGCCCTCGATGCAATGACCGCCCACTTACAGAAAATTGCCAAATTAGAAAATATCAACATAGCCAGCGACGCAGTATATATGGTTGCTCAACTCGCCCAAGGAGGACTGCGAGATGCCGAAAGTCTGCTAGACCAACTCAGTTTATTTCCCGGTGAAGTCACCGTCGAAAAAGTTTGGGATTTAGTCGGTGCAGTCCCAGAAAACGACTTAATGGAACTCCTAGAAGCTATTGACAAAGACAATGCCACAGCCTTAGTAGACATGACCCGTCACCTGATGAATCGCGGTCGAGAACCACTGATAGTTCTTCAGAATCTAGCCAGTTTTTACCGAGATTTGCTGATAGCAAAAGCAGCACCAACACGCTCAGATTTAGTAGCTTTAACCTCAGCCACTTGGGATAAACTTGTCAAGTTTGCAACTCATTGGGAGGCAGAATTAATTTTAGCGGGTCAGAAACACTTGCAAACCCACGAAGTACAAATTAAAAACACTACTCAGCCACGTTTGTGGCTAGAAGTAACATTATTGGGATTATTACCCTCAGCCATTAGAACTCAGCCACAACCAGTAAATCAACCAGCACAAAATACTAATCCAGCACAAATTCAGCCCCCCCAAACCCCAGTGGGAGGGAGTCAGATATCTCATATTGCAGAATCTGCAATGCCAAATGTGCAACCTCCTCCGACGACTCCGCCACCTATGGCTAATCCCACAGAAAACACATTCACCGCACCGATTCGAGAATCTATACCGACTGCTGACACCACAAATTATCCACCAACTAATTCCACTAGCGAAATCGATCTAAATCAAGTGTGGGAACAGGTACTGAATCGCGTGCGCCCCCACGGTACTCAATCTTTGCTTCGCCAACACGGACATCTGGTGAGTTTTAGCAATGATGCGGCGGTTATTAAAATTAATTCGCCACAGTTGCTCAAGATGGTTAAAGACAAAGTAACTAATATTGAAGAAGCTTTTTTGCAAATTTTTAACCGTCGAGTCACGGTCCAATTGGGATTAAAAAATTCCACTGAAACTAATAGTTTAGAACCCAAGAATTTCCCCACTTCTAACGGACGTATGGGGGGAAATTCTCGGAATTATACTCCGGTGGATGATGGGAATCAACAGGTACAAAAACCGGAAATTTTAGAGGATTTTTCCAGGAATAGGGGAGAAGCACAAAAACACTCGCCAGCCCCTGAAAATACTAGCGCCAAGCTGTCAAATGCTTCGGAACCAGTGGGGGGGGAGAGTAAGGGGTCGATCGCCTCTGGGAATGATTTAAATGCTCAAGCTGTGGCGGTGCGGGCTGATGCCCAAGATGTAGTCAATGCTGCTGGGGTGTGGGCTCAGATGTTTGATGGGGAAGTAGTTGATTTCTCCGATGGCTTGGAGGTTTGGGAGTCGGAAACTTTTACATGGGAATCTGAACCGGACTTACCTGCGTTGTCTTCTGAGTCAGATGAGGATGATTTAATTGATTGGTAGTTGGGAATGGGGATTGGGAATCAACAGGCTCTCCGGCCTGTTTCACCATAGATTAAGTTTATGGTGGAATAGGCCGGAAAGCCCGCCGATCAAAAGCTGATTGACAATACAAAAACTTTTAAGCCGACTCCGGCTTAGGTAGCGAAGAGGGAAGTATCAACAACTCAGCAGTCGATCGCTTCTCCACCATTTCCTTAGTAATCATACAGCGCGTCACATCCTTGCGCGACGGCAACTCATACATCACATCCAACATCAACTCTTCGACAATTCCTCTGAGTGCCCGCGCCCCAGTTTTGCGTCGGTATGCTTCCTGGGCGATCGCCCGCACAGCATCCGCCTTAAACTCCAACTGTACATTATCCATCTTTAGCAGCTTTTGATACTGCTTAACCAAAGCATTGCGCGGTTCCGTCAAAATCGCCATCAGCGTCTCCTCATCCAAAGGATCGACAACGGCCGCCACCGGTACCCTGCCAATAAACTCAGGAATCATCCCAAATTTCACCAAATCATCGGGTTCCAGTTGCTTGAGGACATCAGCGGCCCGCTTTTCCTTCGGCACAGCTTCTCCCGGCTGAATAAAACCCATGGACTTTTTGCCCGTTCTCTGCTCTACCACTTTATCCAAACCGACAAAAGCGCCACCGCAAATAAACATGATATTGCTGGTATCAATTTGGATGCAGTCTTGATAGGGATGCTTGCGCCCGCCTTGAGGTGGTACATTGGCGATCGTCCCTTCCAGCATTTTCAACAGCGCCTGCTGCACGCCTTCCCCCGACACATCCCGCGTAATCGAAGGATTTTCGCTCTTCCGGGCAATTTTGTCAATTTCATCAATATAAATGATGCCGCGCTGCGCCTCTTCCACATCCATATCTGCCACTTGCAGCAAGCGCAACAAAATATTCTCCACATCTTCCCCAACGTAGCCCGCTTCCGTCAGCGTCGTGGCATCAGCCACTGCAAAGGGTACATCCAGCATATCTGCCAAAGTTTGAGCCAGCAGCGTTTTGCCACAGCCCGTGGGCCCGATTAACAGAATATTTGACTTTTGCAGTTCTACTTCTTCCGGTGGGTGCTTGCCACTATTTTTGCTATGAATAAAACTGAGGCGCTTGTAGTGGTTATAAACTGCCACCGACAACACCTTTTTCGCCTCATCTTGGCCGATCACATTTTCATCGAGGTAATTTTTAATTTCCCTCGGCTTGGGAATTTGGCTCAGAGACAGGCTTTTGCCGGAAGTAGTGCGGCGCTTTTGGCTGGTTTCCGGCTTTGGAGGTACTGCCGTCGCGGCCGGCACGGCGGTGGAGTCAAACAACTCCTCATCTAAAATTTCATTGCACAAGTCAACACATTCATCGCAGATATATACTGCTGGGCCTGCGATCAACTTGCGTACCTGCTCTTGAGACTTGCCACAAAAGGAACATTTTAGATGGGAGTCGTATTTAGACATAACAGCCTCTTATTTCAGTGCAGTGACATTCTCTCCCGCGGCCGGAAGGTTTTCCTTAGCTATGACTTTATCGACCAATCCGTAATCTTTGGCTTCTGCCGCTGACATGAAAAAGTCGCGATCGGTATCGGCCTCTAATTTATCGATCGGTTGACCTGTGTGGTGTGCTAACAGTTCATTCAGCTTACGCTTATGATAAAGGATTTCTTTGGCTTGAATCTCAATATCTACTGCTTGACCTTGGGCACCGCCCAGGGGCTGGTGAATCATAATTCTCGAACTCGGCAGAGACATCCGTTTGCCCGCGGCTCCCGCAGTCAACAGAAATGCACCCATACTTGCTGCTAAACCGTAACAAATTGTCACGACATCGGGGCGGATTTGTTGCATTGTGTCATAAATTGCCATGCCGGCCGTCACCGAACCACCAGGGGAATTTATGTACATTTGAATGTCTTTTTCTGGGTCTTCGGCGTCTAGAAACAGTAGCTGAGCCACTATGGAATCTGCCACTTCGTCAGTTACAGGGGTTCCTAAAAACACAATGCGCTCCCGCAGCAAGCGCGAGTAAATGTCAAAGGCTCGCTCGCCCATCCCCGACTGTTCGAGTACCATTGGCACTACGTTGCTGGGGTGGTCGCTGACCTCAAAATTGTTAGAGCTTGTAATTAGGTAGTTGGAAGATTGAGATACAACCATAAGACACCAGTCAAGGATTATAGACTATTTACGGCTGATGAAAGCTTGAAATTAAGCCGCCAGCTTTTAACTATTATGCCCTTTCTAGAGTGAGATGGGGGAATTGGGAATTGGGAATTGGGAATTTCCTAGCGCAGGGGGGTTCTCTGGCGCTAGGATGCTGCGCCGACAAGTGGCACTCTCGCTCTTAGATGGGGCGTTGTCCAGCCAAAGTACGATGAATATTTAGCCGGACTCGATCGCGTAAGTAACTGCGAGTGCTAGTCTTCTCCTACCACTTCTACTTCAACGGTTGTGGATGCTTCTGAAGTTTCTGCATCCTCTGCATCCTCATCTTCATCTACTGCCGGAGTCAGAGAACCTTCTGGTAGGAGTTCGATTGTTCCCTTTTCTTCCAACCATTTGATGGTTTTTTGTTTGAGCAAGTCTTCTCGGACAAATTGCTGCAACCTTTCGGGGTCAAAATCTCCTTTCGGAAACTGCTTTCTGACGCTAGCTACTTCTGCTGCTACTTCTGCTGGTTCTACAGACAAAGATTCCAGCTTGGCTATTTCTGCTAGAGCTAGAGACTGCTTGATGCGATTGATGGCTTCTGGACGGGAGCGTTCCCGCATCGGTCCCATGTTTTCTTCAGTAAACAGTTGGTTGATATCTATGCCGTAATTTTTCAATTGGGCTGCTTGTTGGTTCAGCAAGAAATCGATTTCGCGTTCTAGCATTGTTTCGGGAATTTCCACTTCTATTAGCTGCACTAGGGCTTCTAATATTGCTTTTTCTTTGTTCCCTGACGTTTTGCGCTCTTGGTCTCCTTTAAAGCGAGTTTCTAGGGATTCGCGCAGTTCTGCCAAGGTTTCAAACTCGCTCACTTCTTGGGCGAAATCGTCGTCCAACTCCGGCAATTCTTTTTCCTTAAGTTCTTTGAGAGTAATCGTAAAGACTGCTGGTTTTCCGGCTAATTCTTCACTGCTATACTCGTCAGGAAACTGTACAGAAACTTCTCTGGTTTCTCCCGGATTCATTCCGATCATGCCTTGGATGAAACCAGGTACAAACTGATTTTCCGATAATTCTACTTGAAAGTCTTCTGCTTGACCGCCGGGAATTTCTGCGGGAGTTTCGCCTTCTGGTGCGTCTGCAAATCTGCCGGAGAAATCAACTAAAGCCATATCTCCTAATTGAGCTGGTCTGCCTTCTATGGGGATTAAAGCAGCTTTGTCCGATCGATATTTGGCTAATACCTCATCTACTTGAGTCTCATCGTACTTAGCTTCTTCTGCTTGAAGTTGCAAGCCTGTGTACTGACCCATTTTGACTTCTGGTTCTACGTCAACCTTAGCTGAGAATGTCAATGGCTGTTCCGGGTCAAACTTAGACAGTAACTCTTCAAACTCGGTGCTGAGTTCAAAAGTGCCAATGGCTGCAATTTTTTCTTGTTCCAGGGCTTTTTGTAGGGAGTCATTAATCAAGTTTTCTAAAGCCGTTGCTTTCAATCGAGTTTGACCTAGGCGCTGTAGCAAAACTTGGCGGGGAACTTTGCCTTTGCGGAACCCAGGAATGTTAATCTCGCGAGCAAATTGTTTAATTACTTGCTCGTAGGCTTGTTTTGACTTTTCTGATGGTACTTCGATTTCCAGACCAATTTGGCTAGCTGGAAGTTTTTCCTGGGTTACTTTCATCGGCTTCTTTGATATTTAACAATAGTGATATAAAATACATACAAATCTGACTTTGCCTGCATTTTAAGTTTGTACGCTTTTAATCGTACTGGCACAACTACAAACACCTATACCTGACGAGGCTGCCAATCATTGTTGTGCATAGGTTTTGCGGAGCAGAACGCTTTGTGGAGGTTCAACACACTAATTGCCGAAGCACAATAGCACGTATCGCCTTCAGACGTCAATGCTACCCCACAAAAGCGTCTCAAAGTCAAGAATAGGCTATTTGTTTGTGGTTATGCCACAGGGGAGTTCATTCCTTGCTAAACTAGCGATGGGTACGATTCGATCGCAGCCGCTAGGCTGGAGTGGCAAGTCCGGTTAACTGCGCCCTTGCCATCCTAACCGATTCTGATGTCGCCCAACATTAATTAAGTTTTATATTGAGTATTGCGGTTATTAAAATTCCAGATTTCGATCGCTTACAATCTAATTTGTGGAGGAAACTAATTTGTCTCAATCCTATCGAGTTGCCATTTTAGGTGCTACGGGTGCTGTCGGTGCGGAGTTGCTAGAACTCTTGCACAGTCGCAGTTTTCCGTTGGCAGATTTGAAGCTGCTGGCTTCGGAACGTTCTGCGGGTGCAAAATTGCCCTTTGGTAGCTCCATGCTATCGGTGGAGGCAGTCTCCGATCGCTCCTTTGATAATGTAGATCTAGTGCTGGCTTCGGCTGGTGGGTCTACTTCCAAATATTGGGCTCCGAAAGCAGTAGCAGCCGGAGCAGTGGTAATAGACAATTCCAGCGCTTTCCGTATGGATGCGACGGTGCCGCTAGTGGTTCCCGAAGTTAATCCCGAAGCAGTGGCGTCTCACCGAGGTATCATTGCTAATCCCAACTGCACCACGATTTTGATGGCAGTGGCCGTTTGGCCTCTTCACCAAGTCAGACCAGTCAAGCGCATAGTGGTAGCTACTTACCAGTCTGCCAGCGGGGCAGGGGCCAGGGCAATGGAGGAAATGAAAGCTCAAGCTAGAGCAATTTTGGCGGGAGAAACACCCAAAACGGAGATATTTCCCTACCCATTAGCATTTAATTTGTTTCCGCACAACACCGCGATTAACGAGTTGGGGTACTGTGAGGAAGAGATGAAAATGGTGAACGAAACTAGGAAAATATTTGGGACTGAAGAAATCAAAATTTCTGCAACTTGTATTCGGGTTCCCGTACTCCGGGCGCATTCGGAAGCGATTAATCTAGAATTTGCAGAGCCTTTTAGTGCGATCGAGGCCAGAGACATTTTAAAGCAGGCAAAAGGGGTTAAGCTGGTAGAAGACTGGCAAGCGAATTATTTCCCGATGCCCGCAGAGGCTAGCGGTAAGGATGAGGTGTTGGTAGGCAGGATACGCCAAGATATTTCTCACCCCTGCGGGTTGGAAATGTGGCTAAGTGGCGATCAAATTCGCAAAGGGGCGGCTTTAAATGCAGTGCAGATAGCCGAGTTGCTCGCCACAAAAAAATTACTGCAAACCCAGGGGGCGGCTGTTTATAAGTAGCGGGAACCATCCCCACAGGTAATGAGGTTTTGCAGCAGCAGGGATTTTAGATTAACGTTTCATCTAAAATCAAAAATTTAAAATCAAAAATCACAAGTCTAAAATCGGAGAAAGTGTGGTAAAGTTTGGACGGGTTCTGACTGCAATGATTACGCCGTTTAAGGAAGACGGCAGCGTTAACTATGCGGTAGCAGAGCAGTTGGCGGTGTATTTAGCCGATCGCGGTACGGATAGCTTGGTACTGTGCGGAACAACGGGCGAATCTCCCACGATGACTTGGGATGAGGAGTACGAGTTATTTCAGGTGGTGCAGCAAGCAGTAGCAGGTAAAGCAAAAGTCATAGCAGGAGCGGGATCGAATTCAACTCGCGAGGCGATCGAAGCTACACAAAAAGCAGCTAAACTGGGTTTAGACGGTTGCTTGCAGGTGGTGCCCTATTACAACAAGCCACCACAAGAAGGTTTGTACAACCATTTTCGGGCGATCGCCCAATCTGCTCCAGAATTGCCTATAATGTTATATAACATCCCCGGTCGCACTGGCCAAAATATGTTGCCGGAAACAGTGGCTCAATTGGCAGAAATTCCGAACATTGTAGCAGTAAAAGAAGCAAGTGGCAACTTAGATCAAGCCAGCCAAATTAGACGCTTGACATCCCCTGAATTTGCCATCTATTCTGGAGATGATTCCCTAACTTTGCCGATGCTGGCGGTAGGAGGATCTGGTGTAGTTAGCGTAGCCAGCCACCTGGTAGGAGAGCAACTACAACAGATGATCGAAGCTTTTGAGAAGGGCCAAGTTCAAGTCGCTACCCAGATTCACTTGCAACTATTTGACTTGTTTAAAGCTCTTTTTCTCACCACAAATCCGATTCCAGTCAAGACAGCTCTTAAACTTCAAGGCTGGGATGTAGGTTCCACCCGTCCGCCCCTGTGCGATCCGCCCGTTGAGGTGACTCAAAAATTAAAGGACGCACTGAGTCAGTTAGCACAGATATCAGCTAGCTAGAGAGGCGAGAACGAGTTTTCTGAAAACTAAATATTGGTTGTGATTAGTC
The DNA here is from genome assembly GCA_020882975.1 of Microcoleus sp. EPA2. Lineage (GTDB taxonomy): Bacteria > Cyanobacteriota > Cyanobacteriia > Cyanobacteriales > Microcoleaceae > Microcoleus. Next base: position 47,980 of record JAHRFD010000010.1, on the reverse strand, counting down.
ATTAATCATTAGTGATTAGCTATGAGTTATTAGCTGAAAACTAAGAAGTGGTGATTGAAGACCCAAGACAACTGACTGTAAGGGAGAGTCAAAACCCCTGGAGATTTTTCCAAAAATATCATGGAAAAAATATCCCACATCAACAAACAGCAGAAAAAAAACACAAGACAACAGTCAACAGACAAATAACAAAAAACTAACCAAGGATACGCATGATCAAAAATACAACTGGACAGGCTCTAAAAGTTATTCCCCTCGGCGGGCTCCACGAAATCGGTAAAAATACTTGTGTATTCGAGTACGGAGATGAAATAATTCTTTTGGATGCAGGTTTAGCATTCCCGACAGATGGAATGCACGGGGTAAATATTGTCCTACCAGACATGACTTACCTGCGGGAAAACAGCCACAAAATTAAAGGTATGATCGTGACTCACGGTCACGAAGACCACATCGGCGGTATCCCTTATCACCTCAAACAATTTGAAATTCCGGTGATTTACGGGCCGCGTTTGGCTATGGCTTTGCTAGCCGGAAAACTAGAGGAAGCCGGAGTGTCTCACCGCACAGAATTGAGGACAGTTAAGCCTCGCGATATGGTGAGAATTGGCAAGAATTTCTTAGTCGAATATATTCGCAACACTCACTCGATGGCCGACAGTTTCACCGTGGCGATTCACACCCCAGTGGGAATTTTGATCCACACAGGAGACTTTAAAATTGACCACACTCCTGTAGACGGCGAGCATTTTGACTTCCAAAAACTGGCGGAGTATGGCGAAAAAGGCGTGCTGTGCTTGATTAGCGATTCCACTAACTCGGAAGTTCCCGGTTTTACGGCTTCAGAACGTTCTGTTTATCCGAATTTAGACAGAATTATCGCTCAAGCAACGGGACGAGTAATGGTGACGACGTTTGCTTCTTCAGTACACCGATTGCAAATAGTTTTAGAACTAGCTAAGAAAAACAATCGGTATGTAGGAGTGGTAGGTCGATCGATGTTGAATGTCATCGCTCACTGCCGGAATCTAGGCTACATCAAATGCGAAGATAATATCTTCAAACCCCTGAAAGAAATTCGCAATTTACCAGATGACAAGGTACTGATTTTAACCACAGGTTCCCAAGGCGAACCAATGGCGGCGATGACTCGGATTGCTAACGGGGAACATCACGAATTAAAAATCAGAAAGGGCGATACCATCATCTTCTCAGCTAACCCGATTCCGGGAAATACGATCGCAGTGGTAAATACGATCGACAAATTGATGATGCTGGGCGCAAATGTAGTTTACGGGCGCGACAAGGGAATTCACGTTTCGGGACACGGTTGTCAAGAAGACCAAAAGTTAATGATTAACATGACTCGTCCCAAATTCTTCTTACCCGTGCACGGGGAACACCGGATGCTGGTGCAGCACTCCAAAACAGCTCAAAGCATGGGCATTCCCGCTAGCAATATGGTGATTATTGACAACGGCGATGTTGTAGAATTGACCGAAAATTCGATGCGAGTGGGTGGTAAAGTGCCTTCAGGAATTGAATTGGTAGACTCTTCGCGATCGGGAGTAGTCAAAGAAAACGTCCTTAAGGAACGCCAACAGTTAGCCGGAGATGGGGCGGTAACAGTAGCGGCGGCTTTGAATTGGGAAGGCAAATTAGTGGCCAAGCCGGAAGTACACTTGAAAGGTGTAGTGACATCAGCCGATCGCACCGAGGTAATCCGACTCATCACTCAAACCATTGAAACAATTTTGAGCGATCGTTGGTCAGAATTTGTGAAACCGGCTACGAATGCTGACTCACAAGTTGATGTGGACTGGGTAGGAGTGCAAACACAAATAGAAAAAGCCATTGGGCGAGTGCTGCGACGGGAATTGCAAAGTAATCCCATGCTGGTATTCCTGATGCAAATTCCTGAAGAAGCAGTGCGATCGGAAACTGTGCAAAAACAGCTTTCCATTGAAGCACCTAAACTAGCATCCTCAGTACCATCGCCAGTACCAGCCCCTGTAAATAAAGTAACAGGTCGTCGGCGTCCTCGGACTGCGGCAAAAGTAGCCTCTGTAGTTTCTTAGATTGATATAAACAGAAAGCCACAGGTTGTATCCTGTGGCTTTCTGTTTTGTTTCTATCAAATCCTGATATCAATTCCGGTTGTATCGGAATGATTTAACCGCGAAGGCGCTTATGACGCGAAGGAAGAGAAGAGAGAGATGAATACCCGACTTGTTAAACAAATCGGGTATTCATCTCTTGGCGGTGAACAAATCAACCGCCAGCCACTGCCGGCACAATACTCACTTCATCACCATCTTTAAGAGCAGTTTCAGTACCGTCTAAAAACCGGATGTCTTCAGCATTGACGTAGAAATTCAAAAATCTACGAGGTGTTCCTTGTTCGTCGCACAGGCTTTTTTTGATGCCGGGGCAATTTGTTTCTAACGCTTCAATCAGTTCCGAAATATTTGCCCCACCGCATTCTATTGTGGCTTGATTGTTGGTGAATTTTTGCAGTGGTGTGGGAATTAAAACTTTAACACTCATTTTTTTAGTCCTTAGTCAGTAGTCCTTAGTCAGTAGTCCTTAGTCAACAGTCAACAGTCAGCAGTCAACAGTCAGCAGTCAACAGCTTGATAACTAATGACTAATGACCAATGACTAATGACTAATGACTATTAAACTGAAACTTGCTGCCATTCTAGGCGTTCGAGTGTCCGAGCCCGTTCTAGGGCGCGCTCGAAAGCTTCTAGTTTTGGTTCGAGGGTGATGGGTTCGCCGATGTAGCCTTGGACAGCTTCTTGGGTTTTTAAGCCATTGCCGGTGATGTAGGCGACGGTGGTTTCATCGGGGTTGATTTTACCTGCTTCTACGAGTTTCTTCAAGACGGCGATGGTAGTGCCGCCTGCGGTTTCGGTGAAGATGCCTTCGGTTTCGGCTAGCAGTTTCATGCCTTCGATGATTTCGCTGTCGCTGACGGATTCGATGTTGCCACCTGTTTTGCGGGCGATGTCGAGGGCGTACATCCCGTCTGCTGGATTGCCGATCGCGATCGACTTAGCAATTGTATTAGGTTTCACTGGTTTAACAAAATCGCGGCCTTCACGGAAGGCTTGGGCGATGGGGGAACAGCCGTCAGCTTGGGCACCGCTGAAGCGGACTTTTTTGCCTTCAACTAAGCCGACTTCGGTGAATTCGTTAAAGCCTTTGTAAATTTTGGTGAACAAAGAACCGGAAGCCAGGGGAGCAACTACGTGATCGGGCAATTTCCAACCTAGTTGTTCGATCACTTCGTAGCCTAGGGTTTTCGAGCCTTCGGAATAGTAGGGTCGCAAGTTGATGTTGACAAATCCCCAGCCATGTGTATTGGCTACTTCGCAGCAGAGGCGGTTAACTTGGTCGTAGTTGCCGTGAACTGCCATCACGGTTGGATTGTAAATTAGGGTGCCGAGGACTTTACCTGCTTCTAAGTCGGAGGGGATGAAGACTACACAGTCGAGTCCGGCGTGGGCTGCGATCGCCGCTGTAGAGTTAGCTAAATTACCAGTGCTGGCACAGGATACTGTTGTAAAACCTAATTCTCTGGCTCTGCTGAGGGCAACGGACACCACTCTATCTTTGAAGCTGAGAGTGGGCATATTGACGGCATCGTTTTTAATATAAAGATTTTTTAGACCCAGGCGACGAGCTAGGCGGTGCGATTTTAATAGAGGAGTCATGCCGGTGCCGACATCGATTACGTTATCTGTGGCGACTGGCAGAAATGCGCGGTAACGCCAAATCGAGTTTGGTCCGGCTTCGATGGTTTGTCTGGTAACGGTGCGGCGGATAGCGTCGTAATCGTATTTGACTTCGAGCGGCCCGAAACAGCAATCGCAGACGTGTTTGGCTTGAAGTTCGTATTCTTCGCCGCATTCTTTGCACTTGAGGGCTGTGAAGGTTGCTGCTGTCGATTGGGTTCTGGTCGCCTGGGTCATAGCTAAACTCTCCAGTTTTGCAATGTTGTTAACTCTTTTCGCAGAATACCACGGTGAAATTAGTGCGTCAACCATACCCGATTTTTTTAGTCGGGATTGATTTTTGAGTGAGATGGTGGTTGTTTAACTTGCATCGTTGGGTGGGCTAGGTGCAAGACTCCACAAGGCTTATACTCGTTTTCTGCCTCTGCCTGGAAATCCGCAGCGGTGGGTTTTGTCTGTTGGCCGATCGAGTTCCAGGATGATTTGACGAGCAATTTGTTACAAAACTTAATATTGGTTGTTGGTTATTGGTTATTGGTGTTCATTCCAATGCCCCATCCGCTACCCACCACTGACAGGGGGGTTGCCCCATGCCCCATCCGCTATCCACCACTGACAGGGGGAATCAGTACAACTTCGTCGCCCTCTTGAAGGATGGTGTCAGGGGAGACGAATTCCAGGTTAATCCCGAAGCGGGTACGATCGCGCCAGGGTTCTAATTGGGGATGTTGGGCGATCGCGCGATCGAGCACTTGAGAGACTGGGGTAAGGATGGGAAATTCCCATGTTTGTTCAGAAACACTGTAGGCTTCACTAAAGGCTGCAAAAAATTTAACGGTGATGGTAATCGAAGAGTTAGACACGATAATTAAAATCTAGAAATTTTAGCCAAGGCTCAAATACACAATACAATCTTATCTTGGGATAGCCAACTACCCAAAAGCCTAGGAAGTAAACACTAATTATCTAAACAGAGCTTTAGATAAGTTTACATAGGTTTTAGACAGCAGTAATAGTGAAGTTAAGGCGATCGAGATATTTATGGCAAATCATGATTTTAAAGTGCTTCAAATTATTGAAGCAAAGGGTTGGTATGCCTTTGGGAGTACCAAGCAAAGCCAGCACGTCGAGAGGTGGGTAAGACCTGTTGTGTGTTGGGTGTTAGTAGAAGATAAAAAAAAGCGACGCATTGTCACTGCTACCGCTAGCTATCAGATCGAGATTGACGATAAAGAAGTAGAGTTTTTTGCCCACGAGAGCGAAATTCAAGATATAGAGAATCTGCCGAAGTCAGTTTCCGTATCAGAATTTCTCAAAACAGAAGATTAAGTGAGTGATAAGTAGAAGGAAGAAGATCGATGTGAAGAAGGAAGAGGATCGATGTGAAGAATAGCAAGCCAGTAAGCTTTTGAGCGATTTGGATCTTGCATTTAATTAGGCGGACTTACTTATAAAGAGTTAGTTTAAGAATAGATTAATTGTTTTTTGCAGAATTGCAAATGGGAAAAATGGGGAGAATCTTCCTTCTTCCTGACTCGCTTGGGCCCGCGAAGCAACGCCAAGCCCTTCGACTACCCACGCGCCTACGGCCACTTCATCACTCAGAGTGCCGTTTCGCTCAGCATAAACGCAGTCGAAGGGTCAAAGGGTCGAAGGACCTTCTTCCTTCTGCGTTCTCAAAAATAAAGAGGGCGAAAGATAGCAGGCAATGCCCACACGCTTCCGCCCTTGCTGAATAACAGGGTATGCATATGTTTTTAAATTATGGCAGTGAGGTTTTCGATCGATCAAGAGGGCTATTGCAATCGCCCACTTTTGCTTTGATCCTGTCTTTACAAGGCTGAAACTATTTTAAACTGGAAATTTTAATTTGACGGAAACAGCTATTCAATGGTTAGAACAAAAAACCACAAGCATTAGGTGTAATAGTCGAGGGTGATGCGATGGAACCTGGGGCAAAAAAAAAACCACCCAAACAGTAAGTTATGGATAGTTTAGTCTCGAAATTAATTTATAGTTTCAAACCCCGCTGACAACAGGTTCAGGCATCTGCTGTCGCTGCCGCGGCCCAGTCATCACCATCGGCACACCGCCGGCTGGGCCTAAAGTCACCCCTCGACGCTTTGGTTGCACAGGCTGGTTCTGGGCCAATACTAGGTCGAAATTCCGCAAAATTTGTGCTAACACCAGTTTCATCTCCAACTGCGCCAGGGCCATGCCGATGCAGCGCCTGCTTCCCCCTCCAAAGGGGACATACTCGTAAGGGGAGAATTGCCTCTCCAAAAACCGTTCTGGTTTAAATTGCAGCGGTTCTGGATACAAATCTTCGCGACGGTGGGTTAAATAAATCGAGCCGACCAGAACCGTACCAGGCTCTAGTTGATATCCCATCAGTTCCACGGGGGACTTGACTACTCGCGGAAAGGTGAGCATTCCCACGGGATAAATCCGCAGCGTCTCTTGACAAACTGCACTCAGGTAGGGCAAGCGGAAAATATCCATCGGGTCGGGATTTTCCCCCAAACTGTCTAATTCTTGCAGCAGTTTGTGGCGCACCGATGGCAAACTGTGAATCCAGTAAAATGCCCAAGCTAGGGCTGTGGCGGTGGTTTCGTGGCCGGCAAACAGCAGTGTCATCAACTCGTCGCGCAATTCTTCATCGGTCATCGGTTGCCCATTTTCGTCGCGGGCGGCCATCATTAAGCTGAGAATGTCGGTACGGTTGGCATCTGGTTTGTCTCTGCGTTCGGCTATTTCAGCATAGATTAGTTCGTTGATTTGTCGTTGGCGCTGTTTCATTCGTCCCCAAGGACTCCAGGGACCCCAATCTTGCTGCATCCAGTTGAAAAATAGCATACTCGATCGCAGGGGAGAACCAGTCATATCCAGAATTGAGGCAAGTAAGGGCCTGATTTGTTGCAATCGTGGGCCGTCATCCAACCCAAAAACCGCCTGTAAGATTACCCGCATGGTGACTTCCTGCATGGCGCTGCGGGCGAAAAAAGGTTTCTCCACCGACCATTTGCTGGCAACATCTAAAGCAATATCGCAAATTTGCTGGCCGTAGTTCCGCATCCGTTCCCCATGAAACGGGGGCATCAATAATTGACGCTCGCGTTTGTGCCTCATACCTGAGAGGATAATCATGGATTGTTCTCCCAGTAAGGGTTTTAGGATGCTGTTCATGCTCCCTGGAGCTTCTAAAGCGCTACTGTTGAGCATGAACTGCACCGCTTCCGGGTGACTGACCATCACAAATGGTTCCATATCTCCCCATTGAGTTGTGAAAATGTCGCCGTATTCCTTAGCACATTTATCCATGTATGTTAATGGATCGGCAATCCATTGAATTAGCTGTATAAAGGGCAGAGTTTTTGGGCCGTTAGGTAGTGTCATGGGAATTACCAGGGGGTTGGTCGTCTGAATTTTTATATTTTATATTTTATATTAAGCGACTCAGATGGATAGCCGGGCTTGTGGTTAGGAGCGGGAATAAGACCTTTTTAATTATTATTTTGCTGAGAAGCCCCAACTACACTTGGTGATAGTTGGGGGGCGGGCGCGGGCTTATTCTCTAACTGTGCTCAAAATATCCTCTCCAAGCTCTGTAAAACGAACAGTTTTAATTTGCCAAGGAGCATAACTGGTTAAGGTTTGGCGCACGCCACCGAACAAACTTAACATTTGACAACTAGACAAATTTTGCAATTTTTGTCGGTCGTTCCCTGATGTTCGTAAATCTACGGTGGCGATGCCCAGAGTGCGATCGATTCTAAGTCGATAACCCACCAAACCTAGACTCGTAAACACCTGCTGTTTTAACACTTCATTCACAGCAGATGACATTAGCTGGTTGTCTTGTCCTGTAACTGTTTCCGGGTGGAGACTTTTACAATTATTGTCTACTTTATAGACCGTTACTGTGACAGTGCTGTCTAATTCTGTGGTTCCAGTGGCTAAAACTGGCTCCACAGGACTAAATTGCTGGGACACTTGGCTAAATTTAGGGTTAATTTGATTTGGCGTTAGTTGTATGTGTCCGAACTGAGGTTGAGTGGTTGCGGTTAGATCCTGATTTTCTCCTGAGTTAGCTGCATCGGAGCTAGAACAACTGCTGGCACTGAGCAAAATTAACCCAGCGACTAAATACCGGAAGTTTTGATAGATATTGTTCATCGTTTTTAATACTCAACAAGCAATCTGTCTATTGAGAGAGAGAGTTAGTAGTAGCAAGCATTTTATACGTAATTTTACATAGTTAAAAATATTTTGGGCGTGCGTAGTACGTAAATGAAAATAAAGTGAAAAAACTGGTTAATTTCCTTTGTTTGATGTAGAGTATAAAGGGTGACACCCATCACGGGTGTTACCCTGACAAAAGACGAGCTGATAAAGCTTGTAGCTCGAGTAGCAAGTGATATCCAATACTTTGTCGGTAGTGTGATGTCACGTTTCAGGCGATACATAAGTCCTGAAAAACACAATCTCGATACCAGCGAATTTGATAGGAGCTGCGGCCCTAAATCATTAGTTGGCAATTCTTTTGACAATTTTTATTAACCAGGGTGAGATCATCATGAAATACCAATTATTGACAAAACTGGGGATAACAACTGTGATCCCCATCATCAGCATGACCGTTTTGTGTCAACCCAGTCACAGCAGACCTTCACAGCCGATCCAAGGGGAAGGTAGATTTTGGTGCAGCACCTCTAACAGTCAGCCTGTTACCGTTTATCAAAACCCTCAAGGTGCGATCGAGCCTTGGATTGAGTGGACTTCAGATTACTTTTCTGGTTCTGGCTATGACCCGGAAACTCGGTGTCAATTAGTCAGCCAGCGCCTCGAAACCTATCGCCGTAACCAGCAGCTCAAGTACATTACTGTGGGTGTCATGAATGGTCAAAACGTCATTTGCACCGCTAACCAAATGAATGGCATCTGCCAAAATTTGATTTATACTCTCAAGCCCGGTCAAGATCCGATCGGCTCTTTGTATAACTTGTTGGCTTGGCGTCAAGGACAAGTCGGAATGCCCTCTTTGGACGAATCTAGTATAATTCCTTACATAGATGTGACGGAAAAACTAGGAGAAAATACTAATAAGATAGTACAACGGCCCCCTTTTTCCCCAGAGTCGCTTCTCCCTTAAGATTGGGGCAATTTTCAGTTCCATCGTCCCTTCCGGGGGTGGATGTGGAAAAGTTGGCGCGTCAAACAACGGTACGCATTAAGACGGGGAAATTTTCGGGTTCTGGGGCGATCGTCCGATCGAGTGGGCAAATTTACACGGTGCTCACTAGCTGGCACGTTGTCGCCTTCGATCGGGGCGATCGCACCATAGTGACCTGGGATGGCATCCTCCACAAACCTTTGCTCTCAACAGTCCAGAGACTTGGTAATACGGATCTGGCGATCGTTCAGTTTCGCAGTCATAAAGAGTATAAATTAGCACCAATCAGCCCTGAGCCAGCAGCGGTCTCAGAAACTGTGCTAGCAGCAGGGTTTCCTGGGGATTCGGAGGTTGATGCTTGGGTGATGACACGGGGAGTCGTTTCGCTGGTACTACCGAAATCTTTGCCCCAAGGCTATAGCTTGGGTTATACAAATGAGGTTAAAATTGGTATGAGTGGTGGTCCGATTTTTAATGCCAAAGGTTTGTTAGTTGGGATTAACGGTCGGGGCAAGTATCGAGATCCAAATTTTGGTGTCTATGCTTTTGAAGATGGAAGCGAACCAACGCCGGAATTATTGGAGAAAATGGTTAAATCTAGTTGGGGAATTCCCATCAGTATATATTTGCAGTTAGCCTCGTTTCATCTAGGGAGTTACTGATGAATGTGTGGAGTTTGCGGTTTGACGCACTGACAATCATCTTGACTGGTGCATTTACAGTTGCACAGGTGGTGATCCAACAATATGCTGCCAGCGCCAAAACATCCCAAGAAATTGCCCAGTTAGCGATGTTGACAACTGTGGAAGTCAACAACACCATGGGTTTTGCGGGTAGTGGCTCAGGAGTAATTATTGCGAAACAGGGTAATATTTACACTGTTTTGACAGCTAATCATGTGGTAGCAAGCCAGGCCCAAAAATACAGTATTCGCACTCATTTGGAGAAAGATTATGCTGTCATCCGAATACAAAGGCTACCGAAAAATGACAGAGATATAGACTTAGCGCTGCTACAATTTCAGAGCCAAGAACAGTATCCTGTAGCACCCATGGGAGAGTCACGAAGTGCAGTTGTCGGTTCTCCTATTTATGTGGCTGGCTATCCGCTACCCATTGCCTCTGGAGTAGAAAAAAAACTGGAGTTTACTGCTGGTATTATCTCTTCTCGGCTCGATCGCGCATCATCGGGTTACAGACTGCGCTATCAAGCGGTGACTAGGCGAGGCATGAGTGGAGGGCCTGTATTTGATGTTGATGGCAAAATTGTGGGAATTCACGGTCAAGGAGATACTGTGGGTACTGTGACTAGCCCGTGGAACGGTCAGAGTGAAGAGATAAAAACGGGATTAAATTCAGCAATTCCGATCGATATTTTTCTGGGGTTACTATCACAAAATAAGCGTAACAGCTTGGATATTCTCAGCAGTCTTTCTATGAACCGGGTTTCTAACCAAAACCAACCGAACATGAGGCCGGGGGGATTTTTGTGTGATACATCGACAGGAGAACCGATGACAGTGTATCAAAATCCCGCAGGGATTAGGGAGACTTGGATTCGGTGGAATTCTAATTTTTTTGCTAATTCTGGCTACGATCCTCTAACTCGTTGCCGACAAGTGACTCAGCGCCTAGAAAATTACAGTCGCAACCAACAGCTAAATTATGTGACTGTAGGTATGGTAAATAACCAGAAGGCGATTTGCACCAGTAGCCGCGTTAATGGACCTTGCGAAGGTTTGATCTACACCCTACGTCGCGATCAAGATCCGATTCCTGCCCTAAGCAGTTTCTTTGTGTGGTTGGCGAATCAAAAAGCTCAGCCTTCTATTTTTGAAAGCGGGACTATACCTTATATTGATCTTAAAGAACGGCTGGAATAGACTAGGGAACCTTAATTAAATATCCGTGATATCAATTCCGGTGGTATCGTCAGGTGATTTAACCGCGAAGGCGCGAAGTACGCGAAGCAAGAGAAGAGAGAGTTTAATACAGGACGATGAAGAGAGGATTTTATATAATATCAAATTTGTTAGCATCGGAATAGTAAATTCGATTTCACTGTTCACTGTTCACTGTCAACCGTCAACTGTCAACATCACCTGACGGTGTAACCGGAAATGATATGAGTTGACCAAATTCGCCTGATAATTTAATCTAAATTTTCTCAAATTGAATTATTTTACAGTATTTTTGGGGAGCCTTATATTATTTAAATACTTGCTAAATTTAATTTGAGATGGGATAAATTTAAGTTATTTATGATAGATATAATAGAACTGATGATTTTTTGGAACACGGAAGCTATAAAATTACTGTTACATCAATCTAATTCAAATTTTTCAGGTATCAAGCATGACAGCAACTAGCCCGAAACCAACGTCAGCAACGCCAGCTTTTTGCGAAGGCATTCAATATTTTTCCGAGACGGTGGCTGGTTTTGAGACTTATGGGAAAGCACCTGCGATCGCCACCGGAAGCAAGTCGATCGCCGATGCAGCAGATCCCGCCGCCGTCTTTCAAACGATGCTCGCTGCTGACGCATTGCGCTACCTGACGCTGCAAGTAACAGCCAGCAAGGCATCGGGACATCCGGGGGGATTTGCTAGCCAAGCCGAGGCCTACGCGGCATTGGTGATGCTGGGACACAAGAATATTGTCACCGAAGTCGGGCATCACGCCCCCGGCTTTTACAGTGCCATGTTTCTCGATCGCTCTTTAGAAGACATGGAAATTGTCAACGTGCAGCAAATGCGCGACAAATTCCGAGAAAAAGACGGTTTGTTAGGACATCTTTCCGGCTTTATTCCAGGTCTTTTAGCACCAGCAGGTCCCCTCGGACAAGGACAGCATTTTGCCATGTCAGGAGCACTTTTGCACCCCGACAAACTGTTTGCTTTTACCATGGGCGACGGTGGCATGGGGGAACCCTATCCGATGAGCAGCATGGGACATTTTCACACTGCGTATCCACAGGCTACTAACTTTTTACCAGTATTAGTTTGGAACGGATATTCTCAAGAACATCATAGCATGGTTTCGACTAAAACCAATGCGGAAATGATTGCTTATTGGCAAGGAAATGGTTTTGAAGAAATCATCTTAATTGACGCTAAGGAATTTGACGATAAAAATCAACCGGAAGATTATGTTGACAGCACTGCTTTTTCCCTAGAACAGCGCATGGCATTTACCAAAGCTGTTTTGCAAGGAGTTGACAAAGCTGCAAAATCTGCTCTCGGTGGCAAACTAACTGTGTTTATCATCAAACAGTTGAAAGGTGCCGGCGTGCACGCCCGCGGCTCCAAATCTCACAACCTTTATCCCAAAGATACCCTAGATGCACCGCATATTGTCAGTGCTTTAAAAGAGCGGGCTTTGAGTGTAGAAGCTTGGCAATTGGTGCGGACAAATGCTGAACGCGCCGGTGGCGGGCCAGCAGCAAAAACTGTGGTAACAGAGTTTGAATTACCATTGGCAGATTTAGGTGAATTGCCTTTAGAGGAATTTGCTGTGGGTGGAGAAGCGAAGGTTTCGACAACTGCCATGGGACGTTTGGTAGGGAAAGTCGGCGAGCGCGATCGCACTTTTGTTGTCACCAATGCAGATGGCAACGAAGCATCTGGAATTGCCAACATCAACCAAGCCCTGAAAATCATTCACCCAACCACAGATGACCTCTACAATCAAGGGCCAAAGGGACAAGTTTACGAACCTTTGAGCGAAGATGCTTGTGCAGGTTTAGCCGTAGGTTTGTCGCTATTCGGCGCGCGGAGTTTGTGGTGTTCTTACGAATCTTTTGCTATCAACGGTTTACCAATTTGGCAAACTGTTACTCAAGCAATGGCCGAATTGCGTCGTCCAACTCCAGCTACTGTCACCTTATTTACAGCAGGTGCTTTAGAACAAGGCCGCAATGGTTGGACGCACCAACGCCCGGAAATTGAGGCTTATTTTGCCGCCATGATGCGGAATGGGAATGTGTTTCCTTTGTTTCCACCAGATGCTAACAGTATTCAAGCTTGTTACGATTGGGCTTTGACTGCGAAGAATAAGGGAATTGTGATTACTGCTAGCAAGTCGCCGCTACCAATTCGGACTACTTTTGCCCAGACTCGCCAAGGTTTGGAAGATGGTGCTATTGTGTTGCAAGAAATCGAACCCCCCCAAACCCCCCTTAATCAAGGGGGGGGTAAGAAAGTTGTATTTGCTGTCATTGGCGATATGAGTTTGATTCCGGTGTTTGAAGCAGCGGCATCTTTGGAAAAATCAGGTGTTGGTTCGCGGATTGTTTCTATTATTAATCCTCGGCGTTTGTATCGTCCAACTGATGTTGCTTGGGATACTTGTTCGGCTCCTGACGGCGGCTTTTTGAGCGATGACAAATTTGCCGAAATGTTTGGCGGAGATGCCTTGATTGGTGTCATAGGCGGCGCTTCTGGGATGTTGGAGCCTGTGATGCTCCGCAGCAATTGTCCGCGCGATACTTTCGCTTGGAAGCGCGGGGAAACGACTGCTAGTGCTGGTGAGTTGATGGCGTTTAATGGGTTGACTGCTGATGCTTTGACTAAAAGGGCGATCGCATTAGTTGATTAAGCTAGAATCTGAGAGAATGCCCCTGCCTGGTTTTTGCTAGGTAGGGTCTATTGCGTGTTTTTAAACCCGGAGATCCCCCCCGACCCAGGGCTGTTTCATTCTCAGGTAAATCATCGTTTTGTAGGGGCGGTGCCCCCGTGCCCGCCCTCCCCGTCCACGATTTTGTAAGTGTTTCAGAGATTGGGGCAGCCACGGGGGGCGGCCCCTACAAGAGAATGAAACAGCCCTGCCCCCCGGCCCCCCTTAAAAAGGGGGGAGAATGAGCATCAAAGTCCCCCTTTTTAAGGGGGATTTAGGGGGATCTAAATCTAATTAGAAAAGCAAGAAGACACGGGCTAGTAATATTTAAAATAGGATGGTGATACCTGTGACTGCAAAAGTTTTAGAAGAAATAGGTACGCTTGGGGAACAGCGATTACTTCTCCCCGGTTATTATAGTTGGGAGCAATTTGAGGCGATCGAATCTTTGATGGCAGACTCTCCTGGTTTTCGGAAAAATTAGGGGCGATCGCTATGATTTTTGGTAGAGCGATCGCGCTTCACTAAAGTCACATTAACAGCCGATAAATCTTAGGTTGACGGAGGACACCCAATCTATGCAAGAGCAGCCTTCGCTCTTAAACTCAGCACTTCCAGGGAGGTGTTCCGGGAGGACACATAGGTCGTTGAGTTGGTTGCGGACGAGGTTGTATAGTTGGTTGTGGATTTGGTGAGGGTCGATTGTATTGGCGATCGGGTTGATTTTCCGATGACAAATACTTTCTCGAATCTACCCACGCAGCCCCATATCCAATATTATTACTATTGTAGGCAATCCACATATAGCCATTCTCACCCCAACCAGGACCCCAGGAATTTTTGATCAACCACGCCTTTTTGTTATCATCCCACCCAACTAGGGTGACAGCATGGTTAACATTCTGTGATACGTTTTCATTAAAAACTCCACCTGTGTAGTTTGTAAACAACTCAGTCACAGTTACCGCTACAGCTAAAGAACCATGTTCGCACACAGCCTGTTTTAGATTCGAGACGCTCGGAATCTCTGTATCATCTCGTACCACATTCCAAGTTTCAGCTTGAAATTTTAAATTGTTACCAATAGATGGACAAGGTAAATCACTTCCTTGGTAGGGTATCGATTGTTCAAGTGCCAAACCTTCTTTAGTCATAAGTTCAAACGCAGAGTGATACCATCCCCCTCCACAACCATAACTTCCGGGTTTGCTACAATTGAGAACTTGCTGTTCTGAGCCATCTGCAATGTTCTGTACCTGCTGATAAGTTACATTATTGTGGAACAGCGCACTCGACTCAAAAGCTGAAACAGCCGCAAAAGCCCAGCAACTACCGCAAGCCCCTTGATTGCGGACCGGAGTAACTTTATCTAAGCTGCGCCAGTCAAAAGCACTAGCATTGGCAGAACAAACAGACGATCTTTGGCCAGGGCTACGGGGAAGTGAGCGCAGGAGGCGTGAAGATGACAGATTTTGCTGACGTGCTCGCCCTAGCCAGTTTTGCGGAGGTCTCGTTGCTGCTAATTGATTAAGAGGTCGATTTGAAGCGGGATTATTACCTACTGTAAAGGTAGGATTTATACCTCTAGAACGCATTTTGTTTAGTTCTTGTTGCAGTCGCGATTGACTAACCTGAGACATTTTATTATCCAAATTAGAACGATCAAGAGACCAATTAGCAATAGAGGAAAATTGCCAAGTACCCAAAATCATTAACACTGCAAGGAAGAGGAGAAGAAATTTTTGGTTGCGTTTCATAACACCCTAGTTAAGAATTTGTACATTGAGTTTATAGGTATTTAAAGGAGGTTGCTCCTTTTCCCAAGGACGGTTGTAATGGAACTCTAAAAGGCTGGAACCCAGAGATTGTCCCTGAAAACAGAAAACCTTGTATTGATTCCCAGTCTGTTCTAAGACTGGGTTCCCCAAGGATGCAAGTTTTTCAGAATTATTCTTAACTACTTGCCAAGTATAGTTATTCCCTGGAGCGAGTGCTAATCGAACAATTAAAGTATTGCCGACTGTTGCTCTAACTTGACTATTATTGTCTGAGTCAGTTAGCCTAATAAGTCCATTCCTTGTGTTCGTTTGTACATAAATGCGATAGTTTTTTTCTGGAAGACTATTGTTTAATCTTTGAGGTCTGTATTGAAGTTCCAGCAAACTAGAACCCGGAGAGTTTACCTGAAAACGTAATATTTGATAAGCTGTACTTCCAGGCTTTGAATCCGTTGATTTTTCGACAGAACTTTCCAAAAGTTTAAGCTTATTTTGACTGTTTACTGGTAATTTCCAACTATAACCTGTAGCAGGATTAGTAGCTAAACGAACTACCAAGATGTCACCTGAATTTAAGTTCACCTCCTTGTTATTGTCTGAATCATTCACACCAACACTTACAGGACTGCTGGACATTTGTACATTCAGCCGATAGGTTTTGTTAGAGGGGGTATTATTTTGCCCTCTAGGCTGATTATGAAGCTCTAGTACACTGGAGCCAGCAGACTTTACCTGGAAGTGAAATACTTGATAAATTGTACTATTTGGCTGCGGTTTTATTGCAGGTTCTAAAACAGGATTTCCCAGTAGCTTAAGTTGGTTTTTATTACTTTCAGCTAACTGCCAACCGTAACCCGTGCCTGGATTGCTAGCTAACCGAACAAATAGCATCTGACTTTGTTTCAAAGTTACTATTTGACCGTTATTTTCATCGGTCATAGTGACGCTACTAGAGGTATTTAAGCTAGAATCACAGACTGTATTTGTATTAGATTCAGCAGCAACTATCTGATTAGCTTGCCAAGAGTAGTCAGTCGAATTTAATGCTAATCCTAAGCTAGTGGTAATAGAAATAATTCCGAGCAAAAAAGATAGCTCTTTCATGACTAAATGCCTCAATTAATATACCGCATCTATTAACCTGTAAGGTTTTGAGTGGTTGGTTTTCCCGGAGATACTTTTATCTCCAACATATTGACTCGTCTTTGGTTACTACCATTACAAGTAACTGTATCACTGTTTATCATGGAAAATGCTTGATTATTTACACAAAAATATTGTTGTCCCTTACCCCAATTACCATCACTATCTTCTGCATAAAAGTAAACTATACCCTGATATTCCTCTCCTATGGCAACAGTTCGACATGAGTCAGGTTTAATTGAAAACCATCCCCTTGTAACCCATCCATTATTTCCTGAATTTTTAGCAAATACAAACTGTACTTCTTTTTTTGAATTTTGTTGATTACATAATTCTAGATAAGTAACGCTGGGGGCTGTTAAACCTAAAAGTAGCATATCATTTAAAAACGAATTTATGGAAACTCCTCTCTGATATAAGCTGAGCCTTTCTACACCAAACCCTCCCCTTTCAATTCCATGAATTCCAACTAATTTACCATTGTAGTCAAAAATTGGAGCACCACTCATACCATTTTCAACTTGAGCATCTCTATAGACTAAGCCGTAACCTTCATTTGATAATAGGAGTCTATTATCTACAAATTTACCAGCAGTGAAGTGAGGTAATGATTTTGAACTAGGCCAACCGTAAATGTAAATAGTATCTTTTGCGGTCAATTTATCAGAATCACCCCAACTAGGTATTTTATAATTTTGTGTTGTACGCAACGTTAGCAAAGCTAAATCTGTACTATTCATTTCGATTACTTCAGCATTGGTTATATCCCGCTCAATACCATCAGGAGTGACTATTTTGTATTTCTTGCTAGATGTTGCAATGTGCTTGGCTGTTAAGATATAGTAAGTGTTAGCCTCTTTAGTTTTTTTACCTACAATTACTCCCGTTCCAGATTTAAGGAATTTTCCGTGCTTTAAAGGATCGGGAGTCTTAATTAAAACTGTTACTTCTCTAGCAATATTTTCAATTTCACTCCTCGGCATAGTAGTCCCCATTAAAGGCGAAATAACTACACCCATCATGCTTATAAATAAAAGTAATACAAATTTGATTATATACCTGTTCATTCAATTACTATCCTGTGATTAATACACTTATTTTAAAGTGCTTTGTTACGATTTAATTTAGTGTAAAATTCAATGGGGATTGCCCAGCTATATTGGTATTCTGGATTTGTGTCGGAATCAATGCTCCATCCACTATTGATGTAGTTGTGCCTGCTATTAACTCCTACAATTTTTCCTTGACTGTTCAGTAGTGGTCCACCAATCATTCCCTCTTGAATCTGGCTAGTTAATCCTAGGTGTCTAACTCCACTAGCAGCATTGCCTAAAACTTTGATTTGACCATTGGTGAATTTAAATTTATCTCGTGTCCGAGACAAATCTGGTTCCCAAAGATATCCAGCGGCGAAAACTTCTTTCTCTTCAATCAAAGAAGATGAATCTCCAAGAGAGGCGACTTGATAGTTATTATTGCTAAAAAACTCTAGTTCTACTAATCTGTTACCATCGGTTCCTACTAATCTCCTAGACCGTTCGGCATTATAGATTTGATTGTCATTGGTCTGAATTTGATAGGAGTTTGACTCCAAAGTTCGCTCATAAGTCAAAACACTATAAATTTGCCCTTTCTTTTCAGATTCTCTGCGAATTAAAACTCCTGATTTTTGGGAATCTCCTATTAGCACTCTGACTGTAATTTGTCGAGCTAGCTCTTCTAACCTTGATATTGGCTCTTGGGAAGCAAGAGGTCTAGAGGAATTGTCTGGAACAATATTCGGATCAGAAGTAGTAGCCGTTTGTTGCGGTCGTTGATCCTCAATTTCCGATCGGGGGGTAGTTAAGGTGGCAATGTTGATGCCTTGCGATCGCGCTAATGGCACAACTGCTTCTATCGGGATTGCCCAACTAGAACGAATGACTAAATCTCGCGATTCTCTAAATTCGCGAACGAGGGAACCATCTTTGCCCGTATACAAAATGTTTCCACCGGCGATCGGGTTACTGTTCTTGCCATTAACCCCAACTACTTGGCCTTCAAGGTTGAGCAGTGGCCCTCCGCTCATACCTTTGCGAATGTCTAGAAAGTAACCTATACGATAGCCACGCCTCATCGGTTTCTCAATTACAAGCGAAATTTCTCCTGTATCAGTACAGACAAATTCTGGCGGTTTAGGTATGCCTGTTGTCACCGGAAATCCGGCAGCTAAAACTCGATCTTTCTTTTGAGCAGATAAAGCTAAACCAGGCGCTAGTTTAGCAATTTCGTAGTTGTCATTCTTACTTAAAAACTGTAATATTCCTATATCGTCGCCTGTTTTTGGCTCATCAAATCTAGCGATTAATCTGGCTTTATAGATGGCTCCGTCAGCAGTCTTAATTTCATAGGATGAACCTTGAGGGATAACGTGACCGTTAGTAACAACTTTATAAACAAAGCCTTGTTTGTTATCGGCTGGCTTCTTGTGGATTAAAAATCCTGAGCCTAGCGGCTTCCTATCGGCTGATAAAATCACCACTGTTATGGAACGTGCTATCTCACACAACCTGTTTCTTTGCAGAGTTGGCTGGTGTTGTGTTAAATTACCTGAAGAAACAGATTTAGCAAGACTGTCGCTACAGCTTGGTAGCTGTATTTGTAAGGCTATAAAAAAAATGCTAAGGCTGGCAAAAGTTTTACATGAGTAAAAGTTCATAAAATTAATAATTGCCGCTTAGATAAAGTTGACTTTAAGTTAGCCTAATAGCTATTTTATTAGGCATTGTAATTTTGTCTCTCGTTTGTAGAGGGCCGACTGGAAGCCGACCCGCCAGAGGTTAACTTGCTTTTTTCTGACAGTTAGGATTTGACCGATTTTGAATGAAACTTTTTACGTCAATATACACTTTTCCAGCGTTTCTTGAAGCTTCGGAGACACCGCAATTATTCCGATAAGGACCTGAAAAGTTAAATATTTGCTCAATCGCATCGTTGGCATTTCGACGAGGTGGGAGCGTGAATAATACCCGACCTTCGCAAGTGCCACCTTGAGTAGGAGCAGCGCAAACAGTATCGTAGCCTCTGATTCGCTCAGTAGTGATGAAATCTAGAGTTCCGTCCTCGTAGTATTGCTGGAACCTTTGAGAAACTATCTGACAGCGCTTTTCTGGTGTAAATTCTGAACCAAAACCGGGATAAACCCAGACAATTAGCGGAACTTCTCCTTTTGTAGCTGTCTTCACAATTGTAGCTGGTTCACCATTGCTTGTACCGCAGTAGAAGCCAACTCCGGTGTTATTTTGGGCGCGACTGGGTGGAGTAAGGGTAGTTACAGTACCAACTGCTAGTAGGACGATGGCAATAGACTTTTGAAATAACGGGCTTTTCATGCTTTTTTATTTTCTGTATGTGATAGTTGATTCTGCTATTTAATTACCTTGATAAAAGTATTATACTCAAACCGCTCTTTTGTCTAGGCTAAAATGTTTAATTTTGTTGGTAATTTTGTTGGCTATTCCAACTCACCTTGTGTTAAAAAAATATAAAATGTTGAAAAATGCCAGATAATGTTGGAAAATGTTAGGTATAATACGAAAAATTCCAACATCCACGATGCTGCATGAATCTTAAAGAAGTGTTAAAAATGGCTGACGAGATGGTGTTTGCCAAAACCGGTCAGCATCTCGATAACTTACAAGAGGCAATTCTGCAAGGAACCATGCAAGGTGAGAAATACACCAAAATTGCCCAGGAAATTCACTGTAACGAGAGTTATGTTCGGCAAGTTGGTTCGCAATTATGGCAGATTATTTCAAACGAGTTGGGAGAAGATGTTAATAAAACAAATTTTCGAGCGGCAATTAAGAGGTTCCAAATCTCTAATGTTTCAAACTTTGCGCAAGACGTTGTAGCCATCGGTAATTTTAACATCTGTGGAGAACCTAGACACCCGCCAACACACCCACCAAATAAAGAAACTCCACATCAAGATTTAAGCGAGATGCCAGAATTAGGTGCTTTTTACGATCGCACTTCCCAACTCCAAACCCTCACAACCTGGATTCTACAACAACACAGCCGCCTCATCACCCTCACCGGCATCAGCGGCATCGGCAAAACATCCCTAGCAGTACAACTCGTACAACAAATCAAAGACGAGTTTGAGTACGCAGCTTGGTACACCCTAGACGAATTTCCCACTATAGATAAATTTCAATCTAACCTAATACAGCTTTTTTCCAATCCAGAAAAACCAGATTTCTCCCCAACCAACCAGAAACGCTTACCGCTAATTAAATATTTACAAAAATACCGCTCTTTAATAATCTTAGATGACGTTCACAATCTTTTCAGTAGCGGCGAATTTGCAGGAAAGTATAAACCTGAATGCGAAGAATATCGCTCTTTATTCAAACAAATAGAAAAATTATCCCATCAAAGTTGCTTGCTGCTAATCGGTTGGGAACAACCCAGAGAAGTGACTCAAGTTAAAAACCAAAATACTCCCATTCGTACTTTACAACTCAAAGGTTTAGACATCGCAGCCGGACGGGAAATACTCAGAGATTATGGGTTAGCAGAAAGCGACAACAGTGAAACACTCATTCATCGCTACCAAGGCAATCCGTTATGGTTAAAAAGCGTGGCGAGTCTGATTCAAGAATTGGGAGGAGGTGTGACAGATTTATTACCAAATGATACCATATTGTTGCCGGAAGATTTGAAAGATGTTTTACACCAGCAGTTCGATCGCCTATCGGAACTAGAAAAACAAGTAATCTGCTTGTTGGCGAAAGAAAGCCAGCCGGTCGATCGGGCAAAATTACTTGAAAATGACATAATTCCGGTGTCAGATTTGGCAAATGCGCTGCAATCTCTATCGCGGCGCTGCTGGATTGAAAAACAAGAAAACTTTTACACTTTGTCACCTATAATGAAGCAATATATTAAAACTCGATTATCGCACTTAACAAAGATCGACAATGAATAAACTTTTCAAACAACACCGCTTGTCAACTCTTGTTTCATCAAATTCGGCAACAATGCCAAAACATCCAAATACCACCACCAACGCTGAGGTGTAATCTCCTCAAATTTGCGCTTCTGGGTTAAATCCACAAATCTCGACAACTCCTCATAAAACTCCCTTGCTTGTTCAACTAACCGTCGATCGGCATTTGCCAATAAACCCTTCTCTTCGTCACTCAGTTGAGATTCCACTTTTGCCAACTCATCTCTAAGTTGCAACATTTCTAAATGTTCAGCCCCACTCACATCAGGAAATTCAACCATTACACAATAGTTTTTTACCAAAATATTCATAACAAATCCTTAATTAAACCTACATAAATAAACATTGAATTAGCCAGGTAGCTTTCCGGTTCCTTTGGAGGAAAAGCCGTTTCTAAAACTCCATCCAAGCCCATCATTACCAGCCATATGGTGTTGTTTAAACTGCTGGTAACTGTGGGATAAAACGTTTTTCCGTAGACGTACATATAAACTTTAGCGTCAGCATCCCTAACAATAAAACTGATAACTCCATTATATTCTTCAAGGGTCGCGTCCGGCTCTAAATGGCCTAAATTAATCCTTTTGAGTAAATGAGACATTGCTTTTCCAGGTTTCCAGAGAATTCCGTCTCTCACCCGCTCAATTGCCTGCACAACCTCTAATTGCCTACCTTCATCAAAAATCAACTTTAACCTTATACCAATTTAATGGGTTGTTGCATATATCTCGATCCCCCTAAATCCCTCTTAAGAAGGGGGACTTTGAGAAGAATCTTGTCCCCCCCTTATTAAGGGGGGCTAGGGCGTGTTTTCAAACTCTCCAATCAGATCCCGATCCCCCTAAATCCCCCTTAAGAAGGGGGACTTTGAGAAGAATCTTGTCCCCCCCTTAGTAGGGGCGGTGCCCCCGTGCCCGCCCTCTTGGCTAGGGGGGATCGGATTCTATGCAGCCTCATAAAAAATTGGTATTACCGGATCAAAACTGAACTGCAAACAAACATATCATAACCTATTGGGCATGCCCAAACAAATTACAAAACCTAAGTTCGATCGCCTTTCGGAACTAGAAAAACAAGTAATTTCCTTGTTGGCCAAAGAAAGCCAGCCAGTCGATCGCATAAAATTACTTGAAAATGACATAATTCCGGCTTCAGATTTGGTAAATGCGCTGCAATCTCTATCGCGGCGCTGCTGGATAGAACAACAAGGAAGTAGTTACACTGTGCCGCCTGTGTTGAAGCAATATGCGATCGCCTTGATGTAATTGATACAACCATTGCGTGCATTCTATGCTACACTAGGACTGAGCAGTGATAAGGACATATAAATCAAGTGGAAATCACGGGCTTTATCTGGCTAGAGGATATCGTTGAAAAACTAGCTCGAAAACATTCTGTTAGCCCACAAGAAGTTAGAGAAGTCTTTGAGAACTTTGCAGTTTTCCGCTTTGTCGAAAAAGGGCATCGTCCGGGTGAAAATGTTTACGCTGCTTTGGGACAAACTGATGCCGGACGCTACTTGATTGTTTTCTTTGTTTATAAAGAAGATAGGCAAGCATTAATTTTATCTGCACGGGACATGACAAATGCTGAACGAAGAAAATACCAGAAAACGTAAAAGTGCTATCTCAGAAGCTGAATCTTATCAGCAAATAGGTGAGTTTTGGGACGATCGCGATCTGGCAGATTATTGGGAGGAAACTGATGCTGCTGAGTTTTCAGTAAATCTTCAATCTGAGATCATATATTATCGTGTTGAAGTAACTTTATCAGAGCAAATTCGTTCCATTGCTAAACGTCAAGGTGTTTCTCCAGAAACGCTTTTAAATTTGTGGGTGCAGGAGAAACTTAGCAAAGAAATAGCGTGAAGGGACAACAATGAGTTGTAACCAAAATCTAAAATCTAAAATCTAAAATCCAAAATCAGATCGCCCTTTTCTTCAAGCTATTCTAGAAACATACTTCATTCTCGATCGCATTATGGTTGCCTTACCCGATCGCCTATCGATGAGCCCAGAAGAATACCTGGCTTGGGAACCCACCCAAGAGGAACGTTACGAATATTGGGATGGCGAAGTTGTCGCGATAGGAGGCGAAACCCGCAATCATAATCGGATTTGCATCAACTTCTTCAAGCTATTAGACGATCGCCTGAATCTCCCCTACGAGATTTACATCTTAGCTGTGAAACTACAGGCAGAACTAGGGCAAAAATATTTTTATCCTGATGTTGTGGTAACTTGCGACGATCGCGATAACGATCCACAATTAGTGCAATTTCCTTCCTTGATTATCGAAGTTTTATCGCCTTCCACCGAAGCAGTAGATCGCGGTATTAAATTTGCGAAATATCGCCAATTTTCAACACTGCAAGAGTATGTCTTGGTGCAAGTTGAACAGCCAGGAGTAGAGATGTTTCGGCGCAATCAACAGGGGCAATGGGTTCTCTCTGAGTATGGTTTGGGCGATTCCTTGCAACTTGAATCGGTGAATTTAGAAATTGCGATCGCCGATTTATATCGCCAAGTACAATTTTCTTAATAATTTAAAGCCCAAGGGATTTGATATTAATTGTCCTAGGGAGTTTTCATTATTTGAACGAACCGCGAAGACGCGAAGAGCGCGAAGAAAGAACAGTACCTTCTTCTTTCCCCCCTTGGGGGCAGGGGGGTTCTTCCTTCGCGTGCCTCGCGGTTGATTTAATCTTACTCCAGATTCGTAAACAACCCGGTTTCTGAGCCTTTATCGTCAGTCCTATTTAAACAAACTGACCAGTTGTAGTCGATCGCAGGCGACGAATTCCAATCACCGAGGGCATGGGGGAACGACGCGAATCATTGGAGATATTACTCGGCCACAAACTGCCGCGAGAAACAGTGCGAGTCTGATTGAAAACAGCACCGTTCAAATCCAACATTTCAATTTGTCGGCTGAGTACAGTACCATCATCGATCGGGCAATCTTCCCCTGGATGCTGCACCGCAACTACCAGCGTATCTCCGATAAAAGTTGGTCCAGTGATTTCGCATCGGTTCGGTCCGTAAGCAAAGGGAATTACACTTCCTGCATTCGGGCCGTTCGTTGGAATGTAAAACAGCCAATTGTTGCCGAAAACACCAGTAAATTCTGATGTATTACCAGTCTTCTTGTGGTCGATCGCAGCGGGTTTTCCAGCAGCGCCAACATCAAAACCGTTGTGTGTGCTAGTAGACATATCAGTGACACCCCAAATGTTGCCTTGAGTGTCAAAATCCAAATTGTCTACACTAGCAAATCCTGCGCCAGCTTGGGCACCCGCTTCTCCACCTTGAGCAAAACGCTGCCAGCGGAATGTCGAACCCGCACCGTCGGAACTATCTTCAATTATCTTGTAAATTCCTCCCGATTGCTGACCGCTGTTGAGGGCGGCAGTGTATTTCGCAACATTAAAAATGCGGGAATCTGGATAACCATCGCTTCCGGGTGCGCCATCAGTATAAGCAATGAAAACTTCCTTAGTAGTAGGATGAATTTCCAAATCTTCAGGCCGCGCTGTCGGAGTACCACCAATCAAATTAGCTGCTAAAAAAGCATCAACTAAAACCGCACCTTGGCTGGTGTAGAAATTAGCCAAAGTTTTATTTTTGTAGCCGGGAAGTGCGGTTGCTTCATTAGTTGTATCGACTACAAAAGAACCGCCGTCCTCGGTTTGACCGGCAATTCCGGCACGTTTGGGTAAACGAGTATTGGCATCTCTTTGAGCTTTGCCAAAACTTGCTAATTCGGCTTCGCCCATTTTTTTGGGACTTACTGGATTGGTTTGGGAATTGATTGTCAGCGGCAGCCATCTTCCCGCACCGTTGCGATTGTATTGGGCGACGTATAAAGTGCCGTCTTCAAACAAGCGGCTGTTGTTTTTATCTGCGGGATTGGTGACAGTACCGTTGCTGACAAATTTCCAGGTGTGTCCGCCGCGGCGATCGTCTCCCATGTACACTACTAACTTGCGGCCTGCTTCGGCGCGAATTGCGACGTTTTCGTGGCGGAAACGGCCTAACCAGGTGTGTTTGCGGGGACGGAAATTCGGATCTAGGGGATCGACTTCTACCATCCAGCCGTATTTTTCGCCGACTAAGCCGAATTCCTCGCCCGTAGTCCCCTTGGCGTAGCCAGTTTGGCTACCGTTGGGTTTGACGTTTTCCTGAACTCCGACGAAAAATGCTTCGCTACCTTGGAAATTTTCTTCGGCGGAGAGGATTGTACCCCAAGGGGTTGTGCCGCCGGAACAGTTGTAGGCTGTACCGATGATCCGGTTTCCCAGCCCGTCGCTGTTGACTTGGGCGAAAACTTGGGTGGCTGCCGGGCCGGTACCTGTAAGATAGTTGTTGTCGCCTTGTCTGGTTCCCCAGGATGTGACATCTTTGTATTGGTCGGCACGCTGGCTGTTGATTCCGAGGCCGGAAAGTCCGTGGATACGTCGGTTGAGGGGGTCGCGGGCGATCGCCTGAAATCTGCCGTTAGCTTGTTTGGTAATGCGGACGATCGAACCACCCATATTGTACAAAAATTCGCCCAGGGTAGCGCGATTCTTTACCGATAAGTCTATACCGATGACGGCGCGATCGGTTGCGGGAAATGATGCCACATCTGAGGGAGTATCCGGCGCCACTTTCGACATCGGAAAACCTACATACTCGTGATTAACCCAGAGATAGCCGTCGTCATTGCTACCGCGAAGGCCTACAAAACCGGTATAGTCGTTGTTGTAACCAAAATAGTCTGATGAATCGGGAAAAACGCGATCGCCCCAGCGGAGAATCACATATCGTTCGTATTCTGGTGGCACAACCACATCGTCAACAACACTGTAACTCCTTAATTTAGTATCCTGCGAAGCAGCCATCACAGTTCCTTGTCCGTTTAAGCCGGTCGGCATAAAACTGGACAATTCTTGATAAACTGGCAGCGGGTGAGGAAGTCTTACCGGAGTGAAAGATAGCGGACTGAATGCAGCTTCGGCCGAAGTGGAATTGATGCCGAATAGTGTGTCAGTTAGTTGAGGTGCAAGGACAGTAGTAGCTGCACTGCTACCAAAAAAAATTAGCAGTTGTCGGCGAGTTATTTTAGACATAAATTCCTGTTCAACCCAACATCCCTAATCTGATGATTCTGTAGGAGATTTTATCGCGGTTATATTAAGGACAGTTAACCTGAAGGTTAATTAAAGTAAAATTATGTTTTGGTTAATGATTGGTTATTTCTTATTTGTTACCCATGCCCAATGTCGTATTAGTCATCTCGAAAGCCTGGATCGTTTTGTCGGTCGGCCGGTCGGCTGGGTGCAGGTACGTTAATAGTTTGCGAAGGCCCAGAATTTGAGGATGAGATATTGCCCTCTCTAAATCCCAAGAGGTATTTAGCATCAGCAAAATATCTAGTCCACTGTTCGATTCTGGAATCTTTCTGCCACTGGTTGCGAGATACTCTCGATCGCAAAACAGGAACCATTCGTCTGCTGCGATCCGCTGTAACTATAATCGTCACCTGTGTCAATCCGGGATTGTTTTGAAATTCTTGGGCGATGGACTCCTTCGCTAAATCTTCCGCCTGCTGCACTAAATTGGCAAAAGATTGACTATCATCGGAATTTACGGTAAGATAGCTCTCCTTAGTTTCACCAAAGGCGATCGATGTACTTGATGTCAAATTAATAGTGACTAGAATCAAGGCAGACAAAAGGAGACGGTAACAACTCATTAATTTCAAAATTAAACACTGATACTTATCAAGTATAATCAACAAACATTAAGCATAAATTAAGCTAAAATTAAAACAATTTGTGACCGAACCATCGAGACTTATTCATCTCTCTTATCTCCCTCTGCGTTCTCTGTGTTCTCTGCGGTTAAAATATTCCAATTCAACTTCCAATGCAATCAACAAAATGTGCCATCGCCCTCGGTAGCAACCTAGGGGACTCCCTGACAATTCTCAAAAGCGCGATCGAAACTCTAAACAACACCCCAGAAATAGAAGTAAAATCTCATTCAAGCTGGTATCAAACAGCCCCTGTCGGGCCACCACAACCCGATTACATCAACGCCTGTGCCATCCTAGAAGTTACCCTAGAACCACAACAACTGCTAGCCAAGTTACTAGAAATAGAAATAAAATTTAATCGAATTCGCCAAGAAAAATGGGGACCCAGAACCCTCGATCTGGATTTGCTGTTATATGATAATTTAGTCCTAGAAACTCCCACGCTGACTCTGCCTCACCCCCGAATGACCGAAAGAGCATTTGTATTAGTGCCTTTGGCAGAAATTGCCCCGGATTGGGTGCATCCGGTGACAGGAAGTGCGATCGGACAAATGGTCAAAACGGCAGATTTTTCGGGAATAGAAAAAATGATAGTCTAGAAAACACACAAAACTAATTATCACTTCTCAATTCCCAATTTCCCATGCCCATGCAACCGGATTTGATATGATGTCATAAATCAGTGTACTCTCAAACTATTCATTTGTTGCTTATGTCGAGCGATCGAGAACTACCCAAAATCCTGAAACAACGCCTGTTTTACCAAGGACGCAAATTTAATTTTGACGTAGCCACTCTCCGGCTTCCCAACGGTGCCGAAGGCGAATGGGAATGTATTCGCCACCCAGGCGGAGCCCTAGCAGTACCAGTAACCCCCGAAGGTAAACTTGTCTTGGTGCGACAATATCGTTTTGCGGCTCAAGGGCGAATTTTAGAATTTCCCGCTGGTACCATAGAAATTAATGAAAACCCCGCCGAAACCATTAAACGCGAAATCGAAGAAGAAACAGGATATCGCGCGGGTAAATGGCAAAAATTAGGGGAATTTTTGCTAGCCCCCGGTTATTCAGATGAAATCATTTATGCTTTTTTAGCCCTAGATTTGAAAAAACTGGACAAGCCACCAGCACAAGACGATGATGAAGACATGGAAACCGTTTTATTCACTCCTGAAGAATTAGAAAAAGCGATTTTATCTGGGGAACCAATTGATGCAAAATCTATTTCTAGCTTCTTCCTAGCCCGTCCTTTTTTAAATTAAAATGATTTGCTGACAATCTCCCGGATTGAGCCGTGGAGGTTGTTCTCACACCTAAAATCTAAAATCTAAAATCTAAAATCGAATGTCTGATCTAATTTTATTTTGGCATCGCCGAGATTTGCGTATTTGTGATAACATCGGACTAGCAGCAGCAAGGCAACAAAGCCCGAAAGTAGTAGGTCTCTTCTGTCTAGATCGCCATCTCCTCAATCTAGATGACGTAGCGCCCGCCAGAGTCACATACATGATGGGATGTTTACAAAAACTTCAGCAAAGTTACGCCGAATCTGGCAGTCAATTACTGATAATTCAAGATCAACCTAGTGAAGCCATCCCCAGATTAGCCACAGCTATAAATGCCAAAGCAGTATTTTGGAACTGGGATGTGGAACCCTATGCAAAAAAACGTGATTTGGCAGTATCAAATGCCCTAGCACAAATAGGAATTCAAGTCAAAAATTTTTGGGATCAACTACTGCACGCCCCGGAGGAACTTCGTACAGGCACGGGAAATCCCTATACTGTTTATACACCATTTTGGAAAAAATGGAACAGCCTACCCAAAACCCAACCAGTAGAGACACTGCCCATCATTTCTTTAGAAGAAATGACAGGATTAACCGCAGCAGAAGCAGAAATTGCACGCCAAGCCGGTGCAATGGAAATATTGCCCAGCGCCAGAGATTTGGGCTTTATTTGGGAAAATCCATTGTTAATAGAACCTGGAGAAAATGCAGCGCAAGAAAAATTGGAAGAATTTTGTGATTTGGCAATTTACGAATATCAAGACCAACGTAATTTTCCCATAATTAATGGCACATCCCAACTCAGCCCTGCTCTCAAATTTGGTGCCATCGGCATTCGCACAGTTTGGCAAGCTACCCAGAGATTAATGGATAATTGCCCCAACGAAGAAGGGCAGAAAAATATCCGCACTTGGCAACAGGAATTAGCGTGGCGAGAATTTTATCAACACGCGATGTATAATTTTCCTGAATTAGCAGATGGGCCCTACCGTCAACCCTTCAAAGACTTTCCTTGGGAAAATGATGAAAAACTTTTTCAAGCCTGGTGTAGAGGCAAAACTGGCTATCCGATTGTAGATGCGGCAATGCGGCAGTTGAATCAGACTGGTTGGATGCACAATCGGTGCCGGATGATAGTCGCTAGTTTCCTCACTAAAGATTTAATTATTAACTGGCAGTGGGGGGAAAAATACTTTATGCAAAAATTGATAGATGGCGACCTTTCTGCTAATAATGGTGGCTGGCAGTGGAGTGCATCGAGTGGTATGGACCCGAAGCCTTTACGCATATTTAATCCCGCGAGTCAAGCTCAAAAATTTGACCGGGAAGGTGAATATATTCGGCACTGGGTTCCTGAATTGCGCAGAGTAGATACGAAACTTTTGCTAAGCGGAAATATTTTGCCCTTAGAACGCAAATTTCTTCCTTATCCCGATCGCATCGTAGATCATAATGAGCAGCAGCGGAAGTTTAAGCAACTTTATCAACAGCAAAAAATAGTTGAATAGTTATTGGTTGTTGGTTAGGGGTTAAAAGTCAACCAGGCCCGCTTCCCAATTCCCATTACAAACAAGTTATCATAAACTTAAATAAATCGGAGGTTGAAATGGTAACTCTGCAATTAAGACAAATTAGTATACCCCCTGGACATAGAGTCTTGTTCCATGATATCAACTGGCAGGAATTTGAAGCAATTTTAGATGAGTTGGGAGAACACCGTGCCTCTAGAATAGCTTACAGTCAAGGAAGTTTGGAGATTAGGATGCCACTACCAGAACACGAATTTAATAAAGAAATTATTGGCGATATGGTCAAGATTCTACTCGAAGAACTCGAACTCGATCGAGAATGTTTTGGTTCGACTACTTTCAAGCGCAAGAGTATGTTGCAGGGAATTGAGCCTGACAACTGTTTTTATATTCAGAATTATGCTCGAATGATTGGTAAAAAGCGCGTTGATTTAACTATCGATCCGCCACCGGATTTGGCAATTGAAGTGGATCTAACTTCCAAGACTCAATTAGATGCTTACGAGGCGCTGGGAGTACCGGAGATTTGGCGGTATGAAAATAATCAGCTTGAAATTAATGTGCTTGAAGATGGGAAATATGTGGGATCTGAAATTAGTTTAATATTTCCCAATTTGCCAATAGTTGAAGCTATTTCTCAATATTGCGAACAAAGTCAAACGGTGGGTACGAGTCAAACTCTCAGATTGTTTCGTAAGTGGGTGAGGGAACAAATCATGCATTGAGGACTTAAGTTATGACTACAAACCTGACTGTTTCTCGATGCCCTATGCCCAATTACAAATATTGATCTAAAGTCCAGTTGTTTTTTTTAGTTTCGTTTTTTCTGAGAAATAGAGAGAGAATAGGGGTGTTGACCTTGAGCCCGATCGCCCACAAAAATAGTATAGGTTCCCTTATCCCCATAACCGGAAAATTCTACCGTTGTCGCAGCCGCATTGGCCGGTAGGACGCAGAAACGCCCCCTGGGCCCTTGAATTATCAAACTCGGAGCTCCTGCGGTTTGAACTGCAATCTGCCAGTGAGGTAAATCTTGGGTTACTTCGATGACGTGGTTTGGCCCTGGGGTGACAAAACCGCAATCGCCACTATTGTTGGGGCCACCGGAAACTCCAGACATATTCAGCGGTTCGGGAAATCCCGGAGCAATTTGTAACGGTTGGCTCCTCACAGTGCCGGCAGCAGCTAAAATCATTGCCAAGGTTAAAGTGGCGATCGACCTTAACCTCGGTCTGGCGCGATCGCACGGATAGTGTATCTTCATATTTATCCTTATTGATCCCAACACAATAGCGGAAGTTTCCACTTCTTTGAGGGTAGAGGACGATCGGCGATTCCGAACACGCTCTTGTGACTGTTATCAATGTGACCGTACTAGAATGACAAAGGTACAGTTAAAGTAACTCCCCAATTTTTTTTTATGAATTATCAAAATAATTTCAACTGGCAGCAAGCATTCGGAGAACTAAAAGCTAGACTAGACCGATCGCCACTAATTAAAATTAATTTAGACAACTACCCCGCCGTCCAAACCTACTACAATCAGTTTCTCCATAAATTTCAAAGCCTCCCCAAACTAGGTCAAGTAGCAGTCTTTGGCGTAGGGGCGATAATTCTCCTGACAGTCTTCAATACAGTTGTACAGCTAATTTCTGCCCTGATGACCCTTGCCCTTCTGGGAGTGCTAGTCTACATAGCGTATAAATTGATAATTACTCCAGATTCCTCAAATACTAACGACAATTAATAGGAAATTTTGAATATGGCTAGCCCCACCGCCCCCAGTGGCATTAATCAACCCGATCCGTCTTGGCCCTCACAATCCAAGCAAATGCCACTGCTGGTGCGCAGGTGTGGCGCTTGGGTAGTTGAAATTTCCTTAGTCGCAGCTAGTGCCCTAGTTCCCTTCAGTATCGGGGCCTTGGTGAATCGGGATGCTCAAACAGTGCCACTCAACTCCTCAATAGCAGCAGCCTCTGAGACAGTTTCCCGTACTTTAGGGATTCCTGTGCGCGATCGCAACCCCAGAGTCGCACCCCTGACTAATCTATTCTGGTCCGCGGCGCTGATGGCACCAGCGGTTCTGGCAGCCTGGGAACTGTTTTTACTCGCCAGAACCGGTCAAACTCTGCCTAAACGCTGGTTTGGGGTGAAAGTTGTCACAGCTTCGGGTACTCCTCCGGGTTTGGTGCGAGTCCTGATTCGGGAAAGTTTGGGACGCTGGGGAGTGCCTCTGGGTGTCGCTTACGGCTTGTGGCGCTTGAGTGGTGCTTTTCCAGATTTGATCATTTTAGGGGGGCTTGGTGGCTTGGCAATACTGGTAGATGGGGCTTTTGCTTTTCGCCACCACGGAAAAACTGGACACGATCGCCTCGCGAATACTTTGGTCGTCAATGCTCAATCCAACGAATCATCTATCACTCCGGTGAAAAGTCAAGATTGGACTGAGGAAGATGCCCAGATTGCCGCTTTGGTCTTGACTCCCGAAACACAGACCACAGAAAATGACAGTTTGTGGCACTGGATTCGCCAACATCCGGGGGCGACTTTAGTGATTGCTACCATTGGTACTGCGGGATTGATTTTCACTCTGTTTATTGGCACTCAAGTCTATATTCAAAGTCAAGCAAATTTACGAGATTCTCGGCAGCGAAATGACGAAATATTTTTAGCTTTAGTTAATAAATTATCTCCTAATTCTGGTAACGGGACCTCCGGGCGGCGATCGGCAATTTTAGCCTTGGGAACAGTGGAAGACTCCCGCGCCGTACCGCTGCTAACCGATTTACTAGCTCAAGAAGACAATCGCACTATGCTAGATGCGATCCAGCAAGCTTTAGTCAGTACCGGACCTTCATCTTTGCCTTACTTGCAGCGGTTAAACCAAGCTTTTAGCAACGACCTCGATTCCCTCCGCTACGGCGGTAAGACCCAGGAACGGGAGTTAGCCGCAGTCCGTCAGCGCACAGTACAAAGGGCGATCGGCAAAATTCTCACAGTGTATAGCAGCCAGCTCAACGGCGTAGATTTGAGTCGCACTGATTTAAGCCAAAGTGCGGCCGGTCCTGGTCAATTTACATTAGTAT
Organism: Microcoleus sp. EPA2; assembly: GCA_020882975.1. GTDB lineage: Bacteria > Cyanobacteriota > Cyanobacteriia > Cyanobacteriales > Microcoleaceae > Microcoleus. The sequence goes on along the minus strand of JAHRFD010000010.1, from coordinate 14,839 downwards.
TAGACAAAGTTGACTTGTCTGGAATTAAGCTAAAAAATGCTAGTCTAACCAATGCCAGCTTGCAGGGAACTCGCTTCTATGGCACCGGAGAAGACAGGCGACCAGGTACATTTGACGATTGGATTTCTGACTTGAGTGGAGCCAATTTTGAAGGGGCAAATTTGACCGGAGCATTTTTGAATAGTGCTGTAATGAATCGCACTAGCTTTGTGCGCGCTGTCTTGAACAAAGCTAATTTTTCCAATGGCAATTTGAATTCAGCTAATTTTAGCAGTGCTATTTTAATCGGGACAAATTTGCAGCAAGCTATGTTAAAAGATGCTAGTTTTACTGGTGCAGATATCGGGAGTGCGAATTTTTATGGAGCGAATTTATCAGGTGCGCGTTTGGGGAAAGTTAAGGCTCAAGGCGCTCAATTGTCCTTGACCAATTTAGAAAAATCAGAATGGCAAGGTGCTAATTTATCCGGTGCAGATTTGAACGGTGCCAACTTGCAAAAAGCTGATTTGAGTTCAACTAAACTCACAAACGCTAATTTAAAAGATACAAGATTGCAAAATGCTAACTTGCGGAATGCGGACGTGAGTTTGGCTGATTTTAGGGGCGCGAATGTAGCCGGAGCGAATTTTAAAGGTGCGGTGTTTATAGGGAAAGATACTTCGGATCAATTTATTCAAAGTCCTGGGGGTGCTAAATCGGGTAGATTGCAAGGAGTTGATTTTGGTGATGCTAAAAATTTAGAGCAAAGTCAAATTGCTTATATTTGTTTGCAGGGTGGCCTTCATCCGAAATGCCCGCAGAAATAACAAAATAGAGTAGGGGCTCTTGGCCCCGTGGTTGCCCCCGCTTATGCTGGGGTGGGCACAGGGGCACTACCCCTACAAATCCTCATGAATGATTTAGGATTGCTATAAAACCCCAACTTCTTGAAGAAGTCGGGGTTCTAAGAACGAAGTTTTGCAATTAATTGAGATTATCAGGATCGACTCCCAACTCTCGCAATCGTTGAGCTAATTGTTCGGAACGTTGAGCTAATTGTTCAGCACGCTGGGATTCCTGTTGGGCACGCTGGGATTCCTGTTGGGCACGCTGAGCTTCTTGTTGGGCACGCTGAGCTTCCTGTTGGGCGCGCTGAGCTTCCTGTTGAAGAAGTTGCGCTGATTGTTTCACTTGTTCTTCAGGTGTCAGATAGCGTGTGCCATCAGCATCATACCAATACAACCACTCTCTTGTCACCCCAGAATAGTTTCCCCTTTCACAACCAATTCCCAGGCCTATTTCTGGCATCCAAACAGGATTTCCTAGCTGTAACTCGTACTTCCCGTTGACTAACTTGTGTACTTCCAAATGAGGTTTGCGACGGCGACGGGAAGAATAAATGACGTAATAAAGTACGCCTAAATCTTGATAAAAGTCTAATTTAGTGCTGTATTCCTTGCGATATGTTGGGGAAACAACTTCTAGCACGAAAAGTGGCATGACATTTTCATCCCACAGCACGTAACTGGGACGCAATTCTTCGTCGTAAAACCTTTCTACTCCTAAACTTAAGAAAGCATCAGGGACAATGGCTGGTTCGTCTGGGTGATGATAAATACCCATATCTATGCCAAAAAACCAGTCCATTCGTTCTGACCAAAGTATGAGCAGGATTGCTTTTAGTAACCCTGGTATTAGTTCTTGCAGTTCGTTATCCACAGGTGTTTCATCGGAGTCTGGTAGTTCGTCGGCTGAGGGCAAGTTCCTCGGCAAGTTGTACTTTAACATTGGGGCTTTCCTCCAAACTTACTTAAGATTATAGCCTTTCTCTGTTTGGTGATATTTACCTGGTAATGGGTAATTGGTAATTGGTAATTATTATTTATTAAACGAACCGCGAAGACGCTAAGGACGCGAAGGAGAAGCAGAGAAGAAAAGAGAATAGAGCGATGATAGGTAATTTTGATCTACTGAAGTTGAATAATTTTTGTAAAATATCAGTCCAGATTTGCGCGATCGACTATACTCAATCTAACAAGTCGGTTCTAATGGGGAGCAGCCATTGGAGGTAATGGGGAAAGTTTGGTGGAAGTCCAACGCTGTCCCGCAACTGTAATGAAAGCCCTCTAGCTTTTTGAGTCAGGATGCCCGCCGATGCGTTGGTTTAATTAGTCTCATCTGCGAGGTACTTGATGAAGGCGCAAAGTCGCAAAGTTGTCAGTCTGGGATTGATGGCTGGCTTGAGTTGTTATCTGGTTTTGGGTTCGGCGACACCGGCCGCTGCTATGCACATTTCAGAAGGTTTTTTGCCTGTGCAATGGGCTGCGTTTTGGTGGATTGTGGCGTTGCCTTTTTTTGTGGTAGGTTTGCGGGCGATCGCCCGAATTACCACAAAACACCCGGAACTTAAACTATTATTAGCTTTATCGGGCGCGTTTACTTTTGTGCTTTCTGCTTTGAAGATTCCTTCGGTAACGGGGAGTTGTTCTCACCCAACGGGTACGGGTTTGGGTGCGATTTTGTTTGGCCCTTCTGTAATGGCGGTACTGGGTGCTTTAGTGTTACTTTTTCAGGCGGTTTTGTTGGCCCACGGCGGGCTGACAACGCTGGGAGCTAATATGTTTTCGATGGCGATTGTTGGCCCGTTTGCTGCGTATTTTATCTATCAGTTGCTGATGAGAACTGGTAGGCAACGGGTGGCAATTTTTTGTGGCGCAGCTTTGGCTGATTTGCTGACTTATGTGGTGACTTCGATGCAGTTGGCGTTAGCTTTTCCGGCGGCGAATGGTGGTTTCTTGGCTTCGTTTATCAAGTTTGCTGGCATCTTTGCGATTACTCAAGTACCCCTGGCTATTAGTGAGGGATTGCTGACTTTATTGGTGTGGAATTGGCTGCATTCTTACGGGCAACCGGAGTTGGAAATTCTGAAATTATTGAAACAGGAGTCTTAAGTGATGAATCAAAAACCGACGAAAAATCAGCCAGCTACTTCACAACAAAATTGGCTGTTAGTAATTGGTGTTATTGGCCTTACTGTTATTCCTCTAGTTTTTGTACGGGGTGAATATGGCGGCGCTGATGGGGAGGCTCAGAAAGCAATTACGGAAATTCAACCGGATTATAAACCTTGGTTCAATCATTTGTTTGAGCCTGCTAGTGGCGAAATTGCTAGTCTATTATTTGCAACTCAAGCTGCACTGGGGGCTGGTGCGATCGGATATGCGATCGGGCTTTATAAAGGGCGCACGGAATCTCAGAAATCTGATGATAAATCGCCGTTGGAATGAATCGCGAATAAACGGTGAATAAACGGCGAATAGAATTCGCTTCTACACAAACAAAGTCCGCCTGCGCGGACTGGAAGACTTTGGCATGAATCATCAGATTGATAGTCTGGCTTACACTAATCGTTTGCGCGGGTTGCCGCCAACTCACAAATTATCCTTTGCGATCGCCCTTTTGATTCTGTCTCTGGTTTCTGGGGCGATCGTCCAATTGTCGATCGCCCTTTGGTTAGCAGTCTGGATCGTCATCTATGCGGGCATTCCAGGGAAACTTTACCTGCGGTTGCTGTCGCTACCGTTGATGTTTTTACTCACAAGTTTGCCTGCGTTTGTTATTGGTGCAATTCAGTTAAATCAAATCCAGGCAATACACGCGGATATTTGGCAAGGTTGGGGGATTAGCATCGGCAATTTTTATCTGTATGTGAGCAACACTGGATTATACCAAGTGAGCCTGTTATTGCCGCGCACTTTGGCATCGACAAGCTGTATGTATTTCATCCTGCTGACGGTGCCATTCACAGAAACCTTGCAAATTCTCCGACAATTGCGGTTTCCGCCCTTGCTGACAGAATTGCTGTTGTTGATGTATCGGTTTATTTTTAGCTTATGGGCGATCGCCGAGGAACTTTGGGTAGCCCAAAACTCTCGCTGTGGCTACCGCACTTGGAAACTAGGAATGCGCAGTTTAGGCATTTTAATCGGCCAATTACTTCAGCGAACTTTGGTAAACTACCGTCAAGTTTCCTTGAGTTTAGCCTCGCGCGGCTTTAATGGAGAACTGCGCGTCTGGCATTCTTCCCCTTACAAACCTTCGCGAAGATATACATTTGAAGCGGTGTTTGGATGCACGATTTTAACTTTGTTAAGTGTGTTATTTATACGGTAAATTTATGCTGCTAGATACCTGAATATAATGGTTTCTAGGTTCTGCCTATTAGTCCGCCAGTCCGCCAGGGAATGAATTCCCTGGCTCATAGCTAAAGTCCTCGGATGATTAATGACACGAATAGCTCAAGGAAACTACATGAATTTACCAAAGTCGATCGCACTTACTTGTAGTGCCATCATCAGCCTAGCATTTATTATGACTTTTATGAAATCAAGTAATGAATTATATGAATTGACTTATACCGCTGGTTTGATTATGTTAACAATATTCGCTACTCCTCTCGCTTCCCTTGCTTCTCCCAATATCCGAATATATGGGAAATTAATTAAACAATAAGGAGAATAAATTATGTATCAAGATACTAACCAAAGAAAAAGTCCGCCGCCCATTGTTTTTATCATTATTTTAGGCTTAATTGGATTTGGCGCATCCAAATTCCTTCCAAGTTTATTCGCTTCCAAAAGTTCAGATACACCTACATCTAAATCGGGTGCGAGTCCATCGGGTGCGATCGCCACTCGCATTAGTTTAGGAAATCAGATATTGGTGACATCCCAAACCACACCAGACAAACAAGCAGGCGTTACAGCTTTTGCCAAAGGAGAGTACAAAGAAGCTGTGCAAAAATTTCAGGCTTCGCTGCAACAAAATCGCAACGATCCAGAAACGGTAATCTATTTAAATAATGCCAAAGCCAGCAATGGTTCTGCCTTAAAAATTGCTGTCAGCGTCCCCATTGGTAGCAACCCTAACGTCGCCCAAGAAATCCTCCGAGGTGTAGCCCAAGCTCAGGAGCAAATCAATACTAGCGGTGGCATAAATGGCGCACAACTGCAAGTAAAAATTGTCAACGATGACAATAGTCAAGAAGTTGTCAGAGATGTTGCCAAGACCTTGACACAAGATGCGAGTATACTAGCAGTAATTGGACACAATGCTAGCAATGCATCTCTCGAAGCTGCTCCGATATATCAGCAAGAAAAATTGGTAATGGTGACACCGACTAGCTTTGCTAATAACCTATCAGGATTTGGCAGTTACATCTTTCGGACAGTCCCCAATATTAGCATCATGGCGGCTCCCTTAGCAGAATATGCAGTCAAAACAGGCAAAACTAATATTGCTATTTGTTATGACTCCCAAGCACCGGATAACATATCATTTAAAGATGAATTTGTGGCTGCTCTGACTGCGGCTGGAGGTAAATTAGTTCCTACTGTTTGCGACTTTTCAGTCCCTTCTTTTAATCCCGAAAGTGCGATCGCCGATGCTGTCAGCAAAGGCGCACAAGGATTGATGTTAGCACCCCACATCGATCGCATCGATCGCGCGATTTCTTTGGCTCGCACCAATCAAGGCAAATTGCCACTCTACGGCAGCACGACAATGTATACCTTTCAAACTTTAAAAGATGGGCAAAAGAGCGTTGACGGGCTGGTTTTGCCTGTTCCCTGGCATCCTGACACTAATCCAGGTAGCACTTTCCCCAAAAATGCCAGCCAGATGTGGGGAGGAGTAGTAAATTGGCGAACCGCAACCAGTTTTGACGCGACTCAAGCTGTTATCGCGGGATTGAAGCAAAGTAATACGCGGGAAGGGTTGCAACAAGCACTCAAAAATCCGAATTTCTCGGCAATGGGAGCAAGCGAAGAAGTGAAGTTTTTGTCAACAGGCGATCGGGCGGGTAAGCCCATTTTAGTACAAGTTAAACTCGGAGGAAGCTCTGGCTATAACTTTGTGCCGTTGCGCTAAGTTTGTGAAGTGCGATCGGACTCATTGTTTGTGGAACAGGCTTTCCGGCTTGTTCCACAAAGTAATGATATGAATAAATCGAGTTTTAGATTGAATTAACCTGATTTTTAAGATAAACTGAAATGAGTAGATTAAAGGATAACCTTGTATATGATCGCGCAAGTTGAAACCAAAACCTACACGGCAGAAGAATATCTACAAGCTGAAGTCAATTCTCTAGATAGGCATGAATTTATCAATGGGGAGATTGTTTTGATGGCTGGTGGCACACCCAATCACAATGAAATTACGAGCATCTTAAACGCTATTTTGAGGGTGAGCCTTAAGGGTAAACCTTATAGTATTTTTGCATCGGATCAGCGACTTTGGATTCCCCACCTTAATAATTACACTTATCCAGATGTGATGGTGGTGGCGAAACCAGTCGAGTTGCAATCGGGACGGACAGATACAATTACCAATCCTGTGTTCATTGCTGAGGTACTATCTAAGGGTACTAGAGCTTACGATCGAGATGAAAAGTTTGCCGCCTATCGCAGTATTCCCAGTTTTCAGGAGTATTTATTAATCGACCAATATCGGCTAAAGGTTGAACAATACTCGAAAACTGATGCGAATAAGTGGATTTTTTCGGAATATGGTGTTATTGGCGATCGGCTGATGTTAAACTCTATTTCTGTGGAGGTTTCACTGGCAGATTTGTATGAAAATATTGAGTTTAGTGAATAGTTTCCTCTCCATCGATCGGCGGTTGAAACCGCTGCTACACAAACAATGTCCGCCTCCGCGGACTAAGAAATAAACATAATTAATTCCTGCTTTATTCGCTCATGGTTTGGGAATTCCGAGCTTTAACTAACAAACCGTGTTTGGGAGCAAAAATCATCGCCAACACAAACAGTAGCGTTTGCAGCACCACAATACATCCGCCTGTGGAACCATCAATATAGTAGCTGATGTAAGTTCCCATGACGCTAGAAAAGACACCAGTGGCGATCGCAATTAACGTCATATGGTCAAAATTATCACTCAATAAATACGCCGTCGCCCCCGGAGTCACCAACATTGCTACCACTAAAATAATCCCTACAGTCTGAAGTCCCGCCACCGCAGTCAGGGATAGCAAAGACAGCAACACGTAATACAAAAAAGTGATATTTAAACCGATCGATCGCGCGTGAGTAGAGTCAAAACAAAACAACACTAAATCTTTGCGTAAAATTACCAAAGTTACTAAAGTGATGACACTAATAATTACAGTCTGAGTAATATCAGCATCCGAAATACCCAAAACATTGCCAAACAAAATATGGGTTAAATCTATCGAACTTCTGACTTTAGAAATTAAAACCAAACCAAAGGCAAAAAATCCCGTAAACACTAAACCGATTACCGTATCTTCTTTAACGCGAGTTTGGGCTTTGATAAAGCCGATCGCCATTACCGAACCCACCCCAAACAAAAAAGCCCCCACCGCCAAAGGAATATTCAACACATAAGCAATCACAACTCCCGGCATCACCGCATGAGAAACCGCATCGCCCATCAAAGCCCATCCTTTCAAAGTCATGTAACAAGAAAGCGCAGAACAAACCAGCCCTACTAAAGCGCTGACTAAAATCGCCTTCACCATGAATTCATACTGCAAAGGTGCTGCAAACCACTGAATTAAATCCATTATTTTTCCTCCCGATTGACTTTAATTAACCGATTTTTGGCAAACGAAAAACTCCCCACAGCACCCCCAAAAGTGCGGGAAATATTTTCCTCTGTAAACACTTCAGAGGTGTTACCATAGGCGAGAATGCTGCGATTAATTAATACTACTTGGTCGCAAAATGTGGTAATAGATTCTAAATCATGAGTTGAAACCAGAATTGTATGTCCTGTTTGACGCAGTTCCATCAACAGGTTAATCATCATCTTCTCAGTTTTGATATCGACTCCGGCAAAGGGTTCATCTAACAGTAAAACCGTACCCTGTTGCGCCAAAGCCCGCGCAAAAAAGGTGCGTTTTTTTTGTCCACCCGATAACTCTCCGATTTGCCGATCGCGCAGCGGCCACATTTCCACCCTTTCCAAACTTTCTCGCACAGCTTGTTTGTCGATCGCCCCAGGAATCCGCAGCAGATTCATATACCCATAGCGTCCCATCATTACCACATCATAAACATTCACCGGAAAATGCCAATCTACCTCTTCCGACTGAGGGACATAGGCAACCAGATTGCGTTTTTGCACTTGACTAATCGGCAACCCATTAATTAAAATTCGTCCCGTGTTTGGCTTCACAAACCCCATAATCGCCTTAAACAGCGTCGATTTTCCCGCGCCATTCATCCCCACCAAACCGCAAATCGTCCCTGCTTTAAGTTGCAGCGAGGCGCTGTGCAAGGCTACTTTGCCATGATAGGCAACTGTCACATTCTCAATATCAATGCCGATTTCATTCATCTGATTTTCTCCTTATTATCAATTCCCCATTCCCCATTACCTATTCCCCTGTAACCCTTTTATCAGAGTATTGATGTTGTATTCAAGTAACTTAAGATAGGTTGATGCGGGCCCATCGGGGGGAGACAGGGAATCGACATAAAACACCCCGGCAAATTTTGCGCCTGTTTCCTTTGCTACCTGAAGCTGTGCTTCATTGTTGACGGTACTCTCGCAAAATACAGCCGGTATTTGGTTAGCTTTGACTGTATTAATCACCCGTTCCACTTGTTTTGGTGTGGCTTGTTGTTCGGCGTTAACCGGCCACAGATAAACTTCTTTTAAGCCGTAATCGCGGGCGATGTAGGAAAAAGCTCCTTCGCAGGTTACTATGTAACGTTTGTCAGGGGGAATGGCTGAAATAGCTTGTTTGAGTTTGGCATCGATCGCCTTTATTTGCTGGCTGTATTTTGCTGCATTTGCGTCGTAGATTGCAGCGTTAGCCGGATCGAGATTTCCTAATGTCTTGCGAATATTTTCGACATAAATTAAAGCATTTTTAGGAGACATCCAAGCGTGGGGATTAGGTTTGCCACGATAGGCATCTTCTGCAATATTTACTGGTGAGACTCCCTCACTTAGAGTAATGTGAGAAACTTTAGGGAGACTGTTGTAAAATCGGGTTGCCCAGCGCTCTAAGTTGAGTCCGTTTTCCAAAATCAAATTAGCATTTTGCCCGCGTTTTAAGTCGCTAGGTGTAACTTCATAGCCGTGAATTTCCGCCCCAGGCTTGGTGATGGATTGAACAATCGCCTTATCCCCCGCAACGTTCTGAGCCATGTCTGCCAGGACGGTAAAGGTGGTAAGAATTACTTTTTTATCTTTTTTGGTCGAATCGCTAGCAGTGGCGCTAGAATCGCCATTTTGCTTGGTTTGAGGCCCTGTTGTCGGACTGCTGCACCCGCTGAGCCAAACTCCTAGTAATAGCCCGACTATACCAATTTGATAGGTTTTACGGCAGAACGCTTGATGATTCATTCTGATTTTTCATAATTCTTTCATTGTTTTAATTTAGCATAAAACCAGTAAAAATGAAAAGATTATGAAAATGAGGAGATATTGGCGATCGGGCTATGCCTACAGCAAGATGTGATAGTGTAGTGACATACAATATTAGAAGCGTGTAGTTGTTTGGAGTATTAGACTTGGTTGCGTCAAAAGACTATGAAAGGATGATTCAATCGCTCCAATGGGATGAGTTACGAAATCTATGGGACAATATCGAGAATCGTAGCACCCCAGGATGGGACGCGGGCCAAGCCTTTGAGTACCTAGTTTTACGAGCATTTCAACTTGATGGCGCACAGGTAAGGTGGCCTTACAGCGTGAAACTTTTTGATGAGGAAGTTGAACAAATTGATGGCGCTGTCCATTGTTTAGGACTTTCTTGTTTAGTTGAAAGCAAAGACTTTGCCGACGAAACAAAAGTTAATATTGCTCCTATTGCTAAGCTCCGTAATCAGCTTTTACGCCGTCCTTCTGGTGTAGTTGGATTGGTTTTTAGTCGGACTGGCTTTACACTTCCAGCCCGCAATCTCTCTTGTTTTTCGTCACCACAAGCAATCTTACTGTGGAATGGAGAAGAAATAAAATATGCGTTAGACAATGAAAATATCTGTCAATTATTAATTCTAAAATATCGTGCATATATTGAAGATGGACTGCCTGATTACAACGTTATAGAGCGAGATATCCCATGATTACTTACATTGTTTGTGAAGGTCATTTAGATGCACAAATACTTCAAACTGTGCTACCAGCAAATTTACTCACTGATGTGGGAGTTGTTGCTGCTGGTGGAGTATCTGCTGTCGAGTCACTAGCTCGTTCTTTAGTAGTGCGTCGGCGAGTACCAGTTGTTATTGTAGTGGATGCAGATTCAGTGGTATCGGAGTTAGTTGAACAACGCCGCAAAGATATTGAAGAAACAGTTGAAAGCGTCTCTATCAATACGCCATTCAAAGTAGTTATGGCAGTTCCTGAAATGGAAATTATTTTTTTTAAAGATGTGTCTTTGCTTTCGCGGTTGCTAGGATACATACCGCATCAAGATATACTCGCTCGCGCCGCGCTCAAACCTAAAGAAACTTTAGAAGAATTGATTTCTCAATCGGAAATAATTCACAATCCCTCAGAAATTATCGATCGATTGACTAATAAAGATATTGAGATTCTACAATTGTCTTCAGTTATGCAAGAGATCGTTCATTTTCTTCGATCTGTACGTGAAACAGCAAATGCTGTATGAAGCCCGCCTGCTGAATTTTTAAGAGCTATTTTTGTCAAATATTCAAAATAGTGGTAATATCCCCGTATATCGATCGCCTAGAAATGACAAACACACATCAGACGTAAGGGGGAAAGTTCGGTACGACTCCGATACCCTCCCCCAACTGTAATCAAATTATTACATCTCTGAGTCAAATCATTGCTAGCTACCAACCTGAAACAGCAATTATTTTTATACTGCTTGCCAATAATCACATAGATATCAATTTGTTGCAAAATTTGGCAATTTAGCCGGTTGAGTGCTATGAACAAGTATGCAACCGCTGGGAAGAATTTCAACCCTGCCCGAAACCATAAAAATTACGGAATTTTTCCAATGTCCCAGCCAAAATCCATCGAAATTTCTAACGTAACTCGCTACCAAAATGCAGCGCTTAATTACTATTTGGGCTTGACAGAATCCCCCTATCTTCACTATGGCTATTGGGAAACTCTACCTGTGCCGGCGGATGAACTAACACTCCCGCGATTACGTATCGCTCAGCAAGCTTATACTGTAAAACTGTTGGATTTCATTCCCCAAGGCACTCATAGCATCCTGGATGTGGGCTGTGGGATTGGGGGAAATGCGGCTTATTTGCTCGATCGCGGTTTTGCCGTCGAAGGGCTCGCACCCGATCCATTTCAACAACAGCGCTTTCTCAAGTGTACAGGCGATCGCACCATCTTCCACCTCACAACCTTTGAAAACTTTCAAGCAACCACATCCTACGATCTAATCCTCTTTAGCGAAAGTAGCCAATATATGTCCGCCGTTGATATTGCTAACGGCGCGGCCAAAATCCTCAATCCTGGTGGCTACGTGTTGCTTGCCGATATGCTGCGCTCTGATGCTAATTATAAAGAGGGAATGTTCTCTAATTGTCATGTTGTTACAGAACTTCATGGAGCCTTAAAACAGGCTGGATTTAGTTTAGTAAAAACCGAGGATATTTCCGCCCATATTTTGCCCACCATCGATTTGTATGTCGATACTTTCCGCAGGTATGGACTGAACACGATGATTTATGTTGCAGACTTAATTGCGATCGCCGTTCCGCCCATACACAAACTCTTGCGCTGGATATTTCGTCGCTGGTTCAAAAAATTGGTAGTTGAAGGATTGGCAGCAGGCCAACTTTTTGACCAGCATTTGTGTTATGAAATCCAACTTTGGCAGTTATCAAAATCCGATGAACGCTGACACAAACATTAGGGAAAGTAGCAATTGGGAATTGAGAACTCGTAATCAGCCATGGGAGGGAGAGCCTGTGGGTATTTATTCCTAAACACATAGCAATCCTCAATGATTCGCAAAATTTGTAGGGGTAGTGCCCCCGTGCCTACCCCTTATCTATCCTGATACTAGGGAAAACTCCCCCCCATCGCCTCGATCGCTAACGTCTCCCCTCCCCCAAAGCCAGCATTAGCGGGAGTTTTTTCCCTTAACTTGAGCTAACTAAATCGAAGTATCGATTTTATTCATACAATCTATGCAAACAATGATTTGATTGTCAATTACCAAAGAGTTAAGGTTAATTCATGAGGTAACAGATTGATTTTCATAAAATTGTGTTGTCTATATTTGGCAGTAAAAAATAGTAATATTTGCCAATATAGCCTGTAAATTTTGTGAAATTTAACACTACTTAGGTGTTGGCTATGTCTACTTATAAAAAAGTGCAAAAATCCCAAATATCGAGATTTTTTGGGATTGACCTTCGAGCTTTATCCGCTAAAAAACCGCAAGGGCAATGGCTCTTTTCAGCTATGAATCAAATTGGACAGTTTTTGCTAGTCGCCGCTGTGGGCGGGGATAAACTGAGAATTTGGCAGACTGCCGATCGCGATGGTAATAGTTGGTGGCACTGTTTCGATCCCTTGACTGGTAGCTCTACGTGGGCCGCGACGGATGATGAAATGCGCGCTTGGATCGATCGGCATTATTACCAATAAACATCTCCCATAATTATTGCTTTTGATTTTCGGATGTTTTGGTTGGTGACAATTTAATTTCACAGGAGATAGTATGCTTCAAACAGCTTCCGAGTTAGTAGCACCAAATCGCATTATCCTGATGAAAAACGAGGTATACAGAGTGCCTCAAACTCATCGAGAAGTTCAAGTATTGTCAGGAATTGCCTGGATCACACTTGACACAAAAGATATCATCTTGCATAGTTCAGAACAAGCATCACTTCCATTCAGTAAAAACCCTGTTCTGATTTCCGCACTCAACAATATGCCACTGATTATGGCTGTTTGGTGAGAGAAGGAATTTTCCCTAAGCAAGCTCAGAAGATATTAGCTGAGAACAAATGTGCCAGTAAGCCAAAATAGCTCTATCTTGAAAGTTAGATAATTTGGCTTTTGGAGGACTTGTTCGGTGTACAGCCGCTCTTACCACTTCAGCTATGTCGCAGCTATAACTCTTGTCCTATCGCCTGCGCTGACAGTCTTAGGCCTTTCAGAGGCTTTGGCATCTGCTCCAATGATAAATCCTAGGCGCTTCCCAGGGACCGATCGCGCCCAAGCAACAAACCCCAAAACACAAGCAGACACACTCCTGGAAAAAGGCATAAAGGATCACCGCCAAGGTTTGTTTCGGGAAGCAATCCAAGCTTTTGAACAAGCTTTGGCAATTCGCCAGCAATTAGGTGACAAACCGGGGATCGGAGAAACCCTCAACAATTTGGGGGAAGTTTACGGCGAAATCGGTTTGCTTCCCAAAGCTTTAGCAGTTTTGCAGCAAGCTTTACTCATCAACAGAGACATCGGCGCTAGGAGTAGCACGGCGCGAACCCTCAATCTCTTGGGTTTTGTCAACCGGGCTGCGGACAATTTTTCCGAAGCGATGAAACTGCATCAAGAAGCTTTGGAATTAGCGAAAACTGCTGAGGATGAAATTGAAATTGGAGAATCTTTTCACAATATTGGGGCTGTGTATGGAGAACAGGGAAATTATGCCAAGGCGATCGAATTTTATCAGCAAGCCCGAACCATTCGCACCGCTAAGGGCGATCGACGAGATTTAGGGCGTACCCTCAATAACATGGGTGGAGTCTATTACAACATCGGCGACTTCAACAGAGCGATGGAATTTTACCAGCAAGCTTTGGCAATTCGCCGGGAAATAGCAGATAGGGCTGGTGTCGGTCGCTTGCTCAATAACATGGCACTTACTTCTCGGAAACTTGGTAAAGATAGTCAAGCTCTGATCTATTTTCAGCAAGCAATGATTATGCTAGAAGCCATCGGTGACAAGACAAGTGTGGGACGTTTGTTGAATAATATGGGTGCGATTTATGAAGGTCAAGGTCAGTATGCTAAAGCTTTGGAATCTTATGAGCGAGCTTTGAAAAATGCCCGCGAGGGTGGAGATAAAGCAGGAGAAACTACAGCAATGGAGGGGATTAAACGATTGTCTTCTGGTCAGCTTGTGCCACAATAAGGAGAGTGATGCGATCGTATTTAAGTTAAACTCGATATTATGGATATTCGGACTGAAAAACCAGAAGATTTAACAGCAGTTCGCGAAGTTAACATGATGGCATTCGGGCGAGCAAATGAGGCAAATTTAGTAGATCGATTGCGCGGAATTAGATCTACCTTTTCCTTTGTTGCAGTGCAATCCGATCGCATTGTCGGACAGGTTTTTTTCAGTCCGGTTACATTGGTAGAGAAATGTTCCAGGGAGTTGTCGATTCTGGGCTTGGGACCTGTGGCAGTTCTTCCCAAATATCAGCGCCAAGGTATAGGAACCTTGCTGATCCAGCATGGTTTAAAAGAGTGTGTGCGATCGGGATTTCACGCAGTGTTTGTGCTCGGCAATCCAAATTTCTATTCGCGTTTTGGGTTCATTCCTGCTAGTAGAAAGAACTTGCGATGTGAATATGACGTTCCCGATGAGGCTTTTATGGTGTTGGAGTTAGAAAGTGGAGCTTTGGACAATTGCAGCTCAACTGTGAAGTATCGATCGGAATTTAGTATTTGCGATTGACCCAGCCATTTAGATCTACCCTTTTCCGTTTTCGAGATGGGAACCGTTTGACATACTCCCCGGCGTAAACGCGCGGGGATTCTTTACGCTTCATCGAGATGTGCCACAAGTGGTCTTACCTTCTCTCTGCGTACATTTAGAGTCGTGGCAATGCCCTATCCCGACTTGAAG
>JAHRFD010000001.1:370387-591164 GCA_020882975.1 Microcoleus sp. EPA2 | reverse complement strand
AATATATAGAAGATCCACATCACTCGGCCAACTAAAGAAAGAACACGGGGACTGAAGTCCCCCGCGCCGCTTCCCTCTCAGGACTAAAGTCTCTGAGTTTCCCGCATCCCGCATTAATTCTTATGAACTGCGCAACCAACTTTAGTCAGGAATTACGCAGGCATATATACAGGACTAAAGAAACCTGGTTTTTCAGAAATATTAAGGGTTTGAATCAAATATTTTAGTAAAAAAACCCGGTTTCTAAACACCCTTACTTAAGTCCTATTTCATATATTCAACCATCTGCTGTTCCAACTTGGCCAACAATGTATCAACATCCGCCGCAGCTTCCTCAAAACAAACAGGAGGTTCCGGCTTAGGTTCAAATAGAATCAACTTAATTTGACCTTCTCCTATAGCCAAAATCGCCACTTCCTTCTCAGGCTTGTGAGCGTTCAACACCCCTATAACTTCCTGAATATGACTTCTAACTTGACGGTTCAACTCCTCAACCGCCTCTTTTTTACAATACACAAAACGTGCTGTTTCTGCAATATCAATGGCCAAAATTTCCTCGCTTTCCTCACCCCTTTCCAGAAATAGCCCCCAAGCCAAAGCAGCCAATTCATGTTGATTAGCTTTCACAAACTTATCTAATTTGCGACTCCAGCTATTTTCGTTGGGTTTAGACTCAGGGTTATCAAATAGAAACATTTTCTCTTCTTGCTTATAGAAACTAATATCTTACGGTTATTTGTTATTGGTTATTTGTGATTGGTTATTTGTGATTGGTTATTTGTTATTAGAAGAGTGTGAATAACTAATTACCAATGACCAATGCCCAATGACCAATGCCCAAGGCCCAAAACCCCTGCGTTCCTATTTTATACCAGATTGGACGCGCCAGAGCGACGCATAAACTCCATCATTTTCGATCAGTTGTTCGTGCTGTCCCGATTCTACCACTAGCCCCTCATCCATGACAAAAATGCAGTCGGCATTACGCACTGTGGAAAGACGGTGGGCGATCGCAATTGTAGTCCGATTTTTAGTAATTCGTTCGAGCGATCGCTGAATAGCCGCCTCCGTCTCATTATCCACCGCCGAAGTAGCCTCATCCAGAATCAAAATCGGTGGATTCTTCAACACAGCCCTTGCAATAGCAATCCGCTGGCGTTGTCCCCCCGACAATTTTTGACCCCGTTCCCCCACAATTGTCTCATAACCATCGGGCAATTGCACGATAAACTCATGGGCCTCAGCAATTTTTGCAGCATCTATGATATCAGAATTAGTTGCATCAAAACTGCCATAAGCAATATTTTCTGCCACCGTACCATGAAATAAAAATATATCTTGACTCACCAATCCAATCGCCCTGCGCAAATCTTTTAAATTCAGTTGAGTTAATTCAATACCATCCAAAGTAATGTAACCATATTGTACCTCGTAAAGCCGCAAAATCAACTTCACCAACGTACTTTTTCCCGAACCAGTAGGACCAACAATCGCCGTAGTTTTTCCCGCCATTAGCGTCAAGGAAAAATATTGTAAAATCGGTCTTCTTTGATTGTAAGAAAAAGTCACATTTTTAAATTCCAGCGCCCCCTTAATCGAACTGATGGGCAACCGAATATCTCCGGTGCGAATGGCGATCGGAGTATCCAGCAAATCCATCGCCCGATTAGTAGAAGCCATCGCCCGTTGATACTGATCCAGAGTGTCACCAAGCCTAGTCAGAGGCCACAGCAACCGCTGAGTCAAAAACACCAAAACACTGTAAGTTCCCACTGACAATCTGCCCGCTACCACCTCTAAACCACCCAGAAATAGCGTGGCGATAAAGCCCAAGAAAATGATAATCCGAATCAACGGAATAAAAGCAGCAGAAAGCACGATCGCCCTTCGGTTACTTTGGCGATAAGCTTCGCTTTGGTTGGCGATACGCTGAGTCTCATAATCCTCAGAAGTGAAACTTTTAATAGTAGTAATTCCGCTCAAGTTATTCGATAATTGACCGTTCAAAAAGCTCACCTTTTCTCGCACATCCGCATAGAGAGGGGCGAGACGGTTCTGAAAGGCGATCGAACCCCAAACAATAAATGGAATCGGCAGCATAGACAGCACAGCAACAGTCGGAGATGCTGCAAAAAAAGCCGCGCCAATAATCACTACCGTTGTAATTACCTGAATCACATCATTAGCACCACCGTCTAAAAAACGCTCCAGTTGATTAATATCATCATTCAAAATAGAAATTAAACCACCAGTGCTGCGTTCTTCAAAATAAGCTAATTCTAATTCTTGTAAATGACTGTAAGCTTCCAAGCGCAAATCATGCTGAATATTCTGAGCCAAATTCCGCCATAAGTAATCGTAAGCATATTCAAAAATAGATTCCAATCCCCAAACAATCGCGCTCAAAATAGTAATAATTGCCAGTTGCCAAAAAACATCTTTTATTCCCCACTGAGCGATAATTGAATCTTCATTTTTCACCACCACATCAACCGCAATCCCGATTAATGCCGGTGGTGCTAAGTCAAAGAGTTTATTCAGAAATGAACAGATAGTTGCTAGCCAAGCTTGGAGGCGGTAGCGGCGCCCGTATTTCAGCAACCGCTGTAAAGGATGGGTAGATTTAGGGGGATTTGGTGACAATTGAGGACTGGGGGTAATATCAATTCCGATCGCATCGGAATGATTGTTGACAGTTGACAGTTAACGGTTGACAGTTAACGGTTGACAATTGACAGTTAACTGTGAAACCATTGCTATTATTACATTTCCCTGATTCCTGATTCCTGATTCCTGATTTCTGACCTCCGCGCTCTCGGTTAAATCCGTTGCCGAATAGCCTTCTTGCTTCTGTCATATCTTGCACTACTGCCTTCAACCCGTCGAGTGGTTAAAACCCCCCGTCTAACAGCAGACATTAGCTTAAAATCGACTAAAAAGCTGAGAGCAAAAAGTTTTTAGCCATCCTAGCGAAGACTTGAGCTATCAGACAGGAGTTTCCACCTGAGAGTGGTTATGGTAACTGCGACTCCAGCCCATGGCGGGGGGCGGGTTTTTGAGTCTTTGCGTATCCTTTCCAGCTAAGGAGTGAACCCGCTCCTACCGATTCTGGTAACTGGTACTTAATCCTACGCTTTAAAGGTTAACACAGGCTTCATTTTAGCGACTACATCAACCATTTGCGCCTCTACTTGAGCGTCAATTATTGGTTGAATAGGCTTGTAAGCTGCCGGTGCTTCTTCTATTCTCTGCTCTTGGCGTAAGGTAATACAATCTATGCCAGTTAAACCCAAAGCCGTGTCACTTTTGTCAACACCTTCGCGACTCATATCGAAGCGCGATCGGGCTCTACCCGCACCGTGAGAAGCCGATCGCAAAAATCGATCGTTTCCCTTACCAACTAGCAGATAAGACGGTGCACCCATCGAACCAGGTATGATTAATGGCTGTTCGAGATAGGCGGGACAAGCACCTTTGCGAGTCACCCAGCCAGCACCTTCAGCTAAAGTAATATTGTGAGGTAAATCGTAGACTAAGGGAGCTTCGATATCGCCGAAAATTTGTCGCAAACGCAGCCGCAAAAGTTCTGCTAACAGCAAACGATTCACAAAACCGTAGTTAGCCGCTGTTGCTTCCGCTTGCAGATAGCTGTTGACAAGTTCGGGATTGGCGGAGAGTGACAGCCCGAAAAGCTCTGATTCCGGGTATTTTAGGCTTTTCGGCCAAGCGTCGCGCGATCGATCGCGCCACATTCCACCTATATATTTACCCACATTCCGAGAACCGGAGTGAATCATGAAAGCGATTTGTCCCGATCGCACACCCCAAGTATAGGCCCTAGCTTTATCCACAACTTCATCAACCACTTGAATTTCCACAAAGTGATTCCCGCCGCCAATAGTACCTAAGCCACCATCCCTGACTAAGCCGTCGTTTGGGACTAATTCTGGGGGAGCCCATTGGATATCGCCATTCATGAAACCGCCGAGGAAAGTGCGATCGGACTCTGCTACCAACTGCTCGAAATCAGAATTTGCGACACTGCCAGTTGCCACCTCCAACATAGCATCCAGCCATCCGGGAATCCCGTATTGGAACATCGCGCGAGCAGTTTTTGCCGTCATGGTAACATCGCGGGTACCGAAGAAATAATCACCTTTCATCAATTCGACAAATCGATCGCGTTTTGCTAAGAATTGGGCGATAGACAAATCAGCAAGGAACTTCGGCAACAAACAAACAGTTTTTTGGTAATTCCATTAGAATCAACCAGGCCATCGCCCAAAAGTGACAACTATCTTGGCAAAAAAACCATCTCGCGCCCAAAAATAACAAAGTCGCGGAAAATCTGTATAACTGGTATTCGCCACCAATAGCAAAATCAACAGAGTTGCTGCCTGCAAATAATAGTTAAATACACCCACTCAAAAAAAAAAATTCCTAATAGGTCAAAGTCAGTCGTGCATTTTTCCATGAAAATCATAATCTAGACTGCGACCTTAGCAAGTTAATTTTTACCTAGGTTTTTAATTTTTAACTTTTTAGTTGGAATTGCTTAACCCGTAGCTGCTTCTGGTGTCTTGAGTCAGGTTCAGCTTGTTTTCGAGAGTGGCCCAATCTTGAGCTTCGATATTGCCAATCAATTGGTCGAGACAGTCGCGGTATATAGAGAGCGATCGCAATAATTCCACTCGATTGTACTTGGCCACCATCACTCCCAACTCAGGATTGCCACCACCAACCCTACTGGTGTCTCGAAAGCCTGAACTGGCCAAATGTTGCGCTAGCTTAATAATATCTCGATCGCTCTCGTTGGCGCAGGCCGCCAGCAATGTCGCGCTCGCCATGATTGGCAAATGAGAAATCCAAGCCACAGCTCGATCGTGTTCTGCTGGCCCACAGCGGTAAATTTTAGCACCTAGCGATCGAGCAATCTCCTCTACCCTTGCCACCGCAGCAGCAGGGGTACAAGCAGTGGGAGTCACCACATAGGGCCGGCCCACAAACAAATCCGACACCGCAGCGTCAATCCCGCTCTCGGCAGTCCCCGCCATTGGGTGTCCCCCCACAAAATTGGGCCACAGAGATGATAGGGACTGGACTATGGGTGTTTTTACCGAACCCACATCGGTTAGAATAGTATCAGGGGAAAGATGAGGTACTAACTGTTGGGCGATCGACTCGATCGACCCCAAGGGCGTGCATATAAAAACCACATCGGCTACTGCCATGTCAGACAGATAGACACTGGCTCTATCCACAACACCGCGGGCGATCGCCCTCTGGCAGGTTTGTTCCCGGCTAGAAACCCCAAACACCGAAAAACCGCGCGATCGTAAATCCAGCCCGATCGACCCGCCTATCAAACCCAATCCTACAATACCAATATTCATAACTATAAAATGGAGACATTTGTTTGGTGCTCGACGCACTCTTGACTATAAAACCCCGTTGCCTGTCTCTTGTCAAACTCAGGATTTTGGTAAGGCGTAGTTTCTGGGGGGATTTACCTGTAAAACCGCGTTCTTTTTAACGCTATGGCTAGCAACTTTTTGTCTTTTGTTGATTTTAACAATTATGATTCAAACTGAATCTTCTCAAAAATGAGCGATCGCCACTCCAATTGTATTATAATCATTTAATTACTTTTTAGGCAAAAGTAAATATTTTAAATCCGACTACTTCATCGAGGCTCAAATGCGGCGAAAAACACAGACAGATGGTTGAAGAATAAATTTATTCCAGAAAGGTCAGAAATGGTGAGTTCCACCAAGATTGCCTGTGGAGCGGATCGACAAGAGTAACAGTAATTCTTAGACCGCGATGAAGCAGGAAGTTAAAACCAAAACTAGCTTAGTCCAGTTAAGTCTAGACTTAAACAGCTTTGGATAAATTTAACAGAACGGTTCTCAGTCTTCCATCTTTTTTCTATAGGGTGCCGTCCCCATGACAGTCGAGGAACTCCTTACAAAATATGCCACCGGAGAGAGAAACTTTGCCGGTATCAACCTGACTGAGGCAAACCTCAGCGGAGTCAACTTGAGCGGAGCCAACCTCAAGGGTGCGAATCTGAGTGTCGCCAACCTCAGCGGAGCCAACCTCAGCAAAACCAACCTCACCGGGGCCAAACTCAACATCGCCAGACTCAGCGGAGCCCATCTCGGTGGAGCCAACCTCACCGACGCCGACCTCAACGTCGCATACCTAGTGCGAGTTGACCTCAAAAGAGCCACACTCACAGGAGCCAAACTGATCAGAGCCGAACTGATTCGAGCCGAACTCAGTGGTGCCAACCTAAGTGGTGCAAACCTCAGCGGTGCCACCCTCACCGAAGCCACCCTGCGGGGAGCGAACCTCAGCCAAGCCAACCTTCGAGGTGCAAACCTCAGCGGCACATCCTTGACTGGGGCCAACCTGGAACAAGCAAACTTGCAAGGAGCCGACCTCAGCCGAGCCGACCTCAGCGGTGCAGACTTGCGAGGTACAGAACTCCGACAAGCCAACCTGACTCAAGCTATACTCAGCGGGGCCGACCTCAGCGGGGTTAACCTTCGCTGGGCTATCCTCAGCGGCTGCAATCTCCGCTGGGCAGATCTCAGCGAAGCCAAACTCAGTGGTGCTGACTTGAGCCGAGCCGACCTCTGCCACGCTAACTTGCTCAATGCCAGCTTAGTCCACGCCGACCTCTCCAATGCTTATCTGATTCGAGCCGACTGGATTGGGGCAGACTTAACCGGTGCCACTTTAACCGGAGCCAAACTCCACGCTGTTTCCCGGCTCGGTATCAAAACTGAAGGCATGACTTGCAAGTGGGTTGACCTCAGTCCCAACGGCGATCACAGCCAAATTTACTGGCTAAATCCCGGAGGCGGCACCCAGGAGTTTTTTCACTCCTCCTTGCCTACAGTTCGGATTGTGATTGATGCCCCCTTAGACCAAGGCGCTCATTTTGCACTAGCTGCAACTTATTACCAAATTACTCAACAATACCCAGGTTTAAGCGAGCCACCAACCATCGAAGTCAACTCCAGGCGCACCACACTTGCTTTTAAAATGGACAGTGATGATAAGTTATTCGCCACCGCTTACGTCGCCATAATTCCGTTTAACGATGCGGCCATCACTCAAAAAAATCTGATAGCCTTGATGAAAATGATTCAATCCCATGATGCAGGCAATCTCAATGTCAAAGAATCCAAACACGTCCAACATTCCAGCAAAGCCCTCAACCAAGCTATCAGCAAAGTAGATCAAATCAAAATATCTAATTCTTTTCCCAAAATAGGGGCAAGTATCAACTTCTTTCAGATACCAACACAAATGATATTAATTAATTCTCGCGACCAAAGGCTCAGTGTATATCACCACCAAGCTTTTGGCAAGCGCCTGATTAAAAAATATGACCCCAATAACTCAACAGCAGGCAAGTTCGTGGAAAGTAGCAAATTATCTCAGACAAATCTCAGTAATGTTTTAGATTTTATCAAAGGTTTCCATAACATTGATGTATAAGCATATTGCCTCAAGTTGCCAAAATTGCTTATTCTAAAGCTTTGCGATCGCTAAAAAAATCTAGGAGATAGATAAGCATGGACGCCGCAGAACTCCAAGCCAAATATGCAGCAGGAGAAAGGGATTTTACTGCCATCCTGCTGTGCGAAGCCAATCTCAGCAGAATCGATCTGAGCGGGGCTAATTTCACCGAAGCAATCTTAAGTCTCACTAACTTGAGCGGAGCTAATCTCGTTGGCACCAATCTCAGAAAAGCCAAGCTCAATGTTGCTAGACTCAGCGGTGCTAATCTCAACAAAGCTAATCTGTCTGGTGCAATCCTCAACGTAGCTAATTTGATTCGAGCTGACCTCCGGGAGGCTCAACTGGTGGAAGCTACACTGATCAGGGCTGAACTGATTCGAGCTGATTTCAGCAATGCCAATCTCAGCGGTGCTAACCTCAGCGAAGCAGATTTGAGAGAAGCCACTCTCCGAGAAGCCAATTTAGAACAAGCAGACCTTAACGGAGCTCATCTCAGAGGTGCTTGTCTCACGGGGGCTAACTTGGAACGGGCAAATTTGCACAGGGCTGACCTCAGCAGGGCTGACCTCAGAGGAGTTAACCTCTGCAATGCCGAACTCAGACAAGCTAATCTGTCTCAGGCTAACCTCAGTGGTGCCGACTTACGAGGGGCTAATCTCCGCTGGACTGACCTTAGTGGGACTAACCTGACTGGCGCGGATCTCGGTGAAGCGAGGTTGAGCGGGGCCAATTTATACGGAGCCAATTTGAGTAATGTCAACCTGTTGAATGCTACTCTGGTACACGCGGATTTGACCCAAGCCAACTTGATTCATGCTGATTGGGTAGGTGCTGATTTGACTGGTGCTGCTTTGACGGGGGCAAAAATTTACGCTGTATCGAGATTTGGTTTGAAAGCAGATGATATTACTTGCGATTGGGTTGACCTCAGCCCCAATGGCGATCGCAGTCATATTCAGCGTTTCACTGCCGAAGAAGCTCAAAAGTATTTTAATGCTACACCACCTACGGTACAAATTATTGTCGATCGACCCCTAGACCCCAACGCTAACTTTATCCTGGCCGCCACCTACCGCCAAATTGCCCGCCAATACCCAGGCTTGAGCAATCCTCCCAGTATCGAAGTTAACTCCCGACGCACCATCATATCGTTTAGAATTGACCAGGACGAACAACTCTTTCCCACTGCCTTCGTTGCCATCATTCCCTTTAGCGACGCGGCATTTACTCAGAAAAATATTATCAGTCTACTGAGGATGATTCAACCACAAACGGGCAATAACCTTGGGGTCAGAGTTTCCAACTTGGTAGCGCAATTGAGCGTGGCTTTGACCCAAACTATTAGAAAAATAGGAGAGATGAAAATTCAGCCTGTGCGCCTGGATAATGAAACTGTATCAACTTTTTTTCAGTCCCCCACCCAAACTATACTTTCTAATTCCAGTGCCGAAAGTTTGATGGTTCACTATCACCCAGATTTTGGCAGACATTTGATAAATTTACCAGGGGTCAATAAAACTGCCATTAATCCTACCATTAAAGCCCAAAGACTCACAACTCCACCTATCAACACCGTAATTGAGTTTATTAAAGGGTTTTATCAACTAGGTGATTAAATATCATCAATTCAGGCTCAAGTATTTTTATTTCTATATGCCGCCAAGTAAATCCTAGCATAATTAAGGTAAAAAAAATGGAAATAGCAGCACTTCTGAATAGATTTGAACTGGTGAAAAAATACACAGAAGGCAAGAGAGATTTTACAGAAATTAACCTCAATGAAGCAAATTTGAGTCGGATTAATCTCAGTCAATCAATTTTGAGAAAAGCGACTTTATTTGTCACCAACATCGGCGGTGCTAACTTGAGCGAATGTGACTTGACAGAAGCTAATCTGAATGTAGCAAGACTCAGTAATACCAATCTGACGCGAGCAATCTTAAATGGCGCTACTATTAATGTTGCCAACTTTGTGCAAGCTAACTTAACAGAAGCTCAATTAATTGGAGCATCCCTGATTAGAAGTGAATTAATCAGAGCCGAACTCAGCAAAGCTAACTTCACCGGAGCTAACCTGACTCAAGCAGATTTAAGAGAGGTACAAATTACCGGTACTAACCTCAGTGGTGCTAATCTTTCTGGTGCAAACCTCCGAGGTGCCTCTGGTTCATCAGCTAACTTTGAAGAAGCTAACTTACATGGGGCTGATTTGACTAAAGCAGAGCTTAAAGAAGTGAATTTTAGCAATGCGGATATGAGACAAGCTTCTTTACATGAGGTAGATCTCAGTGGCGCGGATTTAAGCGGAGCCAATCTTACCTGGGCAGATTTGAGCGGTGCTAATCTCAACGGCGCTGATTTGAGCGATGCTCAATTGAGTGGTGCTAACTTGAATTTAGCAGATTTAAGCAATGCTAATTTAGCAAATGCTAGTTTGGTTCACGCTGATTTGACTGAAACAAATTTGATGCACGCCGATTGGGTGGGTGCTGATTTGACGGGAGCAACTTTAACAGGGATAAAAATTTATTTGCTGCCGCGATTTGGGGTGAAAGTAGACGATATTACCTGTGAATGGATCGATCTCAGCCCTAGGGGCGATCGCACTCAGATTCAAAAATTTAATTCGCCCTCAGAATCGAGAAAATTTTTAAATCACAAACCGGCGTTAGTACAAATTATAGTTGATGCGCTGTTAGACCCGTCAGCAAACACCGCTTTAGCAACAGCTTACTACGAAATAGCTCGGTATTATCCGACCATGAGTTCTTCTCCCAATATTGAAATTGACTATCGTCGGACAACTATCACTTTTAAATTTGAGAGCGATGAGCATTTATTACCCTCAGCTTTTTTAGCAGTTCTTCCTTTTGACGACTCTATAGAAATTCATAAAAATATTGTAGAAATTGGCAAAAAAATTCTCAATCAAGATCTGGGTAAAAAACGGATAGTGCAGTTCTGTAAAGAATTGAATGCTGCTATAAATAATATCAGAGAGGTCAAGGAATTAGTGTTATCCAAAAAAGCTGAATATGAAACCAAATTTTTTGATTCACCTACCAAAACTATTTTAATTAGTTCGGGAATGCAGAGTTTGACTGTACATCATAACCCGAATTTTGGTAAGCGAGGTCAAAATCATCGCAGCCGTAAGTTCAATGTGTCTGTGGGTCAACAATTAGTTGATTTTATGGCAAGTTTTGATTATGTTGATTGAGGAATCTTAACTGCAAAATCAATTGATTGAGGTAGACGTCCACAACTCGCTGCTCCGTTTCCTGCGATCGCACTCCGACGAGCCACACTGGCCACATCATTTAACGATGGCGCGTCTGGTGGCGCGGGCTTTACGTTTGGGGCGCAGCGCTCTGATTCAAACAGGGCTCCCCGCAGGAGCTCACCAACAACGGTATCGAGTCAGTTATTTGATGCCGATTTTGATGTGGCCGGCTCCTGTAATTTTAGTCGCTCCGCCACGGGCGATCGAGCATTTGAAAGCAGTGGAAATCCCTCGATTGCAAGAGTGGCTGGAAACCGATCGCCCGTTAGCGAAGCCCTCGAAGAGGATCGCCACTAATGACCAAAATACCGATTTTCCAGGACTCATGCTACTAGATCCGCAATCTTGGCTAGCATCGCGCTTGGGGACTGATGCGCAACCACAGAGCCAAATTCCGACAATTATTGACGGTGTAGATGACTTGGAAGTTTGGACGCGCCAGCAATTGACGGTGTGTTTGCATCCGGGAGATTGGAATGACTTAATGTTGGCGGTACCCAGCCAAGCCGATGCTATCCTGCAAGGGCGGGTGTTGTTAACACGAGCTTGCTTTCAGCATCCAGCTAAGCCGGATGAGTGCTATTTGCTAGAAACCCCAGAGCAAAATATCTTGGAGGGGCTGTTTGAACAGATTAATCTTCGTTCGATCGAGTCTTCCACCCACATTCCGGCTGCTTGGAGCAATTTTTGGCATCGGTGGGAAAGCAACGGAAAACTGAGGTGGGCCCAAATCAATCGTGAAGCTGGGTCCTTTTCTCTGTACTGCGCGCCGATGCAGGTGGCCGAGGTTTTGGGCAAAATTTGGCAGGATCAGCCAGTGGTGTTAATTGGTGGGGCGGTGGATTTGGAACCAAAAGCGCCGATTTTTCGCGAAATGCTGGGACTTCCACCCTTGACTAGCGTTAAATTTTCGCCCGATCGACAAAGCGAATTAATTCAACTTTACATTCCCGACGGATTGCCGCTACCGAATACGCCGGAATTTCAGGGAGTTTTAATTGAGGAAATTCGGACTTTGCTATTTATGAGTTTGTCGGTGGCGGGTTTAACGGTGCTGATTGTGGGAGATGTACCGCTGAAGGCGAGAATGGCCGCGAGGCTGGCTTCTGAGTTCGGTTCGAGGGTGCGGGTAGAAACCACAGATGTGGGGGAGAATGGGATTTTGGTGACTGGGTGGGAATTTTGGCGGGAACATCAGGGGGAATTGAGCGCCCCTCATTTGCTGGCGATCGCCACTTTACCACTTCCTTCCATGGAAAATCCTTTGGTGACGGCGCGGGTGGCTTATTATAAAGAACGGCGTCAGGATTGGTTTCGGTTGTATTTGTTGCCGGCGGCCTTGAATGAGTTACAAAGGGCGATCGCACCTGTGCGAGAAAGACAGGGCGTAGTGGCGATTTTCGACAACCGAGTGATTTACCGTAGTTATGGACAGCAAATTTTAGTGGCGATGAGTCCCTATGCGAGGATTGATTATTTGGATACTACTTGGTTAACTCAGGCGTAATAAAGCCTGCTCTAAGATGATTGATATCAATTCCGGTTGTATGGGAATGATTTAACCGCTAAGGGCGCGAAGGAAGAGAAGAGAGTGTTTAATACGGGACTATGAAGAGAGGATTTTATGTGATTAGGTAGATACTGTCGCCAAGACAGTATCTACGGGAATTATGGCGATGGATTCAGAGAACTTTTAATAACCAGCTTCCTCTTCGTATTCAGGAGTCTTAGTCTTCTCAGGGATATTTACGCGAGGAGCCTTGTAAGGCTTCGGCGCTTCATCATCAGCCCAAGCATCGGCTTCCACATCATCCTCATACTCGTATTCCACCACAGGCTGTTTTTTGGTGCCATAACTTTCAGGACGATCGTACTTTTTCTCTTCGTACTCTTCCTCATAATCGTCTTCCTCGCCGCCCCAATTATCCTCTTCATAATCATCGTAATCATCCACCGGAGGTGGTTCCACCTGACGCAGGGGCTGTCGCACAGCAGGCCGATTCCACTGCGAATCCTCATCCCAAGGAACCTCCTCCACCACAGGGGCTGCTGTCTTCCGGACCATGGACGGGGCTGCTAGGGGCACTCCAGGCCCCAATTGATTTGGCGTTCCCACGGGCTTGGGATAATAGCCTT
The DNA here is from genome assembly GCA_020882975.1 of Microcoleus sp. EPA2. Lineage (GTDB taxonomy): Bacteria > Cyanobacteriota > Cyanobacteriia > Cyanobacteriales > Microcoleaceae > Microcoleus. The sequence continues at coordinate 578,209 of JAHRFD010000001.1, read as the reverse complement.
GTTCGTCCTCTTCTCGTTCCCAGGGTGCTTGTCCTAAGCCGACGCGCTCCAACAGCCCCACACTAAGCTGTCGGAGTCTTTCCTCGGAACCTTCAAACACAATCAAGCGATTGGGGCCACTGCTGACAATTTCTTCAATTCCCAAGTCATAGGTGCTGAGCACTTGTTCGGGGATTTGGGGGATTCCCAGAGAAGCAATCACGATGGAAACTAACTTACCGTCTTCTGGGTCGAACCGAAAACCTCGCACTCTCCCCAAAAGTTCGCCGGTTTCGGTGATGACTTCGCTGTTAATCAAAATACTGTAGACTTCAACATCAATATCATCTTCGATCGCGCTCTCATCTTCCACCAACAGCACGTCGCCGATTTCGCTGACACTGGTGAGGAACATATACTTAGGCATTCCAGCGACTGCAAATATATTATCTCGTAGACCGATCGCCACAACTTCCCGCCGGTCGATGTCCACCCACAGTTGACTAACTACACCCAGGCGTTTACCTCTGTCGCGGGTGATGACTTGAGTGCCGAGAATATCGGAGCGTTGGCAGATTTGTTCGGATGTCATTCTAATTTTGATCCTAATTTATTAATGAAGTACATATATCACTCAACATGGTCAGTCGATAGGAGACTTGAGATTTACTCCACAGATTAACCTGAGAGCTGGAACTGTGGTCTAAAATTTTCATCTCTTTAACGACTTAAATCGGGGATTATAACTTCAGCCCCAACACTTGAGTATAAGCTCCCCGTGCTTGAGTAACACCAATTGTACGCTGAGCCGATTGAATCATAGGTCGCCGCAAACTCACAACAATAAACTGGGCTTGTTCAGACTGTCGTTTTATCATTCTAGCTAATCGCTCCACATTTGCCCCATCCAGAAACATATCCACTTCATCAAAAGCGTAGAACGTAGACGGGCGGTAGCGTTGCAGCGCAAAAATAAAACTCAGCGCCGTCAAGGATTTTTCACCTCCAGACATGGAAGCCAGACGTTGTACGGGCTTACCTTTTGGGTGAGCGACTAGATTCAAACCGCTACTGAAGGGGTCTTCTAGATCGTCTAGCTGTAGATAACCGTCACCTTCGGAAAGTTCCGCAAAGATAGTCTGGAAGTTTTCATTGACAGCATCAAAAGCTTCTTTAAAAGCACGTCGCCGTAGGGTGGTAAAGTTTTCGATTCTCAACAGCAGTTCTGTCCGTTCACCTTCCAAGGTTGTCAATTTTTGACTCAATTCTTGCAGCCGTTCTTGAGTGCGATTGTACTCAGATAATGCTAGCATATTCACTGGTTCTAGAGCTTGAATCCGTTTGGCGATCGCCTTTACTTCCTGCTGCAATTCCATCAAATTTCCCTGCTCCACATTTTCGGGAATCGACGGGACTGGATCGGGCATTTCCGCCCGCGCCGATGCCAATAAATCCCGAACTGCGGTCAATTGTTCCCGTCTTTCTTGCTGGCTTTCATTCAGTTTTTGTAACTGCCATTGTAACTGCTGTTTGGCTAAATGTTTTTCTCTGACTTGAGATTCTGCCCGATCGCGTTCTCCCTTCTGCACGCCCAATTTTTCCTCAATTTCTGCCACCTCAGCCTTAGCTGCGGCAATTTGTTGGTCGATCGCCAACTCCTGAGAAACTATCAGGTTTAGGGCATCGGCGCAAGTATGTTGCTGGATTTGCCATTCCTGCAATTTCTCGGAGCCTGCTTTAATTTTCTCCTCCCAACGCCCGAATTGAGTTTCCAGGTCTAAAAGCCGCTGCTGGACCTTTCTGAGAGCCAATTCTCGCTCTTGCAGTTGGGCTTCTAGGCTACGAAGACTAGATTGCATTTGTTGCCATTCGCTATGACTGTTGGACTCTTCCAACTGGGCTAAAGTTTGGCGATAGTGCTGCAATTCTGTTTCCTTTCCGGGCAATTCTCCTATCAGCCATTGCAATCTAGACTGGGAATTAGTTAATTCTTGAGTATTTTTAGTAATTTGCGATCGCCCTTGTTCCTGTTGGGCTTCTAGCTTGATAATTTCTGTCGCTAATTGTTCCAGCCGCAACTGATGTTCGCGCAAATTTTGTTTAGCTTCCATCAACTCCTGACTGCTGGTTTTGACAGCCACAGACGCGCGATCGATCGCTATTTTACACCGTTCTAAAATCCGTTCAATTTCCTGAAGGCGTTCTTGCTCATAGGCGATCGTCCTTGCTTCAACTTGCGCCTCCGACGCATCAACCGTACCAAAATGCAAGGTAGATCTATTGGTAGAACTCCCCCCTGTCATCGCCCCACTCGTCTCCAAAATCTCCCCATCCAAAGTCACAATCCGGTACTGTCCCAAATAGCGGCGAGCATCACTGAGATTGCTAAACACCACCGTACTGCCAAAAACATAGGCAAAAATCTCATTGTACCGCCCATCACAGTCAATCAAATTCACCGCCGTATCCACAAAACCCGCCGCCCTACGCAAATTTTCATTCACCGAAAATCTGCCACCCCTAATTTTATTCAACGGCAAAAACGTCATCCTACCAGCCCGTTTTTGTTTCAACAATTCAATCGCCCCGGCAGCTATGCGGTCATCTTCCACCACCATATTTCCCATCCGACCACCCGCCGCAATTTCCAATGCTAATTGATAGCGTGGTTCCACCCTTCCCAGTTGAGCTACCAGCCCACAAATTCCGACTATACCACTTTGTACTATCACTTTGGCGGTAAAAGTTCCCGTGGCTTCTTGGAGTGCTTGAAACTGCATTTCCAGTTTATCTAATTTCCGCTGTCTTTCCCGTTGTTCTACTAACAAACGAGTTTGAGTTTCTTGTTGTAATTGCAATTCTTGTTCATTTCCCGCCACAATTTGAGTGAGGGATTCTACTTGCAAAGCTGCAATTCCTTGAGTTTCCATCAGCCGGGATTGTTGAATTTTTTTCCCGGCTATTTCCTGCGCTAATACTTGCAGGGATTGGTTTTGTTCTTGAATTTGACTTTCTAGGCGATCGACTCTTTCTCCAATGGCTGCTTGTTCGGCGCGAGCGGGTTCCAAACTTTGTTGCACAGTTTCTATTTGGCGGTGCAATTCCGTTTGCTGTTGCACCCAAGCTTCCGCTGTCGAGGCGATCGCATTGGCAACTTCCCGATGCTGCTCTAAAATTTGCTCTGCTTCATCCCGCTGTTGGACCAAAGTTGCTTGCTCTGACTTAACATAAGATATTTCAATCTCAATTTGCTCCAAACTTTGCCGGAATTGCCTAATTTCTTGCTCAATTTGTGCTATGTTTGCTGCCAATTGTCCCGCATTAGTTTCCAATTCTTGCTTGCGGTTTTGCATTTGCCGTCGTTCGGCTTCTTGGGTCGCCATGGTCGATTGTAGCGCCAACAATTCCGACTCTCCCAAGGCTTTGACGCGGGCATTTAGTGCATCTAGTTCTGTGGTTACTGTGTGAATTTCAGTGTTAATGGTTTGCAGTTGTTCGGTGAGAGCGGTACCATGGCGATCGCCAGCTTCGATTTGTTCCCGCAGTTTCCATTCTTGCTTTTGCAACTGACGGAATTTAAGGACTATTTCCCACTGGGATTTTTCTTGAAGTTCCGCCCGCAATTTTTGATATTTTTCCGCTTTTGTGCGATCGCTAGCCAGTCTATCTCGCTGGGAAATCAACTCTTTTTCCACAATCCGGCTGCGTTCTTCCACATCCTTAACTTCATCCAATTTCTGCCTAGCTAAGGAGATTTTGCGATCGAATTGAGCGACACCAGCCAACTCGTCAATTATTTCTCGTCGTTCTTTGGAATTCATTGAAATAATGCTAGTAACGTCCCCTTGCAATACGACGTTATAACCTTCGGGATAAATTCGCAATCGGTTGAGTTGTTCGTGAAGTTGAGTTAGGGTACAAGGTTGCCCATTGATATAATAAGTAGAAGTGTAAGTTCCTTGGCGAGTTACTCGCAGTTTCCGCGTGACACTCCATTCCGAGGATTTGAGATTTTCGAGTTGAGATTTACGATTTGAGATTTTCGATTTGTCAAGATTTTGTTGTGGAGTTTCGGGACTTTCGACTTGGGGGATTTCTACTACTTCTGCTGGTACTGCGGGCACTTCAGAGAAATCATCTGCTGCATCTGAATATTCCTCATCTTCCTCATCACCAAACCATTCATCTCCCACACCTTCGAGGGCGAAGGTTGCCGTAACACTAGCTTCCATCGTACCGCGTTTATTTTGGGCATTGTTTACCAAATCCGGCAAACGTTCAGCCCGCATCCCTTTAGAACTCGAAAGTCCCAGACAAAACAGCAAAGCATCGAGGATATTCGATTTCCCAGAACCGTTGGGACCCGAAACCACGGTAAAACCAGGCAGCACGGGAATGGCCGTCGTGCCGCCAAAAGATTTAAAGTTAGTTAGTTCGATCCGTTTAATGTGAACCATATGCTAGGACTAGCTTTGGCTCTAAGTAATTGTTCCAAGGTAACACAAGCACCGCCGATGATGAACAAAGTTTCAACTTTCGCAGTCGCGATCGAACAGATATCTTACACCTTTGTCAAGAACCCAGGATGCCTGTTGACCAACAACTGGTGGAGAATGCCCCCACCACAGGCCAGCCCAGGCAAAAATTGTAAATTTTGATGCAGTTAATTAAACTAAAGCCGATCGGGGTTGTTGGTGCAATTTTTCCTGAAAGGCTAGGCCAGAAAGCGTTTGAGAACTAAGAAGTCCGAAATTATTTTCATACCCCCTAGACATATGAAATCTTTCAGGTAAAATCGAAACCAAAATTAATAATGTATGAAGTAACAAATCACATATGGAGGGCAAAATCATTAAACCAGCTCAGAACTCATCCAATATGTCAGCTTCACCCGAAAGCGACCAACCAGTATTGAAAATTTGGGGTCGCCAGCCCCTCAAAGGACACGTCAAAATCAGTGGGGCCAAAAACTCCGCCTTAGTAGTCATGGCTGGTGCCATCCTCTGCCCGGAAGATTGCCGTCTGCGCAACGTTCCCTCCCTAGTCGATGTTGCCAGGATGACCCAAATTCTCTCCGCTGTAGGGGTCAAAATCGAGACTAATGGGGATATCTTAGATATCAATGCCAGCCAAGTCATAGACGCTCAAGCTCCCTACGAGTTAGTCAGCCAACTGCGGGCGAGCTTTTTCATCATCGGCCCGCTGCTGGCACGTTTGGGATTTGCGAAAGTCCCGTTACCGGGTGGGTGTGCCATCGGTGCCCGGCCAGTGGAACTCCACGTTCGTGGCCTGCAAGCCCTCGGCGCTGAAGTCCACATCGACCACGGCACTGTTCACGCCTATGTCAAAGGGCCAAACCGCCGTTTAAAGGGAGCTAAAATTTATTTAGATTATCCCAGCGTCGGAGCGACGGAAACTTTGATGATGGCTGCTACCTTGGCCGAAGGAGAAACCATTATTGAAAATGCGGCTCAAGAACCGGAAGTGGCAGATTTGGCAAATTTCTGTCGCGCTATGGGAGCTCAAATTCAGGGTGCTGGGACTAATACCATCGTCATTTCGGGGGTTCCCAAACTTCACTCCGTAGACTATTCAATTATTCCCGATCGCATCGAAGTTGGCACATTTTTAGTAGCTGGAGCGATTACTCACTCCGAAATCAGTTTATCCCCAGTCATTCCCGACCACATCACCGCAGTCATTGCCAAGTTGCAGGCAATGGGAGCAAAATTGATTACAGAATCTCCCGACGTGTTGCGGATAGTTCCCGGTCAGATTCATAAAGCCACAGACATCGAAACTTTGCCTTACCCCGGTTTCCCCACAGATATGCAGGCTCAGTTTATGGCCTTGCTAACTATGAGTGAGGGCGACAGCATCATTAAGGAAACTGTGTTTGAGAACCGCTTGCGTCACGTAGCCGAACTTAACCGTATGGGTGCGGATATTCGCGTCAAAGGCAATGTGGCCGTGGTGCGCGGAGTGCCAATGCTGTCCGGTGCCCCCGTCACAGCCACAGATTTGCGGGCTTCGGCGGCTTTGGTGTTGGCGGGACTGGCTGCGGATGGTGTTACCACCATCAGCAGTTTGCAGCATTTGGACCGGGGTTACGAGCAGTTAGAGGTGAAATTGCAAAAATTGGGAGCGAAATTGGAGCGGGTTCAAGAGGGTACAGAAGTCGCTAATGCTGAGGCTCCTGTCGAACCAGTGCGATCGGGTTTAAAGTAGTCATTAGTCATTGGTCATTAGTCAGTAGTCATTAGTCATTAGTCATTAGTCATTAGTCATTAGTTAGTAGCGGTGCCCTTCCTCGTAGTCGAAGGGTCATTAGTTTGTAGAAAGTCCTTACTACAAACTTTAATAACCAATTCCCAATGACCAATTCCCAATGACCAATGACCAATGACCAATGACCAATTCCCAATTCCCAATTCCCGATTCCCAATGCCCAATTCCCAACTGACTAAAATGCCAAATATACCGCTCATCGGTTTGAAAGCAGACCAGTTTCGTCACCCCCTCGATTTGGAAGCTACTAATACTCTCAAACAACTGCCGGGCTTGGATTTGATGGTGCGACAGTTGTTAGGTCAAATTGGCGAACAGTTTTTCATGCTGGAACATTTGGCTTCCAGCGTCCAAGTGGGCGAAAATCAATTGCCCCACCTACATCATTTGTTATTGGATGCCTGCAAAACTCTGGATTTGGAAGTGCCTCAACTTTATGTCCGCCAGCATCCCATGCCCAATGCTTACACCTTTGCTATGCGGGGAAAACAGCCTTTTGTGGTGATGCACACTTCTTTGATTGATTTGCTCACAGATGAGGAAGTTAAGGCGGTAATTGGTCACGAGTTGGGGCATTTGAAGTGCGAACATGGAGTTTATTTGACTCTGGCTAATTTAATTGTGTTAGCGGCTGGTCAAATTTCCCCTTTGGGAACCGTGCTAGTGCAGGGTTTGCAGGCGCAAATGTTGGAGTGGCTGCGATGTGCTGAATTTACTTGCGATCGCGCGGCTTTGTTGGCAACTCAGGACTCCAAAGTGGTAGCATCGGTGTTGATGAAGCTGGCTGGAGGTTCTCCGACTTTGGCTCCTAAACTGAGTGTTGATGCGTTTTTGGCCCAAGCGCGGGCCTACGATGACCTCAGCAGCACGGAGTTAGGGCAAATGCTCAAGCAAGCTCAGACTTCTCAGTTGTCCCATCCAGTGCCAGTATTGCGGGCCAGGGAAATCGATCGCTGGGCAAGTTCAAAAAATTATGAATCTTTGCTTGCACAAAGTCGATCGGTGTGTTATGATGGTGAAACTAAGAAAAAGGGCGGGTGGCGAAATTGGTAGACGCATCAGACTCAAAATCTGACACCGCAAGGTATGAGAGTTCGATTCTCTCCCCGCCCACTACCAATCATAAAAACAATACGGTGTGTGGCAAACAAGCGAGACTAAAGTCCCGATCGAGAAGCTGCTAGTAGAACCTCAGTCAAGAGTGTTCTTCGTAATGTGATAAAATTTGCATTGTGAGTAAGAAAAATAAACATCTACGCACGCACTGTCGATCGTGTCAATGGGCAAGTCTTTGCGTTAGTGTATCTCAGGATGACTCGCTCCTGATGGAAAAACAATGAAATCATTAGTTCGTTTAGGTGCAATTTTGGGGATTGTCGGCAGCACTCTGCTTGGCCCGTCACCCCTAGGTAATATGTCTGCACTGGCCCTGCCGGAACCGCAAATTTTGGAAAAGTTGCGATCGGTTCCTGTATTTACCATTACAGATGCTCAGGGTGCACCTCTGATCGCTTCTGTACCGAAGCAAGGTCAGGGTCAAACTGGTAATGCTTCTGTGGCGGGAATTTTTATCAGCCAGAAGGACGCTCAAGCTTTTGTCGATCAACTGAAAACCAGAAATCCTCAGTTGGCGGCATCGGTGCGCGTAACGCCCGTGTCCCTGGGAGAAATTTATCAAATCACTCAGGCAAATAAAGGTAAGCCGGATGAAGTAATGTTTGCCTACGTTCCAACTCCCCAACAAGTCCAGTTAGCTAAAACTGTACTTCAGCAAACTGGGCAACAAGTCAACGAGTTCAATGGTGTGCCTCTGTTTTTGGCTAGAGGTGGCCCGGAAAATGGTTATTTGACCATTCAGCGCGGCCAGGAAGAGGTGATTCCTTTGTTTTTTAACAAGGAAGAATTGCAAGGAATGGTCGATCGTTTTAAACAGCAGCAGCCGAGCGTGACGACGGCAATTAAGATTGAGGTAGTTAATTTGGAAAGCGTTTTGGAAGCTTTGCGTACTGAGAACGACAAATTTTTAACGCAACTGATTTTGATTCCTTCACGGGAGTCACTGGAATTTGTGCGATCGCTCCAACCTGCCGGCGCGGGGAACCAAAATCAACCCCCGGCCTCCAACCAAACCAGACCGGCACCTCAAGCTCCCATTCCCAGCCAACCCCGACCCACTCGCTAATAATTAGTCAGTTGACAGTTGGCAGTTGGCAGTTGACTGTTGACTGTTGACTGTTGACTGTTGACTGTTGTCAATTCCTAATTCCCAATTCCCAATTCCCCATTCCCCATTCCCATGTTTGTTTCTGGTTTAGAGCTTTGGCAGTGGATAAATCGAGCTAAGGTAGAGGCGATCGATTCTGATGTTTCCTTAACCGAACTTGAATGGCTCCTGCAAGAGTTGACCAGTTTGGATAAATTGGCTCTGCGTTTGGAGTCGTTTAAAGATTTACCAAAAGTTGAATTAAATTTATCCTTAGCTGAACTTGCCCAATTGTGGGAGCGACGCTTGCAGGAACGAGTGCCAGTCCAGTATTTAACTGGAATTACACATTGGCGAGATTTTGACCTCAAGGTAACGCCGGCGGTGCTGATTCCTCGTCCTGAGACAGAATTGCTGATTGATTTGGCTGTGGAAGCTATTCAAAGCCGTTTAGAAGCAGAAAATACTAATCCAAAATCTACCCCCACCCACCCAGGGCGGGCACGGGGGCACCGCCCCTACAGTCGGGGGGGAGAATTTTCTAAATCTAATTGGGTGGATTTGGGAACTGGTAGTGGGGCGATCGCGATCGGACTAGCTTCGGTATTGACAAATTCCACAATTTATGCAGTAGATTTTTCTGCCGCAGCTTTGGCAGTTGCTCAACAGAATGCGGAGAATTTAGGTTTTGGCGATCGCATTAAATTCGATCGAGGTGCGTGGTGGGAACCGCTAGAATTCCTGAAAGGGCAAGTTAGCGGCATGATATCTAACCCGCCTTACATACCCAGCAGCACTGTGTTAACTCTGCAACCGGAAGTCACCAAACACGAACCTCATCTAGCCTTAGACGGCGGTTTAGATGGATTAGATTGCATCCGGCATTTAGCAGCAACAGCTCCCGATTATTTAGAATCCGGGGGAGTCTGGTTGGTTGAAATGATGGCGGGACAAGCTGAGGTGGTAGTTGAAATACTCGAAAGTCAGGGGAGTTATTGCGATGTTCAGATATTTGCTGATTTAGCCGGAATCGATCGCTTTGCTTTAGCGTATCGGTGTTAGGAACTATTACTAAATTTTAAATTTGGGATTTGGGATTTTGGATTAAAAAGCTACTCCCTTCCCACTTAAAGAATATGGAATTATTGAACCGCGAAGACGCGAAGGACACCAAGGAAGAAAAGAAATAGAGATGAATAATTTCGATTTTTATTTGCATCAAAAAAATATTTATTATTTCTAGCTAAGTCAAAATCGACCCACTCATCATGCGCTGATATCTACGTTCTAATTCATCCCGTACCACTGGCCAATTATTCAGACTTTCATCATCTTCAATTACCATCTGAGCAGCTTGTCGCGCCAACTCCAAAACTTCTTGATCCTCGACCAAACTAGCCAAGGCAAAATCTGGTAAGCCTGATTGACGAGTTCCCAAAACTTGACCTGGCCCGCGCAATCTCATGTCCATTTCAGCAATAAAAAAGCCGTCTTGGGACTGTTCTAAAACTTTCATTCTCTGTATGGCATCAGTGGTTTTAGAACCTGGCATTAGCAAGCAGTAAGAACGGTTGCTACCCCGACCAACTCTACCCCGCAACTGGTGCAATTGTGACAGTCCAAAACGCTCGGAGTTTTCGATTAACATTACTGTTGCATTCGGGACATCGACACCAACTTCTACCACCGTAGTAGAGACTAAAATATCCGTTTCTTTGTCTCTAAATTTAGTAATTGCTGCATCTTTGTCAGCACTACTCATTCTACCGTGGAGCAAACCAACCTTAAACTCAGGAAAAATACTTGTTTCAAGTTTTTCTTTTTCTTCAATAGCCGATCGCACATCCAGCTTTTCCGACTCCTCTACCAAGGGTAACACCACGTAAACTTGACGTCCGCTCGCCACTTCTCGCCGAATCAGATCGTAAGCTTGACTGCGTTCCTTTGAAGACAAAACAGTAGTTTGAATCGCCTGTCTTCCCGGTGGCAATTCATCAATTTGACTGACATCTAAATCGCCGTGTAGTGTCAAAGCCAATGTCCGAGGAATGGGAGTTGCAGTCATGGTCAAAACGTGGGGAGATTCCCCTTTTTGTTGCAACTTCGCCCGCTGCTGTACACCAAATCGGTGCTGTTCGTCAATGACTACCAAGCCTAATTTATGAAAATTTACAGTATCTTGAATGAGGGCGTGAGTTCCTACTAAAACAGGCAATTGTCCGGTTTCTAACTGACTGTGAATTTCTCGTCGCTTGGCGATTTTTGTGGAACCAGTTAACAATTCCACAGACAAGTGCATCAAGTTGAACCAGCCTACTAATTTGCGGTAATGCTGTTCTGCTAAAACTTCCGTCGGTGCCATTAAAGCTGCTTGATAGCCGGATTGAATGGCGGCTAACATTGCTACGACGGCTACTACGGTTTTGCCAGCCCCCACATCGCCTTGGACTAATCGGTTCATCGGTGAAGGCGAGGCTAAATCGTTGAGAATGTCGTTAATTACTCTTTGTTGAGCATTCGTTAACGCGAAGGGCAATATTTGGTAAAAATGTTCGATTAACTGGCCACTAGGAAGGATGATGGCGCTAGCTTGAGCTTTTCTTTGGGTTTGACGACGGTTTAAAAGTCCTAGTTGCAGATAGAAAAATTCGTCAAATACTAAGCGGCGACGGGCGGCGGCTAAACAATCGCGATCGAGGGGAAAGTGAATATTGGTGACAGCATCGGCTAAACCCATTAAACCATAGCGATCGCGCAAGTCGGCCGGCAAGGATTCTGATAACTGTTTCGTCGCCGACATTACAGCCAAAATCCCTCGCCTGACGACACCTGCATCCACTCCATCTGTCAGGGGATAAACGGGAATCAATCGGCCAACTTTCATCGATTCGATCGCACTTCCTGAGTCATCTAATACTTCTAATTCAGGATTTTCTAAAGTAATTCCATATTTTCCCTGCTTGACTAATCCCGAAGCTGCTAGCACTGCACCGGTACAATACTCGCGCTTTTTGTGTTCTTGCCAGCCGCGATTGCTGTAGCGTGGGCCTGCAAAAAAGCGACTGAGTTTAATTTCGCCGCTGCGGTCTTTTAAAATTAATTCTAATATGGTTAACTTCTTATTTTTGGGACTAGAAAAGCAATTACAACGCTTGACTTGGGCAATCAAAGTGACTGTTTCTCCAGCTACTAATTCCCTAATTTGTACTTGCTTGGCATAGTCAATATGGTTGCGGGGATAGTAGTAAAGCAAGTCGTATACAGTGTATAAACCCAATTTAGCCAAGCGGTTGCCGTTTCCGGGTCCAATTCCGGTAACGCGGGTCAATTCTTGTGTCAGAGTCAAACTCACTGCTGTTGATGTTGAACTCAGAGGTGCGGTGCGAGGGGAAATTGGTGGATTTTGTGTTTCTTGTGTTTCTTGTGTTTCCTGTGTTTCCTGTGTTTCCTGTCTTTCTGGTTCCGCTTGTTGGCTGCTTTGTTGTTCCCAAACTCGCTGGGTTTGTGTCAGAAAACTGCTGGTGATGGCGAGCAAATGCTGACGTGCTTCGATATCCTTCTGTGGATAGATGTCAAATTCGGCTGCTAGTTGGCGGGTGCGATCGCGCAAATTGGCAGTCACGACACCAGCTAGTTGTCTCAAGCTGACGCTTAGAAACTCGCTGAAACGGTATTGACTGCCTTGTAAATCGTTAAATCCGCGATCGGCTTCTACTGCAAGAGCTTTCTGCCATCGCTGCCATTCTGGTTGGTTATTAGTCATCAGTCATCAGTCATTAGTCATTGGTTATTGGTTATTGGTTATTGGTTATTGGTTATTGGTTATTTGTTATTGGTTATTTGTTATTGGTTATTTGTTATTGGTTATTGGTTATTGGTGTTAATTCCAATTCCCAATTCCCCATTCCCCATTCCCCATTCCCCAATTCCCAATTCTCCAGTCATTAGTTACTAATCATAGCTCAATCATTCCAGAGAACTGACAAATAACTAATCTTCCAACCAACTCGATCGCCAAGCCGACTCAGCCTCCACCACCGCTAATTCGCGTCGCTTTTTCTGGTAATCGCGTCCCAGAGTATTTAACCGCACAGATAAGTTGCGAATTTGCTGACGGTAAGTTGAGGTTGCTACATCGGCAAACTCTATTTCCGACAATCGCAGTTTAATCGCTGTAATTTGGATCGTGGTAGTACCTCTGGTTTCTCTCAAGCTTTTTGATTCTGAGGAACTACCTGTTTCAATGATGATGTTTAATAAATGAGGAGGTCCGGCGACGCTTTCCCCGGAGGATTCTGCTTGATAAGCAGCTTCTAAAACCTCTTCTGGCAATTGATTGGATAATATTCCCGATTGTTGCAATAAGCGATTTATGTCACGAGAAAGCTGTTTGATAATGTTAAATATTGCCTTTTCAATAGTCCGTTGCCAGTGCGCCAAAGTTTCGGGTGAATTGGCAGGTAACTCTTGGTTTCGGGCGGGATATTGATAATTAATGATGGAATCTTCTTGTTCTTCTATATCCCGATCGTCATCTATGTTATCATCTTCTTCTCTGTTTTCATATTCGGCTAGTTCATCATATTCTTCTAGGTCTTCATCTTCTTCTATGTCGGCGCTTGGATCTTTTTTAGTGGCTAGCGATCGCAATTTTTCTTGAGATATTGCAGCCAACAGCCTTACCGAATGCTGCATTTTCTGCCGTTCTTTGAATGACAACTTGAGAAACGCATCAGGGGTTACTTGAGTGCAAAGGTGATAGCAAGCCAAAATCAACTGCTTTCGCACTGCTTCTCCCAAAGCAGTTAGATAATCTTCGTAGGTACTGCGAAACTCTAAATTAAAGGCTGTTAAAGTTTCTTCTAGTGCTGCTAAATCTTGCTCTATTCGCTCTCTAGATCCCACCATATCTCCCCGCTCAAATTTAAAAAAATTGAGAGTTAAAAACTAAAAATGTAAGCATGGCGATCGCATTTTTTGCTTTTAATTCTCAATTTTAATGGTTAATTACTGAATACCCATTTGGGCAGCGACTTCATCGGCAAAATTAGCTTCTACCTTTTCAATACCTTCACCCAACACAAAGCGCACGAATCGGCGAACTTGGATATTTTCTCCTATCAGGGCGATCGTTTGTTTCACCAACTCTTCCACCGAGATGTTTTGGTCGCGAATAAAAGGCTGATCCATCAAAGACAACTCTTTCAAACGCTTTTCAATTCGCCCTTGAACAATCTTTTCCTTGATATTTTCCGGCTTGTTGCCCAAGTCATCCTTGCCCATTTCAATTGCCTTTTCTCTTTCGACAATTTCCGGTGGGATGTCTTCAACTTTCACGTATTCCACGTTGGGACAAGCTGCAATTTGCATGGCAATATTCCGCACCAAAGTTTGGAAATCTTCGCGGCGGGCAACAAAATCGGTTTCGCAGTTTACTTCGACCAACACGCCGACGCGGCCGCCTGTGTGAATATAGCTACCGACGATACCTTCTGAGGCAACTCGTCCACCTTTTTTGCCAGCAGAAGCTAGACCTTTTTTCCGCAGCCATTCAACTGCTTTTTCTAGGTCGCCTTCATTTTCAACGAGGGCTTTTTTGCAGTCCATCATGCCAGCGCTGGTTTTGTCGCGCAGTTCTTTAACAAGTTTTGCCGATATTTCCGCCATCTTCTTTAATTTCCCAATCAAAATAAATTATTAGTCCTTAGTCATTAGTCCTTAGTCATTAGTCATTAGTTCTTAGTCCTTAGTCCTTAGTCCTTAGTCCTTAGTCCTTAGTCCTTAGTCCTTAGTTCTTAGTCCTTAGTCCTTAGTCCTTAGTCCTTAGTCCTTAGTCCTTAGTCACTAATTTTAATGTTAATGATTCTCTTTTAATGATTAGACTTTTTGACCAAATACACAGTTCGCTCACGGAGAATTTGCATTTGTAGCGCCATAATTAATTATGGCGCTAACTTTTGGCTGTGGCCAGCACTCTACTAAGGAACCCTAGGACTCGTCTGCTTCGCCGTCGTCGGTTTCATCATCTGGATCTACGTAATTGGGGTCATCCAATTCTTCGATTTCACCCTCATATTCTGCGCCTTCGTAAGCGCCTTCGTAGTCGTAGTCTTCATCCATGTCGTTACCTTCGAGTTGACCGTGACGACCTTCATAGATGGCATCAGCCAACTTGCCAACAATCAGCTTAATCGATCGAATAGCATCGTCGTTAGCCGGAATCGCAATGTCCACCAAATCGGGGTCACAGTTAGTATCCAGTAAAGATACGATGGGAATTCCCAATTTTTGGCATTCCAACACCGCATTATACTCCCGGCGTTGGTCTACCAGAACCACTCCGTCGGGAATCTTCCGCATAGACTTAATTCCGCCCAGATATTTCTGGAGTTTGACCATTTCACGGCGCAACACCGAAGCTTCTTTTTTGGGTAACAAATCCAGAGCACCTGTTTCCTCGCGGCGCTCCAAATCCTTGAGGCGTTCTACGCGGGATTTAATTGTCGTCCAGTTGGTGAGCATTCCACCCAGCCAGCGCTGGTTGACATAATAAGCACCACAGCGTTGGGCTTCTTGTGCTACAATCCCGGCAGCTTGGCGCTTCGTACCTACGAATAGAAACTTTTTGCCTTTTTCGGAGGCTACTCTCATGTACTCATAGGCATCTTCCATGAGCTGAGCGGTTTGCACGAGGTCGATGATGTGAACCCCGTTGCGCTCTGTAAAAATGTAGGGAGACATTTTCGGGTTCCACCGACGGGTTTGGTGTCCGAAGTGAACTCCTGACTCTAGCATTTGAGCCAAACTGACTACTGGCATGGTTTTTAACTCCTAATTCGGGTTAATCCTCCACCCGGTCGTATTTCTGAAGGTTTGCGCAACAGAAACACCCGAAAACCCGGATGTGCGAATTTAAACAACTTTTCTAGTTTATCACAGTCTGTGCTAATTTGTTCGACAATTTTAGACACTTATTTAGATATCTTGTGAGCTAGTACCTAGCTAGCTATTAAATAGACAAGGTGGTACACTTATAGACAAATCTACGATGTACCATTTTGTTCAAACCCTGCGCGATTCCCAAAAAAGCTTGGATTATCAGTAAAGACACTTGCTTTCGCAGGGATGTTTCGGGGAAGTTACCAGCCAAACGCACCCTGTCGGGTCATCGGTGAAATCCAGTGTTGAGGTCGAACAATGCTTTTATCCATCAAAACAAAGTTAAAGCTAAACAAGAGTCAGGCAACAATTATGAGCAAACACGCAGGAATAGCGAGGTTTACTTATAACTGGGGATTGGCTACTTGGAGCAACCTTTATAAAGATGGAGTAGCGCCCAACAAATACCTGCTTAAGAAATTCTTCAACAATCATGTGAAACCTGAGTTTACATGGATTAAAGAAACAGGAATCTGCCAGAAAATAACTCAATACGCTTTTGACAATCTTGGAGACTCTTTCTCCTTATTTTTCTCAAAAAAAGGTGGATATCCCAAGTTCAAGAAAAAAGGACATCACGACTCTTTCACGATTGACGCAGGCGGTAAGCCTATTCCTGTGGGCGGTACGTCTATAAAGTTACCCACAATCGGCTGGGTGAAAACTTACGAGGGATTGCCTCATACTACCTGCAAGTCTATCACCATTTCACGTACTGCCGATAGTTGGTTTATCGCCTTTGCTTATGAACAAAATCATGAACCGACCATCAAAAGTCATCAAGTTGTAGGGGTTGATTTGGGAGTAAAAGAGTTAGCTACCCTTTCAACGGGCGTAGTATTTCCTAACCCAAAACACTACAAATCGCATCAGGCTAAACTCAAGAGATTATCAAGAGTTCTGGCGAGAAAAGTGAAAGGTTCTAATAATAGACAGAAAGCTAAAGTCCAGCTAGGGAAACATCATGCAAAAATAGCCAACCTCAGAAAAAACACTCTGCATCAAATCACTACTTACTTATGCAAAAACCACGCAACGATAGTAGTAGAAGATTTGAAGGTCAGTGGGATGCTAAAGAATCATAAGCTAGCGCAGGTAATAGCTGACTGTGGATTCCATGAATTCAAACGTCAGCTAGAATACAAGGCTAAAAAGTTTGGTTGTGAAATAATCATTGCTGACCGTTGGTTTCCGTCAACCAAAACCTGTTCAAACTGTGGACATATACAAGATATGCCACTAAAAGAAAGGACTTACAACTGTGGAAGTTGCGGTCATGCGATGGACAGGGATTTGAACGCAGCAATTAATTTATCGCGGTTGGCTAAATCGTGAAAGCTTACCAAGGGATAACCGCTCCCATGCTCCCGTTGAAGTAAGAAGCAAATGTCTAGACTTGTCTAGGATTTGTATAGCAGAGCCCATCTGGATTGAGCTCGATCGCTAATTTTGGTCCTGGCACTTGTCCCTCTTAACATAAGCAAAAATCCCTAATCTAATAACACCATGCCGATCGCCATTCTAGTTCTAGTGGAAGTTCTAATTGTCATCGCACTATCCAGACTTATCGGTTTGGGATTCCGGTGGATCAAGCAACCTCAAGTCATTGGAGAAATCGTAGCAGGAATTATGCTCGGCCCGTCTCTGTTTGGTTTGGTTGCGCCAGATTTAGCAGCAGCAGTTTTTCCAGCCGAAGCTGTCCCATTCCTGAACGTGCTATCGGAAATTGGGCTAATATTTTTCATGTTTTTGATTGGTTTGGAACTGAATCCCAAGTACCTCAAAAACAATTTAGACACCGCTATTTTGACTTCCCATGTCAGTATTTTAGTCCCATTTTCCCTGGGAAGTTTCCTAGCACTGCTCCTGTATCCGATTATCTCAAATAACAGCGTTTCATTTACTGCTTTTGCGCTGTTTTTGGGGGCTGCAATGTCAATTACAGCATTTCCGGTACTGGCCAGAATCATTACCGAACACAACTTGCAGAATACGAAATTGGGGACTCTGGCCCTGACTTGTGCGGCCGTGGACGATGTGACAGCTTGGTGCTTGTTAGCAGTGGCGATCGCAGTTACTCGCACTAACTCAATGGTTGGCGCTTTGCCGACAATTTTTGAAGCCGTAATTTATATCACTTTCATGGTGACAGTAGTCCGCTGGTTCTTGCAGCGGCTTTCCAAGCACTACAATCGTACAGGCAGACTAACTCAGTTAGTATTGGCCGGAATTTATATGGGAGTTGTAGCATCAGCCCTAATTACTGAATGGATTGGCATTCACTTAATTTTCGGTGCATTTTTGCTGGGCGCAGTTATGCCAAAAAATGCGGGATTAACCAGAGAATTAGCAGAAAAAACCGAAGATTTTGTGCTAATATTTCTGCTACCCGTATTTTTTGCTTACAGTGGTTTGCGAACGGAAATTGGTTTGCTCAATAGTCCAGAATTATGGTTGCTGTGCGGCGCAGTATTAGGAGTAGCAATTATTGGTAAATATGTCGGAACCTACGTGGCAGCTAGAGTGTGCGGCATCAATAACCGCGAAGCTTCTGCCCTGGGATGGATGATGAATACTAGGGGTTTGACTGAACTAATTGTTCTGAATATCGGTCTTTCCCTGGGAGTAATTTCGCCGATTTTGTTTACGATGTTAGTGATTATGGCTTTAGTGACAACTTTTATGACTTCGCCACTATTGGAGTGGACTTATCCCAAACGGCTGATTCGGTTAGATATTTCAGAATTTAGTTCTGATGATTCAGAATTAGAACCTTCAGCAAATACTGGTAACAGCGAAGAAACTGATAAAAAATTGCTACCAACTTATCGGATTTTAGTACCAGTTGCTAATCCCAGCACCCAGAAAGGTTTGCTGCAACTAGCCGTAGCACTGGCGCAGTCGGCGGGTAGGGGTGGTAGCGATTTACAGTCGGCGGCGGTTCATCCTCTGAGTTTGATAGAATTAAGTGAGGATTATGCTTTTGAAAGTACCCCTGCGGAAGCAGATCGCATTATTCAAGAGCGACACTTGAAACTAGGAGAATTAATTGAGAGTTTGCAGCCTCCAGAAGCTCGACAATTGGTGCATCCGATTGTTCGTGTGACTAAAGATGTGGCGCGGGAAACTGCACAAATTGCCGAAATAGACCGGGCGGATTTAATCTTAGTAGGATGGCACAGACCTACTTTTAGTAGTAACCGTTTGGGAGGGCGTGTCGGTCAAATCCTCAGCACTGCTAAAGTCGATGTAGCAATTTTTGTAGATAGAGGGCGGGAACGGTTGAATAATTTGTTAGTGCCTTACGCGGCGAATATTCACGATGATTTGGGATTAGAATTGGCGCTGAGACTGTTAGTTAATAGTGAACAGCGGCGTTTGACGGTGCTGCGGGTGGGGGATGATGGTGAATCGGAAAATGAGCTGAGTTATGAGTTTAGGCGAGTGATTGAGCAGTTGCCGCTGGAGGTGCAGTCACGGATTGAAACTCCGATTGTGGAGGCTGCGGAGCCAATTCAAGCGGTGATTGCGGCTTCGGCGAGGGCTGATTTGACGATTGCGGGTACGAGTCGAGAGTGGGGAATTGAGCGTCAAACTTTGGGGCAGTATACTGATGAATTGGCTGTTCAGTGTCATTCTTCGCTGCTGATTGCGCGGTGTTACGTTAAAGTGCGATCGCATTTGGCTTCGGTACTTCCTCAAAGGTAGTTAGTTGTTATTGGGAATTGGTAATTGGTAATTGGTAATTGGGAATTGGTAATTGGTAATTGGTAATTGGTTATTTGTGTTAATTTCAATTCCCAATTCCCCCATTCCCCATTCCCAATTCCCCCATTCCCCATTCCCCATTCCCAATTCCCCATTCCCCATTCCCCCATTCCCAATTCCCCATTCCCCATTCCCCAATTCCCAATTCCCCATTCCCCCATTCCCAATTCCCAAAAATATGAGTCATTTCAACCTCAAGTCCTTGGCATTTTACAGTATTGCGATCGCCTCTGTCACATTGTTGTTTAAAGTAGTAACTGCCTACGGAGAAACTAATTTGAAAGCGGCTCCTGCTATTGCGGGGAGTTATAGCTTTGATGCAAAAAATTTGCCCGAATGTCTCAAATCAGATGATTTGGTATTGACAATTGAGCAATCTGGTGTTTATCTAAGTGGTAATTTGAAGTCAAATAACAATTCTGTCGATCGCCAAAAAACTAATCCTGAGAAACCAACTCTAGCTGGCAAGTGGGAAAATCAAGGATTGAGTTTGTCCGGTGCGGTTCCCAATTTAACAGGTTGTGGCAAGTCCACAGGCGACGGTAGTCAAAAGAGTCTGGTGAAACTGCGAGGAGTTGTGGAGGGAGAAAGCCTGAAAGGAAAAATTAGTCTGGTTGAAAATGCAGTGGCTACTGATTTTATTGCCCAAAGGGTGAAGAAACAAGAGCAGCAACAAGAACAAGGACATTGATTTGAGCGCCTGTAGCCCCATTTTCCTAGTCCGTAATCCTGGGAGCATGGAAGTCTGGGAGTCGATCGCCGTGACCAGTTGCTGCTAGATTGAAAACATTGATAAAAATAAAGTATCTCATAGGAGTCCTGAGTTGAGAATTTCTCATGCCAGAGACCCCGCGTCCCCGTATAGTTTGTTTGGAATAGATGTTGCCGTGATCGTAATGCCGTCAGAAACTTCGCTTGCCGAGTCAAACCCCTTGATTTTAGACAGTTTGCCAGATTTGTCGCCCTCCGATGGCGGATGTCCACGCCGCGCCAGATTGCAAATTGACCTGATGTTATTGGCGATCGAAGCCTTGTATCTCGGAGGTGCGGAAGAAATGCTGGCAGTCTCAAAAGAACTGGAATTGGCAGGAATTATCAAAAATCGCGTTGCCCTGTGGCTGCTGCGTAATACTAACCCCCTGCGTCGCTATACTCAACGCCGCCCCCTCACGGCGCTGGAGGCAAAAGCGCTGGTGGCGATCGCCTGCAATTTGGCGCGCAAGCTAACAGCGACAATTCGCCAGTTGCTGCTAGATTCCCAACAGTTACGCTCCAGAAATCTCCCATTTAACCAGCACTTACCGTTGGCGGAGTATTTAGAACGGTTTCGAGCTCACTTTCGATCGCGCATGAACCCGAAGCGATCGGTAGTGGCAGCTTACGACTCCGACGAGAAGCTGGACGAACTAGCTTTGAACTTGTTGAGCAAACTGCTATTTTGTACTGGTACAGCCGGAATGCAGAGGTTTTGGGTGAGTCTGTTTGATGGAGAAGTTGAGTAATGACTATTAGGCGTCAGTACAGTTTGCCAAATTGCACCCTAGTTCTAGAAGGGTTGAGCGATGGCTCGGTGGCAAGCCAGTTAGAAATACGGCCGGTGCTTTCGATACTAATGAGCGCTGAATGCTATTTGAGCGGTCTCACCGAGCCCCTAACCGGGGGACGGGATTTTTTTGAAAGCTTGGTGAGGGTTGTCAGCGGCTACGCTCAAGAATTTATGAGCGGAGTCCATTATCCCGATCGCTATGACCCTGATTCAGCCCTGGTGCAGTTACACAGAATTGACGGGAATTTGCATAGATTGACCATTCTAGCTGGGCAATCCGAGAGCGGAACCCAAATCGATCAAAAAACACAACCCTCTGCTGAAATCGATTTAACCACGGTTCAGCTATTTGATTTGGTAGAAGCGATCGACCAATTTTTTGCCGACAGCCAGACGCTACCAGAGTTATCGCTGCAATTAACCCCTGTTTCCAAGCGCTATATCAAATCAGCAGCACCGGTAGCGCAGCGGGTGTTACCTGCGGCGGTGGGGGTGTCGAGTTTGGCTTTGGCTGCCATGGCGTTTTTCTTGGTACCACTGCCAGAAGTCCAACGCCCCAGAGAGCCGGTGCGTCAATCCAATGGTACGGGCCAGAATATCGGCACGCCAAATCCTGGTGCGGGGACACCCAATCCCAATCCCACGCCCGCGGCAGAGGGTTTGCTACCAGACGATCGCACTCAGTCAGCTATATCGCCGGCATCTACTCCGAGTCAAACTCCGGGTGAAACACCAAGCCCAACTTCCAGTCCCATTTCTACTGCTAATGCTTCGCCATCCGTTACTCCCACACCTGTTGCCGAAGGTTTGCAGGAGGCGGCGGTGGGAGTTCCGATTACCGATCCCGCAAAAATTGAGCTGTTGAATGGCAAACTGAGGGAGGAAATTGACGGAGTTTTGAAAACGAAGGCACCTGTGGAACGGGAGTTGGTTTATCGGGTGAGTGTGGCTAACGACGGTGCGATCGTCGGTTACAAATTACAGAATTCTCCAACAGTGGATGGAATGGGCGAAGCGTTATTTTCTGAGTTGCTTTACAAGCCTGTGGGTACCAGGCCACCTGCGGAACCCCTAGCTGATTTCCGGGTAGTTTTTGTACCGGGTAGCAGTGTGCAAGTCAGTCCTTGGTAGGCTGGGCGGTTTCATTCTCGGTAGAGGCCGTGCCAAAAGCGCCGGCCCAGAGGTCTGAAACTCAAACAGCCAAAAACCTTTGAATTACTTCATCGCTAAGTTCGCTAGTATTTCCCGATGCCACAATACCACCTTTTTGCATAGCATAATACCAGTCAGCTTGCCTCACAAAATGCAAATGCTGTTCCACCAACAAAACGGAAATGCCCCTAGTAGCAACCACGCGACGTACCGCAGCTTCTATGTCTAAAATAATCGATGGTTGAATTCCTTCTGTTGGTTCATCTAAAACCAGCAACTGTGGCTCTCCCATCAAAGCTCTCGCAATCGCCAATTGTTGCTGCTGTCCTCCACTCAAATCACCACCTAGGCGATCGAGCATAGTTTTCAGCACCGGAAATAAATCAAATATTTCATCAGGAACTTCAGGATTTTTAGTTTTAGTGGATTTCGCTTCCAAGCCTAACAAGAGATTTTCCTTGACAGTTAAGCGGGGAATAATTTCCCGTCCTTGAGGTACATAACCAATACCCATTTTCGCGCGCTGATGAGTCAACTTAGAAACAATAGATTGACCACCAAAATTAATAGTGCCACTGCGAGGTTGCAGCAAACCCATTAAAGTTTTTAGCATGGTAGTTTTGCCCACACCATTACGACCGATTAAGCAAACCATTTGCCCAGCTTTGACGCTTAAATCGACATCGCGGAGGATGTGACTTTCACCATAGTAAACATTTAAATTAGAAACTTGTAGCATAGGGTTATTTGTTATTTGTGATTTGTTAGCTGCTACTGACAACTGATATCAATTCCTGTTGTATTGGAATGATTTAACCGCGAAGGCGCAAAGGGCGCGAAGGAAGAGAAGAGAGTGTTTAATATAGGACGATGCTACCAAATTTGATATGATATCAATTCCTGTTGTATTGGAATGATTTAACCGCGAAGGCGCGAAGGGCGCGAAGGAAGAGAAGAGAGGATTTGATAGGACTATTCTTCTGGTTTGCCTAAATATACCTCTATTACGCGATCGTCATTTTGCACCTCATCCATAGTTCCTTCACACAAAACTGCGCCCTGATGCAGCACCGTTACCTTTTGAGCAATTTGCCGCACAAACTCCATATCATGTTCAATCACTAAAACGGAGTGACTTTGGGCCAGAGAAATTAGCAAATCTCCCGTTAATGCTGTTTCCTCATCAGTCAAACCCGCCACAGGTTCATCTACCAACAACAAGTCAGGAGATTGCGCTACTAACATTCCAATTTCTAACCACTGCTTTTCGCCATGAGAAAGCAAACCAGCCGAAAGATCCGCTTTATTCACTAAACCAATAGTTTCTAACAAACCAGCCACCGTGCGTTTTTCCGCGACAGGGGCTGGCTTGAACAGCGTGGGAAAGACATTTTTATTATTGTTACAAGACAACTCTAAATTTTCGCGAGGTGTTAAATTCAGGAAAACTCGCGGTGTCTGAAACTTACGACCAATTCCTAAACGTGAAATGCTATCTTCTGACAAGCCACGCAAATTCCGACCTTTAAACAGTACCCGTCCTTCCGTGGGCTGCACCTTCCCGGTAATCGCGTCGAGAAAAGTGGTTTTTCCCGCGCCATTGGGCCCAATTACTACCCGTAATTCCCCCGCATCCATGCTAAAAGTTAAACCGTTAATTGCCTTGAAGCCATCAAAACTAACCGTCAAGTTTTCGATTTCTAATACTTTTCCATTCATCGTATATTTTCCTCGTAGAATGCGTCAGTTAACAGTCTCTAGCAAGCCGGAAAATCTGCGGAATTACTTACACATCGCCAATTTTCTCTGAGAAGGTGCGTCACTTAACCGTCTCTCAGTAAGCCGGAAAATCTGCGGGATGACGCACCCTAGATAACCAAATAAAAAGTTCTTGTTGTCTCAAGTAAAATTGCTAGAACTGCTCGAAATAGGAGTAGGAGCCGCCGCCAGAATACGCTCAGCTAACTTGGAGAGTGGCAGACTTTGAATGTAAACTTTACCAGGCCCAGTCATCTTAGCCAAAAACACGCCTTCACCTCCAAATAAAGCATTTTTAAACCCACCGATAAATTGAATATCGTAGTCCACTGTGGCCGCAAAAGCTACTAAACAACCAGTGTCTACTCGCAACACTTCGCCCACTCCCAAATTTTTCTCGACAATGGTTCCTCCGGCGTGGACAAAAGCGAGGCCGTCACCCTGCAATTTTTGTAAAATAAAGCCTTCTCCGCCAAAGAAACCGGCTCCGAGTCGTTTGGTAAATGCCACCTCAATTTCAATGCCGTTGGCTGCGCACAGAAACGAGTCTTTTTGACACAGAAACTTGCCACCTAGTTTACTTAAATCGAGGGGAATTACTTTACCAGGATAGGGAGCAGAAAAAGCTACTCTCGCTTTGTTTCTACCGTTGTTTACAAAGGTTGTGATGAAGAAACCCGCTCCGGTAAACATCCGTTTAAATCCTTGAAATAAGCCACCTGTAGAAGTTTGCATTTCGATGCCGCCTTCCATGTATGTCATTGTTCCAGCTTCAGCCCGAACACCTTCTTGGGGGTCAAGTTCAATTTCAATTAGTTGCAAGTCGTCGCCGTAGATTTTGTAGTCAATAATATCTGCCATAGTTTGCCTCTAAATTTGCCTAAACTCTACCATAATCATTGTTCAAGTTCTTCTTTTTCATGGAGCACTTCGGGGTCTTGTTCCAGGCTGGGGTAGGTAGATACATACCTGGGTTTTTTGAATAAGTTGCGGATTAGGTTAAAGCCTTGTTGCTGAAGCCATCCGACTAAGCCATCGGGCAGGACTGTGACTACTATTAAGAATAGTGCACCTTGGAAAAACAGCCAGACTTCGGGGAATTGTTCGCTCAAGAAACTTTTGCCAAAGTTGACGAGGAGGGTGCCTAATAGAGCTCCAGATAATGTGGCGCGACCTCCTACTGCTACCCAAATTACCATTTCAATTGAAAAGGCAATGTCCATGGCTTTGGGAGAAATAATTCCGGTTTGTACAGTATATAATGCGCCGGCAATTCCTGCCATAGCTGCTGAAATTGCAAATACTAAAACTTTAAATCCTGTGGGATTGTACCCAGAGAAACGGAGACGAACTTCGTCGTCGCGAATGGCGATTAGGAGCCGACCAAAACGCCCGGTTGTCAACCAGCGACATAGGCCGTAAGTTGCTCCTAGAAATAGTATGGTAAGAATGTAGAAAATATATTGGGTATCTCGGTCATTGACTATGGCTCCAAATATGGTTTTAAAGTCTGTTAAACCGTTGGTGCCGTTAATCAGTTTTTGTTGGCCGTTGAAAAAGTTGAAAAATACGATGGTTGCTGCTTGGGTGAGAATGGAAAAGTAAACGCCTCGAATCCGATTTCGGAATACTAAGTAACCCAAGATGGCTCCGAGTAAGCCTGGGATGAGAATTACTGCTAGTGCTGAGAAGGGAAAGGAATAAAATGGTTGCCAAAACCAGGGCAGTTCGGTAACGCCATATAGGTTCATAAATTCTGGCAATTGACTGCTGGCTGTTGGGGGAATTTGCAGTTTTAGGTACATGGCAAATGCGTAGCCGCCGATCGCAAAAAATACGCCATGCCCTAAACTAAGTAAACCTGTGTATCCCCAGATTAAATCTATACCGAGTGCTGCAATTGCTAGGGCTAAAAATCGTCCCAATTGGTTGAGGCGAACATCGGGAAGTATGCCTGGGATCAGTAATATGAGTATAAGTGCGATCGCCCCGACAATCACCCCTTCTTGTAGCCATACCTTTCTAGTTAAATTATTCATGGTTAATCAACTTTAAGATTGGGAAATTTTCAATTTTCTACCGTGCGTCCTTTTTGTGGAAAAATCCCTCCTGGGCGCACTTGTAGAAAAGCCATAATTAAGGCAAATACCATTACTTTTGCCATGCTGGTAGTGGCAAAAAAAGTGAAGAAATCAGCTAAAGGCTTGACAGGAGTCAAGATTGTTGCTAGGGTTCCTGAACCGATCAGGTAATTTGCAGTGCCGATCGCGATCGCAGCAACCACAGTCCCCACAATCTTACCCACACCGCCCACAACCACAACCATAAAAGTATCAACCACATAATTCTGCCCCGTATTTGGTCCGACAGAACCCAGCAAACTAATCGCGCAGCCAGCAACACCAGCCAAACCAGAACCCAAAGCAAAAGTCAGCGCATCTACTTGCTCCGTAGGAATCCCCAAACAAGCACTCATGCTGCGATTTTGAGTAACAGAGCGAATCCGAAGCCCCCACACAGATTTTTGCAAAAATAAGTAAATTCCCGCCAAACAAACCGCCGTTAACACAATAATAAAAAGTCGCGCATAGGGCAACTGAAAATTGCCCAGAGGTATGCCACCCCGCAGCCATCCAGGTGCTGTCACATCCACATTTTGAGCACCAAACCAAGGTTTAGTGACAGCCAGTTTGTAAGTTTCACCTAAAAACGCACTCACCGCCCAAGAAATACCCAAAGAAAGAGGCAAAAGAATCGCGATAATTCCGTTACGAACTCTCTCGAAATCTGGGCGACGTTTTAGTACCTGCAAACCGCCAAAAAACAGTAAACAAAATACCCCAATCCCAGCTACCAGCACCCCACTGACGCTGCGGACAAACTGCTGTAAAATTAAACTTACACCCCAAGTTGCTAGTAAAGTTTCTAGCGGCCGCCCATACAGATAGCGAATCACACCGCGTTCCAGAATTAATCCTACCAGTGCCGCCACTAAAAAAGCTAAGGGTATGGCAAATAAAATATAGGTTTCAAAAGCAAATCCTCCGATACCTTTGAAGACATTTTGCACTACAAAAGTGGTGTAAGCGCCCAACATCATTAACTCACCGTGAGCCATATTAATCACGCCCATCAGGCCGAAAATAATGGCTAATCCCAAGGCTGCAATCAGCAAAACAGCACCGATGCTAATCCCGTTAAATAAACCGTCTAATATCTCCATTTTGTTTTCCTCTTATTTGTTCACATAAAATCTTGGCTTTAGAGGTAATTTGTAATTATGTCACCTATTTCATATCGAGAATTGGTAATAGGTAATGGGTAATAGGTAATGGGTAATAGGTAATTAGTAATGCCCTATACCTTTCCCCCCCTGGGGGGGCAGGCGGGGGGTTCCCATTACCCACCTCACTGAGAAAGGCTATATTTCCTGTGCATAGGTGTTAGAAACAACCGGGCGACGCAAGTAAAGTGCATCGCCTAGAGTCAATCTATAAGTTGTATCAAATAGCTCGCAGCTACTAAACCTACATATTAGTAAAATTCACAAGCTATCCCTAGGATTTCCCTACTTAGGTGGCTTTAAATTTGCCTCCTTTGGCGGGGTCAGACCAATCGCAGGAAAAGCCTTTAGTTTCTGCTACAAATTGATTCCAAGGAATCGGTTTAACTGCTTCTGGGGTAGCAAAAGCTATCTTAAACAAACCGTCTTCTCTCACTTCGCCTAACCGCACAAACTTCGATAGGTGATGGTTTGTCTCCAGGGTTACTTTACCTCCTGGTGCGTCAAAAGTTTGACCCAAAGCTGCCGCCCGCACTTTGTCTAAATCGTCTGCTGTCCCTGCTTTTTCGACTGCTTGCTTCCAGAGGTAAACCATGATGTAAGCGGCTTCCATCGGGTCATTGGTTACTCTATCTTTGCCGTATTTTGCCTTGAAAGCTTCCACAAATTTTGTATTTGCGGGAGATTCCACAGTCATGAAGTAATTCCAGGCTGCATAGTGACCTTTGAGATATTCTACACCGATCGCCTTTACTTCTTCTTCAGCAATACTGACCGACATCGACGGATACTTATCCGGTCCCAAACCTGCACCCTGTAGGCCTTTGAAAAATGCCACGTTGCTGTCACCGTTTAGGGAATTAAAAATTACACCACCGTCAGGTAAAGCAGCCTTGATTTTCGTAATAATTGGGGTTACTTCTGTACCACCCAAAGGAATGTAATCTTCCCCAACTAATTCGCCGCCTTTGGCAGCTAGCTGTGCTTTGATAATCGTATTTGCTGTGCGCGGAAAAACGTAGTCTGACCCCACTAAAAAGAATTTTTTGCCTTTATTTTCTAGCAGCCAGTCAACGGCTGGTTCGATTTGCTGGTTTGGCGCTGCCCCGGTATAGAAGATATTCTTGGAACACTCTTGACCCTCGTATTGTACGGGATACCACAGCATATGATTTTTTTCTTCAAAGACTGGCAATACTGCTTTGCGACTGGCGGAAGTCCAGCAGCCGAAGACAGTGACAACTTTGTCTTGATCGATCAATTTTTTGGCTTTTTCTGCAAAAGTTGGCCAGTCTGAATTGCCGTCTTCTACTATTGCTTCTATTTGTTTTCCGAGGACACCACCAGCTTTATTTATTTCTTCAATTGCTAATTTTTCAGCATCGACCACACTATTTTCACTAATTGACATAGTGCCGCTTAATGAGTGCAAAATACCTACTTTGATGGTGTTGCCGCTGCTGGCTGGCGAACCTGGTGTGCTAGTGGGAGAAGCTGAATCTTGGGGAGTTGCTGTTGGGCTTGGTGTTCTACAAGCTTTTAGAAATAAACTGGATGTGAGAGTTGCAGAACTGTATAAAAGAAACTTCCGCCGATCGAATCGCTTAGTCATTTTTTTTGGTTACTCCTGAATATTTGACAATTCCCGGTGACGCTAAGGCGGGGATTTTTGACAATTTGCACCCTTAATATCCCTATTTCTAGGGTTTTGGGGCGAAATTTTTATAAGTTAGACGAGTAAAAATCCTATCACATCGCGGCTCTATATTAATCCTGGGTTCCAAGGGATGTTGTATGTTGCGATACAAAATGTCTAGTACCTGGAATCACCCACAACTCAAAAGCAACAATATGAAATATTAAAGGTAAATTTATGGAGAATAGCGGACTTGAACCGCTGGCCTCTGCGGTGCGATCGCAGCGCTCTACCAACTGAGCTAATTCCCCCGATCGATCTTGAAGTTAGGATTTGAGATTGGGGATTGTCCAATCTAAAAGCCTTAGAGGTTGCGATCGCTCTCACTTTCGCACATAGTTAATTATACTAACACGTAAGTGCCAATTATGTAAAGCCTAATTTACTTTCGGTTCTTTTCAAATACAAGAGCAACGATGGCATAAACCCAGTCGAAGGGCCCTTCGACGCAACGATCGCGCCTACCACCACGTAGTCGAAGGGTAAAATGGTCCGACACCGCGACACTGAGCCGGACCAATGAACAAAGCGCCAAGGTGAGTGTTAGATGTTGAAAATCTGGATAATTTGTCGAGAGCTGGGTAGAATTTTAGTAACAGTTTCTCAGCCTATTCTGGGAGCTTCCAGCCAGGTTTGACAACTTGTCGGGAACGGGCAACTACTAAACAGTCACTGGGCACATCTTCCGTCACCACAGAACCCGCCGCCACAGTAACATCTTCACCCAGAATAATGGGTGCGACCAGGACACTATTAGAACCTGTTTTGGTCCGATCGCCTATCTGAGTTTTGTGCTTATTCACTCCGTCATAATTGGCGGTGATTGTCCCCGCACCGATATTGACTTTCTCTCCTAAAGTCGCGTCGCCTAAATAAGATAAGTGAGCAACATTTGTGCGATCGCCTATTTGAGTATTTTTCAATTCTACAAAATTTCCCACCCGACAATTCGCGCCAACTTCTGCATGACCGCGCAAATGTGCGTAGGGTCCAATCCTTGAATTATCAGATACAATACTATCAGAAACTACGGCATAAAGTACAGTTGCATTTTTACCAATTTGACTGTTTTCAATCAAACTGCCTGGACCGATGCGACTACCACTAGCAATGGAAGTTTTACCTCGTAAATGGGTTTGTGGTTCCAGGATCACATCCGGCTGCAACTCTACGGTATCATCGATGGTAATGCTATTCGGGTCGATCAGGGTTACTCCCGCAGCCATCCACTTGTCCTTGATCCGCATTTGCAAAATATCCGCAAGTGTGGCTAAGTGTTTGCGATCGTTAATGCCCAATATTTCCCGCTCGTCTGCTACATCCATCGCCATCACCGGTGCCATGTATTTCACCGTATCAGTAAGGTAATATTCTTGTTGGTTATTGTCTGCCTTCAATTGGGGCAAGACTTTTTCCAAATGTGGCCAGTGAAAACAATAAACACCTGCATTAATCCGGCAATTTTCTTTTTGAGCGGTTGTGCAATCGCGGTCTTCTATAATTTCTGTTACCAAGTTTTGACTATCTGTAAACACTCGACCATATCCTTGAGGATTTGCCAAGTTAGCTGTTAACAAAGTAGCAGAATTTTGGTGTTGCTGGTGAGTTTCTACTAATTGCTGGAGAGTTTGCGATCGCAACAAAGGCACATCCCCATTTAAAACCAGTAAATCTCCCGTAAATCCCTCTAAATGAGGCAGTAGTTGTTGAATAGCGTGACCAGTTCCCAATTGTTCAGTTTGTTCGACAAATTCTAAGGGTGGCAATTTAGCATTTTCCGGTTCTAATTCTTGATTTTCCAGGAGTGCTTTTTTAACCAGTTCGCTGCGATAACCGACGATGACCAGTCGCCGGGAAATTTCAATTTCTTGACAACTGTTGAGGACTCGTTCAACTAGAGTTCGACCGCCCAATTCTTGTAAAACTTTGGGCAAGTCGGATTTCATGCGCGTGCCACGTCCAGCCGCTAAGATTGCTATTGCTATCATTTTGCGATCGATTAATCTAGTATGTGTTAAACATTTTGGCTGATGATAAGTAGGTCGCTCTAATTAAACATCAAATCCGATCGCCCTCTCCTCTCTCCGACTTGTTTCAGAATTAGGGGTTCTGGATCTGCTGTTTTTTTTAGCCGTTGCTCACCGATCGCTAGCCATCGGTCAATTGTACTGCGAGGACACAATTTTTTAATCTCCAATCTGAAAGGGAAAATTCCTTCCGGCGATATTTTTTATCGACGGATGTCAGCGACAACCCAGCCTCAGTGGCTGAAGCAGCTTGGCAGCGCACAACCACTGTCCTGTTGGGTTCCATAGGAGAGGGAAAAATCTACCAAGATAGGGAAATATCGGAAAGCCACCGGATCGATCCTTAGACTCCCTAGCTTCAAAACTCCCATCCCCAATCCTTGACTTCTAAATTCCCAATCGATCTCGCTAGTTTCGACACTTCTGGATTATACTGTTGTAAAATTTCAATTATTGTGCTTTAACATCAACAAAAATTTTCACATATAGGAAGGGGAAGTCCCTAAGTCTATCCGTTTACGGGATAAGTTACGGGATGAAAGTAATCCCGAAAATAAATTGATCGATAGCGAATCAATTATCCAAAAATTCAGGTGTTCAGCTATGACAGAGCTTAATTTTCAGGAACTTGCAAAACAGGGAAATCCACAGGCGATCGCCTCTTGGCTCCAGAGTCAGTTACAATCTGAAGACATCACAGTGACAGTTAATCTCAACGGCGATTATTTGGAAGTATTTCTGGATGCTTCGCCCGTACCTGCACCAGATAAATCAGTAGAATTTGTCCGAAAGCAATTAACCGATTTGCAGCCAAATTCGATTCGCATGGTGAAAGTTGAGGGTCGAGAAATTGGTCAGGTTGTGTCTGATTGGAGTCAAGAATTTATTTTAGAAGACCCCAACATCCCTCAAGAAAATTATCCTGAAAAATCCTTGACAAATACAATAGTTACTAATATGGAAACTGCGAAAAATATGGAGGCGACACAGCCGGAAATGAAAGAATTAGAGAAGAGACTGCGATCGACTTTCATAGTAGTCGGGATGGTGACAGGTATATTGGCGATCGCCGTCGTAGCCTTTGTTGGTAAACTTTTAAACGAGCCAGCAGCAACTGCGGGTAAAAATCTAGAAGAAACACCCACTGTAGCAACATTACCAGATCCTTTTCGAGATGCAGTTAACAGTGCAGTAAAAGCAGCAGAATTAGGACGAGGTGCCAAAACCAAAGAGGAATGGAATTTAGTTGCCAATAACTGGCAAGAAGCCATCTCTTTGATGAGAAGAGTACCCCCATCAAGTCCTCATCATGAACTAGCTCAGACAAAAGTAGCTGAGTATCAGAAATATCTGATCTATGCTCAAGAATCAGCAGTAACTCTGCCTTCCCCAACTCCAGCAACAGCCACGGGTGAAAAAGAATCGACCGAAAAATCAACTAAAAAGTCAAATTCGGAAAAAGAAGCCACTGAAAAATCAACTTCTGAAAAAGCAGCTTCTGAAAAATCAACTAAAAAATCAACTTCTGAAAAAGCATCTAATGAGAAAGCCAATCGGAAATCTAATCCCGAAAAATAAGGTGAGGAAAAAAGCAGCTTATTTTCTAGAGATGTTCAAGCTTATCACCTTTAAAGCACACTAATTTTTTAATCAATATGACAGACACCAATTTGATAGTTAATCCCGAATGGTTAGCCGCCAATACCGAAAATCAGCAAGTTGTAATTATTGACTGTCGGTTTTCTCTAGCCGATCCTGAATTGGGACAAAAACAATATCAAGAAAGTCACATTCCCGGAGCTTTTTATTTAGATTTAAACCAAGACCTCGCTAGTCCCGTTGAAAAACATGGTGGCAGACATCCGCTGCCAAATATTACAGAATTAGCCGAAAAATTGAGTGGAATTGGCATTAATTATCAAGAAACTTTAGTCGTCGCCTATGACGATTCGCGGTTGGCTTTTGCGGCTCGGTTGTGGTGGTTGCTGCGATATATGGGACACAGTAAAGTAGCATTGTTAGATGGGGGTTTCAGTGGCTGGAAAGCTGCTGGATATCCAGTGACAAATGTTTTGCCAAAACCTCGTGAGGGTAAATTTGTCCCCGAATTGCGATCGGACCTAATTGTTGATATTGAGGCCGTAAAAGCACTAAAAGACTTGCCGGGAAAGGTTTTGGTTGATTCGCGGGAGAACGATCGATATCTTGGCCTCCGAGAGCCGATCGACCCTATTGCAGGCCACATTCCTGGTGCTGTCAACTATCCTTGGCAACAGGTGACAGATGAGACAGGAAAAGTGCGATCGACTGCCGCACAAAAGCAACTTTGGACAGAATTAGCCACCGCCCAAGAAATTATGGTTTATTGCGGTTCCGGGGTAACAGCTTGCGTGAATTTATTGTCTTTAGAAATAGCCGGAATTCCCAACGCTAAACTTTATCCAGGTAGCTGGAGTGACTGGTGTTCCTATCAATAAGTGACGCAAAAAAACTAGGTACCCCACATAAATTCGAGTCTTATTCCTTCCCATCCTCTAAAAATCAAAATAAATGTAAGGTAAACCACCCTCCGGTGCCAACAACCAAACCGCATACAAACAAAGCGGTACTAACATCAACTTCACAGGCCAATTCAACTCCACCTTCAAACCCCGAATTAACGTATAATTCATCAGCATCGCCACCGCCAAGCCCCCCAACATCCAACTTAACTGCACTCTTTCCAAACCCAAGGCTTCCACATAAACCTTATGTGCAAACTGGACATCAGCAGGATGTCCCCACAAATGGGAAATCACCCATCCAGAGTCTTTCAAATTGGGAAGACGGAAAAATATCCAACTACCAAAAACCATAGCTTGAGTTAACAACCAACCGATGAAAAAGCCGATCGCATTGTCCCACAAAAAATCTATTCGCAACCGCTTAAACACCACATCCGTCAGCCTATGAACCACCAAAGCCAAACCGTGTAACCCCCCCCACACAATAAATCCCCAAGCCGCACCATGCCAAATTCCAGCCACTAACATGACGATTAACAAATTCAGACAAGTACGCCACAAACTAACCCGCGAACCCCCCAAAGGAAAATACAAATAATTCCGCAGCCAATCCCCCAAAGTCATGTGCCAGCGCCGCCAAAAATCGCCTATGCTAGCACTAAAATAAGGAAAATCAAAATTGGGTGGCAAGTACCAACCTAGCAACAAAGCAGTACCGCACGCGATGTCCACATAAGCACTAAAGTCCAGATAAAGTTGCAACCCGTAAGCAAAAATTGTCAGCCACAAATCTTCGCTTCCCGCCCGCTGCAAATTAGTAAAACTTAAATCTACATAAATTCCCAAATTATCAGCCAAAAGCCCTTTTTTTACTGCACCGCAGGCGATCGCCCACAGTCCCTCTGCAATGCGATCTGCTGTGGGAAATTTCTGGGATTTTAGTTGATAAATTAAGTTGTGATACCGAGTAATTGGTCCAGAAATTAGTTTGGGGAAAAACAACTTGTAAGCAGCAAAGTGCAGCAGTGAATTGGCCGCAGGTGCACCTCGATACACGTCTATCAAATAAGCAATGCACTCGAAGCAAAAAAAACTCAATCCTAGAGGTGCAATTACATGGGTTTTTACCCAGTCCGCACTATCTAAAACCACGGGTAAATTTAACAAATTGCCGAGGGAACTTAAGAAAAAAGGCACATACTTAAAACCTAGAAGCAGCAATACATTCAGGGTGATTCCTATGCACAGCAGCAACCAACGGCGACGGTTCCAAGATTCGTTAGCAATCCGCCAATCCAGAGGTTCCCCGATCGCCATTGCCAAGACATAATTAAACAGAGTACCTACTAACAGCAGAGGAATGTACCATCTTTGCAGCGAACCATAAAAAATCAGACTCCCAATCACCAGGATTGACAGTCGCCACCATCGCAGTGGCACTAACCAATAAACCACTAAGAAAATTAGCAAAAATTGGGCGTATTGAAGGGAGATGAAAGTCATGTTGTACAACTAAAACAAATAAGTGTTTGCATATTATGGCTGTATTCTATAACTGCAAAATGCGTTTGACGATCGCACTGGTAGAACTCGGAATTTCTATTTTAACTAAGGAAATTTTGCCTCCACAGGCTAAAACCGCAGGTGCTTCCGGTAGTGTTTCGATTTGATAGTCCCCTCCTTTAACGTAGATATCTGGCTTCAGAGTCGCGATCAGTTCAATGGCGGTAGTTTCGGGAAAAATTACTACGGCGTCTACGGCTTTGAGAGCTGCTAAAACTTCGGCTCGCTGTTCCTCTGGTACGATGGGGCGTGCTGGTAATCCCGGCTGCTGGGGTTTGAGGGCTTGTACGCTAGCATCACTATTCAATCCCACCACGAGGGAGCGCCCCAAGGATGAAGCCTGCTGCAAATAACGGACGTGTCCTGCGTGTAAGATATCGAAGCAGCCGTTGGTAAACACGAGAGGACGCCAGTGAGCCGGATTTGAGGCGATCGCACTAGCAAGTTCTTTCAACCTATAAACACCAGAAATCATTGTTTCCACCAACAGCGAGTTTGAACAGCGATGAACCATCCTACCAGCAAAAGTGAGAAATTGCACTTGCTAAATTGAAAAATTTATTTTTCAATTGCCTAATAATTAGTAAGTTATAATTGGCAGGCAAGAGCTAAAGTGAAATCAAAAAAAAGACAGCATTTTTGTTGATAAAAAATCAAGTTAAGTCGGAGAGTATGAAATTATTAAGCCCATCAGTGTATGTTAAAACTCAAGTATACCTCCCCCTGTTTGACACAATTAACAAACTAAAATGCCATCCTCATTACCGAGTTTTATGCGATCGAGCGTCTCCACAGACTTGTGGTGCTCTGAGCAAGTCGCTAAAATCTTTCACAGGAGTGCTGAAATTGTTTCGAGAAGGGAAGCTGGAAGATAACCCAAAACACCTAAATTATCGTCCTGCGCGGATTATTTTCGACATCACCGCGCCCACGCAAGCTAGTTAAAAGCTGCTGGAACCGCAAGCATCGAGAACACCTCTGTATGGAAACCGCAGTCAAGAACAATTAGAAAAAAGTCGAGCCTGGTGTCGCAACGAGCTCTTTTGGTGGAAAATAACTTAACTTGTGCAACAAAATCTACTCAACTACCGCCTTGAATCTAACGGTGTAAAATTATCCAACAGGAATTCTTGCTTTACGCACATCTCACGATACGCTCCCTCGCCAGAGCCATCAATTCAGCCGTACTGACGGGCCTCGCGTCTTAACTGACTAGGTTATTTGAGTCAATACACCCGCTTGATAGCTAGCTAATCAAGAGATCTGTTGCTGCTGGTTCATAGTCTGCTATGTAACAGAGACCGTGCTTTGGGCCCCTAAAACTGTCATCACAAAGGCGCCCTCACATCACTCCGCAAGGGAGTAGGCCCAAAGGTATGAGGGGTCAACCACCCTCGATTCTGCTATTGACTAGGCGGTTCCCACCGCGGCTGTCACTTTCCTCTTGGATCTAAACTCCCTCGTTTCCCACTTACCGCATATTTGTATGAAAGCAACTAATAGCCGTCAATTTTCTTCTGTAGCCGCTCGCACTCTCAAAGTAGTGGGGATTATCTTGATTCTCTCTGCTTTGCTCGACTGCATTGTGCTGTCACTACCGGGAGAAACCTCCGACATTCTGAATCGAGGGTGGCAGTTGGCTGCGGCAACTCAGATAGTTGACCGGGGAATTATTCCTTTAATGGGTATAGCCCTACTGATGACTGGCTTTTGGGTGGACAGCAGCACTGGAGTCTCGATCGAACGCCACAATATTTGGCTGGATTTACGATTCTGGGCCCTGTTAGTTTCCAGTTTGCTAGGCCTGATTTATCTGTGTCTGGTGCCGCTTCATCTCAACAATACTCGTTTGGAACTCAAGGACGCTCTTGTTCAAGTCGATAGAGAAGTCGGACAAGCTGAGGGTCAACTGGAAGCCCAAATTAAAAGCGATCAGTTCAAAGCTCAGATAGAACAGCTTAAAAGTCAGCGCCGCAGTCAGATAGCAGCCCTGCTACAAGATGAAGGAAAAATGGCACAAGCACTCAAGAGTCCAGAGGTTCCCAAGGAATTGAAAGCTGTGCTTCAGGAGTCAAAAAATGACCCGAAAGCCCTAGACAAATTTCTGGAACAGCAAGCCCAAGAACTTCCCAACCAGGCCCGCAAAGAAATTCAGACTCGTAAGCAACAAAAAGAGAAAGAGTTGAGAACTCGATCGAGAAATTCTAGTTTGCAGACGGGAATCAGCAGTTTACTCTTGGCGATCGGTTACATTACTGTTGGTTGGACTGGATTGAGAAGCATGGGAATTCCTCGGTTCGGCCGCCGCAAGAGTTGACCAGCCAACAGCGGGGATCGCGCGGGTCGAGACATCTCTAATAAATATTTGATGTGGTTAATAGAGCAACCGCTGAGGCAGTTAGGACGTTGTTAATTGCTGAAACCATTGATTTTCTTGCATTTGCACATCGCTCTTCTGCCGACATCCATCGGACTTCTTCCTTCTGCTATGGTTTGCCCTTACTGAAAGCTGGGAATGTTCTCAATTTATATTCTGACTTACAACGAAGAGATTGATATCGCCGCTTGCATTGAATCGGCGCTACTTTGTGACGATATCATTGTGGTTGATTCTTTCAGCAGCGATCGTACCCTTGAGATTATCCAGGGCTATCCAGTCCTCTTGGTACAGCACGCTTTTGAAACTCACGGGCGTCAGCGGACTTGGATGTTGCAAGAAGTTCCCTGCAAGTACGAGTGGGTTTATATCCTCGAAGCAGATGAGCGCATGACACCTGCACTGTTTGCTGAATGCTTAAAGGCGATCGAAAGTCAAGAATATATAGGCTATTACGTCGCTGAAAAAGTAATATTTATGGATCGTTGGATTCGCCGCAGCACTCAATATCCCCGCTATCAAATGCGTCTGTTTCGCAAAGACAAAGTATGGTTTAGTGACTACGGTCACACGGAACGGGAAGTTTGCAATGGTCCGACTCACTTTCTCAAGGAAACCTACCCTCACTATACTTGCAGCAAAGGTCTTTCTCGCTGG
This sequence comes from Microcoleus sp. EPA2, assembly GCA_020882975.1. GTDB lineage: Bacteria > Cyanobacteriota > Cyanobacteriia > Cyanobacteriales > Microcoleaceae > Microcoleus. Next base: position 540,469 of record JAHRFD010000001.1, on the reverse strand, counting down.
ATTGAAAAGCACAACCGCTACTCGACTGACGAAGCAGCCGAAACCCTCCGTCAATTAGAAGCTGGTCAAGTAAATTGGTGGGATTTATTTTTTGGAGCCTCAGAAGTGGAAAGACGCCGTGCATTGAAAGATTTTTCTTTGCGCTTGCCTTTACGACCAGTTGTGCGCTTTTTCTATATGTATATTTTACTAGGCGGATTTCTTGACGGTCAAGCGGGATTAGCTTGGTGTACGCTACAAGCTTTTTATGAATATTTAATTCTGCTGAAAGTTTGGGAAATGAAGCATATGCCACTGCCAAATTTAGACTGTGGGAAAGAAGAATCTATTTCGGATATAGTAACAATTGACTCGCCTAAAGTTTCATCGAATATCTAATAATTCTGCTCTCTCTGTGTTCTCTGTGTTCTAGTAAGGTTAAATCATTCCGATGCAACCCGAATTGATATAACCAATAATCAACAGTCAACGGTCAACCCTCAAAGAGTCAACCGTCAACCATCAACTATCAACCGTCATCAAAATTCTTGAGATTTTGCTGCTGTTTTTGCCCGATCGAGCTTCAAAATTAACACACCCAAAGGCGGCAAACACAAGTCGATCGAATAAGCACTATTGTGGAACCACCACTCATCAGTCCACTTGCCCCCCAAATTGCCCATATTGCTGCCACCGTACTCCCGTGCGTCGCTGTTAAACAACTCCGTATAGAAACCCGGTTCCGGCACTCCGACGCGATAATGAGAGTGTGGCTGTGGCGTAAAATTGCAAACTGTCACCACAAACTCGTCACTATCCTTAGCTCGACGTATAAAAGCGACGACGCTGTGCCGATTATCGCTGCAATCAATCCAGTCAAACCCATCCTCAGCAAAATCTTGACTATAAAGTGCTGATTCACTCCGGTACAGATTGTTCAAATCCTTAAAAAACAGCTTCAACTTTTGGTGAGGCTCAAATTGCAGCAAATTCCACTGCAAATCCCCCCAAACGTTCCACTCTTGCCACTGACCGAACTCCATCCCCATAAACATGGTTTTCTTGCCGGGGTGAGTAAACATAAAAGTAAACAAACACCGCACGTTTGCACACTTTTGCCATTCATCTCCAGGCATTTTCCCAATGATGTGAGCCTTGCCGTGGACTACCTCATCGTGGGATAGCGCCAGCATAAAATTTTCGCTGTGGTTGTACCACATACTGAAAGTTATGTTGTTCTGATGAAACTGACGGAACCAAGGGTCCATGTGGAAATAGTCGAGCATATCGTGCATCCAACCCATGTTCCACTTCAGATTGAAGCCCAAGCCACCTACATAGGTCGGCCAAGAGACCATCGGCCAAGAGGTAGATTCTTCCGCAATGGACAGTGAACCTGGGAAATAGCTGAAAATTACATGATTCACCTGCCGCAGAAAATCTGCCGCCTCAATATTTTCCCGGCCGCCGTACTGATTAGTCAGCCATTCTCCCGGTTCGCGACAGTAATCCAAATACAGCATGGAAGCCACCGCATCTACCCGAATCCCGTCAATGTGGTACTTGTCGAACCAGAAAAGAGCGTTAGATACTAAGAAATTCCGCACCTCGTTGCGGCCGTAGTTAAATACCAGGGTTCCCCACTCTTTGTGTTCGCCTTTGCGCGGGTCTGCGTGTTCGTACAAGTGAGTTCCATCAAAGAAAGCCAAACCGTGTCCATCTTTGGGGAAATGTCCCGGTACCCAGTCCACCAGTACACCAATGCCCGCTGCGTGACACTGGTCAACAAAATACATGAAATCTTCTGGTTTGCCGTAGCGGGATGTTGGGGCGAAATAGCCCGTTACTTGATAACCCCAAGAGCCGTCGAAAGGATGTTCTGCTACTGGCAGAACTTCGATGTGAGTGTATCCCAAATCTTTGACGTAAGGAATGAGTCGTGAGGCTAATTCCCGATAAGTCAGAAACCGGGCTCCTGGTTTCAGTTCCGAAACTTGGACTCGCCTTTCTATGTCACCATTTGGCAACACTGAAGGTTCATCACTCGCGGCATGGAGCCAAGAACCGATGTGGCATTCGTAAACGGAAATCGGCTGTGTCAGGGGGTCTGTCTGCCTCCGTTTTTCGATCCAAGCGCTGTCGTTCCAAGTGTAGGTGTTTAAGTCTGTGACTATGGATGCTGTTTTCGGTCGTACTTCTTGCTGGAAGCCATAGGGGTCTGACTTTTCATAGGGATGTCCGTCTTGGTTTTTCACTTCATATTTGTAGTGAGTTCCCGCATCGAGTCCCGGAATAAATAATTCCCAGATGCCATTTTGGGATTTCCGCATTTGATGTTTGCGGCCGTCCCAATAGTTGAAATCGCCTAAAACTGAGACATTTCGGGCATTGGGTGCCCAAACTGCAAAATAAACTCCTGGGATGCCGTCTACTTCTGTGAGGTGCGCCCCTAGTTTTTCGTAGATCCGGTGGTGATTACCTTCTGAGAATAGATGCTGGTCGAATTCTGTGAGTTTGGGCGATCGAAAGGCGTAGGGATCGTAGATAAAACGTTCGTGTTCTCCTTCTTTGACTCGCAGTTGGTAGTTAGCTAGTTCTGGAATTTCGATCGCACATTCAAAAAAATGAGGGTGATGTACTGACTGCATCGGGTGTTCCGTTCTCGATGCTGGCAATACCACCGATACCGCATCCGCATTGGGCAGATAAACTCGGACGGCCCAGATTTTTTTGCCGTTTTCCTCGATCGCGTGGGGGCCGAGCACTTCAAATGGATCGTGGTGTTGATTCCCCACAATCCGGTCAATCTGTTCAAATGGGACAGTCGCGGGCATAAAACTACTTACCTCAATCACTTAATTTAATTGTTTTGAAAAGAAAAAGTTGGCTCGACGTGGTACTTTACATTTTTTTACATTTTTTCTTGCTCATCCTACCACTGAATCAGCCTGAATTTCCCCGATCGCATTCTGACCCCGCCTGTATGTCAAGTGTTTTCACCTGCTTTTGAGCTTGGTTTTCCTAGGGTCTAATATCTAAGTATCAAAATCTTAAAACAAATTGAAAGATTTGTATATTTCTCTAAATACTATTGACCTATACGTTGTCTTGTGGTATGGCAACTACTAAATTCAAGTTTTTAGATCGATATTTAGGTCTAAATTCTTTCCTGTTGACACAGCCACTTATCGGCGTTAAGTAGAAGCCATCATGAAAATAGCAGGAGGCTAATATTATTTATTTTCACAATTTTTTTGATTAAATAATTGACGATGCACTCTGTTCAGAAGTGTTTTTGCATCCAGTGTCCCTTCGAGATCGGACAAAAACCAACACCCAATATCAGGCCCAGACCAGTGTGATAAAAAAATGTGAGAAGCGAACGATTTTTTAGCAGCAGGCTAGGCCCGTTGGGGCTGTACTCCGCGATCGCCGTGGTTAGGGCTTTTTAGGAGCAGGAGAAGCAGATTCTTTAGCAGCAGGAGACTTCTCAGCCCCTGGAGACTTCTCAGCCCCTGGAGAGGTCTTTGGAGATTCCTGTGGTGCTGGAGCCGAAGCAGGAGGAGGACTGGCTTCGCCAGCAGGGGAAGGAGTAGTGGTGGTAGGGGGAGTTTCAGCAGCACAAGCGCCAAGAGTGGCGGCTAAGCCTAGTACCAAAGTCAGACGAATTAATCCCTTGTTCATAAAAAATCTCCTAGGTTGGAAACCCTGTCTGTTTAGAGCAGGGATGAAAACGAGTGAGCGGTTTTGAACCGTAAAATCAGAAATCTCATCGCTCCCGGTGAGATTCCGTCGCTTCTATCAGTAACACTCTGGTAGAGCAGCTACAGATAGGGAATGGTTTACTGGAGAACCAATGCTGGCACGAATCGAGCGACGATTCGCTCGTTGATTACAATACTGCATTTAGTCACATATTCCCACATCAAATCAAAGATTATTTTGTGGGCTGACAACAGACCCATTGAGGATATGTTGAACTTGGCTTCGAGGTATCCTGGTGATTGACCTCTACAGCGTTTTATAGTGAGGAAGTATAGCTGGCCTTACTGCCGATCGGCTCAAGGATTTGTTTTACTTCCGGGTATCCTAAGTCGCAAAGTTTTTCTTTTTCCGGTAAAAGAAGCAAGAAAATAGACCAGTGATAGGATTGGTTAGTTGGTTTGTGAGGTATCCTTGGCAAGGATAACCGATCTAGCTCCAATTGCCACCATTGAATATCCGATCGCTCCAAAAGCAATTCTAACCTAAGTCAAATATTGGTGAATTCTATGACTGCTGCTATCAGAACCACGGATTCTCGCCGCAAAGCGGCTCGCAAACCCCCCTCTGGGTCTGCCAACAGCAAAGTTACTTCCATTGCTCAACGGAGGCGGGCAAAAACAGGACCAGTATTACCCAATTACTCCCCGGCAGAAACAGCTCAAACACAGTCTCGGCAGGAAGCATCTGTACTCAAAGTGCTGCCGAATCATCGCGTACATCCCGCGTGGCTCCAATCGCTCCTGGGGGCGCAACGGGCTTCTGCTGTGGCAGTTATGCTGCTGTTGAGCGGAGCTTTAAGTGTCTACGGCTTGACTGTCTACGGCGAGCAACGCTGGAGCCAAGAGTATCAAAAGTTGGAAACTCTGCGCCTCCGAGAACAGCAATTGAGTGCCGCCAGCGAAGTCTTGAAACACCAACTGGCTAAAGACGCGGAAAATCCAGCAACGGGTTTAGCCCCACAGAAGCCTGGGGAGACTATTTTCTTGCCGCCGACCCCAGTTGGTCGATCGCCCCAAGCGGCGACCCCACCAAATCCCGCCCCAGGAGTCCAGGGTTCAGATTCTGTGGAAACTCCCCTGGGTTATTAATCAGGCATCGGGCATCGGGCATCGGTTATTGGTTATGAGTTATGAGAACGAACAAATAACAAATAACAAATAACCAATAATCACTAACTAATGACTTCTTTATGAGCTACGATCCTCGTTTTGACCGCTACAGATCCCCCAACTCGAAAGGTTCAAAACAGCCGGACGATCGCACTCGATGGGCTAAACCAACGAAAATGGCTATTTCTGGCAAGCCTGGTAGCCCGCCTCGGCCACCGATGAATCGCTTAAAACTGAGCAAGTTTCGCTTGTGGGCGGTGTGGGCTGTGTTGATGTTAGGAGGGCTGGGGTTGGCTGTGAATTTGTTTTATTTGCAGGTGACGCGAGGGCCAGCGCTGCAAAAACAGGCCGAGCAGCAACAGACTTTGAAAACAAAGCCCTTTGTACCCAGACGCCCGATTATTGACCGCAATGGGAATGTGTTGGCGATCGACCGACAGGTATACACGCTCTACGCTCACCCGAAGTTATTCAAGCACACCAAAGCAGAAATCGCAGCCTCCTTGGCTCCCATGGTCCCCATCAAAGTTAGCGCTGGTAATACGGCGGAAACTGAATTGCTCCAAAAGTTTAATCTTGCCGAAACTGGTATTACGATCGCCGATTCCTTGGCTCAAGAAGTTGCCGATCAAGTGGGGCGGATGCTGATTAAAAATAGTCCCGTTGATGGGTTGGAATTGGTGCGACAGCAGCAACGTTTTTACCCCCAACAGGAATTGGTAGCCGATGTCTTGGGTTATGTCGATGGAGAGCGGAAGGGGCAAGCAGGAGTAGAATACAGTCAGCAGAATTTGCTGGAACGATCGATGCCGTCAATTCAATTTAGCAAGTCGATCGATGGGCATTGGCTTCCCGATCGACTGACGGCAGGATTTGTCCAGTTGGATGACTTGAAATTGCAATTGACGATTGACAGCCGTTTGCAGCGGGTAGCCCGGATTGCTCTACGGGAAAAAATGGAGAAACATGGGGCGAAGCGGGGCACAGTGATTGTGATGGATGCCCGTAATGGAGAGTTACTATCGATGGTGGCCGAACCTTCCTACGATCCCAATCAGTATTTTAATTTTGGTTTGGAACGTTATAAAAATTGGGCTGTCACTGATGTTTACGAACCAGGTTCGACTTTTAAAGCAATTAATGTGGCGATCGCCATGGAAGCTGGTGTGGTCAAACCTAACAGCGTGTTTAACGATGAAGGTCGAATTTACATGGGTATTTGGCCGATTCAAAATTCCGATTATCAGTCAGCAGGGGCGCGGGGTCCTTCGACGGTTACAGAGATTTTAAAACATTCTAGTAATGTGGGGATGGTACACATTATGAGAACTATGAAGTCTTCTCTTTACTATCAAGCTTTAGAAAAACTAGGACTAGGACAAAGTGCAGGTACTGATTTGCCTTTTGAAGTAACCAGTCAGCTCAAAAATCGAGAGCAATTTATCAATTCTCCGGTGGAAGTTGCTACCACTGCTTTTGGCCAAGGTTTTTCAATTACTCCGATTCAATTAGTGCAGCTTAATGGGGCTTTGGCCAATGGTGGGAAGCTGGTAACTCCCCACGTAGTGCGGGGACTTTTCGATCGCGAAGGTCAAGCTTATTGGAAGCTTCCGAGGGCTGTACCGAAGCAGGTTTTTTCACCTAAAACCACTAAGCAAGTGTTAGAGATGATGGAAACTGTTGTGGATGGCGGTACGGGGAAGGCTGCACAGATTCCCGGCTATCGAATTGCAGGGAAAACTGGTACGGCTCAAAAGGCTAGTGGTGGTGGTTATTCTAACAAGGCGATTATTACTAGCTTTGTCGGAATTATGCCTGTGGAGGCTCCTCGGTATGTGGTTTTGGCAGTGATTGATGAGCCGAAGGGGGGTTCGGGAGGGACTGTAGCGGCACCGATTGTGGAGTCAGTGATGGAGGCGCTGATTAGTATTGAGAAGATTCCTCCTAGTAAGAAATAGGAGGTTAACGCACAGTTAAAATAGTTCAAGGGCTCTCACCAAGCGTTAATTTCGGCGTGCCCCGCCGTATTTTGAGCGCGTTGTCCGAAAACTTAGACCAAATTGTTTGCCCCCGGTGGTGGATTGTCAAGAGGGAATAGATCTTAGCAAAGTTTCCACACTAGCATTGTGGTCGATAAAGGAGAACAAATGTTTAAATAAAAGTTTTCCATCTGCATCCAAAACAAACTGAGCAGGCAAAGGCGCTCCTAAAGCTTGACCGACTTGATAGGCGCGAAAAACTTGACAACTAGGATCGCTCAACAGTGGCATTTTTAAGCTTAAATCTCTAACCACTATCTGACTTTGCCGCTCGTCGGTACTTGTCACCATCAATAATTCTATATTGCGATCGGCAAATTTTTCCCAGTTTTCATTCAAGGCTTTAATATGAGGAAAACAGAAGGGGCAATATTGCTTTTCAGTAAAAATCCGAGTAAAAGCCAGAACCACAGGCCTATCGCCACGATAATTAGATAGCCGTACTAATTTACCATTATTGAGATCCGGCAATTCAAAATCAGGGGTTCTGTGTCCCATTTTCAGAGAATTAGTAGCAGGGACAGGCAATAAATTTTGGAAAAACCGCTGATTTAACAAGCCGCTAAAATCAGTAGAAGTTAGCATATTTCCTAATTGGTTAATTGGGAATTGGGGAATTGGGAATTGCAGGGAAAGTTTCGAGTTTTGAATTAAAAACTCTTTAACTCAAAACTCAAAACTCAAAACTATCAATTTAGACAGCAGCAAAGAAGACTTTAGACTTAACAGGATCGGGAGTCATAGTCTTGTCACCGGGCTGCCAGCCGGCGGGACAAACTTCATCGGGGTGAGACTGGACGTGTTGAATCGCTTGGAGAGTGCGGAGAGTTTCGTCCACGTTGCGACCGAAGGCAAGGTTGTTGATAGTAGAGTGTTGGATGATGCCTTCTTTATCGATGATAAACAGACCTCTGAGGGCAATGCCTGCTTCTGGGTCAAGGACGTTGTAGTCGGCACTAATTGTTTTTTTGATATCTGCCACTAAAGGATAGTTGAGGTCGCCAACCCCGCCGGATTTGCGGTCTGATTGTATCCAAGCTAGGTGAGAGAATTCGCTGTCAACTGATACGCCGAGGATTTCGGTATCGAGTTTATTGAAGTCTTCAAAGCGATCGCTAAATGCTGTAATCTCTGTTGGGCAGACAAAAGTGAAGTCCAAGGGGTAAAAGAACAGGACTACATATTTTTTGCCTTTATAGTCAGACAGTTTAACAGTCTTGAATTCCTGATCCACTACGGCTGTTGCTGCGAAGTCTGGGGCAGCCTGACCAACCCGGAGGCATTCACTCGTCATAGATTTTGTTTCCTTTTTTACGAACTGTTACAACTATATCATAGTCATAACGAGTACAGTTACCTTAAATTAAAATAAAAAACACGCTCTCTATTTTGAGAGCGTGCTGATTGTCATCACATTATGGCTCAGGCGGGATTTGAACCTGCGACCTTGGGCTTATGAGTCCCCTGCGCTAACCACTGCGCCACTGAGCCAAAACCTGTTCACGATTTACTATCGTAGCACGGTAGGGCGTTCTAGGGATAGCTGCTTGACTAAATTATTTGTAATGACTAACGGATAAAGTTATGAGTTTTGCTGATATATCAAAACCCATAACTTGAAACAAATCCTTAGCGAGAAGCGCTGGAATCATCCTTGGGCAGAAAAGCCATGGGATTGACAGCTCCCGATCCGGCGGGATGAATTTCAAAGTGCAAGTGAGGGCCGGTACTATTGCCTGTGCTCCCCATTTCGGAAATCTGTTCCCCTTGAGCAACTCTCTGACCTTTTTGCACCAAAATCCGGCTGTTGTGGGCATAGATAGTCTCAGTCCCGTCAGGATGGGTAATTTCCACCAGATAGCCGTAGCCACCGTCGTTCCACTGTGCATAGGTTACTACCCCGTCCGAGGCCGCGACAATGGGTGTGCCGATCGGTCCTGCAACGTCAATACCCTTGTGCATCCGTCCCCAACGCCAGCCGTAGCCGGAAGTGAAAACACCTTTAGCAGGCCAAATAAACCCATTGGCTGACTGTTTTGAACCGTTAGGCAGATAGGTATCAGCGCCGGAAAGGGGTGGCAGTTCTGGAGAAACCATCTGTCCCAAAGAGGGATTGCTGAGGGGGTCGTAACCCTGGGAACCCAAGGGAGCAGTCGCCACCACGGGCCGTTCTAAATTAGAGTTCGGTGTCAGGTCGATGGGTTGCGATTGGGCGGCGCGGGCGGGGTCAAAACGCTCTTGCTGCTGCTTCTGAACCTCCTGGCTCCACCCTCTCGACGGGGGTCGGCTGATTTCATTCTGCACCGTTCCAGCGTATTCTGGGGTGTAGAGATAGGGATTGAGATGTTCGCTGTCCTCCGACGGGTTGACCCCAGGGACTTTAGCCTCTGGGTCTTCCGTGGGAGCTAGAGCCACTGAATTGGGACCGATCGAATTTCGCTCTGCCCGATATTCCTCTCGTAGCCGGACGACTTCTGCCCTTAAGCGTTCAGCATAAGGGTTGATAGCCTCTGCCGATGGAGTAGTCACTGCTGAGGAATCCGGTAGGACACTAGCTCCATCGGTGGCTAAACTCTGGGTGCTGACAACTGGTGTCCAGTTAGCAGGCTGGGCTGATGCAGCATTCAAGGTAGAGCTGGCAGTGGCAGTGGCTGGCATTGGTAGCGCACTGGTATCCACAGCACCGGTGAATTTTGGTTCGCCTTGAAGCTCCAACTTCCCAGGGTCGCTAATGGTTTGAGAAACTTGACTTAGCGGGATGTTGTTAATTTGGGGAACCATCGGCGCTGAAATATTGTTCAGACCTTCTAAGTTCGCCAGGGGAGAGACCATCGGTACTGTGGGCGCAGATACTGTAACGCCAGCACCAGGGATTTCTGAGTTAGACGAGCTGGGGTTCAAAGATGCGGGAACCGAAGCTGCCGAAAAGACAGATGTAGAGTTAGATGCCTGAATAGAAACGGATGCTTGCACCCCTGGATTGTTTAACCCAGCTTTCGGAATTTTCAGTCGTTGATTGACATTGAGCAAATTGGGGTTGCCGAGCTTGTTGACCGCGATCAGGTCTTGTGCCGACACGCCCTGAGATGAGGCGATCGCGTCTAGGGTATCTCCCGGACGGACACGGTACAACACATCCGTCGGTGCAGATGTAGTGTTTGCTGGGGCAACTACCACAGCAGAGGGTAAACTGGGTGTTACCAGGGATTGTTCAATAGATGATTGAGCAAACCCGCTATTGGGGATAACTGTTGGTGTTGCAGAGGTAGAAGATGCCTGCGTCGGTGCTGGCGACTGTAAGGATATAGCGGAGGATGTAGATGAACTCGTTCCTCCCTCAGACTCCAATTGGGTCTGACCCACTGCCGCTGTCCGGTTTTCTTGTTTTTTCAAACTCTCAATCGCCCCGTTGGGATTGGGCACGAAGCTTGAATTTTGCTCAGGTGTGGGTGTGACGAGGGGGCTCGTTGCTGTTGATTGCTCCCCTGACTGCACCACCCCACTAGCAGAAGGCTCAGAGCCTGTTAAATCTAACTTTTGTTCGGGATTGACCTGGGAGGCTGCATCTGGTGCTGGGGCTGCGGTGTTGCCGAAATTCTGTTGTGGTGCGACGACATCGGCTGACGGAATTGTAAGCTGTTGCCCTACTTGGAGTAAGGTTTCCGATTTAATGCCGTTAGCAGTTGCTAGTACATCTGGAGCAACTGCATAGTCCTGAGATAACTCCCACAGAGTTTGTCCTGGTTGCACCTTAACCGCTACCTGGTTATCAGGTTGAGCTGCGGGTGCAACTGGGGAAGTATCACCTACAGAGGTAGGGATTTCGTTAGCCGAGGCAGGCTGTACTTCCGCGGTGGGTTCTGGTGTCGGTGCGAGTTCGGACGCGCGAGCGCTGTCCCCGGTTCTCGGCAGCAGGATGCCGGAAGCACCTACTGATATTGCAAGTCCGAGCGTGGCTAGAGAGCGAACTCTGCCAGTGCTTAGCGTTGTCTGTTTGGACTGTTCTGTAGAACCGTCTCTATCGATTTCACTAGCCTTAACAGGCTGATTGTTTTGGGGATATATTCGTTTCAAAAAAACGACCTCCTACTGAGAAGCGCTAACTGTCCTTGGAAACACGCAAGGTATTGCATGAGACTGATTTATCAACAAACAAAAATATTTTGATTGTTGACAGCTATCATGCTTAGGCAAGATTACCTTGATTTTTTAATTTAGACAAGCTCGGAGAGCCACAAAAATTAAATTTTCTGGTAAATTATGCGGCGATCGCACCCAAAACCCTTACACGGCAATAGCTAGAACAAATAGATAAAATATCTGTTGGCGCTAGGGCTAGGAGTACGATCTTTGACGATCGCACTCTATCCTAACTTCGGAATTAACTACAACCGTATATTTACTAGATGTAGCGCCACTAGGGGTTCTAAGTTCCATCTAGAACGCTCTAGCGCTCAAAAACTCTGTTTTGGTTGCTCAATCATCTTTGAAATATTTTGGTATTGATGATAACAATCTCTTTTTGGTTGAATATAATCTATTAATCTTGGCTGTTTAGATTCTCACAGCTTTGATACAAATTTCTTATCTTTTGATGTAGATTTCCTAGATGTATAAAGCTATTAAATATCTATATCTATATTTATCGATGATTCTTTATCCGAGTTCGCCCAACTGTCGCTTTGCCTCAAATAAACCTACAGCGGCGCTGACAGAAAGATTTAAACTCCGCACTCCAGGCTGGCTCATGGGAATAAAAACTGTGGCATCGCAGGCATCTAAGACGAATTGAGGAATGCCGACTGTTTCGGAGCCAAACATCAGCCAGTCGCTGGCAAGAAACTGGAATTGCGTGTAACTGTATCGCCCGCCTGTGCTGAATCCGATCGAGCGTCCTCCCCTTTGCTGCTGACAAGCCAGAAAAACTTCTAAATTCTCGTGAATGTGGAGGTTGACATGGGGCCAGTAATCTAAACCAGCCCGTTTCAGGTAGCGATCGCTAATTTCAAATCCAAGTGGTCCGACCAAATGCAATTCAGTGCCTGTGGCTGCGCAAGTGCGGGCGATATTCCCAGTATTGGGGGGGATTTGGGGGTGAATCAAGACAAGTTGGGGCATGAAGCTATAGAAGAAGGAAGCAGCAAGAAGAAAGAACGAATAAGTCACCCCCTCCGCCCTTGGGGGGCAGGGGGAAATTCAGGAAACAGAAAGAAGGGAGATGTCTAATGGTTCGAGCCATTAAGAGCGTCTTCACCGCCTGGGTAGTTGCTATAAAAATCTACCCAAAGGTAGAGACAACCATAGCTTTTATTTATAACCTGTGTCAGACGCGATTGATTAAATATTCTGATTTGTCTGGAAATTGTCTTTTCAAGCAACTAACTGGGCGCACAAGTTATCTTCGAGTTCCCATTCCTGTTGAACCATACCATTAATCCCTTGCAGAATAATACTGCGGGTGTCCAAACCACTGTCATGGAGTTTTAACCACTGCTGGGCGGTGTTGCCTTCTCGCAGAATCTTTTTGAGCGGTGAGAGAAAGCAGCTAAAGCCACTTTTTTTGGCAATTGGCCAGACTTGCTGGTAGATTTCCTCTATCCAATCCCGTGCCAGAATAGTTCTGCCATCTTGCCAGTGTCGCAGTTCTGCATCCAAACTATGACGAGATGCAGCAATTTCATTGGCATCGGTGAGAGCAACTAAGTCTTGGTTGCGGGTAGCCGCGGGGAAGGTGGACAGTTCTAAGGGGTCTAAGCTGGGGTCTTCCATCATCTGCCCAATCCGAGCTTCTAGCAAGGCAGTAATGGCTAACAGGGCAAGAGGATTGACTTCAAGGTCACAAATTCTCAGTTCTAGGCGGTTGAGACAGTAGGGGCGACGATCGCCATTGGGGCGCACGGCAGACCACAGGTGGCGGACGTTTTGCATGGTACCGAGTTGTAGCTGTTCCTCAGTCCACTGGATGTAATGCTTGTGACTTTCAAACAGGGGGACGATGGCGGGAGTTTTGGGAAACAAACCCCAGCGAGTGGAATGATAGCCGGTGACTTCGCCATCGAGGAAAGGAGAGGAAGCACTCAAGGCGAGGTAGAGGGGTGCTTCCACGCGGGCGAGACGAATTGCCCGCATCAGCAGTTCTGGTTGAGAGATGCCGATGTTGATGTGAATGCTGGCGGTGACGACTTTGGTGCCGTAGGTTTGCTCGATGTAGGTGTGGTAGGGGTTGTTGGGGTCCGATCTGTAAAATCGATCGCTCCCTCCCAGAGACAGGGTACTTCCTGGCAGTAAGGTATAGTCGCCCAATTGTTTTAAGTATTGCCGCAGCCGGACTCGTGGCTTGACTAGGGCACACAGCAGGCGATCGTAGCTACACAGGGGTGCAGTCGTGTATTCTACATTGCGACTATCGGGTTCTCGTACAAATCCCTCTAAATCGGCGACTATGCGATCGGAGAGACCGACAACATCACCTTCTGGCGTGCCGGTATACATTTCTACTTCAAAACCTTTTGATAGCAGCACGTTGGTTCCTCAGCTAAGTTGAGTGCTGCTGTTTATTATCCCAAAAATTGGCCATTTCAGACTATCCTCCACAAGGCATAGTTGCCCATTTTTATCTGTTCTGAGGGAATCTAGGTGCTATGGATTTGCACTCAGAAATTTGAGAATGGGTAATGGGTAAGGGGTAATGGGTAATGGGGCATGGGTAATGGGTAATGGGTAACTTGTACTGAGTCCTTCGGCTTCGCGAGCGGGTCGAAGTATGGGGCATAGGGTATAGGGCATTATTAATTACCTATTACCTATTACCCATTACCAATTACCAATTACCCATTACCAATTCTCGCTCGTACCTCGACAGCTCGAAAGGCTATATTTGGTTGATTATCAATAAATAAATTGCAATTCCGTTGGAAATCTTGCTTCTTCCGGCTCTGGGTTGTAGATATAATCACAGTCAAAGTGCAAAGCTTGAGCGTGCCGACTGATAGAAAATCCACAGTTAGTTACCATTTCTGTGGTAAAAGTGGCGGTTACTAATTCAATTAGTTTTTTGTAGGAAATATCCGGCTGTTGAACGTAATATACCCGCCTCGCAAAAAATATTTTTTCATCCTTTGGGACAATGATACCGTTAATTTTGTGTGCGTGTTGAATGGGTTTGATGTAGGTTTCTATAAACTGGCACTGATTTTTTTGTAGTCTCGCCAATCGTTCGTGTTGCAACCAGCTCATTTGAAATACTATTTTAATAAATTCAAAACCCAAAATGTAGTTGAAAACATTATTGCGTTCTTCTGTACTCAAAACGAAACGAAGTGCCGATTCTAAATATTGGTCATTTTGCCCGCGTACTTGTTGAGCAGAGTGGATGTAAAATTGTTTGATGTAGGTTCTTAAATCTGATTCGTTTAATTCTTTTTTAACTCGGAACCTGATGAGATACTCTTTGACTCGATTTAGGGTATCTACGTCTTCAAACATTTTTGAAACTAAGCCATCTGCCGTGTAGTCATCTAAAAATTCGGCTTGCAAGTCGGGAGTGGAGGCGCACAAGATATAACAGAGGGACAATAGATAGCGGCGCTTGTTCCAAGGGAGGCTTTGGGCCCAATCTTTAACTTCTACAGGAATTTGCCCTAGGATATCTGCGTGTCGGCGCTGAGAAAGGTCGGCATATTTATTTGGTGTTTGAATCATTGCCTAGAACCTTGATTATGAAGATGATTAAGTGGAGGAGATAATGTATCGCAGAGAAATTTAGGGTAGAGGAATTATGAAAAGATGCACTTAATTTGTTATCTTATTTTTTACAATTATATATGCTGTTATAGAACAAAGTAGTGATACAGATCACATTAATTGGGGTTTGAAATCACAAACATTAGGTGTGCCGATCGCCTCTGGAGAATAGAACTGTCACAAAAAAGACTTATGCTCGTCACCTGAAAATCTACGGATTGAGTGGAGGATGAAGTAGAGTTATTATTAGTCATAATTACTGAGGTTTGTGATAACTAGACCCTAAGTATTTTTTCTCAAAATCATTGCCAAGATTTAGCTATTTCCCCCTAGGCTTGCGGATGCAGTGGGATAGTAGTTAGATTCAATAGATGTGCGATCGCGAGTCCTAGCTAAGTAGTTGTACCAAGTTATACTGTTAATGTGTTCTGTTGAGTGAAATATCTAACGATAGGGCGATCGCAGCGGAAGATGTCAAATAATTTTGGATGTTAGATGTGAGATGTGGGATTTTATTTAACGAAATAGGTTGATTGTCAGGGCTTAGGGGTGATTGAAGGGTCTGACACCTCGATCGCCTATAGATGCTAATTATTTAGGGCGCGCCTGGAGTGGCTAGTTGTTCGATCGCTAATTTCAGCCTTCGTCGTTGATAATCTATTAGTAGATGCTTGTCGCTCAGAACAGGAATCGAGAGGAAAAACTAGCTAAAAATTAAGCTAAAATAGTCGCCTCTAACCAAGTCGAATAAAAATATTTAAACCGCTAGTGTCGAGCAGGGAAGTGAATATGTTTAATGCCACAGAATTACTAATTAAAGCTTTCGTAAATAGGCTGATTGAAGGATACCGCCACACTTACGGTGGCTTCAAGTCAGACTATGGAGAGATTATTTGCTGGGTAGCTGATATGGCCTTGCAAAATATTGCCAATAGCGATGCTCTTTACCACAATGTAGAACATACTATTTTAGTGACCTTGGTGGGACAAGAAATTATGCGTGGCAAACACATTCGTGAAGGGGGTGTTTCCTGTGAAGATTGGCTACATTTCCACATCGCTTTGCTATGTCACGATATTGGGTATGTGAAGGGAGTTTGCCGTCTCGATCAAACTGATTTGAGGATGTATGCGACGGGGATAGGCGATGGGAAAATAAAACTGCCTCCGGGGGCGACGGATGCTAGTTTGACTCCCTATCATGTCGATCGCGGTAAAATGTTTGTTTCTGAGCGTTTTGGCGGTCATAAACTGATTGATGCGGAGCGGGTTAAG
The DNA here is from genome assembly GCA_020882975.1 of Microcoleus sp. EPA2. Lineage (GTDB taxonomy): Bacteria > Cyanobacteriota > Cyanobacteriia > Cyanobacteriales > Microcoleaceae > Microcoleus. The sequence continues at coordinate 524,559 of JAHRFD010000001.1, read as the reverse complement.
CGTAATATTGAGCTAACTCGTTTCCCGGTGCCGGTGGCAGAAGATTATCAAGATACGGTCAATTATCCAGGTTTAGTTCGCGCGGCTGATTTAATTGGTCAGTTGAGCGATCCGCGATATTTACAAAAAGTGGCGGCGCTGTTTTACGAGTTTGAGGAAACTGGTCAGAATCAGGTTTTGGGGTATAGGAATCCGGGGGATTTGCGGGATGGATATCCTAAGTTTTATTGGAATGTGGTTTATCGGTATATCAAGGATGCGATCGGCTATTTGGAACTGACGCAGCAGGGGAAACAAGTTGTGGCTAATTTAAGCGCAAATGTGTTTCGGGTGGAGCATTCTCAGGTGATATCTGAGGATGTGGCTGTAGCTCGTTGAATCGGGAGCATCCCGAATTTGCAAATATATCGGTAGGGGCGAAGCATGACCGTAGTAAATCTTTCCTTTTAACCAATAACTTATCTGCGGTCATGCTTCGCCCCTACAAAATCGGGATGCTCCCGTTGAATCCTTGTCCGATAGGAGGAACGAAGCAATCCGAATAAAATCTGTAATTCCCGATCGAATTCAGCAATCCTGTTGATATTGCAGCGCTAAATATTCGATGAGTTCCACCATGGCGCGAACCATCGGCATTTTAGTGAGAATTTCGATCCAATACCACTGTCCGTTGGGATTGAGTTCGATAAAATAGAGCGTATGATGTCGAATGCACCAAAATGTAAGCCGAACTCGTCAAGCATTTGATGGAGTTTGTTGAGGTAATCCATTGGTAGCTTGTCGGGAACGTGAACGAGTTTATCAGGTTCGGTGACGCGCCAATCCAAAGTCACGTCTGCATCCTTGGTATGCTGGGCATCAATGCGGCAGACAAAATCATGCTTGCCAATTAATGTAACACGATTTGACAGAATAGAAGATATAGCAAGTGCTAAGGGCTGAGGGACTTCATTATCGAGCGGCTCAAGGTTGGATAGAGCATGAAATATCTAGTTTTGGTAACTCGCCCCATCCATTTTTCCAATGGGTTAAAATAATAGGTAAACTACTTTAACATAGATTGACCATGAGATTCATTAACCCCAAAACTGATTTTGCCTTCAAAAAAATATTCGGCTCCAATCAAAGTAAACCAATCTTAATCAGCTTTCTCAATGCTATGATTTATGATGGCAATCCCACCATCACTGACTTAGAAATTATTGACCCGTATTTAGCATCGAGAGTACAGTATCTCAAAGACTCTTACTTGGATGTCAAAGCCAGACTGGCCGGAGGCGAAACTGTAATTATCGAGATGCAAGTTTTAAATGTAGAATCTTTTGCGAAACGGGTAGTTTACAATACTGCGAAAACTTACTCAACTCAACTGATTCGCGGTGAAGGTTACTTTAAGTTAAAGCCTGTAATTGCTTTGACAATTACTGATTTTGAAATGTTTGACAATGACCGAGAAGTAATTTCTCACTTTGTGTTCAAGGAGAAAAAGCGTTTATTTGAGTATCCAGATCCAGGGATGGAAATGATATTTATTGAATTGCCGAAATTCAACAAACAATTGGATGAGTTGGAAACTTTGACTGATAAGTGGGTTTATTTTATGAAAAATGCCCCCAGTTTGGAAGTAGTACCGTCAACAATGGAAAATGTTTCGGAAATACAACAAGCTTTTGCGATTGCTAATGAAACTAACTTGAATGCTGAAGAGTTGAAAGATTTAGAAGATCGCGAGAGGTATATTATGGATCAGCAGGGAATCTTGCGAAAGGGAATTGAAGAAGGACTCGCACAAGGGCGAGAACAAGGTAGAGAAGAAGGCAGAGAAGAAGGCAGAGAAGAAGGCAGAGAAGAAGGCAGAGAAGAAGGAATCGCGCTAGGAATGCGAGAAAAAGCTATGGAAATTGCTAGGCAACTTCTGAATGTTCTGGACAATCAAACTATCAGTCAAACTACTGGTTTGAGTGTTGAAGATATTCAAAGTCTGCGATCGGAATAAAAGGAGGGGAAAAAGTCCGATCGCCCTGACGATCGTATTCAGTAAAAAATAGAATGCGCGAAGCCTTCCCCCCATAGGTGTTTGGTGAGATTGGAGCAGCCACGGGGGGCTGCCCCTACAAAAGAATGAAACAGCCCTGCCCCGTCCACTCAAGGGCTGATTATTTCTGATATCGTCTGGGGGTGTAAACCCAAACATCTCCATATTTGCGAGGAATAATCCGAGTCTGACTGGAACCAATAATTACCAAAGTTCTCATATCCGCGTCTTCGGGCTGGAATTCACCTAGTGTACAAACGCGCACGGATTGTCCAATTCTGCCGAGGTTTCTACCTAGTATGACGGGGGTTTGAGCCGATCGACTTTGCAACAAAATCTCGATCGCCTTAGACAATTGCCAAATCCGCTGTTTCGAGATGGGATTGTAGAATGCAATCACTAAATCAGCAGCCGCAGCCGCAGCAATTCGCTGTTCAATCACCTCCCAAGGCTTGAGAATATCCGAAAGCGAGATCGCGCAAAAATCGTGTCCCAGAGGTGCTCCGATGGCAGCCGCGGCGGCCTGCATGGCAGAAATGCCGGGTGCGACACGGATATCGATACCATCCCATTCTGGTTTGCTATCGAGGTCGATCGCCTCAAACACCGCCGCCGCCATGGCAAAAATCCCCGGATCTCCCGACGAAACCACGGCGACAGACTTTCCCGATGCTGCTAAATCTAGGGCAAAACGCGCGCGATCGATCTCTTGGCGGTTGTCAGAATCGTGTCGTTGCTGGCCTGGACGCAGGGTTCCCGCCAAATCAAGATAGAACTTGTAACCTACCCAATCCGTAGCTTCCCGCAGAATTTCCTTAACTTCCGGGGACATCCAGGGCGCGCCGCCTGGCCCAGTACCGACGATCGCCAGTTGGCCGCGACTAATGCCGATCGCCTCAGCATCAAGGGGTTGGGCTGCCAGGGCGATGGCGCAACTGAGTTGGTTGAGGCGATCGTACCCGACTAACTGACTGTTGGCACCGCCGGCTGTCAGGGCAATTTGTGCCGCCGTCACATCAAAATTTGCGTTATATTCTATTAATTTAACCGAGTCAAATTCTGTCAGTTCTGATAGATTGAAGAAACGGACGGGGGCTTTAAAATAATCTGAAATCGCTGTCAGCGCCGGACTGCCCATGTCATTTTTGATGGCAAATATTCCCGCAATTGAAGCTAGGGATAAACCAGATTTTGCCAAAACTTGCTGGATAAGTAAAATTGCTATTTCTGGCTGAATATTTGATATTTGCGTGAGGGCAACTGTCACTGTTTTAGGATGGTAAACCAAACAATCTGGTGTTGGTTTTATGGCTTTTTCGGTGATCTGAATAGTCAATTTTGCGTCGGGGTCGATCGGCAAATTACTCTCCAAGAGCCAGTTGGCTGCGCCTTCAATGCGTACTTTCGCCCCGGCGAGCAAATTTGAAATAAAAGTTTTGGCATCCTCTGCATTGGCCAAATTATAGCCCTGGGGAGGACTGAGTAGGGCGGTGCGAAACCGGATATCTCCGGTAGTGGTGATGGCTGGCTGCACGCCGAGGGCTTGGGAAATTTCTCTGGCCAAGTCATTCACCCCGTGCAAACCGCCCAACAATGGTACAACGGTGCTGCCATCTTCGGCTACGGCTAAGACAGGGGGTTCGGCGCGTTTGTCTGACAGCAGTGGGGCGAGGGTGCGAATCAGAATTCCGGCGGCGCAGATGCCGATAATTGGGGTTTCGGTTGTAAATAATTCCCGCAAGGTTTCGCCGAAGTTGGTAATGTTGATATCGGCATCGGTTGTGCGATCGCTCAAACCGTAAATCAGTGAACCGGGGAAAAGTGTGGCGATTTTTCGGGCGATCGGCTGGCTGTTTTGACCTAAAATTACAATGGCGGGAGAAACTCGATTCACTGTTGTCTGTATGGCTGTGTTTGCATTTGTTTCTTTATTTTAATCGCTTTTTAGTCAAATCATATTTATTTAATCAACCGCGAAGATGCAAAGGGCATGAAGGAAGATTTAGCATAAAATAGAATTTTTGCTAGTGTTTTATGACTAATTACTGTGATTAAAATTCAGTATAAATGACAGATTCCCAGGCTCTTCCTGGGAATCTTTTAATGACTAAAGTCCTTACTACCAACAAATTATATCGTTTCCGGCTACATCGGAATGATTTAACCGCAGAGAACACAGAGGACACAGAGGGAGAGAATAGACATCTCCCATAATTATTTTGGAACAGGCAGGATGCCTGTTCTTGACAAGCTTTTTGGGAGATGTCTAATAGAGATCTGAATTATTCAGATGCTACCGGATTTGATATTAAATATTAAATCCCCCGATCGCTCTCTGGTTTTTCGGCGGGAACAGATGGTTTGTTTGTAGTTGAATGAAAAGAGCGATCGACAAAATCGCCAAAGGGAATAAACTGCTGGGAAGATAATTGTTCTGGGTTTCTGGTTCTCAAAACTGTTACCTGTCCACCGCCATCTTGGGCGAAATTAATTAATCTGCTTAAAACTTCACTGGGATTTTTAGCATTTTTGCTATCCAGGGTGAACAAGATATTTTGAGAATTGCAACGCCCTCTTCCATTCACATAACAAACCACAGGGAGGTTATTAATCGTACCTGTTGTTAACTGTAAGTTGGTCAAGCGCCCGCCGTTGTCCGCAACTGCTCTGGTCAATCTGTTGGAAACAATCTGACAGCGCTGCCAAGGTGTAAATTCTGGTCCGAATTCCCTAGATTTCCACAGAATTATGGGATCTGTCGTCACATTTCCCCGTCGGGCAATTGTCACAAAATTCCTACCGGAAGTAACGCATTGAAATGTTGTTGTAGTGTCATTTAAAGTATTGGTGACAAGCCGAGTTTTTCCTTGACCTGCCAATGCAGCAGTACCGGTCAAAACTAAAGCGGATGCTAATAAAGGTGCGACAAATGTTAATTTCATGATAACTCCTGGATCTGAGGCAGGTAGATTTATGTAGGAAGTCATATTTGTAGGTACACTGCTGTTGAGTGTTCCTACATATCTTAGATTCTGCTGGTTGGTACTTGCACCCGGATATATTTTAGTTGATTTAGGCCCACACCGATCGCCCTTAAATCCTCGACTCCTCACAGCCCAAGCACAAATCCCCGACTTCAGGGAAAGGAGAAGTCGGGGATTATAGTCTCAGAGGCTTAAATTCGCTTTCTGAAGCTAATTTTGTGCTTGTTCCTGTGCCTGCATAAGTCCTGTACTTATACCAATTTTAAAAAATAATGCAACAGTAGTCTTGTCCTTCCCCTTTATAAGGGGGGGTTAGGGGGGGTCAAAGATTGTTGCACGATTTTAGAGAAATGGTATTAGATTCCTCGATTGCTTGGTTGGGCTTTCACAGGCGCTGGGGCTGTATTCAAAGCTCGATCGACTAAATCTTGCAAGGAAACGTACTGCTGTTCCGGTTCATCAGTAGGACGAGTTCTGGAAACTACGGCTTGACCAACACCGTTTTCCGCAAAATTGACCAAACGGGTGAGCACGGCACCAGGATTGCTGGCATTTTTGCGGTCAAGAGTAAATAGTGTATTGCTAGAGTTGCAGCGTCCACGTCCGCTCACGAAACAAACAACGGGTAGGCTATTAACAGTACCTGTAGTTAAGAGTAAATTACTTAAGCTTCCGCCATTATTAGCAACTGCTTGTGTCAATCTTCTCGACACAGCTTGACAGCGCTGGCTGGGAGTAAACTCGCGACCAAATTCTGTGGTGCGCCACAGAATTATCGGGTCAGTGGTACGATTTCCTCGCTTGGCAATTGTTGCTAAGTTTCGACCTGAACCAACACATTGAAATACTGTCGTTTCGTTAGCAACCAAAGTGGCTGGACCAGCTTGCACTGTTGTTGCAGTTACCATAGTGCCCGATACTGCTAGTGCAGATAACAATATTTGTGCAATCAATTTAGATTTCATGAAAACTCCTCTTGTTTGGATGTTGTAGATGATTTTTAACTTCTCATCTAACCGTTGCCTGTTGATCTGAATATAATTTTATTATTCGCTAAAACCCTCACCCATCCGGGTGATAAATAGCTGTTTTTTTCAAAGATTTAAAATTATTTAAACTGTCCCGATTTACTATATTTCTTGCCGAATACACTAAGTTTTAAGTGGTTGACAAAAGCATTTAAAAAGTAGTTACTATACTGGTATAACCTCGAAGTTTCAGGATAAAATTTTTTTTTAAATCCGGCGCTATCGGGAAACTGCGGCTACAGAAAATGTCATCTGACTGTGCAGACAAGGGATATAAAATGGTAATAAACCTGATAAAATTAGGTCAGCACAGACTCTCTATTACCTGCGATTGAGAATGATAAAATTTTTAGCCTTAGTTGTGTTAGGGATGATTTTGGCGATCGCTCCTGTAGCTGTTGCCGCTCAACCTTTGTTTGTGGCTTATCCTCCTCCTAATCACCAGACTACAGTCGATCGCATTTTTTTAATTGGCACAGCACCACCATCGGGACAAGTCTTGGTAAATGGCAACCAGATCCCCCGCACTCAAGCCGGTCATTTTGCCCCCACTTTTCCCCTACAAGTGGGAGAAAATGTCTTTACACTGCGTTACAACAATCAGGAAGTGAAAATTAAGGTGACGCGCCAGCCAAGTCAGGCAGCAATTCCTTTAGGATTGGCTTTTGCTAAGGATTCTCTGACACCGAAAGTTGATGTGGCAACTTTGCCGGGGGAATATATTTGCTTTGGGGCGATCGCACCTATGAATGCTCAGGTTTCGGTAAAATTGGCTGGGGAAACTATTCCTTTAAAAGCGCGATCGCAAGTTGAATTGCCAGATAATAAATCTGTATTATTAGGCGAAAACTCTCCAATCAAAACTGCTACTCAACAATATCAAGGCTGCGCCAAAACCCCCCCCAACCCCCCCTTACTAAGGGGGGGCATTGAGTCGGACACCCAAATAAATAACAGCAAAAAAGTAGATTTGGGAGTGCCTGTATTTGAACTAACCATGAATAATCAAACAGTCAGCCAGCAAGGCACGGGCAAAATTTCTATTCTTTCTCCTGCTGATTTGGAAGTAGCAGAAGTGACAGCAGAACCAGGTGTTGCCCGCACTGGCGCGAGTACCGATTTTTCTCGGATGACACCTCTACCGAAGGGAACAAGAGCCACAATTACTGGCCGCGAAGGAGAATGGGTTCGACTCGATTACGGTGCTTGGATCAAAGCATCAGAAGTGAAAATTGTCAAGGATACAGTGCCACCGCGATCGCTAATTCGCAGTGTGCGATCGCGTCAAGTTCCCGGTTGGACTGAAGTCTTATTTCCTCTAGAAATACCAGTCCCCGTCACCGTAGAAGAAGGTGAACGCGCGTTCACTTTAACGCTGTACAATACCACCGCTCAAACTGACATTATTCGCCTCGATGATGACCCCGTAATTTCCCGTTTGACATGGCAACAAATATCGCCATTGCAATTACAATATACTTTTAATCTCAAATCAGCGCAACAGTGGGGTTACAAATTGAGATACGATGGCACAACTTTAGTGCTGTCCTTAAAACATCCCCCTGTAAAAGCCAGCCAGATAGCTAATCCACCAGCAAAGCCGCTGTCTGGAATTAAAATACTGTTAGATCCGGGACACGGCGGGCCCGAAGATTCAGGGGGTGTCGGGCCCACAGGCTACCGAGAAAAAACTGTGGCTTTAATTGTGTCAAAATTGGTGCGTCAGGAATTGGTAAATCGGGGTGCAAATGTGGTAATGACGCGGGTGGAAGATGTGGATCTGGATTTGCCACCGAGGGTGGAAATGATTCAAAAAGAAGCACCTGCGATCGCAATTTCTCTTCACTACAATGCTTTACCCGATAACGGGGATGCCATTAATACTAAAGGAGTTGGCGCTTTTTGGTTTCACCCGCAATCCCACAGTTTGGCAATGTTTTTGCACAACTATTTAGTGGCTAAATTGAATCGTCCTTCCTATGGTGTATTCTGGAACAACCTAGCCATGACTCGTCCTGCCGTTGCTCCTTCGGTTTTAATGGAATTAGGATTTATGATTAATCCTGATGAGTTTGAATGGATTGTCAATGCGACAGAACAGCAGAAGTTAGCAGAGGCGATCGCCCAAGGTATTACCGAGTGGTTTGCCTCAGTTAAATAAAAATTAGTAGTAAGGACCAAGAGTCCTTATTAACCCACGGAGATTAAATAGATGCTAAGTTTGACTCAATCCAAAGCCTTTTTCATTGCAGCCGCCGTCGCTACTTTTGGCTTTTCCCTGGTCAGTTTTCCCGTTTTTGGTAAAGAGCAAACTCTGTCACCCGACAAAGTAGAAGCTTTAAAAGAGCAAACTAAATGCTCCTTTATTAATGTTAAAACAGGGACTGTTAACATTCGGAAAGGTCCCGGCAATAATTACCCGGTGGTTGTTAAACTGAAAAGAGGAGACGGAGTTAGGGCTGTTAGCAGAAAGGGACAATGGGTGAAAATTGCGGCGAGAACTCATGGGACTACTCCCAATGAGACTTTTGAAATTTTGGACGGTTGGGTGAACAATCAATATATCAACGGCTGTTCGGAAGATCAATTTGATATGTGGCGGAAATAACGAATTTCTTATTCTTAGACACCAACACCCTGTAGGGGCGGCTTCTACCAACAAGATCTCACCAATACAAACAATCTCGAAAAACCTGCCCACACACACAGATCGACCACATAAACCAGGATGTTTGTCAAATCCCAAAAATATCGCCAGGGATTTACCGTTGGGTGCGGGCGGGTTGAATAGATTGTCGATTATTCACGATTATTATTGGTGAAACCCGCCCCTACAGCGACATTTACTGAAAACCAGGGGATTTACCGTTGGGTGCGGGCGGGTTGAATAGATTGTCGATTATTCACGATTATTATTGGTGAAACCCGCCCCTACAGCGACATTTCCTGAAAACCAGTTATGAAAATTCCTTCTTTTTCTAACTTATTCGCCAGAGTTGCTGGGACACTTCCCCTACGAACTGTTTTAATTGTTCCTTTCGTTATACAAATTGTCGGGACGGTGGGATTGGTGGGTTATCTATCCTATAAAAACGGGCAACAGGCAGTTAAAGACTTAGCTTATCAGTTAATAGATGAAGTGGACGGGCGCGTTGAGCAAAATCTGCAAAATTACCTGGATGTCCCAAAGCAGATTAATCAAAACCATGCAGCAGCAATTCGCACAAGGGTTTTAGACTGGAAAAATTTTTCGGATTTAGAACGCTACTTTGCACAGCAATTACAAATCTATGCCACGGTTAGTAATGTGGCGATCGCCACTGAGCAAAAAGAATTCCTCGCTGTCGAAAAATCATTGGCAAATGATTCTTTGGTGATCCGAGTTATGGATAAATCTACGGATTACGCCTTTCACCGCTATGCTGCCGATCGTCAAGGGAAGCGAATTAAGCTCACCAAAGTAAGACATGACTACGATCCGCATAACGATCCACCTAAAGGTCGTCCCTGGTATCGAGCCGCCCAGGAAGCAGGTAAAGCAATTTGGCTTCCAGTTGTTAATTTATCACAGGGAGTCGATCGTCCTTTATTGACAATTGTTAACTTTTTGCCGTTTTCTGACCCAGATGGGAATTTTCAGGGAATTTTGGCATCCTCCCTCTATCTCCCTCAGTTTGCTAATTTTCTAAATAGTTTGGAAGTGGGACGGACAGGGCAGGTATTCATTATCGATCGCCTTGGCCTACTCATTGCGAGTTCCACAGGCGAGACACCATTTAAGCAAAAATTAGATTCAGATTATCTAAAAAACTTAAAGCCTCAAGAATGGAGACTGCTGGCTCAAAACAGTAGGAATCCCCTCACTCAGGCATCTGTTAATTTTCTGTTGACTCATCTTAAAAATTTTCCTAAAATTGAGCAAAATCAAAAATTAGAGTTTGACTTTAACCGCGCTCGCTATTTCTTACAGGTGAACCAGATCTCGGATAAATCTGAGTTGGATTGGTTGATTATCACAGTCGTTCCAGAAGCCGACTTCATGGCACAAATTTATGCCAATACTCGCACGACTATCCTGCTGTGTATCGCGTCATTAATCGGGTCTACAGGTATTGGGATTATTACGGCTCGTTGGGTTACAAAACCCATTCTGGATTTAAATAAAGTTGCTAAAAATATTGCCCGGGGCGAATGGCATAAATCAATAGAAATTGAACGCTCTGATGAATTGGGACAATTAACAAAGACGTTTAATCTGATGTCTGGTCAACTGAAACAGTCATTTGCAGACCTCCAATCCTTAAATGAAGCCTTAGCCCAGAGCGAGAGCAAACTGAATCAAATTCTCGAAGCGATGCCAGTGGGGGTAGCAGTTCACGATCTTACCGGACAAATCATTTACGTTAATCAGATGGCCAGACAGTTACTGGAGATCGACGAAACTTTACCCTCCGCTCAAACCGAGGAATTAGCAGCAACTTATCGCATTTATCACGCCGAAACCCAGCAGTTATATCCGGCGGAAAATTTGCCGATCGTGCGATCGCTTAAAGGCGAACAGGTGAGGCTTGACGACCTAGAAATTCGGTTTAGCGATCGCATCTTTCCCGCCGAAGTCTACAGTATGCCACTGTTCGACGAAACAGGGCAAATTGTCGGAGCCATTGCTGCTTTTGCCGACATCACCGATCGCAAACAAGCAGAAAAATTCTTAGCCAATTACAATCGCACCTTAGCAGCCCAAGTTACAGAACGTACCGCCGAGTTAGCCCGCACCAACTCTCAATTAGAACAGGAAATTTGCGATCGCAAACAAACAGAAATCGCCCTTGCAGCAGCCAAAGAAGCCGCCGAAGCAGCATCCCTAGCTAAAAGCACATTTTTAGCAAATATGAGCCACGAACTGCGCACCCCCCTCAACGGCATTATGGGCTACGCCCAAATCTTGCAGCGATCCAAAGACAGCACCGCCAAACAACAGCAAGATCTTCAGATTATCTACAAGTGCAGCGAACATTTGCTGACGCTGATTAACGATATTTTAAGCTTGTCTAAAATCGAAGCCAACAAACTCGAACTTAACCCGGAAATCTTTGATTTTGCCGAATTTCTGCAAGAAGTGTCAAAAATTTTTAGCCTCAAAGCTCAACAAAAATTAATCGACTTTACCTGCATCAATCTTACCCAACTACCACTCAGCATTTGTGCCGATCGCCAGCGGCTGCGCCAAATTTTAATTAACTTTTTGTCCAATGCGCTCAAATTCACCGACAAGGGTAGTGTCGTGTTGAAAGTTGGACTCAAAGACAGCAGCCCGGATGAATTAGAAATTGTGCAGCATGAAGCCGATAGCGATCGTCATTCATCGGGGCTAAATCACTCCCAGAAAATGCGCTTCCAAATAGAAGATACAGGCTGCGGTATCTCTCCCGAAAACGTAGCAAAAATCTTCTTACCCTTCGAGCAAGTCGGAGATATTTCTCGCCAAGCAGAAGGAACAGGCTTGGGATTAGCAATTACTAAAAATCTGCTTTCTTTAATGGGAAGTAAAATTTGTGTCGAGAGCAAGGCCGGAGTTGGCAGTAAGTTTTGGTTTGATTTAAAATTGCCTGTAAGTTCAGATTTAATCCCATCAATCTCCCTCAAATCAACCCAAAAAGTTATTGGATATCCAGGTCAAAAACAGAAAATATTGGTAATCGATGACCACTGGGAGAATCGATCGGTGATGATGAATTTGCTAGAACCTCTCGGCTTTGAAGTGGTAGAGGCAGCCGACGGAGAAACAGGTTTAAAAAAAGCTGTAGAATGGCAACCGGATTTGATTTTTTCTGACTTAGTAATGCCGGGGATGGATGGCTTACAACTGATCCAAAAACTGCGCCAATTACCTCAGTTTCAAAGTACAACCATCATAGCTGCCTCTGCCAGCGTGTTTAATGAAGACCGCCAAAAATGTTTAGAATTGGGCTACAGCGATTTTATCGCTAAGCCGATTCAAGCGGTAGAATTGCTAGACAAAATCCAGAATTATTTAAATTTTTCATGGATTTACGAACCAGCATCAAACGGGTCAAACTTGACTGAGGCTGTATTTTTAGCTGCTAGTCCGCAGGAAATGGTAGTGCCGCCCAAAGAAGAATTGCTTGCTTTGTATCAAGCAGCGGAGAGCTTTTATGTTGAAGATGTCGAATCGGAAATCAGACGGCTGCAACAATTACATCCAGAGTACAGTTCCTTTGTTGCTAGGATGCTGGAACTTTCCGAAGATTTTGAATATGAAAAAATCGTCAAAGTTATAGATGGATATTTATCGTAAAATCTAGTATAATGCAGCGGTTCAGCTACTTTATAACTAACAAACACACTGTACCATAATTTTACCAAAAAATAGCCCATGACCGAGCACCCAATCGATCTGACAAACTGCGATCGCGAACCGATTCATATTCCGGGAACGATCCAGCCTCACGGAGTTTTGCTAGTTTTGCAAGCTTCCAGCCTCGAAATCATTCAAACCAGCAGCAACACTCAGGAATTGATTGGTCGCGCACCCGCAGAACTGCTGGGAAAGCCGCTCTCAAACTTATTCGAGGCCGAGCAAATTCAGCAGATTCAACAATGCTTGAAATCTGATTTTGATAATATTAATCCCCTCAATTTGTCATTCGAGCATCTGGAGAATTTAATTTATTTTGATGGAATATTACATAGTTTAGATACAGTCATTATTCTGGAATTAGAGGCGAAACAGGTCAAACAAAAAAACGATTTTTTTGAATTCTACCACCAGGTAAGAGGAACCATTACCCGGATTCAAAAAGCACCAACGCTGTTAGAAATGTGCCGGGTAGTTGTGAAGGAAGTCCGGCGAATCACTGGCTTCGATCGCGTGATGATCTACAGATTCGATCCAGAAGGAGCAGGCTGCGTCATTGCGGAAGATACCGACCACGAAACGCCTTATCTCAACTTACATTATCCCTCCTCTGATATTCCCCAACAAGCCAGACAGCTATACACCCTCAACTGGCTGCGCTTAATTTCCGATGCCAACTATCAGCCAGTTCCCTTAATTCCAGAGACAAATCCCGTCACAAATCAACCCCTCGATCTGAGTCGATCGGTATTGCGGAGCGTTTCTCCCCTGCATCTAGAATACCTGAAAAATATGGGCGTGACTGCCTCTATGTCAATTTCGCTAATGCAAGATGGCAAGCTGTGGGGGTTGATTGCCTGTCATCATTTGTCTCCCAAATATGTTCCCTATAACATCCGCACCGTTGGCGAATTTATCGGACAGGTGATGTCTGTAGAATTGGCAAATAAAGAATCCAGTGAAGACAGCGACTACAAAATACAATTGAAGTCGCTGCAAACTCAGTTTATCGAAGCCTTGTCTCAAGCTGAATATCTTATGGATGGCATGGTGCAACTGAAATCTCAGTTGCTCCATTTGGTGAATGCCACTGGAGCGGTAATCTACAATAGCAAGGAGTGCATTCTAGTGGGTGAAACACCATCGGAACCAGAAGTATATGCCTTACTCGATTGGATTCTACCTCGCTTTAAGCACAGCTTATTTGAAACGCGATCGCTCTCTAAAGATTACCCGGAAGCCGAGTCATTTAAGGCGATCGCCAGTGGCGTATTAGCCCTAGAAATTTCCAAAACTCACCAAAATTACATTCTTTGGTTTCGTCCCGAAGTATTTCAAACCGTGAATTGGGGCGGCAATCCCAACAAGCCTGTAGAAGTTTTAGAAGACGGTAGCTTGCGAATGTCTCCCCGCAAATCCTTTGAGTTGTGGCAGGAAACAGTGCAAGGCTGTTCCTTGCCCTGGAAACCCTGCGAAATCGAAGTGGTTGCCGAACTACGTAGCCTGATTGTGGGTATTGTGCTGCACCAAGCAGAGGAAATGGCATCGATGAATTTTGAATTGCAGCGCAGCAATGAAGAACTCGATTCCTTTGCCTACATTGCCTCTCACGATTTGAAGGAACCGCTGCGAGGCATTCACAATTACGCCAATTTCTTGATGGAGGACTATGCAGATGTACTGGATGACGATGGAGTGGGGAAACTAAAAACTATGGTGCGGCTGACACAGCGCATGGAAGATTTGATTAATTCACTCCTCCACTTTTCCCGCGTGGGACGCGCTGAGTTGATACGGCAAACTTTAAATCTAGATGAATTAGTACAAGAGGCGATCGCCACCCTCACTATTTCCCGACCCCAGAGTGAAATAGAGTTTCGCGTTCCTCGCCCTCTGCCCAACATTAAGTGCGATTTCAATCAAATTAACGAACTTTTCACCAACCTGATTGGTAACGCGATTAAGTACAACGATAAAGCCCAGAAATTTGTGGAAATTGGCTTTATCGAAAATCCGCCGCCCCAGAGCACTCAGGAGGCTGCTACCCAGGAGCAAGATCCACCAGCACTCGGAACTCACTACACCTTCTACGTGCGCGATAACGGCATTGGCATCTCGTTACAGCATTTTGAAAAAATATTTCAGATATTCCGTCGCTTGCACGGGCGGAATGACTTTGGCGGTGGCACGGGGGCAGGGTTAACTATTGCCCGCAAAATCGTAGAACGGCACGGTGGCAGAATTTGGGTGGAATCGAGCCTGAATGAAGGCAGTACGTTTTATTTCACCCTATCGGCGGAGGCAACCCTATGACTAACAGTTTCAGCACTCCACTCAGGCAAACTCGATCGCTGCTAGTGGTGGAAGATAGCAACGAAGACTTTGAGGCACTAAAGCGCTTTTTGATGCGATCGCCCATTGCCCCTAACGTGGTGCGGTGTATGAATGGCGAGCAAGCCTTGGCGTTTCTTTACCGAACTGGCAGTTATGTCGATCGCAAAATTGCTCCCCGTCCCGGCTTGATCGTGCTTGACCTAAATCTGCCTGGAATTGACGGCCGCGAGGTTTTGTGCCAGATCAAACAAGATGCCAAGCTCAAAACCATCCCGATTGTAGTTTTTACTACTTCCAACAATCCTAAAGATATCCAAGAATGCTACCAATACGGAGCCAACAGCTACATTGTCAAGCCGATCGATTTTGCTCAACTGAAACGAGATGTGCAAATGCTCGTAGATTACTGGTTTGAGGTGGCGACGCTGCACGATTGGGAGGATTAATCGACAGCTTGCCGGCATGGCCAATGTATTGGCGATCGCCCTACGGATGGCCTCGATTTTTGTCTAAAAAAACTACTTAAAATTTCGCAAAATGAGGAAAAAACTGATTGTCATAGTCAAGGGTGCGGAGTGTAAGTCGATCGGTAACTGCAAAATTGCACTATGGTAGAACAGGCAAGATGCGTGTTTTAAATTTTTAAGGGCGGGTTCTCCTGCCACCCCACAATCAAAAAAACTAAGTATTGTGGAACAGGCCTCAACAGTCTGTTAATAGATTTACCAGTGGGGTCAGTTCTTCCATCAAAAATCCCAGCTCCGAAATCTAAAATCGAGATCGTCGATATATATATGGAATTCTATGCAGTTGCAGCGGCAATTTAGCGGACAACTGATCGCGATCGACACTAACACGGCGATCGCCAGTGGAGGTGAAGGTCGCATCTATCCCCTCCCCCAAGACCAGTCCCTAGTAGCAAAAATTTACCACAGACCGACAGAAGAAGACGGCGACAAACTCACAGTCATGTTTAGTATGCCACCAGATGCGCCGATCGCCGCACCGGGACACGCTTCAATTGCTTGGCCACTGGATTTACTGCATACTGTCGGCGGGCGAGAAAAAATCGTCGGTTTTGTGATGCCCCGCGTCACCAAGGTATCGCCAGTTCACACTTTTTACACTCCCAAAACCCGTCGCGAACAAAAACCGCTATTTAACTATCTTTACCTGCATCGCACCGCCCGAAATCTGGCAGCCGCCGTCAACGCCCTCCATGTACGGGGTTACGTGATCGGCGATGTGAATGAGTCGAATATCCTCGTCACCGACACAGCTTTAGTAACCTTGGTAGATACGGATTCCTTTCAAGTACGCGATCCCTATACAGGTTACGTTTATCGATGTCCCGTGGGAAAGCCAGAGTTTACGCCACCGGAATTGCAGGGAAAAACTTTTCGGGATATTGACAGATCCCCAGAACATGATTTGTTCGGCTTAGCGGTGCTAATTTTTCAACTACTGATGGAAGGTACGCACCCGTTTTCAGGAGTTTATCTCGGTACGGATGAACCGCCGCCCTTAGAAGCAAGAATTCGATCGGGCCATTTCCCCTCTGGCACCAAGCGAATTCCCTATCGCCCCATGCCCGCAGCACCAGCTTGGGAAATGCTGCATCCCCGACTGCGACAGATGTTTATCCGCTGTTTTGAGGATGGGCACACCAGTCCTTTGGCGCGCCCGGATGCCAAAACTTGGGTAAATGCGCTGCGGGAAGCGGAAGATGCTCTAATTACTTGCAGCAGAAATAATCAACATAAATACGGCAATCATCTCAGTCGCTGTCCTTGGTGCGATCGGGCAAAACTGCTCAAAGGGCGCGATCCATTCCCCTCGCGGGAAGCAGTCCGCAACGGAGTGAACTTGCAGCCTGCGAAAAATCAGCGTCAGAAGCCCAAACCCCCCGTGGTTGTACGGGAGACCGCAAGACCCAGACAACAGCAGTCTACGGGACTGCCAAGGTCTCTAGGTCAATACCAGCCGCCACTGTTGCCGATGCCGATGTCTTCTCGGACTCCGCCTCCGACAGTACCTGTTAGCAAGTTGGAACGGGTATTTCAGGATGCTGTTTGGGGTGCTGTTTGGGGCGGTTTGTGTTTGGCGGCGGTGGCGGGGGTATTTTCGGCGATCGCCCAGGGTGGTGGGGCGATTTTGGGGGCAATTTTTGTGGGTTCGATTTGGGGCGCTTTTTTTGGGATGATATGGGGCATTTTGGCTGTACCTCCGAATCGGATTTTGCGGAAGTGGGTGGGTGTTTTGGTGGGGACTTTGTGGGGGGCTTTTGTGTTGGCGGCGATCGGGGGTGTGGTGTTTGGGGCGATTAGTGAGAATCCGGCGATCGGTCGAGGAATTTGGTCTGGTGTGGGGGTGGGTATTGTCTGGGGCTTGGTTTGGACGAGCTTTAAGCCTCCTCTGATAGTGCCGATGGGGAGAGTTTGGGGCCGACGGGGAGCGTTTTTGGGGGCTGTCTGGGGGGCGTTTTTGGGGACTTTGGCTGGTGTTTGTTTGGGTTCGGGGTTGGTGGTGTGGCAGCAATATAGTGGGACGATGACTCCGGGGAATGAGTTTGCGAATTTGTTGTTGGTGGTGGGGATGGTAGCGGCGGGGGTGGGTTCGGTTGGTGGTATGGTTTCTGGGAGTTTGTTGGGTTTTTGTGGGTTTGCGCCGAAGTTGCCGGTGTCGTTTCAGCCTTCGGGGGTGAGTGGGGGATTTTTGGGAGGGATTTGGGGCAGTTTCTTGGGGGCGATCGTCGGTATGGTGCTGGGTGGGGGCTTGTCGGTAGTGTTTCCGGCTATCAACCCTGGGGTGGTGGGAGATTTTGCTCCTGTGGCGGGGGCGATCGTTGGTTCGGGTTTAGGGGCGATTTGGGGGGTGGTTTCGGGTATGGTGTGGGGGGCTTTGGGGAAATGGTGAATCCTTGCCGAAAAAGCTGGAGCAGTCGTCGTTCCGCAGAAACCTGCTTATACTTCAATGGTTCTGTGCTATCGGAATGAAATTATTTTCACCGATTGCGGTATACGGAACTATTGGGATGAGCAACATTCTTTAATGGTCGATCGCGATCTTAATGCTGCGATTAACGTAAAAAGACTGGGGTTGGACATTTTCCCCAGTATAAAACGCCGTAGTGGGAATCTTTCCATAGTTGGTTCTATGGATAAAGCGTACCAGAAGGAAATCTTACATACCCTTCATCGGGCTGTTAAGAAGCCCACATCATAATCTGTACTCAGATTTGATGTGGGAGTATGTCACGATTTACGCAGTGTTTAGAAACTGAGTTTTTTTACAAAAATACTTGATTATCAACCGCAGATTCGGTAAAAAACCCGGTTTCTGATCCCCATCGTCTGATAACTCTCAAAACAAATTTTCACTTGAGATGACAATGACAATTCGGCTTTTCAATCAAAGACTCAACCAAAGCATTCAAAGCCACCGCCGCCAACAATCCACCGCCAAAAGTCCCCACAGTCGTAATATAAGGAACACCCGATCGCACTAAACGCCGTTTCGCCACTGGAGCATGACTAAAACCGATCGGCATACCAATCACCAAAGCCGGTTGCAGTTCCCCTAGCTCGATCGCCTCACAAACAGCCATTAACACAGAAGGCGCATATCCTATCACCAATATACATCCTTTTTCCACTTGCAACAACTGTTCACACCATCCTTTTTTTTGCCAAAATTCCTGTTCCGCTTCCCCAGGAGCATTAATGTGTGGAGCGTCAATTAAATTGACAATACTTGTTCCCAAATGTGCTAACCTAGTAGCATCCAAAGCAGCAAAAACTGGCGACACATCAGCCACAATTTGACAGCGATTTTTCAAAGCTTCCCGCGCCGATTGAATCGCAGTTTCGCTCAACTTCACAAACGGCAATAGGGAACAATCACCACTAGCTAATACCAGTTTTGAAAGCAAGTCTACCTCAATTTCTGAGCGATCGCTCAAATCCGGCAACAAATGCTGCAAAGATTCCTCAAAATTCTCCGGGTGAGAATGCGCCACAGCATCCCAACTCTCCCACAACTGTTCCAACTCACCCAATCCCCCCTCAGTTTCCACCTGTAACAGCCTCATTTGCGCCAATGCTTCCCCTTGAACCGCTTGACAGGAGAGATCCCGCCCCAGCAAACCCTCCAGCGCTAAAGCCGTTTGTCGGAGGCGAACTATCTGCTCAGTAACAGAAAGATACTGTTGCTGTAGAGTCCCCATCAGCGCGTCAGGAGAAGCATCCCCATCAGTTTCTAACAACTTGCGGATGTGGGAAAGCTGAAAACCTTGCTGTTTTAGTGCGACTATTTTTTGCAGTTTCTGCACATCGCTGCGGGTGTAGAGTCGGTAATTAGAGGTCGATCGCACTGCGGTCGAAAGCAGCCCCAAGGAGTGATAATGTCTTACCATCCGGGGGGTGACAGCACCTTGAACTGCTTCTGTAAGTTGTTTGATTGTGAGGTATTTGGGCATTAGATTTGAGATGCTTGAATTATATATTGGGCCATCGCATTCACCCGCAAGTCCTATCTCAACTCTCTTCAGTCCTCTGTGAGAGGACTTGCGCTTTCTCGACAGGGATTTCAATCCCTGTCGGAATCTCGGATGTAACCAGGGGCGAGTTGATGACGAATTTATTTTGGTTTTACTCTTGACATTGACATTAATGTCAAGGTTTAGGCTACAGAAGTCATTCTACCAAATCAAATTTTTCCAATGACTTCTAATTCCATCTCAATTTCTCGCATCTCTCAGTTAGCAGAAGAACATCCCGACGCTTTAACCGCCACCCTGTGTGGAATTCTGGTCATTTTGGGTTCCCTAGCGCTGCAACTAGGCTGGTTGGGCTTGGCTATATTCATCCTCCCGGCTGCTTATGTCATCGGCGGTTATTCCAGCGCCCGCGAAGGATTAACGACGCTTTTTCAAGAACATGAATTAGATGTCGATTTGCTAATGATTGTGGCTGCTTTGGGGGCGGCAGGTTTGGGACTGTGGCGACATGAATATCATTTAATTGTTGACGGCGCTGTGTTGATTTTAATCTTTGCGATTAGCGGTGCCCTAGAAGGTTATGCTATGCAGCGGACTGAACGCAGCATCCGCAGTTTGATGAGTTTGACTGCGGATACTGCTAGAGTTGTGGTGGATGGCGATGAAAGGAAAATTGCGATCGATAAATTGCAAATTGGCGATCGCATTTTAGTCAAGCCAGGAGAAATAATTCCCACGGATGCGATAATTTTAGAAGGTGCTAGCAGCCTCAATCAAGCCTCAATCACCGGCGAATCTATGCCCGTGGAAAAAACAGCGGGTGATGAAGTTTATGCCGGAACAATTAACGGTTTCGGCGCGCTACAAATAGAAGTCCACAAAACCCCAGAAAGCAGTTTAATTCAGCGCGTCATTCGGCTGGTACAGCAAGCACAAACCGCAGCACCTCCTTCTCAAATGTTTGTGGAAAAATTCGAGCGTGGTTATGCTCGATTTATTGTAGTTTTTGGCTTGCTGTTGGCAACTTTGCCACCATTTATTTTCGGTTGGAATTGGGAAGATACAATCTATAGGGCATTGATTTTCCTAGTAGTTGCTTCTCCCTGCGCGCTGATGGCTTCGATTATGCCCGCCCTACTTTCGGGAATTGCCAATGGGGCGAAACAGGGAATTTTGTTTAAAAGTGGCGCGCAGTTAGAGATAATTGGTAAAGTCAGGGCGATCGCCTTTGATAAAACAGGAACTCTAACTACCGGAAAACCGGAAGTTATCCAAATTGTCCCCGCCACCGGATATACTGAAACAGAAGTTCTGCAATTAGCGGCCGCCTTGGAAACTTACTCAGAACACGCGATCGCAATTGCCATTGTCGAAGCCGCCCAAAAGCAAAAATTAGCACTTCCCATCGCCACCGAAGTTCAAGCCAAAGTCGGCCAAGGAATTGTCGGCAAAATCAACAACCAAATCATCTCCATTGGTAAAGCTAATTTTGTAAAAGCAACAGGAGAGTTAACTCAAGTCAGTCAACAGTTGCAAGCAGCAGGAAAAACAGTGGTTTGGGTGAGTCAGGGCGATGAACTGTTGGGCATAATTGCTGTAGCAGACACCCTCCGCCCCGAAGCAGCCAATACCATCAAACGCTTGACCAAGTTAGGCGTAGAACATATAATTATGCTAACGGGTGACAATCAGCAAACAGCTCAATACATCGCCCACGAATTAGGCATCAAAGAAGTCTATGCCGAACTGTTACCAGAAGACAAAGTAGCCGTAATTCAACGACTGCAAAAACAATATCAAACCGTCGCCATGGTAGGAGACGGTATCAACGATGCCCCCGCCCTCGCTCAAGCCTCTGTGGGAATTGCCATGGGAATTGCTGGCAGCGATGTAGCTTTGGAAACTGCGGATATCGTATTAATGGCCGATCGATTGGAACAGCTAGCAAAAGCAATTATTTTAGGGCGTCGCGCTCAAAATGTTGTCAAACAAAACATTGTTTTTGCACTCAGTTGTATTATGCTATTACTGGCGGCTAATTTTATCGGAAATATTACCATGCCTTTAGGTGTCATCGGTCACGAAGGCTCTACAGTAATAGTAACATTAAGCGGCTTGCGATTGCTGAGAAATTAGAGAAATGCGACGCAGAGGAAGAGCGACATCAAATCCACCATAACTAGGAATAATTAGCCCCCTTTCCTCCTCCTCTGCGCTCTCTGCGCTCTCTGCGGTAAAAAAAATCAAAATAACAACAAGAGCCACATAAAATCCACCATAACTAGGAATAACTAGCCCCCTTTCCTCCTCCTCTGCGCTCTCTGCGCTCTCTGCGGTAAAAAAAATCAAAATATTAAGAAAAAATACAATTTTTGTTTTGTCACCCAAAACACGCTAGGGTCAAAAGTATTGAATCATACCAAAATCTAAAATTGCTCTAGAGTGCAATCAAAAATTACCTAGAAACAGTCTAGAAGATGAGATTCAATTTAATCCACTCTAGAGCAATTGAAAACTTGTTTTCAGTCGGAGGCAATATGAACCACAAAGTCATTGGGGCCACGCGGAACATTGCAATTGTTGGCCCTTATTTAAGCGGTAAAACCGCACTGCTGGAGAGTTTACTATCGGTGACAGGGGCAATTACCCGCAAAGGTAATGCCAAAGATGGCAATACAATAGGTGATAGTTCCCCCGAAGCGCGCGATCGCAAAATGAGCACAGAAGTGAACGCCGCGAGCACAGAATACGAAAATGTCCGCTTCACATTTCTTGACTGTCCAGGGTCCATCGAATTTGCTCAAGAAACTCTCAACGCACTCATCGGTGTAGACGCGGCCATAGTAGTTTGCGAACCCGTAACCGATCGAACTCTCACCCTCGCGCCCCTGTTT
Organism: Microcoleus sp. EPA2; assembly: GCA_020882975.1. Taxonomy (GTDB): domain Bacteria; phylum Cyanobacteriota; class Cyanobacteriia; order Cyanobacteriales; family Microcoleaceae; genus Microcoleus. Next base: position 502,407 of record JAHRFD010000001.1, on the reverse strand, counting down.
AAATTCCTCGATGATTGGGAAATTCCCCACCTAGTTTTTGTCAACAAAATAGACCGCGCTTGTACCGACGAAACGACTTGCGGTAGCAACTTTACCAACATCATCAACGCACTCAAATCTATTTCTAGTAGACCGATCGTACCTCACCAATATCCGATCGGACAAAACGAAAAAATCATCGGTTTCATCGACTTAGTAACCGAACAAGCTTATCACTACCATCCAGGAGCCCCCGCCGATCCCGTACCGCTACCAGAACACCTCCAAGCCCAAGAAAACGAAGCGCGGCAACAAATGCTGGAGGAATTGGCAAATTTTGACGATAATTTACTTGCAGAATTGTTGGAAGAAATCAACCCCCACACCGAAGAAATTACCCGCGATTTAAAGATGGAATTGGGTGCCGATTTAATCGTGCCCGTATTCATCGGTATTGCAGAACAAGATTTTGGGGTGCGCCCATTACTGGAAGCTTTGCTGCGAGAAGCCCCCGCCCCAGAAACAACAGCCCAAAGGCGCGGTCTTATACAAAGTGATGAAAAAGTCACCGCTCAAGTCCTGAAAACCTATTATACACCCCAGGGTGGCAAACTATCTTTAGTGAGAATATGGCAGGGGACCTTAGCAGATGGAACAACTTTGAACGGCATTCGAGTTAACGGTTTGTACCGTTTAAACGGCTGGCAAACCCAAAGCTTAACCAATGCCAGGGCCGGGGAAATAGTAGCTTTGGGACGGCTAGAAGGTGTAAACACAGGCGATACCCTGACAGTCGATCGCACCAAGTCATTGCCAAAAGCCGAAATATTGTCGCCAGTGTACGCCTTGGCGATCGCCCCTGAAAAACGCAACGACGAAGTAAAAATGACCAGCGCCCTAGCCAAACTCCTGGAAGAAGACCCATCTTTAGTTTGGCAACAGCACGGCGACACCCACGAAATTATACTTTGGGGTCAAGGCGAAATTCACCTGAAAGTATCTTTAGAGAGATTGCGCCGCAAGTATAACTTGCCGATGACAACTCACTTACCACAAGTACCCTACAAAGAAACCATCCGCAAACCCGCATCAGCCATCCACGGGCGCTACAAACACCAAAGCGGTGGCCATGGACAATTTGGTGACGTTTACCTAGACATTCAACCGCAGCCACGAGGAGAAGGCTTCAATTTCTGCGATCGCATCGTCGGTGGAGTCGTCCCCAAACAGTACATTCCCGGTGTAGAAATTGGGGTGCGCGAATATCTCGATCGCGGCCCCCTCGGTTTCCCTGTGGTAGACGTAGCTGTGACACTGACAAACGGTTCCTATCACAGCGTCGATAGTTCGGAACAAGCTTTCAAACAGGCGGCGCGTTTGGCGATGCAGGAGGGGATGCCGAAGTGTGAATCGGTGTTGCTGGAGCCGATCGCCAAAGTGGAGATTCACACTCCCAATGAGTTTACTTCAAAAGTGCTGCAATTAGTGAGCGGTCGCCGCGGTCAAATTCTCGGCTACGAAAGCAAATCAAACTGGAAAGGATGGGATACCGTTACAGCTTATGTGCCGCTAGCAGAAATGCAGGATTCCATTGTCGAATTGCGATCGCAAACCATGGGAGTCGGCTTTTTCCACTGGGAATTCGATCGGTTGCAGGAAGTACCAGAACCTTTAGCAAAGCGGGTTTTGTTAACTACTGGAAACGGTAAAAATTAAACCCTAGGGGCGGGTTTGACCTGTTGGCGTATAATTTGGTTCAGTATCCAATTGGAAATCTAATTTAGTAGACAAAGATTATGGGCGAATCTAAACGTCGCAAACAGGCGATCGGCGACAAGTATGGTGAAGAAGAACGTATCTATCCTTGGCTGCCGATCACGAAAACCCAAAGCGAAGATTTTGTAAAGTGGACAAGTCGGGGAAGCTGGATCGGGATTAGTTTGCTGGTTGCTTGGTGGGTTGTAGTACGATTTGTCGGCCCCGCGGCGGGCTGGTGGTTGGTTGATTGATGCTAGGCTCGACTAATGCCTGTGCGTGCGATCGGGCATTTTGTCGAGTGCCACTAAATTTTTCGGGAAATTGTGCTTGCAAATCTGGACATAGTATGATAGATTAGTTATCTACGGGCAATTAGCACAGTGGTAGCGCACTTCCTTCACACGGAAGGGGTCACAGGTTCAAATCCTGTATTGCCCATTTTTTTCACTCAAACTAACCCACATTTTTCACAGCTAACAGTAGGGTGCGTCAGGGGGAAATTCTTAGTTTATTGTCGTCACATTCTGCCCTGACGCACCCTACAACTTTCATGGGCGTGTAGCACTTCCTGCACAACATGAAAGTGAAAAGGGGGTATGAGGAAAAAATCAAGCAGGTAGAAAAACGGACTGGAAATAAAAATTAATTGGTGCTTAGCTTAAGCTTCAACATATTCGCAAATAGAGACAGGTTCGGGAATCGGAAAAGCATCCTCTTGTAGTCCTTCAATATGAAATGCGATCGCCTCTTTAATTAAATTCCTCACCTCTTCTAAACTTTCAGCCACAGCCACACATCCCGGTAAATCGGGAACATACGCACCGTAGCTAGTTTTACCTTTTTCAATTACCACAGCATAACGCATTAATCTTCCTCCTCTAGTTGAGATTGTCGCAAAACACTTTTAAGCGTACCAATTGGCATATCAATGCCTAAATTACCTGACACCGTGACAGTTCCAGCCTTTTCTGGGTGTTTGAATTGACGGTGACTGCCCCTTGTTCTAGCTAAATACCAACCATCATCTTCTAACATTTTAATAACTTCTCTAACTTTCATTGTTCATTTATCTATAAAATTCATCAACTCCCGCATTTATATCCCCATAATATGCTTTAACTTCAGCAACCTCTCGATTGTAACCTAGGGCGACTGATAAAAAACCTGATTCTGCTCAATCTGAAGACAATGTTCAACACAGTAAGCTAACAGTAGGGTGCGTCAGGGGGAAATTCTTAGTTTGTTGTCGTCACATTCTGCCCTGACGCACCCTACAACTAGAAAACAGGATGATCTTCGGGAAAAACAACATCTTCATACAGCAGAGAAATCGGACAGCAGAAATCAACGCTCGTAAAATCAACTTCTACTTCTGTACCGTCGATAGTTGTCGCGTCAAGACAATAAGCAGTGAGTTCCCATTTGCCTTTCTCATTGATGCGGTAACATTCCACGTTCAGGCGATCGGCTTCAATCAAAACATATTCTTTTAAACTTTCAATTTGACGGTAATTTCTAAATTTCTGGCCGCGATCGAATGCTTCTGTTCTTGGAGATAGCACTTCAACAATTAAACAGGGATGATAAATAACTTTACGGGCTTTTTGGTCGAGTGGATCGCAACTGACCATGACATCTGGATAGTGAAAAGGACCATTTTGCGAAACCCCTAGTTTGGCATCTGCCATAAAAACTTTACAACCTTTACCCCGCAAGTGATTTTTGAGTGCAGATGTCAGGTTGATCGCAATGGAGTTATGGGCCAGAATTCCCCCGGTCATAGCAAAGATTTCCCCATTCATATATTCATATTTAATGGGTTGTTGTTCTTCCCATTCCAGATATTCTTGGGGACTCATGAATTGAGGTTGTAGTTGAGAAATCATTTGAAATATCTCCTTCGATTACCATAGTATAACGCATTAATCTTCCTCCTTAATAATTAGACACTGTTCAACAAGGTCAAAATTGCCTTAGCTTGCGGGGCGGAACGCGATCGCCCAAAACTCCCTTTCCTTAATACTACACATATGTTACAATAATATTATAACTCTTGCCCCCCCGGAGGTTCCCTCATGGCAAATGCCAATATTTCCCAAAATTTCAACTTAATCATCCCCGCAGGAACCCAGATTGTCACCAAAATCGAGGTCAAAAACCCCGCCACTAATCAATCTTGGAAACCAGGAGCAGTAGGTGTCATCGTTCAATCGCCTACGGATAATTCTCACGCATATTTAGTCAAACTCCCAGACGGCACAGAAATCAGTTTACGGCGACACGAACTCAGTATCCGCAAGCAGTTTCAGAGCGAAGGATTGCAGTCAAAAGCAGATTTTTTAGCAGAATATAACCTGTATGATTCTGTCATTTACCGCTGCATAGTCGGTTCCAAAGCCTATGGTTTAGATAACGCGCAATCTGATACAGATCGGCGCGGGATTTATCTGCCACCCGCAAACCTTCATTGGTCGCTTTATGGGATTCCAGAGCAATTGGAAAACAAGCAAAATGATGAATGTTATTGGGAACTGCAAAAGTTTTTGATTGTGGCGCTCAAAGGTAATCCAAATGTGCTGGAATGTTTGTATACTCCTTTGGTAGAAACCCTTTCCCCTGTAGCACAAGAATTGCTGGAAATGCGGGAAATCTTTCTGTCTAAATTGGTTTATCAAACTTACAACGGCTACGTTTTATCTCAGTTTAAAAAAATGGAGCAAGACTTGCGAAATTCAGGAGAAATTCGCTGGAAGCACGCCATGCACTTAATTCGGTTGTTGTTGTCAGGAATTACGGTGCTCAAGGAGGGTTTTGTGCCGGTGCGAGTGGATGATTATCGATCGCAACTTTTGTCGATCCGCAATCAGGAAGTACCCTGGGATGAGGTGAATCAGTGGCGGCTGGATTTGCATCGAGAGTTCGATCGCGCCTTTGACTCAAGTTGCTTACCCGAACGCCCTAATTATGAAAAGGCTAATCAGTTTTTGATTAAAGCGCGCCGAAGTGCGATCGAGGATTAAGGTAGCTGCGAATCAATTCAGCTTGTCAGTAAGTGATAAAACTAACACCCATCGAGAACCCCGACTTGTTCAAGAAGCCGGGGAGCTAAACCACTTATTCAAAATGCTTTTTAAGCAATAAAAACTAGAGTTCCCTTACTCATTTCCAAACAATCGCCCATCTGCATACCATTGTGAAAAGCACCTAGAAGCACATCGCTAGTTTTACCACAAGCGATCGCACCAGTAGCATCAATACCAATTGCCCCAAAATCCCGTTTATGTTCGTCAGCTTCGGTAAAAGAACGCTCAAAAGCAGCTTTCAAACTAAAACCATCCGTCACCCGAATCACAATTCTGGCAGCCAAACACTCATCCATAATGTGTTCGCCAATTCCGGTACAACTTACCCCTGCACTTCCAGTAGCATAATTTCCCGCCGGCATCGCCGAGTCGCTAACCCGCCCAATCCGCTCAAAACCCTTACCACCAGTAGAAGTTCCCGCCGCCAAACGTCCCTCGGCATCCAAAGCTACGACTCCGATCGTACCTACCCCCCTTTCTCCCCCCTTACCAAGGGGGGACAGGGGGGGTGAGGCCGGTTCCGCCACCACAGTAGCCATGGCTCTGCTAAAATTGCCTTTGCGTTCCTCCATCCACTCATGTAAACGCAAATCCGTCATAGGATCGTAAATCGGCAAGTGAAGTTCTCGCAACAATTCCGCCGAGCCATAATCCGAGAGTACCCGATCGTCCGAAGTCTGCAAAAATTTAGCAAGTTCGATCGGATTTTGAACGCGAGAAACATTAATCGCCCCGCTGAAACGCTGCACAAAACCATCCATCAACGAAGCACTCATCCGAATTTGACCATCTGACTGCACCACAGAACCCGTACCCGCATTAAAACGTGGGTCATCTTCCAATAACCGACAGCCCCGCACCACTGCATCTACGGCACTCGCACCATCTTTGAGCAGGGGATAAACTTCCTCCAAAACATGATAAAGCGATTTACGTACCGCCTCAATTCCGCCTTTGCTATGTAGAGAACTGCCGGCACCGCCGTGAATAACTAACTTTGGTTGTACCTGTTGCGATGCCATACTTTTTAAATTAACCTAGGATTTTTCCTTTGCAATCTTAACCTCGGTTTTGTAAATGGCAAGAAATTCTTAATTTTCGGTGCTATGCCGACGGCGACGACAGCGTTCCGAGCAGTATTTGACATCATCCCAACACTCAGCCCATTTTTTGCGCCAAGTAAAAGGTCGATCGCACACCGGGCAAATTTTTGTAGGTAAATCGGATTTCGATCGCTGCTTAGCCATGTTAATTTTGACAATACATATAACTAATTTACATTTTGTATCATTTTCAAGAGCACGCAAGATGCCTGTTGCGAAAAAAACAATTTGCTTGTGGAACAGACATTGTTGATTGCTGAAACCCTTGCTCACCATTGCCTCTTCCTTCTTCCTTCGCTATATCTCCCTAAATTAAATGCTCTCAACGGCCGCCGCCAACATCCGAATTATCTTAGTTGAACCCGCAGGCCCTTTGAATGTAGGCTCTGTAGCCCGCGTGCTCAAAAATATGGGTTTGCACCAATTAGTTTTGGTCAATCCCCAGTGCGATTATTTAGGAGCAGAAGCCCGACTGATGGCTGTGCGCGCCGCCGATATATTGGAAAATGCCAGAGTAGTTGAGAGTTTGCCAGCGGCTTTGGTAGGCTGTACAAGGGCGATCGCCACCACAGGGGACGATCGCCCCTTAGCCACAAAGCCAGAAGCACCAGCAGATGCCTTACCTTGGCTCCTAGAAGCCCCCAGCGCTCTCATTTTTGGTCGAGAAGACTGTGGCCTAACCAACGCCGAATTAAACTATGCTCAGCGCCTGATCCGCATTCCCTCCAGCGAAGCTTACACCTCCCTAAATCTCGCCCAAGCCGTTGCTATCTGCTGCTATGAATTATATAAGTTAGTTCTTAACCCCCCCATCGAAGTCAACCCCCCCCTACCCCCCCCAAGGGGGGAAAAGAAGGAACCCCCCCCAAGGGGGGAAAATAAGGAAACTCCCCCCTACCTCCCCCAAGGGGGGAAGGAATCATCACCCCCCCCAACTCCCGGAAGGAATCATCACCTCCCCCAAGCGGTGAAGGAAGAAGATGCTTCTGCTACCTTAGAAAATTTAGAAGGATACTACCAGCAACTAGAAACTTTGTTGTTAAAAGTGGGATACTTGCATCCCCACACAGCAGCCAGCCGGATGGCAAAATTTCGCCATTTATATAATCGCGCCTATCCTTCCGTTGGGGAAGTCGCCATGTTGCGGGGGATTCTCCGACAAGTAGAATGGGCGATCGGAAAAACTCACCCGATCGGTCCTGTTTCTGATAGTCTGGATCAGGCGTTGCCCGATTATCCAGCTCAAAAGGCGAGCGATCCAGATTAAAAATCAGCAATTTGAAGTGTACATTGGTGAAGGAGTAAGACGTGGCAGAGCGGTTTCCCAAGCGATCGATATTCTCAGAGATCTCCTCAATATCATCTCAGCAGTCGAGCAAAACAAATCAGTCTAGCAAATCAGGCCGCCGCGGTTCCACCCAATCGCAGAAACCAAAACCGCCAGCTTCCAGTAAAGCAAAAGAACCTTCGACTCTACCATTGGAACCACCAAGCGGCAGCAGAATTAGGGCAAATTCCCCTGCTAATCCCCCCGCAGAATTAAACACACCAGACTTTTTATCCAATCCCCAATCTGCAATTACGGGTAAAAAACCCCGAACTAGCAAAACTCCCCAGTCGAAGAGCCGTCAATCTCCCAAAAAAGGCCTCGCTGCTGTAGATTTGTTCAATCCAGGGCCAACACCAGAAAATCTGAGTCCGGCCAGCAATCCCAACAGCCAGTTTATACCGCCAACCACCCCTGCATCCCGTCCCGGAAGTCGCTCCCAGTCCTATTTAGGTCGCATTGCAGACACTGAAACGCCTCCCAAGGTCAAAAAACGCCCCGACCCCAAACAGCGCCCCCAAGCCAGCGATAAACCCCGCAAACGACCCACACCTAGCACGACACCACCGCTGGTGTACGCTACTCGTTTGTTGATTTTGGGAGTTGGGATGGCGGTGATTTGCGGGACAATGTTGTCAGTGGTGAATGCTGTGAGTCGATCGGGTTCCACAGCGCAAGAACAGAACGCTCCAGGAGCTAATGGGCAACAAACTCCCGCAGAAAGTGATAGCGCCGCAGCTACAACCCTAGCCCCCCCTGCACTGCAACTGAATCAAGAATTAGCCACCCTCAAAACGCAAGTTCAGGTTTTGACCACGGACAACCCTAGCTTGACTGCGGGAGTATTCTTAGTCGATTTAGATAGTGGAAGCTACCTAAATGTTAACGGGGACACTACTTTTGCTTCAGCTAGTACGATTAAAGTGCCGATTTTAGTAGCTTTTTTCCAAGCTGTAGATGAGGGGAAAGTGCGACTAGATCAGATGTTGACTCTACGGGCCGAAGATATTGTGGGCGGTTCGGGAGAGATGCAAGACCAACCTCCGGGTACGAAGTATTCGGCTTTGGAAGTTGCCAAAAAAATGATTGTTGTCAGTGACAATACGGCGACAAATATGATGATTGAGTTGTTGGGAGGTGCAGAAGTTTTGAATCAGAAATTTGCAACCTGGGGTTTGAGGGCGACGGTTATTCGCAATAAATTGCCTGATTTAGAGGGAACCAATACTACCAGTCCCAAGGATTTGATTAATATTATTGCCCAGATCGATCGGGGTAATTTGGTGTCAGTGAAATCGCGCGATCGCATTTTTCAAATCATGAGGCAAACTAAAAATGATAGTTTGCTACCCAAAGGTTTGGGGGACGAGGCAATTATTGCTCATAAAACGGGAAATATCAACACTTTGCTAGCCGATGCAGGGATGGTAGATTTGCCAAACGGCAAGCGTTATTTAGTGGCGGTAATGGTGAAACATTCCCCGGAAACAGAGAAGCCTGCTCAAAGTTTGATTCGGGATATTTCTCGGATGAGTTATCAGTATTTAAATGATGGAGAATCTACGGTTGATGCTAAAGTAAAACTTAAAAATTAAACCACAAGGCAAAAGCCGCTTTAAAAAATTTTTTGTTGTTACCGGATTTTTAGTTTAACTGTTGTATATCTGACAAACTATAAATCAGTTTGCCCTATGAAACCAAACATCAGGCTTCCTTATCTGGTAGCATTATCAATTATGGCTGTTGGAGTCTGTCCCTCAGCGAGTAATGCCAATTCTTCTCCTCAAGGTGAATTCGACGAAATCACAGTTGTTTCCAATAATATCGAACTGAATCGGGCCAAAAACTTAGCTCGTCAAGCAGCAGAAGTCGCCAACGGTGGCTTGGGACAATATCGAGCCGAACCTTCTATGCACGGTGTTTCTTCGGAAGCGCCGTTTGTAGACAATGGCGATGGTACTTGGACATTTTCTTTTAAAGGAAGCAGACCTGGTTCTTCTGTCTATAGGATAGAAAGCGTTGTTACTGTTTCTCGAAATGGACAGGTCAGAATTGATTACAACGGGCTGATTCCTAACTCCAACCAAATTTGATCGGCAACTTACTTGAGTGGAAATAGCAGTCGCCAAGGCGCTTTGGCGGGGGAGCATCCCGATTTTGTAACAGGGCTGTTTCATTCTCTTGTAGGGGCGGTGCGTGTGAGTGCCCGCCCCAATCTCACCAAACACCTACAAAATCCTGGACGAAGAGGGTAGGCACGGGGCACTACCCCTACAAAACCATGATTTGTCACCAGAATGAAACAGCCATGGATTTTGCATAGGCGAAGCATGACCGCAGACAATTTATTAGTGATAACCAGAGATTTACAGCGGTCATGCTTCGCCCCTACGAATATATTTGCACTCATTGAGATGCACCCTTTGGCGGTTGCTATATTTCTGGAAAAGCAGAACCCGTTTCGGCTAGGAAACTGCAACTGCTAAAAGTTCCGCTGCTTCTTTTTCATTCAATTCGTCAAGTTTCTGCCAAACCTGCTGCATCAACTCATCCAATCCCACTCGACTGACAGCGGAAATAGACAAAATTGGAGACCCACTGATTTCTTGAAGTCTAGCAATCAAATTATCCATTTCTGCGCTTTCTAGATCGATCGCATCTACCTTATTAAAAGCCAAAATCTGCGGTCTATTTGCCAAACCTCGCCCGTAAGCTTTCAATTCTTCCCGAATTGTAATGTAATTCGCGATCGGGTCTTCATCGGTAACATCGATCAAATGCAGTAGTAACCGAGTTCGTTCAATGTGCCGCAAAAACTCATAACCCAGACCAGCACCTTCGTGAGCCCCTTCAATTAATCCTGGAATATCTGCAAAAACCGTACCGTCTCCCGTCGGTTTTCTGACTACGCCTAAATTCGGCACTAAAGTTGTAAACGGATAATCTGCTATCTTAGGACGAGCGGCGGATAAAGCAGAAATCAGGGTAGATTTGCCGGCATTTGGTAAACCAATAATACCCACTTCAGCTAATAGCTTCAATTCCAGCCGCAAAAACTTGTGTTCTCCTTCTCCACCGGGCATGGCATAATCTGGAGCGCGGTTAGAATTGGTCAGAAAACATTTATTTCCCAAACCGCCTTTGCCACCTTTGGCAACGCAAAAAGTCTGTCCGGGGGTTACTAAATCTGCTAAAATTGCCTGAGTTTCCGCGTCGTAAACTACAGTACCGCAGGGAACTTCAATTGTGCGATCGTCCCCACCAGCCCCGGTCATATTTTTCGGTGCACCCCGCTTCCCATCTTGCGCTTTAAAGATGCGGTTGTACTGAAAATCTAGCAGGGTTTGCAGACTTTCTACCGCCACCATAAATACTGAACCGCCCCGCCCGCCGGTGCCACCGCTTGGCCCACCCGCTGGTACATACTTTTCTCTGCGAAAAGCAACCATACCGTCGCCGCCTTTGCCGGCTGCGACTTGAATATCTGCTCGATCGATAAATTGCATAATTTAATTAGTAATTGGTTATTGGTTATTGGTTATTGGTTATTGGTTATTCCCCATGAACCATTGCCTATTCCCCATGAACCATTCCCGACTCAGTGGTCATTAGTAAGTAGTGGTTAATTATACCATTTGTGAGCATAATTCGCCTGTTTTGCAATATTAAGACCGCACAGTCTTGATATTTCACGACTATGGGAGATTGGGTAGTTTCAACGCTACTGACTAATGAGTCCTGAATCATGACTAACAATAGGACGAGATATCTTCCTTGCAATCATCGGCTAAATAGCACAGAGCTCGGAAGCGCATCCCTACCAACTGTTCGTAAAGCGGATTAATCTGGCACATCGCCGGAATATGTACGATTTTGCGGCCAAATAACACAATATCTCGCTCAAACGGACATTGGGGCGGAATCATTTTGCAGACAAAGTGTGCCACCTTGGGGTCGTGAATTTCCCAGCCGTCGAGCCAGTCTTTGACTGGTTGTAGGACATCTTTGTGGGGTGGTTGCAGCGGTTTTGCACTCAGCGGTGTTGCCGCATTCCACTCCACAGCCGCTGCTGAGTTTGCGGGTTTTTCTAGGGGGTATTCGGTTCCTTCGATGGTGTGTCGGAGAGCTTCTATCACCTTCACATTTTGACCTAATGCTGTACAAAATTTCTCTAGCAATTCATCTTCGCAAAGGGAATAAGTACCGTCTGCTAAAGCTACCATGACTGCGGTTCTCAAGAAATTTTCACCGTTGGCGGTACTTTTCCCTAACACACCAGCTAGTTCTTCTGGGGTAATTGGTTCAAAATCTGTCTCCAAAGATACTAAATTTAATTCCTCGTGAGTTAGAGTCGCAATCAGTTGTTGCTCGTTTTCGTCAAAGTTGCCGTCAGCCCAAGCAATTGTCAGCAATCCGCGTAGCCATGCGGTAATCTCTTCGTTGGTACAGGCAGATTTCACGTTATTCATCAGTCTTTCCACTTCGATAGACCAGTCAATTTGTTGATTGGGAGTGGGATAAATATTCCCCCCAAAATTATTTTTACTACTTTTTTGTTCGATCGTTCTATTTGTTGAAGGTTTATCCCTGAAGATTGCTCGAAACGCTTGTAGTGGACGTGTTAAAAGCATATTTTTGTGTCAGGATTATCGCTGCTCTAGCGAGAGAATTAATTAGCCGATGTTTTTCCCTCAGAATGTCATCTATCTTAAGGGATAAGTTTGTCCGATCTTAACTCTAGCTGCACCAGTCTCGATCGAGCTTCACTCTTTGCATATTCTAGTACAACTTTTATTAATTTTTATGTACAAAAGCTACAAAACAAAAAATTAACCAAAACTTATGTTATTGGCTTGATAAGTATTCTTCGGTGTTTGTGCTTCTTAACTAGGTACTAACTCCGGCGACACAAAATCCAGCGCAATTCCATCGGGGGGCGTCCATTGGCCATGGGAAAAACATCACGACCTGTGGCCCAACTGGTAAACCAGGGTGTCGGGGGCCAGGCTGCTTCGGGCAGATGGGTGCGTTCGTACTCAAATACCAATTCATTGGAGATGGGGACTAGGGGCAAGCCTTCCATCGCCACAGTCAGTTCTTGGGGCGTAAATAAAGTAGACCAGGAAAGTTGGGCTACTTGTCGCACGAGGGCATCTGGTTGGTAGTCACCTACGGATAAAAATGTACTGAAGAGTAATAGACCTCCGGGACAGAGGGAATCGCACATTTTTGCTAGGAACAGTCGCACTTCGTCGCTGTCTCGAAAATGAGAGATGACTTCGGCGGCAACTGCAAGTTGGTAGCGAGCCGGTTTCATCCGCACTAAGGGGTCGAGTACATTGCCTAGTGTCACTGTCACTGGTAAGTTTTCGGCTGTCGCAGCAGTTTGTAACTGTTCTGCAAAAGCTGGGGTTAGTTCGATCGCATCCACAGCATAGCCCAATCTCGCCAAGGGCAAAGTGTTGCGGCCGGTACCAGCACCCACGTCCAAAATCCGCACGCGATCGGGACTTCCCAATTTAGCAACCGTTGTCATCAATTTTGCGTCTGGATGGGAGCCGAATAGGGGAGCTTCCCTGGTATCTACCCAACTTTTATACTGTTCTCCTACTGTGGAGGTAGCCACGAGCACTTTGCAAGCTAAACCGGTTTGGGGAGGCTGAACTGACTCGTATTGAAGTATCAACATCGAAGCAGTAGAAGACTGGTAGCCTTGTTCTAATTTGCTGGCTAACAGTTGGCTCAGTTCCTCTTTTCTGTCTGCTGGCAGAGGTCTGTCGAGAGTGCTGAATAGTTTTTCGATGGACTGGAGATAGTGGTTTAGCATTCCCGGCACACAGGGAAACATTATTTCTCCGCGGGCGGTAATTCTAGTATTAATTTTGTAGAGAATAGCTTGCTGGAGAATATCAGGATTTACTACCAGCGGTAGCTGCTCAGTTTGGTTGATTGTACTGTCGCCGCCCATAGATTCCGCTCAAGGAAAAAATAATTACATAGTTAACAGTTGACAGTTAACAGTTGACAGTTAACAGTTAACTGTTAACTGTGATTAGTTGCTGCCAGTAAAAGTCACGAGGGGGAATTTTGACTGAGCTTCATTCATTGGTCGCCGTCTGCCTTCTTCTTGCCAGTAGTTGATTACTTCTGTCGCTTGGTTGAGGACTTCGACGCGATCGTTGTCGGCAATCCAGTGTTTGGCTTCGAGTTCGTTTTTGAGATCTTCCCACGCATCCTTGCGGGGCCAGAAAAAGTAAGCTGTCAGCGGGCTAGTTCCTTTACCGACCACTTGGTCAACGGCGAGGGCAACATTCTCTTCTAGCCAGAGAACTTTTAAGATGAACTTGGACAAACAAACCTCCGGGGTTTCGATCGAACTTATTAAAAATTTCTACAATCGCTAAGCTTAGCATACTTTTGTCATTTTTACTTAAAATTCCGACATTGGCTCAGGTAAAATGCCAATAGTTAACTGCGGGTGGGGCACTGATGACAGCAGACAGAGCGATTGTAGTTTTTGATATTGACGGTGTGGTGCGGGATGTGTCTGGTTCTTACCGACGGGCGCTGGCGGATGTGGTGGAGCATTTCACGGGGGGTGCTTTTCGTCCCAATTCTATTGATATTGACTCTCTCAAGTCTGAGGGAGTGTGGAATAATGACTGGGAAGCTTCACAAGAGTTAGTTTACCGTTATTTTGAGGGCATTGGGCGATCGCGAACGGAAAGCGCGATCGACTATAACGAGTTAGTAGCATTTTTCCAAAGTCGCTATCGTGGTCCCGACGAACAAAATTGGACTGGTTACATTGGCGACGAACCGCTGCTGCTAAGTCCGGCTTACCTGGAAAATTTAACGACAGGTGGCATAGTTTGGGGCTTTTTTAGCGGGGCGATGCGGGATGAAGCTACCTATGTTTTGTCAGGGAAACTCGGCTTAAATTCCCCTGTATTAGTGGCGATGGAAGATGCACCGGGAAAACCCGATCCTACTGGACTATTTGCGACTATTGAAAAATTGGAAAACCTGAACGCTTTACCAGAAAGTTTGCCTGTGGTTTATGCAGGAGATACTGTTGCAGATATTTACACTATTGTCAAAGCCAGTCAACTACAACCCTCGCGAGTTTGGCTGGGAATTGGAATTTTGCCACCTCATGTTTTGGAGGATGCTGTGCGGTGCCAAGCTTATACTGCGGCGCTACAAAATGCTGGTGCTGTCTCAGTCTTGAGGAATGTTGAAGAGTTGACTCCGGCACTGATTTGGGGGTTATTAATGGGAATTGGGGATAGGGAATAGGGAATTGGGGATAGGAGATTGGGGATTGGGAATTGGGAATTGGGAATTGGGAATTGGGGATTGGGGATTGGGGATTGGGGATGGGGAAGAAGTAATGGGTTATTGGTTACTCTAACGAACCAATAACCAATAACCAATAACCAATAACAAACAACAAACAACAAACAACAAATAACCAATAACCAATAACCAATAACCTAAATATTATTTCAAGTTCAAGAATTTATCCAAAGCACTGACTGCAAGTGGTGGCCAACGGCGGGTATTTTTAACCCAATCGAGGTCTTTGTAGCGGGAGTCGAGACCGACGGCGGCAACCCAATTGCTCTCAGCTTCCCCACGCTGTCCTGCCTCCCACAGACAAGCGCTGAGGGCGGCTCTCATGTCGGCAAATTGGGGGTATCTGCGAACAATGTTTTTCATGTTGCGAATTGCTTCTTTGGTTTGTCCATTTTGATAAAGGGCGAGGGCGTGGTTGGCGCGAGCAAAGGCGTATTCAGGTGCTAGTTCAAAGGCTTTGTTGTAGTCGATAATTGCTTGTTTCCATTGACCTAAACCTGCTTCGGCGTTGCCTCGGTTGTTGTAGGCTGCTGGATCTTTTGGGTCTAATTCTAGTACATGATTGTAGTCGGCGATCGCTTCTTCCCACCGTCCTAAACCTTCTAAGGCTGTACCGCGGTTTAAGTACGGATCGGGAGCGTCGGGAACGAGTTCGATCGCTTTTTCGTAGTCGGAAATTGCTGCTTGTAGCTGGTTCTGACTGACTCTAGAATTACCACGGTTACTCCAAGCTGCGGCTCGATCGGGAAATTTGTCAATGATTTGAGTCCAAAAACTTTCAGCCAGGGGGAATTTGCCTTCGTTTGTTGCTTCAAAAGCTTTCTGAACCAGTTCTGCTAACTGCTGCTGGGGATCGGTAATATCTGTGGGTTCAACTTCTGCGGAGGCTGGCATTACATTTCCTAGCCAAACCATCCCACTTACAACTAATACTGTCAAAAATGTCAAGAGCGATCGCATCATAGCTGTTGGTAGTTAAAACTTTACTTAACATATTATATTGTTAAGTCTTGACTAGATCGGGTAAGGGGAATTCTATGAAAAAACGCTTGCTAATTTTGGGAGGAACGGGGGATGCGACGGAACTGGCGACGCGGGCTTCCCAAATCGCTAACTTGGAGGTGGTTTCTTCCCTAGCAGGACGCACTAAACAACCTTCCACCCCAACGGGTACGCTGCGAATTGGTGGGTTTGGGGGAGTAGGTGGACTGGGTGAGTATTTGACCGATCGCGCGATCGACTTGTTAATTGATGCGACTCATCCGTTTGCTGCTCAGATTTCGATGAATGCAGCCACCGCTGCTGCTGAATTTCAATTGCCACATTTGATGCTGGTGCGTCCTGCTTGGACTCCGGTGCAGGGCGATCGCTGGATTGAAGTCGAAAACCATGAAGAGGCTGCCATGGCTTTATCTGAGCGATCGCAGCGTGTATTTCTCACTATTGGTAGACAGGAATTGACTGCTTTTTCTAGTCTGGATTCTATTTGGTTTTTGATTCGGGCGATCGAACCCCCAGCCCTAGGTATTTTATACCCCCAAAGCCAATTAATCTTAGCAAAGGGGCCTTTTTTCTTAGAAAATGAACGGGAATTGTTGCTCAAATATCAGATTGATACCATTGTCAGCAAAAACAGCGGTGGTGATGCGACTTATGCCAAAATTGTCGCGGCGCGGGAATTGGGAATTCCCGTGGTGATGGTGCAGAGGCCACCGATACCGGATGCGGAAGTCGTTACTGATGTCGAAGGGGCGATCGCTTGGCTGAAGAAACATTTAAATTAATTAAGTAGACTTTCTACTTCAAATAAATGACTAAAAAATATGTGATTTGTGCCTTAATTTCGTTGGCTTTAATTATAGGATTTAGCCTAATAAATCCTGTAAGTTATGCTCGGAATTTAGGGGGAAAAAGTTTTGAATTTGCCTTAATTGGCGACTTGCCCTACAGTGCAGAACAGGAAGCAAAATTTACTAAGTTGATAGCAGATATCAATCGATCGCCAGCCGCTTTTGTTGTCCATGACGGCGACTTCAAAAACGGTTCAACTCTCTGCGATGATACAACTTTTGTCAGTCGCAAAGAATTATTTCAGAAATTTGAAATTCCATTTATTCTGGTTTATGGTGACAACGAATGGACTGATTGCCACCGCTCAAATAATGGTAGTTACGATCCCGTAGAAAGACTAGCTAAACTGCGGGAAATTTTCACTCAAGGAAATCAAAGTCAGGGAAAAAAGACTTTAACTCTTACTCGTCAAAGCGAGAATCCACAGTTTGCTAAATACCGTGAAAATATCCGTTGGAATTATCAGGGAATTATGTTTTTTGGGATTAATATGCCGGGGAGTAACAACAATTTTGGGCGCACTCCCGAAGGCGATCGAGAATATGCCGATCGCAATGCAGCTAACTTAGCTTGGATAAAAGAATCTTTTGCTCTAGCCTCCCGCAGCCATAGCAAAGGAATTATGTTAATTGCTCAAGCAAATCCGGGATTTGAACTAGATCCAACCGACAACAGAAGAAGCGGCTACAACGATTTTATTGCAACTCTGGAAACTGAAGCCAGCAAATTTAAGGGACAAGTTGTATTTGTCCACGGCGATACTCACTATTTCCGTATCGACAAACCTCTACCGCGTTTTACAGATGAAACTCAACTCCCCAGAATGAAAAACTTTACCAGAGTAGAAACTTTCGGCTCTCCCAATGTTCACTGGTTGCGGGCTAGTTACGATCCGCAAAATCCTAATGTATTTGAGTTCAAACAGCAGATTGTTCCGCAAAATTAGTCCCGTGACACGGGATTTTATCTAAAATATCTACCATAAACTCTGTCCCTAGCCCCAAGTCAGAAACACAAATCACATTTTCATCTTTATACCCCGTGATAATATCGATCGACTAACTTGACAATTGCTTCATATTCAAAATCATTGGAAAGTTCCACCACCATGGCAACAAACGAACTATACTCTGGCTCTAATTGTTGCAAACGGTTGATTTCGCGATCGACATCTTCCACATAACAGCTCTTAGCCGCTTGATACAAAACCAGCAATTCCTCCCTCGGTGGCATCACCATGGACTGGGAGCTAGTAGCTACAGCCTTCCTCACATTTTCCCCACTAAATTCTGGTTCGTAAATCCATGACAAATTTAAATAACTCTTGATTTTTTCTAGTAACTCTGGTGCTTGTATCGGCTTGGCGAGAAAATCGCTGTAGCCCAATTCCAAACATTTTTGGCGATCTTCATTAAACACGCTGGCAGAGACGGCGATGATTGTTATACTTTGAAACAGAGGCAATTGGCGCAGTTTTCGGATCATTCCGAAACCATCCATCCGAGGCATTACTAAGTCAGATAAAATCAAATCAGGTTTAAATTCTAGCGCTGTTTCTAACGCTGCTTGTCCGTCTGCTGCTTCCCCCAGTTCAAAGCCCAGAGGCTTAAGCAAGTTAACCAGTACAGAGCGATTCTCCGAGCGGTCATCCACCACCAGAATTTTCTGTTTTTTACCTTCATAGCCAAGGATAGTATTATTTGGTTTCAAGATTAATTCGGTGAGATCTGAACTTACAGGCAAATCTAAATCAAACCAAAATTTGCTACCAACTCCGGGAGTGCTCTCAACAAAAATTTCACTTCCCATTAAAAAAATCAGCTTCTGAGTAATTGTCAATCCCAAGCCTGTTCCTTCTGTTTGGCGAGAAATATTTCCCACTTGCTCGAAGGGTAAGAAAATTTTTTCTAATTCTTCGGGAGAAATGCCACAGCCTGTATCTTCTATTAGAAAGCGAATTTTCTGCGACGTATGATGCCTAGGGGATGAAGGATGATTAGAAGGAGATTCCTGCTGATTATTAACATTTTTAAAATCCCGATCTGTAGTCGCTATAACTCCTACTTTCAAACTTACACTACCGCGGTCTGTAAATTTGATAGCATTAGAAAGAAGGTTAATTAAAATTTGACGCAGTCGCTTTTCGTCAGCATACACCTTTTTGGGTAGTTCAGTCAGAGGATGGTAGGTAAAATTAATAAATTTTTGTTTAGCTTTGAGGATAAAAATTGCTGTTGAGTCTTGGAGAAATGGTTTAAAATCAAATGTTTGTGGGTGAATTTCAATTTTGTTTGCTTCAATTTTAGACAAACTTAAAATATCGTTGATCAGTGTCAGTAAATGTTGGCTGCAATTGTAGATAATTTGAAGATCTTCCTGTTGTTTGACGGTGGTGTTTGAGTCTCGTTGCAGGATTTGTGCGTAGCCCATAATGCCGTTGAGAGGGGTTCGCAGTTCGTGGCTCATATTGGCTAGAAATTTGCTTTTGGCGCGGTTAGCGGCTTGTGCCGCATAGGCTGCTTCCTGGAGTTGTATAGCCTGCTGTTGAGTTTCTTGGAGTAACTGAGCTTGCTGCAAAGCGACTCCCAACTGAATCGCAATTTGAACGACTGTGTTGATTTCGACTTCGCTCCAAGCACGGGGTTCCAAATTTTGATAAATCGCGAGCAATCCCCACAGTTGACTGCCACAAAAGATGGGAACAATAATGTAAGCCCGGATTTCAAGTTGTTCTAATAGGTCAATATAACAGGGGGTAAATCCTGCTTGGTAGATATCTTCGGTAACTCGGCAATTGATACCTTGGTTGTAGATACCGCCCTTGGTTTCTTGTAAATAACTATCTACAACGGGTTCGGGAGTGCCTCTCAACATTGTTGTTATGACATTGCAGCGAGACTCATTCACAAATTGAGTTCCATCAGAATTATTGGTTTCTGGTTGCATCAAAGCAGTCCAACCCTCTCCTGCTGATTCGGCCACAAATTGTCCACTCCAGTCGGCATTGAACTGATAGACAACGACACGATCGCATTTCATAAACTGTCGTAGTTCTGCGGTGGTGGCTTGGAATATCGTTTCCATATCAAGGGTTTGCCGCATTCTTTGAATCACAGCGGCGATCGCTTTCTCCCGCTGTAGGCTTTCTTGCAGGGATTGTGTGGCTTGATAGAGTGCTGCCTGCTGAAGCCCAATGCCAACCAGACTTGTTAATTCTTGTAATAAATCAATCTCAAAGGGTTGCCACTGACGGGTGGAGCAACACTGGTTTGCGACTAATAAACCCCACAATGTTTCTTGGTGCAGAATCGCAACTACCAAGTTGGCGCGGATTTGAAATTTGACCAGTAAATCGACATGACACTGGGTTAAACCTCCGGTATGAATGTCGGCAACTACCTGAATGCGTCCCAACCGATAATCTTCACCCCGCGTTTCCATGAAATATTGGTCGTTTACCTGGATATTCAGAAGGGGCAACCAGTCGCTACCGACAGATTCCACCGTGATAATGCCGCTAAAGTCTGGCTGAAAACGATAGATAAAAACTCGATCGACCTTGAGGAACAGTCGCGTTTGAGTTACTATAGTTTGCAGAATTTCTTGCAAATCCGTTGTTTGATAAATCTTCCGAGTAATCTCGGAGATCAACTGCTCTCGTTCCATGCGCAGTTGTATTTGAGAGTGAAGCTGCACTGTGGCAATTGTCGCATTTACTGCTTGTTGCAACCTTTGGGGCGTAATTTGCTCCTTGACCAAATAATCCTGTGCCCCCGCTTTCATGGCCTCGACGGCGGTTTCCTCATTGCCCTGCCCCGTCACCATAATCACCGGGAAGCGTAGCTGGGGCGAGGATGGTTGTAGTTGACGGAGAAATTCCACTCCGTCTATGTCGGGCAGTCGATAATCGAGCAACACGGCATCGGGTTGCTGCAGCCACAATTCCAGCCCTTTTTTCCCCAGTCCCGCCTCTAAAAAAGTGTAGGAATATTCGCGATCGCGCTTCAGATACCGCCGATACAGTTCCCTGTCTTCAGGAGAGTCATCGATAATTAAAACAGTACGGGTTTTTTGAGTCATGACTCAGTTTTTTAAAAGCAAAATTCACTAACAAAGTTCTCAATCTGAACATCGACCCTACTAGGAAAGTCGATAGTTCTATAATGAGCCTAAATCATTTGCGTAATTTTTGCAGTGGCAATCCCACCCAGCGTCAAATTCTCTCCCGCTCTCTCTTTCTCCCTCTCTCTTTCTTCCCCTCCTCAAGCTACAGATACTTTGGACCTGTAGCAGCTATTGGTTTTCTACTTTTAGTTGAATTGATTTTCTCTCTCCTCTACCAGTTCTTCCACTGTTGTTTTGATAAAGTTATTAACTAACCAGTCGCGGGTGCGTGAGAAATCACTGTCCAATTCTAGGTAACGATTGCCTAATTTGGTCTTGAATTCTTTGGGAAAAATTTCTTTGGCGACTAACATTTTTTTCCACTCAGTTAGCTGGCTGGCTTTGCGTTCTGGAAAACGGTGGTATAGATAGTCAAAGGCGATCGCCTCTAAAATTTCTGCACCCAGGATTCGTAGCCGTTTAACAGCTATTTGTGGGGATTTTTTTGTCCCTTCAATTAGAGCGCTTTTTTGACTCATCTTGTCAGCAACTGCTTGGGCTATGAAATTCTGAATCAGCCAGTCGCCCGCACGCAAAAAATCGCGATCGCACTCCAAGTAAATCGCCCCAAACACCGCCTCAAAAGTTTCTCCTAAAAATTTCTTGTACTCACTTTTTTCTATTTCTTTCCCCTGCACACTATGCAAGCTAAGTTCCTGCAAATTCAAACTGAGCGCAAATTCCGATAGTTTGTTCTTGTCTAGTAACCCAGATTTTAAATTTGAGATACAATCTCGTTCGAGATCGGGATATTGGCGGTATAGGTAATCGGTAACAACGGCACTCAAAATCGCGCTTCCTAGGAGAGCCAGCCTTTTGTACTGGACATCTTGGTCCAGTGACGAGTCAAAAGATCTGCCTCGAAAATCCTTGGTATCGCCACGGTGACTCAAGGCTATTTCCAGTAATTGTGTTTTCTGAAAGTTAGAAAAGCCGATCGCTATTTTGATAGCCTCAACATCTATACTGGTAATCGTGTCAACTTCTAAATCTGCTGCTTCCACTTTTCCCCATTCTTCCAACCAATCTCCACCAGCGTCATCCACATACAAATCTACAAAATTTATCCCGTTTTTCATCCAGTCATCCTGCATTTTTCGGGAGGATTCCAGTTTTTCCAAGACTTTTTGTAAACTTTTTTCAACAGTCGTTGTGCCTTGTGCTGTCATGGTGTTATTTTCGATCGAATTTTAAGGTTGCTATACTATCGGGCTAGGGAAATATCTAGGGCTTCACAAGCGTCCATTCATAGCAAATATCTGAGTTGTTCCTGGACGCAAAAACCCGGTTTCTTAAACTGATTGCGTCATTTGAGATTCAGTAGCAGAAAGAGAAACCGGGTTTTTTTTCCGTTGAATTCGTAAGTCCTGTGTTTCTAATCGCTGTTTCCAGCGCGTAGTCCCTAGGTTTGACTTAACGCCATCTTATTTTGTTTAAATTAGATTGGTTGAGGCCGGAACGGCAGAGAATGCTGAGGAATAGCCGACAGAGAAATATTCACATTTTTTCACAACTTTTTTAACAACATTTACGAGGCCCCATTCTCGATTCTAGGAAAATTTCAGGTAGGTGCCAGCCTGTAAATTGTCGCTGTTGTATAATGCCATATTAACTAATCGAACTACCGAATTTTCAATACTTGGATTGTAACTTAAAAATAATCCTCTGTCAATCCCCCATTCCTGAAGAGTTTTTTGCCAATTATCATATTTTTCTTGCGAAAATTCATCCGAAATACTGGTGATTTGTATACATAAAGGCTGATGTTCCCGGCTGCTGACTATGGAATCCGTAGCCATCGAAAGATCGGCTATATAACGCTGTATAAAAGAAGTATCTTCTCGCTGCTGAATGTGAGTTATGATCGATTGGAGTATCTGCTCGTCAGCCGGATAAAATTCTCCCGCCATTAATTTTTTCTTCCAAATATGAAATTTGCGATCGGTTTCACTCAGCCATTTAGGAAAGAGATAGCTATACCAATATCTTTCGGCAGAACTCATTAACTCAAAGGCCGCTTGTTGCGCTGCTTCCGAAGGTAGAGATTTGACAGCCAACCAAACTTCTGAATCACTGACAAGCTGTAGCAGAAAAGCCATCACAAATTTTTTGGCAGTTAGCGAACCGGGTTTGACATCTTTTACCCAGCGATAAATTTCATCCAATCTTCTCGCCAAACTCGGATCTATTGGATATGCTTCGCTAATTAGGGATTTGAGTTGATCCTTAATCTCTTGTGCTTGCAAGTGATGACCTACTGTTAAACGGGAGCATAATTGTTGACAAGTCGATTTTATTATAGAACCGCTACCTTGAACAGATGAGACTTCTTGCCCAAATCAGAATCGGTTTTGTAGCGCAGATGAACGCCAACCGACGCAGATAGATGCAGGTGGATAATTGGTTACTACTGCGGACAAACTTAATAAAGTTTTACAAGACTCGCTGTGGCAAGATGTCTACTGTTAATTTTCTGGTAATTCCGAACTCAAACAACTTGCCAATAATAATGTTAAGTCATCATCGGTGCGTTCGGAAACGCGGGGCGATCGCAAAAAAGACTCCAACTGCTGTTGTGCATCAGACTCATCTTGAACTTGAGCAGAAAATCGAAATAGGGGTGCAAAAAATGGACTGTGTGGTGTGCCTTCCGGGATTTTCAGGGCTAGCATTTGCAATCCGTCGGAAAACACGGCTAAATGCGCCATTTTTTCCCTTCGCAGATGAAATTGTGCAGTTTCTATGGCATTGGGGGAAATCAAAAAAATCGTTTCATTGATATATTCACCACAGGGAGGTACTGTCAGGGCGATCGCACTTCCTTGATTATCACCCGCCACCACCGCACCATCACCGATTTGAGCAACGGCGATTAATTCGGGTGTAGCCACCACCGCAATTAAAGTGCAAGCTAAATCTCTAGCCGCCACTCCCCGCGTCGCGGCTTCTGTTTCCACAGCCGCCCGTGCGACTTGAAGTGCAGATGTGAGGAATACTTGCCATTGGCTGTCATCTTCAGGCAGCTTTTCTGATTGCCGACAAATTGTTTCGACAACTGCTTCCACAGCAATTTTAGCACCTACTTCTGCCAGTGTTGCTGAACCCGCACCATCGGCAACGGAGGCCGCCAAAACACCATTGGGCAACAGCCGCCAGCAGTGGGCATCTTGACAAGGTTGCGATCGCTTGGAGTGACTCGTCCCCATCACCGATGCTGCTACCACTTGCCACTTTGTCATTTGTTCTGTCATTTGTCAGTTATTCAGATGTTAGTAGTTAATTGTTAGTAGTTAATGGTTAGTAGTTAATTGTTAGTAGTTAATTGTCACCTGCTACTCATAACAAATAACCAATAACGAATGACTAAACGGTTCCCCACCCCGGAGGTGGTAAGGCTACTTGTTCATCAATTTTTGAGTGAGAAACTCGCTGCATACTGGCTGACAGCCAAATAAACATCTCCCTAAAGTCCAATCCTTTCAATTTTACAGGAGTCCGTTCCACAATTTCGGCGAGACGGGCAATATTAGCACCTTCGACTCCTACCGCAAAAAAAGCAACGCGCTTGTTAGTTTCTTCCTCTTTAATCCGCCGTGAAGCGATGTCTACAATATCGTCCGATTCGCCTTGGGGTTCTCCATCAGTAATCATAAATACCCATGGCCGATAATAGGTAATTCCGTTGTTGCGATATTCCGATTTGCGGGCGGCGATTAAATCTAGTGCTTGTTGAATACCTGCACCCATGTGAGTTTGTCCTTGGGCTTTCAGCAGTGGTGTCTCGAATTGGTCTGCCGTCACGAAATCCTGCACAACTTTGATATGATTGTCAAAGGAAATAATCGCGACTTCAACTCGCTTTTTTGCCAATTCATCTTTAATCAGATCCTCCCTAAAAGTTTGCAGCCCTTCATTCAAGGCATCTATAGGAGCACCTTGCATTGAACCGGAGGTGTCCAACAGGAGGACGCAGGGACAACGCGGCTCAGGGTTTTCGGCAAATTCTACGGCTTCGTCTAGTCTCATGGTTCGCGATTGACCTTGGAGTGGCTGGATTTTTTTGGTTTGCTACTTTCTAGCCTAGCAAGTTAGCAACCTATGGAACTGAAATTGCTATGGCGATCGCATTTTACCATTAATGGGAAATATGAGGTCAAAAAAAGTAAATCCAGCCCCTCCACCCTTGGAGTCCGCGGTTGGGCTAGTAGAGTCCAAGGACACAGCTACTGACTGGGGAATGGGGAATGGGGAATTGGGAATGGGGAATGGGGAATGGGGAATTGGGAATTGGGAATTGGGAATTGGGAATTGGGAATTGGGAATTGGGAATTGGGAATTGGGATTAACACCAATAACTACTAACCAATAACCAATAACCAATAACAAATAACTCATCACAAATAACCAATAACCAATAACTACTAACCAATAACCAATAACTACTAACCAATAACCAATAACAACTAACCAATAACTAATATGCAAAATGTTTCCGAACCCAAAAAACTTAGTGCTTGGGATTTCAAACCTTGGTGGTGTCAGCCTTGGTCGATTCTTTTAACAGGAATTAGTCTGATTACTGGCAGTTGGTTTTTATTGAAAACTGTTTGGATTACAGTTATAGTAGCGATACCATTATTAGTGTGGATGGGTTTTTTCTTGTTAGTTTGGCCCAGACTCATGTTGTCGAGTGGTATCTTGGAAAAATACCAGGAATCAGCACGAAATGAATAGGCACTCTAGGGACAAAAACTTGGTACAGAGAAGATAGGGCCTATTCAATCCGAGCAGTATCTCAACTTAGAAAATCAGCAATTCTTCTGACAGCTTCTGCCAAAATTTCCGGTGATTCAACTAAGGCAAATCGCACATAGCCTTCTCCAGATTTGCCAAAGCCGGCACCGGGGGAAGCTGCAACTCCTGTGCTTTCTACTAACTCAGTGCAAAATTTCACGGAATCTAAAGCCCAAGGTTCTGGGAGTTTCGCCCAAACGTACATGGTGGCGGGGGGTAATGGCACTTCCCAGCCAATGTCTTGTAAAGCACTGACGAAGGTATCCCGCCGTTGTCGGAAGGTTTCTACACTGGTTTTAACGGTGTCCTGGGGGCCTGTTAAAGCGGCGATCGCTCCATTCAAAATTCCTTGGTATTGATTGAAATCTACGGTGGCTTTTACCTGTCGCAGTGCTTCAATGATTTGGGCATTGCCGATCGCGTATCCGACTCGAAAACCACCCATATTGTACGACTTCGAGAGTGTAAAAAACTCGATCGACACGCTTTTATCTGGATCGGCCTGAAAAATAGACGGTGCCATCACTTTTCGATGCTCCTCGTTACCAGGAATATCCTGGTAAGCCCGCTGCTTTGGCTCTGCCTCTATGCTAGAATGGCGATCGTCAAAAACCAAATCCACATAGGGGAAATCGTGCACCAAAACCAGCCGGTGTTCCCGACAAAAAGCGACGGCTTTTTCAAAAAATGCTAAAGGGGCGATCGCACTTGTCGGATTATGAGGATAACTCAAAACCATCATCTTCGACTGAGCTAGCACTGGTTTGGGAATATCATCAAATACTGGCAAAAACTGATTTTCTGCTAACAACGGCATCGGATAAATTTGCCCGCCAGCCAAATAAACACCACCCGCATGGGAGGGATAACCCGGATCGAGCAACAAAGCAAAATCTCCGGGGTTGAGTATAGCTAAAGGCAAATGGGCCGTGCCTTCTTGGGAACCAATTAAAGGCAGCACTTCGGTTTCTGGATTGACGGAAATCCCGAATTTTTGTTCGTACCAAGTCGCGGCTGCTTCCCGAAAAGATTTCGTCCCGTTAAACAGCAAATAGCCGTGGGTGCTGGAGTCTGACAGAGAAAGTGCGATCGCCTCTGTAATGTGAGCAGCAGTCGGCAAATCGGAAGAACCAAGAGACAAATCAATCACATTTTTACCGGCGATTCTCGCTAGAGATTTCGCCCGATCCATATCGGCAAATACATTAAATTGTAGAGGTTGTAAGCGATCGGCAAATTTCATATCTTTATCAATTAATTTTGTAATTTTAGTTTTTGTATGTGCAATTTTACTCTAGGGTTTGTTTCCCAAATCAATGGTTGGTAAAACTTGCCTCTACAACATTTTTTCTAGCCGCCTAATGCGATCGCGAAAATTTCTTAAACTCGCGCTTCTGCCTATAATTGTACTTTGAGCTACAAACTCGGCTATCATTTCAACAATTGGTAATCCTGGAAAAATAGGGCTACTTGGGAATGCAACATATCTCCCATCTTGCAGTACATTAATTTGCAATTGATTATTTTCATAGCGCCACAGTTCAGGAACTTGTAAAGCTTGATAAGCATCCAATTGCGTTTTGGAAGTTACATCGATTTCAATTGCCAAATCAGGAGGAGGATCTACTGTTAAATCCACCCGCCGTTTGCCTCTCATTTGCTGATGGTTTTCAATATAGAAACACCGATCTGGTTCCACACCGCTTTTTTGGGTTTCTCGTTTAAAAGTCGTCGAACCAAAGCACTCGCAATCTATTTCTAATTCTTCTAGCAATATTTTCACCATATCACCAATTAGTTCTTTATCTACCTCATGTTCTGGTAAAGGCATCCGAATCTCCAATGTTCCTTGGCTATAAGCTAAGCGCGCGGAGCGATATTCGCCCATTTCTACTAAAATTGCTTCAAATTCTGACCAACTAACATCGTGTAGCAGCACTCGCTGTCCTAGGGGAATATCGAGCTGTCTGAGCTGAAGTGTTACCATAAGATTTTAGAAGTGCGATCGGGCCGTGGCTAGAGGTTTGTATAAGTTTTTCTAAACTTACAAAAATATTGTCATCTAAAAGGCTTTAAACAAGCCATAAAATGTTTTTTTAGCTCCTAGACAACTTTTGTGAAATCGGGTATCTGCTAAGTTGATGAACGAGTAAATTGCCTTGGGTAGTCGCGGGTTTTACCGATAATAATTACCTAGGACTAATTTTATCAACCCGCACCCATCCAAGGACAAATCTATCACAATTCAAAACTTTATAAATTAGCGTCTAACAAACCTGTCAATTTTTGTTTAGTAATAGCTCCCTCGTGAGACATCACTAATTCAGAATTTTTAAACAGCCTGATAGCAGGGACTCCTTCTACTTTATACTGTTTGACAGTAGCTGGATTGGGGTCAATTTCCATTTTAACCACTTTCAGCCGATCGCTGTAATTGGCTGCGATCCAGTCTATAGAAGGCGATACCAGTTTGCAAGGGCCACACCAAGCAGCCCAAAAGTAGGCAAGCACTGGCTGCTCTGCTTTCAGGACTTCCGTTTCAAACTTTTCGTCGCTAATGACAATTACACTGTTGCTCATGGTTTAAAGAATTATTTTTCCTATTTATTGCTACAGCATTGGATCGGTGAAATTTATACAAACTTACTTTCACAGCTTCCCATGACTATTACCAATTTTAAAACATCCTGTCCATTATGGAAGGCAAACTGAGGACTGGAGACCGATGACTAATTCTGTTTGGCGTTTAATTCCGCTGCTGCAAGCTTCTGGTACGGTGCAGATGGCGATCGACCAATGGCTCCTGGAACAGCATCTGGCTGGCAAAATTCCCCCTACTCTACGATTTTATACTTGGGCACCAGCCACAATTTCTTTGGGCTATCACCAACGCCGATGGCCAGACTTTTGGGAGCAGCTATCTTGGCGCGGAATGTCTGTAGACTTAGTACGCAGACCAAGCGGCGGGCGGGCTGTGCTGCACCAGGGAGATTTAACTTATGCGGTGGTAGTGTCGGGATTGGCGGGGAGTCGTCTCGAAGCTTATCAGAATATCTGCCAGTTTTTGATTGAAGGTTGGAAGGCGATGGGTGTGGATTTGCACTACGGGGAAGCCGGACGAAATTACATTCACAATCCTAATTGTTTTGGAACTGCGACGGGTGCAGATTTAGTTACACCTGATGGCTATAAATTAATTGGTAGCGCCCAATTACGCAGGGGCGATGCTATTTTGCAACACGGTTCTATGCGTTTACTGCCGGATTTTGATTTATTTTATCAAGTTTTTGGAGAGGAATTAATTACCATAAAATTACCTCTAGATCAAGAGGGAAATGATTTGATGGAAACTGTTATTGAAGCTTTGAAAATGGCTGCTTGTCGTTGTTTTGAAATACATTTGGAAGTGCAACCACTTTCTGAACGGGAATGGTCGGAAATTAGATCGATTCCGGTTGCACTGATAGGGAGCATCCCGATTTTGTAAGGGCGAAGCATGACCGCAGACAATTTATTAGCTCGCGCCAGAGATTTACAGCGGTCATGCTAGAGCATCCTACGAATATATTTGCAAAACACAGATGCACCCGTGGACAATAAACTATGGCTGTGGCTCGATTGGAGTGCTAGGCTCTGGAGCGATTTCCACGAGCGGCTCTGGAGCGATTTCGCCCAATTTTACTGAATCTAACAAGCTAGCCCAATCCACAGTTAGTTGGGCATCCTTGGGATTAGCAAGGCGAGCGGCTGCTAAAGTGCTCAGGGCATCTTGCCAAATCCCATTCTGAGCATAAATAAAGGTTTTTTCTCGCACATCAGCCTTCTCTAACTTACTGCGGATATCTGCACTGAGTTCAACTCGACGCAAAATACCTTGTTCGGATATATCAGCAGATCTGTCTTGAGCGTCGCAAATCAATGCCACAAACCAACGGTAATTTTTGCCTACTTGCAAGGGCGACATATTGCCATTGGTGGGAATACTCACACCTGTTACCCCTGATGAATTGTTGATTTTTAGGGTAGTTTGATAAATCTGTTTCCCGTTTTCATCTTGCAGGACAAACTCGGCTTGTGGTGCATCTGTTTGAGGTAAGTAGAAAAAGAATACAGGATATTCTGAGACAGTTCGTGCGATTTTATTTTCTGGTACTAAGGCAGTGAGGTCTATCTTACCCTTGATACATGAACCTGCTGTGCGGGTTACTCTTGGTCCATCGCCGGATACCGCATCGTCAGTAGGTTGAACGAACCGCGGTCCTCCCGGTTCAGTCCCTGGTTTCCCTGGAGTGGGGGGAGCCAAGCGCGGTCCTCCCGGTTCAGTCCCTGGTTTCCCATTTATATTTGGAGATACCTGCCCCATCACTGCGAATTGGGAAACATCAACAAGTGTGGCTATCAATAGGATGGAGCTAACGGATGTGAGATTGAAGAGAAACTTAGTAAATCTTTTCATTGGATTCATGATTTTTTAGGGATAGATGCTGTCCTTTTATTTTTTTTTTGTTCCCAAAACTCGGTATACATTAACTTTTTGTTCCCTACCTTTCAAGGGTAATGGTCCCCAAGATTCTACTTCAAATTTATCTGACAGATGCAGCAAGGTTTCTTCTGCAATCAATATTCGGCAAGTGTCTTCTTGTCGATCCTTTTCGCAACTTTCCAGCCGAGAGGCAATATTTACGCTGTCGCCGATCACTCCATATTCTAAACGGGTTGTACCTCCCAAACTACCTACCATCACAGGCCCTGTAAAGATGCCTACTCGCATTTTTGCTGACGGTAAACCCCGATCGAGCCAATTTTGATTCATTTGTGGTAAACGAGAACTGATGGCTAGGGCGCAAGAGACGGCGAGGCTAGCATCTTTGGCAATTTCTTCGGGAGTTGTGCGGGGAATCGGTACACCAAATACTGCCAGCATTCCATCTCCGGTAAATTTATTAATCACACCTTGATGTGCTTGGACTTCTTGGGCCATGGCGGATAAATACTCATTTAACCAACTCATTACCACTTCTGGTGGTAGTTTTTCCGAGATTGTACTAAAACCCTGTAAGTCGGTGAGGATGATAGTAGCAATAACTTTTTGGCCTGGTAATAAACCAGATTCGAGTAAATGGACGCGCTCTTTCCAAAGAGCATTGGCGATCGCAGGTGAAGTTTGTTGTCCTAATAATTTCATGACAATCCCTTGCTGTTGCTTCGACTGCTCGTACTTATAGGTGACTATGACTCCTGCGGTGATTAAAAGTGCCAGACTAGGCGCCACCAGAGGTATCCATCCCTGTTGCATAAATAGCCAAAATGTGAATCCGAATAACGAGCCGCAAGCTGCGATCGCGCTTCCGATAAAACTCATGGCATTTTCCAGCCGCCAAGCCAAACAAGCACCGACAGCCCCCCAACCCACAATCCAGCATATTTCTTGCCATTCATCCCAATACCAAAATAGCCCTTTACCGTCTAAAACAGCACTGAGTATTTGGCTAGTCGCCGTGGCATGAATTAATACCCCTGGCATCCGGCGATTTCCACTAGCAGTAGCGCTGTAAGGAGTGTAAAAGATATCTTTTACGGTTAAGGCTGTCACGCCGATAAGGACTATTTTACCTGTCACTAATTTGGGGTCAACTTTGCCTGCCAATACCTCAGTTAGTGTCACGGTATTTGCTATTTTTTCAGCCGAGCGGTAATTAAGCACTACTTGATAGCCTTGGGCATCAATGTTCTGATAACCTCCTGAGTTAGTTTCTAACTTAGAAAATACTGTTTTACCGACCTGAATTTCATTTTTTTCGGTGAGCTTACCCTCAATATTTTTACTTTTAAAATAAGCAAATGCTAGCTGCATTGACAATGAATTTAGTGTTTTTTCACCATCGCCAGCAAACATCAAATTACGACGCACTCTACCGTCTGGATCGATAACTAAATCATTAAAGCCTACCCGATTTTCGGGTATGTTAGGAGGTGGTGGTGCTCGATCGTACTTGGAGTTACCTATGAAGGTAATTGGGATTACTTTCGGGTTTTTTAGTTGAGTTACTAATTCGGCATTTCCGGGTTCGTAGGGAGTATTGCGAATTAGATCTATCCCAATAGCTGTAGGTTTAAAACGGGATATTTCGGCGATCGCTTTGGCTAAAGTGCGGTCGGTAATTGGCCATTTGCCAATATTATTAATGTCTTTTTCGGTGATTGTTACTACCAGCAAGCGGGAGTCCACACCTGCATCAGGACGCAACTGAACCATGAGGTCGAAAGCATTTAATTCCCATGGCTGTAACCAACCTAATTGCCTGACTGCCCCTAGGCTTGCTGTAACGGCTATGCAGGTAATAATCAGAGGTTTGAAGTCAGCGAAGGAGCAGGAATTAGTTAACTTTTTCCAACTCCAATCTCTCTGCTTCAACTGATGATGAAATTGCTGCAAAATTTGGGGCATAATATTTTTTTCAACTCTCCTTGAAAAATTGCACCACATCTTGATTTTTCATAAATGCCCCTGATTCATGCCCAATTTTTAGTTATCCTGTGCGGTTTTGGCGATCGCACTTAATTGCAATCCCTGGGGATAGCTATTTTCGGCTTTGCAGCGCTTGATTTCGGCTTCGGAAATGCTGGGTTTGAGGTGTTTTGCCAAAACTTTTATCACGTCACCGCGATCGATCGTCCCCACTACTGAACCGATGGGCGAGAGGACGATGATGCGGGGCAGTTGACGGAATTCCATAGTGTTAATTACTTCGGCTAGGGATGCCTTTTCGGAGACTGTGGGGTTTTTTTCCAGGGGTTTCAAAATGTTGTGCAGAGTCTGAATTTGCCACTGACTGCGTTCTGTGAAGCGGATATCGTCGATCGACACTAAACCTAAATCCCGTCCATTGGCTGCTGCAACGTAAAATGGCAATGGATTTACTTCTAACAAATATCGATCGGCAAATTCTCGCAAGGTTGAATTTGCATCAACTACTCGAAATTCATGACTCATAACCTCAGCCGCTTTAGTTTTTACCAAGGCTTCTTGCAAGGAAACAAAACGGCTGTAAGCCTTCGCATTGCGGATGGCAAACCCGCCGATTAGTGCCATCCACAAGCCGCCATACTCCCGTGCTAGGAAGCATAAAGTTAGCCCAAAAGCCACAGCTAACCAACCTAAAACTTGTCCGATTTTTGCCGCCCAGCGAACACCAGTAAATCGAGAACCAGTCATTTGCCAAATTGCTGCTTTTAAAACCTGTCCTCCGTCTAGTGGCAAACCCGGAATTAAGTTAAATAATCCCAAAACTAGATTAATTTCTGCTACCCTTTCTGTGACTATGGCTAACAAATTTGTTCGTGGCAAAACTTGAGAACCTAAACCAAGGATTAAAAACAGTCCGAAGCTGACGAGAGGGCCGGCGATGGCTACTTGAAAAGCTTGAGCGGGAGTTTTTGATTCTGAGTCGATGGAGGCAACTCCACCAAATAAGAATAGGGTAATAGAATTAACTTTAATGCCTTGGGACATGGCCGCCAAGCTGTGTCCCAATTCGTGCAGCAGTACGGAACCAAACAGCATCAAAGCTACCGCTAATCCGGCACTCCATGCCAAGGCTGGCCCCCACACACTGTAACTGCTAGCATAGGCGCGGGTTGCTAGGGCTAAGATGATAAACCACGAGTAATCTAAAAACAGCGGGATGCCAAATAAGGAGCCGACTCGCCAACCTGTCTGCATGAAGTTTTCCTGGGAAAGGAGAATAAGGAAGAGTTTCTATTATTATATCCTCCGTTCTCCTTTCCTTTTTTTTAGAGAACTCCCGCGTTTCCTAAGCCCAAGATTACTCCAGCTCCGAGTAAGTGGCCGAGGCTGGTTGTTGCTAACAATTCTGGTATGCCAAAGCCTTTGAACATTCCAGGCATGACAAGGGGTAAAGCTGGGCCTTTGCCTCGGTTTTTTTTGTTTATGCCGTAGTAGCCGATCGCGATCGCCAGTAAGTTGCACAAGATCATTGTCAGTGCTACCATTGGCGACCACTCCGGTGTTGAGGGAATGGTCGATTGTGCTACTAACAGTAAAGATGAGTAAATCACGTTATTATGCTCCCGGTCTCACAGATAAATTCAGCTATCAAATTATAAAAAGTGTTTTGCCTTAAACTAAGATTTGTTTTAATAGTTAACAATTGATTGATATTTTGATACAAATTGGCAAGGGAGAAGCAGAAGTGCGGGTGAAAATTTGCGGAATCACGAAAATAGAGCAGGGTATGACGATCGCCGGTTTGGGAGCCCAGGCTTTGGGGTTTATTTGCGTTCCCGCTTCCCCCCGCTATGTCAGCCCCGAAACTATTCGTCTAATTGTTGAGCACTTGCCCGCAACAGTCGATCGCATCGGTGTGTTTGCAAATAGCACAATCGAAAATATATGTCAAGTAGTTGCTCAATCTAATTTAACAGGGGTGCAGTTACACGGAGATGAAACAGCGGAATATGGCGATCGACTGCGGGAATTATTACCCAAAATTGAAATTATCAAAGCCCTGAGAGTTAAGACTCCTGAAACTTTAGACATGGCAAATATGTATGCTATTCATGTGGATACTTTACTGCTGGATGCTTACCATCCCGACCAACTAGGCGGTACTGGCAAAACCCTCGACTGGAAAATGTTAGCAGAGTTTCGACCAAGCTGTCCTTGGTTGCTGGCTGGGGGTTTGAGGCCGGATAATGTATTAAATGCGATCGGCAGTTTTGCAGGTAATAATTTTAGCGGTATTGACCTTTCTAGCGGCGTAGAAATAGCCCCCGGAGATAAAGATTTGACAAAAGTTGCCGATTTGTTCGATCGACTAAAAAAAATTAATCAGTAACGCAATTAATGACTAGGAAGAAGAACCCCCCCAGCCCCCCCCAAGGGGGGAAATAAGAAAGAAGAAGATCGATTAACCAATAACTAATGACTAATTACTTAGCACTACTTGCACATCGAGTCACCATGGCTGTTTCAACTATGCCCGATCGCACTGATTGGCTGATTACTGTGCTGGTGGTGGTGGCTTATAGTGCGATCGCGCTTCCCATTGGTTTTTGGTCGGGCTTTCTGAAAGTAGATCGGCAAACCTCTTGGCGTACAATTATTGGGGTAATAGTCGGCTGTTTGTTAAGTCCCGGCATCAGTGAGGAAATCTGGTTCCGCGTTTTAATGCTACCCCACAAGCAGGAAAATGCTTCTGGGTTAACGCTAGGGCTTTGGGTAAGTCTGAGTTTGGCGCTGTTTATAGTTTACCATCCGCTCAACGGGCTGACTTTTTACCCTGTGGGGCGATCGACCTTTCTGAATCCAGTGTTTTTGCTACTGGCAGCCCTGTTGGGGGTCGCGTGTAGCATTGCATACCTCCAAAGTGGCTCAGTATGGCCGGCTGTGCTGATTCACTGGCTGGCGGTGACAGTCTGGCTGCTGCTATTGGGCGGTTACAGGAGGCTATATGGTTAAATATAAAAGTCGAGTACAACTATTTTGTCGCGAGGTATTTAAGTTGTGGGTATCATAGGAGCGATCGTCGGTTTTTTAGTAGGCATCGTAGTTGCTTACTCCTTGGTGGAAAAACGGTTAAACAAGCAAAAAAAAGAACACTTAGAGCAAACTCGCCAAATTGCAGAGGAAATAGAAAGAGCTCACCAGTCTCGGATTCAGCAAACAGTCCAATCT
Source organism: Microcoleus sp. EPA2 (assembly GCA_020882975.1). Taxonomy (GTDB): domain Bacteria; phylum Cyanobacteriota; class Cyanobacteriia; order Cyanobacteriales; family Microcoleaceae; genus Microcoleus. The sequence continues at coordinate 467,292 of JAHRFD010000001.1, read as the reverse complement.
CTGCAAGTAGAACAGGATGAGCGACTCAGACAAGTTACTCTAGAACACGAAAATTTACTCAAACAAGTTACTACCGAACACGAGAATCAGCTTACCAAAATTATTGAAGACCGGGACAATCAGCTCAGACAAGTTACTAGCCAACAGGAGAACTATCTCCGTGCATTGAGTGCAGAATTAGCCGGTAGTCATGATTCTCAGTTGCAAGAAAATATCCAATCATTGCAACAAAAACACGAATCAGAATTACTCAAGCTGGCTGAAGAACTGCATCACAACTATCAAGCTCAAATTGATGATAACCTACAAGCTCTGCAACAAGAACATGAAATTAGGTTGAGAGAAACTGCTGAGGAATATCAAAACCGCGAAGTGGAGATGGAGTTAAGATTGCAATCTTTACAAGCAGAATACGAGAGTCAATTAGCAGCAGTTAATCAGCAGTTACAAGCTCACGAAGCCCAGATGCAATCCACCATCAAGTCTTTACAGGAGCAGTATGAAAGTCAGTTAAACCGAACACAAGTGCCACCGTCACAGTTTCGGGAATTAGAGCCAACCGAAGTGCCACCTTCACAGTTGTCGGAGTTAGAGCCAACAGAAGTTTCACCGTCACAGTTTCGGGAGTTAGAGCCAACAGAAGTTTCACCGTCACAGTTTCGGGAGTTAGAGCCAACAGACTTAAATCAAACACAATTTACAGCACCGCCTCAAATAGTCAGACAAACACCAAATTATTCCTTAGCGCAGTGGATGGGAATTGTTCAAAGTCACGATACAGAATCGCGAAAATTAGCAGCATCTGCTTTAGGTAAAATTGCGTCTACAAATCCTTTGAGAATAGATGCTCAGCGAGCCATAGAAACTTTGGGAAAATTAGCTCAAGATTACGATCGTGAAGTTCGTCAGACAGCGGTGGAAGCATTAGGAATGATTAAGTCAGAAAAAGTGATTCCACTGTTACAAAAAGCTTTGCGAGATACAGATAGCCTTGTGGCTAAATCTGCCAGTGCTGCTTTGAATAAGTTTAAGTTTTATCGGCGCGTTTCCGCGGTCAAAGCCAAAATTAGTGCCCTGAAGAAACCCAAGCCTTAAGCGATTAACCTGTCCCACAGTCTGAGGATTCTCACAGTCCGTCATCCTAAGTAGATTTAACAAACGAAACCTATCCTGCTTCCCAGACTTGAGCCTGGGAAGGCAGAAAACCGTTATTATCCCAGCCCCTGGAGTCGCTTCTCCAAGGTCAAATCTAGAGAATTGGATTTTACCAAAGATTATGCTACTTTATTTATTAAGACCCTTTCCTTAATGAGTGAAATGTACTTATCCATTGTTGGCGATCGTAATTACATTTTAGGAATAGCAGCAATACTAAAATCCATAGAACTGAATGCTACCACAGATCCCAATCAGTCCGTTAACATTACAGTTGTCTCCACGGGTTTTAATACAGAGCAACAGGAAAAGTTGCAACAGTGCTGCAAATATAAGATTGAATGGCAAGAAGTGAAGGATAATTACAATGACTTGCTGTCGCTTTCTGGTTCTAAGCTAACTTATGCTAGATTGGAGCCGGAAAAATACACAAAGGCGACAGAAAGACTAATCTGGCTCGACAGTGATATGATTGTGTTGGACAGCTTAGAGCCACTGTGGAATTTAGATTTTCAAGGAATGCCACTCGCCGCAGCGCTCAATGTGTGGGGTAATCCCAACAATCCTCAAGATAAAAACCCTTATTTCAATGCAGGCTTATTAGTTTTCAATATGAAACTTTGGGTTGAAGAAAAATTGTCAGAAAAAATGATTGCTGATGCGAAAGTCAACCTGTGGTCTGATTGCGACCAAGGGACATCAAATTCGGTTTTAGCGGGACGGTGGTATCAACTAGATCAGATCTGGAATAATCCTGATACTGAAGACGCTGCTACTAAAGTGATGCACTTTATATCCCGCCCAAAACCTTGGGAAAGTCCCGAACCGAATAAATTATGGATGGAGATGTTGTCTCAAACCCCGTTTAAGGATGAACTGGCGAAAATTCAAAATAATTCTGATTGGCTTTTGAATTTAAAGCTAAAATACGCAAGATGGGAGCCTTGGGTAAGACACCCGATCAAAAAAATCAAGAGTTACTTGAAAAATCGATCCAGGTAAATTACGGAAAAATTAGCTATCAAACCCGGTCTTTCTCCACCTCAAATCAGGAAATTAGGTGTAGAAACCGGGTTTTTGCGTCCTTGGCTATAGGAGTTTAGTCGATCGCCAGAATATTTAGATAAAAATTATCATCAACTTTATCGACTGGCCCTATGTATCCAAAAGCGACGTCTGGGTAGTGAAGCTAGTAGCGGCGGAACTTTGACAGGAGTTGGTCGGGTAAATTGTATTTTACAACACAAACTAGGCGACAGCACTTAAAATAGTCTGGATTTACCGATACACTGCACCCTTAGCAGGCGATGTATATTACCAAGAGTAGGGGGCTTGTGCCTTCAAAATCCTGAGAATGGTGCACAATTTCAAATTAATATCACATAACTGCACCATTTTCAGTAAGCTTTGGGTAGAACAGGCTTTCTAGCCTGTTGATAGCAATGGTGCAAAATGTAAAATCGATCGTTAATCTTGTCCAACTACCAATTACGAACCTATGCCCCGTCGCCAAGACTTACAAAAAATTCTGCTAATTGGTTCCGGCCCAATTGTGATCGGTCAAGCGTGCGAGTTTGACTATTCGGGGACGCAGGCTTGCAAAGCTTTGCGAGAAGAAGGTTATGAAGTAGTGCTGGTGAATTCCAACCCAGCTACCATTATGACCGATCCAGAAACAGCCGATCGCATCTACATCGAACCTCTAACGCCAGCCATCCTCGAACAAATCATCGCTAAAGAAAGACCCCAAGCAATTTTACCGACAATGGGCGGTCAAACAGCCCTGAATTTAGCAGTCGCGGTCGCTAAAAATGGCGTTTTAGACAAATACAAAGTTGAGTTAATTGGCGCTAAGCTACCAGCAATTGAAATGGCAGAAGACCGACTGCTATTTAAAGAAGCGATGGCGCGCATTGGTGTCGCTGTGTGTCCTTCGGGAATTGCCAACAATCTAGATGAAGCCAAAGCAATTGGCCACCAAATCGGTACTTATCCGTTAATTATCCGTCCGGCTTTTACCATGGGTGGCACCGGCGGAGGCATTTCTTACAATCAAGAAGAGTTTGAAGAAATGGCCCAAGGTGGCATTGATGCTAGCCCGGTATCCCAAATTCTGATCGAACAATCTTTAATCGGTTGGAAAGAGTACGAACTAGAAGTGATGCGGGATTTAGCAGATAATGTGGTGATTATTTGCTCGATCGAAAATATAGACCCGATGGGAATTCATACCGGGGACTCGATCACCGTTGCACCGGCCCAAACCCTGACAGACAAAGAATACCAACGGCTGCGGGATGCCTCGATTAAAATTATTCGCGAAATCGGAGTGGAAACCGGCGGTTCTAACATTCAATTTGCCGTGAATCCGGTAAATGGAGATTTCATCGTCATTGAAATGAACCCCCGCGTTTCCCGTTCCTCGGCTTTGGCGTCAAAAGCCACAGGATTTCCCATTGCGAAAATGGCTGCAAAATTAGCAGTGGGCTACACCCTGGATGAAATTTCTAACGATATTACCAAGAAAACTCCTGCTTCTTTTGAACCCACAATTGACTACGTGGTGACGAAGATTCCCCGATTTGCTTTTGAAAAGTTCCCCGGTTCTGAACCGACCCTGACAACGCAAATGAAGTCAGTGGGAGAGGTAATGGCGATCGGGCGTAGCTTCAATGAATCTTTCCAAAAAGCGCTGCGAGGATTAGAAACTGGTCGGGCGGGTTTCGGTTGCGACAAACCAGAAAAGTTGCCTAGTTTGGAACAAATTCGCGCCGGATTGCGGACACCAAATCCCGATCGCATTTTTACGGTTCGCCACGCAATGATGATGGGAATGTCGGTGGAAGACATCTTTGAACTCACAGCAATTGACCCTTGGTTTTTGGACAAAATGCAGGAATTGCTGGAAACGGAGAAGTTCATGAAACGGACTCAGCTCCAGCAGTTGACCAAAGACACAATGTTTGCCATCAAGCAGTTGGGATTTAGCGATCGCCAAATTGCTTACGCGACCAAAACATCGGAAGATGAAGTGCGCGCTTATCGCAAAAATTTAGGCGTAACACCGATTTACAAAACAGTTGATACCTGCGCAGCCGAATTTGAAGCATTCACCCCTTATTACTATTCTACCTACGAATTGGGAACAGCAATTTGGGAATTAGGCGATGAAGAAAAGAAAATTTCACCGGTGGCTCAAAGTCTCACCCCAGAGTCAGAAGTTTTGCCTTCTACTAAGCGAAAAGTGATGATTTTAGGCGGTGGTCCTAACCGCATCGGACAGGGAATTGAGTTTGATTACTGTTGCTGTCATGCTTCCTATTCCCTAGGAGCAGACGGGTTTGAGACCATCATGGTTAACTCCAACCCAGAAACGGTTTCGACGGATTATGATACCAGCGATCGCCTGTATTTTGAACCCCTAACCAAAGAAGATGTTCTCAACATTATCGAGGCGGAAAATCCAGAGGGAGTCATCATTCAATTTGGCGGACAAACACCCTTGAAATTAGCACTGCCTTTACAAAAATCCCTCGAAAATCATCCAGATGTACAAACAAAAATCTGGGGAACTTCGCCGGATTCCATTGATACTGCGGAAGACAGAGAAAGGTTTGAAAAAATTCTGCGACAGTTGAATATTCAGCAAGCTGCTAACGGGTTGGCCCGCAGTTTTGAGGATGCTTTAATCGTAGCTCAACGGATTGGTTATCCAGTAGTGGTGCGCCCCAGCTACGTGTTAGGTGGTCGAGCCATGGAAATTGTTTATTCCGATACGGAATTGGAACGTTACATGACCTATGCGGTGCTGGTAGAACCAGACCATCCGATTTTAATTGACAAGTTCTTAGAGAATGCGACAGAGGTAGATGTAGACGCGATCGCCGATATTACAGGTAATGTCACTATCGGGGGCATTATGGAACACATTGAGGAAGCGGGAATTCACTCCGGCGACTCTGCTTGTACCATCCCTTACCAAACACTTACTGAAGCAGCTTTAGAAACAATTCGCCGCCAGACAGTGGAATTAGCCAAAGCCCTGAAAGTGATCGGGTTGATGAACATTCAATTTGCGGTTCAAGGAGAGCAAGTTTTCATTTTGGAGGCGAACCCACGGGCTTCTCGAACAGTGCCTTTTGTCTCCAAGGCGATCGGAGTACCCCTAGCAAAAATGGCCTCGCGGGTAATGTCTGGTCAAACTCTGGAAGCTTTAGGTTTTACTAAAGAAGTTGTACCCACTCACGTTTCGGTGAAAGAAGCCGTACTACCCTTTGCTAAGTTCCCTGGAACCGATACTTTGTTAGGACCAGAAATGCGATCGACTGGCGAAGTCATGGGGATTGACACCGATTTTGGCAAGGCCTTCGCCAAAGCTCAATTGGGTGCTGGACAAGTGATGCCACTGTCAGGAACTGTACTGGTTTCCATGCGCGATCGGGACAAACTACCAGTAGTACCAGTTGTCAAGGAATTCTTGGAATTAGGTTTCAAAGTAGTAGCCACTCATGGTACTCGCAAAGTATTGCAAGAGCAAGGTTTAGAAGTAGATTTGGTGTTAAAACTCCATGAAGGGCGGCCCAACTTGTTGGATTCGATCAAGAACGAGAACATTCAACTAATTATCACCACACCTTCCGGTGAAGAATCCCGCGCCGACGGTATCTTTATCCGTCGTACAGCGTTAACCTACAAAATTCCGATTATTACCACCATTGCCGGTGCGAAAGCGACGGCGGCGGGAATTCGATCGCTCAAATCTAACCCAATGGAGGTAAAAGCAATTCAGGATTATTACCCCTAAATTTCCATCTCCCTTCCCTTTTTGAGCCCTGGCTGATTGACATTTTTCTTAACAAAATCAGGCTTGAGATGAGGGTGGGGCGTAGGTAGAAATTAATTTTGAGGTAGTAGAGTAGATCGATCGCCTTTGATTCAATCCTCATCCAAACACGGCCCCCAGATAAATCTGGGGGCTAAATTATCTATACCTAAAAGAAGATAAATTTAAACGCATTGAGTGTCAAAATTCATGTAGCGAAATGTTAACGAGAGACACCCTGGGAATTGCCACTCCCACTCACCCACTCTAAAAATCCTTGAAACGGCTGCTGTCGCGGTAAGGATTGTTCCGTCGTCACGATCGCAAATCCCAGAAATACAGCACTTCCCAACAAAGCCAACAACGGGAAATGCTTCCCAAGCCCCAAATCCCGCTGAATGCGAGCTAGAGGCCTGCTCTCGCGCCTGAGCATCTTCCCCACCGTTAATTGTTTCAGGCTAAAAGGATCGCGGACAAAATGGCCACTCCAACTAATTACCAAATGGGAATGACAGTGAGGACAACTGAATAGTCCGCTAACCATCCCCACAGCGCCGACGATGCTGGAACGGTTGCAAATCGGACAAGTGACAGAATGAGTGTTGTAGGTGGGAGCGTTCATAACTGTTTTTCTTGAGTAAAAAACCAATAACTAATAGAGAGCCTGCGCTAATGCCTAGGGCATAGACCTAAAGAGGTACTTTTCCTTAATTCCTAGTTTACCTCTGATATCCGCCAGATCGGATCTCAATTCATTGTAAAACCTTTAAATTTCCAATCCTGTAAACTGTGCAAGTCTCGGCCACAGGTGAGGTTGTATTGAAGAGGAGTAATGGTAATTTTATGGTCGCGAATAGCTTGTACATCCGTAGGAAGATCTCGCAAATCAGAGGTTTCTAAGGTTTCTTCCACATCTTCTAACAATTCCCCAGCTAGCCAATAATAAGTTTTGCCGCGCGGATCGGTGCGCTTTTGAAATATATCGAAATAGCGGCGAATCCCTTGACGGGCGATCGCAACTCCGGTAATTTCTGCTTGTTTAACCGCTGGTATATTCACATTCCACAACATGGGTTTTGCCATAGGTTGTTTTTCCAACTGTGAGAGCAAAGTCACGGCAAAATTTACTGCCGGCTCAAATTCCAAGCAACTATAGCTCGCAAGGCTGAAAGCAATGCTGGGAATGCCTTCCATAATGCCTTCCATGGCCGCCGAAACCGTCCCGGAACAAATGATATCCGTTCCTAAATTCGGGCCGTGATTAATACCGGCCAGAACAAAATCTGGCGGTTTGTCAAGTAAAGCCCACAAAGCTAGTTTCACGCAGTCAGCGGGAGTACCAGAACAAGCCCAAGCTTTGACTGCGGGGTCAAAAATAGATTCGACAATTTCAGCGCGGATGGGTTGGTGCAGGGTGAGGCCGTGACCTGTCGCTGAGCGTTCTCTGTCGGGACAAACTACGCTGACATCATGACCAGCCGCGGCGAGTGCGTTGGCGAGGCTGCGGATGCCTTGTGCAAAGATGCCGTCGTCGTTGCTAATTAGAAGTTTCATGAAAAGTTTTGTAGGCCACAGGACAATACTAAACTAAATTCAAGTCTGGCGATCGCTTTGGTCTCTAATTACCAATTACCGATTAAAATCTCAAAGGTAAAATCAACCAGCCACTCGCACTCAAATTGCGCTAAACTCAGCTTGGCTCCAACAGCCATCAATCTAAAATCTAAAATCTAAAATCTAAAATGACTGTCCAGCTAAGCGACATTGAAACCCAACTAGAAACCCTCGGACAAGAAGCCAAAAGTGCGATCGCCACCACTAATACCCTCGAACAACTCGAACAGTTGCGCGTCAATTACCTAGGTAAAAAAGGCCAACTCTCTCAAGTTTTAGGTATGATGGGCAAACTGCCAGCAGATCAGCGACCGAAACTAGGTGCGATCGCCAACACCGTCAAAGAAGCCCTACAAACCGATTTAGAAGACAAACGCACCTCCCTCCAAACCGCCCAAATTCAAGCCAAATTAGCCTCAGAAACCCTCGATGTCACCATGCCTGGGATTTTTCGCCCCCAAGGCAGAATACACCCCTTAAACAGCGTCATAGACCGCGCTTTGGATATCTTTGTTGGCCTCGGCTACACCGTAGCCAACGGCCCAGAAATGGAAACAGACTATTACAATTTTGAAGCACTAAACACCCCGCCAGACCACCCAGCGCGGGATATGCAAGATACCTTTTATCTCCCCGGCGGAAACCTGCTGCGAACTCAAACATCCTCCGTGCAAATTCGCTACATGGAACAGCACAAACCCCCGATTCGGATTGTCTCTCCAGGGCGCGTTTACCGCCGCGATACCGTCGATGCTACTCACGCCGCCGTCTTCCATCAAATTGAACTTTTGGCCATAGATGAAGGGCTGACCTTTACTGACTTGAAAGGCACAATCAAAGAATTTTTGCGACAAATGTTCGGGCAAGATTTACCAATTCGTTTTCGCACCAGTTATTTTCCGTTTACCGAACCGTCTGCCGAAGTAGATTTGCAGTGGAATGGTAAATGGCTAGAAGTTTTAGGATGCGGCATGGTCGATCCTAATGTTCTGAAAGGAGTTGGTTTAGACCCAGAAAAATACAGTGGTTTTGCCGCCGGTTTTGGTGTCGAGCGCTTCGCAATGGTACTGCATGAAATTGATGATATTCGTCGGGTTTATGCCAGCGATTTGCGCTTTCTACGCCAATTTTAACTAACCAGAGAGCCGTGATTTAAGATGACACCAGAACTAATTTTTACAGTAGGAAACCTGTTCGTTTTGCCCTTCTGGGCAATCATGATTTTACTACCCAACTGGGGAATTACTCGAAAAGTGATGAATTCCTTCATCCCCTTTGTAGTGCTCGCCCTGATGTATATCTATTTGTTTGTTACCAGCATAACCCCAGAAAATGCGGCCGCTTTGTCCAATCCCAAACTAGCAGATATCGCCAAATTTCTTGGGGAAGAAACCGCCGCAGCTACAGGATGGATACATTTTTTAGTGATGGACTTATTTGTCGGGCGTTGGATTTATTTAGAAGGACAACGCACCGGAGTTTGGACGATTCATTCCCTCGCATTGTGTCTATTTGCAGGTCCGATGGGATTGCTGTCTCACATTTTAACTAATTGGATAACTCAGCAATTTTTCCCTAATTCAGAATCGCCGACTACCACCATAGTCAACGAATAGAATTTTATTAGGTAAAATCTAAATTGTCGGGTGCGTCAGGAGAGTTTATTTAACAATTTTTCAGGTGGTGGAACTGACGCACCTTACCAATTCATATCAAATCCGTTGACATCGGAATTATTATTTCTCTCTTCTCTTTCTCTGTGTCCTCTGTGTTCTCTGTGGTTTAATCATTCCGATACAACCGGAAACGATATCACCCCCTGTTACGAAGTCCTTTGCAATTGCTTGTTAACCTTGAGAATTTTTTTATCAAAATACTCTTGTCTGTGTCCCAATCTTTTAGCCACATCCAAGGCTTTTTGATAAGCTTCTAAAGCTTTGTTGTAGGTTTTCATCTCCTGATAAACTTGACCAAGATTATCATAAGCATTCATCAATCCATACAAGTTATAAGCCCGTTCTTCTAACAGTAACTGCATTTGATAAATCCGCAAAGTCGGTTCCCACTGTTTTTGCGATCGATAAAGCAATGCTAATTTTTCCAACGCTTCGCTAGCGTGGGCATACTGTTGAATGGGGACAGCTAAATTGTATGCTTCCTGATAATATTGAGCCGCTAAATTGATTTGACCTAGGGTTTCGTAATCCGCAGCGATCGCAATTTTGAGCGGTGGTACAGCGTTAGGATTTTGCAGATTCATATATACTGATATCAATTTCTCCCTAGCTGCGATCGCCTTCAGATGTTGTTTAGACTGGTGGTAAACATAGGCCAACTGTCTCAGAGAATCCACCTCAGTGGGAGGAGTTACAGCCACAGGAGGCGCACCATTCCCCGCCACCACCGCCGGAGTCGAAACCACAGAGTTTGCAGCAAATAAAGCGCGATTTTCCTGAATTAAACTTGCCAATTCCTCATACACAGCAGCAGCTTTTTCATAACTCAACCAATTGATATGAATTAGCCCCATCGCCTTCAAAGTCTGACCCTCAGCCAAAATATCCTGTTGCTGCCGCGCATTGTCAAGAATTTGTTGATAAACTTCTATTGTCGGGCCCTTAGCACGCACTTGTTGAAAAGCAGCAGCCAAAACTCGCAGTAAATCAATATCAACTGGTACCTGAGATTTGACTTGTTTTTGAATTACTTGGAGCCGTTGAGTAATAAACTGTAATTCAATGGTTTTACTGTTACTCCAAGCCACACTTCCTACCCGACTCAAAGCAGCAATTTCCACCGCCGGGCCCAGATAGCGTCGCAGGCGCAATTCTCGGAACCAAATATCAAAAGCACCCACTCCATCTCCAGCTTGCAGTTTAGCCAATGCTTCTAAGTTTAAGCCATCTAAAGCCACACTCAATTCATCCCGCTGAGTGCTACTCAAAGATTCATTCGTGGGAGTTAAGGGATCGGGTGTGGTAATCTCTAACGGATTAGGAGAAAATTGATCCAAACCTGGTGGAGTGGTTTGAGCGCTAGCAATTGAACTAGCACATAGCCAACAGAAAAGCAAGCACCCGATGGGTACAGAAATTCCCATCCTCAAAATTTGGTGGGAGCGAACCCCTATCGATTCCCGAAACATCAAGTTTTGCATATCTACAAAACGGTATATATTATGTCACAAAGATGGCACAAAAGCCAAGAATTGAACCAAAACAGCCCCATAAAAATTACCGCACTGAGCAATTATTGGGATTTTAAGAGCCTGGGCGATCGCATTCTACGCTTATTCAGTTTAGCGTTAATTTTGTTAACTATTTGCACAGCTTGTGCACCGCCTCCCGCAGCAGCAAAAGACCGCTCTTTCCCGGAAATGTCCCTAGAATTTCTGGGAGACTACCAATTGCCAAAAAATAATTTTGAAGGAGTCCCCGTCGGAGGCTTATCAGGAATTACCTACGACTCCAAAGGAATGAGCCCAGGGACTTCCCAAGGTTATCGTTTTTACGCTATTTCCGACGACCCCAGCGAAAACGGAGAAGCCAGATTTTACAGTCTCCGACTAGACCTCAAATTAGGAGATGCAACCAATATTCGTCTCAAAAAAGTTGCTGTTGAAGCTGTTACTTCTCTCAAAAAAGCAGATGGCCAAACATTCTCTTGGGGGGCCATCAATCCTGAAGGTATCGCTCTTTCTCCCCGCAATTCCGTCTTTGTCGCCAGCGAAGGTGTCACTCACGTTGGCATTCCTCCCTTTGTGGGAGAATTTGACCTCAAAACTGGTAAGTGGCTGGGGGAATTACCAATTCCCCAGCGTTATCTTCCCGATGCTAGCGATGAGAAACAGCAGCAAGGAGTCCTAGATAATTTGGGATTTGAATCTCTGACAATTGACCCGGAAACTTTTAGTCCAGGCGGTCTCGATCCGTTTCGTTTGTTTGTGGCCACAGAAGCGCCTTTAATGCAAGACCTAGACCCCGAAAATGCTAGTAAAATTCGGATTCTACATTATATCCTAGTCAACAAAACACCGCAATTAATCTCAGAAAATCTTTACACTTTAGACCAAGTTCCTTTAAGTATTTTAAACGGTTTAACAGAATTAGTAACTGTTGGTGGCGGTCAATTTTTGAGTTTAGAGCGTTCCTTTGGGCTTTCAGGATACGGCGCGCGGATTTATCAAGTTGCAGTGGGTGCCGCTACAGATACTTCGAGAATCAAGAGCTTCAAAGGGGGGTCGTCTGTAGTTGAACCTGTGAGGAAAAAATTGCTATTAGACTTGAGCGAATTAGGAATTCCGTTGTATAACTTAGAAGGAATGACCTTGGGGCCGCGCTTGCCTGATGGTAGTCAAAGTTTAGTTTTAGTTAGCGATGACAGTTTTGATGAAGCACAAAAAACTCAGTTTATTTTGTTGAGTCTCAAAGGCAAATATTAGGCGATAGGGGCTGGCTATCATCGCTTATCCACAATCAAATCCCGTCTTTGTGGCATAGGCCCGAAAGCTATTTACCATCCTTTCTAGAGGGGAGTTTGATATGACACACCCCCGGCCCCAGGGCGGTTTCATTCTCTTGTAGGGGCAATCCCCCCGTGGTTGCCCCAATCTCTGAAATGACGGAAAATGGTTGGTGGGGGGGGTAGGCACGCACCATCCACTACCCCTACAAAGCCCTCGTTTTTTGGAGAATGAAACCGCCCTGGGCTAGGGGTGGGTCTTTTACCAGCTATTATTCCCCATCGTCGTTTTTTTGAGAATGAAACAGCCCTGGGGGCTAGGGAGGATATCTGTGACTGGCTTTCAGACTTAAGTTGATAAATCAGTTAATTTTAAATAAGTTTAATTAAAAAGATGCCAATTCGTCACACATTAGTTTTGCCAGAAATCGAAATTTCTTACTTAGAATGGCGACCAAAAACAGCATCACAACAAGTTCCGCGCTTGCTGTTGTTACATGGTTTAGCAGATAGTGCAGTTGTGTGGACGAGCCTGGGAAATTATTTGTCAAACCGCTACCATATTGTAGCGCCAGATATGCGCGGACATGGAGAGAGTAGCAAACCAGATATCGGCTATACTTTTGAAAGTGCGATCGCCGATTTAGAAGCTTTGATGGCACACCTTAACTGGCACCATGCTCACATTCTCGGACATTCTTGGACCGGAAAGCTAGCGCCAATTTGGACCAGGCAAAATCCCGATCGCTTTTGCAGTATGATTTTAGTAGACCCCATCTTCATCACCAAACTTCCCGCTGTGATGAAACTCACCCTACCACTTCTTTACCGCAAATTAGATTGTCTCAAATGTATGGGTCCCTTTGCGACTTTATCCGCAGCGGAAACAGCCGCCAAACTCTCAGGAGAATACGCAGCTTGGAGTGAGATGCAACAAATGGTATTCCAACAGCAAATCGAGCAAAAGCCCGATGGTAGCTGGGGTAGTAAATTTGTGATTCCCGCCCGCAATCAGATATTTACAGAAGTGATGCAAGTTGCTGGTTTAACTGAAAATATTCACATTCCCACTTTGTTAATCCAGCCCGAAAAAGGTGTGAATCGCATGGATTGGCAAATCCAGCCCTATCAGAGATACTTGAAAAATCTTACGATACAGAAAGTACCGGGAAATCACTGGTGTTTTTTGGTAGAAGCGGCAACTTTTAATCAGACTGTGGCTGAATTTTTAGATACAACAAAATCATGAGTTTAGAAATTATTGCCCATCGGGGATTTTCTTCGATCGCCCCTGAGAATACCTTAGCAGCTTTTGAACAGGCGATCGCCCGTGGCGCTCATTCCATCGAATTTGACATCCAGCTATCGGCTGACAGCATACCAGTCATTTTCCACGACGCCACACTCGATAGGATTACCGCTGTTTCTGGTAAAGTCAGGGACAAAAACTTACCCCAATTGCAGTCACTGGATGCAGGTAAATGGTTCAGAGATGAATTTTCAGGACAAAAAATCCCCACCTTAACAGCAGCATTGCCTATCCTCAAACAAGTTGACAAGTTTCTCTACTTTGATGTCAAACCCCACTGCGAATGGTCTAATTCAGAAGTAGCAGATTTTGTCAATACTTTGCAGGAGGCTGGAATCACAGAAAAATGCGTGATTACTTCCTTTAACGATGGATTTCTCGAACAAGTGCGCCAAATAGCTGATGATTTGCCGATCGGACATATTGTTGCTAATCTGGAAGCGTACCAAGCTCAATTGGCTCAAGCTGTAGTTAAGGGCGATCGTCTGATTAGCACTTTGTATAGTGTTTTGCTGGCAAATCCGGCACTGATTGCCGAAAGCCGCAGTCAGGGAGTTGACATTGTGGCCTGGACGGTGGACGATCGAGAAGATTGGCAAAAGTTACTTGATTTAGGAATAACCCGGATTGTCACTAATTGTTTGATATAATTTTTTTCAATACCAATGAATTGAGATCTAAGCCGATAATAATAGATGAATTACTTTCGCCAAAAAATCCACGAAATGTCTGGCTATGTACCAGGGGAACAACCACCACTAGGTACTAAAATTATTAAACTCAATTCTAATGAAAACCCCTATCCACCTTCTCCACAAGCTTTAAAAGTGCTTCAGCAAATAGACGGGGAGATACTGCGGCGCTATCCCGATCCCACTGGTAAACAATTCCGCATCGCAGCTAGTCAAGTCTTGGGAGTTCCTGATGATTGGATTGTGGTAGGTAACGGTAGCGATGATTTGTTAAACTTGATAGTTCGGGCTGTAGGCGAAACTGGTAAACAGGTGGTTTGTCCTTCCCCAACCTATGTATTGTATCGCACTTTGGCAGAAATTCAAGATGTGGAATTCGTCGAAATTCCCTATCCCGATGACTATCAGTTACCTGTTGATTTACTAATAGCAGCCCAAGGTGCTGTCACTTTTGTGGCTTCACCAAATAGTCCATCGGGAACGGCGATACCTCTAGCAGATTTGGAGCAACTAGCTAGGGGTTTATCTGGCATTCTGGTGATTGATGAAGCTTATGTAGATTTTGCAGAAAATCATGCTTTGGAGTTGACAAAAACCTACAATAATGTTATAGTTTTGAGGACGCTTTCTAAAGGTTACTCCCTAGCCGGATTGAGGCTAGGTTTTGGCATTACAAATCCAGCCTTGATAGCTGAGTTAAATAAAATTAAAGACAGTTATAATGTGGATGCTTTAGCTTATCTAGTAGCCGCGGAGGCGATCGCAGATCAAACCTACAAAACAGCCAATGCGGAAAAGATTAAAGCTTCACGACAAAAATTAGCCCTCAACCTCCAAGAGTTAGGCTTTGACATTTGGCCATCCCAAACCAACTTTTTGTTAGTCCGTCCGCCCCAGGGCGATGCCGAAAGGATTTATCAAAGACTGAAACAAGAAGGAATATTGATTCGATACTTCAATCAGCCGCGATTAGCGGATAAGTTGCGAATTACTGTAGGTACGGAGGCACAGAATCAAATATTAGTTAGAATTTTGACCGAAATTTTATAAATAACTAGAGACACAAAAAAAACAAAACACCCACAGTCCTGATTTCTTAAAGAAGTCGGGACTTTCATCAATGAGTTAAAATTAATTTATGTGAATAAATATTGACGTATTTACCTAAAAATGTTAAACACAGCTAGATGTGGAAAGACCAAAAGACCCATCCACTTTTTTGCTATATTGACGTGCAATTAAGATAATGATTGTGGTGAATTGAGGAGTTGAACGTAATGACAAAGATCAATGGTTGGAACAAACCCGCTGTATTGCTGAGCGCGATCGCGATCGTAGTCGGTAGTCTGCCCGCAAATAGCATCCCTGCGGTAGCTGAATCAACATCCAATATCAGCGACAATATTTCCTTCACAAATAGCCCCACTTTTCAAATAGCCCAAGCTGGGAGCCTTTGTCGGAAAGTTACTCCCAAAGAGGGTTTGACCGTTCGTCAGAGTCCAGAAACCAAATCTGCTAGAGTCGGCGGTGTCGCCATGAACACTCAAGTAACCTTGGCTAGTGGCGCGACTACCATTAAAGGCTCCGATGGTCGCCTCTGGATGGAAATTACCGCTCCGGTAAAGGGTTATGTCGCAGTTGGATATCCCAATAACGAGGGTAATTTAGTTTCCTGTACCACAGGAAGCGCCGTGACTCCGAGTCCTTCCCCCGCACCAGCCCCCGCACCAGCCCCGGCCCCAGCACCAGCACCAGCACCAGCACCAGCACCAGCACCAGCACCAGCACCAGCACCAGCACCAGCACCAGCACCAGCACCAGCACCAGCGCCCGCGCCCGCGCCAATGCCCACACCAGCCCCAGCGCCAGCCCCAGCGCCCGCGCCCGCCCCAGCACCAGCGCCCGCGCCCTCCCCTGGCCCTGTAAGTCTGTGCCGCCAAGTAGAACCTCGTGTAGCACCCAATGGTCTAATTATCCGCGCGGATGCTTCCAAAACTTCTGCGATTAAAGGTAGCGTCGCCGCTAACGGCAAAGTAACGCTGGTGCCCAATTACCAGTCTGTGAAAGATAAGAATGGAGAAAATCGTAATTGGGTGGAAATTTCGGCCCCTGCGGCTGGATTTATATCTGCTGGCAATTTGATTATGTGCAAGTAATGGGTAATGGGTCATGGGTCATGGGTCATGGAGAACCCCCCCTGACCCCAGGGCTGTTTCATTCTCAGGAAAACGATGATTTTGTAGGGGTAGTGGATGGTGCGTGCCTACCCTCTTCGTCCACGATTTTGTATGTGTTTGGTGAGATTGGGGCGGACACTCACAGGCACCGCCCCTACAAGAGAATGAAACAGCCCTGCCCCTGACCCCCCACCCCCCCCTGCCCCCCCCAAGGGGGATGGGGGATGGGGGATGGGTATAGGGCATTACCAATTACCAATTACCTATTACCTATTACCTATTACCTATTACCTATTACCTTGTTCCATAAAGTTTCATTAATAAGTCCTCTACTCACTATTTTTGTTCGGGATGGGCTGCTTCCGGGGAATCTGCACCCATTTGATTGATAGTAGCAATTAGCTGATATAGCCTGCCTATATGTCGCTGGTTGAAATGCAATATTAGCCTTGGTAAATCGAAACTTTCGTCTCCGACTTCTGCTTGTAAAGCTTGACTTTTTTCAATTTTACCCTTGACTAAAATATCGCTGAAATCCGTATTTAACCGCTCGACACTATCATCAGAAAGTTCCGACTTCAAGCGAATTACCAGTTTTTCATTCACGTAGCGACACGAGTGATAAACTAGATAAAAATTGGCGATCGCCTCGCAGGCTAATTCCACATTGTCTGTCACCGTATATAAACTGCGATCGTCCCCGGAAATCAAACCCCTCGCCCGCAATTGTTTTTGCACAAAAGCATCCAAATCGTGCCAATAATCGCCGCCTGGTCGATCGATTAACACCACAGGAGCGGGTCCAAACTTGCCCGTTTGAATCAAAGTCAGACACTCAAAAGCCTCATCCAGAGTACCGAAACCGCCTGGAAACAGAGCCAAAGCATCGCTTTCCCGTAGAAAAAACAACTTGCGAGTGAAAAAATATTTAAAATTGAGCAATTTGCCATCGCCGGCAATGAAAGGATTAGAACCTTGCTCGAAAGGCAAATTAATATTTAGTCCAAAAGAATGTTCCGCAGTGGCCCCCTCATTCCCTGCTTGCATGATGCCCCCACCACCGCCAGTAATCACCATAAACCCTTGTTGGGTAATGGCTGTCGCAAAATCTTTGGCTATCTGATATTCTGGCGATTCCGGGGACACTCTCGCCGAACCAAAAATCACTATTTTGCGAACGTGACGGTAAGGATAAAACATGGAGAAAGCCTTTTCCATATCTCCCAGAGATGCGGAGATAATTTTCCAGTCTAGGCGATCTAGATCCTCTCCGGCTATTCTCACTAGAGTAGAGAGCGATCGTCCGATCCACTCTTGGTGCTTCAACAGAGGCAAGTGATTAATCAAATCTATCACCTTAGCCTGGAGAGATTCAAAAGCTTTGCCAGACGGAGAAGGAATCATGAATTTTTCTGCAACTGCAACAATTAATAGCAACTGAAAATCAAGGGTACAACCAGACTCATCAGCCATAAGTAGAGTTCAGGAATCAATTAACCTAAGTTCTATTCTGTTCCTGCAAGCTGCTTGTTATCAAAGAGGTCTTTAATTCCAGGAAAGGTCTTTGAATATCTCATGAAACTGTTAATCAACCTCCCAGTCACTACCCAATTTGGATATATTTGGGTAGATTTTGGTAGATCTTCAAAAGTGGTTAAATGTACTTTTCCAAAGTGTTAGCCAGAGTAGTTTTCGGAACTGCCCCAACCACCATATCCACCCGTTGACCGCCCTTAAATATCATCAGTGTTGGAATACTGCGGATACCGTATTGGCTAGCCACGTTAGGATTTTCGTCGGTATTAACTTTTACTACCTTCACCTGTCCATCAAATTGCTGAGCAATTTCATCTACGACAGGGGCGACCATCCGACAGGGCCCGCACCAAGGAGCCCAAAAATCAACTAAAACTGGAACTTCGCTATCGAGCACTTCCTGCTTGAAGGTAGAGTCGGTTACTTGCGCGGCTGCTGACATCCCTAGCCATCCTTGTAAATACTATTTCTCGGTTTATAATTCTAGCAAAAAGTGTAACCAGTCGCACTAAATATTTTAGGAGGGAGAAGCAAGAGGACACAATGTCCAAAGAAGAGGGAACAAGCTAGAAAGTGGGCGATCGAGGGACAACCCGTTATCAAAACCCTCAAACCCTTACTGAACCACTAAAAACTAGAACTTTGTTACAAAAGGAACCGCCCAAACAGTAGTTCGGGCGGAGTGTGGTGTGAGGAGTGAACGGAAACTTGTGTCTCCGCTTACTCTATTGTGACATCTCCTCCTCGATAATTCCACAACATTATGTAAATTTCGAGACTATCTCACAAAATTTGTAAAGGTAAGCTTGTACGTTGCAAGCACTTCTACTTACCCATACCCAATTGCTGAGCTTTTTGATAGACCTTACCCTCCGTCAGCAGAGAAGGAGCAATCACCACTTCCACTTGCTGCATCTCCTTAAGGTCTTTAGCACCAAGGGTTCCCATGCTAGTTTGCAGAGCCCCTAACAAGTTGTGAGTCCCATCATCTAGTTGGGCCGGACCTCGGAGAATCTGCTCCAAAGTACCCGTTGTCCCCACTCGAATGCGAGTGCCACGGGGCAAAACGGGGCTGGGGGTTGCCATCCCCCAGTGGAATCCACGGCCGGGGGCTTCTGCGGCCCTAGCGAAGGGAGAACCAATCATCACGCCATCAGCACCACAAGCAATGCACTTACAGATATCGCCACCGGTAATTAAACCACCATCAGCAATCACTGACACGTATTTGCCTGTTTCGCGATAGTAGTCGTCCCGCGCTGCTGCACAGTCTGCTACTGCTGTGGCTTGGGGAACGCCCACACCGAGCACACCACGGGAAGTACAAGCCGCTCCCGGTCCAATGCCTACCAGAATGCCAGCAGCGCCTGTTTTCATTAAATTGAGGGCTACTTCGTAGGTGACGCAGTTGCCCAAAACTACTGGTATCGGCATCTCTTGACAAAATTGAGTTAAGTCTAGAGGCGCTACCGATTCCGGGGCCAGAAAAGCTGTTGATACTACAGTTGCTTGTATGAAAAATATATCAGCTCCTGCGGCGGCAACTGTTGAGCCGTATTTGCTTGCCCCCGCGGGGGTAGCGCTGACGGCAGCAATCCCTCCTCCCTCTTTAATTTCTTTGATTCGCTGAGTGATTAATTCTGGCTTGATCGGTTCGGCATAGAGTTGCTGCATCAAGGAGACGAATTCGTGATTCCCGACAGAAGCGATGCGCTCTAATATTGGCTGGGGGTCGGCATAGCGGGTGTAAATTCCTTCTAGGTTGAGGACTCCCAGTGCTCCCAATTCCGACAGTAAAACGGCCATGCGGACATCAACTACTCCGTCCATGGCGCTGGCGATAATCGGGATTTCGCGATCGATCCCGCCAATCTGCCACCGGGTGTCTGCCAGACTCGGATCGAGGGTGCGCTGTCCTGGTACGAGCGCGATTTCATCTATGCCGTAAGCTCGGCGAGCGCTTTTGCCCCGCCCAATTTCAATATTCACGCTGTTTCACTTCCACAATGTATTTAAATTAGATTAACAAAATCGTAGCCTGCTGGCAGGTAGCGATCGCGCCACTGAGTGGAAAAAAACTAGATCTTGATTCTGATGGTATGAAATTTAAAGGCGTACTGTTCCTCAGCAATGGCCACGGGGAAGACGCGATTAACTGTCAAATTTTGTCCGCTTTGAGAGCATCTGGCAGCGATGCCCATTGTCGGTGACGGGGCTCCTTACGCTCGATCGGGTGTACGGATGATTGGGCCTACCGGTAAAATGCCCTTCGGTGGCATTTTTTACATGAATCCCATATTTTTGGTCAAAGATATTGGGGCAGGGCTGATTGCTTTGACTTGCCAGCAATTGCGAGCTGTTTGGAGGCATTCGCCCCACTGCGATTTAGTTGTGGCCACTGGGGATATTGTAGTGGCGGCGATCGCCCATTTGACCGATCGCCCCTATATAATTTTTCTGTCAGCTCATTCTAGTTACGATCAAGGTCGAGTCAATTTAGGTTTAATCTTACCGCGTTTACTCTCCTCCCCTAGCTGCTTTAGTTCCCTCTTTGATGCCCGAATTAGATAAGATTGCCCTGCGGTCTGGCTGGAAAAATCATTCAGAAAAACAGATTTTTATCGATCTTAAACCTAATTATTCACATAAAATAGGTGTGGAAATACTTTGCTATTCCGATGCTTTTGCAGATATTTTACAACGCGCTAATTTAGTAATTGGCATGACAGGAACTGTGGTATAACAAGCCCTCGGCTTGGGAAAATTTGTAATTTCCGTAGCCGGAAACTGGCCATCATTATATATATGTTATATTAACACCATTCAAATTTTACCGCCAGAATTTTAAACAGTCCCTGAAAGAACAGCAGGATAGAGATGAAAAAAAGGTGTTTAAGGTGCGCTCCTATAAAATAAAAAAAGATACAATCAAGTAAAGTACAACCATAAACTTTGTAGATATGAAACTAAAACGATTAGGTCACGTAGCCGTTTGCGTGCAAGACATTGAAAAATCTGCTGATTTCTACCAAAACTTGGGTATGGAGTTAGTCTGGAAAGATGCAGACTGGGCGTATTTGAAAGCAGGAGAAGACGGACTGGCGCTGTTGAGTCCTACTTACGATCAAGCAGGGCCACATTTTGGGTTCGTATTTGACGATCGCACCGAAATGGAATCAGCCTACCAACAACTCAAAGTTGAAGGTGTTTCCGTCACTCACATTCACGAACACCGGGACGGTACTGCATCCTTTTATGGCAGAGATCCCGATGGTAACGGCTTTGAGTATCTTTATGAACCAGCCCCTTCGTCTAAATAGTCATCAGACTTTTGGCAACAAGATAGTCAAGAACAGATATAGATTAGTTGTTGGTGATTTGTGATTGGTGGCGATCGCGTGCCAATAACCAATCACAAATAACCAATCACCACTTATCCTCAACCCAGGCGGGGCGGGGACTGACAGCCACCGCCCCCAAAACTCCAAACCATTCTCCCCTTCCCGGAACACCCCTAGTAGTCGCCGAAGAATCTGACGTAGCCAGACCGAGGGAGTACAGTAAGGTTTAAACTCTCAATAGCCACAAACATATCCAGAACTTCCGAAAATCGACCCGATAATCTAAAATCTAAAATCTAAAATCTAAAATCCTCATGTTTCAAAGAATACAAGTCAAAAATCCCTGGAAATCAATCCTCAAACCCTGGGCAGAAATAGACCCCTGGCTGTTCGCCGCCTGCATCGGCCTCACCGTATTCGGGGGAATTATGATTCACAGTGTTGAGATCAATCAAGGATTGATCAATTGGTGGCGACACTGGGTTACAGGCGGAGTAGGTTTGTGTTTAGCCATCCTCATTTCCCGGTGTCGGTACGAAGTATTGATCGAGTGGAAATGGCCAATCTACATAGCGATCAATTTGTCACTGATTGCGGTGCGGTTTATCGGTAGTACAGGGCTCGGTGCTCAAAGGTGGATTAATATCGGCGGCTTCTACTTGCAACCGTCAGAATTTGCCAAAATCGGCATGATTATTACTTTAGCAGCCCTGATGCACGATAAAACAGTCCCTACGTTGCGGGATATGTTGAAGATGCTAGCAATCATGGCTGTACCCTGGGGATTGATTTTTGCCGAACCAAACTTGGGTACTTCTTTGGTATTTGGGGCGATAACCATGGGGATGTTTTACTGGGGTAATGTCAATCCCGGTTGGTTGATTTTGTTATTTTCTCCTCTGTTCTCGGTGCTCCTCAATAACTTGTCTACACCGATTTGGGTAGGTTGGATATTAGTGGCGGGTGTGATTGCTTGGCGGTCTCTACCTTGGCGCTGGTTGGGGACTTTCGGTACAGTGTTGGTGAATGTGGTTTCGGGACACGTCGGACATATTTTTTGGAGCGTGCTCCTCAAAGATTATCAAAAAATGCGCCTGACTGGGTTTTTAAACCCAGAAAAAGACCCTTTAGGTAGCGGATATCACTTGATTCAATCTCGGATTGCGATCGGTGCTGGGGAACTAAAGGGGAGGGGTTTGAATCAAGGAACCCAAACTCAACTTAACTTTATTCCCGAACAACATACGGACTTTATCTTTTCAGCAATTGGCGAAGAATTAGGTTTTATTGGTTGTGTTTTAGTCTTATTTTGTTTCTGGCTAATTTGTTTACGGTTGGTGATTATTGCTCAAACTGCTAACGATAATTTTGGTTCTCTGTTGGCAATTGGAATACTGTCAATGTTGATTTTTCAAGTATTTGTGAATATTGGGATGAATATCGGCTTGGCACCTGTTACGGGAATTCCGCTACCTTTTTTGAGTTACGGTAATGCCTCGCTACTAAGTAATTTTCTGGGTTTGGGGCTGGCGGAGTCAGTGGCGAATCGCCGACAGCGCAAGAAGATGTGGAATAGGTAAAAAATATTGGTTATTGGTTAGTTGTTATTTGTTATTTGTGATTGGTTATTTGTTGGGGGTTAGTTGTTGGTGGTTCGTTGTTAGTTTAATAACCAGTAATTAATAACCAATAACCAATAACCAACAACTAATAACTAACAACTAATAACCAATGCCCAATGCGCGATTCCCCATTCCCCATTCCCTATTCGTTCATATTTTTGTAAGTAGCCACAGCAGAAGGAGAACTCCGATTTAAGTAGCGGAATATCCAATACTTAAATACGGTATCCAAGATCACAGGAAAAGTGGCAATGAACAGAAATATGAACTGCCTATTTTCTCGTAGTCCGAAATGTCTTGATATACCTTCCAGAATTACTTCCCAACCGTGGGGTGAGTGGAATCCGACAAACACATCGGTAAACAAAATAATCACAAAAGCCTTGGCACTGTCACTGAGACCATAAACTACATCGTCCATAAAAGACTTGACAATTTCAATTTCTTTCTTGTTGGTGAGGAGAATCATCACAAAAGCCAGACCGGAAATCAAATCCGCAAACACATTTTTGATAGCCCCAGAGCTTTCATTCCCGAATTCTTCAGCTATTTCCAGAGCTTTTTCTTCAATTCTCTTTTCGGTTTCTTCTGGAGAAATAGCTGGAGCCCTACCAATTAATGTTTGAAATTTCAGGTGTTGCTCAAACTTTTCCAATTCTTTAAATGCTTCTTCTTCCAAATCAACATTGATAAAAAGAGGAGCATTGTTATTAGTTCTTACCCGATCGACTATCGGTCCAACTATAAAAGTTTTGGCAATTTGATGAGTCAACAGGGGGACTAATATCAAAAGTAAAATAAACCTCAAAGAAATGACTGTTTTTATTTTTGAGTTGCGAAAATTTTTAACTACTTCTTTTTCGGCGGCCGGGTCTAACTCTTTAGTAATGCGATTCAAGGTTCCCAAGAGCGATCTGGGTAATAAACTAACTTCCTCAGTATAAGTATCAACTCCCTCAGCGTCAGTGGGGATGGAGTTAGGGGAACCGTTATTTTGGTAAGGATGAGGACTGCCAGTTTTAGAACTAATGGGAAGATTGGGACTATTAGAAATTTGTACAATAGCCGTGGGTTTACGATTAATGTAGCGGGCGATGACCCCATCAATAAACTCTAACTTTTCAAATACAAGGGAGGCTCGATCTTTGGTATCTATGCCGACTCCACGGTGGTAACGATCGACCAAAACTCCACTCTTCGGTTGAGCAGCCACCCGCTCTGGTAGTTCCAAAAAAGCACGGCTGGCATTAAACTCAACCATTCTAGTTTGAATGGCTTTTAGGTATTTTTGTAGATCGGATTTAAAGTAAGATAAAGTGCTGTCTCCGTAATCGCCCGCGCGATCGCCAATGGGTTGACCACCAAAATGCTCGTCTTCGATCGCCTTAATTGCCAAAGCAGCTTCGTAGGCTTGTTCTAGAGCTCTTTCGGGCGTTTCTCGATACCATTGGCGAGCACTGTAGAGATATTTTACAAATTTGTTCCAGGGAGAAGTATTCATAGCTAAAGCTGGTTAGTCTACCGTGGGATTATTAAAGTATTCATGGTATAGTAGCAAACTTACTTAGATTAGAAATCGTGTCTTCGGATTCAATTTGGATTGTCGGAGCCGCTCGCAGTGGCAAAACCAGTCGCCTAATAGAACAGTTCTGCCAGTGGAGCAAAACTGTTAAGCCTCTGTCAGCAAGAGTTTCAACTCGCTTGGGTTCTGGCCATCGTAGGGTAGGACAGACTGGTCGAGCAATTTTAGTTTTAGCAGCTAATGGAGAAAATCGCCTGGAATTGGCCGATCGCATCGCCGTCGCTACCCAAGGAAAATATACCTTTAACTCAACCACACCCTTTGGCTTTTTCGAGCAGGAGGTAATGCTTTTTTGGCCGCTGCTAGTGGATTCCCTGGAATTGAGGGTCCAATTTCCTCTGCGGCTGCAACCTGAAACTGAACTGGAACTTGCAACTAGACTATGGCGTCACGAGCTAGACGAAGGGATTTTGCAACAAACAGGGGTGAGTCCAAATCGCATGGTGCGTCGAACTCTAGATTTGTTACAACTGGCTGCGGTTAGCGGGACACCGATCGAAGCAATTCCCACTATTCTAGAACAGGGATTTACTCAGCAAAGTGGCCAGACTCGTCTTTGGACTAGCATGGGAGAGTTGCTGGGAAGATGGCGGGAATGGTGTTTGACAAGGGGGCTGCTGACTTACGGAATTATTGGGGAACTCTACTGGCGCTATCTGTTGCAGAATCCCACTTACCAAGAGCGTTTAGCCTCGCGATACCAAGCAGTCATCGCTGACGATGTGGATGATTATCCAGCCATCAGTCGCGATTTGTTCGAGTTTCTGCTGTCTTCTGGGGCGACGGGGGCCTTCACCTACAATCCAGATGGAGGAGTGCGCTTGGGTTTGGGGGCTGATACGGAATATATGGCCCAACTGGAAACACGCTGTGCCACAGTGGAATACTTGGATCGAAAAGCAGGTTTAGCTAAAGATATTGGTGAGTTAGCGGTGAATTTAGCTGTTAATTTTGATGCTTTTTATCCTTTTGGTTTGAGTTTTTCTGGGGAGGTGCGATCGATCCAAACTACCTCGCGGGCCCAACTGCTGCGAGAAACCGCTGAAATCATTGCTGAGGCTGTTAATTCAAAGGCTGTGGCACCGGGGGAGATAGCCGTAATTGCTCCTGGTATAGATGCGATCGCCCGTTACACCCTCACAGAAATTTTAGCCCGCGACAACATCGCCACGGAATCTCTCAACGATCAGCGTCCCCTGTCAAGTACCCCAGCGATTCGAGCTTTGTTAACAGTGCTAGCGTTAGTTTATCCGGGACTAGGCCGTTTAGTCGATCGAGACGCAGTAGCGGAAATGCTGGTAGTGTTAAGCAGGCAGGGAAACCGCCCATGGGAAGAGGAACCCGAAGCAGAGGCTAACAATCCCACATCTAAAATCCCATATCTAAAATCGATCGACCCCGTGAGAGCTGGTTTAATTGCCGATCACTGTTTTTGTCCCAATCTCGATCGACCCCCATTGTTACCGTTGACAGCCTTTCCTCGATGGGACAGACTTGGATACCGAGCGGCGGCTGCTTACGAGGACATTGTGGAGTGGATCGAACAACAGCGGAGGCAACAACAGGAGCGACTGTTGCCGAGTCCTATTTCCTTGCTCGATCGAGCTATCCAGAAATTTCTGATCTTCGATCGATACCTAGCCTACGATCGACTAGCAGCCCTGCGAGAATTAATGGAAACTGCCACTCACTATTGGGAAATAGACGGACGAATGCAGCAAATAGAACCAAAGTCCGGTGGCGATTCCGAGACAATCGCCCGTTTTATTCATTTATTGCGCCAAGGAACCGTCACCGCCAATCCCTTTCCAGTCAGGCCAGATGGACCAGATGGCCAAACCGTCACCATCGCCAATATCTTTCAGTACCGCAGCAGTCGTCGCGCCCACCAATGGCATTTTTGGCTAGATGCGGGTTCGCCGCTGTGGCTGAGTGGGGGTGCGGCTACGTTGTATGGTGCTCCTTTGTTTTGGCGATCGCAACAGGGGCGATCGTGGCAAAGTGAAGACGAAGAAACAGAAGGACAACAGCGACTGCGGCGAATTCTGGTAGATTTGTTAAGTCGCTGTTCCCAACTTTACCTGTGCCACAGCGAACTCGCCGTTAACGGACAAGAACAAACCGGGCCACTTCTGCCTCTAATTCACAACTCTGTTTCTTACCAAAGACCTGCGATGGGTAGAAGGTAGAAACCAGAAACAAGAAGGAAGAATAAATTAGTTAGTTGTTATTTGTTATTTGTTATTTGTTAGTTTTTACTTCCCCTAACCAATAACAAGTACATCAATACCCAATCCCTGCCGTTTAATCCGCCCATTACCGATTACCGATTACCGATTACCGATTACCGATTACCCATTGCCCACTTAATTTAGTATGTTAGAACAGAATCAGATTATTAATCAATGTAAGGCCAAAATTTTGGCAACTAACTGATATCAATCAGTTTTAAAGTCAATCATAATCATTGTGTAAAGGAGCCAAAATTATGCCAGCAGCAGTACCATTTATTCCGGTGCCAACGCCAACTCCAACTCCAGACCCAACGCCAACCCCAACTCCAGACCCAACGCCAACCCCAACGCCAACGCCAACGCCAACGCCAACGCCAACGCCAACGCCAACTCCCGCCGACGATACATTTGGGGGGATAGACGACACCTTGGGCACAGGTGGCAACACCACACCCGCAATCATCGGCGGGATTATCCGCGGTACAGACCAAAATGACTCCTTGATAGGCAGTATCGGCCCCGACGTGATTTCCGGGCTGCAAGGCAACGATAACCTCCAAGGTGGGGAGGGCGACGACCTGGTATTTGGCAACGAAGATGATGATGTACTATTCGGGGGACCAGGTAACGACGCTCTCGACGGCGGTTCAGGACTAGATACGCTCTACGGAGGCAAAAACAGCGACTCCCTAGACGGCGGAAATAACCCCGACCTGCTTTATGGTAATGACGGCAACGACACGGTAGTGGGAGGGGAAGGCAGAGACACAACTTTCGGGGGCAAAGGCGGTGACAGCCTGCGCGGTGGCTTGGGTGATGATAGTATGTTTGGCGATCGAGGTGATGACGTTGTTTGGGGCGACCAAGGTAACGACTCCCTGTTCGGTGGCGATGGCGACGACCTGGTATTTGGCAACGAAGGAGGCGACTGGCTCTACGGCAACGTCGGCGCGGACACAATTTTTGCCAATGATGGGGACGACATCATTTTCGGCGGTGCTGGCGAGGACATCATGGATGGTGGTGCGGGCAACGACGTTCTGTGGGGAGAAACAGGCAAAGACTTAGTTTCAGGAGGCGAAGGTAAAGATGTCTTCGTCATGGCCCGTGTTAGCTCTCCCGGCATTGGTGGCAGCACAGACCCCGTATTTATCACCAGCGGCGGCCCTGACATTGGTGATGCCGATATTTTTACAGATTTTCGCATTGGCGAAGATCTAATTGGGTTAGGCGGAGACCTCAAGTTTGAAGATTTGATCATCTTCCAAAGCAGCGACACCAAAGCAGGCAGTACGATTATTCGCAACGGTGTCAGTGGCGACTTTTTAGCAGTATTGCCCGGAGTGGACAGTAGAACCCTCGGCCGCAGCAGTTTTGTGATTGGCCAGACAGTTCCCGGCAGCGCTACCCCTCTCCCCACACCAACTCCAGACCCGACTCCAACTCCGACTGCAACACCGACACCGACACCAACTCCGACTGCAACACCGACACCGACACCAACTCCGACTGCAACACCGACACCGACACCAACTCCGACTGCAACACCGACACCGACACCAACTCCGACTGCAACACCGACTCCGACACCAACTCCGACTCCGACACCAACTCCTATTCCCTTGCCCAATCAGGCTCCAAAGGCAGTCAACGACAACTTCACCACGGTGGCGGGACAAACACTGAGTCTCAACGTCCTGTTAAACGACACTGACCCAGACAATAACATTCTGACTGTTACCACTTTTACCGCCACCAGCAAGGGGAGTTTGACTCCTTTGGGCGGTGGCAGTTTCAAATACACCCCGAATGCTGACTTTTCTGGTGCAGACAGCTTTAGTTACTCCATCTCAGATGGCAGAGGAGGTACAAGTCAGGCAGTAGCGACAATCAACGTCAGTAGCCCGCCGAAACTAGCAATTAATGATGGTGTAGTTGTTGCTAAAAGTGCTCCGATTGGGACAATTACGGCGGCCGATTTGTTAGTTACAGACACCGACAACACGCCGTCGGAAATTGTTTACACGATTACTCAAGCCCCTAACGCTAACAAAGGCTTTATCCAAAGGGGTACCGCTTTGTTGAATGTCGGCAGTAAATTCACCCAAGATGATATCAATAACAACATCATCAAATACAACCTGTTACCGACTGGTGGCAACGACAGCTTTACGTTTACAGCCTCAGACGGTTCAGGGACGATCGGACCGGCATCCTTCAGTATTACCGTTGTAGATAGTATTGTCGATCGCAGCAACCTCCCAGCCAGCAGCTTTACAGGCAGCAACCTCAGCGACTTTATCATCGGGGGCGCGGGGGACGATACCCTCAGTGGCGGTGATGGCAACGACATCATCGACGGCAGAGCCGGCAACGACCTAGTATTAGGTCAAGCAGGGAACGACTCTCTGCTAGGTTTTACAGGCAACGACACCATCGACGGAGGCGAAGGCAACGATACCATCGACGGCGAAGACGGCATCGATTCCCTCCTAGGCGGGGTAGGTAATGACCTGATGTTTGGGGGTAATGACGACGACATCCTCAGTGGCGGTGACGGTAGCGATACCATTGACGGTGGCACAGGCAATGACTCCGTACTTGGTGAAGTTGGCGACGACTCGATACTTGGGGGCGTTGGTAACGACACCTTATTTGGCGGGGTTGGCGACGACTCCATCGAAGGCGGTGTTGGTGATGACAACCTCGACGGCGGTATCGGCAGAGACTTACTCGATGGCGGTATCAATAACGACTCCCTCTCCGGTGGCGACAGCGACGATACTATTTTGGGTGGAGAGGGCAACGATACTGAATTCGGAGGTGCCGGGAACGACTATCTCTTGGGCGAAGCTGGTAGCGACTCGTTGTTAGGAGATGCGGGAGACGACACCATCGATGGTGGCATTGGCAGCGATAGTCTGAGTGGC
Organism: Microcoleus sp. EPA2; assembly: GCA_020882975.1. Lineage (GTDB taxonomy): Bacteria > Cyanobacteriota > Cyanobacteriia > Cyanobacteriales > Microcoleaceae > Microcoleus. Next base: position 437,817 of record JAHRFD010000001.1, on the reverse strand, counting down.
GGCTTCGGCAACGACTTGCTGTTGGGTGCTGATGACAATGACTCGCTTTCTGGGGGTGCGGGCAATGATATTATCGGCGGCGGTGCTGGTTCCGACTTGCTCACCGGCGATGTTGGCAATGATTTCTTCTACTACGAAACTCCTAGCGAAGGCGTGGACATTATTGCTGATTTTAACAACGGTAATGGCAACGATAACTTCTTGTTTAGGTCCGCAAACTTTGGTGGCTTTACTAACTCTGGCACTGCTAACGATTTCACCAGTTTTATCGTCAGAAATATTGGCAGTGGCGGAGACAATATCAGCAAGCAATCGGTCATTTTGTTTGAAAATAAATTCGACAATGCTCAAGCAGTGAATGCAGTATTGAAAAATCAGAATGGTTCGGGCAAAACAGGAGCTTTCTTTGTGTATCTGAATAATACTTTCAACAAGTATGTTCTCGGCTTCGATCCGAATGCTGCTGATGACAGTCTCCCAGCTTTTGATTTGGCTGTGTTGAATTCTATTCCTACAGTCCCAGGTTCTCTGAGCACGGTGATTACTGCGTCGCAGTTTAAGTTTCTCTAGCCTGAGATTTTAGATTGTTATGATTCTTAAGAGCAGGCATCCTGCCTGTTCCACCAAGAATGAATTTGATTGGGGGGTGGGCTCTTATAGCCCGCCCATAAAAGACTTGTTGAGAATCGATTGTTTGATTTTTGAGTAGTGTCGCAAGGAGGCGGAATTATGCCAAGTGCAGTACCAGCAGCTTTTCTGAGAGGGGACCCATTGTTCCTGTTAGAGAATCAACCAGCTACAACGACTTCATCTACCGGTACAACAACTTCATCTACCGGTACCACAACTTCATCTACCGGTACCACAACTTCATCTACTGGTACCACAACTTCATCTACCGGTACCACAACTTCATCTACCGGTACCACAACTTCATCGCCCGGTACAACGACTTCATCGCCCGGTACAACGACTTCATCGCCCGGTACAACGACGATTTCGATAACGCCTGTATCACGACCAACTCCGATCGCCCCTCCGACCCCCCCCACACCGATATTTGTCGATGGCATAGTGGTAGGAAGCAGCATCTCTGACTATTTCATCAGTAGCTTGTTCAATGACACCATTTCCAGCCGTGAAGGGGATGACACCATTCTCGGTCGCGATGGGGATGATTTACTGAGAGGGGAGGATGGTAATGATTATCTCAACGGTGGAGCCGGCAAGGATATAGTTGATGGCGGCCCTGGTAATGATACCGCACGGGGTGGTAAAGATGATGACTTGGTAATTGGCGATCGGGGTAACGATCAAGTTTTTGGGGACCAAGGCAACGATACTGTCTTGGGTAGTGAAGGTGATGACACACTCTATGGCGGTAAGGGGAATGACTCTCTGCGTGGAGGTGGCGAGGGCGACTTAATTTTGGGCGACAAGGGCAATGACAGTATTTTTGGTGATACCGGCAACGATTGCTTACAGGGCGGTGCTGGCAGTGATTTGCTGTTTGGTGAAGAGGGTGGAGACATCATCAGTGGTGGCCTAGGCAATGATACTGCTGATGGCGGCGATGGAGATGACCGACTCTTCGGGGGGGATGGCAATGATTCTGTGTCTGGTGGCGCAGGGGATGATGTTATCGGGGGCGATCGCGGTACTGATACTCTGACAGGAGGCGATGGTGCGGATATCTTTATTCTCGGTAGGGTGGGCACATCCGCTGGGGGTAGCGGTTTTTTGACTACTGGTGGACCTCAAATTGGCGATGCTGATTTAATTACAGATTTTAAGGCTGGAGATTCGATCGGTCTAGCTGGAGGTTTGAGCTTTACAGACTTAAATATTTTTCAGGGTCAAGGATCGAATTCTAGCAACACAATTATTCAAGACAAGCGCACTGGTGAATTTTTGGCGGTCTTAATTGATGTTAGGGCTAACGCGCTAGATGAATCTAAGTTCACGACAGCTCAAATACCCCGTGTAGATGACAATCCCTTCATCATTCAGGGGACAACGCCTTCTAATACTGGCACAACTACTTCTACTACTGGCACAAGAACTTCCACCACTGGGACAACGACTTCTACTACTGGGACAACGACTTCTACTACTGGCACAAGAACTTCCACCACTGGGACAACGACTTCTAATACTGGGACAACGACTTCCACCACTGGCACAAGAACTTCCACCACTGGGACAACAACTTCCACAACTGGAACAACAACTTCCACAACTGGAACAACAACTTCCACAACTGGAACAACAACTTCCACAACTGGAACAACAACTCCCACACCAGTAACCACAACTCCCACACCAGTAACCACAACTCCCACACCAGCAACCACAACTCCCACACCAGTAACCACAACTCCCACACCAGTAACCACAACTCCCACACCAGTAACCACAACTCCCACACCAGTAACCACAACTCCCACACCCACAACATCAGCAGGAACAACCGCGAGTCCGACACCAGGAACATTACCAACACTGGTTCCAAGTCCGAGTCCGAGTCCAAGTCCGAGTCCAAGTCCGACTCCGAATTCTTCCATTGTCCCAACTCCCACTTTGCCGAGTCCAACTCCGCCGGCTTTTCCATCACCAACTCCTAACCAGCCGCCCATCGTCGAAAGTGGCAAAACGATAACGGGTTTCCAGAATTTGCCTCTGTCTCTAAGCATTTCTGCCCCTAGTGACCCGGAGGGTCAGTCCCTGTCAGCCACTGTAACCCAACTGCCAAATCCTAAATTCGGTTTAGTCGTTACCGGCACAATCCCGATCGCCGTCAACCAAAAATTGACCGTTCAAGAATTAGTCGGACTGAATTTCACACCAGCAACAGATGTCATCGGACAAGCTGGATCTTTCAGCTACAGCGTCAGTGACGAACAGGGTGGCACAGCAGCAGCAGCAGTCGCAATTAACATCAATTCTTTCAATACTTCGGTAACTACTCCAACTAACCTAAGTCCGATCGCAGTTGATGACGGCATCATATTCACAAATACGAACAATTTGCTACCCACATTCATCGACGTGCTAGCCAACGATGTCAGCCCGCAAAATGCGAAACTCAACATCATCAACGTCGGCACACCCAAACTGGGGATAGCCGTAAATCTCGTCTCTCAGGTGCAATTCATCCCCGGTAATGTACCCGGTAGCACTACTTTTAGCTACAACATCAGCGACGGATTCGGCACAACTCCAGGCACCGGTGTTGTCACCGTTCAAATCTTGCCAGGAGATAGCGGGCCAAACAATCTAATTGGCGGCTCTTTGGCTGATAATTTTAACGGTTTGGCCGGCAGCGATACGATCGACGGTAGAGGTGGCAACGATACGATTAACGGCGGTGTAGATAACGACGTACTCATAGGTGGCCCAGGGGTCGATACTATGACCGGTGGGGGTGGTAGCAATCAATTCCGGTATACCAGTCCTGATTCAGGAGGGCCAGTGTTTGATGCTGCTTCTTCCGCGGCAATCAATGCTGCGATCGCCGCAGGTGGATATGATTTAATTACAGATTTTACTGGTCTAGGAGTGCCGATCGCCGATCAATTTAATTTTGCCCCCGGATTCGGGAATGTCAGCAGCACCAACCAAGTTTTACTCCCCGTGCAAACAACAGTTTCATCTAATATTTTAGGAGGAACAGCATTCTTATTTGCCTATGACACTGGCGGCAACACTTACATCATTTATGATGGCAATGGCAATAATATCACTGGCAGTGATTCTCGGATTTTGGCGAAATTAAACGGTGTAACCGGCGTTTCTTCTTTGTCAGGATTTGACTTTACTTTCATCTAGAAACAAAGTCATTAGTTAGTGGTTACTGGTTATTTGTGATTTGCAGGGTCAAGCAAATCACAAATAACCAATAATATAAAATCCTCTCTTCATCGTCCTGTATTAAACTCTCTCTTCTCTTGCTTCGCGTACTTCGCGCCTTCGCGGTTAAATCATTCCGATACAACCGGAATTGATATAACTACTAACTAATCACTAAATCTCATTATCTTCAGAAAACAGCCCCAACAAAGGGCCAAGAATAGCACCAAAAACAAACCCACCAGCATGGGCCCAGTAGGCAACTCCCCCAGATTCCATACCCACATTGGCTGGCGCATTCAAGGAAGCAAGGCCATTAAATGCCTGCTGTACAAACCAAAATCCTAGAAAAAAGAAAGCGGGTACTCTCACTGTAGTAATAAAGATTCCCAAGGGGAGTAATGTTAGAACTTTGGCCTGGGGATATCGGAGAATATAAGCTCCCATGACACCAGCGATAGCACCGCTAGCACCCAGAGAAGGAATGGCCGATGCTGAGGCAAAAAACCACTGAGTTAGGGATGCTAAAACGCCACAAGTAAGGTAAAATATTATAAACTTTATATGTCCTAAACGGTCTTCTACATTGTTGCCAAAAATCCAGAGAAATAACATATTTCCGGCGATGTGGAGAAAGCCTGCGTGTAGGAATTGGGAAGAAATTAGCGTTGTCCATTCGGGAAATGGCGAAGCGGGTAGAGAAACTCGACAGATATTAGTTAGCTGACAAGGTACTACGGCCCAGGAGTAGAAAAATTGGGTTAATTGGCGATCGCCCAAAGTTAATTCGTACAAAAATACTAACACATTGGCAGCAATCAGTCCATAGGTGACATAGGGAGTGATGCGTGTGGGATTTTCATCGCGCAAGGGAACCATAGGATTTTTTTGTCATTAAAATATTCACCCTAGGATAGCGCATCTATTCTCAGGATGTCTCCTGTCTAGAGGAAGATAATTGCTGAGGGTTCAGGGTTCAGGGTTCAGGGTTGTCTGTCGTCTGTTGTCTGTTGTCTGTTGTTACCAATTACCAATTACCAATTACCAATAACTATTGAATAATAACTATTGACTAATAACTATTGACTAATAACTATTGACTAATAACTACCACAACTCCTGCACTTTCTACAGCCATTCTACTTACGGCGCACAAAGCATAGGTTCCCGGTTGGATTGCTACTTCTGCTGTCTCTCCATGCAGAATTCTCATCAATTTCCAACTATTACCATTTTTCTGATAAATTGTCCAAGAGCCGATATTATTTTCGGCTGAATTGTTCCAACTCAAAACAGAACTATTTGCCACTTTTTTGACTTCAATTCCTGTCGGAGTAGGTGGCGGAGTTCCCTTTAGCCAAGGCATCGTAGGAACCAGTGCCAAGTTGGCATAGGTAGTCGCTTTTAAACTATCATAAATTTGCTGGCGATTGTCAGTAAATGATTTCATGCTGAAAAAAATATTGCCCAAGGCTAACTTTTCATCTAGGTTGCGCGTGATCTGAATTTGTTTGTTGATTTCGGCAACCGTCCACTTATTACCGTCAAGTAAGCCTAAGTTGTTTCCAGCGTAAATATGTTTTTGTTTGGGGTTGTTTGCTACCCACCAATTCAACAACATGGGATAACTTTGAGCAGTTTCGTCTATGCGCCAGTAAAGTTGCGGAGTTAGGTAATCTACCCAGCCTAATTCTAACCATTTTTTCGAGTCAGCATAAAGTTCTTCGTAAGTATCTAAACCGCGACTTCCCGGTGGTTGTCCAGGGCGATAAATGCCGAAGGGACTGATGCCAAATTTAACATGAGATTTGGTGGATTTAATGCCGGCTGCTACTTTTTTAATTAAGCTATTGACATTTTCCCTACGCCAGTCTCCCCGACTCAGTTTCCCTCCTTGCGAGCGATAATTATTATAAGTCTTGCTGTCAGGAAATTCTTTGCCCGCAATCGGATAAGGATAGAAGTAATCGTCAAAGTGAATACCATCTATATCATAGCGCTTCACTACGTCTAGAATCACCTTGTAAGTCCGGTCTTGAACTGTCGGAATTCCGGGGTCCATCCACATTTGATCGCCCCAAGCATACACGCATTCGGGATTAGTTACCGAGATGTGAGGGCTGACGGTGGCGGGGGTTTTGCTAGAAACTTTGGCGCGGTAGGGATTTAACCAAGCATGAACTTCTATGTTGCGTTTGTGGCTTTCAGTAATGGCAAATTCTAAAGGGTCATAATAGGGTTGGGGGGGCTTTCCTTGGGTTCCTGTCAGCCAAGCACTCCAAGGTTCTAATTCTGATGGGTAAAGGGCATCTCCCGCTGGTCGGATTTGAAGGATGACAGCATTAAAATTCATGTCGGCTAATCTGTCAAGGATTTTCAGCAGTTCGTTTTTTTGCTGTTCGGTTGAGAGTTTGGCGCTGGATGGCCAGTCAATATTCCAGACAGTTGTTACCCAGGCTGCGCGAAATTCTCGCTGATGACTGACTTGCACTGTTGGTAGTGGTGGTGGGGGAGTTTTGCCGATAGTTACGATGTATTGTGAGGGAATTTTGGGCGCTATTTTTAAATAAACTAATGCTTGATAAACCCAGGCGCAAACATCGGCTCGTGTGGCGTTTCCAGCGGGATTTAATAATTTTAAGTTGGGATAATTGACGACTATTTCTGATTGAGTTGCGAGGGCGATCGCACTTTTGGCGTAGTTAGGAATTTCTGTGCTATCTTGATAGATGTTGGATAGAACAACATTGGTCGGTGTGGCAGTATTTGCGTCGAAAATACCGCTGACTAAAGCCAAGAATGCCTCGACTCTAGTAATTTTATTTTCGGGTTTAAATAAATTGTTGGGATAGCCAGATATAAAGCCTCTTTTAAATGCTGTTTGAATGGCTGGTGCTGCCCAGTAGGTAGTGGGAACGTCGGCAAAGGGCAGGTATGTTTGTTTGTCTGGTGTGGGAAATGCTTTGCTGACTATGGTGGCAAATTGGGCGCGGGTTAAGTTAGTGTTAGGACTGAAAGTGCGATCGGGCAAACCCCTGACAATGGCTCGTTCCATTAAGCCTTCAATGAATTGTCTCGCCCAATGATTTTGAATGTCCGAGAAGCTGATATTGTTGGAAACCATAATTATATTGAGGAATTTAAAATTAACATCTGAATTTTTTTTTTAAGTTGAGGCGAAGCCTCTGGATCTGCGTTACCAGGAAGAGCCTGGTAACGAGAAAGAAAACTCACTCATATCAAGAACAGGCGGGAGGGTCTGTTCTTGATATGAGTGCAAGATCTCAGTTATAACAAACCAGCATTTTCATACAACAACCGGATTGTATTCAGGATTTTTTGGGCGTATTGGGGTTCGGCATTCCATCGTCCTACCAATTCATTCACCGTGGGGGCGACACCCCGCTTGACAAACTTAAAACGCACGTTTTCTTTAACTAAAGGTTGATTGATTGGTTCTGTGCTACCGTAAGCTTTGAGATGCTGAATGTGAGCTCTGACTCCTGTCCGGGCATCGGGAAAGGAGAGGCCAGAACTGGTAGCGTTGATGACTCCCATGTCAGCAAAGTTAAATTGTTCCGGTTTCACAGAACCGCCAAAACTGAGAAAATTTGTTTCTAGACACATTTGGCAAAATGCTAGGTCATGGTTGACGCTTTCTGCTGCTGCTTCTTGGATGTAGATTTGAGGTAAATTGGGAAATTCTGCCAGGGCTTTGCTGTTGTTTTTGGTCAGGAATACTGTCAATTGTTGGGCAGTAGTTTGACCGCGATTCATGATTTTTCCCACTCCTGAAAGGATATCACGGCGCGATCGCAAGGATACGGAGGTTGTGGACTGATCCCAGGCTACGGCAATATCGCGATCGCGCAAATCGATCGCTCGCACAAATACAATTCCATTGTAAGTAATCCGCCTGTCAAGCGCAGCGGGTTCGATATCAAAAATATCCAGAACTTCTGACGGAACAAAAGCATTTCCATTCACCAAAATACCTTTCTCTTCGTGGGGTGCACCGTTAATGTTGATATTAATTGGTGGATAACTTATGGGTGTGGGTGTGGGTGGAGGTGTGGGTGTGGGTGTGGGTGGAGGTGTGGGTGTGGGTGTGGGTGGAGGTGTGGGTGTGGTTATGGTTGCGGGTGTGGGTGCTGGTGTGGGTGTGGGTGTGGGTTTTGGTGTGGGTGTCGGCGCAGGTGTGGGTGTTGGTAAGGGTTTCAAACCCGTATTTTTTAACCAAGCTTCGAGTCCATCAGCCAATCCCAGAGCAATATCCGGGCGGCGAGTTTGAATAGTTCGCAAGTCATCGATATTAGTCAAAAAACCGAGCTCCATCAGCAGAGAAGGGATAGCCACTCGCCGACAAAATCCCAGACTACCAACACCAGCCTCAGTATCTGCTCTTGAACCACGACTGACCATACCTGGGAGACGTCGCAAATAGCCATTTAAGATTAAATCAGCATCAGCTTTTCGCTTAGGATTACTGCCAATATAAAACACACTAGCACCGCGAACTTTCGGATTAGAAAAAGCATCGATGTGCATTTCTAGAGCCACATCTCCGGCGCGACAGCGGTCGTTGATCCAAGCGATAGTTTGTACTAAACTCAGAGTATCTGGGACGGAGAAAGTTTCTATGCCTCGTCGCCGTAATTCAGGTACTAATAAATCCCGAATTAGCATAAGTTCCTGGGCTTCGGTGGTGCCAAAAGCTATGGCGCCGGGATCGCGCTGATTTCCTTCAAAGCCGCCGTGTCCAGCCGAAACGAATATAGAGCCCATTGAATAAAACCCTCCACCGTGTGGTTATTTGAGTACCTGCTTTTCAGTCTTAGGTTTTATTTTACCTGAAATCAGTAAATTTAATTTTTCACAGCACAAGTTTGCAGTTGCAGGGAATCAGAAATGAGTCAACGTGCAACTGCAAACTTATTTAACCGCCTGCTGATTACATTTTTACAGCGGGGCTAGTAGAAGGTTTGGGAGCTTTAATTTCCTGGGAAAGAGCGTGGGCGCGGTAGACTTTAGCAACGGCTTGCTCGCATTTAGACAAATCTGATTGTATCTCTGTAAAAATGGCAGTTGATACCGGATCTGTGAACTTAGCGCGTAGGTGGTTGATATCGACAACGCCGGTTTGTAAATCCCCCAGAGTGCTGCGTAACAAGAACAGTTCATCTGTTCCTTGCACAGAGGCTTTTAACTTAGCGTATTTATCAGCAATTTGGGCGGGAATCGAAGGTTTTTCGCCGAAATCGTGAAGACGACTTTCTAGGGCGATGATGTGGTGTTGTTTATTTTGAATCATTTCTGTCAGGAGCGATCGCAATTCGCTATCTTGCGTTTTTTCCGCATAATTTGCAAAAGCTTCACAAGCATAGCGTTCCCCAGCCAAGGCAGTATTAAGGCCTTTAACAATGTCACCTTGGGTAGAACCACCCCAGGCATTAGCTAATTTCCACCATTCTGCATTAGTGTCATTTTCTTCTGGCAAACCGACTTCTTTACCACCGTAACCAAGTCTAGATAAAATTGCAGTAGTAAATATTGCTAAATCTCCTGGTTGCCGGGAAGTAATTAAATTGCCGTCAATGACTAAAGCTTCATTAATGTAGTTAGCACCGGCATTAATCATGTCAGTTTTAATTGCCAAAAAACCTGTGGCGTTTTTGCCTTTTAGCAAATCAGCTTCAATCAAAAGTTGTGGTCCGTGACAAACAGCCGCCACGAGTTTTCCTGATTCAAAAGCTTCTTTGACAAATGCCACGGTATTAGGATTTGTCCGCATAGTATCGGGAGCCATACCGCCAGGAATTACCACTGCATCAAATTCTGTCGCTACTGCTTCAGTGGTAGTTCCGTCTGCTTGCATGGATAATTTGCCCAGTTTTCCTGCATACTTTTCATTAGTGCGAGAACCGAGGACAACCACATCAAAATTTGCTTGTTTTAAAGCATTATAAGGAACTAAAAACTCGGAATCTTCAACTCCATTTTCAATGAGTATGGCAACTCGTTTTGTTTGGACTCCGTTATTTGTTGTCATAATCAAATTACCTCAGACTATCTGGTTATTTTAAAGATAAATCATTGAGAATTTGCTCAACCTCTGGCTAAAGTGATAAATTAGGGCAAATATCCAAGGTTTAACAGTGAGTCTTTAGAGGTACTTTATAGTAATAATCTCAAAACACATAATCTCTATCTTTTCTCTACCTCTGCGCTCTCTGCGCCCTCTGCGGTAAAAAAAAAGAAATCTTCTTCACAAACGAAAGAGAAGACGTATATATAGCAATGAGTCGTAAATATTTTTACCCCACCCCAACCCGGACCTTACCAAGGGGAGGGAGTAAGAAATTCACAAATGATTTAGCGTTGCTATATAATAATTCTACAGGATAGAGCGTTATATTTGAAATAAACCTAAAAATTCGCCATGCAAGCACTTGTGTTCGATCGCTACGGCGACATTGAGGTATTGCAATACCGAGAAGTGGAACAGCCAACAATCAAACCAGATCAACTGCTAGTGCAAGTTCGCGCTAGCAGCGTCAACCCCGTAGACTGGAAAATCCGGCAAGGACACCTGCAACTATTGTCAGGATTTAACTTTCCTCGCATAGTCGGTTCAGACATATCGGGAGTTGTAGTGGAAGTTGGTCAAGATGTCACCAGATTTCAACCGGGAGACGAGATTTATACTTTCTTAAATCCCCTGAGTGGTGGCGCTTGTGCCCAATACTGCGCTGTACCAGAATCTACTGCGGCAATTAAACCTCGAAACGTTACTCATGCGGAAGCAGCAGTAGTACCAATTGCAGGTTTAACTGCTTTGCAAGCACTCCGGGATTTGGGTGAAATTCAAGCTGGAAAAAAGGTATTGATTAATGGTGCTTCCGGCGGAGTTGGGATGTTTGCCGTCCAAATTGCGAAGGCGATGAAGGCAGAAGTTACAGGAGTTTGCAGTGCCAAGAATCTAAATTTTGTGCAGAGTTTGGGAGCAGAGATTGTTCTGGATTATGGTGAAGTTGACTTTACTCAACAAATACAAAAGTATGATATAATCTTGGATGCTGTCGGCAAGAAAAACTTTGAGGACTGCGAAAGTGTATTGCAAACGGAGGGAATTTATATTTCGACTTTGCCGAGTTTCGAGAACCTAGGGCCGATGTTTTTAAGCTTGTTTATGTCTGGCAAAAAAGCTAAATTAATTGTAGCTAACGCTAATCCCAGCGATTTAGGGAGTTTGCGGGAATTAATCGAGTCTGGTCAAGTTGAGCCGATTGTCGATCGCACTTACAGCCTCGAAGAAGTAGCAGCAGCCCACGCTTACAGCGAAACGGGGCGCGCCGTTGGCAAAATTGCGATCGTCATTGAATAAAGAAGAAGTCAGTAGTCCTTAGTCAGTAGTCATTAGTTGTTAGTTGTTTGTTGTTGGTTATAATAATCAAGACCAATACTTTTAGGGTCGATTCTCGATTCCCGATTCCCGATTCCCGATTCCCCATTACCAATTCGCCATTCCCTATGACAGCCCCCTCAGACTTGGAGACATCCGAAGTAGGTTCCGACAACAACATCGAACCCAGCATTGCACCAATCGGCGACGGTGCAATCCGTACTCGCAACTTGGAAAACGAATTTCTCGACGAACTCCCCGACGAAGTTGAGATGTCTTTGTTCGAGCATTTAGAAGAATTAAGATGGCGAATTTTCTATTCACTAATTGCAGTAGTAATCTGTATAGTAGGCTGCTTTTTATATGTGAGACCCATCGTTAAACTGCTAGAAGTACCAGCAGGAGCAGTCAAATTTTTGCAACTAGCTCCCGGAGAGTATTTCTTTGTCTCGATTAAAGTGGCTGGTTACAGCGGTTTGTTAATCGCCAGCCCGTTTATTTTTTACCAAATAGCATTATTTGTACTCCCAGGCTTAACTCGCAAAGAACGGGGGTTACTCGGCCCTGTTTTCTTCGGTTCTAGTTTCTTATTTTTGGGCGGGTTAGTATTTTCTTACATCGCTTTGATTCCGGCGGCGCTCAATTTCTTTGTCACCTACGGCGCTGATGTGGTAGAGCAATTATGGTCGATCGACAAATACTTTGAATTTGTTTTATTATTAATGTTCAGCACCGGCTTAGCGTTTCAAATTCCGATCGTCCAAGTTTTGCTAGGTATTTTAGGGATAGTTTCTTCCAACCAAATGCTCTCCGGTTGGCGGTATGTAATCTTGGGAGCGGCAGTTTTGGGAGCTGTGTTAACGCCTTCAACTGACCCTTTGACTCAAAGTCTTTTAGGAGGTGCAGTGTTAGCTCTTTACTTTGGAGGGATAGGTTTGGTGAAGCTTTTAGGACGCTGATTTCTTGTAAAATAAACACGGTCGCGTTATAAATCCTGGAAAAAATGCGAGAACTTTACCCGCCAAGACTACCTTATCACGAAGGAGAACTCAAAGTTTCTGACCTCCATACCATTCATTTTGAAGAGTCAGGCAACCCAGAGGGAAAACCTATTGTATTGCTACACGGGGGGCCAGGAGGTGGATGTCCGTCTTTTTACCGACAATATTTTGACCCGGCAAAATGGCGTTTAGTGATGTTTGACCAACGCGGTTGCGGTCAAAGTAAACCTCATGCAGAATTGGAAGAAAATACAACTTGGGATTTAGTCAACGATATTGAGAAACTTCGAGAATATTTAAATATTCAGCAATGGGTTGTTTTTGGTGGGAGTTGGGGAAGCACTCTATCTTTAGCTTACAGTCAAACCCATCCAGACCGTTGTCAGGGTTTAATCTTGCGCGGTATTTTTATGTTGAGAAAAAAAGAAATTCGCTGGTTTTATCAAGAAGGAGCAAGTTATATTTTCCCGGATGCTTGGGAGGAATATGTTAAACCTATCCCCATAAATGAAAGGGACGATTTGCTAACAGCTTATTATCAACGCTTGACGAGTCCCGATGCTGAAATTAGATTAGAAGCGGCTCGTGCTTGGTCAATTTGGGAAGGGAGTACGAGTAAGTTATTTCCAGATTTAAATTTAAAGCAAAGCTTTGGAATTGATGCTTTCGCAGAGGCGTTTGCCAGAATTGAGTGCCATTATTTTATCAATAACGGTTTTATAGAACCGGAAGATAAATTGCTTTTAAATATCGATCGCATCCGCAAGATTCCGGCGGTTATCGTTCAGGGAAGATATGATGTGGTTTGTCCGATGATATCGGCGTGGGAACTGCATCGTGCTTGGCCTGAAGCTGAGTTTATTATAGTTCCTGATTCTGGACATTCGATGAGCGAACCGGGAATTCGCACCTGTTTAATGGAGGCCACGGATAAGTTTGCAGACTGGTAGTCATGCAAATTGCTAAGGGTTAATTGCTAATTTTTAATTAGTCGTATAGTAGTCCTTGCAGGAGTCGTAAAGTTTTTTACCCCACCCCAACCCGGACCTTATGAAGGGGAGGGAGTAAGAAATTCAAAAATGATTTAGGATTGCTATATCAATATTTTCCGGGGGATGGTAATTTTTGGCTGGGTATGGGGCGATCGCTCAATTTTAAGGTTGATAAAAATTATAGAGACGCGATCGCCCGCGTCTCTATAGTAGTAAATGTTAAAATTCCACACCAAAGTTTTGCCAAAACCTTAACTACATTCGGAACTGTTCAACTTCTGGGGTGTAACCGATCGGCAAAATGTAATCCAGATTTTCATGGGGACGAGCAATAATATGATACGATAGCAACTTTCCACCATCGACCTTTTTAACTGATTCAATCCCCGCAGCAACGGCTGCTTGTACTTCCGATATATCTCCTCGAACTATAACTGTCCAGTAAGCACGGGTGATTTTCTCATAGCGAACTAAAGTAACGCGGGCTGCTTTCACCATTGAGTCCGCAACTTCTACGGCAGAAGGAAGTCCTAAGACTTCAACCATTCCAACTGCAACACCCATTACAACATTCTCCTAAATTTCACGGGATATCTGAAACTCATTGTATGTGAAATTGATGCTGATTTTATGTCTGAGATTTTGGTAATGGGTGCTGTCGGGACTGCTAGATCGGGAGCGATCGCCCCGTTGGAACCAAAGGTATCCGATCGCCCGTACAATTTTGTAACTGGTGTCGGCTGTCTCCATCGGTACTTACTAATGACTACTGACTAATAACTAATTCAAAACTCGTCCAGCAGCCACTCCGAGGCTCTTTCCCCCAAATCTAGAGGGACGCTGACAGCTTTGCCCAAACGGGGGCGATCGCGAGTAGTTTCAATATACTCTCTCACCTGGGCGCTGCTGCCCCAGCCGTTGAGGTAATTGGCCACTGCGTCTAAATGCTCAAAATAATCAGCCTCCGTCATCGGGAAAGAAACCTGTTCCAGATACCTCCACATAACTTGAACAAAAATCTTGCCCCGCGTCCGCCGCAATCTGATATCGTAAGACTTTCCCCACTTTTGTATTATTAGCTGGTGTAAATCCTTGCCCGTCATGGTTTCTCCTGAGTGAATTTCTTAAACAATAAAAGACAAAGTTCAAAAAATGTAATAATACTCTAATAAAGGCTGGAAGCTGCATTCTTAAAAGGAATTTTCACAGCCGAGATGAAAGTGAAAGCAGACCGCAATGATTGCCGTTGTCTGCACGTAACAGATTCACAGCTACAGCTCGCAAACAAACGTAACTTAAAAACGCAAAGGCAGGTCATGGCTCAAACTTCTGCTGGAAATCCCGATGTCCCCGATATGGGGCGTCGCCAATTTATGAATTTGCTGACGTTCGGTACTGTCACAGGTGTGGCACTGGGCGCACTCTATCCTGTTGTCAACTATTTTATTCCTCCTTCGAGTGGGGCCGCCGGTGGCGGGGTAACAGCTAAAGATGCCCTGGGTAACGACATCGTAGTCAGTGAATATTTGGTTTCCCATCCCGCGGGCGATCGTAGCCTAGCTCAAGGTCTCAAAGGCGACCCCACTTATATTGTGGTGGAAAAAGACTCATCTTTTGCCGAATACGGCATCAATGCAGTCTGCACTCACTTGGGCTGCGTCGTACCTTGGAATGCTAGCGAAAACAAGTTTATCTGTCCTTGCCACGGTTCTCAATACAACAGTGAGGGCAAAGTGGTACGCGGTCCAGCACCTTTGTCTCTGGCCCTGGCCCACGCCACTGTCGCAGATGACAAGCTGGCTTTTACTCCTTGGACAGAAACTGACTTCCGCACCGGGGAAGCCCCTTGGTGGTCATAGTTATTAGTCATTAGTCAGCAGTCAGCAGTCATTAGTTAGTAGGTAAAAATGTCGGAGTTGGGAAATATTTCGATGCGCATAACTAACAACTAATGACCAATGACCAAGGACTAAGGACCAAGAACTAATAACCAATGACAAATGACTAATGACCAATGACTAAATTGTTAGACCTTTGAGATTGAATACTCTGATGCCACAAATTAATTTATCTGCGATTGTTCGTCGCAGTGTTCGGACGATCGCGAAAACTGCCATAGTTGCGATCGCCGCCGCTGCATTTTTCCTCAGCAGCGACATCGCACTTCCCCAAGCAGCACTAGCCTATCCTTTCTGGGCTCAGCAAACAGCACCCGCTACTCCCCGCGAAGCAACGGGCAAAATTGTTTGCGCTAACTGTCACCTCGGCGCCAAACCCACCGAAGTAGAAGTACCCCAATCTGTTTTGCCGGACACAGTTTTTGAAGCTATTGTCAAAGTTCCCTACGATACCAACGTTCAACAAGTAGTTGGCGATGGTAGCAAAGGCGGCTTGAATGTGGGCGCTGTTGTCATGTTGCCCGAAGGTTTCAAAATTGCTCCCGAAGACAGAATTCCTGAAGAAATGAAGGAAAAAGTCGGCGATCTTTACTTCCAACCTTACAGCGAAACCCAAGAAAATATTGTTTTAGTGGGCCCACTGCCAGGAGATCAGTACAAAGAATTGGTATTCCCAGTTTTGTCGCCAAATCCAGCAACTGACAAGTCCGTTCACTTTGGTAAATACCTAATTTATGTCGGTGGCAACCGCGGTCGCGGTCAGGTTTATCCTACTGGTGCAAAAAGCAATAATACTGTTTATAATGCTTCGGTAGCTGGTACAATTTCTAAAATTTCCACACCAGAAGATGGCGGTTATGAAGTAACAATTCTACCGACAGAAGGTGAAGCAGTTGTTGAGACAATTCCTCCGGGCCCTGAACTGCTTGTTTCTGAAGGACAAACTGTGACAGCAGGTGAAGCTTTGACAAACAATCCTAATGTAGGTGGGTTTGGTCAAAAAGATGTTGAGATTGTGCTGCAAAGTGCCGATCGCGTTAAAGGGTTGATGGCTTTCTTGGCCTTGACCATGTTGGCTCAAATCATGCTGGTTCTCAAGAAGAAACAAGTCGAAAAAGTTCAAGCTGCTGAAATGAATTTCTAATAGTGGCTTTAACTCGATCGCCAGTAAAGTGTCCTAGACATTCTACTACTAGGTAATTAGGGCGGGTATTCCCCGCCCTCTTGTTTGATAGATAGCAACTGCCAAGATGCTTTAGCCGTTTCTGATTCCCAATTCCCAATTCCCCATTCCCAATTCCCAATTCCCCATTCCCCATTCTTAAAATAATGTCAATTGACGAAAAGACAATCCAGTCCGGGTCCCTGGAATGGTTTTATCGAGAAACAAATCCGGTTAACAAAACTGATAAACCTCCTGTGCTGTTACTGCACGGTTTGCCATCTCAGAGTTTTACTTGGACTGCAATCATGCCCGATTTAGCGACAAACGGGTTTCGGGCGATCGCACCAGATTGGATCGGTTATGGGCGATCGACCAAACCGGACAAACGCGACTTTCCCTACACTCCCGATGCTTTTGTTCAAGCATTTGCTGATTTTATTCAAGCTTTAGAAATAGACAAATTTTACCTAATAGTTCAAGGATTTTTAGCTTCCGCAGGCATTCAATATGCCCTGCGCAACCCCGATAAAATAGAACGTTTAGTAGTCATTAATACACCCGTTACAGCCGATATAAAATTACCTTGGAAAATGCAGCAATTAGGACTGCCTTTTATTGGCGATATGATGACCCAAGACCCACTTTTGGTGGACAGAACCTTAGAAGGTGGCTGTCGCCAAATCATATCAGACAAAGATTTAGATGTTTATCGCCGCCCATTTTTGAAGAGTTCCGATGCGGGGCGATCGCTCATGAACACAGTCCGCAATATTCAATTGCCACAGTCAATAGCAGAAATTGAATCGGGATTTTCAGCATGGACTAAACCCACCTTATTTGTATGGGGATTAACCGACCCTTGGCTGAGTGTGCAACCAGTGGAAAAGTTGGTTAGTTCCTTGCCAAATGCAGAATTGGTCAAAGTAGAACAAGCAGGGCATTATCCTCAAGAACATTGGTCAGAAAAAGTTGGTGATGCTCTAATTGGTTTTCTGCGCCGAAAAGAGGTAAACTAACATTTTGTACCTCACTTTCGGTGCTGGGTGAGCGAGGCAGAGTCTCTGAATCTGCGTTCCCAGGCAGAGCCGGGGAACGAGCTTTCCGTAGAACCTGTATTCGATCGCAACGAACCATCTAAAATCTAAAATCTAAAATCTAAAATCGACATGATTCGTCTCCGTTCAATTCTTGCCTTAATGATGTCATTTCTGATGGCATTTCTAGTAAGTTGCAGCAGTGTGGAAGCAAAAGTTCCCACCACTTACACAGCAGCGCAGGTTCAGCAAATTCAGCGTTATGTTCCTACTCTGACAGAATTGCGATCGCGCATGGATAACCTGGGAACTCTAATTCAAAAACGCAACTGGGTTGATACCAGAACTTACATTCATGGTCCTCTGGGCGACTTGCGGGGCGCAATGAAAACCGTATCTGTAAGTTTGTTACCTAAAGATCAACAACAAGCCGTTGATTTAACCAAGAGTTTGTTTGCAGATTTGGTGAATATTGATATTGCTGCTAAGGATCTTGACTATGCAAAAGTTACCAGCAGCTATCAAAAAGCAGTCAAGGATTTTGATGCTTTCTTGCAGCTAATTCCTAAAGCTTAATTAGCAGATCGCAGTGCCGTATCCCTACAATATTATTTTGGGTAGGGACACGGCATTGCCCATTGGTGTCAACTTAAGCTGTCAGCCCGCCAAGTCTGCCACGTCGCCCGCCAGTCCGCCAGGGAATGAATTCCCTGTCTAATAGCTAAAGTCCTCTGAAGAGGACTAATGAGTGGAAAATTCTTCTCTTCAGTCCTCTTAAGAGGACTTTAGCTTTGAGGCAGGGGTTTCAACCCCTGCCGGACTATAGGTTATACCTTAAGTTGACACTAATGGGCATTGCCGTGTCCTCTATCATTCCTAAAATCTTAAATCTAAAATCTAAAATTGAATGGTTCGTATTGCAATTATTGGATGTGGTATTGTCGGAGCATCGATCGCCTTTGAACTGAGCCACTATCCCGAACTGAAAGTCACTGTATTCGACAAACAGCCACCAGCACAAGCATCCACCGGTGCAGCCCTCGGTGTATTGATGGGAGTAATCAGCCACAAAACCAAGGGCAGAAATTGGCAGTTAAGAGAAACTAGCCTTCAGCATTACGAAACTCTGATTCCTGAATTAGAAGCAATGACGGGGCGGAAAATTCCTTTTAACAAACAGGGAATTTTGATGCTTTGTTCCGAGGGAGAGGATTTAAGTAAGTGGGAAAAATTGCAAGCCACTCGCCAGTCTCAAGGTTGGAATTTGGAAATTTGGGATTTAGAGCAAGTGCGCGATCGCCATCCTCATCTTAATCTCAATCATCATATTATTGGTGCTATTTATTCACCTCGCGATCGACAAGTCGATCCCACAGCCCTGACTTTAGCTTTAGTTGACGCTGCTAAGCTCAAAGGAGTTAATTTTGAGTTTGGGGTAGAAGTTCAAGGCCTCATGGGCGGGAAAAATGCCCACCCCACAACCAATGTAATACCTTGTGGAACAGACATCTTGCCTGTGATTGAAAATGGTGCAAAATGTCAGATTCAAACAAATGTAGGAAATTTAGAATTCGATTGGCTAATTGTAGCTGCTGGTTTAGGCTCTTCTGCTTTAACCGCATCATTAAATCAATTGGTTGACATTCGGCCGGTGTTGGGACAAGCGCTACATTTGCGATCGCCCAAACCTCTAGAAAATCCTGATTTTGCCCCAGTAATTACTTGCAATGACGTCCATATTGTGCCTTTGGAAAATCAGGAATATTGGGTAGGGGCGACGGTAGAGTTTCCGGTAAATAGCGAGGAAATTCAGGCGAATGCTGATATGTTGCAGCAAGTCATGGAAAAGGCGATCGCCCTTTGTCCAGCCTTAGCAACAGCCAAGATTATCAAGCAATGGTCAGGATTGCGCCCACGCCCGGAAAAACGACCCGCACCAATTATCGATCGACTTTCCAGTAACAACAACATCCTCATCGCCAGCGGCCACTATCGCAACGGCGTATTACTCGCCCCCGCCACAGCACGCACAATTCGAGAAATGATTTTGCAATAATTAACAAATCTTAATATAATCAAGATTGCCATCCATCTCTTACATTTCAATATGTCCGAAAAACCTTTAGGTAAACCCCGCTCCTTGTGGAAAGTAATTTTGCTATCCGCAGCCACCTTGCTGCTGTACTACGGATGGTATAAATGGATTATTCAAGAAGAGTTGCGCCGCTATAACGGCACCGGGTGGTCAGGAACCCTCTGCTTGCTACCCTTTGTGTTAGGAGTAGCCATTCCCCAAGCTTTGCGAATCTACGATCCCGACGTTCCCGGATGGTTTGGTTGGTTTTCCTTCCTAGGCATTGCTTGGATTTACATCGTACAATTCAAACTTTACAACACAGTCAACGAACTGTATCGCCAAGAAGGAATCAAAGAACCGCTAACAGTTTGGTGGATTTTCATACCTGGTTTAAATTTAATAGTGGGTTTGCGCCAAATCCACTTTTTGAGCCAATTTTGGGCGATGAAACAGGGAATTGAAGTTAAAGATAACCTAGCAGAAAGCCTTCCTTTCCTGTCAGCTAACGCTTAATTTACTTCTTATCTTAGTCCGCCTGTGCGGACTTTGTTTGACAAGACGCGGTTGAAACCGCCGGACTTTGTTTGTTTAGACTTTTGAGCTTCTTATCTTAGTCCGCGCAGGCGGACTTTGTTTGACAAGACGCGGTTGAAACCGCCGGACTCATTTTTACCAAAATCTAGGCGACAAATCCCCAAGAATCAATTTCAATTCCGGTTCATCAACCCGCTTAATTGCTTTAGGAATACTCACCCACTGCCGCTTTCTCTTATAAGCTTCAGGCCAATTTTCCACCACAGTTTCTACTTGCAGTAAAAATACATCTACTTGCCAAGTACAACCAGACTTATAGTATTCGTAAGTCCCCATCAAATCTGGAAACACTCGACCCAATACACCTGCTTCCTCCCAAGCTTCCTTTGCCGCGGAATCTTCGGGAGTCATGTCAGGTTCAATCAAACCTTTGGGAATTACCCAGCGCTTACCTCCCGAAGAAGTAATCAGCATTACTTCAATTTTACCGTCCATAAGGCGGTAGGGAATTACCCCCGATTGTTCCACCAATACAATTGTTCTGCTACTCATAATTTAGGAAACATATTGTAGTGCAAAAACTGGTTCAACTTAATTGACACTTGAAAATTAAAAACATAAATTTCACCCAGGTTTTACATAACTTACGCGCGATGTCAAACACCCGGTTTCTTCCTCAATATCTCACATAAATCGAAATTTATCGAAGAAACCGGGTTTTTTAGGTTTATCTACTTAACCTAATCTTGTTTCGACTTAGCCTCCAAACTTTCCAAACGACTCTTCAAATCTTGATTATCCTTTTTCACCTGGTCTAATTCCTCTCGCAACTGCTTCACTGCTGCATCAGAACCCGCGCTTTTGAGCACTCTTTGCACAGCCTCATCCGCCATGCGACGAACGCGCCCATCAGGAGTTTGGTCCGCCAAAGAACGCAAAATCCGAATCGCTTTGCGAGTTTCCATTTGTCCTAATGCTGCAACTACAGATACTTGAGTCAAGAAAAAGGTCTCTCTAGACAATTCTGCCAGCCGCTGCAAAATCCGTTCTAAATTGATATTAGTTTGACCTGTTGAAATTGTACCCAAAGCACGAATTGCACCCAAGCGCAAAGCTTGGGGAGTACCAATGGCTGTGTATTTCAAAATCTGATTCAGCGCGTCTTCAGAGGTTTTCATTTGGGCTAAACCGGAGATCGCCCCCGATCGCACCACCTCATTCCACCCTTGACGCTCTTTCAGCACCAATTTTAACTCTTTCAGTACCTGTTCGTCAGTCGGTTTTTCATCGAGGTTAGCCCCTGCAATTCCCCCGATCGCACTCGCAGCCGCTGCTTCTACATAATAGCTAGCATCCCCTTTTTCAACAATGGATCTCAAAGCTTTATAGCTTTCGTGAGTTTTGATTTTACCCAGCGCCCCCACCACAGCACGGCGAACACGAGCATCTTTATCCTTCACACCAGCTACTAAACCATCAAAAGCTTGGTCGAGTTTAATTTCTACTAAATAGCCTGCAACTTCCGCACGCACCGCCCAAAACGGCTCTTTCTTCAGAGATTCTGACAGCGTATGCACGACCTCCAATCCTCCCTTTTTCGCCAAAGCTTGGGCGGCATAAATCCGGGAAACAGGGTCAGGATCGAATTGTAATTGAGCTTTTAGTTCGGCAACCGGCAACTCTAAACTAACTGTTTTTAAGTATTTATTTCCCACATCAAAACTAATGAAGGCTGGCTTCTGTTCCAGAGGAAAATAGAAACTTTGCTCCCGTTCGTAAACGCGCACTGTGAAAGTTTTCAGATTCGGCCCAGAGGAGGCAGAACTCTCATCGCTATCTGATTTTTCCGGCTTGTAACCGAAGCCGATCGGAATTTTGAGATCGAATACATCCTTACTGTTAGCATTGCCATTTTTAGGTTCTTTGATCTGAGTTTGGGTAACAGTAACTTTCGCTAGTTTGTTATCTCCATCCCAGGAATAAGCAACTTTGTAATCTGGATGACCGCCTCGATAAACGTACTGGTCAAACAAAAACATTAAATTGCGGCCAGTCGCTTTTTCGATCGCCCGCAACAAATCGATAGTTTCTACAGTTTTGTGAGCATTGTCCTGGACAAAAGTCTGAATAGCTTTGAAAAACAACTCATCGCCCAACTCGGCGCGGATCATGTGATAAACGCAAGCGCCTTTTTCGTACAAATGGCGATCGTACAATTCGATCGCCTCCCGGTAAACGTGAGTGACCATCGGGCGACGGTAGCGAGCACTATCTTCAGCTAAATAATTGCGCGCCTCATTTAACATATAGTAAGCCGCGTCTTCTTTCCCGTATGCTTTATCAGTCCACAGCACCTCGGAATAAGAAGCCATGCCTTCTTTTATCCAAGCATGAGACCAGTGTTTGATGACTACCAAATCGCCAAACCATTGGTGAGCTAATTCATGAGCAACCAAGCTTTCCGAACCACGATTATCCAGAGTAGCGCGTTCGTCTAACAAGCACCTATCTGTTAGCAAAGTTGTCGAAGTATTTTCCATCCCCCCGAAGATGAAATCATCGACGCAGACTTGAGCGTATTTCGGAAACGGGTAAGGGTAGCCAAATATCTGAGAGAAAAATTCAATCATTTGAGGCGTTTTGCCCATGGTGCGTTTGGCATCAGCTTCCCGGCTTCTTTCCACGTAATAATTAACAGGTTTGCCGTTCCACTCATCTTTAATTTCCGCAAAATCTCCCACAGCCAAAGTCATCAAATAGCTGGGATGAACCTGTTTTTGTAACCAGTGATAAATTTTATCATCTCCCTTGGTTTCTGTGTTGATTAATTCCCCGTTAGAAATAGCAAAAAGTTGTTTGGGAACTTGTACTTTAATTTCGGAAGTTGCCAGTTGTCCGGGATAGTCGAAACAGGGAAACCAAAAGCGCGAATCTTCATCTTCGCCTTGCGTCCAAACTTGAGTTGGTTTATCGGGGTAGTGTTTGTCGGGACCGACGAAATAAAGACCTCGCTGGGGTTTTTCGACTGCATAGTCGATCGCAATAGTAATTGGTTTGTAGGCTGCGGTTGGTTCTTGTAGTTGAATTTCTAGAAATTCGCCATCACTCTCAAAACTTTGCTCGATATTGCCGACTTTTACTGATTTAATTTTTAGGTTAACGGCATCTAAAGTTAATTTGTCAATACCGCTGCGGACTGGATTGATGCGGATGCTGCAAGTACCGTGAAAGCTTTGTTTGGGAATATCCAGCACTAAGTCCAGGAAAATATGCTCTACTTGACCGGGGCGATCGGGATTGTAATGCGGCCGAGCACCGGGCATCTCAAAGGATTTGTGACCGTTGTCAGAATCAAAGTATATGTGTGACATTTTGATGGCGAAGTTGTGAATCGAGCGCTGGTACTTGAGCTGCTGTTGAGCTGCCAGCTTATTCTAGAGTAGCGCGTCAAAGTTGCTCTTGTCTCTAATCTGATTAAAAACTTTGCTGATATTCCCCCGGATGGCAACTAGGATTTTTTTGCTACAATACCAGCAAGGCTAATGACTACAATCATTAGCCTACCATTGAAATTGAAGGGGAAATCTGTATGACAGCTACACTATCAGTTTCCAATTCCATCGAGTCTTGGCTCGGCGATGAAGCAGAAGACTTGCTGGGCTATCAAGCAAAAGTTTCTAAAGATTTATTGCACCTACCCGGCCCGGATTGGGTCGATCGCATTTTCGCTCAAACCGATCGATCGCCTCAAGTCCTCCGCTCTCTTCAGCAACTATATTCTAGCGGACGCTTAGCAAATACCGGCTATTTATCTATCCTGCCCGTAGACCAAGGAATCGAACACTCAGCCGGCGCTTCTTTCGCACCAAATCCCATCTATTTTGACAGCGAAAATATCATTAAATTAGCAATTTCTGCCGGATGCAATGCTGTCGCCACTACCCTAGGAGTTTTGGGAAGTGTATCTCGTAAATACGCGCACAAAATCCCTTTCATTGTCAAGTTAAATCACAATGAATTGCTAACTTATCCCAATCAATACGACCAAATAATGTTTGCTTCCGTCGAACAAGCTTGGAATTTGGGAGCCGTTGCAGTCGGAGCCACAATCTATTTTGGGTCGCCGGAATCGACCAGACAAATCCAAGAAGTCAGTCAAGCTTTTGCTCATGCTCACGAATACGGAATGGCGACAATTCTGTGGTGTTATCTCCGCAACGACATCTTTAAACAAGACAAAGATTATCACCTTGCAGCGGATTTGACCGGCCAAGCAAATCACTTGGGTGTGACAATTCAAGCTGACATTATTAAGCAAAAATTACCAGAGTGCAACCACGGTTACGAAGCTGTTGCTAAAGCTAGCAGTAACAGTTACGGCAAAACCGACAAGCGGGTTTATTCGGATTTAACGACGGATCACCCGATCGATCTGACTCGCTATCAAGTCCTCAACTGTTATGCAGGAAGGATGGGTTTAATTAATTCCGGCGGTGCTTCAGGAAAAACCGATTTTGCAGAAGCCATTCGCACAGCAGTAATTAACAAACGCGCTGGGGGTTGCGGTTTAATTTCTGGACGTAAAACCTTTCAGAGACCTTTTGAAGAAGGGGTAAAATTATTTAACGCCATTCAAGATGTTTACCTGTCTCCCAAAATTTCTATAGCCTAAAATCTGGCCATATAATATCTCGATCTTACTAGATCGGGATGCTCCCCTACAATTCGATATTACCCATTACCATATCCTCAGTCCAGTATCAATTCAACATACCCAACAGCCAAGTCTATTCATTTTTTGGCTTAATTTCACTAACAATTTCATAAACATCACTGTCTGGTATTTTCACAAACAAAGGCGTCATTTTATTTAAGATTTCCTGATAAGCTTCGCTATGGTTAGCAGCCATTTCATCTACGCTTTCCCAAAAAACGATAGCAATACCTTTGTCTGTATTAGGTAATTGCAGTAAGTATGCGCCCTTGAAACCTGTGACGTAAGTTGCAACCGCTTTTTCAAAAAGTTCTTCTGCTGCTTTAAATTTGCCTGGTTTAAATTCCCCAACCGCAACGTAGGCAAACTGATGTCTGAGAAAGTCTAAAAATTCTGACATAGGTCTGTCCTCCAAAAATCTGTCTCGACTAAATTTTATCAGAGTCGATCGCCTAATTTTGTGAACTTGACAATTTGTAAAATTGTTTCCAATTTAAGTAATATCGATCGCCCTAGCACTAAGAAATGATTGTTGACGATTGACTGTGAATGGGTTGATGATTGCTTTTTCTGAGCTACAATTGAGCATTGCGAGCATTCCATTTATTTTTATGACAGGCTCAAAAATGGGAACAGCAAGGCAAAAGCAGTCAAAACAATGGTTTGAGCAATTAATCACGTCTTAATTGATGGGTAAGTTCAGGAAATTGACAATTCCTCACCGTCGGGGGTGGCTTAGACTGGGTATGTTGAATTGGTAAAAAAGCTATGAACCCACAATCTAAAGGCCGCTTAGTTTGGAATCACTCTACCCATCTTGACGGATTGATACCAATTTTAGAGCGATTGACTCAAAAAATTGGCATTCAAACCATTACTCCCGGCGTCATTAACAAAGTTAAAGGTCACATCCCCCACATGACACTAAGAGTGTCAGTTCCCATTCGCGGGGGATTTAAAATTATCGCCAGACAGGGCAAAACTGTACAAGAAGTCTTTATATTAACCACTCTCCCTCAACGGGATTTGGAGGAGACCATCGCCCAAACCCTAGCCCGGTAACAATTGTTGTTGAGCAAGCATGGCCCGTGCCCTAACTGAAGAAGTTTCATCACCAGAGGCAATTTCCTCAAGTCTACTCAAAACTTGCGACAGCCAATCCGGTTGAACAGCAGCACTAGCCAAAGCTTGCAAACCACCTACTGCTGCGTAGCGCACCACCCATTCAGGGTCTTGGGACGCTTGCAGCAGCGTTTGAGATACGTTTTTTTGAGATTCGGGAATTTGTGCTGCGGGCATCAGTTCCCAACAAATGGTTCCCAAACCCCTAGCGGCCGCCCGTCGCACGCTCAAAGCAAAGTCATTGGCTGCTGCATCGAGCAAAATATTTAAACCTCTGGGATCGCCAATTCCCGCCAAAGCCCGAACAGCCCAAGCTCTCGCTCCGTAATTGTAGCCGTCAAGCTGTTCGAGAAGCGGCAGTACGGCTGGTTCTCCGACTTGAATCAGCCCGTCTACGGCGGCAACTGCTGCCCCTGGGTTGTTGTAGCCGAGCACTGTAATTAAGGTGGGAATTGCTTCTGTTGAGCCAGCGGCCGCCAGTGCTTTGACGGAGTTTAACAAGCCCTCAGCAGAATCTGCTTGTTCTACAGCTTGAATTAGTTGATTAGTCATAAGTTATAAAAGGCTATCCATTAAGTTCATAACGCGGATAGCTTCATCTGACAAAGATAGTGATGCTTGTTGTTTGAGATGATGCTCCAAAACTCCTTTTAGGGCAATCAATTTCATGCTATTTTCGGCTAAAGTTTCAGAGATAGCTTGAGCTCCGGGCAAATAGCCGATCGCCCCTAAGTCCATTAAAGCCGATCGTCTCAACTGCAAATTATCCCCATTCAAAGCAGTCACCAACAGTTCTCCGTAAACTGATTCCCCAGTTAACTGATACATCGCCCGCGCGGCCGCGTACTGCACCCGCTCGACAGAATGCTCTAAAAAAGGTTGAATTACTGGTAGCGCTTCCTCAGCTTGCAGGGTTCCCAAAGCTTCAATTACTGAGTCATAGGGTTGCACTAAGTGGGATTTTCCCGGCACGCGCACGGCCGCCGCCACTCCCCCATCTAATAGTTTCATCAGTGCCCCAATCCCATCCCGATCGCCCAGCATTTCTAGAGCTTGAGCCGCCGCTTCCCGCACGTAATAATCCTCACATTCCAAGCACTGAATTAGTGCTGGCAATGCTTGTTTGTCACCCAATTTTCCCAGAGCTCGCGCTGCATTTCGCAACAGAGAATAATCGCCAATTTTTGTTTGTTCCGATTCTTCTTGCAAAGCAGCAATCAGAGCTGCAATCACTGTCGGTTCTTTAACTCGAAATCTGCCCACCCACCATGCAGCGTAATAGCGGAGGCTGTAATCTTGGGAGCGGAGATTGGCGATCGCCTGTTCTAACGTTAAAGACTCGCCGCTAGCTACATCGGCCGGCGGTGAGTCTGATTCATAATAATCCATAGTTATTAGTCATTAGTCATTAGTCATTAGTTCTTAGTCATTAGTCATTAGTCATTAGTTATTAATTCCTAGCAACAAATCTGACTAAGCAAGACTAGATTAAAATACTAACGACTGCTGACTAATGACTATTCTGATTCTGGGCTGGCACTCAAAGCCTGAATATTCACAATTTTGCCGCCCATGCGAGTAATGCGCTGCATTTCTTGATTCATCCGGCTGTAAGGCACAGTGATAAATGTACTAGCGCTCGATCGAATCGAATAATCGATATTTTCCGTTTGATCGCTTTGGCGCAAGCCGACAACTTCATACCGAAAGCAGCGACCAGCAGAAGCTGTATTGCCACTTGTTCCTACTAAACTTTGACCCAACATAAGCTTCTTAGTAATTAGTAATGGGGAATTTGGGGCATTGGGCATTCAACATTAGTTATTAGTTATTTGTACTCTTCTAATAACTAATAACTAATAACTAATGACTAATGACTAAAAACTAAATTGGAGTAATGCTGGCGATTTTCCCGCCCAAACGCTGAAATTTCTGCATTTGCGACGACAAATCATCAACAGGTACGATAAACGCTTTGCTGCTGCGACGCACGTTGGGATATCCGCCCGTGCGAATGCCTGAAACTTCCACCCGGAAAAGTCGTCCTTCTTTGCCGTAAGCTGCCGCACCGCCGAAACCGCTGCTGGGAGTTACGTTTTGTGCCGAAGGGCGATAAGCCCAACCTTCGCTGCCACCGGAAGGGCCAACTACTGCCGTAGCACTGTTGCTACCAACTTCCACGGCTAGGCGAGAGTTATTGCCTTCTAGTTGAGCTGTATCGCTATTTGCGTAGCCCCGATACAAGCGGAACATCCGGGTAAAACCAACGGTTTTTTGTCCCCGCTGATTATCAAAACCCCGGTAGTAAGGGACGATATTTTCGCCAAAGTTTTCTTGATATTCTACGGAATCGATGTAGGAATCAATATCAGCATCGTATCCTTTGTTTTCGTACAAATCTAAGTGATAAACTACTTCAGATTCGTCGTAAATAGCGCGACCGAGCAGATGTTTGTAGTTTAGTTCGATCGTCCGAGTTTGGAAACTGCTGTAGAAAAACTTGGTTTTGTACAGTTCTGATTTAGCTACTGTGCGCACAAATTCTCGTACTGTTAAGCTGCCGTCTCGCAGCAAAGATTCAGCACTTTTCAAGCGCTCGGATTTCATCAAATAATCGTTCCCTAACAACTGGCGGTAAGTAGCGCGAATTACCATTTCTACGTCATCTTTTGTGTAATTCGGACGCAATTCTACCTTCGGGGCATCGCTCAATGCTGATGTCCCCAGTCTGGACGCTGCTGTTGTAATAGCCACCAGAATTTCTCCTAAATGTATGAATGTGAATTGAAAGCTTTGTGGTACTGGAGTGTTTTGCGACTTAGGCAAAAACAGTTATTTTGTAGTAAGTTGATTTTATAAAATCCACCCAACAATGTTTAATTGTCTGGTTTCTGTAATCATCCATTCAACTTACTTTCTTTGATGCGACTTTTTTCTACGACCAAATCTTTGAGCGCGATCGCTACCTGAAACAGCGTTATGCAGGACTCAATCGAGACATTTTTACTTCTCCCTTTTTGCTTTAAAAACTGAAAGCTTTTTAAAATTGTTTGGAAAACTTAACCCTCCAACGCAGATGCCCGGAATTGTAAACAACCGCTAACACTCAAGCTAACAGCAGCTTACATTTCCGGGCATCACGCAAATCTAGCTCAGGGCGTTGATTGCGTAGTCTAGGTAGGAGGTAGCTTCAGTAGCAGCATCGCCACTCAAACCGTGGTTGGCTTTGATGTACTTGAGAGCTTCAACGTACCAGCTAGGGGACAATTCAAAAGTCCGGTTGATTTCATCGATACCTGCAATCAGGTACTCATCCATTGGGCCTGTGCCGCCTGCAACCAAACAGTAGGTGACCATACGCAGGTAGTAGCCGATGTCGCGAGCGCACTTTGCTTTACCTGTTGCGGTAGAAGCATAGTTAGGGCCTTGCATTTGTTGGGTGTACGGGAATTTGTTGTACACTGCTTGGGCTGCACCGTCGATCAAGCGCTGAGAGTTAGCTGTCAGAGCTTTTGCTGCTTCTAGGCCAGCAGCAGCTTGGCGGAAACGGCCGAAGGCGACTTGAAGTTCGGTGCTGCTGAGGAAACGGCCTTGAGAATCGGCTGCTGTTACTGCTTCGGTCAACGGGGTTTTCATTGTCCTGTTTTCTCCCTAATAATGTTGTGTTGTTTTGGTACAGAGTAGTTGTAAAAATGCGATTTATCGCTTTTTTTACATTCAATTAATCGTCGCTGAGCTATTTTTAGCCGACTGCACTAGCTGCACGGTCGAAGTAGCCACCGATTTCGGACATCAGCGAGCTGCAATCGCCACGAGTAACACCGTTGGGGTCGTTAGCAATCGCGATCGCGGCTTCCTTCATTTTTTGGACGCCTGCTGCTACTGAAGCACCAGGAGTGCCCAAGGCCAGGTAGGTTTCCCGCAAGCCGTTCAAGCAACGGTCATCAAGAACGCTGGCATCACCTGCGAAAGTTGCATAGGTGACATAGCGCAAGATGATTTCCATGTCGCGCAAGCAAGCTGCCATGCGACGGCTGGTGTAAGCGTTGCCGCCTGGGGCGATCAATTGAGGTTGCTCAGCAAACAAAGAGCGAGCTGCATTGGCAACGATTGTGGAAGCGTTGCTGGTGATGCGGTTAACTGCATCAATGCGCTTGTTGCTGTCTGCAACCATGCTGCTGAGGGCATCTAGTTGACCTGCTGCCAAGAATTCGCCACGAGCGTCAGCTTGGGAAACTACTTTTGTAAAGGCGTCTAACATGAAACAACTCTCCTACTTGAGTTAATTGAGTTTGGTTGCGGTATAAAACCGTTAAGTTAAATTTGTTCAGGCCGATCGCCTGTAAGGGTTGAGGGTTGACACCAGCTAATTAGCTGAGCGGCTCGATCTCTCCCTTTCCGCTACCTGTACCATTGTTACATTGCAACGGACGTTTAAGAAACCTTAGAATATTTTACATCTTTTATGAGATGCGACAAACCTTGTCAAACAGTGTTTTTGTTAACTTTAGCCTGCCCCTTCAACCCTCTCCTACCCTTTATACAATGCTGACGAGTGTTTGTTTATTACAAATTATTACAGGAATTTATCTGTTAAGAGAGGCTGAGACTGGAAGACTACTGTGGCAATGGTTATAGTCTGGCGATCGCCTCCGATGCCCATAATTTTCTGGTAGGTTTTGCCAAATCCCCAAGGCCTTCTCAGGAGTCCACCTTCCTGATGTCCGGGGTTTGAGCCTATTGTTAAAAGAAGTTAAGATAATTAAACTTTCACAAGATAAATTTGGCAAAGCAAAAAAACAGCGACACATTCAACCCGATCGCCAGTTAGCGGTAGCGAAGCGATCTGCTTGAAGGAAATCCCTCAAATTACGATTCCGACTCTGACCGGACTGCCAATCCCTGTATCGAGTCATGTAGCTACTGACTTGCCCGACAGCAAACATGATTGCACCACGGCGCAAATAGGAAGGAAATTTATGGAACGCTTTATCTATTGCCGGGTGTGCCATAAGTGGGGTTACTGTGCTGTGTCGGGCGGCGGGGCATCTCTGGATGTCATCAAGTCCTAGGTCCAGAACGACTGACTAAACGACGTTTTCGTAACATAAAATTCTGCTTCAAGCTTGATATAGAACGGCGTTCCGATGAACGCTTAATAGTCACAAAATATCATGAATTAATCACGGTAAAAAATTAATTTACTAAGTTGTTCGGCATTTAAATTACATCGTTACCAACTTGTGGCCGAGCCTTCAATCCCTCTCCTCATCTCCCTATCCCCGATCTTTGAATAGAGTCTGTTGGCCCACGGAAATTCCTGATTTTTGGTAAGTTTGGTAAGGTGGATTAGTGCAATCAGGAGTACCTATACAGACAGAGCCAGAGAGAGGTTTCTAGCTTCCTCCTTCCTCTTAACTCTTCCCAATGCCCGATCGCCCCCTCCACTGGCTGTAGCTGTAGGGTCACAGCCACCTTTATGCCCCATGCTCGATGGTAATTTATGTCTTCAAATCCTCCGTCTTCTTGGCACACCGTAGCAATCGACACAACCCTGAAACAGCTCAGCAGCAACAAAGACACTGGCTTAAGGGCTCAACAGGTATCAGAACGCCTACAGCAATACGGCAAGAACGAACTAGAAGAAACAGCAGGCCGCAGCCCTTGGTCGATTTTTATCGATCAATTCACCAACATCATGTTGTTGATGCTGATGGCGGTAGCCATAATTTCCGGTTTCTTGGATATCAAATCCAACAACTTTCCCAAAGATGCGATCGCCATTTTTGCGATCGTCATCCTCAACGGCATTCTCGGCTATCTCCAAGAAAGCAGAGCCGAAAAAGCCCTCGCAGCCCTCAAAAACCTCTCATCCCCCCTAGTCAGAGTGGTGCGAGACGGCACAACTTCAGAAATAGCAGCTAAAGAAGTCGTCCCCGGAGACATCATGCTCCTGGAAGCCGGAGTGAAAATAGCCGCAGATGCGCGATTGATCGAAGCATCCAACCTGCAAGTCAGAGAATCTGCATTAACAGGAGAAGCCTTAGCAGTAACCAAAGAAGCGAATCTGGAACTTGCAGAAAATGCTTCCTTGGGCGATCGCCTCAACTTGATTTTTCAGGGCACAGAAGTTGTACAAGGGCGCGCCAAGGCGATCGTCACCAACACCGGAATGCAAACAGAACTAGGCAAAATCGCCACCATGCTTGCCTCCGTAGAAACCGAACCAACTCCCCTGCAACGACGGATGAGCCAGTTGGCGAATGTTCTAGTCTCCGGTGCGATGATTTTAGTCCTGATCGTCGTCATCGGCGGCATGATTACCTTCCAAAATGGCAGCCTTGGGTTCGATACCAGCAAATTTGAAGAACTCTTAGAAGTATCTCTGAGTATGGCTGTAGCCGTTGTCCCCGAAGGACTCGCAGCAGTTGTCACAGTCACTTTAGCCCTGGGAACCAAGCGGATGGTGAAGCGGCAGGCCCTGATTCGCAAACTACCAGCCGTAGAAACCTTGGGTTCAGTAAC
This sequence comes from Microcoleus sp. EPA2, assembly GCA_020882975.1. Taxonomy (GTDB): domain Bacteria; phylum Cyanobacteriota; class Cyanobacteriia; order Cyanobacteriales; family Microcoleaceae; genus Microcoleus. Next base: position 405,504 of record JAHRFD010000001.1, on the reverse strand, counting down.
TACTATTTGTTCCGACAAAACCGGTACCCTGACCCAAAATAAAATGGTAGTTCAGCGAGTACACACAGGCAATTCTGATGTCGGCATCGACGGATCGGGTTATAACCCGATCGGCATTTTTACCGATCGCCAAAAATCGGCCCCAATTGATAACTTAGAAGCATATCCAGAACTCGAAGCCTTATTAATAGCTTGTGCAGTTTGCAACGACGCATTTTTGCAGCACCAACAGCAAGAATGGACAATTTTGGGAGATCCCACCGAGGGAGCCCTGCTATCTTTTGCCGCCAAAGCAGGCATATATAAAGATATGCAGTCTCAATTACTGCCACGGACGGCAGAATTTCCGTTTTCTTCCGAACGCAAGCGGATGAGCGTAATTTGCCAACTACCAGGGCGATCGCACAATTGCGGATTTCCCAAACCCGAAGGAGAAGAACCCAATTATTTAATGTTGACCAAAGGTTCTCCAGAGTTGACTTTGGAGCGATGTCAGGGCATGATTGTGGGCGATCGAATTCAACCCATAACACAGGAAATGCGCGATCGCATCCTTGCCGAAAACAATGATATGGCAAGTAGCGGTTTGCGAGTCCTCGGCTTTGCTTACAAACTATGGGAAAACTTACCACCATCAGGTTCCGAAGAAACCAGCGAACAAGACATGATTTGGTTGGGGTTGGTGAGTATGCTAGATGCACCGCGCCCGGAAGTACGGGAAGCTGTAGTGAAATGCCGGGATGCAGGGATTCGCGTGGTGATGATTACCGGGGATCACCAACTGACTGCTAAGGCGATCGCCCAGGATTTGGGAATTGCCAGTGTAGGCGATCGAGTCCTCACGGGTCAAGAATTAGAAAAACTCAGCCAAGAAGAACTCAAACACCAAGTAGAGCACGTTAGCGTTTACGCCCGCGTCTCCCCAGAGCACAAATTGCGAATAGTCCAAGCCTTGCAAAGTTGGGGCAAATTTGTCGCCATGACAGGTGACGGCGTTAACGATGCCCCTGCTTTAAAACAAGCCGATATCGGCATCGCCATGGGCATTACCGGCACCGATGTCAGCAAAGAAGCTAGTGATATGGTGCTGCTAGATGACAACTTTGCCACTATTGTCGCCGCCGCTGAAGAAGGACGAGTAGTCTATACTAATATTCGGCGTTTTATCAAGTACATTTTAGGCAGTAATATTGGCGAAGTTTTGACCATCGCCGCCGCCCCTTTAATGGGTTTAGGAGGAGTACCGCTGACTCCCCTACAAATTTTGTGGATGAACTTAGTTACTGACGGAGTTCCAGCGTTAGCTTTAGCGGTAGAACCAGCCGAACCGAATGTGATGAAGAAACCTCCCTTTAGTCCGCGAGAAAGTATTTTTGCGCGGGGTTTGGGTTCTTACATGATTCGGATCGGGATTATTTTTGCAATTTTGACCATAACCATGATGTCCTGGGCTTACGGATACACTCATGCGGCAAATTATCAGGGCGATCGAGAAGCTTGGAAAACGATGGTATTCACCACTCTCTGTCTAGCACAAATGGGTCACGCGATCGCCTGTCGTTCCCAAACTCAGCTAACTATTGAATTAAATCCCTTCACCAATATCTTTGTGTGGGGTGCAGTGATAGTTACAACTTTTATGCAAATGCTACTAATTTACGTTCCCCCACTCAGAACATTTTTTGGAACTCACTATTTGAGTTTATTTGAATTAATGGTTTGCTTCGGTTTCAGCGCCCTAATGTTTGTCTGGATTGAAATGGAAAAACTGTTTATACGCTTCTACAAACCCAGCCGATAACCATCAATATCTTCTCAATTCTCTTCCTCTGCGTCCTCTGCGCTCTCTGTGGTTAAATAATTCCGATCTAATCAAAATTGAGATATAGCCTTTCTCAGTTAGGTGAGCCTGTAATGGGTAATGGGGAACCCCCCCTGCCCTAGGGGGATGGGGCATCGGGCATTACTAATTACCAATTACCCATTCCCAATTCCCAATTACCCGATATTACAAAAGTGCTATATTATCATGTATCTCAAAAATATTCACCTCCGACAATTTCGCAATTACCTAGACCAAAAAGTAGTATTTGACGCTCCAAAAACCATTTTAGTAGGCAATAACGCTCAGGGAAAGTCGAATTTATTAGAAGCAGTAGAATTGCTTTCCACATTAAAAAGTCACAGGGCCACGCGCGATCGCGATTTAATCCTCGACTCCAAACCCATGGGGCAAATAGATGCCAGCCTAGAGCGTCAAACCGGCTCGATAGAATTAGCATTAACTATGCGCTCCCAGGCACGCCGTGTATGCAAGATTAACGGCGAACCTCTGCGCCGTCATTTGGACTTTTTGAGCGTCTTAAATGTCGTGCAATTTTCTTGTTTAGATTTGGACTTAGTGCGCGGTGCCCCGGAAATAAGGCGACATTGGATCGATCGCCTCGTAATCCAATTAGAACCAATTTACGCTCATATTTTGCAGCAATATAACCAAATTTTGCGCCAACGCAACGCTCTATTAAAAAGCTCTAAGGAAATTAGAAAAACCGATGTTTCCGAAACTATTGACAAAATGCAATTTATGGGAAACGAAACTCCCTTCTCACCAAATAGAGAACAATTCCCCATTTTTTCCCCCCTTCTGGGTGAGGGGGGGGTTGCCCAATCCCCCATTCCCAATACAGAATTAGCATTGTGGGATGCACAATTAGCAACGGCGGGTGCTCGTGTGATCCGTAGGCGCGATCGCATTTTAGATCGATTGATACCCTTAGCTCGCAATTGGCACTCTTCCATTAGCGGTTCTACAGAACTTTTGGATGTGAAGTACGCTGCTAATATTGAAGTAGGGCAAGAATTCATCGCTAAAGACAATCTTGAAGGAGTGCGGCAAGCATTTTTAGATAAAATTCAACAAAGGGCGATCGCCGAAAAAATTCAAGGTACTACTTTAGTCGGTCCCCACCGTGATGATATTACATTTACCATTAACAATACACCCGCTCGTCAATACGGATCTCAAGGCCAGCAACGAACTCTGGTATTAGCCTTAAAACTAGCCGAATTGCAGCTTATTGAAGAAGTCGTTGGCGAACCACCTTTGCTGTTGCTAGACGACGTACTTGCAGAACTCGATCTCAACCGCCAAAATCAACTTTTAGAAACCATTCAAGAACGATTTCAAACTCTAATTACTACTACCCATTTAGGCGCTTTTGACTCTCAATGGCTGGAACAAACTCAAATTCTGACCGTTGTTGCAGGACAAATCCATCAATTTTAGATAGGGGATTTTGAGATTGACATTGACAAAATATATATTTCATGGTATGGAGATATTTTTGGGTAAATTGACATCGGTATCCTGATTCGAGATAGGATAAAGGTTAATATTCGATCGCGAATTTGGCTGCCATTTCTCTAAACCCTTATGAAGCATTACATTTCCCGTCTGTTAGCCCTAGTATTAGTTGTTGTCCTAGGCATCAGTGGCTGTACCAATGTTCCAGCCACTCTCAGCGGAGACTACCGCCAAGACACATTAGACTTAGTAACCAGCTTGAGAACCTCGCTGACTTTACCAGAGGGTACGCCGGAAAAAGCAGCAGCTCAAGCAGATTCTCGCACAAAAATCAATGACTTTGCTGCTGCTTACCGTCGCGATCCCGCTCTTACCAAGCTTTCATCTTTCACAACAATGCGAACAGCTTTAAACTCTTTGGCCGGACATTACAGTTCCTATCCAAATCGTCCCGTTCCTGAAAAGTTGAAAAAGCGTCTTGAAGCAGAATTTCAGCAGGTAGAAATGGCTCTCAAAAGAGGAGCTTAATTCTTTTATTTTGAGAGTTGAACGAGAAAGTTATGATGACTTTCTCTCGAAACCCGGTTATTTTAAACAACCGGGTTTCTGATATTGATACTTTGATTGGCAATCAATTCTGTTAAAATCATCCTATGACAGAACCCCATCAAAACTGGCAAACTCAACCCTCAACTCAAGTCCCAGCTTGGCTAATCCAAGCTGTCAACAAACACGCACCGGAACTCCCTGGAAACTATGCCGCAGCACTCCTCTGGTATCGAGGCATTAAAAACCCAGAACAAATACCCGGATTCTTAAATCCCCAACTTTACCAGCCCGCAAGTCCCTGGGAATTCGGGCAAGAAATGAACTGGGCAATAAACAGAATCCATCAAGCAAAAAACCAGGGTGAAAAAGTCGCAATTTGGGGAGACTTCGATGCCGACGGTATCACCTCAACCTCCGTACTCTGGGATGGACTTGGCAAAATATTTTCCCAAAATGACCAACTAATTTATTATATTCCCAATCGTTTAACAGAATCTCACGGTCTCAATATTCCCGGCATAAACACCTTAAAAACCTCCGGCGTTAACCTAATTATTACCTGCGACACCGGCAGTACAAATATCGCCGAAATCAAATATGCCACAAGTTTAGGCATAGATATAATTATTACAGATCATCATACCCTCCCCGACGATCGCCCTGACGCAGTAGCCATTATCAATCCCCGATACCTCCCATCAAATCATCAACTTTTTCACCTATCCGGTGTCGCCGTCGCCTACAAATTAATCGAAGCACTATATCAAACATTGCCAGATATTCCCCAGGTTGCTTTAACAGAGTTATTAGAATTAGTAGCCATCGGATTAATCGCCGATTTAGTCCAACTCACAGGAGACAGTCGCTACCTAGCTCAACTGGGCATACAACAACTACAAAAACAACTCAAACATCCCACTCGTCCGGGGGTGGCTAAATTACTACAATTGTGCAACAAAAATGGCGATCGCCCCACAGACATTTCCTTCGGACTAGGCCCCCGCATCAACGCCGTTAGCCGCATCCAAGGCGACGCCAGTTTCTGCGTAGAACTCCTCACCAGCCGCGACAAAAAACGCTGCGAAGAACTAGCACTCTTAACCGAAATAGCCAACTCCAGGCGCAAATCTTTACAAACATCTGTAGCCAAAGATGCAGCCCAAAAATTAGCCAAACTAGACCTGTCCACTACTAGCGTCATCGTCCTCTCTGACCCCCAATGGGCCCTAGGAGTATTAGGATTGGTAGCCGGACAAATCGCCCAAGAATACGGCCGCCCCGTAATTTTATTCAGCACCGAAGCCACACCAGAAATCAACGAAACTCTCCCAGAAACAGAATCGATCCAATCTTTAGACTCAGAAATACCCACAGTCTCCCAATCCCGAATTGCCAGAGGTTCTGCCCGTTCCACCAATCAAATCGACCTTTACCAATTAGTCAAAGACCAAGCACATTTATTAGATAGATTTGGCGGTCATCCCTTCGCCGCTGGATTGAGTCTGCCCGTGGAAAATATCCCCCTATTTACCGATGCTGTCAACCAGCAACTACGGCAGAAATACAGCACCGAAAGTTTGACACCATCTCCCGTCCAAGCAGACCTCACAATTACTGTTGCTGAGTTAGGAAAAAACCTCTTTCAAGAATTAAAATTACTCGAACCCTGCGGTATGGGAAATCCCGCACCAAAATTACTGATTCTTAACTGCTGGTTTGACAATGTTTGGAATAAAAATATCAAAGATGGGAAAGGACAAGAAATTAAATATATCAAAACCAGATTTAAAATTTGGGATGAATCTGTCAATACAGGATTTCCCGGTATTTGGTGGGGACACTACCGAGACGAAATTCCTGAAGGTCGATGCGATGCTATAGTGGAACTAGACTTCAATACCTATGAAGAACAATATGAAGTGCGACTGATAGCATTGCGTTCTCGCCAAGAATCAAACCCCATCCAGCCGACCAATCAAATAGATTGGATATTAGACTGGCGGAGTGGCAATCCAGAGGCAGAATTATTAGCAGCCAGCAAAAACTTAGCCTCTCCAATATCAGCAGAACATCGAGTTGATTCCTCCGAAATATTCGATCGACCAAACTGCCTCATCCTCCAAAAATGCCCCACAAGTTGGGATGAAATGCGGATTTGGTTGAGAAAAGCACAGCACAATCAACAAAAACTGGCGATCGCCTACAGCTTACCCCCAGCAGTCCCCCCTGAGCAAATCTGGCAACAGCTAATCGGTATCGCCAAATATCTCAGCCGCACCCAAAAACCTGTAACCAGACAGCAACTAGGCCACAAACTCGGCATCAGCGACACATCCCTGCAATTGGGGTTCAAAACCTTAACCCATCTTGGTTTCAAAGTCAATTATCGCGATCGAGCCTTTTACATCACCAGACAAGCCGAAACGGAAAACAGAGGAAATAACATCTCCAAATCCTTATTACCTAGCCAATCCACCCAATTCTCCAATTCCAATTCTCGACAACTAGCCCACTGGACAGCAAAATTCCTAGCAGCAGTCTCCGAAGAACAATTCCGGCGTCAATATTTCTGTCAAGTACCCCTGTCCACCATTCAATCCATCGCCAGAGAGACTTTTTTCCAAGAAGATTCCCCAGCAATTCCTTTCTAACTCAACCAAAAACCACATTCTCAGGAACAGCATCTCTGACAGGTTAGACAACACATCAACTTTGTTATCGGCACCACAGGAGAACCCCCCCCCACCAAAGTGTCACATCTCGATTCCCAGAAATATCTTCGTTCTCAATTCATGCCGATAAAATAGGTCATAGGACAATGGGAGTTATCCGTTGCAACTCTTGCCCAAAACTCAGAAGAACCCAAAACTCCCTCCCTCTTAAATTCGATCGCACATCTTCAAATTTTTAACCCCTATGCTCCTGTGTCCCCGCTGCCAGTTTGAAAATCCCAATCAAAACAAGTTTTGTCAACAATGCGGAAATTCCCTAACTTACAAATCTTGTCCCCAATGCGGCGTCCAAGTCGCTGTGAGCGCCAAAGAATGTCAGAATTGTGGCACCGCAACAGGTCAAGTGTGGCAAGCAATTATTTGCGGTCGATCGAATTTGCCAGCAGTTGAGACAGAGGAACAGCCACCACAACCAGACACTCTTCCCCAAAGCACCCCCATCGCCAACTCCGTTGAATTCCCAACAGACGCAACTCCAACAGAAATCATCACCCCAGCCCAAGACCCAGCATTAGTCCCAGCAGCAGTTGAACCACCAATCGATGCTGTAGTCGGCGTGAGCGCGATCGTCCCCGAATCCTTTCAAACAGACCAAAAAAGCACTAATGCACCACTAGACAGCCAAATAACCCCATCCCAAAGCAATTTGGACACCACTACAGACCCTGAAGCCCAACAGGAATCCACAGAAAATCGCGATCGCCCAACCATCGCCAACACCCCTCCCCAAGCTTCCGAACTCCCCACTTCCAACTCCCAAAACTTAATCCCTTCCCAGCCAGCAGGAGCCTATCTCGACAGCCAACAGCGCTACCAACTCCTAGAAACCCTACCACCAAGAAAACCCTCAGACACAGTAGCCGTAACAGTCTTAGACTGTCAGCCACTGCAAATGTCACCCCTCAAAGCCCTCCTAGCAGCCAATTCTGCCACCGTCGCCAAACGAGCCTCCCCCTACAGAGGAGCCCTAGAACCCAGAGCCAACTTCACCGACTCCGCCCTAGAAAAGCTGTGCCAAGGCATAGCCGAACCTTATCTAGCTCTGAGATGGCAATTCTCCCAAAACCTCCCAGTCATTCACGATAGCTGGCTAGAAAACCAACAAGCAGTGCTGCTGTTAGAAGACTGCTCCCAGTGGCCACTGCTCATAGAACGCTGGAGTCAACCCGAAACCTCCACCCAACAAATTCTGTACTGGCTCCACGAAATGACAGAACTGTGGGCAGCCCTAGAACCCTGGCGCTGTCGCCAAAGTTTGTTGGAACTGACAAATTTGCTAGTCAACCCCGACTCTTCCTTTGCATTAGCCTCTTTGCGGCTGCAACGTCTCTATCCCGAACCCCCCGACTCCAACCTGCAACTGCTAGATTTGGGGCAATTGTGGCAGACCATATTTAACCAGTCCGATCGCACCCAATTTGGCGCCTTGCTCGAACTCCTGCAAGAAATGTACAGGGGCGAAATTCATACCATAGACGAATTGCGATCGCGCCTAGAGACCGTCCCCCTAGAACTCCAACCCGAACCAGCAAAAACTTCCACTCCCACACGCTTCCAATTTGGCAAACCCGAAGAACCCAGTCCCGACCCAGGGGAAGTCTTAACCCAGCCCATGCCAGTGCAGATTTACAGCTTGGAAGACGCAGGTATCACCGATGTCGGACTCCAGCGCGCCCACAACGAAGACTTCTTCAGCATCTGGACTCAAATCAACAAGCTCGAAACATCCTTCGGTAGAACCTTCCAAACCAAAGGACTGTACATTCTCTGTGACGGCATGGGCGGACACGACAGTGGCGAAGTCGCCAGTCAACTAGCCGCCGAAACCCTCAGAGAATTCTTTCAAACCAGTTGGGAGAATCAACTCCCTTCCGCAGAAACTATCCGCAAGGGCATTTTATTAGCCAACAAAGCCATCTTTGAAATCAACCAAAAGGAAAGCCGTTCCGGCAGTGGTCGCATGGGTACAACTCTAGTCACAGTCTTAGTTCAAGACACCCAAGTGGCCTTTGCCCATGTAGGCGACAGCCGCCTCTACCAACTCCGAAAAGGACAATCCCTAGAAAAACTCACCTCAGACCATGAAGTAGGCCAGCGGGAAATTAAGCGCGGGGTTGACCCCGAAACAGCATATTCTCGCCCCGATGCCTATCAACTGACTCAAGCCATCGGCCCACGAGACAGTAATTTTCTCAAACCTGATGTCCAGTTTTTAGAATTGTCTGAAGATACTTTATTGATTTTGGCTTCTGACGGTCTGACAGACAATAATGTTTTGGAAACCTACTGGCAGACCTGTCTCGAACCACTCTTAGACTCACAAGCTAATTTGGAGCAAGGAGTGGCGAAGTTAATAGAACTAGGCAACAAACACAATGGTCATGACAATATCACAGCCATTGTGATTCGGGCCCTAGTCGGGACATCGCGATTTTAGACTTTGGAGGCTACCCACTTTTTCTTGGCCGCTCCCAAGCCAGCGGCCGCCAGACCTAAACCTGCAACAGTCGCAGGTTCGGGAACAGCCTCCGAATTTTCATGGCAGGGCTGGATTTCCTCTACTATCAAATATCCAGTGTTGACGGATTTTCCATTGGATTGTCCCCCACCCGATTGCATCCAACTAATCCTCCCTCCGCCAGCACCGAAACCTTCGCCAAATATTCCCAAAGCTGGCAGAATGCGATAATTACCAAAAGCCCATTGACTTGCTAATTGAGCTATAACTCCACTGCCTATGACCTTAGCATCAAACACAAACCGTGTTTTCACCGTATCGAAGGGGGCCCACAGCAAAGGAGTAAGTAGTTCACCCCTGTCTCCTGAACTCGCTTTAGACAAATCCCAGGATTTCCCCCATACCGTTGCCGAAAAGCTTGTGAGCGCGAACCATTGATTGCTCGCTTTTATTTCTAGGGGCGGCATTGAGAAGCTAGATAAAATAGTGTCTTGATAAGGAGTCGAGCCATCATAGCTGAAGGAGCCTTCACCTACTAGAGAGTTACTCGAATCAAAAAAACTTAAACTAAAATTAAGTGAGGCCGCCTGTGCTGAGTTGACCCCAGTCAAGGCAAATCCCAGAACAGTACCTGTCACAGCAACAGCAAATTTACCTAAAATATTAGTCATTGTTCACCTAATTTTTGTATTGTCAAGTATTGCATCGAGGAGTTTTGTTTTTGAACTTCCTCTGCTAAAGTAAGTCAATTAAAAATACCAAATACCCCCATTGCCGACTTCTTTAAGCGATCGACAATCCCCGATCGGCATTTGTTACCTTTAACCCCGTGGACTTAGCGCTCCGTAATTTTACACATGAATACCCACCAGAAACATCTCCAATAATCATGTTTATCAAATCTTTAATAAAAATTACGCTATTATGAAGATTTAATCAAACTTCTGGCTACAACTCCTAGGGGAATCAGCGCATCTATTGTTAGTTGTTTCTGATTAAAAACCAAAAATTCCCCCTTGAATATTACAAAATTTAATTATGTTTAATTTTTAGTTATTAATCCTTAAAATTTCCTTACTTAATTCCCTATACTCTCAACCTGTAAATTATCTTTTGCCCGCCACTGCCAAACAACGGATCTCAACCACATCAATTGAAAATGCTGCTGACCCTTTTAGATCCAGAACAAAATACCCCTCTGCAACAGTGGAGTTTTGAAAGCGAATCCATTGTTCGCATCGGCCGTTCTCCTGAAAATCACGTTGTGATCCCCAATGCTCTAGTCTCCCGGCAGCACCTGGAATTGCAAAGAATTAAAAGTGGTGCATCTAGTCAGTGGTATTTAGTCAATTCTGGGACTAATGGGACTTTTGTTAACGGTATGCTTTTATCTCAGGGATGGATATCCGACGGTGCTTTAATCCAGTTAGCGCGAGGTGGCCCACTGCTACATTTCCAAGTCACCACCATTGCTTGTGGTGGCAAAATCGAAACCATGCCTCCCATTGCTCGTCCCTCTCCCCTATGCACCCATGCGGGAAACCCCCCTGGTAATTTATTCTGCATCCACTGTGGCGAACCGATTAAAGTCGAGCGCACGGTGCGAAACTACCAAGTGCTACGAACTTTGGGTCAAGGCGGTATGGGAACAACCACCTTAGCTTGGGATCGAGACAAAGCAAAAGCTCAACAACCAGGAAGTTCCCCCGCAGCTTCTTTGGTAGTTCTCAAGGAAATGAATGCTGACATGGCTCAAATCGCCAAAGCTCAAGAACTTTTTGAACGGGAAGCTAAGACCCTCAAATCTCTCCATCATCCCGGAATTCCTCAGTTTTTTGACTTTTTTGTCGAAGGGGGCAAAAAATACTTGGTGATGGAAATGCTCCACGGCGAGGATTTAGAAAAACGCATCTATAACCGCGGCCCTGTTACTCCGCAGCAGGCTATAGAGTGGATGATTCAAAGCTGTGAAGTTTTGGAATACATTCACTCTCAAAAACCTCCCATCGTCCACCGGGATATTAAACCTGCTAATTTGCTAGTCCGACATCGAGACAATGGCATTTCAGTGCTCGATTTTGGCGCTGTTAAAGAAATTGGCACTCCTCCGGGTACTCGCATCGGCGTTGAAGGTTACACAGCGCCTGAACAAGACCGGGGACAGCCTCTTCCTCAGTCGGATTTATATGCTATTGGCCCTACTTTGATTTTTTTGCTCACCGCCAACGGCCCGCAAAAGTATTACGGCAAGATAGCTGGAGGTTATGGTTTTAAGCTCGAAAATATTCCCACTATTACCCCAAAATTGCGAGAAATTATCTTAAAAACCACAGCAGCTAAACCTGGGGACAGGTTTCAAACTGCTAAACAATTAGCTCAAGCTTTAGCAGCTTGCCTTTGAAGGCAGGCAGAAGTTAGAACCTGTATTTTTTGTTCATGATTTCTTTAATGTCAGCAAAAGTCGCTCAAAAAAACCTTTATTTAGTATCAGCTCTGAGGATGTTTGGAAACCCCCTATTTCTAAACACCCTAGTCTTCCTTGTCGTTGCTCTTATTCTTCGTCCCAAGCTTCTACAGCTAACAACTCGCTCACGGGGTCTTGCATGGAAAAGTCAAACTCTGTGAGTTGCTGCTTCCAGTAGGGCCATTCGTCCCCGTATAGCAGAGCAATCTTCCAAATGCTGTCTGTCGGTTTGATGATGTCAGACGTGACGAGAGATTGCACCTGACGCTGGAACTTAACCATCGGCTGTATAACCTGCTGGTTCATAATACCTCTTGAATTGTTTAAATCTTGCTTGTAATTACAACTTCCCGGCTCTCACTTTTTGTCGCAGTTTCGCCAAGAACAGTTTCACCAAGATACGTGTAGATTTTTTTCGGGAAGCTACATCTTCAACTTATATCTTAACATCGTTGGTTTTGACAAGGGGCTATAAGCAAGACTTAATAGTCAAGACTGACTCGAAAGAATTGATCATCTTTAAGTGCCACCACTATCTGCTGTTGATTAGCGACTGGTTATGGGTGGCCTTGACTATTTCTAGCTTTTGTTAGTTGCGATGACTGCCGGAGTCCTGTTTTTGACAAGATTTGGCAAATTCCTGCAACTACAGCTAGATGCTGCTACAGCGAAATGTCTTCTCCCCGCGATGTGAACTGCACTTGTTTCACGTTCCACACTGGGTTAGCGATGAGAGTTTTGCGCAAACTGCCGAAGATAGCTAGCTGTTCGCAGGTTGACATGGAAGTCAAAGTACGTTTGGAGTCGGGGGAGACTCGCAAATCTATTATAGCCTTGCCACTGTTTCGATCGACACTTACCCGATAAGCAAAGTTTAAGTCACCGCCATATTGTCTTTCCAGAATCTTAGACACTGCTGCTAACAGCGATTTTTCAGCAGGGAGTGAAATTGGCTGGGGCATCAGTGTTTTGCACTCAGAGTCTGGTTCGTAGACTGTAACTGTGACTATCTTTGCAGTGTCTGATAGCTGCATCCCTGGAGTCGCAGACAGAAGCGAAGGTGTTTGGCTGGCTGCTGCTGACTCGACTTTGAGCGAGATTGCCATAGGTACACTGTTAGCGTGTAATCTGCGAGACTGGATGCGGTTAGGGGGCAGCATACTACAGCTATACAAACCCATTATAACTGTACTGGCGGCAAAGGTTGTCAAAATTTGTTGGATACTGTTCATCAAAAAAATGGGTCTGAAACCCCGTCCTTTTAGGACGGCTTTACATGAATTTTTGTTAATATCTACCATTTCACACAAGACGTGCTAGTATGTGAAGCGTACTTAAGGTCAGCATGACACTAAAAGCCTTCAGCTATCGATTCTACCCAACGCCGGAACAAGAAAGTTTGTTGCGACGTACTTTGGGTTGTATTCGTTTGGTCTACAACCGTGCTTTAGCCACAAGAACGGAAGCTTGGTACGCACAACAGAAACGGGTAGGCTATGCTGAAACTTCTTCAATGTTAACTGAATGGAAGAAAACCGAAGAACTAGATTTTCTGAACAAAGTTAGCTGTGTGCCATTACAGCAATGCTTGAGACATTTACAAACGGCTTATACCAACTTTTTTGATGGGCGGGCAAAATATCCTAACTTCAAAAAGAAACGCAATGGTGGTAGTGCAGAATTTACCAAGTCAGCATTTAAGTTCAGAGATGGACAAGTCTACCTAGCAAAAAGCACACAAGCGTTACCAATTCGCTGGAGCCGGACACTACCTGATGGTGCCATACCATCAACCTTAAGCGTGAAGCTTGCACCATCAGGTAGGTGGTCGGTTTCTCTGCTGGTAGATGTTGAAATTGAAACACTACCCAAAACAGATAATCAAGTCGGCATCGACCTGGGAGTTACAAGCTTGCTCACTCTAAGCACTGGCGAAAAGATTGCCAATCCCAAAGGATTCAAGGCAAAGTATCGCAAGCTTAGAAGAGCGCAGAAAGCCTTAAGTCGCAAGCAAAAAGGGTCAAACAACCGTCACAAAGCACGGCTTAAAGTAGCGAAAGTGCATCAAGAAATTACTGATGCAAGGAAAGATCATCTTCACAAGTTAACAACACGGTTGGTGCGTGAAAACCAAACCATCGCCGTAGAAGACTTAGCTGTGAAGAATCTGGTTAAAAACCGGAAACTTGCTCTAGCTATAAGTGATGCAAGTTGGGGGGAATTAGTCAGACAACTAGATTACAAGTGCGATGGGTACGGTCGTACTTTAATTAAGATTGACCGATGGTTTCCGAGTTCAAAACGGTGTGGCAATTGCGGACATATCGTTGACAAGATGCCGTTGAATATCCGGGAATGGTATTGTCCTAATTGCGGGACGCACCATGACCGAGACATCAACGCGGCAAAGAATATTTTGGCGGCAGGGCTTGCCGTGGCAGTCTGTGGAGCGACTGTAAGACCCGAACAGAGTAAATCTGTTAAGGCTGGTGCGAAATCCCCTCTGAGGACGGAAGCAGAAACCTAAGTCGTGAGTCTTAGGAATCCCCGTGCGTTTACGCCGGGGTGGATGTCAAGATTATCACTAAATCTCGATCGAACATTCTGGGCGGCTGTACACAAATCCGCATTCAGGAGTCTTTTAAGAAAGTGGCGGGGGAACTCCGTCACTCACAAAAGCCTTTGCAAAAAAGGAAAAAGAAGCCTGCGGTCTAACTGTACTCAGTTGACCGTCAGGTTTGTTCACTTGAAACTTGCTACTCTCGACTTAACTCTATGACTTGGACTCGGCGCCACATTCTCACTCTGGCTGATTTTACTTCCGACGAATACGATACAGTGCTGCAAACGGCGGCGAGTTTTCGGGAGGTACTCGGCCGCCGCACCAAGAAAGTGCCAGCTTTGCAGGGTCAAGTCGTGGCGAACTTGTTTTTTGAGCCTTCTACCCGGACTCGCAATAGTTTTGAGTTGGCTGCAAAGCGACTTTCAGCCGATACCCTCAATTTTACCCCTGGTAGCTCTTCTCTCACCAAGGGAGAGACGATTCTCGATACGGCTAAGACTTATCTGGCCATGGGGACGGATTTGATGGTAATCCGCCACGGACAGGCGGGAGTGCCTAGCACTATTGCCTCGGAAATGGATCGATTGGGTTCGAGAGTCAGTGTTCTCAATGCTGGAGATGGTCAGCACGAACACCCTTCCCAAGGTTTGTTAGACCTTTTTACTATCTGTTCTCTTTTAGATCCCGAACGTCCGAGACTGAAACTTTTAGCAGGCAAAAAAATTGCTGTGGTTGGGGATATTTTGCATTCGCGGGTAGCCCGGTCTAATATCTGGAGTTTAACGGCTTCCGGGGCTCAAGTTCACCTCGCCGGACCGCCTACTTTACTCCCACTTTTGTTTGCTGAGTGCGGCGAAGGTAGGGAAGGTAAGTTATGTTTGCACTGGCATCTCGAACCTGCTTTGGCCGATGCTGATTTTGTGATGACTTTGCGCCTGCAAAAGGAACGGATGAGCCAGAATTTGCTACCGAGTTTACGAGAGTATCATTCTCTGTATGGGATTACGCGCGATCGACTCCAACTCTGCAAACCCGATGTCAAGGTTTTACACCCAGGTCCGGTGAACCGTGGCGTGGAAATTAGTTCCGATTTGATGGACGATCCCCAATTTAGTCTCATTTCTCAGCAAGTTACCAGCGGGGTGGCGGTGCGGATGGCCTTACTTTACCTGATCGGTGGCGGTAAAGTTTAAACTTGCGGTTGCTATTGAAAATAATCGTTACCAGGCTCGACTTGGTAACGATTAACACTCTTTCTAGAAAAATAAACTTTTCTAGTTAAGATTTATTGAATCCAGGCAGCAGATACCCAGCCACCGTTTGCGAGTTGGGCCCAACCATGTTTGTAACGACCACTCAATGCCACATAATCTCCATCATATAACTTGCCAATGACATGAGAACATTTAGTGGGTCGGTGGCGGATATTCAGTCGCCCGCCATTGGTAACAACTTGGGTAGAGCTGTGATACTTGTGATGACCACCGCATTTGCGATACCCACAACTTGCCTGGGCTTCCCCAGGAATACTCACCACAGATAAAGCTACGGCCATACCTACAACGCCTACCCATGCAGAATTAGGAATTTTTAAACCCAGTTCGTCTAAGGACTTGAGCTGGAGTTCAGACTCTGGAGATTCATAAGCAACAAAAGAGTGGTTCAATGCTAGTGCTTCCATAGTTTCCTCATGATTGTTGTTAACTGTTGTCGCTGGAGACTCAGATCAAAAAATCGATTACAAGCTCTAATTATTAACTTATGTGTCACAGAAGGCACAAAGAACTTTTAGGGTCTTGCTGTTACCGAATATTAGACTATTTGCCTGAATCCTGCACAGGTATATGATGCCATGTCAGCAGCTTGGATGGCAAAAAAATCAATAAAGTTTACATCGGCTGCTGAAAATCTTGGGTGAGGGGGGAATGCTCGGACGCTCTGATTTGAGGTATTTGTATCATTGCGATGGGAATCAACAAATGACTTGGGGTTCGAGATTGATTCCTGGATAGATAAATGATACTGTCGATCGCCTAAAATTTGCTGATTGATTGGTTACAGTGCGATCGATAATAAATTAGATCCGGTAAACATCGAGCGATCGCCACTGGCATTGTGTCAAGATAAATTAAGTTCTCCAGCACTATTTCCCAACCATGAATTATGGCGCTGCTCTATCCATCAACACAGTTCCTCAACCCAATCGGCAAGACAGTTTTGCCATTACTTTTGCCCCTTTATCTGTAGAAGAAATCTACACTTTGGCAGATGACGAAGCTAACGGAGCGGTGGTATTGATGAGCGGTACTGTCCGCAACCAAACTGAGGGTAAACCTGTAATTGCCCTAGAGTACCAAGCTTACGAACCAATGGCGGTGAGAGTATTCCAGGAAATCGCCACGGAAATTCGTCGCCAGTGGGCTGATGTCAATCGAGTAGTCATTCATCACCGCGTCGGACGCTTGGAAGTGGGGGAAATCAGCGTGTTGGTAGCCGTGGGCTGTCCCCACCGACGGGAGGCCTTTGCAGCTTGTCAGTACGGGATAGACACGCTCAAACATCATGTTCCCATTTGGAAAAAGGAACATTGGGCTGATGGTTCTAGTAGTTGGGTTAATATTGGTGCGTGCGAAGTTGCTGGTTAGAAGCAAGAAGTCACCCCCCCTAGCCCTGCCCACTCTCTCCTGTCTATTGGCCTGTTTGGGAACTTCCGAAGATAGCGCAACGTCAAAAATCATGGAATGTTCGATGACCCGATTCCACCCATGAGTGACTTTATTTCAGTGTCCTGGTCTGCGGTTGTGGCGACCGTTCAAAGAGTGCAATTGCCAGCGGAAAAACTCTCTAACTATGACTTGGTGTTGCGGTGTCAGGAAGGAAATCGACCTGAAAGCGCTGCTTTTTCAGAACTGTTGAAGCGATATCAATCCCATGTCGATCGCGTTCTCTATCACTTGGCCCCTGACTGGCAAGACCGCCCTGATTTGGCTCAGGAAGTCTGGATTCGAGTTTATCGAAATATCAATCGCTTACAAGAGCCTGTCAAATTTAGGGGCTGGCTGAGTCGCATTGCCACAAATTTATTTTATGATGAGCTGCGCAAGCGCAAGCGCGTCCGCACTCCCCTCTCCCTGGATGTACCCCGTACTCTCGAAGATGGGGAAGTCGATTGGGAGATTCCGGCAGATTGTCCGGGACCGGAGGAAGATTTGACGACCAGAGAATTTTACGACCAATTGCGGGAGGCGATCGCGGATTTACCAGAAGTATTCCGCACGACCATTGTTTTGAGAGAAATCCAAGGGTTAGCCTATGAAGAAATAGCTGAAATGACAGGAGTTTCTCTCGGCACTGTCAAGTCGAGAATTGCCAGAGCTCGCCAAAGATTGCAGTTGCAATTGCAAAAATATCTAGACGGTAATTAGTCTAGTGATTTGCCAGGTAACAACAGAAGATTTGGTGAAGTTTTAGCTAACATCAAAACTTCTATTTGTCAATATAAATAAGCTCTAAATAATACTAAGGGAGAGGTGATACTTTCCCGAATGTGAGGAAGCAGTATAAATTATGAAATCTAACTTTGAATCGGAACACAATCAGCATCACCAAGGTGGCGGGGATGCACTCGCTAGGAATCAAGCTCAACAAAATCATGCTCAGGGGAATGTAACTACTATGACTTGCGATCGCTTTGAAATGCTCAGCGCCTACCTCGATGGCGAAGTTACTGCTGCCGAACGGCGGCAAGTTGAGGAATGGCTGGCAACGGACCCCGCCACTAAAGCTTTGTACTCGCGACTGCTAACTATGCAGCAGAGTTTTCAGTCTCTTCCGGTACCGCCTTCGGCACAATCGGCACAGGAGTTGGCCGCCAAGGTGTTGCAGCGAGTTGAACGCAAGCCGAAACGGATGATAGTCTGGGGTGGATGCGCGATCGCAGCTTTGTTGGTCGCGGTAGTGTCTGGTGTCAGTAGTGGCCGCCAATCCTTCAGTCCCCAGTTTGCTCAATCCCCCGTTAATCCTGAATATGACGGTTTGGTGGTGGCATTAAACGAGCCTGTGGTGGAGATTATTAATCCTAACGATTTGCTCCTCGGAGTCGATGCACCGGTGGTGGAAATTCCCAAATCTGGCCACAAGTAAGAGTTTTAGCTCAACAGATTCCATTGATTTTGCCTGAAAAACCCAAAACCGAAAGCGGCGACTTCTTCAAGAAGTCGCCGCTTTGCACTACAAATTTCTCAACAACCGCTGTTTTTTTCAAACAGATTTATAATAATTGGAAAACTTAGGTTTTTTACCTACAGTGAACTTTATTCTGTTTCAAGTAAATACTAAGTATTATAGCAAAACCTGAAACTATTGTCAATAATTTTTGGGTAAATTATCAAATTTCAAGGAAATAAAAGCGTGTCTGAGCCTAGCAATCACTACCAAACCCTAAACGTCACCCCAACCGCAACACAAGCCGAGATTAAACAAGCCTACCGCCGTTTAGTCAAATTATTTCATCCAGATAGTAACAGTCAAACCGCTGGTCACGAACAAATTGTCCGCCTGAATGCAGCCTATGAAATACTAGGAGATGCCCAGCACAGACAATCCTACGATCGCCAAATTTTCCATCGCACCGTACAGCAAGCACAACCTGTTTCCAACGAAAACATCAGCCGCCAGCAAACAGCCACTGCACGGGATGCCGACGAACACATGGAACAGTGGCTGATTAAAGTATACAAACCCGTGAATAGATTTCTCAACAACATATTGAAACCACTCAAAAAAGAAATTGACCAATTATCAGCAGACCCTTTTGATGACGAATTGATAGAAAATTTTCAAACCTATCTCGAAGCCAGTCGCGAGTTTCTCAAACAAGCTCAAAAATTTTTTCGTTCCATGCCTAATCCATCTAACGTGGCCGGAGTAGCCGCTCATCTTTACTACTGCATCAATCAAGTCGGAGATGGCATAGAAGAATTACATTTATTTACCTTAAACTACGACGATAGGCACTTGCATACAGGTCAAGAACTCTTTAGAATTGCCACTAGACTGCGACGGGAAGCACAAGCTGAATTAAAAATAAAAGCTTAAAAATTAAATTTTCCATCCCTCTAGCTGCTTCCTGCTTTCTTCTTACCCCCTTGGGGCACGGCGGTTTCATTCTTGGCAGGGGCTGTGCCAAGAGTGTCGGCCCTCCGAGTCCCACAAATGCCCATAAAATCGTTTTCCTGCTTTCAAATTCCAAAAAGAACTTGAATTCGTTTCCTAACTTTAAGAAAAGGAGTTTGTTCCAAAGAATCATCATCCAACAATCCCAAATCTCTTAAAGCTTGTTGACGTTCCGACAATTTGAGAGCAATTTGATCTGCTAAATTGGGCTGTTCTACTAATAATTTTTTCAAATCATGGCGTTCCACTACAAACAAAATTGAATCCGCGCTAGTTTTAACAGTCGCGGTTCTCGGAGTTCCCAACAGCAAAGATATTTCCCCAAAAAACTCCCCCTCGTGAAGGGTAGCAATATACTTACCAGTTTTTTGAGAAAGAACTTCTACAGACCCAGAAAGAATAATATAGAAAGAATCGCCTGGATCGTTTTCTTTGCAGACAACCTGTTCTGCTGGAAACAGTTGTCGGTAGCCATATTCTATTAATTGTCGTAGTTCTAAATCTGTACATTGTTCAAAATAAGTTACTCGTCGCAACAAATCGCGCAAATTCCAATTATTTAGAGACTTCGGTACAGACTGTTTGGGAGAGGTAGCATGACCATTGGATTCTGCTGAGTTTTGGACATGGTGGGGAAAAACCTTGTCATTGGAAATATCATTTTTGTGATTTTCAAGTATTTTGGTTAATTCTTGCGGATTTCGCAGCCATAAATCCTGTTGAGGAAAAGGAATTTCGATGTTGCGGTTGCGAAATTCGTAATCAATTAAAAAATTGACTGCACTTTTAATCGCATCGCTTTCCTGTGGCTGGTCCGTCCAAACCAAAAGGTCAAAGTTTAAAGCATTATCTCCAAATCCGCGAAACCAGACTTTCGGAGAAGGATGTGACAAAACATTTGGTTCCTTCCTCGCAGCGACTAAGAGTGCTTCCGTCACTAAAACTGGATCGGTGCCGTAGGCAACGCCAACGGGAATATGTAAGCGACACCGAGGGTCTCTATAACTCCAGTTAATAATGTTAGTTTCAACAAATTTAATATTGGGGATAATAACAAAAAGACCATCTATGGTTTTAATAATCGTGGAACGAATGGAAATATTTTCGACTGTTCCTAATAAATTGTCTATTTCAATAAAATCTCCCACTCTAATTTGGTGTTCAAATAGTAAAGTGATACCGCTGATAAAGTTAGTGGCGAGATTTTGCAAGCCAAAGCCAAAACCAATACCCACAACCCCAGCTATAACAGTTAAAGAAGTGAGATTGATGCCTGCGCCTTGCAGGACGATGATGCAGCCGAAAGTTGTCAAAATATAGCCAATTATGGTAGAAATTGCTTCTTGACTACCTCGATCTAATCCCATCCGAACTAGGAGGCTGCGCTTGATTCCTTCACTAATGATGCGAGCTACAAAAAAGGAAACTATAGCTAGTAAAATTAGTTTGATGATGGCAGCAATGGAAAGATGAGCATCGCCCACATAAAATAGTGGGGTCATCATCGCAGCAGATAGTTGTTCAAAAAAATGTTTGGCTTTTACAGTAATCCAATTCATTAATATTGGGTAAGGGGTAATAAATGGTTGGGAACAGGTGATTAGTTTTGGTTGTCATGGAACTGCAAACGGCTAATTATTGCAGAGTTTATCGGAAAAACTGCAACTGTAGGGTGTCCTGTGTTGCAAAAAAGTCGATCGCACTTTTTATGTCAAAGATTCCTAACTGATGGGCTAGCAACTGATGGGGAGAAGATGTTTGCTAGGGGTACTTGATATCTGATATCTCTTTGTAGAATTAATGTAAAATCTTGCACTATGCTCAAGAACAAGCATCTTGCCTGTTCCCCAAAGAGTAAATTTGATTGTGGACTCGGCGGGAGAGCCCGCCCCTTGCCCATATCTGGAAAATTGGTCGCAATTCATGTACAGCACCCTCAAAGTATCGAAAAATTCCAGCAAAAATTAGTTTATCCTTAAGAAGTAAGTCCTTTACAGAACTTTACAAGCTTACCCTACTTGACTTTTATGCAGTGCATCATCAATCGTCGGGCACAGTTTTCGGCGAGTCATCGTTACTGGCTACCGGAGTTGAGCGAAGCCGAAAATTTTGAGCGGTTTGGCCCAACAGCCCGCGCACCGGGACATGGACACAATTACGTCCTGTATGTTTCTATGATAGGAGAACTTGATGAGTACGGCATGGTGTTGAACCTGTCTGATGTCAAGCACGTCATTAAGCGGGAAGTTACCAACCATCTCGATTTTTCCTACCTTAACGAAGCGTGGCCGGAATTTCAGCAGACTTTGCCAACTACCGAAAACATCGCACGGGAAATTTGGTGGAGGCTAGCTCCTCATTTACCTGTGAGCAAAATTCAATTGTTTGAACACCCAGAACTTTGGGCCGAATATTTAGGAAACGGAATGGAAGCTTATCTAACTGTGTCTACTCATTTTAGCGCCGCCCACCGGTTAGCTCGTCCAGATTTGAGCTTGGAAGCAAATTCGGAAATTTACGGTAAGTGCGCTCGTCCTCATGGTCACGGTCACAACTATCATTTAGATGTGACGGTGAAAGGGGAAATTGATGAGCGGACTGGTATGATTGCGGATTTGGGAGCTTTGCAAAAAGCTATTGATGATTATGTTGTTGAACCGTTGGATCATACTTTTTTAAATAAGGATATTGCTTATTTTGAAAATGTTGTACCGACGGCGGAAAATATTGCGGTTCGTATTTGCCAATTATTACGATCGCCCGTGCGTGAATTGGGAGCAGAGTTGCACAAGATTAAGCTGACTGAAAGCCCCAATAATAGTTGTGAAATTTACTCCGCTGATTTAGAGGAATTGGTGAGTGAAAGTCAGCAGCAGTCAGGGGTTTTGGTTGGGGTTTGACCTCTCCCCGGTCTAAAGACACGGGCATTCTAAACTGTTGCGTAGTGGCAGGATTTATCCCTACCACTACGCTTTTTAGTTTTGGTTTCCTAGATACTGAAACTACTTGACAGTAAAATTCCCAGGGTGTACTATAAAAATAGTATACAAAAATAACAACATGAGACTGAAGAGTTGGGAGTCTCCCCGCAGTGAAGGCAGAAACTCCAAAGGAAAAGGTGGCTCAGCCAGAGTTCGACAGCTAAAAAAACAACAGCAAACTTTGCGGAAAAAATTAAAAGCCCAAAACCCTGAATCGGGCGATCGCCAAAACTACACGCAAAACCAGAAAACAAAAGGGAAGGAAACTCACATTTCCTTCCCTTTTGTCATATTTGCCTCACCTCATTCCGATTACTCAGTACCCTTCATAGGGAGGATTTTTTTTAGATAGGTTGTTGAGTGTGGGTAACTGAGGTCGAGAAGACTGAGGGGGGAGATAGTATTCGGGAGCAGGTGCAGGCTGTTCGGCTCCTGAGCGGTAACTCTGCCAGAATCTCAGGGCGATCGCCACCCCAGCGGTACCTAGCCCAAAAGCCAATAAAGAGCCACTAGCACCAATACTGCCGATCGCTGCATCGACAACACCCACTGTCACAACAAAGCTGGTAATAGGATCTCTACGGTAAGCAGACCTTAAAAGTCGCGTCCATGAAGCATTCATTGCTGTTTACTCTTTTCTATATTTATCTACAATCTGCTATACAAATACTAGACTTGTCTCGACATTTGCTTCTTACTTCATCGGGAGCATGGGAGCGGCTATCCCTCAGTAAGCTTTCACGGTTTAGCCAACCGCGATACGCCAGTTGCTCCACTTGGGGACACCCCAAGACCGCACTAGCTTAAATTAATCGCTCTAAAGCTGATACCTGGCGGAACATTCGGGATTTCTAGCTCAAATACTAGCTTAACCTAGATTAACATTCTCGCCTGTGGGGCATTGTACGGGAGCCCGGTCAAATTGCCAACCTTGTCAAATCAATTTTTTGCCCGATCGACACATCATAATCCAGCTCTACCGTTTTGATAACAAGTATCCCAAGACCGAAAAGTCTCTGATATTGTTTCTTGTGGATATTCTAATCAATTCGAGAACTGGTGACACTCCACAGAGAACTCACACCGACTATTCCCTGGCGATCGAGCCGATGTGAGGCTGACAGCACGCTAAAATTAGTTGAGGCCTAACCAGGACAGTAAGCCCTGCCCTGTGGCATACTCGATCGCCAAAGTGAGGATAAAGCCGATCATCGCAGCTCTACCGTTGAGCCTTTCGGCGTAGTTGTTGAAGCCAAATTTTGGCTGTGACAGTTTCGGAGTTATGGTTGGTTGTATAGGTGTCATTGCTTTAATTGCCTCTGTGTGCCTAGTATCTAAATGTGAAATCCAATGTTAGTTACAATTCTTAAACGTTTCTTCTCCCATTGTAAAGAGGGTTTGTGAAAGTTGACAAAATACCTAGATTTTTAGAAGCGGTTAACCCGCCATAAATCAATTTGAGATTTAAAATTTGAGATTGAAGAATTAAAGAATTGCTCCCACGGTCTGATACCTTAAACTCTTTTGGTCTCCAGTCCCTGCTACCAAAAACTCCTAGCTAAACCTAACCAGTTACACTGCTGCATATATGACAAATCAGTTAGATACAGATAATCTTCCCCTAGCGGCACAGCGAGTTGCCTTTGCCCTGCGGACTGCGGGCTGGACTTGCTTCTGGGCCCAAGCAGTGCTGGGCGTGGTGGCGGGGTTAATTTTGCTGCTGGCAGTCCCCTCTGCCCTGTCGAGTAGTGCCTCCGCTACGAGCCAGACCAGTGCTGGAACCGGCGGAGGTGTATTGTTGGCTGTGTGCGGGCTCTTAGCCCTCGGCTACAGCGCCTATCGGGCTTTTCGGTTTACTCGCTTATCTAAAGAACTGCGATCGCCCGCCAGCGGTGTCCGCCCCAAAAGGGCGCAGACGATTCAAGAAGTACGATTGACACTGATGAGTAATTTGTCGGGAATGCTGCTGACGCTGCTGGGAGCAGAAGCAATCGGTGGTACATTGTTCGTCAAATCTATATCTCAGCCCCAAGTTTTATTCGGTGCAGCCGTCGATTTCAGTCGGTTCATTCAGCCCCTCGATATATTTGTAGTGCTGGCAAACATTCACGCTACTTTAGCCCACTTTGTGGGGATAGTCGGAGCTCTGTGGTTGCTCGATCGCATCAACAAGCAGTAGTTATTAGTTATTAGTGATTGGTTATTAGTGATTGGTTATTAGTGATTGGTGAGGGAAGATCCCAAGCATGAATCACCAGTTACCAATCCCCAGCGACCACTTCATCAATAGCAAATCAAGGGAGCTTAGCCCTACTAGACTCTCCCCCTAATGGCATCCGGAATCAGTACCAACTTGTCGAATAAGTTACTCAGATACCTTGTAGTAAAACAACATAAATATCATGGCACTGAAACCCGATGCTTATTTTGGGGTGACAGATCACACAACTATTGAAGTTTCTCAAGAAAGTTTTCGCTCTGTCCTTGGTCAAATAGAAGCTGAACTACTTTGTAGCGACACCTACAGCCACGCTCTAGCTAGCTTGCAAACTATGTTGGGCGAAGCGGCATCGGCAGCGGAAATTTTAATTAGAGCGGTTAGCCGAGAAGCAGTCAAACTAGCATTTGAGCGGTTCCCCAAATCACAAAAAACGGAACTACAACTAGCCCCGGAGAGTTTCGCCCTGGCAAGTTCTACTATGGGAAGTTCTTCCCTGACAAGTCCGCTGCTGAGCAAAGCTACAGAATTTACGGCAGTCAGAGAATTAGAACCGTCACAAGTATCTGCTCCCATCTTTTATCGTCGTAGCACTACTGTGGAATTGCTACCCAAAACAGAGTCGGACACTGAAAATGCCGATCTTCGAGATACCGAAACTCTCGAACCAAACCAACAATTTCCCCCAGACGAAGGTCAAGTTGAGTCAGCTACACCCGGTGCTGTGGTAGTTAAAGGAAACTCCTTCCCAGGATTTTCTTTTCTTCAGAAACACAAGAAGCTCACTAAGGAAGAAGCACTAGCTTTGGGTATTCAACAACGGAAAGATTGTTTGTGCGAGTTGGGGAGAGAATTGCGCCTAGGAAGGGAACTTAGAGCCTTATCTATCCAACACATCCACAGTCAAACTCTGGTGCCGCTGCACCACATCGAAGCGATCGAAAATGGGGAAATTGAGAAACTCCCCCAAGACATCTACGTTAGAGGTTTCATCCGTCGGATCGGCGATGCCGTGGGACTCAACGGCACTGCCATGGCAGATGCTTTGCCTCAGCTAGATGCCAGTGGCAATCTCAACTCCTATTTGTCGGTTTCCGAATCGGACTCAGACGATGGCTTTCAAATGAATTCAGCCCATTTGTATATCGGGTATACAGCTTTAATGGCTGGGGCTGTGGGGGGTGTGGCTTGGCTATCGCAACAACCTGTTGTGCCAGGGGGGCAGCCCGTACCGGCAAATCTAGTGACACCACCTGCCTCCGTTGCGCCAGCGACGGCGCGCGACACCCCCGCACCTAAACCTGGTGTGAAAAAGTCTACCACTCATGGGGGCATGATTATGGGGGCTGATATGGCGCCACCTGAAATGATTTGGGCCTAAAATCTGTTAGTGGAAAATACCGATCGCAATTTTCATCGATCTAACCTTGAGGTCGATCGCCCCACAGTCACAAAGTGAATTTTCCAGTACATCAGGAAACCCGATATCTGCGATAAACTAACTACTCGACCAGTCATTTTAAGGTTTCCGAGAAGATGAGTTCCCCTGCCACTGCTGCTTCCTCCCCGATCGAGCCACTATCGACTCAGCCACCAAGTATCCCAAATTTGGTGACACCAGACACTACTTTGTCAACGACTGCTCCAATTCCACAAAAATCTTGGACAATCGAAGATAGCGAAAAACTATACCGAATTCAAGGTTGGGGGGAACCCTATTTCTCGATCAATGCAGCCGGTCACGTTACAGTATCTCCCAAGGGCGATCGTGGCGGCTCCCTGGACTTGTGCGAACTGGTAGAATCTCTCAAACAGCGAAACTTGGCACTGCCACTACTGATTCGATTTTCTGATATTTTGGAAGACCGGATTGAGCGGTTAAATTCTTGTTTTGCAAGAGCGATCGCCCGCTACAATTACAAAAATGTCTATCGCGGTGTCTTTCCGGTCAAATGCAACCAGCACCGCCAATTAGTTGAAGATTTGGTGCGTTTCGGTCAACCGCACCACTTCGGCTTGGAAGCTGGATCTAAACCGGAATTAATGATAGCTTTAGCCACTTTAAAAAACCCAGGCGCTTTATTAATTTGCAATGGTTACAAAGACCGCGAATATATAGAAACGGCTATTTTAGCCCAGCGGTTAGGGCAAACTTCAGTAGTTGTGCTTGAGCAAATAGAGGAAGTGCAACTGGCGATCGCCGCGGGCAAAGCATTAGGAATTAAACCAATTTTGGGAGTGCGAGCCAAACTCAGTACCACTGGTGTTGGCCGCTGGGGAGGTTCCACAGGCGATCGAGCAAAATTTGGCTTGACTATTCCTGAAATTGTCCGCGCTGTCGAGGAGCTGAAAAAAGCAGGAATGCTAGACTGTTTGCAACTGTTGCACTTCCATATCGGCTCTCAAATTTCATCGATTAGCGTCATCAAAGATGCCATCCGAGAAGCCAGCCACATTTATGTAGAATTAGCTAAGTTGGGAGCTAATATGAACTACTTGGATGTAGGTGGTGGACTGGGCGTTGACTATGATGGTTCTAAAACTAATTTTCATGCCTCTAAAAATTACAATATGCAAAACTACGCCAACGACGTAGTAGCGGGAGTAAAGGATGCCTGTGACGAGCGAAAAGTACCAGTACCAATTATCATTAGTGAAAGCGGACGGGCGATCGCTTCTCACCAATCAGTGTTAATTTTTGATGTACTTGGTACGAGCGAAGTTCTGAGGGAAGTACCAGAACCTGTAGACGAAAACGCCCACCAAATTCCGCGGAATCTCTACGAAATTTACCAATCAATTAGTCCTGAAAATTATCAAGAAGTCTATCACGATGCTATCCAATTTAAACAAGAAGCAATCAGTTTATTTAACTTAGGCTATTTGGGAATTGCTGAACGGGCTAAAACTGAGCAATTGTATTGGGCTTGCTGCGAAAAAATCCAGGCGATCGCGCGGGAAAAAGAATATGTATCCGACGATTTGGAAGACTTAGAAAAGGTGATGGCCTCAATTTATTACATCAACTTATCTGTTTTTCAGTCAGTGCCCGACAGTTGGGCAATTAACCAATTGTTCCCTATTATGCCAATCCACCGACTTGATGAAGAGCCAACTCAGCGAGGAACTTTGGCAGATCTCACCTGCGATAGCGATGGTAAAATCGACCAATTTATCGATTTGCGAGATGTCAAGTCAGTTTTGGAACTGCATCCTCTGAAGCCCGGACAACCTTACTATTTAGCTCTATTTTTGGGAGGTGCTTATCAAGAAATCATGGGGAACCTTCACAACTTATTCGGCGATGCAAATGCAGTACACATTCAGCTAACGCCTTCTGGCTATCATATCGAACACGTTGTGAAAGGAGACACGATGAAAGAAGTTCTCAGCTATGTACAGTACGATGCAGAAAGTTTGGTTGAAAGCATCCGCCGTCAGACAGAGGAAGCGTTGCAGCAAAATAAAATTACTCTTTCGGAGTCACAACTTTTGCTGCAAAATTATGAAAGGAGTCTTAGCCAGTATACTTATCTTCAATCTTAGTTAGTTATTGGTTATTGGTTAGTTGTTAGTTGTTAGTTGTTAGTTGTTAGTGGTTAGTTGTTGGTTTTTATTATTCACAACTAATAACACACAACCAACAACTAATAACCAAGAACCAATAATAACTAACCAATAACAACCAATAACCAACAACCAATAACCAATAACCAATAACCAATTAGTTAGTGTTGCTGAGAATATCTGCGATCGCCCGCCGTTCTTCTTGTTGTTGAGTTGGCAAAACTTGACGAGCATCAGTAATCAGCCAATCGAGAGCCGCCGCTTGCAAATCGATCGCAGCCCCCGTTTTATCAACGCAGTAGCGCCCGAACACCAGTTTGTCAACTAAGCGCACTTCTGGCCCCAAACGGGAATACTCAAAAATCACGCTATTTTCCACTGTCGCGCCACTGCAAAGCCAACAATTGGGGCCGATCATCGTCGGGCCAACAATTTTGGCTCCATCTTCAATAATCGTCATCCCGCCAATATAAACAGGTCCGGTAATGTCAACCTTGTCCCAATTCACAGCTACATTTAAACCAGCATAAACGCCGGGACGAACTTCTATTCCCGGAATCGAAACATTTTTAACTTCTCCCAATAGTACACTTTGAATCGCCCGCCAATAGTCAGGAACTTTGCCGATATCCACCCACTCAAAGTCCATGCTAATCCCATAAAAAGGCGCGCCTGCTGCTACTAGCTTAGGGAATAATTCCGAACCGATATCGTACTCTGTATCAGATGGAATATAATTGAATATTTCAGGCTCAAAAATGTAAATACCAGTGTTGATATCGGTACTCAGAGCTTCTTCTACAGAGGGTTTTTCTTGGAATGCTTTAACTTTACCAGAATCGTCTGTTACCACAACTCCGTAACTCGAAACTTCTTCGCGGGGGACCGATTTCATCACAATAGTAGCGATCGCTCCTTTTTCCCGGTGCCACTTGACAGCAGCCGTCAAATCCAGGTCAATCAAAGCGTCTCCGCACAGCACCACAAAAGTATCATCAAAAAATGGTGAGAAGTCCTGAATCCGCTTCATACCGCCAGCCGAGCCGACGGCTTCTCCGATCATTTGTCCCTCTTCAATCCGTCCCTCAAAAGAATAGCCAATTTGTACCCCAAATTTTTGACCATCGCGGAAGTAATTTTCAATCACGTCCGCTAGGTGGGAAACATTGACCATAATCTCGTCAAATCCATGCTGACGGAGCAATTCAACCAAAAATTCCATCACAGGTTTTTGTAGGATGGGAATCATTGGTTTCGGTATTGTCTGAGTAATGGGACGGACACGAGTACCTTTACCGGCCGCCAGAATCATCGCTTTCATTCTTAACTTCCTCAACCCTTTGTTAATTGATATCAACTCAACACTTAGATGCTAGCGGTTACGATCTACAATTGTCGATCGCACTTAAAAGCCTGACCTGTTTATTTCCCACACAGTACCAGGCTATGAATCACTGATTCGGGATTTCCCTGAATTTCACCAATCAGGAATCACGACTCAGTTAGCACTGGAGTGAGTGTCTTGCTCCCAAATAGAGCCAGAAAATTCCGGCTAGGGAGCTTCTGCCTGGAATATTAACCGACGGAGTAACATAGTTATTAGTTTCGGAGCAGTCAGTCTCATTTCCGTTGAAGTTTAGAGAACTCGGATTTTGAGGTCTCGATAAAACTCTTCTTGAACCAACTCTACTTTAGACTGAGCCGACAGTAGCAACAGCGCCCAAAAAATACCAACGCGGTCATGATTGGGCGAATTTGTTTCCTCCGTTTCCTCCATAGAGACCGTAATTTGCGACTCAGCAGGAGAGTGCAAATCGTGATGAGGCCAGAGTTCCAGCAGTTGTTCCAAGTCCAGCCAACCCTCATCAATTTCAGAATTGCGTTCTCCCAAAAACCGCTCCAGTTCACTAGCAGTTTCCACCAGATTTTCTTGGTGAGCTAGCTCAAATATAGCCCGCGCCGCTTGAGACCGCATTTTTGAGCTAGTGCGTCGCCGGGGAACAACTGTCTCCTCCATTGCCGCTTTCATTAACTGCAACTGCTCAATCAGCTCTGGAAGCGTCACCGGGCGTTTTTGGGGTAGTTTAGCCACACCACGACGCCGCAGTTGCCGCTCCAAATGCTGCGGCAAATGTCGCCCTCCTGAGTTTTCTGCCTCTTCTAGTGGCACCTCATCGGCGGAGTCATTCACGGGGGGTTCCGAGAGGACAATACTTTCTGCTTTGAGCAAAACCAGCATGGAAGCATACAAAAATGCCTGACCGGAGTGGGACAAATCAGAGAAATCCCCACTCTGCTCCGCATCCCGCGCCTCGTTTAGCTTGTTCAAACAGCGATCGAACACTTCAATCACTTTAACGTCCCAAGGATTGATTTCTCCCCGTTCTGCTAAGTCAATTAAAATTGCGATCCCCTCGGAAATCGTCTGTAAACCATCTTGGGCTTTGGCAATGGTCATTCGATTTTAGATTTTAGATGATCGAGCCTATATTTGATTTAATTAGCGATCGCCACCGCACTCTTGATATCATCTTACACGGTGGACGGTTCTGCACTTTCTAACAAAAGTTGTTTCGCTTCTACTTCTGCTTTATACCGTTCTATGTCCTGTTCCAAAGCTTGAATTTGTTGCTCCTTTTGGCGAACTTGACGAGTCTCGGCACGAGAGGCGAGCATTCGCTGCATTCTAGACCACAAACTAAAAAGCCACGCTAAAATTGCCCCCAATCCAGTTGCCATAATTAATTCTACTGACAAAGGAGCTTTAACTTGGAAGCCTTTGATAATTTGAATAGTTGTCGGCTCTGTATTCTCAATGCTGAACAAGACTAAAGCCAAACAAATCAGAAAGATGAAGAAGAAGTTGAGTGCCCGCATTTTCTCTGTTCCTAATTCTCAAACTGTACAAATTTTTGTGTCTTGGTAAACTATTAGATTCCCGACTTTTTCCAGCAGTCTTGATGCTAGAGCTTCTGTTTTTTAGCTGTGACTGAGCAACTGCTTTAGGTTTGCAGGATTTTCTGAGTTTTGTGACCAATGCCCATGGCTGGCAATAGTTTATATTTCAAACCAATACCAGCAACAACGAATAAAGCAATAATCACTGCACCAATTCCTACCGGACTGGGAACCCAAAATACAGCCTCTAAATAATTAATTTCCCCCGGTTTGAGCTTCCAGACTAACTGTTTTCCCTGGTCAGAGATTTCCGGTAAGATCGCACCGGGGACAGTTTGAATACTTTCGGATCCCCAAGGCGTGTTCAAGCTAAAGTCTAGCTCTAAAAGTCCCCCAGGACTGACGATCAGATTACCGTTAGCCGACAGCAAAGAGATCGATCGCAAATCCAACTCCAAACTTAACCGATTTCGCAGCACCAGCAACAAATTATTTTGCTTGACCTTTAGGTGAGATTCAAACTTCGGCAAATCCGTTTCTAAGGGAGTAGCAACCCTAGTTTTTTTGGTAGGTACGGGATTGTAAAATTGGTTAAACTTTTCCTCTAACTCTGCACCATTATTAAAAGGAATCCTAACCAAAACCTCTCGCTCTGAAAGCCGTTTAGTTTTCCCATCCAAAGAGCGTACTCTACGTTCTACACTATTCAACCAATCTCCAACAATCTCGCTGCTGAAGCTCGTCAGCCGTTCCCCCAGCTTAATGTGCTGCACAATTTCGCCGCGAGTTTGGCTTTCAAAGTTGACTCCGACATCGTACTGAACGCAGCCTGTTACCAAAGTTAAAAGGCACAATACAAAAGGTAAAAGAAACAAGAAGTGTTGTTTCCTTTTCCCTGGTTCATCCTTGACCATTTGCTGCTTCATTGTTGTGTTATTTTTTCCCTGTTTAACTTCCAGGATCTACCTGGAAACCCATGTCACTCTTGCTCTGCCTCGCCAGCTTTGATGCAAATTTGAGGCAGAGCCTCTGCATCTTCATTACCAGGCAGAGCCTGGTAACGAGTAATTACCAGTCAGAGCCTGGTAACGAGTAACTCACAGCCAGGACACTCCAAAAGCCTATTTATTGTCTAGAGGCAACGCCCAACTGTCGAAACAGCATACTGGGTAAATAAGCCCCGCCGCCTACCCATTCAGATTCGCTACTCAAATCTACCAAATTTTTAAAGGCTTCAAAAATGCTGCCCGCTACCATTGTATTCTTGACGCGGCCTACTATTTTGCCTTTTTCTACTTTATAGCCTAAAGCCAAATTGACTGAAAATTCGCCGGCTAATTGATTGGACTGACCGGCACCTAGAACCTGCTCTACTATCAAGCCTTCGTCCATGCTCGCAATCAATTCTTGAGTAGGAGTATTTCCGGGGAGAATGCAAAAGTTGGTCAAATCTGGACCGGGGCGAGACAGTCCCCCCCGAAAACCGTTGCCTGTAGATTCTACACCTCCACGAGCAGCCCATCTACGATCCCAATAAAATCCGGTGACAGTACCTTTGTCAATTAAGACTTTACGAGTGGTAGGAGTGCCTTCGTCGTCAAAGGGACGAGCATAGGGCCCTAAAGTGGGGTCTTCTAAAAAGGTAAAGCGTTCGTCAAATAAGGTTTCGCCGATTTTGTCGGCTAGGGGAGAGGCTTTTTGAACGACGGCTTGGCCCGACAGGATGGTGTCAAATAGACCACCGAGGGTGCTAGCGGCGGCGTTGGGAGTGAATAATACGGGGTAGGAACCGCTGCTGATGCTGGCTGCATTTTCGGCGAGGCGGTATTTTTCCAGGAGTGTTTGCAGGATGTTGTTGGTGTCTAGGGGGCGATCGCACGCTACATCATAACTGTATGCTTGCATAAAATCTTCTCCCTGCACCAAGTTGCCAGAAATAGTGCCACTGACTATTTGGCTGCTTCTTTCGGCATAGACATCTTGGGTGGTGGCAATTTTGACGCGGCCGCTGCGGACGTGGAAGCCGACATCGACGATGATATCGGGATTGTAGGCGTGAACTTCCTCGATGAGGTTTTTGCCATTTTCGACTAATTCGGCGGTTGTGGGCGGAATGTAGGTAGTTTCCGGCGTGGTTAGGTGGAAGTTGGAGGCTAGTTCAAATTCCGCTGCATCGCCGATTTCGGCAGTTTGAATAGCTGCATCGACTAAATCCTCTACCCGCGTTAAATCGGTGGAACTAGCAAAGCCGATTTTGCCCTTGTAAATCAGTCGGAGTGCTACGCCTTGGAGGGCTTTGGTTTGCAGGGATTTGAGGCGATTGTTCTCAAATTCGATCGGGGTGTCTTGGCTGGATAGGTAGTATACTTCAGCGCTATCGGCGCGCCCAGATGCCAGTTTCAAAATCTGTTCTATGGTGGAATCGCTCACAATAATCGCCTTTCTGGTTTGGTCTTTGTTTTATTTTAGCTATTTTATGCGTGGCCAGAAACCGGGTTTTTTCTGAGAATAGCGATACCCCACAAAAAAAACTGCGAAAAACCCGGTTTCTTCGGTTGTATGCGCGGCCATAAACTGGGTAAAACCTTGCGCTTCAACTGTCAACTGTCAACTGTCAACTGTAGAGGGCGATCGATATAATTAAACTAGATCCATGAACGAGGTAAACTATGCCACTAACTGCAACCGAATATAAATATGTGGAATTAGATGAGAAGAATGTGCCTATCATCGCCGGAACCACAATGAAAGTGATTGAATTAGTACAAGCTCATATCGCTTACGGGTGGAGTCCCGCCGAGTTGCACCTAAATCATCGTTATTTGACAATGAGCCAAATTCATTCTGCTTTCGCTTATTATTGGGATCACAAACAAGAGCTTGATTCGGATATGCAGCGCCGATTCGAGTATGCTGAAAAGTTACGATTAGAAGCGGGCGAATCTCCTTTATCTAAAAAACTCCGCGCCCAAGGACTAATTAAATGAGCATAGCGCTATATATGGACGAACATATCCACTTGGCAATTACGGTGGGATTACAGTTTCGGGACGTAGATGTTTTGACAGTTCAAGACGATGGTAGAAAAGGTATGCCAGACACGGTTATACTCGATCGCGCAATGGATCTTCAGCGCGTTGTTTTTACACAAGACGAAGATTTTTTAGCCATAGCCAACCGTCGCCAGCAAGAGGAAGTCAATTTTTCTGGTGTCATCTATGCCCATCAACAAAAAGTCACTGTGGGTGATTGCATTCGTGACTTGGAAATTGTTGCTAAGGTTAACGAACCTGAAGATTTAGTTAACTGCGTTCAGTACCTACCTTTGTAGCAAACCAGTTAGTGATATTATTTCCGATGGTTTCTGAGTCGCCTCATCCAAGAAACCGGGTTTCTGTGAGATTTTACGCATCCTCACGAGATATTCATGAGAAACCCGGTTTCTGAGTCTCGCGTGCAAACTTATGACACTCCAGCCATCTGCTGAACTCTAGCAATAATTTCCCTGACTATCTCCGCATCTGGCGATCGCAAACGCTGTAAAATATCCAAAGATTGCTGTAAATAATTCAAAGCTAACTCAAAATCTCCCTTCTCATTTGCTAACAACTGTCCCAGCATTGCAAAAGTAGCAGCTTTCCCTTGAACATTGCCAATTTTTTCCTTAAGTTCGAGAGATTGTTG
The DNA here is from genome assembly GCA_020882975.1 of Microcoleus sp. EPA2. GTDB lineage: Bacteria > Cyanobacteriota > Cyanobacteriia > Cyanobacteriales > Microcoleaceae > Microcoleus. The sequence continues at coordinate 370,911 of JAHRFD010000001.1, read as the reverse complement.
ATAAAATGCGATCGCCTGTTCTACTTCTCCTTGATTGGCATAGATTATGGCTAGACAGTGCAAAGTAGCAGCTTTCCCTTGAACATTGCCAATTTTTTCCTCAAGTTCGAGAGATTGTTGATAAAATGCGATCGCCTGTTCTACATCTCCTTGATTGGCATAGATTATGGCTAGACAGTGCAAAGTAGCAGCTTTCCCTTGAACATCGCCAATTTTTTCGTAAATTTCGAGAGATTGTTGATAAAATGCGATCGCCTGTTCTACATCTCCTTGATTGGCATAGATTCCTGCTAGTTGGTGCAAAGTAGCAGCTTTCCCTTGAACATCGCCAATTTTTTCGTAAATTTCGAGAGATTGTTGATAAAATGCGATCGCCTGTTCTACATCTCCTTGATTGGCATAGATTATGGCTAGACAGTGCAAAGTAGCAGCTTTGCCTTGAACATCGCCAATTTTTTCCTGAAGTTCGAGAGATTGTTGATAAAATGCGATCGCCTGTTCTACTTCTCCTTGATTTGCATAGA
>JAHRFD010000001.1:104335-370287 GCA_020882975.1 Microcoleus sp. EPA2 | reverse complement strand
CTTGATTTGCATAGATTATGGCTAGACAGTGCAAAGTAGCAGCTTTGCCTTGAACATCGCCAATTTTTTCCTGAAGTTCGAGAGATTGTTGATAAAATGCGATCGCCTGTTCTACTTCTCCTTGATTCGCATAGATTATTGCTAGACAGTGCAAAGTAGCAGCTTTCCCTTGAACATCGCCAATTTTTTCCTGAAGTTCGAGAGATTGTTGATAAAATGCGATCGCCTCTTTTTTGTTTCCCCAATCATCCTCAATCCATCCTAATTCATGCAAAGTGGTTGCCTTTAAAGATATGAAATCTTCATCATCATCCTTCGCCAAATCTAACGCTTGTTCTAGATAGTATTTTGCTGCTTTATATTCACTCCGACTGCGATAAGCAATCGCCAAATTATTCAAAACTCTGATGCGAGTTTTCAAATCCTCGTCAGTTTCTTCGCGCCCATTTGAGGGAGTATATTCCATCAATAACCGTTTTAATAAATCAATTCGTTCCTGCTTTTCTGGAACCTCGCAATTGCTAATCCCTTTGCTAGCATCCAGAGTTTGAGACATCGCATCATCTCTAGTATTTACATGAGTTTTGAACACAAAAGTTCCCGAATTCCAGGCCCAAAAATCCGGCGCATAATTAGCAACTCGCGTAATCGCATAATCTGGCAAACAAAAAATCATTGGATGCCGTACCATAACCGGATAAGCATCTCGCACCCAATTAAAATCTACCAACATCGGCGGATATTCCCCCGTCATCCCGATCGCATTTTCCACTCCCCGCACAATGAAAATCAACTTTTTGTCTGGTTGAACCTTGACTGTTGGCAAAACCTTCAGAATTTCATCCATCAAAAAGCGCATCTCAGGATCGGGAAAATCCCAAATCTCAAACTGTATCTCTTGACAATCGGGATGACTAATTAAAGCCTGAATAATCGCATCTCTATCCCTGGTAAAATTACTTTGGATAAATCCCAAATCAAAGGCATCGTCGGGAACAATATCGACAAACGTCAGCAATTGGTCAAAAGATTCTTGATTGAGTTCAACAATCCTTTGTCGGTATATTTCAGGGATTTCCTTGGATTGATGCCAGGGCTTTTTGGAAAGCATAACTTTGTTTTACGAGGGGGTTGACATAATTCCACCGACTATTGCCGTTGTATTCCAAGACGGCAAGATTGAATAATAAATTTTGTCCGATTTCATCTTTATTAATATCTTTATTGATGCAAACTTGCGCTAATATGGTGTAATAATCTAGCGTAGGAATAGACCTTTCAAAGTCAAATTGCTGTTGATTTAAAGCGTAAGTTACATCTTCACCCAAAACTTTACTGTGTTTGCGAGTAACGGCTGTGCGACAAGCCGATCGAGTCGTCTGCATCAATTGTCGCACATGACCACCACTAGCTTTTGCCAAATCTAGCAACTGTTGGCGATCGTCAAATACGGCATCAACATCAACCCGCTGTTCGATCAAACTGGCAACTCCCTCTAATCTTTGCTGATTGTAATTTAAATTGCACTCACTGCGACTAAACTCATAAATATTTACCATTGGCACGATGTTAGGATTGCCAAATAAATTGCTAACATTTTTATAGGAATGAATTACCGAAATCGGCACTGTATAGATAATTGTACAGTCTAATTCTTGAAGTTGAGGAGCGTAATCAAAAAACAAATGATTACCAACATTTGGAGGAACCCGATCTAAGTTATCAACAATTACCAAAAATCCTTTTTGATAGCGGTCTGGATATTTTTGTCTCACCTTCTCAAAAGCATCTTGAAACAACAAATTAATATCTGTTTGCAAGCGGGATAGATTGCGCTGAAGAGTTTCCCGAATCACCTGTTTTTGTTGACTAGAACCTTTGATTTGACCGAGCAATTTGGCTGTCAACTTATAAATAAAAGGAATTTCGGTGCCTGCGCTTGCTTCAGTTTCGATGCTAACGGAAGATTGAACAGCTTCTTCTGTTTCTTTAGTGACTTCTTTAAACCACGATTCAAAACGCTCTAAAAGTTTGGGGTCAAACTTCAATTGTAATTTAGTCAAATCATCAGCTACTTTGTTGATAAACAGCAAATATAAATCGGTATATTCAGCATCATTAACATCCAGTTCCTGATCGAATTCTATGTAAATCACCCGATAGTCATTTTTCCACCGCGACTGAATGCGTTTTAATTCTGTACTTTTGCCACATCCCCGATGCCCGGTAAACAAAATTGTGTTAAATTCTCCCGGTTCTTGAAAATCCAAATCCGTGCTAACATCTTCGATCGCCACTGTGTTGCGTACTGCGGACAAATCCACATAATATCGGGCAATATCATCGCCCGTTAGAGGCTTGACATCGCAAGCGCGGTAAGCTTCTTTGAGTGTTTTGGCGCGGTTGGGTGGGAGTGAAGTCATCGGATTTTAGATTGTAGATGTTGGCTTGAACCTGCGAATAAGCCACAGTTGGTTGCGATCGCCCGCGATCGAGACTTGGAGCTTTTTAAATCCTATTATAATTCACATCTTGCACTATATAGCAATCCTTGCAGGAGTCATAAATATTTTTACCCCACCCCAACCCGGACCTTAGCAAGGTCCGGGAGTAAGAAATTCACAAATGATTTAGGATTGCTATATAAAATCCTGTTTTGAACAGGCATCTTGCCTGTGCGACAATAACTCAACTGCTTAATAACTAATAAGCAAGCCGCCTAAAATTAAAAATATGGCGATTAATGCCACCCAAATAAATCGATTATCCTGCGTATTCACCTGACTTAAATCTACAGGTTCTTCTATGACATTTCGTTTGGGAGTCGCAGGCTTGACGAAGGATACCCCAGGCCCTACTTGAAAATTTGAAGATTGATTTTCTTCTAGTGCGGCGAGATCGGGAATTTTTACCATCCATTCGGGAGGGATGGTGAGTTTGGGTGCTTCGAGAATAAACAGCAGCCGTTTGGCTTGCTGGCGGGTTTCTGGGCGCGGATGGCGGGTGAGTTGGCGGCAAAGGCCGATCGCCTCTTCTGTGTTACCAGAGGCTTCGTAGGCTGTCACTAGCCACATCTGCACTTCGCCACCCAAACGGGAACCGCGATCGACTAAACCTCTGGCTGTTTCTAAACTTTTGACAGCTTGAGCATATCGACCACTCTCAAAGGCGACTTTGCCAGTTTGGTATTCATTCTGAACAATTTCTAGCTTTTCTGAAGTCACCTGATTCCACCTAATCCCCAAATTTTACTACCCACATCCACCAAATACTAGAATTCGCTGTTGTTTTGCGACATACTGGACTCGTTGTCCCGTTTGGAACCGAGCAGGTCTAATTGGTCTACTTTAATGACTGGTTTGGAGCGATTTGCTCCGCTGTTACGATCCTGCCAGCGATCGAACTTTAAAGAGCCTGTAACTCCAATTAAAGAGCCTTTGCGAACATAGTCAGCAGCAATCTGGGCTGTTTTGCCCCAGATTTCCAGATTGAACCAGTCTGTTTGTTCGTCTGGGTTGCGCGATCGTCGCCTCACTGCCAGAGTTAAACTGCACTTCACTGTACCGGATTCAAAATATTTCACGTCCGGGTCGCCACCGACGCGGCCGACCAAAGTTACAACATTAATGCTCATAAATTTTTCAGGAAAGAGGTCTATCCATACTGTACTGTAGTCAAAATCTTATATCTGTTACCCGTTATCTTTGTACTTAGATCCAAACAGCCCTGGGAATGGCAATGGTAACAGCACTGATGCCAGCTTCATCCTGATTTTACACCCACTTACCAGAACACATTGATGGTAACGGTAGCGGTAACAGAGTGGTCGATCTCCTTCGACTACGCTGACTCAACCGTGTAGTGGCACCAGGGAGTCTAAGTGCAACAATGTACAGCTTTGACTAGACTCAGGATGAAAAACGTAATAGAATCCACCTCGGTTACACTTTTGTAACAACATTATTGCACACAATAGTATTTTAGTTTGGGGGGGTACAAATCAGTGGGTCTTCTCAATCGATTTTCCTTATCTAGAAACGATATGGGTATCGACCTCGGTACTGCTAACACGCTCGTTTATGTATCTGGCAAAGGTATAGTTCTCCAAGAACCTTCTGTAGTTGCGATCGATCAAGATCTGAAAATACCGTTGGCTGTGGGAGAAGAGGCGAAAAAAATGCTTGGGCGAACGCCTGGAAATGTGATCGCTGTTCGGCCACTCCGCGATGGAGTGATTGCTGACTTCGATACGGCGGAACTCATGCTCAAGACTTTTATTGGTCGGGTTCGTGGTAAAACTTTATCTCAGCCTCGGATCATCATTGGCATCCCCAGCGGTGTCACTGGTGTTGAGAGGCGGGCGGTGATTGAAGCGGCAACTCAAGCTGGTGCTAGCGAGGTCCGCTTAATTGACGAACCCATCGCAGCAGCGATCGGAGCCGGATTGCCTGTGGCGGAGGCGACGGGCAATATGATTATAGACATCGGCGGGGGCACGACGGAAGTTGCAGTTTTGAGTTTGCAAGGTACTGTCATTAGCGAGTCAGTCCGGGTTGCCGGTGATGAACTCAACGAGGCGATTATCCAATACGTCAAAAAAGTTCACAATTTGGTCATCGGCGAACGTACTGCTGAAGAAATTAAAATTCAGGTGGGTTCAGCATATCCAACGGCTGAGGATAACGAAGTGGTGATGGAAGTGCGCGGTTTGCACTTACTGTCTGGTTTGCCACGAACTGTGACGATTAAAGGTCCTGAAATTCGCGAAAGTATGTCGGAACCGCTTTCAGTAATTGTGGAAGCTGTGAAGCGTACTTTGGAGCGCACGCCCCCGGAATTAGCGGCAGATATTATTGACAGGGGAATTATGCTGGCCGGCGGTGGGGCTCTGATGAAAGGTTTAGATACTCTGATCAGTCACGAAACAGGAATTGTGACTCACGTTGCAGCAGACCCTCTGTGCTGCGTGGTTTTGGGAACTGGTCGGGTATTGGAAAACAAAATGTTGGAACGGGTATTTAGCGGGCAGTCGCGGTAATTGTAGTTAACAAATTTGGGATTTTGGATTTAGGAATTTGGCTGCCATCTAAACTCTAAAATCCTGACAAAACAATTTTAAAGTTTGAAATTATGCTAAAAAACACACTCCGTAGGTGGTGGGATCTGCGATTGCCAATTGCACTTTTAGGTTTAGCTGTAACTGCTGCTTGGGGAGTTCGGCAAACACAAGGTGCAGCAATGTTTGAGGTCTACAATTTTGTGACTCGTCCCTTTCAGGCCAACGGCTCTGGGCAAGAACAGCTAATCTTGGCACGCACTCAGGAATTGCAAGCGCAGGTATTAGAATTAGAAACTCAAAATCAGAAACTAAAAGAGCTTTTAAACTATGTTTCTGGTCAGAAAAAGAAAGGGGTCGTAGCTCCTATTATTGGCCGTAGTGCAGACCATTGGTGGCAACAGGTCACTTTGGGTAGGGGCAGTAATGATGGTATTAAAACTGATTTTACTGTGATGGGTCCGGGTGGCTTGGTCGGCCGCGTTGTGAGCGTTACTCCTAATACTAGCTTGGTACTTTTAATCAGTGACCCTACGAGTCAACTAGGTGTGGCAGTTACTCGGACTCGCCATATGGGTTTTCTGCGGGGTAAGGGAAAAAATAAAGCTGTGATGGAATTTTTTGATAATGTTCCTAATGTTAAACCTGGGGATGTGGTTTCAACTTCTTCTTTTAGTCAGTTGTTTCCTGCTAGTTTGCCGGTGGGAAAAGTGGTGTCAGTGGATATGAATAAAACTCCGGCTCCTGAAGCTATGATTGAGTTTTCTGCACCGATAAATTCTCTGGAGTGGGCGGTGGTGTATCCTCATTCTAAGGAAACAGAAAAACCAGACCAAAAGGCTTCGGAATCTCCCACTTCTACACCGCAAGAGGGAGTTGAGAAAAAATGAAGTCTTTACGTCGGATGTCTTCGCGATCGCGTCAATTCCTTAACTTCACCGTCACTTTTACTTCTGTGCTTCTGTGTTTGCTAATTTTGCCCACCCGTATGCCGGGAATGGAACTGTTGGGCATTAGTCCAAATTGGCTGTTAATGTGGGTGGTAGCTTGGAGTATTAAGCGCAAACGCACCATTTGGGGAGCTGCCTGTATGGGCTTGGTTTTGGGATTGTTGCAAGATGGGATGACTGCTCCTTATCCTAGTCATGCTGTCAGTTTGATGATTGTAGGGGCTCTCACGGTTGTTTTGCTCAAAAGTTGGTCGATTCCGGCGGATATTGTGGAGAGAGATCCGATTCCGATCGCCTTAATTGTGTTTGGGATGGCACTGTTGGCGGAAACGGTGATGGGGATTCAATTTTTTGCCATGGGCGATCGGGCTTTAATGGACATTTGGATGGATCATCAACGAATTGCTTTGTGTTCTGCTATTCTCAGCAGTCTCTGGGCTCCGGTGCTTTATTTTCCCCTCAATCGTTTGTGGGAAATGACCAGGAATTTAGAAAAATCTTAAGTGAACAACGGCTAAAAAAAATAAAATCTCCAAAACCCCGACTTATTTAATAAATCGGGGTTTTATCAACTTTAATGCACGCAAAAAACCCGGTTTAGGAGAAAAAATCGTCGCTGTTGCAGCCTGAGATATCAGTTGCGCTTAAACCCGCCCTCTGGAACCTAATAAGTGATTAACGGCAATAATCAAGTCGCTGAGGATAAAACTGGGCTGGTATTGTTGTAGTTGATGACGACTGCGAATGCCACAGGTAACGGCAATTGTCGGTATTCCCAATGCTTGTCCTGCGAGGATATCTGCTTCGGTATCTCCGATCATCCAAGCACTACCTAGAGATGACTGAAATTCTTCGGCAACTTCAGCCAATAATTCGGTTTTTAAGGCGGTATAGTTGTGATAAGCTGCATCGGCCATCTGAGTTCCGCGAATACTCGTAAACAGTCTGGCTAAACCGTAGTTCTGTAAAATTTGAACGGCTTGCTTTTTTGGCCGCAAAGTCACTAATACCAGTCTGACACCACGAGAATGAAGCAGGGCGATCGCCCATTGCACTCCCGGCTGGATACGATCTAAGTGCAACAAGTCCGGCTGATTGACAATCCGACTGACGCATCCGAGAAAAACTGCAATTTCTTCTCCACTCAAACCCGAACTTTTGGCAATTTCAGTATCCGGCACCCGATTTTGCTTCATTTGCCAAAACTGCTGCTTGCTGAGTATTTCCAGGTTGAGGTTGATGCCCCTCCCCAGATATACGGCCTGAGTGTCTGCTAATCCCTGTTTATATGTGGTGTAGTAGCGATCGGATACATCGACGATCGGTCCGTCTAAATCGCAAAATACAGTCATTTGGGCCGACGATTCCGCCTCTGAATGTACGTTGTACTGAGCGTTTTCCGATTCCGCAGCGGGTGCAATTAACATAAAACCTTAAGTAAATCAAGAGTAGCCATACATTTCTTTACTTTAGCAAGAAAGTCATAAGTTATAATACAAAAGTTTAAGTTACATCATTAAAAAAACCTATTAATTTTTTGATAGATAATTGCTGTGATAGCATGGCGAGTCAGGCTGAGTTCGCTGGTGTGGCAGATGGGCGATCGGTCTGTTCATGGATAAATTCGATAAATTTAATAAATTCCATGCAAAAAGCGCTTTTTGTGGTTGTTGATATCCCCTTTAACCATTAAACTTTAGACTTAAGTTTTTCGTCATTTGTAATTATCCCATGCTCAAACAAAGCGATTTTGTGAGGAATTCAGAAACTAATCGAGTAGAAGTGCTTTCGGAAGCACTGCCCTACATTCAACATTTTGCAGGCCGCACGATTGTGGTAAAATATGGCGGCGCTGCAATGAAAGATAGCAATCTCAAAGATCAAGTAGTTCGGGATATTGTATTGCTATCCTGTGTGGGGATGCGTCCGGTGGTGGTTCACGGTGGCGGCCCGGAAATTAATACTTGGCTGGAAAAATTAGGCATTGAACCCCAATTTAAGAATGGTTTGAGGGTGACAGATGCGGCGACGATGGAAGTTGTCGAGATGGTTTTGGTGGGGAAGGTAAATAAGGAAATTGTTTCCTTAATTAACCAAGCTGGCGGTAAGGCTGTGGGTTTATGCGGCAAGGATGGTAATTTGATTCAAGCTCGTCCTGATGGCCGGGAGGGGATTGGGTTTGTGGGTGAAGTCAGTGGCGTGAAAATCCAGATTTTGGAGTCTTTGGTGAACAGCGGATATATTCCGGTGGTGTCGAGTGTGGCGGCGGATGAAAATGGTCAATCTTACAATATTAATGCCGATACCGTGGCTGGAGAAATTGCGGCTGGTTTGGGTGCTGAAAAATTGATTTTGATGACTGATACTGCTGGCATTTTGGAGGATTATCACAACCCAGAAAGTCTGATTGTGAAGTTAGATATTCAAGAAGCTCGACAGTTAATTGAGTCTGGGGTTGTTTCTGGGGGGATGATTCCAAAGGTTACTTGTTGTGTGCGGAGTTTAGCTCAAGGTGTGAAGGCTGCTCATATTATTGATGGTCGTCTCGAACACGCTTTGCTGCAAGAGATTTTCAGCGATTCGGGTATTGGATCGATGATTGTTGCTTCGGAGTATAGTGGGACGAAGTAAAATCTGTTGAGGGACGATCGCCATGCATGGTTATTTGGGACAATCAGGGCGATCTCCCTTTCGGAAAAAGAAACAATTGCGCTACATTCAAGACATTATGAGACTGCTTTGAGGTATTGCGTTACAGGCTTCAAATCGATGTCATCATTGGAAGTCAGTATTTTGAATAAATGACGCGGGATGCCGGCCGCAATCAAAGCTTCTAGATCGCGATCGAGCTTTGAGAAGTCTTCGTAGATGCCGACAAACTGAGTTACGCAAGCTAAAGATTCATCTTTCGGGTCATTGACTCCCGTGTATTTGTACTGAATATCAAAACCTGCTTTTTCGCCAATTTCTTCGATATCCCAGTCTACAAGATCTAGGGAAATTGCTTCAACGGCTAGGGCAATATGACCGGGCGGTATGGGGTCAAGAGGTTCGCAGCACCAACCCTCAGAATTGTTCCAGACGCTCTTACCAAGAGATTCTCGAATTTTGATGTATTTTCCCTCACTGAAAGTAGCAGCAAAACCAGGCTTTCTAGTTAAATAAGCTTAACATTTGAAAAGTGAATCTTAGGTTATGTTAAAATATAATCAACAAGATTATTTTTGCGCTATGTCACATTGGAATCAATGTCATGTCTATTTCTCAACCTGAAAAGTCGCAGTCTTTACAACCGATTCATCCCCCGGATCTTCAAATGCGATCGATCGCCTACAGTTTAGATACTTTAATTCCTGGACTCTACATTTGGCTGGGTGCGCTCAAAATTCGGATTGGGGGTAGCTTGGCAGAAGAAAGTTATCCGGGGACAATTCACAGTCCGATTGGGATTGCTTTAGTATTACCGGGCTATCGCATTTACAGCACTTACCAAGGTAGCTATGACCCTTGATAAGCATAAGCTTGACGGCATTCCTCAAATTACTGCAAAAACTTTGCCATCTACAGAATTTGAGTTACTTCTCTTGACAGCAGGCTACGGTAAAATTGGTACGGCTGCGGCTCAGGGAAATCGACTGAAAGTGTGGTGGACTCATCCTACTTTTAGACGCATCGAAGCTATTTACAGTGCTGATGGAATAGTTGCGATTACTGCTTATCACGTTTAGAGTTGTAGTTCAAACTCAGAAGTTTTTATTGATTGATGAAAGATCGATCGCACTTTCGGACAATAAGGGCGAGCGCACTTTGGGAAAATAAGCATAAGTTATAATCAAGATCTATGTGTCCGGTTAATCTCCCATGACTACACAATCTACTTCGCGTTATGTCGCACGTCACCCTGAAATCTTGTGATGAAATTGCTAATCAGCTTTTATATGTGTAAATTGAGCGTCTATTGACAAATGAGCGATCGCCCTTTGGGATTCGACATGGAAAAGGGCGATCGCCATCCATGGTTGTTTGGGGGAAAATGGCGATCGCCACAAATAGTAAAATCCGCTTAACATTGGAAAAATGAATATTAGGTTATGTTAAAATGCGATCGACAAGACCGCTCTGACAACATAACGCACAGGAATTCCTTCCATGTCTATTTAGAGATGGTCAAATAATTAAACATGATCCATGACGAATTACGACAAGAAATTTCAGAAATAGCTAGTAAATTTAAGCTGTTTGAATGTAATAATTGCGCTTTAAGCATCCAAGATTTTTTAATTCAAAGGGGTATTTCTGGAAAAAAAGTCAAAATTTACACTGGCAGTGCGAAGCGAAAATATGGTAATATTTACCATGATGACCTCGGACAAAATATTGCTACGAATGGAAGGCATGAAGCGATTGCAGTTCAAATTAATGGGGAGGAATTAATTTTTGATAATATCCACAATCAAGGAATTCCTAAACAAGAGTGGTTCGAGAAATTTTATTGTTTGGCCATGGATCTGGGCGGTCAATTTGAAATTACGGAAATTGAGTTTTAGCTGAAAGGAGATAAAATAATGTTAGATTTGTATGATTTGGTAGAAAAAATTAAGCAAAGATCGTCTTTATACTTGGGGAAGCGATCGCTTAGTCATCTCCATGTTTTCTTAGATGGCTATACCTTTGCCCGCCGTCAACTTGGTATTCCTGTAACAGAACAAGAAACAAAGTTTGAGGAGTTTCAAGAATGGATAGAAAATCGATTTAACCAAGCAGACACTCAATCTTGGAGTCGGATTATTCTTTTTTATTCTGAGGATGAAGCCGATGCGCTGAAGCGTTTTTTTGATTTATTTGAAGAATTCTTGAATAGTGAACAGTTGCCAAAAGATGATGCAACAAATAATTACGAAATGTCTGATGAGTTGAGCGTTGTAGGTGTAAATGGTTGAGTCTCATATTGATAGGATAGTAAAAGTGCGATCGCACTTTCGGAAAATAAGGGCGATCGCACTTTGGGAAAAAGAAACAATTGCGCTACACCCAAGGCATTATGAGACTGCTTTGAGGTATTGCGTTACAGGCTTCAAATCGATGTCATCGTTGTCAGTCAGTATTTTGAATAAATGACGCGGGATGCCGGCCCCAATCAAAGCTTCTAGATCGCGATCGAGCTTTGACCAGTCTTCATAGATACCGACAAACTGACTTACGCAAGCTAAAGATTCGTCTTTTGGGTCATTGATTCCCGTGTATCTGTACTCAATATCAAAACCTGCTTTTTCGCCAATTTCTTCGATATCCCCGTCTACAATATCTAGGGAAATTGATTCAACAGCAAGTGCAATATGACCGGGCGGTATGGGGTCAAGAGGCTCGCAGCACCAGCCTTCAGAATGGTTCCAGACACTCTTACCAACTGATTCTCGAATTTTCATGTATTTTCCCTCACTGAAAGTAGCAGCGAAACCAGGCTTTATAGTTAAATAAGCTTAACATTTGAAAAGTGAAAATTAGGTTATGTTAAACTACAATTAGCCTGCCGGCGTTTTAGGGTAAGTTATAATCAAGATCGATGTGTCCGGTTAATCTCCCATGACTACACAATCTGCTTCGCGTTATGTCGCACGTCACCCTGAAATCTTGCAAGGGGAACCAATTATCGCAGGAACGAGAACTTCCGTTCGTGCGATCGTAGAATTGTGGCGTTTGGGTATTACTCCTGAAGAAATCCCGATGCACTTACCTCATCTGAAATTAGCTCAAATTTTTGACGCACTGAGCTTTTATTTGGACAACCAGGAAGAAATAAATACTTATATTGAGCGCAATCGAATTCCCGAAGAATTGATTCATCCTGCTGTGAAAGCTGCCATGAAAAAACCGTGAAACTATTTGCAACTATTCATACAGATGAAGATGTTTCTAGGCTGGTAGCTACTTTGCTGCGGGCTAGGGGTTTTGATGTGACGACAACGAGCGAACAGGGAATGTTGAGTCAATTGGATAATCAACAATTGGCTTATGCTGCATCTGTCGATCGATGTTTGCTCACTCACAATCGCGTGGATTTTGAGCGATTACACCTAGAATATATGATAGAAGGATGGGAACATTCTGGAATTATTGTGACTCCTCAAAAGAACGCCTATGAGATTGTGCAACGGGTTGCTATTCTATTAAATACGTTGACGGCTGATGAAATCGCCAATCAGCTTTTATATGTGTAAATTGAGCGTCTCTTGAAAGATTAGCGATCGCACTTTCGGACAATAAGCGCGATCGCACAGCGACAAAGCATATACCTTACAATAAAAATTGAAACTAATTAGGGGGTGAGCAGGAGTTATAATGAAACTACCCAATGGCGATCGGGCTGAAGTTTCTCTGCAAAAGCTAGTCGGCTACTGCTTAAATCCATAGCATTCTCGCGGAAAACACAAAGCCAGAGTCTTTGCATCGGTTTTGGGAATCACGGCTAATAATGCAGAAGTTTTGCAAGAGCTTATTCAAAAAGCAGCCATTGAAGGTGAAGTTGTCCAAGAAAATACTACTGATTTTGGGCAACAGTTTAAAGTAGATTGGACTGTACCCGATACAGCGGGGATTGAGCTTCGGACAATCTGGGAAATTACTCGGACTAATTCTAACCCTCGTTTGATTTCAGCTTTTTTAAACCATGATAAAAAACTTTAGACTTTTGGATTCTGTGGCGATTCTTAAGCCGGTTTCAAATACGCGATTAACGCTAGTAGAACCGGAATACGAATCTGTTTCTAGTTTGCCAGTAGGACTTGTGGGAACTATTGTCGAAGTGTATGATACGGGAAAGGAATGTCAGTATTTAGTGGAGTTTTCTGATAGTCAAGGGATTGAATATGCTATGGCTATTTTGAAGGCAGATGAAATTTTAGTTCTGCAATATGAACTCGCAGTTGCTTAGTAATGTGAGGGGAGTAAAAGTTCGATAAGCGCGATCGCACTTTGGGTTATTTCGGGGTAAAAGGGCGATCGTACTTTCTCTAACTTTACTTAACTGGCTTCCAACTATTGAGAGATTCCCGAATCGAACTTAATTGGCTGAGGTACTCAATAAGCTTGGCTTTTTGATACTCAAGACGAGCTAGAATTTCCGGCGCTTCTGCTTCTTTCGTTTCCCGTTCCTTCAAAACGCGATCGAAGTCATTTTGAAACCTGTTGATGTAATCATTGATTTGGCGTTCAGCACTTTTAAAATCAGTAGAAACTTGTTGCTCAATCACCCGCTCTAGGAGAGACTGGCTTCCTGATACATTGTCATCAATTTTTTGCTTGATTTGTTTTACAGTTAGGCGCAAGTCAACTTGATAAATAGTACGTTGGTCTTGAACTTCTATTGTTTTTTCAATAGGAACGTCTATCGTGTAAGTTTTATCGCCTTTACATAAACTATTTGATTTTTTTGTCCTGCTTTTCTTTTGAACCTCAGTTATCTTTTCAGTCCTGGTAAATACCTCTACTTGACGTTGAATACCTGCATCAATTCCGGGAAAATCAAAACTCGGAAACTGAATCGGGTTAATATTCAGTCTCACCTGTAAAGCATCACCCAAATAATTAGACAACTCATCAGATATTTTTTGAATATCTTCTTGGATCTTCTCGGCTAACTGCTCTCGGATGCTAGTACCCTCTCGAACTAGCTGATCTTGAGTATCTATCCACCAACTTTCAATACTTGGCGCACAAACATCATTAATAGTTTTTAGGATTTTTTGAGCTTCAGTCTGAGTCTGACAACGGATAATGTATGGATCGAACTTTTCAGGCTGATCATCTTGTTCAGAGACAGAACCATTGAAAGTGTCAGGAACAGTTTCACTCAGTTTATCCCATAGAGATGTGCTCAATTTGAATGCTTTGCCTAATCCCTGACCAAAAACAGGGATCAACCCTAATAGTGCTTCTCCAAATTCTCCCACTATTTGTCCGACGAAGCCCATTTTTTCAACTTTTGGCAGTTGTTGGGGAAGAAATTTATTTTTTTTTGGCTTTGGAGAGTTAGCGGAACGAGACTCGGCAATCTTATCTATCTCACTAGCTATCTTATCTTTAGCTCCATCGGCAAATGTGTTAATTCCTTGACTAAATCCTCGGATTAGTATTTGTTTTTGTTGCTCGACAGCTTTTTCTACAGATTTAACTTTGTACCTCGCATTCTCTGAGCGTCTCCTGTAGTCTTCTACTTTTTCCTTGAGGGATTCAATCCCCATTTCCCAACCCCTGATATCTGTATTCAGAGTATCCTCAATTGCCTTAGCAGCTTTATCGATTTCTGCCACTACCTCACTCAATAAATTCCAGCCAGAATTTTGCGTAATCCTTTGAATGACTGTTTCTTGAATGGTCGGGATACCGCTATCTTGCAAAGCTCTTGGTGCAATCTCTTCAGGTAAAGGAATTACTCTCCTGCCTTTTTCATCTCTCTCAGCATATTTGGCACTAAAGAAATCCTCAAAATCTTTTATCTCCTTGTCAGTGGCCTTTTTTTGCTGAATCAGTTTCGCTAAAAGTCCTTGTCGAGAACTAGCAGGGTAAATAACTGGATTGCGAAAGCCAAAGCCAGTTAATTCTCGTTCTAAATCCTTGATGACATCAGCAATTTCTCTGTCTCTCTCTGTCTTCTGGTCAATTTTGTTCAGGATAAAATAAATTTTACCTGTGTTTTCCGCTATAAAGTCTTTACGATTTTCGACAACATCCTTAAACAAATCGGCAACCGCATTATCTTTGTAGGAAGCGTAGTTTAAAATAAACAGAATGGCATTGCAGGTTCGCAGTGCTTCTAGTGCTGTTTGCTTCAGTGCATTAATGTTGAAGTTTGCAGACTCCCACTCATTAGGGCCGGGAGTATCAACTAAGGTAAAGCCTGTGAGAGAAGATAATTGGCTAATTGCTTCAATCGGATGCTCTATCTCAAAGCGTGTAGTGTGATCGGGATTGCCTTTTTCTCTGATTTCACGGGTACGCAGCAGGAATTTTTCCTGAATTTTGCCAGCGTCACCCTCAACAAGAATGACTGGTTTTCTTTCTCCTTCTCGATACTCTAAAAGTTTGGGAGTTCCGCCCGGTTTAATGTGTCGGACATCTGTACGGCAGATGGTACAGGCGGCCGTTTCACTCGCCAGCACATCAGCACCGATGATAGAATTTAAGAAGGTGCTTTTGCCAGCTTTCATTGCTGCTATGACGGCTACTTGATACTTCTGATCTTGCAAAGCCTTTAAAGCTTTGTTAATTTCATCTTCAATGCTTTGTAGCCCTTGACTTTCATCTCCCTGAATGCGGAGTCCGTCACGGAATTCTTTGAGATATTGTAAGAGGAAAGTGCCTGTACTGTCAATGCTGGTGTATGCTGCTTGAAATTCTTGAGAAGACATAAATTGACACTTTTAGTTGAGGGACGGGCTAAGTTAGAGCTAGAAATTCGCGGTTCAAATTGATATAGATTGTGCGCTTACCAACCTATCCGCCAGGGGTTTAAACCCCTGGCTAACAGCGAAAGTCCTCTGAAGAGGACTGAAAATTTTGTACATTAAGTATTTAGTCCTCTTTAGAGGACTTTCGCTATGAGACGGGGGTTTTTAACCCCCGGCGGACTCCTGCTACCACACCAGCACCCGCAGCAGCGGAACCTACTGCTTTCGCTACTTCATCACCTTTAGCCATTGGAATACCTCAGTTTAAGGAACAAAAACTAACTGTTTGCCTAACGGAAGATAACTAAACAGGCTAAACTTGAACGATCGCGATCGCACTTTTCTGCTTTTGTCAGTATTTATACTTAGATTGTGATTCGGTAATTTAATACTAGACTACTTATTGTTAGCAAACAACTAACAAACGCTAGCAATTTCGGTTATGCTGTCGTTAGTCAAATCTCACGACACCCACAATGGCATCCAAGGAAGACTTATTTGCCGAAGCCGCCAAAAACTGGGACTTAGAAAGGCTCTACCAAGCTTTTGCAGAAGCTAAACGCCAAATCTCACCCCGATCGCGTCGGGGACTTACAGAAACAGAAAAACTCTACCTCCGAGGATTGCTTTCCGGTTGCAGTCCCGCCGAAATCGCTAGAAAAATGTTTCAGACTCCCAAAAGTGCAGAAGTTTATCTATGTAAAACTTTATACCAATATGTCAAAAAACTCGCAGATGTACCTAACGAACCTGTAGGAAATTGGCGCAATATTTGCGATCGGCTACAGGAAGCCGGATATAAAACTCAGTCTTCTCCTGAATTTAAACTAAATAATTCTATACCTACAGAAGCCTTAGTAAAAATAGTTAATATAGGTTGGCTTGAGCAAAGTACAGTATCAATTGATATTAATATTCGACTAGAATTCCCCTCAACTTCAGAAACTCCCAAAACCGAAGACTTGGATCGAAAAGACTAGATGCACGATGCACTGATACTAACAGATTTGATAGGATACGGTTGGGAGCATCCCGATTTTGCATAGGCGAACCATTACCGCAGACAATTTATTAGTCATAACCAGAGATTTACAGCGGTCATGCTTCGCCCTTACCCCAAAGTTATGCCTTAACCACCTTGGCGGTTGCTATATGTTAAAGCCCCGACTTTTTTAAGAAGTCAGGGCTCTAGGTATTATGTTTTTGAGGTTTGCTTAACTATTTATACCAATTTTAAAAAAGAATGCAACAGTAGTCTTGTCTCTCCCCTTTATAAGGGGGGGTCAAAGATTGTTGCACGATTTTAGAGAAAGGGTATTAGTAAAGTACCCACAGACAATATTCCATACTACCTCATACTACATACCTGTTGATATAAAATTCAAAGTACACACCTAAAAAAAACTGTTTGAAACTAACTTTTATTCTGCACTATCCTGGGGTATGATTAGTCTGGGACACACGTATTGCCCACCATCGGTATCTCTACAAGGCCGCCTCGAATAATTCGACGTAAACAACTCAACTTCGTGATTAACCGTGGACTTAACAGTCGCAGGACTTGGCAGTGCTTGAGAAGCTGGACTCAGATCGACTAGAGTTATAATTGCCAGTATTGTTGATGAAATCAAAACATTAGGTTTCATTTCTTTGTTTTTTCCTCTTTTAAGCTTTGACGTGCCATTCCTATCCATATATCCTCATCCAATTCTTGAGAATCCGCATACTTAAGACAAATTTTCCACAAAGGTTGAGCTTCTTTCGTCTTTTTCATCCCTTCTAGAACTTGTGCTTTTAAACAGTAAGTTGCCGCTCTTTCGCTATCTATCTTGCTCGCTGCGTCCAGATGTTGCAGCGCTTCTGGATATCGAGCCTGTTTCAAGCGAGCCCAACCCAAATTTTTGAGCAAAGAATATTTGACTTGATCGTCCTTAGCTAATTTTAAACCTTGTAAAAGCAAATGAACAGCAGCAGGATAGTTTTTATCGTGAAGAATATATAACCGCGCTAGGTTACTGTAGGCAGCAGGCAAACCCAATTTAGCAGCTTCGCGATATTTTCCTCGCGCACATCCCAAATCCTGTACCTCTTCGCACAGCCATCCTAAATTATAAAGAGCAGTTCTGTTTTTGGGGTCTAGGGACAGGGCTAATTGATAGGATTCTTGAGTATCAGCCAATCGATCCGCCTTATAGTTTTCAAATCCTCTATTATTAAAAAGGGATGCGAGTTCCGGCAACCCTATTTGCCAGCCACCAAACCCTACTGTCAGCATTAAGAGCAAAGCAGCCCACTTAGAGTTATGATGCTTTTTAGGTGGCTGTTTTATAGCATTAGAAATGTTAGCTAATGGTTTTGTGTTTAGCATATTTTAACTCGGAACTAGAGAGATATTTAATTTGCCATATGGCGTAATGTTGACACTACGTATATGTATGCGACCATAGATTAATCCTTCATCGATTCCGAGGGACTATCAGGAGAGTTGCAGAAAATCAATCACTAGACTTGGCTATGAACGAGAGATACCAAGGCTTTTAGACTTAAGTTGACACCTAGGCTTTCTTCCTTATTCCTCAATTTCCCCCATTCCCCCCTTGGGGCTGGGCTGTTCCATTCTTTGTAGGGGCCGTGCCCCCGTGCCGGCCAGGGCTGTAACATTGCTCTTGTAGGGGCAATCCCACGCCCGGTTGCCCCAATCTCTGAAATGAGGGAAAATGGTCGGTGGAGGGGGTAGGCACGCACCATCCACTACCCCTACAAAGCCATCGTTTTTTGGAGAATGAAACCGCCCTGCCGTGCCGGCTCTCTTCGTCCACGATTTTGTAGTTGTTTGGTGAGATTGGGGCGGGCACTCACAGGCACCGCCCCTACAAAATGATGAAACAGCCCAGCCTTGGGGGGGTGACTTCTTCCTTCTTCCTTATTCCTTCGGTTATAATTAAAACTGCTTCATCGCGCGTTCCATATCCCGCTTGTCGTCGCGTTTCTTCATATCTTCCCGCTTGTCAAACAGTTTTTTGCCTTTCCCCAAACCGATATCCAGTTTTACCCATCCGCCTTTCAAATACATTTTTAACGGTACTAAAGTCAAACCTTTTTCTTCCACTTTACCAATTAATTTACGAATTTCCTGCTTGTGCATCAGCAGTTTGCGGGTGCGACGCGGTTCGTGATTAAAATAGTTGCTAGCACTTCTCCAAGGGGAAATATGAACGTTAATCAGCCACAATTCACCATTGCGGACTAAAGCATATCCATCCCGCAAATTAGCTTTACCTTCCCGAATTGATTTGACTTCGGTTCCCTTCAACTCGATTCCCACTTGATATGTATCTATAATTTCATAGAGATGCCGCGCTTGTCGGTTATCACTAAGAATTTTGTATCCTGGACTTTTTTCGCTCATTGTTATCTTCCCTTTATCTCCCTTAAAATTATTATAACTCTAGCTTCTCTGTAGAGAAAACAGAAGCTTGATAAAACTTAAATTACAAGTCTAGGCATTACCAATTTTGCTGAGCTAAGATGTCACTAACGTGAATGTCAAGCGGTATCATGCAGCGCACCAAGATTCCTGATTCTGGTATCCCAGATTCTGTCAGTCCCCATCCTGCGGTTAATTTGGTTTTGCTAGCTCCTTCTGTGCTCGCACTCACTTGGTTTTTAGCCAACATCTCGGCTGTTAAGTGGCTGTTATCCTCGTTGGTCGAGATACCAACTCTCTACAAGATACTAATTGGTTTATTGATTGTAGCATTAGTCGTGCGATCGATTGGAACTTCGGGGCGATCGCGCCCATCGATGCCAAAATTTGTTTTGAGGCGCTATCCCCTGCTGCTGATGTTGGGTGCCGGCATTTGCTCGATCGCACTTCAGTCCATAATTGAGATCCAACATATCACCGTACTGCTGTTTATCCTAGGAACCTACGGATTATACGGGTTGTTTTCCGAACCCCATTTTTGGCAAAAAAACTTGCCCGTTGCAGGCTTATTGGCTTGTATTTTACCATTCAACAGTCAGTTGAGTAGCGGTTTAGGTTTACCGGCGCGAGTGATAACTGCACAAGTAGTAGAACAATTACTTTCGGCGTTGCAAATCGGAGCTATTTCCTCCTACGATATCATCGTGTTAGAAAATGGCATCGCCCATGTTGACGTACCTTGCAGTGGCATTAAAACCTTATTTGTCGGGACGCTATTTTTGCTGACAGCGACTTGGATCGAAAGTCGTAAATTAGGTTTAAAATGGCTGGGTTTATGGGCTGCTAACTTCTTAATGTTAGTTTCGGCTAATGTCGCACGAGTTGCAGTGCTAGTCCTAGTTACCATAGTTTTTCAACAGCAAATGTATGCGGAAATTCTGCACGTACCCCTGGGAATTGTGGGATTAGTCTCTGCTTGTTTTTTGACTTGGCTGATGTTGCAGAAAATTCCCAAATTTCCAGAATTACCAGCAAGTAATTTTTCCCCAAAAGACGACTCAGAAATATTCAGGAATCAGCCTTTAGCCCCACTCGGAGTAATTGCCGTAGTGGTTGTTATGGGGCTGGTTTCTCAATTATATCATGTAGAAAGTGCCAAAGTGGCGATCGCCCCCTTGAACATCCCACCACAAATTATATCCCAGTCCATACCCCTCAACCCCAGGGAACAAGAATTCTTTGGTAATTATCCCGGAACACAGACAGAAAAAATCAGATTTGTGTCAGGAAAATTGCGCGGTTCCCTGCTGACAGTTGCTAGCACATCTTGGCAGACATATCACGCACCGGAGTTATGTTTTTTCGCCAGTGGCATTCCAGTCGATCGCATCGAAAAAAAACAGCTAACATCAGATGTGATAGCCCGCTGGCTGTCTCTCAAAAACAACCAACTATCTGCCGCATACTGGCTCCAATCCACCCAAGGAACAACAGATAATTTCTTGTCACGCATCAGCAGCGGTATTCGTCACAAAAATCAAACTTGGGTGTTAGTCTCCATGCTCTTTGACAGTTATGTAAAACCCGAAGATTCCAAAATCAAAAACTTCATTACCGATGTCCATGATGCCGTCAATATTAGCTTAAAAGGATAAAAAAAATGAAGAAACTCAAACTCGCACTTAATATAATATTTCAGTCAATATTTTGGCTGTGGAACCTGACATTTTTGTCAATTGTCTATCTAGGTATTTTACCAGTTCTGGCTATACCCTTATTTCAAGCCACCATAGACGGAATTATCCCCCTGGAATTTTCCTTAACCCTCACCACCCTAATTGCAGTACCTACAATCTCAACCATCATCGGAGCCAGGTATTTAATAAAGCAACCATTACAGTTAATGCGACTGTTTTACGGAGTGGAAGCGCCACTATTTTTGCTTTGCTTAATTCGGTTGTTTCTACTGCGAGAACTTACTCCCGCCAGCTCTCAAATTATCGCTACTATAGCCTTGTGTATCGGAGCATTCTTAGTAGAAATTCTTTACGGATACCTGGGAAAAACCGAAAATAGTAGCTCGGAATTATCGGGCTTCCCAAATCAACCAAAACCGTTTATATTAACTAGATTAATAGGAAAAGAAAATAGTGCCAAAATTCAATTAGCCTTTCATAGTTTAATGCTGTTGGTTGGTACTTGGGCTGCCACGTTGCTGATGTTTTACGCTTTACCTGTCGCCATTGCGACCATCGTGGGATTTTTGAGTTTTGCTTGGGTACAACCACTTATAGAATCTTTAAAATACAGTTCATTCTATATAATTTGGTGGCTACCATTATCCTTAATTATGTTTGGCTTTACCGCCAGCTTATTCGTGGTAATGCCTTCACTTTACGGATTTCTCTATCTTCAATCAGGTTACAAAATATTTCGGAGCTTTGCTTCTCAATATGGTAAAAATCAGGCAATTTTCGGAAGTTTAGCAGTAATAGCAACTTGGGTAGCTATTTTTGCAACTTTGCAGCAACAGCCACAAATTCAAGCACTAAAAATGCTAGGGACTCCGCCCAAAGATGAGAGCAGTCGGCAAACTATATTAGCTAAATCTGATAGGATTCGAGCGGGCTTAGTCAACGCTTATTTATCACCTTACCGCTATCTCAGCACAGTGGAAGAAAACAACCACATTTATGAGATGTACAAAAACACTTTAAATTTGAACAAAGGTGCGGCTCAGGCTGTCCAGAACAGCTATAATTTTTTAATGTCTCCCTTTTTGTATCAAGGCTCTGAGGCGGATGTGAAGAAAGCCGAAAAACTCTACGGTGAATTCTTTGATACCGAATTGCAAAAAGGTGATGCCAAAGCAGTCAAACACGCCGTACAATCCACCTCAAATCGGGAAGAAGCTAAAGCAGGTTTGCTGAATGTCAATCAAGAAAAAGTATGGTTGCAATCCCAAGAAGTAACAGTGAAAGAACATGGTGATTGGGCTGATATTCAACTCTACGAAGTTTACAAAAATCAAACACCCAACTTGCAAGAAGTATTTTACTACTTTTCGCTGCCAGAAAGCGCCGCAGTCACAGGAATTTGGCTTGGTGATACTGGGGATTTGAAAAAACGTTTTCCATTTACTGTATCGCCACGAGGTGCAGCTCAGCAAGTCTACAATCAGCAGGTGAGAGAAAATGTCGATCCTGCTTTGCTAGAACAAATTGGTCCGAAACAATATCGCTTGCGGGCTTTTCCCATCCCTGCTAAACGAGAATTCACACAAACTGAGGGACCCACGGAAATGCACCTCTGGCTGACTTACAAAGTGATGCGACAAGCACAGGGTTGGGCGATGCCGAATTTAGCCGAGAAACGCAATATTTTTTGGGACCAAAAGACTCGTCGCACTATGGCGGGGAAACAGGTAAACTACAATGGAAAAGAGGCAAAAGAAATTTGGCTTCCAGCATTTTTGCCCGCAGTTGCACCGCCACAAATTATACCACATCTAGCGAATTTTCCTGGAGAAAATACTATTTTCGCTCAGCCACTGATTGATGTAAATTACTTTTTGCCACAGGTAAAAAAAATAGCCTTGGTGCTGGATACTTCTCGCAGTATGGCGACGGAAACTAAAGAGCTCAAGGATAATTTTGAATGGTTGAAAAAGCATATTTTAACCACAAATAATGTGGATTTATATGTGTCGAGTGCGCCCGGTATGTCCCCGAAGTTGGTAGAAAATTTACGCAGTTTTAATGTTGAAAAATTAACGTTTTATGGTTCGATTCAATTGAAGGATATCTTGCAACAGTTTGCTCAGTTGCGTGGCGATCGCACTTATGATAGTGTATTCTTGGTGAGCGATCGGCATAGTTACGAATTATCAGACGATCGCAAAAACGCAATTTCCATGCCCTCACCGCTGTGGACAGTGCATTTGGGAGGTTTACCACCTGGTTATGACGACGCTACGTTAAAGGTGATTCAAGATAGCGGTGGCGGAGTTGCTACGGATATTAAAGAAGCAATGCAGCGAGTGGCGACGACAGCAGCATCTGGCAAGTCTGTAATTAGCGTTGTTGATGGCTATGCTTGGAGTTATGCCAAAAAGCCTAAATCGGAAAAAACTCAGAAATCGACTGCTACAGAGTTAAAAAATGACAAAAATCAAGGTTTTAAACCTATAGCAGCACGACAATTAATTACAGCACTTAGCAAACAGAAAACTTCCAATCAATTGACTCAATTGGATGCGATGCACTCCCTGGCAAAAACCTTTAATGTAGTGACACCTTACTCTTCCATGATTGTGTTAGTGAATGATGCCCAAAGACAGCAGCTAAAGGAAGCTGAAGGGAAGAAAGATCGATTTGAACGAAAGGTGGAATCCGGTAAGGAGGAGTTGACTAAACCTGTTAATCCTTTGAATGTTTCGGGGGTTCCTGAACCGGCGGAATGGCTACTTTTGGGGTTTGGCGCGATCGGGCTTTTGGCAATTTTATACCGTCAGCGGCGCGAAAAAATGGTCTAACGTATGGGATCAGAAACCGGGTTTTTCACCCAGTTTAGGGTGTGTAACGAACTATTTCGTAAAAAACCCGGTTTCTTTGTCGGAGTGCGTAAATCTTGTAATTACTGAAACTATTGCTATTGTGGCATTTTCTTACTTCCCTCTTCTATAGTGAGTCTAAATAAGTCCTAAAACTCTCTTCTCTTTCCGTTCTTCGCGTTCTTCGCGCCTTCGCGGTTCGTTATATAGCTAATCTATTTCCACAAAAACGCGATCGCCCTCAATCTTGATCGGATACGATTCGAGAGAATCCGCAGGTGCATTCAAACATTTACCGCTATCCAACTTGTACTGATATTTATGAAACGGACAAGTAATGATACCGCCGCTTACCTTACCCATATCAATCGGATATTCCAAATGAGTGCAAGCATTGCGGTAACAAGTGACATTCACACCTTGACGGTTTAAAATTAGTGAAGTCTCCTCAACTTTTACTCGCAAAATATCTCTTTCAGGAATCTGATTTAGCGCTGTTATTTCTACCCACATATGATTTTTTGGTTTAAATAAATTATGACAGACTGATTTGCGGCTTTACCATCAGGATAAATTCCAGGTTGCAAATGTAGCTGAGCTGTGAGAGAATATATCAAAAATTTATATTTATGAAATCCAAAATCTTGACGGGACTCCTGACAGGGTTAGTTGTTTCTGCCAGCACCGCAGCGCTGTTTTGTCAACCCAGCCGTGCGGGAAATAATAGCTTTTTCTGCGCTACTCTCAACAGACAACCTGTCACCTTGGTTCGCACCCCACGGGGGAATGTGCCACTCGTCCGCTGGACTTCTAACAACTATTT
The DNA here is from genome assembly GCA_020882975.1 of Microcoleus sp. EPA2. GTDB lineage: Bacteria > Cyanobacteriota > Cyanobacteriia > Cyanobacteriales > Microcoleaceae > Microcoleus. The sequence goes on along the minus strand of JAHRFD010000001.1, from coordinate 346,033 downwards.
TCCGCCGCCGTGGACTGCCCAAAAACGCTGCCAAGAGGTAGGTCGAAGATTTCAGCGAAACTACGACAACGGTACTCTCAAATATATTAACACTGGAATTCTGAACGGAGAACCGGTGGTATGTGCTGCTGTTAACAAAGACGATGCTTGTACGAATAGGACTTTGCTATTCACTCTCAAGCGGGGGAGTGATGCTGATGCTACTTTGCAAAGATTGATGGATCGTCGCGGGTTGGCATCTGGATATGTACTATCTGAAACTGGGCCTGGTTCTGTTGATATGGATAGATATTTGGAGGAGACACCTGTTGAGGAAAATGTTTCTCCTATTTCTCCCTAGGTGACTATTCATTATAGCCACTCGATTCCCCTAGCGCGTGTTTTCAAACCCGGAGATCCCCCCTAGCCCCCCTTAAGAAGGGGGGGACAAGAGAGCATTCAAAGTCCCCCTTCTTAAGGGGGATTTAGGGGGATCGAACCTTGGATACAAACCATAGAAACCCAAGAAAACTCAAAGTCCCCCTTCTTAAGGGGGATTTAGGGGGATCGAACCTTGGATACCAACGATGAAACCCAAGAAAACTCAAAGTCCCCCTTCTTAAGGGGGATTTAGGGGGATCGAAACTTCGATACCAACAAGATTTCCGAAAGTACAAATTAAATTAAGCTCAACTCATCTCTTCCATTAACAGCTAAAATCAATGAACTTCTCTAACAAAATTCCCATCGCCTTAATCGGTACAATTGCAACTATTGTCATCGCCCAACCAACCGCAGTTTTCGCAATATCTGCTGATGAAGTAGGCAAAATCGCTAAATCTATCACAGTCCTGATTGACAGTAAAAATCCAGGTTCTGGAATCATTATCAAACGGAATGGCAACACTTACACGGTGCTCACAGCCCGTCACGTTTTCAAAGATGCTCAAGCTAAATATGAGATTGTCACCCCTGACGATAAGCGGTATTTGCTCAATTACAGCAGTGTGAAAAAACTGCCAAATATTGACTTAGCCGTTGTCGAGTTTACCAGCAGTCAAACCTACAGCGTGGCAAAGATTGGCAACTCGGATTTGGCGACCGAAGGGAAAGCGGCTTATGTGGCAGGATTTCCGAAGACTTCAGCGGCGATTAATACTTCGATTTACAATTTCACAGATGGACGGATTACGGCTAATGCTTCTCGACCTTTAGAAGATGGTTATGCGTTGGTTTATAGTAACAATACGCTGCCGGGAATGAGCGGTGGGCCGGTGTTGAATGAGAATGGCGAGGTGGTGGGAATTCACGGGAGGGCGGATACGAGGGCGGCTGAATCTAGCAGTATTAATCAGGATATTCAAATTGCTAAGACTGGTTTTAATCTGGGGATTCCGATTAATACGAGTTTGAGATTGTTGGCTTCGTCTCAAGTGGATGTAGGGGTGAAGGTTCCGAGTGCACCTGTGGCGACTGGACCGAAAGCTGATGATTTCTTTATTCAGGGTGGGGAAAAGTTTCATAAAAGAGATTATCAGGGTGCTATACAAGCTTTTAATCAAGCAATTCAGCTTAATCCTAATTATGTAGAAGCCTACAATCTGCGAGGCAATATTCGGTCTTTTTTGGGAGATAAAAAAGGAGCACTCGCAGATTACGACCAAGCTTTGCGAATTAATCCTAACGATATAACATTGTACGAAAATCGGGCAAATGCTCGATCTGCATTAGGAGATAAAAAAGGAGCGATCGCAGATTATGACCAAATCTTGCGAATTACTCCTAACTATGCTGACATCTACCGAAAGCGGGGAAATGCCCGTTCTGAATTAGAAGACAAGCAGGGTGCTATAGCCGATTACAACGAAGCTTTACGAATTAATCCTAACTTGGCCCTAGCCTACTATAACCGGGCAAGTGCCCGCTATGACTTAGGAGACAAGCAGGGTGGGATTGCTGATTACAACCAAGCTTTGCGAATTAATCCTAACTTGGCCGCAGCCTACCACAACCGAGGTTGGGCCCGCCGTAATTTAGGAGACAACCAGGGTGCTATAGCCGATTACAACGAAGCTTTACGAATTGATCCTAACGATGCCAAAGCATACAATAACCGGGGAATTGCCCGTGATGAATTAGGAGACAAGCGGGGTGCGCTCGCAGATTTCAACGAAGCTTTACGAATTGATCCTAACAATGCCTCTACCTACAACAACCGGGGAGTTATCCGTGCTAGTTTAGGAAACCAGCAGGGTGCAATTCAAGACTATCAAAAAGCAGCAGACCTATATCAGCAGCAAGGTGATACAGATAAATATAAAATAGCTCTTGACAATCTTAGGGGAAGTCAGAGAACAGCAACAAATTCCCAAAGATCCAGCGCATTACTAACCGCTAATAGATCATTAATACCCGGTAGATCCTCTGCCCTTCCCTCTGACGGAAGCCTGTACGAGCAACATGCGTTTGTAGGCCGCGCTGGTCAATCAGTTACAATTACCCTAGAAAGCTCTGATTTTGATACCTTCGTCGCACTCTTTAGCCCGGATGGAAAAAAGCTAGCAGAAAATGACGACATCAGCCGATCGAATACCAATTCAGCCCTCACCTTCACTTTACCCGCCAGCGGCCGCTATGTCGTAGTTGTTAATGCTTATAAAAAAGGCGAAAGAGGTAGATACACTTTGACAGTTCGCTAGTATTAAATTAAAGATAGTATAGAAGAGAAGTATTCGGATGACAACCTTGTGAACAGACGGGAATTAAAAAACCTTGCCATGACGCGACTTAAAGAAGTTGAAGTCCTGCTCAAAAACCGTCAATACTCAGGGGCTTACTATCTGAGTGGGTATGTCATTGAATGCGGGCTAAAAGCTTGCATTGCCAAACAGACTCAAAAATTTGACTTCCCTGACAAGAAAACTGTAATGGACAGTTATACTCACGATTTGGAAAAGCTTGTTAAGGTTGCTCAACTTTATCCAACCTTAGAGACTGCGAGGCGAAGCGATCCAGCTTTTGCAAATAATTGGTTAGTAGTCAAAGACTGGTCAGAAGAAAGCCGTTATCAAAAATATTCTAGACAAGAAGCCACCGCTATTTACTTAGCAATCACCGATCCCAATCAAGGAGTTTTACAATGGGTACAGCAACATTGGTAGACCAAGAAATCCAAGACGGTAAAAGATTAATAGACGCTCTCAATCAAGCTGGTCTTTCCGTTAAGTCAGCACTCTGGCTATACTTGCCAGAAAAGGAAACATGGCGTTTAATGTTGACTTCTCCTATTTTTGATAAAGAAGGTTCCCTCAAAACGTACAAAGAGATAATTTCCGTTTTTGGCAAAGTTCAACCAGAATTAAACATAAATTGGATGAATCTTGTGGCAGTAAGTCCCAAACACAAATTAATTCAAGGATTGCGTAAGTTACAAAAAGATTGGAATTTAAGTTTATTAGGGAAGCGGCTCACAAACAACATGGTGAATCATATCTACGTTGACGATGCTTACATTTATCAGATTGAGTGATTGCGTTAAATCTGAATACGATCGGGATTTACTCACTGCGATTAAAGAAACCGGGTTTTTACCTAATCTGTCGGCTGTCACGAATATTTTTCGTAAAAAACCCGGTTTCCCAGCCCCAGCCAATGCTATTATACTGATAATTTGTCATCCTCCAAATTCAAATTCATGGCAACATTACCAGACCAAACTATCAGCACTATTTTTAGATTGCAACAGCGGTTAGTCGCACTCCTGGATACAGCAACAGCAACAGAATATTCCCTATTACAGCAATTTGGCGAGACCGAGGAAACAATGCCTGAGTTAGAAGCAATTGATAATGTCAAGGAACGCCTGAGAATTCCCTACAACCGCTTGCACAGAATCTTGCAACAGGTAGCAGAATCTCAACCAGCAGCAACAGCCGATGTGCTAGACTTTTTGTATAGGACGATAGACCAGGGAGAGGCAATCGCTGATGCCTCCGAAGCCAGTATTCAAGAAATTAAAAGGAGTTGGAATCTGCCATGACTCAACAGCCAAGAATACCCGATTTAGAGACAAGACAACAAAATGTTGCTAGGATGCGAGAATCTTGTCGCCTGCTTGATGCTTGGACGCTAAAATTAGATGAAGTGCTCGCAATGTTAGAAGCTGACAACCGCCGTCAGCGACAAGAACGTTTAGATGGTAAATATCGGCGAGTACCAGAAAAAGTAGCCGAATCCTAAATAATTGCCCAAACCTTTTGACTAAAATATCTGTTCCTCATTTGATGGGAAAATAAGGATTAACTATCATTATCTAATTTCAGTGGAGGAATTTGATCGGCAGTTAAAGTAATTACTTTGCCATCTTGCCAAATGCTAATTGATTCCCCTAATTTGCGGTGTTTTTCTATGGCTTTAGCAATTAAACCCGGAGATCCCCCCTAACCCCCCTTAAAAAGGGGGGGACAAGACGGTTCAAAGTCCCCCTTTTTAAGGGGGATTTAGGGGGATCTTATTTGATTGATACTGTCACCATAATCTGACAACTGCCTCAATAAATTTATTTCGTGTCTTGAACTTCCAGCGACTTAATCATTTTCTCAACAACGGGCAAAAACTGCTCGTACTTCCCCGCTTCCGCCTCATAGGTAATCAAATAAGCCTGATCATTTTTCATCGTCCAAACATTCAACTTTTTGAACTCTTGATTTCCTTCTTTGGTTGTATAAACAACTCTATACCCGCTTTTGCCTGCCAAAGTCGATTCACTCTCTTCAGCTATCTTAGCATTTTTATCTAAATTCAGGATTTCTTGTTTAGATAACTTCGTATATTCATCAAGGGTTTTATTATTTGTCGTAGATTCGACTGTCACAATCAGCCGTTCTAGAAATTTATCAGCATCGCCTTCTTTCGGTGAAATAAATTTAACTACCTCTTGGGTAACGGCGTTAGACTCTTCTTGTTTAGTCCAATTATCGGGATATTTGATTTTAATGCCTTGGACTGTATTGTCATAATTTGCCAAATTGTCCGCACCCTCCAATCCCAGCATCTTTCTAATTTCTGGTGTAAAGAATGCTGCTACACCAAATATAGCAGCCAAACTAACCCCAAGCAAACCAATTATATGATCTCGCGTCCAGTTACTCATTAATGTCAATAAGTTAGGAGATGATACTACAGTAGAAGATGGTGGAATTCGTCTCAAACTGTTTAAAGCTTGCAACACCTCTGCCGCTGACTGGTAGCGATCGCGAAAATGATAGCGCACCATTTTGTTTAAAATATTAGCAAAACCATCGCTAACTTGGACGCGATCGCGCCAAACAATTTCACCATTAGCATCCTTTGGTAATTCGTGAGGAAGTATCCCCGTCAGCCATTCAATCCCAGTCATTCCCACAGCATAGATATCGCTGCCAAAGTTAGGATGTCCGTTATTTTGTTCTGCTGGCATATAGCCATTTGTGCCGATGCCAATAGTCGGCGGATTTGACCCTGTGGTGTTAACTATGTGAGTGCTAATTCGTTTAACAGCCCCAAAGTCAATTAAGAATATTTTGCGATCGGAATTGCGCCTCATTAAATTAGTAGGTTTAATATCCCGGTGGATGACTTTGTGCTGCTGAACAAATACTAATATTTCTAAGATTTCCTGCAAAATAGCCATAACTTGCAATTCACTAAGCCGCTGGCCAGGAGTAATTTCTTTACTTAAATCTCTCCCCTCAATCAACTCTTGAACTAAATAAAATTCCTGATTTTCCTCAAAATGATCTAAAAGTTCAGGAATCTGACGATGAGTTCCTAGGTTGTGGAGGCTTTCTGTTTCTGTTGTAAATAAACGTCTAGCTATCTCTAGAGTTTGCGGATCTGTAGACTCTGGCTTAAGTTGCTTGACGACACACCGAAAATTACCCGATCGCTTTTTATCTTCAGCCAGGTAAGTCTGACCGAAGCTACCGCCTCCCAAGTGTTTTATGATGTGGTAGCGTCCTGCGAGTATTGGTCCTTGCATAAGATTTATGTTGGGTAGCAGTAGTGTGCGGGCTGAACTATTGATAGTGTAGTTTAGTTTGGGAAACCTGTCATGTATAACAGCTAGCTTCAGACTATCTCGATTTTGTCGAGTATTATGGATGAATCTGACTCAAAATCACCCGCAACCGATCGTAATCATCCTTCAACAACACACTCAAACTCCTCCCCGCTTCCACCAACCAAGATCGATCGCGCTTTCGCAACTGATAAATCTCCCGAATCGCCGCCGCCGTCAGCGCCTCCACCGGCGCATTAGCAACTCCCAGCAGCGTCCTCAAAAAATCCAACTGAGCACTAAAATCAATCACCTCATCCGGTTCGCAGCGATAAACCGCCTGGTGAATTTGCGGCGGTCTTGGCGGAATATACTGATAAATAGTTCCCCGTTGCGCCCCATAACCGTTCAAGCTTTCAGTAGCAGTTTCAAAACCCACAATTGCCGCTCGAAACTCAGTCTTTAACATCGCAAAAATCTGCGGTTGTTCCTCCCGCAACTCTTGCAGCGACATCCCCAAAGCCCGTGCTCTGTGCACCGTGTCGATCGGGCTAGTTGTGGCATGATAAACTACTGCGATCACGAGATTTCCCGACTGTTCATCGGTAGCTTTCACCCAACTCCCAAAAGGTGGCATCGCCGGAAAACTCAAGTCTTCTGGATCTAAACATTGAGCTAAAAATTCTGTAGTTGCAGTTTCAATAATTTCGCCAATATGGTCGTTTAGACGCTGTTTCTCTGGGAATTGGGGGAGGTTTATGCGCATATTGGGAATAGGGAATAGGGAATTGGGAATAGGGAATTGGGAATTGGGAATAGGGAATAGGGAATTGGGAATAGGGAATTGGGAATAGGGAATTGGGAATTGGGAATTGGGAATTGGTTGGTCGTTAGCTATTAGAAGTAAGTTTGATATAATACTCATAAATAATAGCTAATGACAACCAAATACCGACTAATGACTAATGACTAATGACTAATGACTAATGACTACTGACTACTGACTACTGACTACTGACTACTGACTAATGACTACTGACTACTGACTAATGACTACTGACTACTGACTAATGACTACTGACTATTTGGTTCTGCCTGCGGTAGCATCCACAAGTTCTAATTGGGACAGCCGAAATGAGATCAGTTTGTCCCAATTGCCTCCTTCAAAAAGTACCGCGACTTTCCCGTCTGTAACTCGCTGGACAAGTCCTTGAAAGCCGTAGTAAATCTCGGTGGTATCTTTAACTCGAACTGCTGAACCTGGAAAAATCATAAGTTTTTGAATGTGATGTTTGGTGTTTATAGCTTACCGTTTTTTGGCGATCGAGTTTGGAGACGGCAGTGCCCATTGGTGTCAACTTAAGCTGTCAGCTCGCCAAGCCCGTCTGTGGGCCCGCGAGTCCGCCAGGGAATGAATTCCCTGTCTAATAGCGAAAGTCCTCTTAAGAGGACTAATGAGTTCTTCAGTCCTCTTGAGAGGACTTTCGCTTTGAGACAGGGGTTTCAACCCCTGTCGGACTGTGGAATGAACGTTAAGTTGACACCAATAGGTATTGCCGTCTCCTGATTTAAGCTAAGGCTGCTACGGAAACTTTACCAGCAATCCTACCCGCGATCGCCCGCAACTCCCTCGCCGAAGCAGAACCCGGTTGTCCCACCACAATCGGTACACCGGAATCGCCACCTTCCCGCAACGGAATTTCCAGCGGAATCCGCCCTAACAGCGGCACTCCCAACTCCTCCGCCGTCCTTTCCCCGCCACCAGAACCGAAAATATCATATTGCTTATCCGGCATATCCGGCGGCACGAAATAGCTCATATTTTCCACAATTCCCAACACCGACACTCCCAACTGCTGGAACATCTTTAACCCTTTGCGGGAGTCCAACAGCGAGACAGTCTGTGGCGTAGTCACAATCACCACACCGGCCATTGGTACCGCTTGGGCCATCGTTAACTGCGCGTCTCCCGTACCCGGAGGCATATCTACAATCAGATAGTCTAAATCGCCCCAATTTACCTGGTAGAGAAACTGCCGGATAATCCCATTCAACATGGGGCCTCGCCAAATTACAGGCTGGTCTTTCTCAATTAAAAATGCCATCGACACCAATTTGACGCCATAATTGAAGGCTGGTTGAAGGGTTTCGCCACTTTTTCCCTCTTGAACCATGACTTTTGCATCACCGAGTCCCAACATGGTCGGGTCGTTGGGCCCATAGATATCGGCATCTAGCAAACCGACTTTAGCACCGGTTTGAGCCAGGGCTACTGCGACGTTTACCGCTACTGTACTTTTGCCGACTCCGCCTTTGCCACTGGAAATTGCGATAATATTTTTAACGCCTTCTATGCCTTGGCGATCGCCTACTCCCTTTTGCTGCGGTGTTTCTGCTGTCACCTCCACAACTACTGTTTCGACACCGGGCAATTGTTTGACCGCTTTTTTGCAATCATCCACAATAAATTCTCGCAGCGGACAAGCTGGCGTTGTTAGCACCAAGGTGAAGCTGACTACTCCGCCGTCGATTTTGATGTTGCGGATCATGTTCAATTCCACCAAACTCTTTTGGAGTTCGGGGTCTTGGACTGGTCGCAGGATTTCTAAAACTGAACTAACATCTAGTGTATTGGGCATTATGTTCTCCACCATAGCTCTGCAATTGGGTCTGTAATTTGCGATCGATCTTTCAGTATATTTTTATTGCCATTTTTTAATCTAACTTCATAGAGATCTTTTACCGACCAACGGTGGCATAATTACAGTGCCGACAGGATTTGAGACTCACGGTCAATCTGAAACTCACATCCGATCGGCAAGAATTTCTACGACTCAAAGCAATTTGGTCACAATCGCCGAATTGAGCCGTGGTCGCGATTCTTCAATTCTTAAATTCTTAAATTCTTCAATCTAAAATCGGATGACAGTTTCTACAACTCTTAAAACAGCGACTTCCCCGTTTTTGCCACCCACTGACTCCAGAGCTAGAGTCAGTGAATTTATGAAGACCATACAAGATGAAATTTGTCAAGGTCTAGAACAACTCGACGGCAGCGGCAAATTTAAACAAGATGCTTGGGAGCGTTCCGAAGGTGGCGGTGGACGTTCTCGTGTCATGCGCGAAGGCGATGTGTTTGAACAAGGCGGAGTAAATTTTTCCCAAGTTTGGGGCGAAAGTTTGCCTGCTTTGATTTTGGCCAAGCACCCAGAGGCGGCTGGTCACGATTTCTATGCCACTGGCACTTCGATAGTGCTGCACCCCCGCAATCCCTATTTGCCTACGGTTCACCTGAATTACCGCTATTTTGAGGCGGGCCCGATTTGGTGGTTTGGTGGTGGTATCGATTTGACTCCTTATTACCCCTTTGCTGAGGATGCTACTCATTTTCACAACACTCTGAAAGCAGCTTGTGACAAACACCATCCCGCCTATTATCCGGCATTTAAGCTCTGGTGTGATGAATATTTCTATCTCCCCCACCGCCAAGAAACTCGCGGTGTCGGTGGCATCTTTTTTGACTACCAAAATGGTCAAGGCCCTCTTTACCGCGACCAGAATGTCAAAGGGAAGGCAGCAGCCTATAGCAACGAAATCGGCAAGCCCGAAGATCGGAGTTGGGAGTCGGTATTTGCCTTTGTCCAGGACTGCGGTAGGGCATTTTTGCCGGCCTATGTCCCAATTATTGAAAAGCGTCGCTCGACACCCTACGGCGAACGGGAGCGTAATTTTCAGCTATACCGTCGCGGTCGCTATGTCGAATTTAACTTAGTGTACGATCGCGGCACGACCTTTGGTTTGCAGACAAATGGACGCACTGAATCGATTCTGATGTCCCTGCCACCTTTGGTACGCTGGGAATACTGTTTTGAGCCAGAACCCAACTCTCCAGAAGCCGAACTTTACTCCAAATTCTTAAAACCACAAGATTGGGCAAATTAGATGCCTCTGTAGTTACCGACCTGAGTTAAACTACTGGGAAAGTAACCACCGCGATAGATAATAATTTTGAGGGAAGGGTCAGTGATTCATATTGATCAAAAAACCCACACGCTTCAAGACGGTACAACAGTTATCGTCTTAGCACCGACAGGACGGCTGGACATCACAACAGCTTGGCAATTCCGCCTCAAGTTGCAAGAGTGTATTTCCAAACTCAGCCGCCATGTTGTAGTGAATCTTGGTCAGGTTAACTTTATTGATAGTTCTGGCCTGACCTCACTTGTAGCTGGTATGAGGGATGCGGATAAAGTCAAAGGGAGTTTTCGGATTTGCAATGTTCATCCAGAAGCCAAATTGGTGTTTGAAGTCACCATGATGGATTCTGTGTTTGAAATTTTTGAGACTGAAGAAGAAGCTTTGGAGGGGGTGCCTCGCGCCAGTTGAGGACATCTTGCATCGCCTGCGGTGTAAGGGAGTCTGAAGATTGAGAGTCCCAGACTCCCAGGAACATGGCAGTGGAAGAACAGGCTGAAGGTAAGTTCTTGCCTTAACTAAATCTTTCTTCCTTCTTCCTTCTTCCTTCTTCCTTCTTCCTTCAGAGCAATATCTCAGAAGCGAAATCCTGACGCTTGACAAATCTAAAAGGGCCCATGAGAGCTCCCCAAATAGCCTTACCTGTTTTGGGGTCTATTCCCTTGTCATAGCTGAGAAATTCTGTGGCGGAGGCTTCAAATCCCAAGTCTACTTGGTAATTTTGCCCTCCGTAGGCAAAGCAGCATGGAGTACCCACGGGCAAAGATGCCCGAAACCGATAACGGTTGGGGCCTAAATTTTCGACCGCAACTGAAAGGGTACAGCCTGGAAGGAGTTGGATTTCCTCCCGATTTACTTTTCCTAGTAAGTCTGGGTTGCGACCACCTCCTTTGATGGCTTCAATATCTTTGAACATATAATACTGAGCTTCTAGAAGTCCTGGCGCTGTCTGTGACTGTCTCAGTTGCACGATGCGGGGACGGTATGGTTTGTCTAATTCCAAAATGTTGGCTTGTTCTGCAAACAGTGCAATGCTGGGTTCTGAAAATAGACCAATGGGTACTGGTCTTTGCCAAAAACGCAGATGCACGTACCATACCGGCTCGGCAAGTGCTTGTTCCCGATTGTCAAAATCGCCAGCCATGTATTGGGCTAAAGCGATTAATTCTGGAGAGTGTGTCATAGGATTCTAGATTGGAGATTGGGGATTGAGGATTTGGTCGCGCAGGTGAATCTAGCGGCTGGGGATCAAATTCCTTGATGGCGATCGCCATCGTACATATTAGACCTTTTCGCTTGACATTAAGACTTGATTGTGCAATCCCAAAGCAAATTTGAACTAATCAGAATATTAAGTTTGTTAACGATTCCAGCTAAGATATAATTGTACAAAAGCCCCTAAGAAAATTAGGAAAATATGTAAGTCAGCGCCTGTAGTTGATTTATCCGGTCAGGTTTTGGCTTCGGTACTGGCGATACCGATGTTAAAAAAAATGGCACTTTTTGTCAGCCCGATCGCACGCAGTTCCAATTCCCGACTTTACTCATGCCGCTGAGCACGCTGGCTACGGCAAAATTATTAGATATTAAGACTCAGGTGAACAAGAACCGTACTGTTTCAGATACTAAGCGAAGTTTCTATACGATTCACACTCGGCCGATCAATTCTATTTACCGTCGAGTGGTGGAAGAGTTGATGGTAGAAATGCACTTGCTTTCGGCAAATGCCGATTTTCACTACGACTCAATCTATGCTTTGGGTGTGGTGACAGCCTTTAATCGATTCATGTTGGGATACGTCCCAGAACAAGACAAGGATTCAATTTTTAACGGTTTGTGCAAAGCTGTAGAGGACGATCCCGATCGCTATAAGCACGATGCTGACAGACTCGAAAGCTTGGCCCAAAGACTTTCGGGTAGTGAGTTGCTTTCATGGTTCGCTCGCTCAACCAGTTTTGAGGATACAGGAGATTTGCAAGGGTGTTTAGAGGCGATCGCCAATAACCCTCAATTTAAGTACAGTCGCTTATTCGCGATCGGCTTATTCTCCATGTTAGAAAAAGCTGACCCCAACTTGGTCAAAGACCAAGCAACCCTCAACGATACACTCAAAAAAGTCTGTGCGGCCTTGCATTTACCCGAAGACAAAGTTAGCAAAGATTTGGACTTGTACCGCAGCAACTTGGAAAAAATGGCTCAAGCACGAATCGTGCTCGAAGATGTAATCCAAGCAGAACGGAAAAAACGGGAAAAACGAGATCTAGCCAATCAAGCCAGTCCTAACCCATCCCTAGACTCCACGGAAAGCACAAATTAACGATTTTTGCAAGAAACCTAGCCTTTGTGAAACAGGCTAGAATTTAGATATCCGACTTTTTCAAGAGGTCGGATATTTTGATATTACAACTAATTTGGCTAAGGTTGTTGCTCAAAATTAGTAGCATTCGCCTGCAACAAATTGCTTAAACTCGAAATAACTTCATTTCCAGAAGACTGCTTAGCCAAAGCTGTCGGGTTGACAGGTTCTGGCCGGTCCAAGTTGCGGGCGATCGCTGCGTTGACTTCTTTGGAAATCAATTCATGAAGTTGCTCTTTAGCCCTAGCCCTTTGAAAGTGAGCTCCTTCTTCAGTCGTAGCGTAAAGAGGCGGCAATCTATTTAAAGCATAAGCCGCAATATCTCCCACATCAAGAGTCTGGTCGCTAGTGGCCTCAATTTCAGCAACCCTGGCGATCGCATCACTAAGCACCAACTCTTCCATCACATTGATGAACTGTTTGCGAGGAAGAACCACAACTTCCCCAGTTAATAAAGCTCCCATCAAACGATCGAGAGCCATATACTCCTCGATCGACAATTCGGAAGCCGTATTGCAAATTCGTCCTACTTCAGCTTCCATAGACGGCGTTAAATAGCCATCCTGCAAAGCTTGTTCAACAATTTTTTCAATACTCATATATGCTTCCCGCTCAACGGCATCATCAATAAAGTTTTGTGAAGACGCAATTACTGGCGTCTGGAGATTGGAATTTGGAGCCGGTCGTTGAGAATTTTTGTAAAAATTCTAACTTAACACTTATAACTTAACTTACAAGTGCGATCGGCACGCCCCAGCCACAAACTTACCCCATAATGACTGGTAAATTCATCAAAGTCTGGAAAAATTATTACTCAATTCCTTGAAGTCGCCAAGGTACCGGATCGATCGACTGCCCGTTTACATACAGTCCCCAGTGCAGGTGAGGACCTGTAGAAGCCCCCGTAGAACCCAGCGCCCCAATAACTTGACCAGGCTTCACGAAATCCCCTTCTTGGACATCAATGCGACTCAAGTGCATCAAAATACTGGCTAACCCTTGACCGTGGTCAATACCAACTACATTGCCATGAATTTTAAACCCTTGAGATTCGCGTCCCACCAGAGAAACCCGACCAGCAGCCGGTGCGACGACAGGAGAACCATAAGCACCTGCATAATCAACACCTCGATGGTAGTAGTCTTGGGCAAACACCCCATTATAGTATCGGCGCACCCCGTAAACAGTAGTAATTTCGCCAGAATTAGGTCGCAACAGGGGGCCATTCCAAAACTTTTCGGGTGTCACCAGTGCTTTAAACGCATCTACGCGATCGAATTCAGCATCAGTACCTTCACTATCTTTCCCTGGTGGTAGCGTGATAGATTGAGTCGGAAAATTGCGATCGCGCACTTGTACGCTCAAGTTTTGCACCTTTCCGTCACCAGTGACTTGGATTTGGCGAGTTCCGGCTTTTTCTAGTGGCGTCGTCGGTAGCAGTGCCCGAAAGCGGTTGTTACCCATCGGAAAAGCTGGGTAATTTTTCTGTTGTAGAGAAACCATTGGAGTTGCCCCAGGGCTATCATCTACCTGAATCATTACTGACAGCGTATCTCCCAGTTGGGGATTTTGTGGAGTGACAACTACCTGCAAAGCTTGCACCGGCGATACCAAACTGAGAATGCTAGCAACAATTCCACCACTCAAACTCGCTCTTTTCATGCTTGTTCTCAACATAGAGTAATCCCAAATCCTTTGTGAATTTCTTACTCCCGGACCTTCATAAAGTCCGGGTTGGGGTGAGGTAAAAAAAATTACTACTCATTAAAATACAAAATAATTTGGCAAAATAGAGAAAATCACCAAACATTCCCCAAACCCATGAATCATACCTCTGACAGCAACTCCCCGTTAGACGATTTCATGAAATCCCTGGGCCTTGACACCCATCAACCAAACAACATCGAACATACTGACAACAACTTACACGACAGCAGCCAACTCCACAACCTCAACCACCCAGGGCGGGTTTAAACAGATTGTTGGTTCGTCTCAACTATTATTTGTAAAACCCGCCCCTACCGCATAATCAAGGGTATTCAACACGATATTAATCAAATATTTCCCGACACTATCCCTGTGAGACAAGAAAGCCGTAGGGGCGGGTTTGACCAACCATCTATGGGGGGAATCAACAACATCATAAACCCGCCCTAGTCCGAGCGCAAATCTGCATTTTTTCATCTGCATTTTTGGGGTCGCCCATCAAGTTAATCGGGGTTATTGGTTGGGTGTGGGCGGGTTTATACAGATTGTTGGTTCGTCTCAAATATTATTTGTAAAACCCGCCCCTACCGAAGAATCAAGGGTACTCAACAGGATATTAATCAAATGTTTCCCGACACTATCCCTGTGAGACAAGAAAGCCGTAGGGGCGGGTTTGACCAACCATCTCTGGGGGAAACCAACAACATCATAAACCCGCCCTGGTCCGAGCGCAAATCTGCATTTTTTCATCTGTATTTTTTGGGTCGCCCATCAAGTTAATCGGGGTTATTGGTTGGGTGTGGGCGGGTTTATACAGATTGTTGGTTCGTCTCAAATATTATTTGTAAAACCCGCCCCTACCGCATAATCAAGGGTGTTCAACACGATATTAATCAAAAATCCGATTTCTGAATTCTCGCACGAGGACTAATTCCCAATTACTAATTCCCAATTCCCAATTCCCAAACTATAATATAACTTTACACTTTTTTCATATAAGTTGTGCAAGAAGACTTCCGACTGATCGTTGACTTAGTTCTAGTTCTCGCTGCTGCCGCAGCAGGAGGATTGTTCGCATCGCTTTTGCGACAGCCGGTAATTCTGGGCTATCTCCTCGGAGGGATGGTAGTGGGGCCGGCAGGTTTAGGGCTGATTAAAGAATTAATTCAGGTAGAGACTTTGGCTGAATTCGGCGTTGCTTTTTTGTTGTTTGCGTTGGGAGTAGAATTTTCCTTCGCCGAACTACAGAAAGTTAAAGCAATTAGTCTCGGCGGTGGGACTTTACAAATTGTCCTCACCATCGCCATTACTACTTTCACATCCTTGGCTGTAGGCTGGGTAGACTCACCAGCCCAAGGTGTGTTTTTAGGGGCGATTCTGTCCCTCTCCTCCACAGCAGTGGTACTGAAGTGCTTGATGGAACGGAATGAAGCTGGTACTTCCCACGGTCAAGTAATGCTGGGAATATTGGTGGTTCAAGATTTAGCCTTGGGTCTAATGCTAGCAGTTTTGCCGGCGCTCAACCAGCCTATCGAAACTATTGGGATCACTGTGGGCCTGGCTTTGCTGCGAATTAGTTTATTTGCTGCGGGCGCTGTGGTTGCGGGCATTTGGGTGATTCCTCGCTTGCTGCGCTACCTGGCTAAAACAGAGAGTCGGGAACTGTTTTTGCTGGGAGTTGTGGTTTTGGCTTTGGGGATTGCGCTGCTGACTGAATATTTGGGTTTTTCCATTGAAATGGGAGCTTTTGTGGCGGGTTTAATGATTTCTGAGGTGGAATATGCTGACCAAACTCTAACTTATGTCGAGCCTTTGCGAGATATTTTTGCATCCCTATTTTTTGTGACCATCGGAATGTTAATTGACCCGTGGTTTCTCTGGAACCATCTAGAGTTAATCCTGGGATTGGTATTTTTAGTATTTGTCGGCAAATTCTCGATCGTAACGCCGATCGTCCGACTGTTTGGCTATCCACTAAAAACAGCATTAATCGCTGGTTTGGGTTTAGCTCAAATTGGAGAATTCTCCTTTGTGCTTGCCAGTTCTGGTCAAGCCTTGGGACTGGTTTCACGAAATGTTTACCTATTAATTTTGGGAACAACGGCAGTTACTTTGGTGCTGACACCGTTCGTATTGAGAAGCGTGCCACAGTTGTTGAAGTGGGCGGAAAACTTCGGGCCTTTGCAGCGCTATTTTGATGCCACATCTCAACCTGTGGAAATAGCTGAAACTTTGCCGGAACAAAATCATATTGTGATTTGTGGCTACGGGCGAGTTGGTAGGAATTTAGTCAAAATGCTGCAAAGTCGCAACTGTTCGGTGGTGGTAATTGATGAGTCGGAAAGTAGAATTCAAGAGTGTAGACTCCAGGGAATTCCCTATATTTATGGTAATGCTGCTAGCTTGCACGTCTTGGAAGCTGCGGGGGTGGAACGGGCAAGAGCAATGGCGGTGACGCTTCCAGATCCGATGAGCACTCGTTTGTGTCTCAAGCGAGCTTTAGAATTAGTCCCTGATTTAGATATTGTGGTGCGAGCAAACAAAGATAAAGATATCGAATTGCTCTACCAACTGGGGGCTTGGGAAGTTGTGCAGCCGGAGTTTGAGGCTAGTTTGGAGCTTTCGTCTCATCTGTTGTCTGGTATTGGTTTGTCAGCCATTGCTATTAGCCGGGAAGTCCAGCAAATTCGCAGCAGTCGCTATCTGGAATTCCGAGCCTCACGAGGAAATGCTGCTATTTCGCGGGATTTGCAAGTGGCGGTTCGAGATATGAACAGTGGTTGGTACAATCTCCCGGAAGGTTCTCCCATTGCTAGCATGACTCTGGAGGAAACTAACTTGCGGCAGTTGACAGGGGTCAGTGTCATGGCGATCGTCCGTCAAGATGGCGAAGAAATTGACTATCCTAATGGTAAGACTGCTTTGGAGTCTGGCGATCGCCTTTTGGTAGTTGGCGAACCGGAAGAGCTTGTGAGTTTTGAGTTGCTGGCGAAGGGCGAAGCTGCTGTGCCGCAGGGCGATAGTTCTTGTCAGTGGCTGAGATTGCCAGCAAACAGTCCTTGGGCGGGCAAAAAACTATCTGAGGTGGAGTTGCTGACTCAGTACGGGGTGGAGGTACGCGCCATCCGACGGGAAGGGAAATTTAGTCGCTGGCCTGATGGTAGTACGGATTTGCAAGAGGGCGATCGTTTGTTGTTGTGCGGAGGCTTCTACGAAATCGGCTTGATGCAGCGAACTGCTGCACCTGTGGTTCAGCCACCTGTGGTCAAACTGCCTTTTGTCACCGCTCAAGTTAGCGAAAAGCTGTTTAGTGATTAGGGAATTGGGAATTGGGAATTGGGAATTGGGAATTGGGAATTGGGAATTGGGATAATTCTCCCACTCTCCCACTCTCCCACTCTTCCCCTCTCCCCCTCCCCCCATCTCCCCAGGGCTGTTTCATTCTCTTGTAGGGGCAATCCCCCCGTGGTTGCCCTGATGCCTGAAACACTTACAAAATCGTGGATGAGGAGGGTAGGCACGCACCATCCACTACCCCTACAAAACGATGATTTGTTTGAGAATGAAACAGCCCTGCCCATCTCCCACTCCCCCCATCTCTCCTCCTCCTCTCACCCGCTGGACTTGATATAAGCAATGGCTTGCCGCGAAACTAGAATTTGTTTTTCTGAGTCATCAAGGACGCAAATACAGTTATTGTCTTGCCAAAAAATTTTACCCACTAGCACGTCGTTGGTCACGAGTTTTAGTTCTATCTGTTGTTTGTCTTTGATGTAGCTTTGTATTAGGCGAACGCTGGGCAATCCGGTCTCAAATTCAGACATACTAGGAAATGGGTTATTTGGTCATTAGTCATTAGTCATTAGTTATTAGTCAAAGGACGAATGACTAATGACTTTAGAAGTCTATCAAGTAATCAGTTTTAACCAAAAGGGGTTTTATGCCGATCGAGTTTGCGAAGTATCATGGACTGGGCAATGATTTTATTCTGATTGACAACCGCCAGTCCTCAGAACCTGTGGTGACACCAGAACAAGCTGTGGTATTGTGCGATCGACATTTCGGGATCGGTGCAGATGGTGTGATCTTTGCTCTTCCTGGGCAAAATGGCACTGACTATACGATGCGGATTTTTAACTCCGATGGTTCGGAACCTGAAATGTGTGGTAATGGGATTCGCTGTTTGGCTAAGTTTATCGCCGATTTGGAAGGAGTGGAAATTTACCCCCCCCAACCCCCCCTTACTAAGGGGGGGAGTGAATCTCAACCCCCCCTTACTAAGGGGGGGAGTGAATCTCAATCTGGTCTTAGTCAGGGGGGGAGTGAATCTCAATCTGGTCTTAGTCAGGGGGGGAGTGAATCTAAGACGCAGTACCGCATCCACACTCTGGCGGGTGTGATTAGCCCGGAATTGCGATCGGACGGTCAGGTTAAGGTGGATATGGGAGTTCCTCGCTTGCTGGCGTCGGAAATTCCGACAACTTTGGCGGCACCAGATGCCAAAGTGATAGATGTGCCGATCGCGGTGGCCGATCGATCTTGGTCTGTTACTTGTGTCAGCATGGGTAATCCTCATTGCATTACTTTTGTGGAGGATGTTTCGGCTGTTAGTTTGGAAACTGTGGGCCCTGAATTTGAACACCACTCAGCATTCCCACAACGTACAAATACGGAATTTATTCAAGTGATACATTCCGACTATGTAAAAATGCGGGTGTGGGAAAGAGGCGCAGGTGTTACTCTAGCTTGTGGAACTGGTGCTTGTGCTGCTGTGGTGGCTGGGGTATTGACTGGTAAGTGCGATCGAACCACTTCTGTTGAACTCCCAGGTGGCGTGTTGCAAATCGAATGGTCAGAAGTCTCAGGACGGATTTATATGACTGGGCCGGCACAGCGAGTATTTACGGGCTTGATTAGTCAATAGTCTGTTAACAGTTGACGGTTAACCGTGGATAGTTAACTGTTAACTGTTTGTTCAAAAATCTCAATTGTAAAATTAATTAGGTGAGCGTGCATGGCTGGAGGTATTTATCTGATTCAGGATGACGACAGGCTGCTGGAAATGATGGAACAGCCCTATGATTCAGAAGATCAGTTACAAGACTTGCTTGTAACTTATCCTAATCTGATTGCTGGAGACCAAATAGATCGGGCTACAGCGCGGAAATGGTTGTTGATTTCGCGCGAAGTTTCAGTACCCAGCGATGAGGAAACAGCCGTGCAGTGGTCTCTGGATCATTTGTTTATCGACCAAAATGCAGTGCCTACTTTGGTGGATGTTAGGCGCACTCCTAATGCTGCTCTCCGACAACAAGTTTTAGGTCAGTCGATCGACTATGCTGCTAATGCCGTAGTTTACTGGCCCATAGATTCAATCATTGCTTTTTTTGAAGCTAATTGTCGCGATCGGGGTCGCGATCCAGAACAGATTTTTGAGGAATTTCTCGGTGCAGATGCCAATGAAGATCGGTTTTGGCAGAAGGTGAAAACTAATTTACAAGCTGGTAAAATCCGTTTGGTTTTTGTAGCTGAGGAGATTTCTGCTGAAATGCGCCGGGTGGTGGAATTTCTCAACGAACAAATGGACCCGGTTGAAGTTTTTGCCCTGGAAATTAAGCAATATGTAAGTGAAGATGGTCTCAGAACTTTGGTTCCGAGAATTATCGGTCAGACAGCAGAAGCACAGCAGAAAAAATCGAGTGCAACGCGGGAAAGAAGACGCTGGGATGAATCGTCATTTTTTGCAGAACTGAAAGCGAGACGGGGCGCAGAAGAGGCGCAAATGGCAAAAGAAATTTATGTTTGGGTGAAAAATCAAGCACCGGAAATGGATATTCAGTGGGGTACGGGGGACACCTATGGAGGCTTTGCGGCTCACTTACATCTAAAAGCCAAAAAACCCTATCAGTTGTTTACGGTTAATATTGCTGGAAAAATGGAGATTTCGGCTCACAATTACGGTTCGCAGCGGCCGTTTAATCGGGAGGAAAAGTGGCTGGAACTGAGGAATAAGTTTAGTTCGATTGGGCTGTCGCTACCTACAGAACCTGGTGAGGTGCGATCGCCTAGTCTGGCTTTGTTTACTTTACAAGATGAATCAGACCTCAACCAAGTTATCGAAATTTTTGATTGGGTGGTTGCAGAAATTAAAAGAGCGTAGTTATTGGGAATTGGGATAGGGCGAAGCGAATCTCCGCCCAATTCCAAATAACCAATAACTAATATCGAATGTTTGCTTCTTTCATGCGACGCAGGGCTTCTCCCAGGCGATCGCAATCGGCAATCAAACTAACTCTGACATATCCTTCCCCACCAGGTCCAAAAGCATTACCAGGAGTCACTACAACACCAGTTTGCTGCAAAACATTCAGCGCAAAATCAGTCGAACTCATGCCGCGAGTACAAGGAACCCAAAGATACATTGCAGCCAAAGGTTTAGGAATATTCCAACCCAATTCTGCCAATCCTGCCACCATAAAATCCCGGCGAATGCTATAACGATTCTGCACTTCTTGCAAGTAACTATCCGGCAATTGCAGTGCGGTTTCTGCGGCGGTTTGCAAGGCGGAAAATATACCGTAATCTAGGTTAGTTTTTAAGGTCCGTAAACCTTGGATAATTTTGCTATTTCCTACTACAAAACCGACTCGCCAACCAGCCATATTGTAGGTTTTTGACATCGTGTGAAATTCGACACCAATTTCTTTACCGCCGGGAATTTCTAATAAACTTGTCGGTTGATAGCCGTCAAAGGCTAATTCGGCATAACATAAGTCATGAACTAACAATATTTGATGTTTGTGCGCGAAGGCCACAACGTCTTTGAAAAATTCGCGGGGTGCAGTTGCTCCAGTCGGATTACTGGGATAATTGAAATAGAGTATTTTGGCTTGTTGCGCTACGCTATCGGGAATGTCGGCTAAGTCAATTACCCAGTTGTTTTCTGGTTTGAGGATGATGTTGTGAACTTTTGCGCCGGCGATAATCGGGCCGCGAAATAATACGGGATAAGCAGGACTTGGTACTAATATTACATCCCCTGGATTGATGTAAGTCATCGCAAAGTGCGCTAAACCTTCTTTGGAACCCAATAAAGGTAATGCTTCGCTTTCTGGATCTAGTTCAACGTTGTAGCGGCGGCTGTACCATTTGGTAATGGTACGGCGAAAACTCGTTGTTCCTTCAAAGGGTGGATAGCCATGATTTGCTGGATTTTGGATGGCTGCGACGGCGGCATCTACTACTGGTTGGGGAGTCGCGCCGTCTGGGTTTCCCATTCCCAAGTCTATTAAGTCTAGTCCTTGTTCGCGGGCGCGGGCTTTGAGTTCGTCGAGACGGGCAAATACATAGGGTGGCAGTGTTTGCAACCTGTCAGCAGGGCTAATCCAATCCAAGGTCATTAGTTTGTTATCAGTTGTTAGTGTTAGTTGTTGGTAGTCAAAACTTTACTATTTAAAAGTTTAGTCGATCGAGGAATCAAGTCCTGACTACTAACCCTTGTCATGTTTCTGGGTTGGTAGTCAGGACTTTAGTCCTCAAAGGTTTACTTAATGGAGGAGTAAAGTCTTGACTTTTGAAAACTGTTAATTCTTGACTTTTAATTCTCCCACAGGTGCGGTGGTAGAAACCATCGCTGCCATTAATTGTTCGGGAACTACTTTGAATGGTAGTCTGTGGATGTCGGAGTTGGGATTGCAAGCTATTTCGGCGGAGCGCTGCAATTCTGTTAGGCTAATGTCTCCAAGTCCTAGACTGTCTAAAGTTTGGGGTAATCCAATCTCGCCGTAGAATTTTAACAGTTGCTGTCTGGCTGTGGCTGCCAGTTGATTGTTTTGCAGCATTTCTTCTAGTCGCAGTTGGACTAAAATGCCGTAGGCAACTTTTTCGCCGTGCAATGTTCCGTGACTTGCTAATAGATGAGTTAGGCCGTTGTGGACGGCGTGGGCGGCGACGGTGCGACATTGAGCACCCCCTATGCCGCCAATTACTCCTGCTAATAATACAACGGCATCTGTCACTTCTTGCCAGGTTTGGCTACCGGGTTCTTGGAGGGCGATCGCCGATTTTTGAAATAGGATATCTCGCAAGATTCTAGCTTGTTGAACTGCCGAAACGATCATGGTTTGTTCGGAGTGTCCGCTGCTGACTGAGGCTTCGTACCATTTGGCGATCGCATCTCCAATTCCTGCTACTAATGTCCGCTGGGGGGCGGTTTGAATCAAGTCGTAGTCTAGTATCAGTAAATCTGGACATCTGGCTAATGTAACATCGTATTGGAAGGCACCTTGTTCTGAATAGATGTTAGAAAGGGCTGTCCAAGCGGCGCAGGTGGCTGCGGAGGTGGGAATTGTGGCGATCGGGATTTGGCACTGATAGGCTAGGAGTTTGGCTGCATCTAAGGCCTTGCCTCCACCAACGCCGATGATGAAATCAGCTTCATGGGTGGCGGCTGCTTCACGCAGGTTTGCCAAACTCATTTCGCTGCAATCTGTACCGTAGGCTATTTCAGCGAACTGTAGGGGCGTTGCCCCTGTGCGCGCCCCAGCGCCTTGGAGGATTGGTTGCAGGAAAGGTTTGGCGGTGGCTAGGGAGTTGCTACCGCCGACGATGAGGGGGCGTTTTCCGAGACGGGCGATCGCCTCACGCGATCGGGCTAGGGCATTTTGACCCCGCAATACACAAGCGGGGGCAATTGTCAAGGATAATAGTGATGTGTCGGTTTTGGTTGAGGTAGAGGTTTGAGTCATTGAGCTGGGAGCGTAGTGACGAGTTGTGGAATTACTAGACTTATAGGATAACTCTAACAAGGCTTTGGCAACAGGATCGGTTTTCTCAAGTTTTTGTTAAGTATTGTGCGGGGTTGGAAGATGGGAAAGGGATTTGATGGGCGATCGGTATGATAAATTTACAAATATAGGCAATTTAAAGGATAAGGCAATGCTGACTAAACAAGATTGGGACTGGTTAGCAGTGTGTTCTCATTATCAAACGGCTGTCACAGTCCAGACACTTCTCAAAGAAGGAAAATCTATGGAAGCCACGGCAGGTTTAGAATCTTTAATTGAAGCAATGGGAAGAAGTGAAAAACGTGCATTAAAAAGCCAATTAATCCGTTTAATGCTTCACATTATTAAATGGAAATGTCAACCTGAAAAACGAACTGCTAGCTGGGCTATTAGTATTCGTTCGGCGCGGCGAGAGATTGAAGAAAGTCAAGAAGAAATGCCGAGTTTAAATCGTGATTTTATTGAGTCTATCTGGGATAAATGTTTTCAAGTTGCGGTGAAAGATGCTGAGGATGAAATGGGTAAAAAATGTCAATTAACCTCACTTGCTTGGTCTGAAGTTTTTGAGGATGAATATAGTTTTGAGACTTTTTGAATTCTGTCATCCTCCCAGTCTTCGCGATCGAGTACCGAAAACTTGCAGTGCTGTTTCATTTGTCCAGTTTCTAGATTCCACAGCTTAATTGTTCTGTCATAACTTCCACTAGCTAAAATTTTTCCATTAGGGTTAATAGCAACGCAATAAACCGCAACTGAATGCCCTGAGAAAGTACGAATCAGCTCTCCTGTATCGAGATTCCAAAGTTTACTGCAATTTCCACTGCTGTTACTAGCAAAAGTCTTGCCATCTGGACTAATAACTACGCAAGCAACAGATGACATACCTACGTCATTAAGAGTTTTTACACAGTCGAATCCGATGAATTATTGGGAGAGGGAATCAGGATATCTCGGTACTTTTGAGAGTTATTGCCGAAGGCTTCTCCTAGTTTGTAGCCGATGTTTCTAGCGATGGGTGAGAGCACTTCGAATATGTAGGGCGCGATAGCGAGGATTGCTTTTGCGAGCATAGATGTGGGTGAGGATGTGGTTGTTAATAGTGTAGCAGCTTGTAGGTTGGGGAGGAATGTAACCAAACATTATCCTTGAATTTGTTGGGTTACGCTACGCTTCGGCCAACCTACTCAAGCAATTTCCGCTTTTTGTAAAATGACAATTTCCTTCAATTCATCGAGATGACTTACAACCCGCTGCTGGAATTGACTAAAATAAACAATTTCGTACTCATCCCCCAATTCCTTTTGAAGTTGTTTCCATAAACTAACCCCTTCTCTTTCAAAAGCTATCTCTTCCTGTGCACTCGCAAAACCAGCCGAAGCCGGATCATCCCAGTCAATAATGCCATCATAAATCTTTTGCCAATTGAGTAAACGTTCAATTGTTGCTTCACTCAGCGGTAACTCTGTTGGATCGATATCGCCAACGTCATCCATATCCCAGAGAGGATAATAGTTATAATCAGTCATCAGCTTTATTCTTGTGTACATGACTATTTTTCCTGAGTTAAACGACCGATTAATCTTGTTTTGCTAGGGTTGGCCCCGACAATATAGCCATTACTAGCTATATCTACAGAAATGTATTGAGTCTCGTCATTAAATTGTACCTCATAGATAGCCCTAGTGGTTCCTTGAGTTCCTAAAAATCTGCCCCTAGTAACAGCAGCGATAACTGCATCAATAATCTGATTTTCAGAAATGCCTCGATTGGCAAAGTCTTTAGTATGCTTTGCCAGAATATGTTGCCATCCAGAGCGATCATTACCAATCTCTAAAAAAACAATTTTACCATCGGACAATCTAGCAATCCGCAGAATGGAATCCGGGTTATGCTTAACTCCAGCGGCCCGCAGTTGGGCTATTAACTCATCTCTCTCAACTTCATTTGTCAATGAAATCACCCCAAAATGTGCGATAATTTGATATTATCACCAACTTCCTAATATGACTGAACAGCCAACTGCAACCTACCGCACCGAAAGCGACTCGATGGGAGACAAACAAATCCCATCAAATGTCTATTATGGCATCCAAACTCTCCGCGCTATCGAAAATTTTCCGATTAGCGGGATTAAGCCTTTATCGACTTATGTTGATGCTTGTGTTTTAATTAAGAAAGCTACGGCGATCGCCAATGGTGAACTAGGCTGCATTCCGCAAGATATCAGTCAAGCTATTGTCCAAGCAGCAGACGAAATCCTAGCTGGTAAATTGCGCGATCAATTTGTAGTTGATGTCTATCAAGCTGGGGCAGGAACTTCTCACCACATGAATGTTAATGAAGTTCTTTCTAATCGCGCTTTGGAAATTATGGGTGATGAAAAAGGCAACTACAAGCGTGTTAGTCCTAACGATCATGTAAACTATGGACAATCGACTAATGATGTGATTCCGACGGCGATTCGGATTGGCGGATTGTTGGCGCTGGAAAAAACTTTGTTGCCCGCTTTGTCCAAGGCCGTAGCCACTCTAGAAAGCAAAGCCACAGAATTCCAAGATATTGTAAAATCAGGCCGCACTCATATGCAAGATGCAGTGCCTGTGCGACTCGGTGAAACCTTCCGCGCTTGGGCTCAAATTCTCAGAGAACATACCTTGAGAATTCAAACTGCATCGGCGGATTTGACATCCTTGGGATTGGGTGGCAGTGCAGTGGGTACTGGCTTAAATACTCATCCTGAATATTGTCAAAAAGTTGCTGAAATTCTCTCGACACTAATTGATAAACCTCTGAAACCAGCGACACATTTAATGGCGGCTATGCAGAGTATGTCGCCGTTTGTAAATGTGTCTGGTTCGCTGCGAAATCTGGCTCAAGATTGCGTTAAAATGTCCCATGACTTGCGTTTGATGGACTCAGGACCGAAAACGGGTTTGAAAGAAATTCAACTGCCTCCGGTGCAGCCTGGTTCGTCAATTATGCCGGGAAAATACAATCCTGTGATGGCGGAAATGACTTCGATGGTTTGTTTTCAAGTCATGGGTTATGATAGTGCGATCGCCCTTTGTGCCCAAGCGGGACAATTAGAGTTGAACGTGATGATGCCCCTGATCGCCTACAATCTGATTCATAGCATCGAAATTTTGGGCAATACGATTAGTGCTCTGAGTACCAAATGTCTGGCAAAAATTGAAGCTAAGGGCGATCGATGTCTCGCTTATGCTGAAGGTAGTCTCGCCCTCGTTACCGCCCTCAATACCCACATCGGTTATCTCAACGCGGCGGCTGTTGCCAAAGAATCCCTAGAAACTGGCAAATCTTTGCGGCAAATTGTGCTAGAACGCGGTTTAATGAGTGCAGAAGACTTGGCAAAAGTTCTAGACTTAGAGAAAATGAGTGCGATGCCCACATATTCTGCTAAGTAAGTTCAACTTAAAACACCGAATCCTCAGATCCCCAACTTTTTTAATAAGTCGGGGATCTAACAGCAGAAATTCCACCTTACGTTATTCTTTGATAGTGTCAAGTTTCGGAGCAACATTTATTATGCGCGCAGGTTCTTTTAGTAAGTTAGTCCCTGATAGAGAGAATACAACCCAAGTTACCTTTCATTATGTGGAAGGTCAGGCAGAAACGTTTACAATTCCTATGCCTGCACGGGATTTTCAAGAGGAAGTAGTGAATTTATTAAACCAACCTTGGTTGACTTTTCATTTAAACGATCAAACCATTTTTATCTGTACATCCAGAGTGGTTAAAATGGAAATAAAACCGGCGATTCCAGAACTTCAAGGTCAAGGAATATTCCCTAACTCCCAGCGAGTTACTACAATGCAGCGTGGGGCTGCGGGTCGATTGGCGATGGATACATAATTGAGTTATTTGTTACTTGTTATTTGTTATTGGTTATTGGTTAGTTGCTGCGCCCTGCCCTTCGGCTACGCTGACTGAACCGCGAAGTCGAAGGGTTATTGGTTAGTTGTTATTTTTGATTGGTGATTGGTTGCTTGTGGTTACTTGATTATTGGCAGACACAAACAATAGGAAGCAATTCAAAATAATAACAAATAACCCCCAAAAAATCACATTCAACAAATAACCAATAACAAATAATAACTAAAATAACCAATAACAAATAACCAACAACAAATAACCAACAACAAATAACAAATAACATTATGCCTACAGTTAGTTTAATGAGAGCGCATTCCTACGATCGCCAAATCTTGCAAAAATCCTTAGAAAGCTTGATAGCACCCTTGGGGGGAATGTCAGCTTTTGTCAAAAGTGGCGATCGAGTTTTGCTCAAACCCAATCTCCTCACAGGTTCTCGCCCCACCAAAGAATGCGTCACCCGTCCCGAATTGGTTTATTGTGTGGCAAAAATGGTAATAGAAGCGGGTGGAAAACCGTTTTTAGGTGACAGCCCCGCCTTTGGGAGTGCGATGGGTGTCGCCAAAGCCAACGGCTATTTGCCACTGCTAGAAGAACTGAATTTACCAGTAGTAGAATTTCAGGGAAAACGTTACGAAACAGTCAACGATGACTTCAATCATCTCCGGCTGTGCAAGGAAGCCATGGAAGCAGATGTGGTAATTAATTTGCCCAAATTGAAATCGCACGTTCAATTAACCGTCACCATGGGTGTGAAAAATTTGTTCGGCTGCGTTCCCGGCAAAATGAAGGCTTGGTGGCACATGGAAGCGGGCAAAGATAGTGCCAGATTTGGTGAAATGCTGGTCGAAACTGCACGCACGATCAACCCAAATTTGACTATACTCGATGGGATTATTGGTCACGAAGGTAACGGGCCCAGTGGCGGGGAACCTAAGTTTTTGGGAATTTTGGGCGCATCAAGTGATGTGTTTGCTTTGGATAGAACCATAGTTGAAATTATTAATGCTAATCCCGCTAGTGTTCCGACTGTGGTGGCGGCGATGAAGTTGGGGCTTTGCTCGAATTTAGAGGCTATTGATTTTCCGCTGTTGCAGCCGGAGAGTCTGAAGGTGTGGGATTGGAAGTTGCCGGAAAATATGATGCCGATCGACTTTGGTATGCCTCGTGTGGTCAAGTCCGCCTTCAAACACCTTTATATCAGGTTTATCAAAGAAAGGTTCAGCATCCGGGCTTCCGATTAGCTCTCGGAAAAGGAATCGCTCAAATTTTCTGTTGTTACGCCTTGTGCTTCCCCTTGTTAATTATGAAGAAATATGACGCGGATGTTACCATCTCAAATAGACTTTATGTTAAGCTATAATAAGCTTGTTCTAAATCCTATGGTTGAAAGTATTTAGATCGCTGTATTCAGAATTCGTGAATCACTCGTGCTGTTTTTCTAGCTCGCAGCAATGGAAGAATAATATTTAGGTATAAATACTTTTCATTGCCGTTAATTTGAACTGGAGCTAGTGGGAAGTTGCACTAATCTTTATAATTGACCGCTAAATTATAAAGACTCAGTAAAACTAGAAAAAGTATATTGACACTTCTACTTATTTTGCATGATAATCCCCACATATCAACTAAATCCGGCTTGAATAACCCATTTATTTCTTACTCAATAGAATCAGAGCGAAAGCTGGTATGTTAGGACTTTTAACCGCCTAGCCTTCGAGGGGTTATCGACCCGTATTTGATTGGAAATATGGCTGTTATTAAAGATAAAAGATTTAATCCAGTTCATTTATCCATCTGGCAGTATTACAAATCTCGGAAACTGTTTCTGAAAACCTTGTCGTATAGGGCAGGGCATGGAAATTTAAACTAGCTTGATGTCTTTTATGAATATCGATGTTTTTGGTCAATTCCACCAAGGATTGATTACTAGATAGACAATAAAAAATCACAACTAAGGAATATCTAGCATATGCCTACTAACAACAACCTGACAATCCTACAACCTCTACAAGCAAAACTATTGCCAGATGGTAAAGTTTTACTCACCCGTAAATTAATAGAAGCGATCGTTGAATTAAATAATTATTGGGATGGTTCCATTACTGTGATGATGGAAGAATCCCAATTCGAGAACGGCAACATCGATCAAAAAGTATTCAAAATGAATGAACTACCTTTTAATTTAGAGGTAATTTCTTTCGATCTGATTACGCCAGCTTTACTGAAAAAACACCACAGCTCTGTAGTATTAGCAGTGCCGGGATACCGACAGAACCATATTGCTCAAGTCTGTAAGTTAGCGGGAGTGCCGTGTATTTATGTTTCTGAATACACTTTGAAAACTCGCAACCAAATTGCGAGTGTGACGACAAGTAATCCGATGATGCGCCTGCGGAAACTGCTGTGGGAATACAATCAGGAAAAAAAGCAGTGCAAGGCGATCGTCATGGCAGATGGCTTGCAATGCAACGGCACTCCTACCTACGAAGCCTACAAGCATATCAATCGCAATCCACTGTTTTTCTTTGACACCCGGATTAGCGAGGATATGTTAGCCACAGAGGCAGAAATTGAACAACGCACTGCAAAAAGCTTACAAGATCAGCCTCTACGTTTGTTGTTTTCAGGTCGCCTGATTAAAATGAAAGGAGCCGATCATTTACTTTTGGTTGCTCAAGAACTCAAGCAAATGAAAGTTAACTTTGAAATGTTCATCAGCGGTTCTGGCGATTTAGAAAAGACGATGCAAAAGACCATCGCAGCTAATCAACTTCAGAACCTGGTGAAAATGCTTGGCGTACCAGACTTTAAAACAGAGTTTTTCCCCTTTGTAAAGAAGAATATTGATTTGTTTGTTTGCTGTCACCGTCAGGGCGATCCTTCCTGTACTTACATAGAAACTATGTCTTGTGGAGTGCCGATTGTGGGCTATGCTAACGAAGCATTCGAGGGGATTTCTGCAATGTCGGGAACCGGATGGGTTGTACCAATGAATCAACCTAAAGTGATGGCCCAGAAAATTGCACAACTCAGCCAGCAGCGGGAAGCAATTAAGTCTATGTCGTTCAAGTCTCTTCATTTTGCTCAAAAGCATACTTTTGAGAAGACTTTTAAAGCTCGCGTAGAACATATGCAGCAGGTGATTGCCCACTCAAGGCAGGCTCAAGAAACTACGGAAAGTCGATTGTCTGAAGAGACAAATCCGATTTTTGCGTAATATTCAATTCTGCGATTTACCCTGATTACCCCCTTTATTCTGTGGCGATTGAAACCGCTATTACTACCATTAAGTAGGCTTTGGCAGACTTAAGATCTAAAGGGGGTATTTGAGGTGACTGCTGTTTGCATTTCCCTGGGATTTGATTTTGGTTACATCAAATCCTCTCTTCATCGTCCTGTATTAATCTCTCTCTTCTCTTCCTTCGCGTCCTTAGCGCCTTCGTGGTTAAATCATTTCGATACAACCGGAATTGATATTACATCACCATTGCGCCCGATCGCTAATCATGGGATAGGCAAACTCAGCTACATAGTCAGTGATGTAGCAGGGCTATCTATGGATTATTGATTTATCTTTAATAAGCACCCTGACAAGTTTACAGTCAAAAGTCAAACAAATTAGTTATTATCTCGACTTTTTACTATTTACTTCTGAAAACCCACAATTTCCAACCACCTTTGAACATTTAACCGTACAATACTTCTTTCATAGGTGGCGTAGCATCTTTAGGATCGAACTGTTTTAATTTCAAAGCTTGGAGTAAAAACAGCCAGATATACAGCGGATTCAACAAAACATATCGCTGCCAAAGACGGCCTGGTTCCATGACGAGTCGAAACAGCCATTCTAAACCCAACTTACCTAAAAAATCAGGAGATTTAGCCAAATTTCCTGAATGAAAATCGTAAGCAGCACCTACAGCAATCAGAGGCATTGATAATTCATCCCGATATTCGTAGGCCCAAACTTCTTGTCTGGGACACCCCAAACCTACAAAAGTAATTGCTGCACCGCTAGCGCGAATTTCCTGAGCGATGCGATGTTTTTCTTCCGTAGTAGTCTGTCTGAATTTAGAAGGCTGCATTCCCGCAATAATTAACTTGGGAAAACGCTGGCAAAGATTTTGAGATAAAGCCTCAAGTACACAAGGTTTAGAGCCGTATAAATAGATAGACAACCCTTCTGCGGCGGCACTTTCGCAGATTTCTAACATCGCATTCGGCCCGCAAACGCGATCGGGCAATTCTGTATTATAGAGCAAATTTAATGCCCATCTGACCGGTTGTCCATCCGGTAATACTAAGTCAATGTGATTGAGGCGATAGCGGTGAGTGCTGTCAAGGACTCCTGTCATTACGCCGTGCACCGCTAAAGCCGAAACCGACATTGGTTTGCCGGCGCGGGCTGCGCCAATAATTTTGCTAACTGCCGCTTCATAATTAACCGCATTTACTAAGATTCCCAGAACATTCTTTTTACCCTTATCAATCATTTGGCACCTCTTTAAGCCAACGGTCGTGGTTACATTCATAAATTTCCTGAAGAATTTGTTTGACGTTATATTTCATTTTCCAATTTGGGTAGTGACTCTCGAATTTGCCATTGTCACTAATCCACCATATATGATCGCCGATGCGATTACTTTCAGCATAGGTCCAGTTGAATTGGCGATCGGCTATTGTCTCGCACATTTGGATAGCTTCTAGCATGGAACAATTGCTATACCTACCACCTCCTGTATTGTAAACCTGTGCGCTTCTGGGAGCTTTGAAAAATTCATAAAATGCTGAAATTAAATCGGCGCTATGAATGTTGTCGCGGACTTGCTTACCCTTATATCCGAAAACGGTGTAGGGAGTTCCTGTGACGGCGCATTTCATTAAGTAGGCGAGGAAGCCGTGTAATTGAGCGCCTGAATGATTGGGCCCAGTCAGACAGCCTCCCCGAAAACAAGCGGTGTTCATATTAAAATAGCGGCCGTATTCTTGAACTAAAATGTCCGCAGCTACTTTGGATGCGCCAAACAAACTGTGCAAACATTGGTCGATGGACATATCTTCCCGAATGCCCCCTTCGTAAGTATGACCCGGTGCAATTTCCCACCTGTGTTCTAATTCCACTAAAGGCAATTTATTTGGGGTATCGCCGTACACTTTGTTGGTAGAAGTAAAAATGAAAACTGCTTTGGGACAGTACAAGCGAGTTGCTTCTAAAAGATTGATGGTGCCGTTGGCATTGACGGTAAAATCTATTTTAGGAGCACGGGCTGCCCAATCGTGGCTCGGCTGGGCTGCGGTGTGAATTACTAATTCGATCGAATCGCCATACCGCTGAAAGATATTGGTAATTGCTTCATAGTCGCGAATGTCAATATCTAAGTGGTAATACTTAGTTCCCAAGGATTGTTCTAGCTGTTGGCGGTTCCAATTTGTAGAACCATCTGCACCAAAAAAGAACTGGCGCATATTATTGTCAATGCCGACTATATCCAAGCCTTGTTTAGCAAAGAATTTACAGGCTTCAGAACCAATTAAACCCGCAGAACCCGTAATAATTGCAACGCTCAATTTTTATCCTCCTCACAAATAGTATTTGATATTTTGGCGATCGAATACATCAGAACTTATCCAGATTTTCGATCGAGTAGATCTTGGCACAATTGGGCAAAAAATTCACCTTTAACATCCCAATCATATACTTCTTTGACGCGCTTTCTACCTGCTTCACCCAAACGCGATCGCCCTAAAGGATCTTTGCCTAAACACACTATAGCTTCTGCTAAACCTTCCACAGCGCGATCGGGGTCTGTAGCCGGAACTTTAATGCCCGTTTCAGCAGTGACCTGAGTAGCAGGACCACCCAAATCCAAACAAATCACCGGACGACCTATCCCCATCATTTCCGTGCAGACAAAACCGCCAGAATCGTGCAAACTAGGGTGGAGGAGAACGTGAGATTCCCCCATTTTAGAAAGAGTTTCACCACGAGGTAGAGAACCCCAAAAATGGACCTGGTTTTTGATTCCCAATTCTGTTGCCAAAGTTTCCAAACGCTGCCTTTCTGGACCATCTCCCACAATCCAGTATTCCGATTGTTCCAGCTTCGCCTCCGCAAATGCACGGAGTCCCAAGTGCACTCCTTTCCAGTGCAAGAGACGACCGACACTGATGAATCTAATGGGTTGTTCCGGGGGAGTTGGCAATTTTGCTAGTGCTTGAATTTCCGGCTGCGACAAACCGACTTGCGAGAAAATTTTCACATTTTTTGCTTTGAGAAATCGGAGTCTTGCCGCCGTTTCTTCGGTAGTTGCTAACGCGACAACACTGCGACGCGCCGTCAACCCTACAAACGGATCGCGTTCTCCCAATCTTTGAGCCAATTCCCGGAGAGTTTCGTAAATTTTGCCCCGGCGGCTAAAATCTTGCCAAAAAGGCTTTGGTGCTGCTTCTGCACCTCCCACAGGTCCCCAAATGAAAGGGTGCGGTAATAATGCTAGGAAGCTGGGAGACCAATGCTTCACATAAGTTACGTGCTGTATTATGTCAAAACCGATCGCGCGATCGAGTTTCCGAGCCCTAAAATAAGCCCAGATTTGCCACAAATAGTAGTGAAGTTGCAACAATCCTTGTTTCCCCTTCCAATCTTCGCTCCACCCAAAGGGGTCAAAATAAATAAAATGCAAATTGGGTACTGGATTGCGTTCTAATTCTGCTTCTATGTACGATCGACAAAAAGTGCGAGTAAATACCCAAGTTTCGTGATATTTAGCAGCTTGAATCACTGTATTCCATCCGACTCCCTCTTCAGAGCCGAGATTTGGTTCGCAAGCAAAAGCAGATAATAAAAGTTTCATCAGTTATTGGTTATTGGTTATTGGTTATTGGTTATTGGTTATTGGTTATTGGTTGTTGGTTGTTGGTTGTTGGTTATTTGTTCCGTCGCTGGCTTAGTCGAAGGTTGATTGGTTATTTGTTGATAGTTGTTGGTTATTAGTGATTTTATCACTCACTAATGACTGCTGACTAATAACTAACCAATAACCACTAACAACTAACCAATAACCAATAACAACTAACCAATAACTAAGGACTTCTTTCCATCAAAAAAGATATAACTTCGACATAACCTTTAGCCGCAGTTTCAGGAGTTTTTTGAGCAATTAGCTGTCGCGATCGCTCCCCCATCGACTCAATCAAATCAGGATTATCTAGAAAAACTTGCATCTTTTCTGCTAAGTCCTGAGCCTGACTAGGGTCGAAAACATAACCGTTTTCCCCTGACACAATCAATTCGCAAGAAGCCGCACCCTTGGAACACAATACGGGTTTCCCAAACACCATGGCTTCTGGTACAACCATTCCCCAGACATCCTCAAAAGTAGGAAATACAAAAACATCAGCTTGGTCAAAGTAAGTGCCCAAACTGCCATAATCTACCCATCCCACCCATTTTACTTGTTCGTAAAAATCTTGTTCTCTAATAAAACTTTCCAATTCCTCCTGCTGGTCTCCCTTGCCAACAATCAGTAAAGTATAATCAGAATATCCTTGTTTTTTGAGCAGAGCACAAGCTTCTAACAGCGTCTTAATTCCTTTTCTGGCGGTAATCCGCCCCACATATAAAAAAATCGGCTGCTTGAGGTCTAGTTTTTTGACCTTAGTTGTGGACAAAGGTTTCAGCAGCGTTTCCGCATCGGGAACTAAATAAGTTCTCGTAAAAACTTCTGCTTCTGGTACATTCAGCGCTTCTATCAAATATCTTTTTCCCGCTTCGCTGTTAGAAACAAAAGCATCAGCAAACTTCGCTAATATACGTCTGACAGATGTCCGAAAACTCGAATCTCGAAAATCTGTGTTTGGGGAACTACCATCATAAATAATTGCAATTCGCCACCGACAAACAGGTTTGAGAATCACCACCAAGACAGTCCACAAAGAAAAAGCTTGAGGGAAAACTATCTGAGGTCTAAATTTGAGCAAATGACCGATGATACTGGGTGATACGGCGATGAAACCGCGATCGTACCCTGTTTCAATCTTTTCCGTTTCGACAAACTTAGTCTCCCCTACCAATACAATCGAAGATGCTCCCGGTAGCGTCGGATCGAATCCAGACCAAACACGACCAGTATAAAAAACTGTATTGTTAAATACTTTAGTAAATTCTCTCAATACTGGCTGCCAGTAAGCTCCCAATTCGACTTCCGGGACTAGCCAAGCGACGCGGATTTCATCCATGCGATTCACCTTTTAGTTGTAGGACTACCAGAAAGGTGGCCATATGTTCAACAATTTTCCCCATTGCCTGTGCTTCCAAAAATAGTCACTTGTACAGAATTTAAATTGTCTATTTCTCCAGCAGTCTCAAAAATCGTCAAATTTTATCCCCCTCTCCCTTCTGGGCTTCTCCATTCTCCCCTCAACCCATTCTCCCCTGAACCCCTGGGACTTTCGCCCCCTTTAACATCAAAGCTAATATATATGTATAGATGCACTAGAGCTGATTAGCCACGATAGCCTAAAGGCCCTCGGCGGACTGAGGTGAGAATCAACCTCAAATAAGGTAGCAGCCAATATATCGGCCACAATATATTTGTGTGCCGCTCTACGAGCACTTTCGACTCTTTCGGACTAAAACCTTTGGGTTGCATTACCTGTTTCCACCGATCGAGCAAACTCATGTTCGGGTCTTCCCAGCAGTTACCCTCAGACGGATTAGTCGAGCAGGTTCCGACGTATCCGGGAACTACCCAAACTGTACAATTTTGTTGCACCGATCGCAAACCGTAATCAATATCTCCCATGCTATGAATGAAAGCTGGGTCTAAGTTACCCACTACTTCAACTACCTCTCGCGGTATCAAAACGCAGTTGCCGTTCATTGTACTGCACTGCTGAGCTTCCGCGATCGGTTCCAGCAGGCGAAAATGCAAAGGATGCCACCAGCTAGTCCGCAACCAGCCCCCGTAAGTCAGCGCCCCAGTTGTCGCATCGCGAGTAGAACCCACTGCAATCGCTCGCCTGTGGCCTTGCTCCGCCAAGCTTCTGGACGTTGCCAGCATAGTGTTCACAGCCGACGGTTCCAGTACAGTGTCATCGTTGAGCCAGAGGTAGTAGTCATAATCATGCTTCATCGCTTCCGCCAATCCCTGCCGCATTCCCCCATTCCAGAACAAATTCCCATCTCCGCCCAGCAATTTCACCTGGGGATAAGTCTCCTGCACCGCTTCGGGAGTACCATCAGTGCTGGCATCGTCCACTAAGTAGACCACCAGCAATACATCTGCTGGTAGTACCTGATTGAATAATGCCGCGAGACTAGCTAAGGTCTTTTGCTTGCGATTGTGGCAAGTTATGATTGTCGCTATAGTGCTGTGTGGTTTCATCAATCTATAATAGTTTCATTCAATATTATTGTACTCTGGAAAAAATTATGAGGCAATTCCTAAAAAAAATAGCGTACCAAATGCTTAAGCCTGTGGGATTTGATGTCCCACGAAAAGGCATGAGAACATCTATGTACGGTATGCTCGATCAGTTGATCGAGTTGGGTTTTAAACCAGAAACAGTTATAGATGTCGGCGTGGCCTACGGGACTTTTGAATTGTACGAAAAATTTCCCACAACCAACTTCTTACTGGTAGAGCCTTTGATCGAATACGAGAAAAATTTAAAAGCAATCTGTCAAAAATACCATGCTCAGTATATCATGGCCGGAGCGGGCGCTCAAGCGGGAAATATTACGATTAATGTTCACCCTCAACTCTACGGATCTTCTACTCTTAACGAGTCAGAAGGCAGTCTGGCCGACGGTGTACCTAGAGAAATTCCTCTAGTTGTTCTCGATGATGTGTGCCGGGAAAAAAACTTAAAAGCCCCTTATTTATTAAAAATTGATGTCCAAGGTGCCGAGTTGAGTGTTTTGGATGGCTGTGGTCAGATGCTTGAGGATACAGAAGTAATCATACTGGAAGTATCCCTGTTTCAATTCTTTGTTGGAGGCCCGCAATTATACGATGTTGTGAGTTATATGAAAGAGCGCGGATTCGTCACCTACGATATTTTTGGAGGTTACATCCGCCCTCTCGATGGAGCGTTGGCTCAGGTAGATATGGTGTTTGTGAAAGAAAACGGACTATTTAGAAAGTCTCATTTTTTTGCGACACCACAGCAGCGAAAACAGTTAGTTTAATTGGCTGCACTGTTGGCGGCGCTGGCGAGTTCAGAAAACAGCGACAAGTAGCGGCGAGCTTGTATGTCTGAGGTGAATTCTTGTTCGACTTTCTGGCGCGCCCTGGTGCAGAGTTTTTGGTGTCGATCGGGATTTTCTAGTACCCATGCAATACCTGTAGCTAAATCTTCTGTTTCATAAGGTTTAGCTAGGTAGCCATTGGAGCAATGCTCGATCAAATCTGGCATTCCCCCAATCTTGAATCCGACACTGGGGATGCCACAGGCTGCCGCTTCCATCACCGTATTCGGTAAATTATCGTAAACAGAAGGAGCCACGAACACATCCGCTGCTGCATAAACTATTGCCAGAGAAACGTCATCAGCGAATTTACCTAAGTAATGCGTGTTAAAACCAAGTTCAATCGGATTGGCTGCTCCCGAAGAGCCAAAAACTAGCAACTGTATGCGATCGTTCCAACCCGATTTACTCAGACTTTGCAAAGCCGGTACTAGCAAGTTAAATCCTTTCCAGCGATCGCCCGTGCCACCAGCACTCCCAAACAGTACAATTTGTTTATCTTGAGGTAAATTGAGGATTTCTCTGGCCCATTGCCTGTTGATGGGTTTGTACTTTTGAGTATTAATGCCATAATGAATTACCTCTATTCGCTTGTCTTTAAACAGAGAACTAGAAGTAGCACATTTCGCCAGCCAAGCACTAGGGCTAACCAAAGTTAAGTTAAGATTTTTCCAAGCTTTCGCTTTCCTCTGCCACACCCAACGCGACAAATCCCCATCCTTGCTGCTGTGGAGTTGGTGACAGCTACCGCAAGATTCAGTATAACGATCGCACTCTTCGCTATAGTGACATCCACCCGTGAAAGGCCACATATCGTGGAGAGTCCAGACTAGGGGCTTATTAAACTTGGGAATGGTTTCTACTTGCATATAGCCAGCACAAACCCAGTGCAAATTAATAATATCTGGTTGGATTTTGGCAACCTTCGCAGCCAGGGAGTCTGGTAGCCATTGAGGAGAAAATATGGCTGGATTTCTCTGAGGGTAAAGCCGTAATGGAGCATTTGATATAGTCGAAATAATCTTATCAAACTTGTTGGCTATCCCATCCTGTGACATAATGACATTTGCATCCCCACTTATCTTATTTTTCACCAGCATTTGGGAAGACACCCCAATCCCCTGCAAACTTTCGTGCAATCTATAAGCTGCGCGGGCTGCACCACCGACCGTATCAGAACTATTAAGAACTACAACCTTCATCTACCTTGCCTTTCCTCTAGATTTAGAACGTCTAATGCGATCGGATTTGTGTCAACACTTTATGGACTTTCCTTTGCACCTTTTTTAGCAGTGGCGGATCGTAATCATACAAAGTATTTTGAGTGAAATTATCTGCTTGGGCGTCCCGAATTGCAAAGGGTGGGTGTTTCAACGGAAATGTTAGGGCTTCCGCCGCCATATTATTATATGGACTGGTGACATCCCCCGTGTGAGTTCCTCCCGTACCGTGTCCGATGTTAGAAGCTAAATTGACATTAGCCAGAATATTCATACCATTTTGAATAAAGCTAGCAAAAGCCCACTGGAAATCCCAAGTATCTATTTTTTGCTCATAACAAAGCTCAAAAGTCTTTGTCCAAACTTTTACTGCTTGCGGATCTCCCAGTACATCCGCCAAAAAATTACCATCGCGAATTTCCGGCCACAACTTCATATCTAAATCGTAGTGCTGCCAAGCTCGTCTCCAAGTCGCCCAACTCCAGCAGTGATTGTAGCGAGAAAAGTAGTAGCTGTAATCTGTTCTTTTTCGCCCAAACTGAACATTTTGACCGGAGATTGACATGATTCGGCGATCGTCTCGGTAGCGATCGAGCAATTCTTCAGCGAAGCGGAAAAATGTCGGATGAGGTAAACAGTCATCCTCAATAATAATCGCCTCTTCCACCATCTCAAACACCCAATTGATACCGCTGGAAACCCGTAGCCGACAGCCCAGATTGACGTCAGCATAATTTTTCAATACTTCGCAGTCCCAATCTACTCGCTCAATAATGGCACGAACGCGATCGCAATCTCGGTCTTCCCCCAGTCTATCTGCACGGGGTCCGTCCGCAACTACTAAAAGTTTCGGTGGCTTGACTTTGCGAATTTCTGCAAACACCCTTTCGGTTTCTTCCGGGCGTTTAAAAATAATAAATGCGACGGGAGTCTTCAATTGCCAATCCAACATTTAAATTCTCTACTATAATTTTAATTCACAACATCAGCAGTCATATAGGATTTAAACTCCGCAAAATTCAGAACCATCACAGTCGCTATGAATGCCAGTGTATCATTTTTCGTCTGATAGGGCAAAAATCTATAGCGACCAGAAGCCATTCTAGGGTTGCTTTCTTGGTAGATAATATCTTGAGCCAAGTTGCCCCAGCGCTCATCTATTAAATCAATGGTCATGCCAGCATGGGCCGAAGGCAGTAGCATATTAGAGCCGTGCAGACCAATTACTAAACGGCTTTCTGCATACAAGTGGCATATTTCCTGTTCAATTTTTTCATTAAAACTATCCACCCTATAATCTTTAATCCATTCTGGGAAATTAGTTGTTGTCCCCAGACCAGCCACTGCAAATTTAGCCGCTGGTATCTGCAACCTGATTTTTTTAAATACTTCCTGAATCATCAAATTTTGGAGCCATAGTGCAATTTTTTGACACTTAAGCTTTCGCAAAACTCGGAACAAAAAACGATTAACTAACAAACGATCTTCGCGCCAGATAAACGTAATTTTGATTTCTTCTCCCTCAAAATTGTGTTTGGGCACCCTCGTAAACCTGGTGATGTCAAACCGACTCGGATGAGAATAGGCTTCGCTGACATAAATCTCCTGAAAACGTTGAGTTTCTTCCTGCACAAACTCGGCAAAGCTGGGATAATACTCCAGACCATTTTTTAAAGATATAGGTACTGTCCAGACTTCAGCCACTCCGTCAGGAACCATCCACCTTAAAAACTTAGGGACGATCGTAATTAGCCCAAATTCCGGCTGGGAATCCAAGTGTCTTGCGGCATTGAGTAACTTTAACAGGGAGTGACCGTAAAGATAGTCAATACAGTTTAAGATGATTACCCGATCGCACTTCTTAAAAATTTCTTTGGTGATTTCAAGTTTCTCAGGTCTAGGATTTTGGAGTGAATGCAGTAAGGGTTTTCCTAACCATTCTCCCATTCTACTATCCCCAGAAAAAACCTCTCCTTTTGCTAAATCAACTTGAATGGACGTGTGAGACCCATGACCAACTCTCAATACATCGATTATTTCAGTCTCCGAGTCGTTTAACTTAGATTTCACACAAATCTGAATCCCCTGCCATAGGACCTCGATGGGTGTGAGAGCAGCACCTGTTCTGGGACAATTGGATTGCTGCTGAATGTCGGGTTTGATTTTAATCATTTTATTAATCCCATTATCCGAAAAACCGCTTTGTACAAGTTAAGCGATTTCCAAATTAATTTACCAAAAGGCCGCAATTCCTTAATCATGAAATTGACTAAAATAATCACATAGAAATAAGTAATCAGAGTAGCTACCGTTGCACCAAGCGCTCCATAATTAGGAATCAGAAACCAGTTTAACCCCACATTAAAAAT
The DNA here is from genome assembly GCA_020882975.1 of Microcoleus sp. EPA2. Lineage (GTDB taxonomy): Bacteria > Cyanobacteriota > Cyanobacteriia > Cyanobacteriales > Microcoleaceae > Microcoleus. The sequence continues at coordinate 305,455 of JAHRFD010000001.1, read as the reverse complement.
GGAGCCGATGACTGTCAAGTACAGACTGTACCGCAACTGACCCTCTATCGTAAAATAGGTGTTGCGCGCCACCCCAAAGTTACTCCCAAATTGCGCCCAAACATAGATAGCCAGTACCGCTGCTGAACTACTATACTTGTCACCGTAAAGCACCTTGACTATCCAAGGAGAAAGCAATGAAATTGGGAGTGCCACTCCCAACCATAGTATCATCATACTATCACAGTAAATTTGAAATTTATTCATATATTCTTCATAATTTTTATCTCTTAAATTAGCTAATTTAGGAAAAATAGATGAAGATACGATCATCGGCAAAAAATCGCAAACTTCGGAAATCTTTACAGCCGCAGCATAATATCCCAGTTCAGCATTTTTATTCATCCCACCCAGCATGAGCTGATCGGTTTTCGAGTACAAGAAAACTGCAAAGGCTGACAACATAATCGGCCAACTCTCCCGCAGTAGTTCCTTCCCCCTGGACCAACTGAATTGCCAATCCTGAATTTTATTTCCCGTAAGCTTATAACAATATAAATAGGCCATGCCGACGATCGCCACCTCTATCAAGCGAATGCCTGCAAAGGCAAGTAGTGGTGCCCCCAGCAGTACCAATCCAATTCTGACTCCGGCAACTAACAAACAGACTGAATTCTTGGCCAGCACTGTATATTTTGACTGGACTTGGGACTCAAACCAAAAATTTATGGTCTCAAAAGCTTGAAATACCGTCCCGGCTGCGATCAAGCCTACCAACCAGCGAGTCAGAGTCTCATCCGGCTTGAATAAGGAAATCATCACCACAGTTAACAACAGAGTGATGCAGCCACCAGTAAATTGCATCGCGAAGGCTGTCCCCAGGGTTTCGTTTTTGCATTCAGGATTGCGAGCGATATCCCGGATGACGATACCACCCAATCCCATGGTTGCTACCGAACTAAAGACGGAAACAAAGGCGATCGAGTAGTTGAGCAATCCAAATTGCACCGGCCCCAGATAGCGTGCCACCCAAAGCCCTACGATCAAACCCAAAGCCATCTGCAAAATTTGGTCAGTGAACAGCCACGCCAGATTCACGAGTACCTGACGAAGACCAGGCCCGATTTTTTGACTGGCCACTGCGAGTTTATCTAACATTAGAAAGTTTTGAGTCCTTAAATAGATAAATCTGTTTGTTGAGACTTTGATAGTCAATTTAAAATCACCCTCTTTTAGAGAGTTTATCATAACCTTTCGCAGTCATCAACCATTTATTGAAAAACTTTTAGCTGTTTTTATAGACTTTTTTTTAAAATACTCACCTAAAGGCAATAGTATAATTTACCAAGCCCAGAGCAGTAATAATACCATAGCTCGGAATTCTACTCAATCGGTCAAATTGTAAACTTAATCTATATATTGAGTCTGAATCCCAATCAAGACTCCAATTCACGTCGATCGCTCAGGTGGGGCATAGATGAAGATTTGGCACTATCTATACTGAGCCTAACAGTCAGTATCACGTAGCCCAGCCAGACATCCCCAATCTCACCTAGAGAACCTTCAGTTATATTATTTAAAATAATAAACACTAAGTAAATAATTGGGATTCCCGATTGAGATAGCGGGCGACGACTCAGTTCTCTGACCGCAAAAATTAAATTAGTTAACAGAGAAACTAAAATTACAATCATTCCCGGATAACCAAAAGAAAGCAAAACTGATATCGCACCATTATGAGCCGTTTTGGGCTGAAACCCATTGGTCGTATATATAAAATAAGCTGGGGTTTGCTCTCCGACTTCATCTTGTTGAAAAAATCCATCAAATCCATAGCCAAACCAAGGACGCTGATTGGCTGCATCGATTAATTTTGGCCAGAATTCCGTGCGTCCAGTCAAGGTTAAATCCTTTCCTAAACCTCCCACAACAATGGACTCTAAGTTATCTATGATATAAACACTGGCAATGATTCCGAGCACCGTAAATCCGACAATAGAAGTAAATGCCCATTGAAATTTTAATTTACTCAGAAAACTTAATGATGATACTACAACTATGAGCATCAAACTATTAACTAAAGAACCGCCAGAGCTAGTAGCTCTCACCAAATAAAAGGAAAAAAACATTAACCCCAGAGCTATCCAGCGCTCTTTCTGAGTTTTAGCACCTTGGGAATAGTGAAGATACCACAGTGCTGTACATATAACCATGAGGCTGCCGAAAGTGTTTTTGTGACCCGTAATTCCGGCAAATTCGCGTCCCACATTCGGGCGTCGCAAAAAACTAACTATAGCGAGGGAGGTATAGCCCGCTCGCAGTAACCCAGATAGCTCATGCCACTCATATCGTGAAGCTATATAAAAAGCAACAATGGTAAAACCTGTAAATGCCATTCCTGCTTTTAGTGTAATATCAGGAACTAGCGACCAAAGTGTCGATGTAATTGGCAATAAAAAATACACAAAAGCAGCAGGATTCCTCAAAATAACTGATGACAAACCTTCCACAAATTGCTTGTTTAAAAATTTAACTAATCTCCCACATAAAAGAAATGCAATCCACGGATAAAAAAGAAAAGGAATTTGATACATTATTCCTTTTTCAAGTTCAGAAATATTTACAAAATGCAGGTAATTAAAAGGAGGTAAATTGACGTGAGGAGATACGAATATATACAGAATAGTAAACCATCTTTCTAAAGTAAGACCAATTTTTTTTTGACTAGCTATCTGAAAGATGAAGAGAGTGAGAATAAATACGCTCAATCCTAATATAATTAGCAACAGATTATTGCTGAGAATTAGTTCCCTAATGAGTTTTGCCATAAATATATTTTTTTGAATTCTAAGAAGTTAAAATTGGAAATTTGAGATTTGGGAATTAAAGAAGTGTTAATTAACTGGCGAGGGAATGTCGCTTGAGTGAGAAGTGCTATAGATTGTAGATTTCTTGAACCCTATCAAAAATCCTCTCGCCTCTGACTCTCTGAGCCTCTAACACCACCATAGACAATATAGATGCACAACCGCCCGTCTGCCATAAACAAGGCATTTCCGCGATCGGCGATTAAACTGGTGAATGATGCTAGTAATCAAATAGGTAGCCTGTGGTTAACACTGATTTTCCTAAACAAATAACCCTGTCCGTATTGAGTTTAACCTTGTGGACGATCGCCTGCGCGAGTATGATTTCCCTAGGACTCCCAGGGAGTGCTACGGCGCAAGTCCGATTACGTCCCGGTGCAGCCACCACACCCCCTACAGGATTGAGGAGATCCCCAGAAAGCTATAAACTAGGTGGAGGCGATCGCATCCAAGTAGAAATACTGGAAGTACCCGAACTCACCCGCGGCTACGAAGTTCTCTCAGACGGTTCTGTCAACCTACCCCTAATCGGTTTAATATCAATCCGTGGCCTGACCTTAGTAGAAGCCACCACTATTATCCGTAACGCCTACCGTCGCGTCCTCAAAGACCCGATAGTCACAGTCAGCCTCGTGGCCGCCCGCCCCCTCAACGTCGGTGTCATCGGAGAAGTCACCAGGCCCGGAAATTTCACCATCGCCCTCGCTTCAGGTCCAGGTGTAACACCCTCAGTCCAATACCCAACCGTCACTCAAGCCATCAAACTCGCTGAAGGCGTCACTGGTGTCGCCGACATCCGTAACATCCGTGTCCGCAGGCCCCAACCCGACGGGCCAGACCAAGTGCTCAACGTCAATCTATGGAAATTCTTGCAGGAAGGAGACATCTCTCAAGACATCATTTTGCAAGACAGAGACACCATTGTGATTCCCACCGTCACCAACTTCAACCAAGCAGAAGCACGCCAATTCGCGACCGCCAACTTTTCTCCACCCCCAGAAAAACCTAGATCGATCTCTATAGTCGGTCAAGTCACCCGCCCTGGAGCTTACGTCGTCATTGGTGGGAACACTACCAACGACCTGAGCCGGGAAGGATTCCCCACCGTCATCAGAGCTATTCAGCTAGCCGGTGGCATCACTCCAGAGGCAGATATCCGCCAAATTCAAGTGCGTCGCATCACCAGAAAAGGCGAACAAATTATCCCAGTCAACCTGTGGCAATTCCTAGAGTCGGGCGACGGGTCTCAAGATACTATCCTCCAGCAAGGAGATACAATCGTCGTTCCTAAAGCAACTATCGTCAACCCCGCCGAAGCTGGTCTGTTGGCTAACGTTAACTTTGCTCCCCCCGCCATCAATGTTTTTGTGGTCGGAGAAGTCAGAACTCCTCTGGAACCAATCAAGCTCCCAGCCAATGCTACCTTGAATCAGGCTTTGCTCTCTAGAGGATTTTTTGGCTACGAAAACAGCAGAGCTACTAGAGAAACTGTTGACCTAATTCGTCTCAATATTGATGGTACTGCCACTAAACGCACGATCCAAGTCGATTTAACTCAAGGAATTAACGAGGAAAAAAATCCTCAACTCCGCAACAACGATACGATAGTAGTGTCGCGCAGCGGTCTCATCAAATTCGTAGACCGTATGAATACAGTCCTTGGACCTTTAGGTCCAGCTACCGGAGTGTTCAATTTTCTCAACATTATCCGCTCTATATTCCGCTGAGCAGGTCTTGGGCAAAATTTCAGGAAGTTCTAATTTGGCGATCGGGCCCGATCGCTCGGTTAGAATAAACTAAGGAATAGCATTTTCCCGGAGTTGTGGCACTGTAGTATCTGGAATATCAACCTCTAAAATATCGGTAGCATCTTAAATATCAACCTCTCTAATACACAGACTGAATATGGATACCAGAAAAAATTACCAACCGTTCCTACCAAAATCCAATGGTCAATTGTCTCCCTTGTCTGCTCCTAACTACAGAGATAAGTTTGAAGAAATAGAAGAAGAAAAACTAGACTTGTCTTGGCTATTTGGGGTGGTACGTCGCCGCCTCCTGGTAATGCTAGTAGCCACCATTGCTTTGAGTTCCGTGGTGGGAGCGGTGATACTCAAAAATTCTAAAAGCATTACCATCGACTATGAAGGCTCATTTTCCTTGTTGGTAGAACCAGCTACCGCTGAAGGTTTACTATCCAAACAATTAGATAATACCGTAGCTGCTGACTTAGCTAAAATCAATATAGAAGGGATTAGTTTAGTAGATTATGAAACGCAAATTAGGATTTTACGCAGTCCCAGAATGATGCGACCCGTGCTACAAAGAATGCAGGCATTGTATCCTAATATGACCTACAATGACCTAATGTCAAAATTGTCAATCAACCGAATTAGCTATGAAAAAGATGGCAAACAGCAAGGTACAAAAATCTTAGAAGTTAAATACAAAGATTCCAATCCCAAAAGAATTTATGCTGTATTAGATAGAGTTTCTAAAGCTTATTTAGAGTACAGTTTGCAACAGCGACTAACAGGTATTAATCAAGGAATTAAGTTTATAGATATGGAGATGCCCAAGCTCCGAGAAAGAGTCGAAGTTTTGCAACTACAAGTTCAAAAACTGCGCCAGCAGAGCAACTTGTTTGACCCCCAGCTAGAAGGAAAATCTTTGTCAGAACAAGTTCAGAGCATTCGGGGACAGCAAGCCACACTCCAAGTACAGTTAAAAGGGATGCGAACTGTCTACCAAAATTATCAAAAGTTACTGGAACAGAATAACCCAGTTGGCATATTAATGACCCAAGGACAAGCTTACGCAGGATTATTAGGTGAAATTCAAAAAGTTGACTCAGAAATTTCCCTAAAATTAGCTCAGTACAGAGAGGACAGTTTGCCAATTTTAGCACTCAAAAAAACTAGGGAAGAGCTAATATTAACAGCCACCCAACAAGCTCAAGAAGTGGTAATGAAAAATTTAAACAGCCAAATCAAAGAACTTGAGTCACGAAATTTGGCAATGAATCAGTTGCAAAAACAAATGAATCAAAAAAATAGAGAATTTTCATTAACAACTAGAGAATACGACAATTTACAGCAAGAACTGCTAGTGGTGACTAAAAGTTTGTCTGACTTTTTGGCAAAACGAGAAGCTTTGCGGATAGATGCAGCTCAGCAACAAATACCTTGGGTACTAATTAACCCTCCAGAAATTCCCTTAGACAAATTCGGAAAATATATAACTGCAACGGTGAAACAAACTCGCAAACAGTTAGTCCTAGCAGTGGTTTTAAGTAGTTTGTTGGGGATAGCGATTGGATTACTGGTGGAGGTACTTAATAATGTGTTCCATACTCCTGAATCCTTGAGAATGGCAACAAAGCTTCCCATAATTGGAGTAATCCCATTGACGAAAAGAATCAAGCGTCGCTCTCCAGTTAGAACCAGGAAACTCACCTCGATGAAAGCAAAAAATGCTCAGCCAGTCGATGCTAAACCTCCTACTCGGAGCCTGGAAGGTACGGGTATTTTTAGCGATTCCGACTATAAATTCTTAGAAGCATTTCGATCGCTCTACACCAACATTAACTTGCTAAGTGCCGACAGGCCAATTCGATCGCTCTTAGTCAGTTCCGCCCTAGACGGAGACGGAAAATCGACAGTAGCCCTGCACCTAGCGGCCACAGCCGCCGCGGTCGGGCAGAGAGTATTATTAATAGATGCAGATTTGCGTTCTCCGCAACTCCACATTAAGTTAGGACTACCAAACCTGCGGGGACTCAGCGAAGTCATCTCTACAGACCTCAGTCTTAACGAAGTCATTCAGCGCTCCCCCTCGGAGGAAAACCTGTTCGTACTCACCGCAGGTCAGATTCCTGCCGATCCGATTAAGTTTCTGTCCTCCAAAAAAATGCAGTATCTGATGGAGCAATTTCAAGCATTTTTTGACTTAGTGATTTATGACTCGCCCCCTCTAGTCGGCTTGGCAGATGCCCACTTGATTGCGGCTCACACTGACGGTACGGTATTGGTGGTAAAAATTGCCAAAACAGACCGCTCCCAAGTTACCAAAGTCTTGGAAGAATTAAAAATTTCAGGAGCTTCCATTGTGGGAATGGTTGCTAACGGCTTAAAAAGTTCAGGTCAAAACTACCGCCAGCGCCCAGGAGTTATGGATGCCCTCTACGAACAAAAACTACCGGTTTTAGAGCAAAAAAATCATAATTGACACATGGTCCTCTCATCCCAGTGATTTCTTTAGTCTGGGGTCAGGGACCATGGCCGCGAAACCTAAAACCAAACTAAATCAGCAATTTTTGACAAAAGTACCATTTAAGAAAGAAAATGATAGACTAACGAACATAGCATGGTATGTCAAGGGAGATTTCGCGGATGTTTAATTTCGCGCTAATCCTGAAAAACATGATTGGGAAATGAGCAAAAGTGGGTAGACTAAACCTCAAAGAGCAAAATTTCAATCAAGCTAACATATCTTTTATTGTGAACGTTTCAACCCAGAAACTTGGTAAGGACTATTCTATGAGTACAGTTATGGTTGTTGATGATAGCGTAACTCTGCGGGAGATGATCGCTGACTTGCTCAAAGGTAGAGGACTGAACGTCACGGTAGCTAGTGATGGCGTAGAAGCTCTAGAGCAAATTAAGACAAATCGGCCAGATTTGGTAGTTTTGGATATCGTGATGCCCCGGATGAATGGCTATGAAGTTTGTCGCCGACTCAAAAGTGACCCAAAAACTCAGAGTTTGCCTGTGGTAATGTGTTCGAGCAAAAGTGAGGAGTTCGATCGCTACTGGGGTATGAAACAAGGTGCCGATGCTTACATTGCTAAGCCCTTTCACCCCCAGGAATTGGTAGGCACGATCAAGCAACTGCTGCGGGCTTAAGCTTGAGCTGATAGCTACAGGAAAAATTCTCTTGAGCATTTCCCCTTTCTCCCGCTGGCTCGTGGGACTTGTGCCCGATCGATCCCTGTAGATTTTAAGGATGAGGGGAATAGTGTCAAAATTATAATGGTTGACATATTCCCATTAATGTGCATTCCCAAACCAATCGTGGCTGTACATAGTTGAGTAAATATTGTCGCGCTTTTTCTAAAGGCTCTAAAGGCGATCGACTAATTCCCCCTGCCAAAAATTGCTGCCAGTAACAGTGCTGTAAATAATCGATTAACCATAACTGGGATTCAGTATCCAAAGTTTTATCAATTTCCTTTGCCAATTCCAAGGCCGATCGCAAATTTTGAGGCAACTGCTTAACTTTTTGTAACAAATCCTCCGGCATCGATTGCAGTTGCTGCCAAATAGCAATTGCCTCTCCAGGGCTTCCCTGGGCCATTCCCATCACCTCAGCATGGGACAAAATCTCTCCAAATCCCCTTTCCTGCAATACCCGTGCCATCGCTGCGGGATTGAGGCGATTAAACTGAATTTTTTGACACCGTGAAATCAAGGTTGGTAGCAAAGATTCCACAGTCGGAGCCATTAAAATTAGGGCAGCTTTTCCCGGTTCTTCCAAAGTCTTCAATAAACCATTGGCAGCCCCCTCACCCATGGTTTCTGCTTGCGACAACACGACAATAGAACGGGCAGATTCTAGGGGTGGTCTACTCAGAAAATCACCGATTTCTCGCACCTGCTCTAGTCGAATTTGGGGCGGTGATTTGCGCTTCAAGCCCGCTTCCTCAGCTTCCTGTGCTGACAGCCGCTTGCCTTGATTCATGTAAGTTGGTTCTACCCAGAGCAAGTCTGGGTGATTTCTCAGTCGCACGCGGTTTTGCACCGAGGCTATTAATTTTGGTTGTGTCAGATTTGCCGAGAAGAAAAGCTCAATAAAACATCGAGCCGCTAAACTTTTGCCGATCCCGTTAGATCCCACAAATAAATAGCCGGGAGCAATGCGGTTGCCAGAGACGGCTTGAGTGAGTAATTCTACTGCCTGGTTTTGTCCGATTAATGATTCAAAATAATCCATAATTCAAAATTCCGAATTGTTTCCATATCCCCAAGCTGCTAACTTACTACTTAAGATAGTTTGAATTTCTTGGGCGACCTCATCCTCAGTGCGATCGGCATTTATCCTCACCATTCGATCCGGATTTTGTCTAGTCAACTCCGAAAAACCTTGTTGTACCCGCTGGTGAAATGCCAAATCAGCTAGCTCCATACGATCGCACTCTCCCCTCGCCCTTGCCCTCGCCAAGCCCGCTGACACATCGATATCCAGCCAAAAAGTCAAATCACTTTGCAAGCCCCCAGTAGCAATGGCGTTCAGTTGGTTAATTAAGTCTAAATTAATACCGCGGCCGTAGCCCTGATAAGCAATAGTAGAATCAGTAAAGCGATCGCACAAAACCATCGTCCCCAGGGCTAACTTGGGTTTGAGAAAAGTTTCGACGTGCTGACTGCGATCGGCAGCATACATCAGTAATTCCGCTCGATTTGATACTAATTCCTCGGACTCAGGCTCCAGTAATAACCTTCTGAGTCGCTTTCCCAGTTCAGTCCCCCCAGGCTCACGAGTAGCAACAAAATTTTTGATTGTAAGACAGTTTTTTGGCAGCCAATGTATCAACCGCTGCATTTGCGTAGTTTTTCCTGCACCTTCAACTCCTTCAAAGACGATCAGTTTCCCTGCCATTGACTTCCCTTAGAATTTGGATAAAATAAGTGATTATTGTACTGTAGATATCTTAGATGTTAGGTATGATGATAAAGTCTAAATGCCTCACGGCAGGAGTTTTTTTTATGGCTCGTTATACTGGTTTTTTTATCGTTGCCGTTCCCATCGACCGTCTCCGTCACTCTTTGATTGAGATTTTAGAGTCATGCAATCTTGATATTATCTACAATACAGGAGATTCTCTCATGGCTCGCGAACTTCCCGGTCAAGTTTCTATACCCAAGCTTGTCACCGCAGAAGTCCTAATTGAGCAAAACACGAGCAGCGATTCAGAAGTTCGCATGAATTTCGTGATTAAAAACGAGGAACTCCCCCTCAAAACCAATAACCACTGCCGTCAAATGTTTGAGCTAGTCACTCAGTCGATTATGAGCAACCGTAACTGGCGGCTCTTAGAAAGTATGGCACTTTAGTCATTAGTCATTAGTCATGAGTCATGAGTCATGAGTCATTAGTCATTAGTCATTAGTCATGAGTCATTAGTCATTAGTCGCTATTTTGATTAAATTCAGCCTTCAGTATCCATACTTTCGGCCTTGTACTTTCGGCAGGCAGGAGTTCTTGGCTCATGACCAATGACTGAGGATTGTTAGCTAAAATCTGTAAATTTAAGGCCGAAATTCGCGACGCAGCAGCAAAGAATTGGTAACAACGCTAACAGAACTAAACGCCATAAATGCACCAGCCGCAGCAGGGCTGAGTAAAATTCCCATTACCGGGAGTAAAAGACCAGCGGCCACAGGAATTCCGAGCATATTGTAACCAAAAGCCCAAAACAGATTTTGGCGAATTTTCTTAAAAGTAGCGCGACTAAGTTCGATCGACTCCACAACATCCATCAAAGTATTTCGCATTAGGACAATCTGAGCAGTTTCAACAGCTACATCAGTCCCACCATGTAACCCGACACCAACATCTGCTTGAGCTAAAGCGGGGGCATCATTAATTCCGTCACCCACCATCGCCACTTTCCGGCCTTCGGCTTGCAAAGCAGCGATCGCCCTTGCCTTCTCTTCTGGCCGCACTTGAGCCAAAACATCCGTCGTCGGCAAATCTAACTGGTTGGCGATCGCCAACGCCGCCCCAGGCGTATCCCCCGTCAGCATCATCACCCGCAATCCCATAGCCCGCAAACGCTCCACCGTCGCCTTAGCATCCGGTCTGAGAGTATCTTTTAGGCCGATTACCCCCAGCAAAACGCCCTCACAAGCCACATAAACCGCCGTTTTGCCTTGAAAAGACCCACACAATTCTGTGGCAATAGCGACCCCCTGCTGCGTCATCCACTCGGCATTCCCGGCGAACACCAGTCGGCCCTCCACCACAGCCGAAACCCCCAATCCCGGTGCCGTGTAGAAATCCTCAGCAGCCAGCAGTGGCAAAGCTTGTTGTTGAGCTTCCCGCAAAATCACTGCCGCGACGGGATGACAAGAACCCCTTTCCACAGCCGCGGCGATTTGCAGAAGTTGGGAGTCAATGGTAAAACAGGCATCTTGCCTGTGGCTAACATTCAGATCTGAAGTCCCATCCAACCCAGAATTCTCAAAAATCGGCAAATAATCTGTGAGTGTCAGCTCTCCGGTAGTCAAAGTACCAGTTTTGTCAAAAACCACCGTATCTAATTGATGCACCCGTTCCAAAACATCACCACCGCGAATCAAAAGCCCGCGCTCCGCCCCAATCCCAGAACCAACTAAAATGGCAGTTGGGGTAGCCAGTCCCAAAGCACAAGGACAGGCAATGACTAAAACGGCGATCGCCAATTTCAAACTTAACAGCAAAGGTGATTGATAATCAGTAATTGGTAATTGGTGGCCCATGCCCATGGCCCCATGGCCCATGTTCATAGCCCCATGCCCTAAAAGCACAGATGGCCACAGATGAGTTCCGGCAAAATACCAAAATAGGAAGGTTAAAGCCGATATCGCCATTACCCCATAGACAAAATATCCCGCCACAGTATCCGCCAAATTTTGAATCGGCGCTTTCCGAGTTTGGGCAGCTTCCACCAAAGCCACCATTTGAGCTACAGTAGTTTCCTTACCCGTGCGAGTTGCCCGGATCACGATCGCCCCAGATTGATTGATAGTTCCCGCCGCCACGGGATCTCCTGTTTGCTTCAAAATCGGCATCGATTCCCCAGTCAGCATCGACTCATCTATGGTTGTTTTACCTTCGCAAACTTCACCATCTACCGGAATCTTGTCCCCTGGTAAAACTTGCAGCCATTCTCCGACTCGGACACGATCGGCTGGAATTTCAATATATTGTGGATTGTAGACCGGAGATGGCGAGTCCAAATCTAAAATCGGCAATTTAAAATCAACTAAGCGCGCAGTAGCTGGTTGGAGTGCGATTAAAGCTTGTAGTGCTGAGGCGGCGCGCTGTCTAGCTTGCTGTTCCAGAGTTTTCCCCAACAAAATAAAGCCCAGCAGCATCACCGGTTCGTCAAAAAAGCATTCCCATCCCATCTGGGGAAACAGCAGTGCCGCGTTGCTAGCGGTGTAAGCTGTGACAGCGCCTAAAGCTACCAGAGTATTCATATTGGGTGCATTTCGCCACAAACTGCGGCACCCGTCCACTACAATTCGCCGCCCAGGTAGTAGTAAAGCTAGAGTTGCAAGTCCCCAGTGAAACCAAATATTGCTTAAAATTGGGGCTTTTGTTCCCAATACGTGACCTGAACCTGAGAGAATAATTAAGAACAGGGCGATCGTTAATTGTCCTATTTGCTCTCGAATTTCTTGCTGTCGCCTTTCAATTATCGCCAGATCCATTTCTCGCTGATTTCCACCTGCGCGAGATTGACTGGGAAATCCACTATCGGTTAACTTTTTGGCTAAGGCATCAGCATCCACCGCCCCCGGTTCGCACTCAACCGTTGCTACTTCTACGGCTAAGTTAACGCAAGCTGAAATTACCCCTGAGTATTGCATTAGTTGGCGTTCAACTGCCTTGGCGCAGCCTGCACACTTCATACCACTGACATCGAAAGTCACAATTTCAGGTGGTGAGGATTCTTTGACTGAGATGATTGACGATCGCATTTCAGGAACTGTGTTTGCCATAAATTGCCTAGGAATTACTTAGAATTGATTACAATATCTCGGTATTGGTCATTTTTTTAACAGACATTTCCCAACAAGCCTGTTAAGAACGGGTATCCCGCCTGTTCCACAAGAAATAATGATGGGAGATGTCTAATCTACTTCATGGATAAATGTCTCTACTTTGAGAGTAAATAAAAATTTCGCCATCTACCGAAAGTGTTAGATTTTTTTAAGCCTTGGCATTTTTGAGTGATCTAAAATCCTGTCTTCATCGTCCTGTATTAAACTCTCTCTTCTCGAACTTCGCGTCAAGACTGCCTTCGCGGTTAAATCATTCCGATACAACCGGAATTGATAGGATGAGGGAGAGAGTGCCAATTACCAATTACCAATTACCCATTGAAATTAGAGTGTAGGAAGGAACCCAGACAAATGAGCGTACAATTAATTAAAGGTGACAGATTCAATCTTTCTCAAGAATTTCCCAACTTAAAAAAACTGGTCATCGCTTTGGGTTGGCAAGTCAATTCATCATACAAAAACTGTGACATTGATGCTTCAGCATTTATGTTAGGCGCTGATGGCAGAATTCCCCACGAAGACTATTTAGTATTTTATAATAATCCTAAATCCCTAGATGGTGCTGTGAAACAATCCGGCACGGATAAATCTTCGCCCAGAAAAGGATACATTAACACCCTCTACAGTGTAGATTTATCTCTAATCGATGCCACTATTGAAGAGATTGTGCTGATTGTCACTATCCACGACGCTGAATCAGTAGGATTAAATTTTAGCCAAATCCAGAACGCCTTTATCAGTCTATACGATCGCGATCGCCAAACGGAATTGACTAGGTACGAATTAAAAGAGAATTTTACATTAGAGACAGCTTTGGAATTTGGACGTTTGTATAAAAAAAACCGAGAGTGGAGGTTTCAGGCCGTAGGACAAGGATATAAATCAGGATTGCGAAGTTTTGTGGAAAAATATTATGTAGAAAAGTGATGGCTAAAGTCCTCACTACCCACCAGGTTTGTAATGAGGACTTTAGCGCTTCAGACCCAATTCTTTGGTGAACAATGGTCATACAGCAAGCTTTTTAGCCACCTGTATCTTACGTTTAATTAGGTGGATTTACTTACTTAGATTTAGCCGGTGCAGAACTTGGCTTAGCCTGGGGCGCAGTCGCTTTTGGTGGCGTAGCATTCGGTTTCGACTCAGCCTTCTGATTCACTGTTTGACCAGTCACTTTCTTGGTCAAAATTTCCAAAGCTTTTGCATACTGCGGATCTGCATTCGTACCGATTTTATCCCGATCGCGCCTCAATTCCTCTTTTTGAGCTTCGGTAAGTTCAATTTTCACATCCGGTTCAATGCCCAAGTGGTTGATATCCCGCCCATTGGGAGTAAAATATTTAGCGATCGTAACAGCTAAACCCGAACCATTTCCCACACCACGTACCGACTGCACTAAACCTTTCCCAAAGGTCTTTGTTCCCACCAAAACCGCCCGTTTGTTGTCCTGCAAAGCACCGGAAAGAATCTCGCTAGCACTGGCCGAACCCCCGTCTACCAGTATCACTAAAGGTTTGTCAGTAATCGCTTTTTTATTGGCAGTTTGTCTATCCGTCTCGCCGATTCGATCGACCGTAGAGACAATCGTACCTTCTTGGAGCCACATCCGAGCAATCTCAATACTCCCGTACAACAACCCCCCCGGATTAGAACGCAGGTCTAAAATATAGCCTGTCACTTTTTTCTTTTCCAAATCCTGAATTGCCGATCGCATTTCCGATCCCGCATTTGCACTAAACTGGTTCAGGCGAATATAGCCGATTTCACCCATCGGACTTTTCTGCACCGAATGACGCACCGGATGAATTTCAATCTTCGCCCGTTTCAGCTTAAATTCTATTTCCTTATTATTGCGGATAATAGTCAGTGTCACCTCAGTATTAACTTGACCGCGAATCAAATTTACCGCTTGATTCGTATCCATCCCCTGGGTACTCTTGCCATCGATTTTACTAATAATATCTTTTGCTTGAATCCCCGCTTTAAAAGCCGGAGTATCCTCAATGGGGGAAATCACCACTAATTTCTTAGTTTTTTCATCCTGAGTCAACTGAATTCCCACTCCTGTTAATTCTCCAGAAGTATCAACCTGCATATTTTTGAACTCTTGTGGGTTCATGAACCTAGTATAAGGATCGTCTAGCTTTTTGAGCATTTCCCGCACGGCCTTATAAGCATCCTCATCACTGCTATAGGTCCGGTTCAAATAATCCTTTCGTACTGCTTTCCAGTCAACCTGATTAAAAGTACCATCAACATAACTTTTGTCAATAATCTGCCAAACTTCATCAACCAACTCTTTGGGACTACCCCTAAAAGAAGCCAGAGATTTAGAACTGCAACCAGTGTTGGCAAGAGTTACAGCAGTGAGTACCACCGCTGCTGCACTTAGAACAAGCCCTCGTTTTGTGATAACCATTTGTCTGACGCGCCGGAGGAGAAGAGTTCACAATAATTACGCTCAATCTAACACAACCAAGGCCCTGTCGCAGTTGAGGTGTTTATATTCTTCAAATTTGTCGAGTTTGATTTCCCAAGTAGAGGTTGCTCAATCTGGGGGTTGATACCCCACAAGCACCTTTAATTGTTCTGCAACAGGGCGGACTCCCTCTTCACTCAGGATGGTACAGGAGGTGATATGATATTTTTGTTCTGAAAGCTCAAACCAAGCGTTCAGTCGATCGCCATTGCAGATTAGACTTGCGTACCTTAAACTATCATCGTGAAAATCGCCACCTGGAACGTCAACTCAATCCGCACCCGCATCGAACACGTCATTAACTGGCTGCAAGCAAACCCTGTAGAAGTTTTGTGTCTGCAAGAAACCAAAGTTATAGACACAGATTTTCCTCTGCAACCCTTTCTCGACATCGGCTACCACTGTTACATCTCCGGCCAAAAATCCTACAATGGTGTGGCGATTTTGAGTCGAGTTCCCATGCAGCAAGTTAGCGCCGGATTTTCACCCATTCTCGGTGAGGAAATCGTCGGCACTTTTGACGAACAAAAACGCCTCATCACCGGCATCATCGACGATATTTGTATTATTTCCGTATATGTTCCCAACGGTTCAGAAGTGGGTTCCCAGAAATATGAATACAAGTTACATTGGCTGAAATTGTTACACAAATACTTGAAAATTGCTCTTGACAAATCACCTAATTTGTGCATTTGTGGAGACTTTAATATCGTTCCGGGCGATCGAGATATTTACGACCCCAAAGCTTGTGCTAACTCCGCCGGCTTATCAGTCCCAGAGCGCCTCGCACTCACAGAAATCATAGAATTAGGATTGAGTGACCCCTTTCGTAAATTCACCTCAGAAGGTGGCCATTATAGCTGGTGGGACTATCGTGCCGCCTCCTTTGCTCGCAACAAAGGCTGGAGAATTGACCACCACTATCTCAGCTTGTCTCTCTACGAAAAAGCCAAAAACTGCACCATAGATATTCATCCTAGGAAACTGATCAAACCCAGCGACCACACCCCGGTAATTGTCGAATTTTGATCGATCGCGACTTACGCAGGGATAGCCAGAAACCGGGTTCACAGCAGTTGACATTTTACCTAGATTTACCTAGGTTTTAGTTACTAAATTATCGGTAAATTGACGAACAGACTAATTAGCGTTGATGATTTCGATCAAAAGAGAAGGTGCAACCTTTGAAAAAGACCTCGCCAGCGACGTTTCGGAAATAAAAGAAACTCATTGAAAAACTTGCAAATCCTGCGCGAAGCGATTAATATACTAGGATGCAACCGCATTGAGAGGTCGAATCAATGGCTACCTTAACTTATTGTAAAGGCTTGCCCACGCCAGCAGATGAACTCAACGAACTTGGATTTACAGATTTCGAGATGTTCTTGGAAGCTTACGCCCCAATTTTCAGGGCTGCAAGTATTGAAACAGTCAACCACTTACTTTTAAGTACACAATTCAAGAAGTCCGACTGGAACACACACTTACAGCAAACCTACGGCATCAATAAGCGCCATGCAAATGGCGTGATCAGTGCGGCCTAATGTATGGCTTAGCTAGCGACGAATCGGCTGCACTGGTGATTGCTCGCAGGGCCATGAATAAGAGTGAAAAAATACCTCGCTCCTTAACCGCCTATTCCGAGATGAACCCGGAAAAGCACGTTTGGAGCGAGTGGAACCAACTGAATAAAAAGATCAAACGTTCGGCTGTAATATCACGTCGCTGTGATTATTATAGCGTTTCTAACTGGAGTTTCTTGGTCACGCCTCAAGGCGAGGAGGCGCAATCACTAAGAAAGAACGTTTAAAGCTTATACCGCAGAGCTTACCCTGGTTTGCCTAGGTTTTTATAAGCGGTTTGATAGACAAAAATACACCAATTACAGCCCGGTAAACAACCTTTCTGATCGCACTAACTTAGCTGTCGTACATCCGAGCTTCAGCCGCGTCTGGATTCTCGTCGCAATACTCGTCAAAAGCCGTTTTGTCCAGCTTCTGCGATCGCTGGTGAGAAGCCTCAGCCTGCATTTCCTCTACAATATCCCAAGCTACCGCGCACTCTCTAGAAGTCACACCTTTTTCGGCACAAATAGTTCTGGCATCGGCGATCGCCTTTTCTATTTCTTCCTCAAATACAAGACTCTTCGGCTTCTCCAAAAAATCGCTTTTTGTCAATATATCCGTTACCGAAATAATGCCAACTAGCTTGTCTTTGATGACCGGCGCCCGACGGATGCGGGTATTGGCGAACAACCGAGCCACATATTCCACGCCCAAGTCAGGATTCACCGTAATACACGGCTTAGTCATAATCTCAAAGACGCGGACTTTTTTCGGGTCTACTCCGTAGGCTGCTACTTTATAGACAATATCCGTTTCAGTCACAATCCCGTAGGCATCTTGTTCGTGGCGGCGTTCCACAATCAACGCCCGCAAACACAGCTCGTTCATCATCGCTACTGCTTCGGCAACAGTTGCCGAACCGCGAATGGTAACAACGTCTGTGGTCATAATATCTTGGGCTTTCATCATCATTTTTTAGGGTTCCCTCCTCATTAAATTTACCTCTATCGTGTCAAGAAAAACATTTTTGGCAAATGTTTGATATTTATTTATTTCGTTTTCTCAAAATTGAGAATAATCTAATCCCGGTCAATTTAATGTTAATTTTTTTAAACGCCTCAAGATTTAGAGCCGACATTTTTAGTAGGGCTATCTTTTTGGGCTTCTATCCATTTTTATAAAGATTACTCCAACTAGCTAGCCCCCAATTATAAGTAAACCTCCCTAGGCCAGCGTGTTAGCTCATAACCCTTGTTTGACTCTTGTTTAGTTTTAGCTTGGTTTTTATAGATAAAAGCATTGTTCGATCGGAACACTGTATTTCTTGATGACTCAATCAAGTAAAGGTTTGTTTACGAGTGTACCACTTTGTCTATTTATGCGCTAGCTAGGTGCTAGCTCTAAAACTCCCCAACCAATCGCAGCCAACCACGCAGGAGGCTGAGTCAATACCGACGATCGCCCAAGATGGCTCAGGTTTTTCCACTCTCTCCCACTCTCCTATGGATCATTTTCCCACTGTCGGGTCTGCAAGAAGCAAAAGTTAACACAAACTAACTCAAGACTTACGCTCGCACAGATCCCCGCCTCTGATAAACTTGATTGCTGGGAGTGCAAAAAAAGCACAAGGCACGCAGGACTCAGTTGGGAGGATATAGTTCGTGGACAATGCAATCGGTTTAGAGATTATCGAAGTAGTTGAGCAGGCAGCTATCGCCTCAGCTCGATTGATGGGCAAAGGCGAGAAAGATGAAGCCGACAGAGTGGCTGTAGAAGCCATGCGCGAGCGGATGAACAAAATTCATATGCGCGGTCGCATCGTGATCGGTGAAGGGGAACGCGACGACGCACCCATGCTTTATATCGGCGAACAAGTGGGTATTTGTACTCGCGAAGATGCCCAAGAGGTCTGCAACATAGATGAATTGATCGAAATTGACATCGCTGTTGACCCCTGCGAAGGTACTAACCTAGTGGCTTACGGTCAAAACGGTTCCATGGCAGTTTTAGCAATCTCCGAAAAAGGTGGTTTGTTTGCTGCTCCCGATTTCTACATGAACAAATTGGCTGCTCCTGCGGCTGCCAAAAATCATGTAGATATTCGTAAGACACCAACCCAAAACCTCAAAATTATCTCTGATTGTCTCGGCCGCAGTGTTGAGGATTTGGTGGTAGTGGTGATGGACCGCCCTCGGCACAAAGATTTAATTAATGAAATTCGGCAAGCGGGTGCAAGAGTTCGACTGATCAGCGACGGCGACGTCTCAGCAGCAATTTCTTGCGCGTTTTCTGGTTCTAATATCCACGCACTTATGGGTATTGGTGCAGCACCGGAAGGTGTGATTTCAGCAGCAGCCATGCGCTGTTTGGGCGGTCACTTCCAAGGGCAGTTGATTTACGATCCGGCTGTTGTGAAAACTGGTTTGATCGGTGAAAGTAAAGAGAGCAATATCGCTCGACTTAAAGAAATGGGCATCACAGACCCAGACAAGATTTACAATGCTGAAGAATTGGCATCTGGGGAAACAGTTCTGTTTGCAGCTTGCGGAATTACTCCCGGAACGCTGATGGATGGAGTTCGCTTCTTTGGTGGCGGCGCTCGTACTGAAAGTTTGGTAATTTCTTCTCAGTCCAAGACTGCTCGGTTTGTGGATACAATCCATATGTTTGACCAGCCGAAATCTCTGCAATTAAATTAGTCATTAATTAACAGTTAACTGTTGGCTTTTGCCTGGGGACTGTTGGCTGTTAACTTTTGAGTGTTAATAGCCAACATTATGCTGTTGGCTTGTTGACAGTTGACTGTTGACAGTCACCAGTTATTAGCAATTAGCGATAAACTAAACACTAATGACAGGTGACTGTTGACCAGTAAAAAAAATAGTGACAAATCACAGATATGAATATTGCAGTTGTAGGTCTTAGCCACAAAACAGCGCCGGTTGAAGTTCGCGAAAAACTGAGCATTCCAGAACAGAAGATTGAAGGGGCTATAGCCCAATTGCGTAGCTACCCACATATTCAAGAGGTTGCTATTCTCAGCACTTGCAACCGCTTAGAAATTTATATTGTTACCACCGAGTCGGAACCTGGTGTCCGGGAAGTTACTCAATTCCTTTCAGAATGCAGTAAAGTTCCTTTACAGTCTTTGCGACCTCACCTGTTCATCTTACTCCACGAAGATGCGGTAATGCACCTGATGCGAGTTGCTTCTGGTCTTGACAGTTTGGTTCTCGGAGAAGGGCAAATTTTGGCTCAGGTGAAACAAACTCACAAACTCGCTCAGCAGTATAAAGGCGTAGGTCGAATTTTGGAGCGCTTGCTCAAGCAAGCCATGACAGCAGGGAAACGTGTTCGCACAGAAACCAGTATTGGTACTGGTGCGGTTTCCATTTCTTCGGCGGCGGCGGAACTGGCTCAACTCAAAGGTCAGCATTTAGCCACCAGCCGGATTGCGATTATCGGTGCTGGTAAAATGTCCAGACTTTTGGTGCAGCATTTGCTTTCCAAAGGAGCTGGCCATATTGCGATCGTCAATCGATCGCTCCGTGGTGCAGAAGAATTAGCCAGCCTGTTTAAAGATGCTACCTTACATTTATATCAGCTTTCGGAAATGATGTCGGTAATTGCTAGTTCCGACTTGGTTTTTACCAGCACCGCTGCTACCGATCCGCTCTTAAATAAAGCTAAATTAGCAACCGTCTTAGAACCCGATCGCCCTTTGATGTTGGTGGACATTTCTGTCCCCCGCAACGTCGATTCTGATGTAAAAGAACTGACCAATGTCAAGTCATTTAATGTAGACGACTTAAAAGCTGTGGTAGCTCAAAATCACGAAACCCGCCGCAAAATGGCAATGGAAGCTGAAGGCATACTCGAACAAGAAGTAGAAGCTTTTGATGTTTGGTGGCGCAGCCTGGAAACTGTTCCGACTATTAGCTGTTTGCGGGATAAGATAGAATTGATTCGGGAACAAGAGTTAGAAAAAGCTTTATCGCGTTTAGGTTCAGAGTTTTCCGAGAAACATCAAGATGTGATTGAATCTTTAACAAGAGGGATTGTAAATAAAATTTTACACGACCCCATGGTGCAATTACGCGCTCAGCAAGATATTGAGGCACGCCGACAAGCAATGCAGACTTTACAAACACTCTTTAATTTGGATGTGGATGTCAATCAGCAGTATAGCTAGTTGATTTTTTGCCCTAATTCCCAGGCTCTGCCTGGGGATTATTTCCCTCTGGTTTTGATGCTTATTTTTTTTGAATTAAAATAAAAAAAAATCGTCATTTTTTTAAGCTTAAACGCTTGACTTTCCCCAATTCATCACCTATTATCAAATAATGGGAGTGGTGGCAATTTTTTTTATTTTTGCCACCACTCCCATTATCTAAAATATACCATAAAAAAACGCCGAAGTCAATAGCTAATCCTTGTTTTTTAGGGCCGAGCAGTTATTGACAGTAACAGAAAATTTGCGCTCTATACTTATTGAAAAAATAAAAAAAGGAAATATTTAACCGTAGATTCACCCCGATGAACTGCGGCAGATATTGATAGTGGCGAGAAGTTGAAGATGATGACTTTGAACAGGCGAATTTATCAAATAATTCTACTGATTGCGAGCCTAGGGCTGGTGATGGAGTTAGTTACCAGGTTGGTAGCAGAAATTCTGTGGTTTCAGGAAGTTGGATATCTTCAGGTTTTGCTGTTGAGACTGAAAACTCAAGGGTTGCTAGGGGTAATTCCCACTGCTATTTCTGCTGTTTTTTTGATGGGGAATTTAGCTTTAGCCCGCAGCCTCAAACATCCCACTCAGGAAACCAAGTCGCCGAATTCGGGGGCGTTATTTGCTTCCTTAAATCTAACAAAAACGGAGCAGAATTATCAATTATCTCTGTCTCAAGCTCGACAGGCATTTCCCTGGTTGCTGTTATGCTTATTCGGATTGAGCGCGATCGCAGGTTTGATGGTAATTCATTGCGGGCTGTTAGCAGCAGCTAGCCTCGCGGATTTCAGTATAGCCAGCGCACTGCCTGCCGGGCCAATTAATTTGGGATTTGAGTCCATCGGGCAGCTCTGCGTGCAGTTATTTTCTCATTGGTGGCACTTGGGCTTACTGCTGGGACTGATGTTAGCCATGACAATTAAGCCGGATTTTTGGCTGCGGGCGATCGCCTTTTTTCTCAGTTTGGCGATCGGCATAATTACCGCCAGTCGCTGGACAAAAGTCTTGCTCTATTTCCACCCCATTAAATTTAACACCACCGACCCTATTTTTAATCAAGATATTAGCTTTTATGTATTTATTCTGCCCATATTAGAATTGTGCGCCTTCTCACTAACAGTAGTATTTTTGTATAGTTTAGTATCTAGCACTTTTACCTATTTACTATCTGCAAACAGCTTGAGTCAAGGAATCTTGTTGACGTTTTCCCGATCGCAACAGCGACACTTGTATGGCTTAGGCTCACTGTTGATGCTAGCCATCGCCTTCCTCTATGGGCTAGCTCGTTACGAATTGCTGTACTCGCGGGGAGACGTTACTTACGGGGCTAATTATGCTGATGTCACAGTGCGACTGCCATCCTATGGATTTGCCAGTATTATGGCGATCGCCATCGCACTTCTTATGCTCTGGTTCGTCGGTAAATTAAAGATTAAAAGTAACCGCTTTAAATCCCTAGTCCTTAGTTTGGTTATAAGCTGTTTATCCTTAATTTATTTACTGCCAGTAATCATCCAACTGTTAATTGTCAACCCCAACGAAATAGCCAAAGAAAGACCATATATTCAGAGAAGTATTACTTTTACTCAACAAGCCTTCGATCTCAACAAAATCGAAATAAAAACTTTCGATCCAGAAGGTAAATTAAGCTATAAAGACTTGGAAAAAAATCAGCTTACCATCAGCAATATCCGCCTGTGGGACAAACTGCCTCTACTGCAAACCAACCGGCAGTTGCAACAAATTAGACCTTATTATAAATTCTTAGATGCTGATATCGATCGCTACACAGTTAAAAACCAAAAAACCCAAAAACAAGATGCCGACACCCAACAAGTCATTCTCGCAGCTAGAGAATTAGACTACACAGCAGTTAGTCCCGAAGCTCAAACTTGGGTTAACGAAAACCTGGTATACACTCACGGTTATGGCTTTACTCTTTCTCCCGTCAATACTATCGGTGCCGGCGGTTTACCAGATTATTTTGTCAAAGATATTGGAGTTGAAACAACGGGGAAGACGGCTTTAGACATCAATAGCGATCGCCTTCGAGCCAGTATACCCATCGGGCACCCCCGCATTTATTACGGCGAAGTCACCGATACCGACGTAATGGCACCTAGCAAAGTTAAAGAATTTGACTACCCCAGCGGTGAAGAAAATGTTTACAATACATACAGTGGTAAAGGCGGAATTGCCATAGACTCTCTGTGGAGACGCTGGTTATTTGCTAATTATCTCAAAAATTGGCAAATAGCTTTCACCCGCAATTTTACACCACAAACTAAGTTGTTGTACCGCCGAAATATTAACAAAAGAGTACGAGCGATCGCTCCTTTTTTACGCTACGATTCAGACCCATACTTAGTAGTAGTCAACGCCCAGATTACCCCCACTAATTTACAAAAAAAAGCACCCAATACAACTCAAAAAAATATCCAGTTTACCCCCTCAATAAATCAGAATTACCCCAACTATCTTTACTGGATTATCGATGCCTACACTACCAGCGATCGTTATCCCTATTCCGATCCCGGAAAAAATCAATTCAACTACATCCGCAACTCGGTAAAAATAGTCATTGATGCCTACAACGGCTCTGTAGACTTCTACGTTGCCAACCCCTCAGACCCGATAATCAACAGTTGGATGGCTATTTTTCCAGCACTCTTCAAACCTCTTGACAAAATGCCTCCGGCTCTCCGCAAACATCTCAGATACCCAGCAGATTTATTGAGCGTTCAATCCGAACGCCTGTTAACCTATCACATGGAAGACCCTCAAGTATTTTACAATCGAGAGGACTTATGGCGAATTCCCAATGAAATTTACGGCAGCGAACAGCAACCAGTAGCACCCTATTATTTGATTACGAAACTGCCGACAGAAAAATCAGAAGAATTTATTTTGTTACTGCCATTTACCCCTGTCGGTAGGAACAATTTAATTGCTTGGATTGCGGGTAGATCCGATAAGGGGGATTACGGAAAATTACTACTGTATCAATTTCCCAAACAGCGATTAGTTTATGGTCCAGAACAAATAGAAGCTTTAATCAACCAAGAGCCAGTTATTTCCGAACAAATATCTCTGTGGAATCGCCAAGGTTCAAAAGCAATTCAAGGAAATTTATTAGTCATTCCCATCGAACAATCTTTACTCTACGTTGAACCTCTGTACTTAGAAGCCGAGCGCAACAGTTTGCCCACTTTAGTAAGAGTCATTGTTGCCTACGAAAACCGCATTGTCATGGCCGAAAATCTGGACGCAGCACTCAAAGCACTATTTCAGCCTCAAGCTATTAATAAACCCGCCATCGTCCGACCTGTACAAGGAGCAACACCGGCTTTAAACTAATACTATTAGCAGTTTAATTCAAATTCTCTAGGAGCAACACCGGCTTTAAACTAATACTATTAGCAGTTTAATTCAAATTCTCTAGGGGAGCAGCCTTGATATCCTGCCACCAAACATAGATATAGGGCCATATCAATTTTTCATCTCCGACAGCATCTACTTTCACTGTCACTTCATAACGGCCAATATGCGTGAGTTTCCCAAGTTTGCCATTCCACTGTAACTGATCGGGATTATCAGTCCTAATTTCTACCCTTTGATTCAAAAGTGGCCGCATCTCCTGGGAAGAACCATAAAACGGATTTTTGCCTTTCAGGATATAGCCACCAATCAAAGATAAGTACATTAAAGCCATAAAAAATAGGGTACACAAACCCAGAATTAACAGTATTTTTTGTGGCGAAAAACGGCTATAAATACTGGTAAGTCCTAGAATAAGAGTTACGAAAAATAAAAAACTTGGCAGCACCACGGAATCTTCCAGAAACACCATACCAAACAAGATCGGCACTAACTGACAAACCAATAATCCACTCGCCTTAATCCACACATTTAGCAACGATGAAGACAGCAACAAATGTATTACTGTAGTAAGTGCTGTACCCAGAGCAATCATCATTCCTATTACCCAAAGCGGTACCGCATAATCGTACTCTCTGAAGGGAAGAAGAATAAACAATATTAAAGCACATACAAAGCCAGCGGAAACTAATCCCAATCCACTTAATATATCGTTCCAGTTGAGCATTATGGAAACATCACTACATCTAGCCTGCATCTAAGGTTAAAAAATCTGACTTTACACAACTCTCATATCCGTGATTTAGTGGGTGCTTAACTATTTGCTGCGGTCAGGATATGATTTACCGAGGATCGATCGACCTCACAAATTGCTGCAACGGCTTTGGTAGGGCAGGAACAAAAGTCTTTCTAAAACCTTTAACATCAAAAACGCGCCACAAAATACCCACCGCTACTATCAAAAAAAATAAGGCTCCCAAAAAATTTATCGTGTTATAAATAAAACTGTCATTCCTTTTTTTAGGAGGAGTAATGTGTTTCATGCGATAGACAGCCGGCGCCATTTCTCTAGGTTCCTCGCGACTGCGAAGCGGCTTTCTCGGACGCGAACTAGAAGTAAGATTCTCACTAAAAGGCGTTTTATTCGTTTTAATATAACTGCTAGCCGACTTCATTTCAAAATTGCTGCGCGTCCCCGTTAATTTACTAGCCGAAGACCCAGCTTTGTTGATAGTATTTTCCTCAATTCTACTGCGACTCCGCTGATTTGATTTGCGTTCTGCCAGGGTTCGCATCAAAGTTTGCAATTGCTGAGTTGCCGCCGCTGGACGTTCCCCCTTCCTGGCCCAATTTAACATCATGGCCCCGGTAATGCCACAGAGATTTGTACTTCCTACAGAAGCTATTCGTTTGAGTAGAGGCTGGGTGTTAGAAACAAACACTACGAGTGCGTCTGGGTGTTCCTGAGCTAAGCCGTAAACGCACTGAGCCGTTGCTACGACTAGCATTGCTTGTGTGCTTTGATTTTTAATCGAAGGTTCTAAGGATCTGTGCGTTTCTTGAGCATCAGTTACAATCCAGCCACTGTCTGCAAAAAAGCGCATAAACTCCCTAGCTACTTGCTCTTGAGATTTTTCTACTGCTTTCCCTGTCAAATAATCTATTTCGTCATATACTACTTCCGGGAGATAGCAACTTCCCACTTTGGCATATTCTTGCCACACTTGGGTTCTGCCAGCCATCAAAACATCTGCATCAAAAGTTACCAATACAGGAGGAAGTTGATTAGCCATAACTTTACCCTAAATGCTTAGATAAGTGATTTTTACTCGATACATTAAGTTTAAACCAATTGTGAGATTTTCCATTAGTTGAGATAGTCCCCGACCTAAAAGGTTCGGGGATTCTAATTCATGGTTCGTGTTGATTAAGAATCAGGTTCGCCATCTTCAAATCGTCAAGGACAATCACATCGTGAACTACGCACCAAGCTTGTTTAATTGTTCAGTCTTTACGTTGTCTTGGGATTTTAAGATGAAATTTACCTAGTGGCCAATGCCTAAACGCCCAGCTAAAGCTGGAGCCCACGGCAAAAGTATAGCAATCATCAGAAACAAAGCCAACAAACCCAATGCTGCACGAGCGTCGTCAGGTTCAGTTAGCTCGTTGAGCGAGGGTCGCTCCAAATTCCGCTGTAAAATCAGAATCACCAGCCCCCAATACAGGGCTAAAGGATTAACGAAAGAAGCGATGGCTAATACCCCAAAAGTCACCAAAGTCGCGCGATTAGCAGTTTTCCGGCCGTAGATTGCTTGGACTATTCTACCGCCATCCAACTGTCCGGCTGGCATCAAATTAATCGCTGTAATCACCAAGCCCAACCAACCGATAACCACCAGAGGATGAACGTCCACAAGCTGCTGCTGCAAAGCTGCACCCAAAACCACTTTTGCCAAAGTTCCTACTAAAACCGAACCCTTAAAGAATTCTGCGGGAATTTGAAACAAACTGCCGGGGTGAGAAAGTAGCAAACCGACTACCAGCATTAATACAGCAACTATTCCCCCGGCTGCTTCTCCCGCCATGGAGATGTCAAATAGCACTTTGCGGTTAGGTAGCAGGGACTCAAAACGATCGATCGCCCCAAAAGAACCTATTTGCCAAGTTGGTATAAAAAATGGCCAACTCAAGTTAATCTGATACCGATTTGCTACGACTCGGCGAGCAATTTCACGAGAACCTAAAACCGCCCAAATTCCTGATGCAATGGGTAAAACTTCTGGGTATCTCCCTGGCGAACTAAAGAAGTCAAAACCCCGGAGCAATCCACTGGTTTCTAATGTAGTAGCAATTGTTGCTAGGAGCAGCACCACTGCTAGGATTTTTTGAGATAGGGTACTTGGCTGGGGGTCGTTGTCGCTGGGTAGGATGATAACTACTGGTTTGTCGTCTTGATTTTCTACTAAAAACAGTCGGTAGCGCGAACCCAGTCTGGTTTGTAAACTTGCCGATAGCCGCGAGTGTACTTGTTCTGGATCTCCCCGCAGATTCCCTTTTAAAATCAACCCGTCTTGATAGGGAATTGTTTCTGTGGCAAAGAAAGTATCGATGCCAAAGATACCTTGAATTGCTTTTAAGTCTTCGGCGGGGACTGGAATGATTTCTAATGGATTAGTGTTGGGGGACGAGGTTACAGTTTTAACTGGTGGTGTGGGGGGTTCCGGCTGGGACTCTGGGGCCCCATTGCGATCGTTGATAGACTTTTGTTCCCTAGTATCGGGAAGATCGGCGCGCGATCGTAACACTCTATCTCCCTGGGCCGATCGCACTTCCCTGCCCAGATAAATGTACAATCCGGTTGATACTACTAGCATCAACAATACCGCCACTAGATTTAGGTAAATGCCAACAGAGAACAAACCAAAAAACAACAGCCAGGGAGTCATCAGCACTACTGACTGCAACCAAGCCAAAATCCCTAGTTTGCCTTCATTTTTGGCGCGATAAAAACCCCTACCTAGGATTCCTACAGCAACTAATAGTAGGGCAATGGTTGCCGTATTTTCCGATGTCATCATTGTTTCCATTCCTGTGGCTGGCACTAATAGTATTAAATTTGGGGGAATATAAAATAAAGTTGCTGCGAACATATCCAAGTATTTCATTCAATAACTAGCCAGATCAATAAGGATAACCTCAGAAGGGCACTCGCCGGACAACCTGTTTCTGCTAGCTTCAGTTCAGTTGATTTAACTATTGACAATTAAACTTTTGTATGGTATCGCGATCGCAAAAAGTCTAAGGCTGACTTGACCGACGTGGAGACGTTCTTAGAAATACTTGACTTGGAGAGTTAACCTGTGTCCACCGACAGGATGCCGGGATACTACCTGACCCAGATAGGCGGTGTTTCGCATTTGTTGTGCGAAACAAATGCCACACAAATGCGCAACAAATAAGGTTTGAGCCGCTCTCTAATTTTCAGTAAAGAACGGCTCAAAGCATTGCTGTGTAAAGGTTTTAGTTAACGGGTACGGCAGGACTCGAACCTGCGACTCGCTGCTTAGAAGGCAGCTACTCTATCCACCTGAGTTACGCACCCAAATCAAAAAAACAAAAATTTAGCTAGAATTTGGCTAACAGGAGTATTGTATCGTGACAGTGTGCGATCGAGCAAGTAAACATTTCATAAAAGTTTGAACAGACCGCCAAGCCCATAGCAGGATGGTTAATTTACAATAAAAGCCGATCGCAGGACAAGAACTGAGGTAAGGTGTAGAGATGAGTTGGAATGCAGCTCAAAAACAACCGATCCAAATCGTCCACCAATAGAAATACTGGTCACAGACTATTATCAAGCACAGCACCTCGGCCATGACAGGAGTCAAATCGCAGTGTCATGTTTATTCTGAAACGGCAGGATGTTGAAATCACCAATTTTCAACACCCAAAACGGGATCAGCAAATCCCTATTCTCAATTATCAGGGGCAGACGTTCCGCCTAATCAGCGCTTTCAACGGCAAACAAGCAGAAGACGCTAGAGCCTTGTGGCGGGACTTAACCGACAACAAAGGCAAAGCCTGCGTTCTGCTGGAAGAGCCGGATAGATATAGCGTCTGGGGAAAAGTTCGTCTAGACCAGCTTGTCGCTGAAGAAGCGACAGGTAATGACGCAGCAAAACCACCCCTGTTCGCACAGGGTTGTTTACTGCTTCTCCAAGCTGTTTACTTTGATGTAGAAGACCTCCTAGGGGCAAGGCAAGCCACATCGTTTCAGAAAGATATCGCCAAGGTATTTCAACAGGGAAACTTCCCCCAGGCAGACTCCCCTGATGCGATCAAAAATTGGCTCACCGTTAGCCCCTTAAAAGGTCTGAAGCTACCCCCTTGGCAAGAGCAGCATCTTAAGACATTGTTACAAGAGCTGCACCGCTTGGGGAAATCATATTTTGGCAATACCGACTTTGCTGAGGGAGTGAGCGATGTGTTGGAAGATATGCCAACACAGGACCGCAATCAGTTTATCGATTGGCTCAAAAAATCCGCCCTCAACAAATTGTGGATCGCAGGCTAAAAATTTTAGACAATTGCTTAGACAATTGGGAAATACTGAAGACCGGGATCTAAATGCGGCAAAGAATATCGAAGGATGGTTTGCGGGAATTTTGATTCCGATTCCTTCGGAGCGAACGGCAAGCTCTGCCGAGATTGCTTGTGGAGTAGACTAAATTCTCTTGAGTCATCTGGAGACTACGAAGCAAGAAGTAAACAGCAAGCCTGTTCAGTTAACCCTGTTAAGGATTTGCATAGGTTTTACAGAGCAACTCAGACAATTGCAGTGTAGGCGGTACGCGATATGTAGTTGGGATTGCCAACTGGTATTTTCGACCAAATTGTTCCTTCGGTTTGGGTGCCACCTACTGTCTGGCAATTGAACTGCTAGTTAGGTCTTTTGGAATCCCTATGAGTAGCACTTCAGAAAAGTCATCTACATCTTCATCTTTATTGTCAGCTCAGACTCTAGTCATTATCGGCATTGTCTGGGCTGTCATGGCGCTGCTGTTTTTTTTACTGTTCAGCGTTCCCCTCTCCCAAGAAGAGGGCTTGCCTCTTTGGTACTCCATCGGCACCTATGTTTTTGAATGCGGGGCCTACCTCGGAGCAGCCATAGTTTGTTTTAGAAACTGGAAAAGTCCTCACATGGCTAGCGGACGCAACGTCTGGCTGGGCATTGGTTTGGGGATGCTGTTCTACTTTATCGCCGGGGTGCTATTTGGCATTTGGGAGCTTTATTTTGAGGTCAGCCCAGATGTGTCCCCAGCAGATGCCTTCTATCTAGGCAGCTACGTGGTACTGATTGGTGGCATGGTGATAGCTGTTACCTCCAAGCGCCTGAATCTAGAAATTTGGCAATGGGCTCTGTTATCGGCAATAGCAGCCTTGGGTATTGTGATAGCTATCTGGGTGGCAGCACCTGACTCTTGGAGGGCACAGCTAGGACTCGCGCCGGCATCGACTCAGGAAGTAGTTACAGAAACTGCACCTGAGTCCACTAAGTCAACAACGAAAGCTCCGGCTTTAAAAGACTCGTCTACCTCACAGGCTAAAGCAGCGACAGCCTCTGTTGCTAAGCCGGCACCAGAGGAGACAGAAGCAGCAGAAACTAAAGCTCCCGCATGGGTGATGGCACTAGACAAGCAACTGTCACCCTATGCCTATGCCATCAATCTGTTTTACATTGTGGGGGACGTTTTTCTACTGATTATTGCCACAGCATTGCTGCTGGCATTTTGGGGAGGACGTTTTTCTCAATCTTGGCGGATGATTGCTGCTGCAACTTTTTCACTCTACATCGCAGATATGTACTTTAAATGGCGTGATACTCAGGCTGAGGGTACTTATCAAAGTGGCAGTTTGCTGGAAGTATTTTTTGTTTTCAGCGCTATTTTGTTCGGCATAGGAGCTGTGCTAGAACATGATATTTCAACCCGTTCTCGCCAAAGCAGGCGCAGTAGGCGGGCTGCTTAAGGATTTGATATTTGAGGATTGTTGGCAAACTTTTTGGATACAAAAGCTTTGTAGCCCTGGCCAACATTTCTCAGATTCAAATTAACCAACAACCGAAATTCAGAGTTGGTTGACCTTTAGACTGCCCTTGAACAAGTCTTTTTGCTGGAAAACTTGGCATGACGCCCACTAAACTCTCGGATTCAGATAAGCGCGAAATCATCAGACTGTACCGACAGTCGAACGAGAATACTATCACTCTGGCAAAGCACTACGGGGTCAGCAGTTCTACAGTCAGACGCATCCTTCAGAGTGCTTTGTCTGAGCGGGAATACGAATCTTTAGTCCAGCAAAAACAAAAGCGTTTACCCGATCGCCCAATTATTTCTCAAGATACACCCATGAAAGTGGACTCGTCCTCCTCTGTAAGTGACTCCTATCCTTTATCTCCAAGTGTTGCCCCATCAATGCCCACCAATTTGAGACACAGAACCCCACAGCCCTCTTTATCAGCCTCCTCGCCAGTTGCTGAGATCGGGGAGCAAGGTCATATTTACTCAGATTTGGATGTTGCTGGCGCATCGGAAGTCAGACACCAGAATCCTGTCGCACGCAGTGACTACATGGATGTGACTGGGGATTTAAAGGTAATAGTGCCAGAAGCAGGAGTTCTCGGAGGGGAAGATTTTAGGGATTTTGACGAGGATGAGGATGATTTAGATGAGGATGATTTAGATGACTTCGACGGCGAGGATGTCGATGATGATGATGACTCTCTGTTAGAAGCAAGTTTGCTAGGTTTGCGATCGTCCGATGACTCGTTCCAGCTTCGGGGACACACCCTGATTCAAATTTTACCTTTTAGCCTCGCGTCTCTTCCCAAAATTTGTTATTTGGTAGTCGATCGAGCTGGGGAATTAATCACTAGACCTTTGAAAGCTTTTGGCGAACTGGGTCAAATTCCTCCCGAAGAATTGCGCGAGAAAACGTTGCCCGTTTTTGACAACCACCGAGTAGCTAGGCGATTTGCTACTCGCCATCAAAGAGTTTTTAAGATTCCTGATGGCAAGATGCTACAAAAAACAGCACCTTATTTACAAGCTAAGGGAATTACGAGGCTGTTAATTGACGGTCAGGTTTACTGCTTAGTTGAGCCTTTCTAATTCGATCCCAAGTTATCAGATATCTTCCTCTAGTTCGGCTCTGTCAGTAACTGGTTCTGAAGCCGAAAGCATCCATAGCGGTTGGAGAATTGCACCTCCTAATATTCCCACACTCAGACTGATAGCTAAGACTACCCCTACGGGCATTGGTATGGATTGGAACAAGGTAAAGTTTAGGGATACTGGCGTAGCATTTTGGACGGAGATAATGCCGATGGCGCTGACCAAAATTGCTAGTAAAAAACTAATGGCGATTAAAGGAATTGTTTTCATATAACGGTTGATATCGTTTCCGGTTGCATGGAAATTATTTAACCACAGAGAACGCAGAGAACACAGAGGGAGATCGGAGAGATGAATACAGGACGATGCTACCGGATTTGATATGACAAATTTATAATTAAGCTAATACACTTGCTTTATAATCGAAATCTGTGTCAAAGTTTTATTTTTGCCAATATTAAATTACTAAATAATATACCACAATAGATTCGGAAAAGTCAAGGGAATATCCGAAATTTTGAGGTTGATTTTTACTGCACAATCAAAAAAAATCGCCACAGCAACAAATCCCATTTTGTTGCAAATATATAGTTTTTTGACATCTAAAATAAATTGAATGAGGTTAAGCAGATACTTAGTCAGTCCTGGACGCGCGGGGGGTAAAAAAACTGGTTTATGCTTCAAGATCTCAGACCAGAGAGCGACGTTTTTTCAAATAAACCGGGTTTTTTGTCTCTAGGACTGTTTGTAAAAAACCCGGTTTCTAGTACCCCATGCGTAAGTCCTCAATTAGTAAAGTGTGTAGCACACCTTGCAGCTATAGTTATTAGCTAAATCCTATCGTTCTCAAACCCCAGGGGTAAGGGGTCTGGGTGGGAAGAAATAGAAGTTTAAACAGGTTCTAGCTGAGAAATTACCTGTTTCATGTGGGCGGCGATTTTGGCTTCTTTTTCCACAGAATTTGTTTCCATGTAAACCCGCATCAAGGGTTCAGTCCCCGAAGGCCTTAAAAGTATCCAGCCACCATCTTCCAGATAGAGTTTAATTCCGTCTTTGCGGCCGATTTCCTTGACGCCAATGCCAGCTACTTCCGAGGGTGGGTGATTAGTGAAAGAGGCTAAAACTGCTGCTTTGTGGGCATCGTCGAGGTGCAAGTCAAGACGTTGGTTGTACAGGGGGCCGTCGGCTTCGCGGATGGCTTCTTCCACTAGCTGAGAAAGGGGTTTTCCTTCGTAGGCGATCGCCTCTGCGACCAGCATATCAGCCAAAATCCCATCTTTTTCGGGGATGTGCCCCAACACGCTCAAACCGCCGGATTCTTCGCCGCCGATGAGTACCGCTGTTTCTCGCATTTTTTCGCCGATATATTTAAAACCGACGGCGGTTTCGTAGATTTTCAAGCCGTACTTGGCGGCCATATTGTCCAGCAAGTGGGTAGTGGCGACGGTACGGACGATCGCCCCTGTTAGGCCTTTATTCTTCACCAAGTGACGCGCTAGCAACAACAGCACAGTATTTGGAGTCAAGACATTGCCTAACTCATCCACAATCCCAAAGCGATCGCTGTCGCCATCTGTGGCCAAGCCCAAATCCGCCGCATCTTTTTTAACAGATTCTACCAACTCAACCAATTGTTCGCCCTTGGGTTCGGGCATTCCACCACCAAAGAGTACGTCGCGGTAGGTGTGAAAACTTTCTAAATCGCAGCCGCAGTGTTCCAAAACCTCGTCTAGATAGCCACGAGAAGTCGAATAGAGGGCATCGTACTTGACTTTTAATTTAGCTGATCGAATCCGTTCTACATCGATCAAGGTATAGAGAAACTTGAGATATTCGGGCTTGGGATCGAAACTAGAAATTTTATCGTTGTGGCTGCCTTTAGCTGGGGCATCAGACGCACCAGCAATATTTGCCACAATTGTATCAGTAATTTCCGGGGTAGCTGGGCCGGCGTAGTCGGGGATGTATTTGATGCCGCAGTAAGGTGCGGGGTTGTGGGAAGCCGTGAACATCAGGGCCCCGGCGGAGTTTAAATGCTTGGC
Organism: Microcoleus sp. EPA2; assembly: GCA_020882975.1. Classification (GTDB taxonomy): domain Bacteria; phylum Cyanobacteriota; class Cyanobacteriia; order Cyanobacteriales; family Microcoleaceae; genus Microcoleus. The sequence goes on along the minus strand of JAHRFD010000001.1, from coordinate 271,417 downwards.
GCTGTAGGCAATAACTGGTGTGGGGCAATCGCGATCGACCAGTTTCACTGTCCACCCCAAATCTGCCAGTACCTCCGATGCAGTGCGGGCAAACTCGTCTGCCAGAAAGCGGGTATCGTAGGATACTAGCACTGGGCGGTCTTTGGTGTAAGCGGTTTCGAGATAACTGGCGATCGCCCGCGTCACTTTACGCACGTTAGCAAAAGTAAAGTCATGGGCAATCAGTCCCCGCCACCCGTCTGTTCCGAACTTGATTTCCGTTGAATTGCTGCTACTGCTCATGTTCGCCACTCCTTTTGATTTTATCTGTAATTAATCGTACTAGAAGGCTATGCTATCGACGCCGATCGGCAGTGTACTTTTCCTACCCAGCGAGTACCTAGATACTATAAGCTGCTACGCATCCTTATTTTCGATCGCCCCCTGAAGATGGCATCTTTAACAGGACTTACCCACGGCGGTGAAATACCAGGTTGTTTCCTCAATATTTATCCAAAAAACGACTATTTTGAGAAAAAACCAGATTTTGTGCATCCAGGACTATTTAACAAACTTGCAACTATGTCTCGATCGCATAAATCTGATTTAAATTGATAATTTAAGTTTTTCTTTATAATAGCCTCACACCAAATATGTTAGGATTTCTTAACAATTGGTTAACAATCAGCTCCGTAATCTAGTCAAAGACCAATTAAATTTCACCAGCATGGCGAAAGTTCGCCCTAGAGCTAATTAATGTATAGAATTATTAAAAACGGAGGCGATAGTGAATAATCTGTCACAGGTAAATTTAAAAAAATTACACACCACAGATCGAAATCAGAATAGACATACTCTACTGTCCCAAAGTATTACCAGTTCAGACCCTAGCGAACTCTCTAAAGCTAATTCAGACAGCCTAAATTTTACTTCTTTAGCAGTTAACTGGTCAAAAAAATATTACAGTCTAGTAGTTGCCAGAAAAAACCAAACACGGTGTCTCATACTTCAAAATCCACCGTCAATAAATGAACCAGAAAATAGAACCAAAATAGTTGAAAAATTGAGGGAAACCCTGAAAGTAGCGAGCGAGATAGCTTGGAGAAAAGTAGAAGCTATTTTAGGAGGAGAAATAGAGTTTCAAGGCATCGATTCTAGGTTAATTAATCCTGTAGAAATTGTCTCAAATACTCGCCAATTGTATAGTAAAGCAATAGACGCTTACGGCGCTCTAGAATCGGTTTCCCGTTTGTCCGTGTTGGTGGGAAAACCTATTATTGAACTGAGGCGGAAATATTCACAAATCGAGCCGTTAGTTCTAGGATTTGTGACCTTGGAGTTTCAATTAACCCAAAAAATTTTGTTGGGATGTCTTTCGGAGTTAGAGCGGACGCAATTTTCACCGTACTTAAAAATTGTAGATGATTACCTGCACATTCCCTACGGTGAGATTAACCAGGCTGCTGCGAATCTCCCCACGAATTCACAAGCCCTATTAGCCGTACAGCACCTGTTGCCACATACGACTCAGATTGCTAATGCGGTGTACCATCGCGCTACTTCGCACCATCAAGGATATCGTAGCAGTAGCGGGTATTTAACCGATGAGGATGTAAAAATTTCTGGAATTCGGGATATTGAGATTTTTCAAAATTATTTATGCTGGTGCGTTTTGGAAGATAGCTTTCGCCCGGTACAGCAAGAATTATTTCCAATTTGCGTGATGTTATATCCCAAACTTCATGTAAGCTGGGAATTGGTGCAGGATATGTTGTTGATTTTGTTTTGGGAAATATCCGATCGCCTTGCTGCTGAAGATTTAATCGTATTTTTACCTTATTTGCGTACTGTGACAGAGATGTTTTCGAGTGATGTATTTGAAAATTAGGGAATGGGGTATTGGTAAGGGGTAATGGGTAATTGCAATTCTCTATTTAAAATTCCAAGCGGCAATTGCTAAGCATACCCAACCGACAATATAAGCCACTCCTCCCAAGGGGGTAATTGCGCCCAGTAATTTGATATTAGTTAGACTGAGGGCGTACAAACTGCCTGAAAAAATTAATGTACCGACAATAAAAGCCCATCCAGAAACTGCAAAAAAGGTTTGAGATGCCTCGGCACGGCTCAAGATTAATGCCACAAATAATAAAGCCAGGGCGTGATACATTTGATAGCGGGCACCTGTCTCAAAAATTTCTAAAGAGCGATCGCTTAATTTGTCTTTTAAAGCGTGAGAGGCAAAAGCCCCACCAGCGACGGATAAACCTCCGAATAGGGCTGCGGTTGCAAGGAAGATGCGCGTTAAGATTAGTGATGACATTATTTAATCATGAATAGCTGTTTATTTAATTTTAGGGTGCTGTGGGGATGGTCGATCGAGAAATCAGTTTTTTTAACATCACACCTCTGGCATAATTAGTGTGGAACAGCCTGATAGCCTGTTTTTGACTGTCTTTTTAGGAAATGTCTATCTGACTGTCTAAACCACCTAGTTTCCAGGAGTAGGAGTGCTTCCAAGGCTGTGTGATGCGCTTTTCCCCCATCCTCCCCAAATTCTCGCTAAATTAAAGAAGTGTAACAACTACTCAGGCACTACCAAGGAGATATCTATGCCTCGCGTCAGAGCACCAGAATTCCCCACCAATTACCCATGGTTAAATACCGACAAACCCATCTCCATCGAATCCCTCAAAGGCCGCGTCGTCATCCTTGACTTCTGGACATACTGCTGCATCAATTGCTTGCACGTCCTCCCAGACTTAAAATACCTGGAACAAAAATACCCTGATTCCCTCACGGTTATCGGCGTTCATTCTGCCAAATTTGATAATGAAAAGGAAGTGGAAAATATCCGCCAAGCTATCCTCCGCTATGATATTGAACATCCCGTAATCGTAGACAGCGAGATGACAATTTGGCAAAATTATGCTGTCCGTGCTTGGCCGACTTTAATGGTAATCGATCCAGAAAGTTATGTCATCGGTTACGTTTCTGGTGAAGGCAATCGAGAAGCACTTGATGAGTTAGTTGGTAAATTAATTGAGGAATACAAAGAGAAAAATGCCATCAACTTTGAAGCCCTCAGTTTCAGCTTAGAAAAACAGCGCAAACCTCTATCCACACCTCTGGCTTTTCCTGGTAAAGTGCTGGCATTTGCAATTACGGCAACTGAGGCAAAACAGCTTCATCAACATGAGGCTCTTTTGGGAGAAATGACGGAGGATAGCGAATCTGTAGACGAAATTATAGAAGCAGGACCTGCGAATTCAGTCATACAAAGCTTAGTCGGTTCCTGCTTGTTTATTGCTGATTCAGGACATAATAGGATTGTGGTTAGCACCATCGAAGGTGAAGTTCTGCACGTCATCGGTACTGGGAAACCGGGTTTAACGGATGGTAACTTTGAAGAAGCTGAGTTTTTTGCTCCCCAAGGAATGGCTTTTGATGCAGAAAGTCAAATTCTTTATGTTGCTGATACCGAAAATCACGCTCTTAGAACAATTGATTTTACTACTGGGCAAGTCCAAACTATTGCTGGTAACGGTGAACAAAGTCACGAAATTGTACCGCAGAGTGGTAAGGCTTTAGAAATACAGTTGAATTCGCCTTGGGATTTGGAAAGAGTTGGACATAGGCTGTTTATTGCAATGGCGGGCTCGCACCAAATTTGGGAAATGAATTTAGATACGGGAATTATTGGTACTTATGCGGGTAATGGGCGAGAATCCTGTGTTGATGGGAATCTGGCAGAATCTGCTTTTTCTCAGCCTAGTGGGCTGGCTACGGATCGATTGGAGTTGTTTGTGGCTGATAGCGAAATTAGTTCGATTAGGGCGATCGGCATTGATGAAAATCCACAAGTGCGAACTGTCTGTGGTAGTGGTGACTTGTTTGGTTTTGGCGATCGAGATGGTCGCGCTGATGAGGTAAGATTGCAGCACTGTTTGGGTGTGGAATACGCTCAAAATTATCTTTGGATTGCTGATACTTACAATCACAAAATTAAGCGGATAGACCACCGAAGTGGTATATGCAGAACTATGGTTGGAGATGGTACTCCCGGTCATGTTGATGGTCAAGGTATCAGTGTTCGCTTGTTTGAACCTTCAGGATTAAGCGCGATCGGACCTCATTTGTTTATTGCTGATACAAATAATCATGCTATTCGCTTAGTTGAGTTAAATACTCTGGAAGTGAAAACTTTGGATTTCCCTGGTTTGTGCGCTCCTGATGTTTGTGTTCCCGATCGCGCCTTTGGCAATACCTGAGTGCTGGGTAAACCCCTCTAACAATTATACTAAGTTTGTAGTGAGGAATTTATAGCAGTCGCCAAGGCCCTTTATATTGTTTCCGGTTGCATCGTCAGGTGATTTAACCGGACCTAGAACGCTCCAGAACACAGAGGGAGATAAGAGAGATGAATACAGGACGATGCTACCGGATTTGATATTAGTCATTGCTCCCTTCGACTCCGCTCAGGGAGCAATGACTAAAGCACCTTAACAGCCTTGGCGGTTGCTATATCAGTCCCGATCGGGAGAAAAACTTAAAATTCGGAAGAACTGAGCAATCGCATGATTTTTTCCACATCGTTCAACTCTCCCACAATACGTCTGACAGGTTTTGGCCAAACTTTAATCAAAGTAGGAGTAGCAGAAATCTGATCTTTTTCGGCTTGTTCGGGATGCTTAAAAACGTCAATTACTTTTAAGGTATAGGGATAGTGCAGGGCTTTTTCTAACAATTGGTGTACGGTTTCAAGAGTTCGTTCCGTATTAGCATTGTTGCCGGAAACAAACAACCGCAGCACATAGCCTTGAGTTTCGGCGTGTTCGGTAAGTGCAGTGGGTAGAGGAATCTGGGTTTGCTGTGGCTTTGGGAATCGGGAAAGAGGTACCATGCCGGAACTGCGAAATTCCGATCGAGATTCTGCGTTCTTCCAATGTATAACTAGGTCATGATTCTCCCAAAGTTCGGGGAATTGTTGGTGATAAGTAGCGATCGCCATGGGCTCACACATTTCTTCCACACGGGGGTGCCAAACCAAATCACCAGTCTCAAAAACCGCATTTAGCAGCGTTTGGTGTCGCATCACAGGTGGGTAGGCTTCAGCGGCAATTCGCAACTGCCGATCGCGCGGATCTAGCCAACAGTCAACAGTAGCGGTGTAGCAAGGCACTAAAAAATGTGGCGGTTCCGACAAACCAAGTATGGACTGTAGGGCTACGCACAATTGCAAGTGCCACCGAGCTTGCTTGCATGAGTCTATGCAGTAGATTAAATCTCCACCTGGTGTAAAAAGTGCAATGCCTTTGAAAATTTGGGGCAAGGGTGGGCGATCGGCTTTCAATGAAGTACACGAATAAAAGTTAAAAGATAGATAGATTACTGGCTGCCTCAAGGCTGCAACTAGGTTGGTTCCCCGGCTGGAAAATCCGGGGTTTGCACGCAAACAGCCATAACAGTTAAGTGTTAACTGTTGATACTTGATTTTTAGACACGACCTCGAAGCATTTGGGCCATTTCGTTAGGAGATGGGGACTGTTCGATACAAATCTCTTCTGTAATCCGACCTTCTTGATAAAGCCCGTAAAGAGACTTATTCATCGTCGTCATACCCTCATAGGTATCTTTGATCATAATTTGGTTAATTTCTTCATTTTGCCCCTTCATGATGTATTCCTTAACCACGTCTGTATTGATCAGAACGTCGTGGAAGGCTGCCCGCTTGCCATCGGTGGTTTTACACAGCAGTTGAGCGATGATTGCCACTAGAGATTCAGCCATAGAAACCCGTAGAGCCGGTTGTTCTTCTGAACCAAACATATCCAGAATCCGATTCAGGGTTTTGACAGCGCTGTTGGTGTGCAACGTCCCCGCTACCAAGTGACCTGTTTGGGCAGCTTTCAGGGCGATTTCCACTGTTTCTCTGTCGCGAATTTCCCCTACTAGCATCATGTCGGGGTCTTGTCGCAGGGCCCCTTTCAGGGCGTTGATAAACTTGAGGGTGTGTCGGCCCACTTCCCGGTGCTTGATCAAAGATTTTCGACTGGTGTGTACAAATTCTACAGGGTCTTCGATCGTAATAATGTGGTGAGACTTATTTTTGTTGATGTAATCAATCATGGCGGCCATAGTGGTGGACTTACCGGAACCCGTGGGCCCTGTCACCAAAATTAGACCTTTGTGATAGCCACATATTTTCCGAAATACCTCTGGTAGCTTCAACTGCTCCATGGTCAAAATTTCGGCTGGAATGAGCCGCAATACCATAGCAGGGCCTGCTAAAGAGTCAAAGGCGCTGATCCGAATGCGGACAAAACCAAAGTCGAAGGCACCATCAAAATCTAGGTTTTTCTGGAAGTAGGCAATTTCATCATCAGTCATGCACTCCCGCAGCCAACCCATGAACATATCTAAATCTGTTAGGGGATAGCCAGCATCAGTAATTTCACCGCGCTTGCGGAAGCGGGGGATCTCGTTGACTCCCAAGTGCAAGTCAGAAATGCCTTCTTCTTTGGCTCGCAGAACGAGTTCTCTCAAACTCGGGTGTCCATTGTTTCCTGAGCTGGACTCTTTGGATGGGGCAAAGGATTGGGGGGCTGGTGCGGCCGGAGGCGGGGCGGATGGTGGTGCTGGTGGTGGTGCTGGTGGCAATCCTCCGGTTTTGGCAATGCCAGGAGCTGGAGGACGGGGTGGCATACCTGGGGGTGGTGGAGCACCAGGTACGGGGGGGCGAGGAGCTGGCGGACGCTGTTGTGTCATATGCGCTACCTAAATGTTGGCGAAAAGGCTTAGTTGAGCGAATGATTTGTGGAAGTCGGGGAATGTTAAACGCGATTTTGCGTGTCTTCAACAAAAGCTTAACTTTTCACATTAGTCTATCTCAAGAGGGAGCAAAACAGCGTTATCCCAACAGGAATTTTATTCCCTACATCCTATACCGATCGCGATCGGTATAGGATAAACAATAGATATTTTGAATCTCTTGAGAATTTTTTTTAGGTCTAGAGTTGTCACTGCGCCCGCAGTATAAATTATTACCGATATTTGTATTGAAAGGATTGGAATCTGATGAATTCTGTTGATGTGGCTTTTACTCCAGCTCTGGAATTGGCGAAGTCGATCCGCGATCGAGAGGTGTCCCCCCTGGAACTTGTCAATGTTTACTTGGAACGGATCGATCGCTTCAACCCCCAACTGGGCAGTTATTTTACCGTGATAGCCGATCGGGCTCAAGCCCTAGCTAAATCTCAAACCGAACAACTAGCTGGCTTCAACAAATCACAAGAATTGCCACCTTTTTTCGGAGTGCCGATCGCGATCAAAGACTTAACACCTGTTACGGGCATTCCCTGTACCTATGGCACTCAGGCTCTTGTCGATAATATCTCAGCCTACGATGAATCAGTAGTATGGCGGATCAAAGCAGCCGGATTTAACATTCTGGGCAAAACAGCAACTTCTCAAATTGGCTCATTACCTTACACCGAACCCCCAGGTTTCCGCCCAGCGCGCAATCCCTGGAACCGAGACTACACGCCAGGAGGTTCCAGTGGTGGCTCAGCGGCGGCTGTAGCAGCAGGTTTATGCGCGATCGCCCAAGGTTCAGACGGCGGCGGTTCAGTTCGAGGCCCAGCTTCCTGCTGCGGTTTAGTGGGCATTAAACCCTCGCGAGGACGAGTTTCCTGGGCCCCTGTCGGAGATTATCTCAGTGGCATTTCTGCCAACGGCCCTCTAGCCCGCACAGTCGCTGATGCGGCCGCCCTGTTGGATGTCATGTCAGGCTACACCACCGGCGATCCTTATTGGCTTCCAGATCCAAATCCCACATTTTTAGAGTCAGCAAGTCAAAAGTTAGGCAAGTTGCGAATTGCTTTTTCTACCTCTGTTTTCCCTGTGGGGGAGGCTTCGGCTGTATGTCAACAAGCGGTGCTCGATACCGTAAAGTTACTGACTGATTTAGGTCACGATGTGGAACCTGGATGCCCGGATTTTACGGGTTTGATCGAGCCGTTTACAGCAATTTGGCAGACTGGAGCGGCTGCAAGTGGCATTCCAGCCTCTGTTTTGCAACCGATGAATCGCTGGCTGTTGGAAAGAGCTATTTCGGCTGGGGAATATTTGCGGGCTGTGCATCAAATCCAGGTGATTTCGCGGCGGATTGTGGGATTCTTTGAAAAATTTGATGTGTTAGTTTTGCCGACTTATATGCACTCGCCGATTCAGATTGGTGAGTGGGCAGATTTGAGTTGTGAAGAAACTTTGGCTCATATTATTAATTGGATTGCTCCCTGTCCACCGTTTAATGCTAGTGGCCAACCGGCGATCGCACTTCCGGCAATTTTAGATAGTAATGGTTTACCTGTGGGGATTCAAATTATTGGTAGACCGGCGGCGGAAGCTACTTTAATTGCTTTGGCGGCGCAGATGGAAGCGGCGAAACCTTTCCCAGTTTTGGATTTTACCTGAAGTGGGAAAATTTTGAGAATATAGTAGTGATGTGTTGGAAAACATCCTCCTATGGTCTATTGACATGAACATTAAAAAAACTTTCACATGGCTATCCTCGTTGGCGAGTATGTCGATCGCGATCGCGATTAACACTTTCAGTGGCACTTTTGCTCCCGCACAAGCGGCCCAAACGGTTGTGGTTCGCAAAGGTTTTTTAGAATCTTCCATATCTGTAGCGGATTTGCGATCCCTTGTGGAAACCGGAAAAGTCCCGGATGGCCTTCAAAGTTACGCCAATCTTCTCTCCTCCGAACAACGGAGTCAAATCTTTGGAGCTCTCAAAGCCAAAATTCCGCTGAATGTAGTCGGACTCAGCAGCTTGCTGAATACTCGCGTTGGTACTGCGATTCTCGCGGATCTCACCACTGTTATACCTAGGCGTGACGGTGCCGGTGTCGAAGCACTACGAGCGGCCTTAGTTTTGGGAGCAAATCAGCCTGAAGGTTTGTCTGTATTGAGTTTTATTGAAAATTATCCGGGGCGACGGGTAGTAGTGGATCTCGATCGCGCTTTTGCGGTGTTGGCCAATTTGAATACTGGTTTCTGGCAAACTCAACGGTTTATGGCGGCCATCGCACCTCAGTTAGGGGCCAATAAAGCAGCGCTGAATCTGCCCTTTGATGCTAGCCAAGCCGGCCCGAATGCAGTGCAGGTACTTAAGCTAGATTTAAATGATACCGCCCGCGATCGACGTATTCCCGTTGACGTTTATTGGTCCAAGGCGGCGACAGCCGACAAGCCGACGATCGTGTTTTCTCACGGTTTGGGTTCTGTGCGTACAGATTTGCGCTATTTAGCCGAACATTTAGCGTCTCACGGCTATGTGGTAGCAGCTTTGGAACATCCCGGAAGCAATGAAGCCAACACTAATGCTGCGATTGTTGGTCAATCACGGTTGATAGCTCCTCAAGAGTTTTTGAACCGTCCCAAGGATATCAGTTTTGTCCTCGATGAATTGGCAAAATTGAACAAAACAGATGTTAATTTGCAGGGAAAAATTGCGATCGACAAATCCATGGTAATTGGATATTCCTTCGGTGGCGCAACTGCTTTGTCCTTAGCCGGGGCCGAGATGCAATTGGGCCGTCTTAAACAGCGGTGTCAGGCGGATTTGATTACTTTAAGTTTGGGCGAAGGCATTCAGTGTGCGGCCGCCGGATTATCTGAAGAACGTTATCAATTGCGCGATCCCAGAATTAAAAGGGCGATCGCCATGAATCCTACAACTTCTTTATTATTTGGAGAAACAGGTTTAAGTAAGATAGAAATTCCCACATTAATAGTTGCTGCTTCTGCGGATAAAACCACCCCGGCTTTGGTCGAACAAATTGTCGGATTTCCCCAAATCCCCTCTCCCAAATGGCTAGTTGGGTTTGTGGGCGCAACCCATTTAAGTGTGAAAGACCCCAGCACAACTTTAGATCAAGTTGATAAGCCGAGTACAGTGATTACCGGTGATGAAGTAGTCGGCGATAAAGCTGTTAGTATTCGCAACTATATTAAAGCTGTAAGTTTGGCGATGGCTGCTCAAATGACGGCGGATGCTGATAAGTATGCAGTTTTTTTAACACCCGATTATGCCCAATTTGCTTCTACACCAGCACTTCCGGTGCGACTGGTTACAGAGATTCCCCCGGAAGCTAATGCAATTGTACAAAGTTTTATGGAGCAGAATAAGTAGGGCCTAGGGAACTTCTGCTGCCCTTCGCTCCAGAGTCGAAGGGTAGTAGAAGCCTACCTAACAAAGCTTGAGAACTGCTATAACTAATAACTAATAACAAACAACAAATAATAAATAATATCGTTTCTGGTTGCATAGTCAGGATTTAACCACAGAGAACGCAGAGAACACAGAGGGAGATACCAGAGATGACTACCTGGGGGGGTGACAAAGAGGTTTAGGAGATAGACCGAACAAGGGTTGCAGCCTGTATACCCCGTTGATAAAAGCCATGTTGATTTCGAGTTAACTTCATTAACTCTTGAATTTCTAATGAATGCCGATCGAGATAATCAACCCACTGCTCTCCATCGAAACCGCTTTCTGTTTACTAAAACCCTTGTTGGGACTGTCTTATTTTTAGTGGGCAATAGTCAAACAAAATATGTGCCATAGTGTTTTGAAATGGAGAATTCAAAATACTGTGCAATAAAATCAAAATTCGGGGCATTAAACAAAAAAAAGCGACGGAGAGGGTGGGATTTGAACCCACGGAACCTTTCAGTTCACCTGATTTCAAGTCAGGCGCATTCGACCACTCTGCCACCTCTCCAGGTGGATACACTCTATCATACCAGTAGTTGTCCCTAACCACAAGTAGTTGCAGATTCAGTCCGCCGATACAGAATTTGTTCTGTTTCCACAGAGAAATCTTTACCCACCCACACTAAAGATACTTCCGACACTACTCCAGTATCAAGTTCCACGAGGGAGAAATTTCGTAGTTTCGAGCAATCTTTGTCTACAATTCGCGGTACTCTAGCTGCATTCAAATATACCGTACCCTCGGCCCTCACCACCGACTTCCGAAACTCGTGTTTGATGTGGCGGAGTTGATGGTGCATATGCCCAAAAGTTACCAGAGGTATCCGTTTGCCAGAATTACGAGTTTTCTCGATCGCCTGGGCAAAGTCTGGATCGCCCCAATCCCCTCCCAGCGGCTTCCAATCTCGTCCGCAGACATCTTCAGGAGCCTCTCCTAAGCCAGTTGGGCCTGTGTGACCCAAAAAAATCACATTTTCGCAATCAGCGTCCGCAGCCGCAAGTGCAATACGTTGCGCCGACTCCTCAAAACTCTCTACCCCAAACCACTCCGAGTAAAAATCCCCATACTTCCAATCCGATCCGCCCCACGTAAACGGGCGACTTCCTACGACTGTTACGCCCAATTCGGGAAAATCTCGTTTCCCGTAACCGACGTGAGCTTCTCCCATTAAGTCTATTTGCTGTTTGACGCGATTTTCTTGTTGGCGATCGTAAGGACACTTACTGCGCCCCCAATCCGTCGCCGTGTACCAAGCATCGTGATTCCCAAACACAGCGGCTTTCGGAATATCCAATTGGGCAATCGCCCGCACCACATCCACCGACTCATTCCCAAAATCTCCCACAAACAGCACCAAATCAACACCCAGATGCTTTAGGGCCTCGCCGTCTTCTGCTTCCCACTGATCGTGAACATCTCCCACCACTGCAATTTTGATAGATTTAGTCTGATTCATTTGATTTGCCCTGTGCGATCGCTTCCCCCCTCTTATCAGCATAGGAAACAGCGACCAATTTTTACACATCCCCCCAACCAATTTTAGATTTGAGATGGGTTCAACGGAACTCCCAGTCTTTTTTGGTGAATTCAACTATAATTCAAAGTACACTTTAGCTTTCTTCACCACCTTTCGCGGAATATTTTAACTGTGTTTACCACCGCACGTTCTCCCAACCTGACCCAAAGCAGACTGCCCGATGACTTGTTTGCAGCCATTAAAGCCCTCAAACAAGAGTTGAACGCCGTCATTCTCGCCCATTATTACCAAGACTCAGACATTCAAGACATCGCCGATTTCATTGGTGACTCCCTGGAACTAGCCAGGAAAGCAGCCAACACCAATGCCGATGTCATCGTGTTTGCCGGTGTCCATTTTATGGCAGAAACCGCCAAAATCCTCAATCCCGACAAATTAGTATTGTTGCCCGACTTGAATGCTGGGTGTTCCCTAGCCGAAAGTTGTCCTCCCGAAGCCTTTGCAGCCTTCAAAGCCGATCGGCCAGGACATTTGGTAATTTCCTACATTAATTGTACGGCCGCAATTAAGGCAATGAGCGATATTATTTGCACCAGTTCCAACGCCGTAAAAATAGTCAACCAAATCCCCGAAAACCAGCCGATAATTTTCGGTCCAGATCGCAATCTAGGCCGGTACGTGATGGAACAAAGCGGTAGAAAAATGGAACTTTGGCAAGGAGCTTGCATCGTCCATGAAAACTTTTCAGAAAAAAAGATAGTTCAACTCAAAATCGAAAATCCCGAAGCCGAAATCATTGCCCACCCAGAATGCGAACCTCCCGTACTGCGCCATGCTAACTATATTGGCTCAACCACGGCTTTGCTGAAATATTCTCAATCTAGTTCCAGCAGTGCTTTCATTGTAGCGACTGAGCCGGGAATCATTCACCAAATGCAAAAGCAAACACCTCACAAACACTTTATTCCCGCGCCTCCAAACAACAATACTTGTGCTTGTAATGAATGTCCACATATGAGATTAAATACCTTGGAAAAATTGTATCTAGCCATGAAAAATCAAACCCCAGAAATTACCATGCCTCAAGATCTGCAAATAGCAGCTTTAAAGCCAATTCAGCGAATGCTAGAAATGAGTTGACGGTTCACTGTTGACGCTTCACTGTTAATAATCAATCTCTTCTAGGGTGGGTTGGGCGCAGCGATTCAATTAAGTCATTCCTTTAAACATCAGGGACGATAAATGATTTCAGAACAACTAATTATTTTCACTCGCTATCCAGCACCGGGACAAGCCAAAACTCGATTAATTCCTGTACTCGGAAAAGAAGGAGCAGCCAACCTTCACCGCCTGATGACTCAAAGGACGATCGCCCGCGCCCTCTCTCTTCAAAACTCCCGCCAATTATCCGTAGAAATTCACTACACAGGGAGCAGCCAGCAACTAATGGAAGACTGGTTGGGAACTGAGATTATTTATCATCAACAGTCCGAAGGAGATTTGGGCGCAAGAATGCTAGCAGCCTTTCAAAAATCCTTTAATTTCGGGATTGAAAAAGTTGTAATTATCGGTACTGATTGCCCACAATTAAAAGAACAGATGCTGGCCAAAGCTTTTGACGCTCTCAATGATAAAGATCTAGTTTTGGGACCAGCAAAAGATGGGGGTTATTATCTAATCGGGCTGCGTTGCCTGATACCTGAATTGTTCGACGGGATTCACTGGGGAAGCAGTGAAGTATTTGCTAAAACCCTGGCGATCTCTCAAAATCTAGGTCTAAATATTGGTGTTCTCCCTACTTTAGTAGATATCGATAGACCAGAGGATCTTATCGGTTTAGATATCAATATTTTGCGATAATCAAAATTAGGACAATTTAGCATAATTCATTAGTAATTGTCATCGATAATTACAAATAATTACTTGCTTAGGAAGCCACGATGTCATAATATAGTAATTGTATTTGTCTAACCAAATACTGACTCTCAGTAGTGGTTAGACAGCGCTTGAGAGAATTCTCTCAGGCGCGATAAAAATCAATTAATACCAGATACAGCCTTTCTCAGGTAGATGACGTCATCATCGTTAAGGACAGGATAGGTAATAGGTAATTGCAGGAGTGGCATAAATGGGCAAATCATACCTTAAGCTTTGTAAAAAAAACAACTCTAACGGCGTTATTTATGGGAGCATCCCGATTTTGCATAGGTGAAGCATGACCGCAGACAATTTATTAGGGAGAACCAGAGATTTACAGCCGTCATGCTATAGCCTATACGAATATATTGGCACTCATTGAGATGCACCCTTATTTATTTTGTATGCCTGAAACTGAAACTGCAAATCTCAAAATTTCTATTATCATTCCCGTCTTAAACGAAGCTCCGACGATCGCCAAAGTCATCTCCACCGCCCGCAATGCCGAAAATGTCGAAATAATAGTCGCTGACGGCGGCAGTCAGGATGGCACTGCGGAAATAGCCAAATATGAAGCCGATCGAACTATTTTCACCACACCAGGCCGCGCTACCCAAATGAATGCAGGTGCTGCCGCCTCCACCGGAGACATCCTCTTGTTCCTCCACGCAGACACTCATTTACCCCAGGGCTATGATGTTAGCGTCCGTCAAGCACTCACGAATCCCTCCATAGTGGCGGGAGCCTTTGAACTCAAGATTGATGCGCCTTTGCTCAGCCTGCGGCTAGTAGAAACAGGGGTAAAGTGCCGATCGCACTTGCTAGAAATGCCCTACGGGGATCAAGCCATTTTCCTCAAAACAGATACCTTTAACCAAATCGGTGGCTTTCCTAACTTGCCAGTGATGGAAGACTTTGAATTTGTGCGGCGATTGAAAAAACAAGGCCGCATCAAAATAGTACCCATGGCAGTCCTCACCTGTGCGCGCCGGTGGCAGCAGCTTGGGGTAATCAAAACCACCGCCATCAATCAAATAGTAATTATTGGTTATTTTCTGGGATTATCGCCCGATCGACTCGCTTTCTGGTATAGAGGACAAAAGAAAAATTATTCTCAAAACTAAAGAATAGTGAACTTTTCTAAAGCTCGCAGCCAATTTTGCAAATAGGCTACACGTCCCTGCGTAAAATATGACTTGAACGCCTCAACTTTCTTTCACACCGAGGAGAAACTAAATATGGCCGACCCCAGAAATGCAGAAATGATTCAACCCTTTAACGGCGACCCCTTCACGGGTCATCTAGCAACTCCCATTAGTGCTTCGGATTTTACCAAAGCATTCATTGGCAATTTGCCAGCCTACCGCAAAGGACTCTCCCCCCTAGTTCGAGGTCTAGAAATCGGCTTGGCCCACGGTTATTTCCTCGTCGGCCCAGAAATCGTCTTCGGACCACTGCGGGACTATCCAGAAGCAGCTAATCTTGGTGGACTAATTACAGCCCTCGCCTTAGTTCTACTCGGCACAGCAGGTATGTCTGCCTACGGTTTGGTATCTTTCAAAGAAAATACTACCTACCCCAGCGCCAATCCCATGACTCCCGAAGCCCTTAAAACCGGCGAAGGCTGGAGCCAACTTACCGCTGGTTTCTTTGTTGGTGGCATGAGCGGTGTCTTTGCTGCCTATTTCTTACTCGAAAACTTTAAGGGCGTCGATGCCATTTTCCGCGGTTTGGTCAATTAAATTAGACCCTACTCGGAAATACCTCTGTTGAAACACACTAACTTTAGCTGGGAGAATTTGATATGACAGGTTCATACGCCGCTTCTTTTTTGCCTTGGATCTTGATTCCGCTCATTACCTGGCTGATGCCAGTTGTGGTCATGGGTTTGTTGTTTATTTACATTGAAAGTGACGCCTAAATCCTACCGCTCCTGCCACATTCAAATTTGGGATTAGGGATTAGGGATTAACACCAGAACCAGCCCCCGGATTCATCTGTGGGCTTGATTGGCAATTTTAAAATCTCAAATCCCATGCCATTATCTCAAATCCAAAATTTACCAGCCCTAGGATTTTAGAGAGCATCAGAAAAAACTATGTTGATGTTGCTGACAGCCAAAATACTGGGTTTATTTACCAGAATGCTCAGAATTTATTAGGTAAGCAATGTTGGTGTTTTTTGCCTTCTGAACTGGATAATTGCAAAAAAACCTGCGCCCGCAAGCGGAGGTTTTTTTGTCAAAGCTAAAAATACTCCTCTGGAGGAAGACAAATTGCTGAATTTTGAGTCACAATTATCAATGGAAACTCTCTTACAGGAGACAGCGATGAAATTATCCTCCGCACGCCGAATCTTAGCTCCATTTCTAATATCGGTACTTTTGCTCCTCACCTCCTGCGGTAAAGCCCCAGAACCCTCCCGCTGGGACAAAGCTCAGCAGGAAAGTACCCAAAAACCTTCCGCTAAAGCTAAGCAGACAACTGCTGATAAATCCACTGCTGACAATCAAAACCTGCCCAAGAAGGCAGTAGCAGGTGGCAAATTAAATAAATATTTCCCTTCGTCGGGTGGCGGATTCGATCGCGTCTTCGCTCAAGAAAAATCAGGTTTTGCCGAAGCTAAGCTCAACAAAGGTGGTAAAAATGTCGCGATGTTGTCCATCAACGACATCGCTGGCAACCCCTCGGCTGGGTCTAAATTCAAAAGTAGTAGCAAGCAAATTGGCGGCTATCCCGCTGTTACCCAAGGTGCTAATATCACTGCGGTCCTCGTGGCAAATCGCTACCAGGTGAAAGTTCAATCCCGCGATCCTTCTTTTACTGCTGGCGATCGCGAAGATTGGTTGACAAAATTTAACCTCAGTGGCCTTGCTAACGTCAAATAACCATACCTATGCTCATCGTCCAGCTTTAACTTGAGTCTGACTCTATTGGCATCCAATCTCTACCCTGACTTTGAGCCTGGTGCAATCTGCCAAAAGAAATACTTTTGAGTCCTGTTAATCAACTAGAAGGAGTTTTTTGTGAGCAAATCCATCTTTGAATTAGTGGATCAACTTCCTAAAGACAACATGACTGTCAAAGCTCTCAGAGCCCTTGACTTTGTTGTACCCGGTGAGTGGAACAATTTAATTGGTTTTGAAAATACAATTCGCACGGTAACAGGCGAAACAGATGAAGAACTGATCCAGCAAATTGGCGAGCGGGCTATCTATCTCTACAACGATAAATCTGAAGGCTATCAGCGCGCTCTCTGGCTCTACCAAACCATCGACAGTGCGGACAAGGCCCTAGGTGCAGCAGCAATGGCAAACAAAGTCTCTCAAAATGTGCCGTTTTTGTCCATGCTGGGCAATCTTACTCCCAAGCCGGAAAAGGCTCAAACGATCGACCTTTCTTTGAAGTTAGTCGTTGAGTTACTAGCTTTTTGCCAAATCAACGGCCTTCCCGGCGACAGCATCGGCGATTTTGCTGGTGCTTTGGCCGACTACGGTGGCGAATCCCTGATGCGGATGGCGGCTTTGGTTTGTTTTGATGGTTTGATTCCCCTGGGCCCAGACTTTATCATGGCAACTCAGTCTTGGATTCAGAGGCTTTCCCCAAGCGATTTGCAATCCAATCCATCGTTTAATGCCATAAGCAGTATGATTCCTGGTGACCACCCAGCAGGCCAGTTAGGCTTTATTGGGGAAAGTTTTAGCTCGGTTTCTGGCTGGATGGGCTCTTTTGTGAGCGATCGCGGTTTGACTCCCCAAAACGTGATGGGCCACTTGCAAAACTTTGTGGAAATTTCTGCTGATAAGGTGGACTATCTGGGGGCATTCCTCGACGTGACTACCAACTACTACGAACACACAGGCGTTCAAACTTTGGCCCGCCGTTTGATTGAACGAGCTGTCGCTGAGATTTAGAATAATCATAGTCCTCAGTCATTAGTCAGTAGTCATCGGTTATTAGTTATTGGTTATTAGAAACAACAACTAAAACTAACAACCAACAAATAACTACTGACTACTGACTCCTGACTCCTCTACTCATCACTTTTTTACAGGAAGCACCAATGGCAGAAGAACCGACAAATCCAGCAGCAGGCGAAGCCGAAATTCCTAGTCTTTCTGCTGAAAACACTCCCAGCACTGACAAGCCTCAGCCTGCGGCTAAAAAGCCTGCTGCAAAAGCTGACGGCGATAAGCCCCCAGCTAAAGCTAAAAAGGAAAAAGCTCCTGCTGTTGAAGACAAGCCGTTCGCAGAATTTATTCAACAAGACTATTTGCCTGCTTTGCAAACTGCTTTAACTAAGCAGGGCGTTGAGGATTTAGATATCAGTTTTGCTAAGCAAAAAATCCCCGTTACGGGCATGAGTTCCGCCGGCGATTGTTGGCAAGTAGTGGGCAAATTCCAATTAGGTCAGCGCCAATTTAACTTGTATTTTCCTCAAGAAAATATTCAAAGTCAAAGAGCTTTTTCTTGCGCTGAAAGTAACACAAAAACTAGCACTCTTGAACCTTTTTTGATAGACGAGCGCAAGATCACCCTAGACTTAATGGTTTTTGGTGTAGTTCAGCGGCTTAATGCTCAAAAATGGCTGAATCTTAATTAGTTATTGGTTATTAATTGGTAGCTGGTTGTTAATTGTTATCGGAACTTACCCCCTGCGGGGTAGTTCCGAACGATTTATTCTTAATTATTCACTCCTTTCTAGCTTTCCCAAAACAATTAAACTTTCTAAATTTTTGTTGATTGTTGTTGATGATAATCAATCATTAATGACTGACAACTAATGACCTATTTAAGAAATTCTGAGTTTGCATAATTCTATGAAGGTCAACATCAGTTTCTAACAAACAAGCATGACCGCTGTTAGCCAGCATCACCAGTTCAGCATTAGGAATTACCTTGACTAAAAGCTTCGCTTCTGCTAAAGAAGGCAGAAGTCGATCGCTACCACTAGCAATTACTACCGTCGGCTGTTCGATCGCACTCAACTGATTTTCGTCAACATCGAACGATCGCACTAAAGCTAATCTCCATACAGAAGTGCTCTGAGGTACTGCTTGCATCGCTTCTAACAAAGCTCGTCGCTCCTCTCGCCCAATCTTTCCCAAGGATGCTAAGACTGGCAATAAACCTACTACCGACAGCGGATAAAGGCTTGCCGGTAGCCATTGAGTCAGGTAAGAACCCCACTGTACCCAAGGTTGCTGTCGAAACGAAGAAGCTGGATTGACTAAAATTAGTCGATCGCACAATTGAGGAGCTTCTAAAACTACTTTCATCGCTAAACACCCCCCAAATGATTCCCCACACAAATAAACCGGCCTCTGATTTCCGGCTGCCTTTTCTGCTTCAACTAAGGCGATTGTTTCGCTGACAAGTACATCCCAACTAGCCATGTCATTGGCTGGTATAGCTAAGCAACGAATGTCAAAATCATTGGTTAATTTAGGGATTTGCCGACGCAGCAGCAAACCGCTACCATCCATACCAGGAAGAAATACAAATAAAGGCAGATCGGAATTCGGAGATTTTGGCGTTAGGAAACGAAGCTTGTTAGTAGAATTTGACATGATTAAAGTCAATTGATTTTAGATTTTATAGACGAAGGAAGCAGGAAAAATGAAGATGAGATTTTAGGTTAAATCATTCCGGTTGGAGTCGAAGGATTTAACCTTTATATAACGGATAAAACCCAGAGCAAAAAAAGAGAGAGCAAGAATTTTGATGCTCGCTGATTTGATCTAAAATCTGACAACAGTCAACAGTCAACTTGCTTGGAGTAATTGTGCAATTTCTCCGTGACAATGTTCTGTAAGTTCCGCAACAACTGCTTTGGCTTGTTTCCCTCGATATTGCTGTTGTCGATCGACCGTAATCCAGTACGGACGGCCGACTAAAATATTAACTCGTCTGTAAAGTATCACAGGATGCCATCCAGCTCGATCGAACAAAGGTTCTGAAGGATCGAACCAACTCAATAACTTCAAGGGTATAGCCGATCGTACCGACTCTTCTTGAAAAGAACTAATCGCCACGGGCAAAACCACCAAATCCCGCACCGGAGCTCGCAAAGCTAAATGAGCAAATCCTCGCTGAAACTTTCCGACAGTATGCGGTTGAGTAAAATTCACCATCGGTTCAGCACCCTCTGGAAACACCCCCACCATCTCCCTATTTTGCAGTAAGGCTGTCGCCTGATCGAAAAAATGCTGCTGTCGGTGTTGCGGTGCTTCCAAGGGAAAAGCACCGAAAGATGTTACCAATTCCCGAACCAGCGGCACCTGACCCATGTAATGATGGCAAGCAAACCGGATCGATCGACCCAAAGCCGCCGTCAGCAGCACAGGATCTAAGAAACTGCGGTGATTGCTAACCACCAACACCGGGCCTTCTTGGGGAATTCGATCCTCTTGGTGCAAAAACATCTGAGTGCCCAAACCTGCTAAGAAAGAGCGTGAAATCAGTAATGTGCGATCGGGCGACATAGGCAAAAAGACAGGTGCGACCCTCTAAAAGTTAATTACATCTCCATGTAACTTAACATTTCTTTACGAAATTGGCGATCGGTCCGAAAGTAGATTTTTCCGTAAATTTATAAAGTCTTGTTGCGACCTCTCTAAAAATCTTTGGAACCGCAGTCAAACCAAGTTAGCTTAGCAGACGGGAATCCCCACACTATATCGCTTCGATTAGTGTGGGATCAAAGGTACGTGAATCGACGATTCCATCAGCCACAAGACGTAAAAGCGAAAGCTAGCAGGCGATGGCGGATGGATGAGGAGATCATCCCTTCGGCGAGCGTGAGGGGGCATCGCAAATTGTTGGCTTTTCTAATATTTTTTGTTATGATAAACTTAGACTAATCAAAAAAGCAATCTAAGTATTGTGCTGAAAGCTGTCAAAGTCCGAATCTACCCTACTATTGTCCAGCAAGCATACCTTGCTAAGGCTTTCGGTTGTGTGCGTTGGGTCTGGAATCAGTCTTTGGCTATAATAACCGCAACCTATCAAGAGACTGGCAAAGGCGTTACCGCCATGACCATAAAAAAGTCAATACCCTTGTGGAAAACTGACAATGAATGGCTATCTGAGTGTTACTCTCAGTGTCTTCAGCAATCGGTCTTGAATCTAGGTGTAGCCTTTGGCAACTTCTTTGATGGTCGCGCCATGTATCCAACATTCAAGAAACGCCAAGGGAAGCAATCTATTCAATACCCTCAAAATGTCAAAGTATTGAGTAATTGTGAGATTAAATTTCCGGGTTCGTTGGGTACTGTCAATGCTAAAGTTCATCGGGATATTGAAGGTAAAGTCAAAACTGTGACTGTATCCAAAAATCCTGATGGGAGATACTTTGCTTCCATGCTTGTGGATGATGGCATTGAATGCCCAGAATCTAGCTCTGAGGGTAATGTGATTGGCATAGATTTAGGTCTAACTGATTTTGCAGTTACATCAGAAGGTTCTAAATATCAACATCCAAAAGCTACAAAGAAACATGAAAAAAATTTAGCTCGTAAGCAAAAAAAGCTGGCTCGCAAAAAAGATAAAACGACAAATAATCGTCGAAAAGCCAAGCTGGCAGTAGCTAAAGTTCACTCAAAAACCAAAAGAGTCCGCGAGGATTTTCTGCACAAGCTATCGCGCAAGATAGTAGACAAAAACCAAGTCGTAGTAGTAGAAAATCTGGCAGTCAGAAACATGGTGAAAAATCATTGCCTAGCCAAATCAATATCTGATGCTGGTTGGGGAATATTTTGTACTATGCTTAAATATAAAGCAGAAATGGTGGGGAAAGTTTATCTAGAAATAGGTAGATTTTTTGCATCAACTCATCTTTGCTCAAATACTTTGAAGCCACTGCCAAAAATGGATTTATCTGTACGAGAATTTGACTGTCCACACTGTGGCAATCGGCACGATAGAGACATTAATGCCGCGATAAATATCAAAAATGAAGGCTTGCGCTTATTGACGTTGGGAACCAGCGTTATTGCTCCTGAAGGCTATGTAAGACCAAAACAGTATGGACGCAAATCTACTACTGTGGTGGCTGTGGTCGTTGAAGGGAGAAGCCTCCGTCATACCGGTACGACCCTTGACGGCGGGTAGTTCACGCTAACTAGACTAAGAAATTTCAAGTATTTTCGCGCAAGTCCTAATAGCAACCTCGCCAGGCCCAAAATGAATAACTTCCATAACTATCGCCTCAGATGCACGCTGACCTTCGGCGACATTTACGGTCAAATCATTATTTGGCTGATTGTGATCTTTCTAAGCCTAGCCTCCGCCCTCGCCTTGTGGAGTAGCGCCCGTCAAATCTACGCCTTAGCCACCGTCGGATTGATCTTAGTCCTGTCTCTACCCTTCCTACTGTTTGCGTTTGTGACTACTTTGCTAAATCACATCGAAGTCACAGCCGTAGAACCAGCTACCGAATCGATACCACCCGCTAGCGCCAATTTACCAGGTCAAAAACCTACCCCAGCAGTGGGTTAATCCCTCTCAGAGATTTTTAATTATCCATCAAATTAAAAATCAAAAGTTAAAAACTTCCTTACCTTTGCGTGAGGATTTTTTTTGTGCATCAAAATTATACATACAGCAGAACACTCAACACTACTCAAAAAATGCTAGAACACGACGTAATCATTGTGGGCGGCGGTTTAGCAGGTTGCCGCGCCGCGGTGGAAATAGCCCGCACTGACCCCAGTTTAAAGGTAGCTGTAGTTGCCAAAACTCACCCGATTCGATCGCACTCCGTCGCAGCCCAAGGCGGTATGGCATCCAGCCTGCAAAATGTCGATACCGAAGACAGTTGGAAAGCCCACGCTTTTGACACCGTAAAAGGTTCAGACTATTTAGCCGACCAAGATGCCGTCGAAATTCTCACCCGCGAAGCCCCCGGTGTAGTCATCGATTTAGAACACATGGGAGTCCTATTCTCTCGCCTCCCAGATGGCAGAATAGCCCAGCGCGCTTTTGGCGGACATTCCCACAACCGCACCTGCTACGCCGCCGACAAAACCGGTCACGCCATCCTCCACGAATTAGTCAACAATCTCCGCCGCTACGGAGTTCACATCTATCAGGAATGGTACGTCACCCGCCTGATTTTGGAAGAAGGCCAAGCCAAGGGCGTAGTTATGTATCGCCTTGTAGACGGTCAAATCGAGGTTGTGCGCGCTAAGGCAGTGATGTTCGCTACGGGGGGTTATGGTCGGGTTTACAACACGACCTCGAACGATTACGCCTCGACTGGAGACGGTTTGGCAATGACTGCTATGGCGGGATTGCCGTTGGAAGATATGGAATTCGTGCAGTTTCACCCGACTGGTTTGTATCCCGTGGGAGTGTTGATTTCCGAGGCTGTGCGGGGCGAAGGGGCTTATTTGATTAATTCCGAAGGGGAACGCTTTATGGCGAACTATGCCCCCTCGCGGATGGAATTAGCGCCTAGAGATATTACATCTAGGGCCATCTCCTTAGAAATTCGTGCAGGCCGAGGAATCAATGTAGACGGTAGTGCTGGCGGCCCATTTATTTACATGGATTTGCGGCACATGGGACGGGAAAAAATCATGAGCAAAATTCCTTTTGCTTGGGAAGAAGCCCACCGTTTGTTAGGAATTGATGCCGTAAATCAGCCGATGCCAGTGCGTCCGACAGTCCACTATTCAATGGGGGGAATTCCTACTAATGTTAGAGGACAAGTTCGCAGTAGTGTTGATGGTTTGGTAGACGGTTTCTTTGCAGCCGGAGAAGCAGCTTGCGTGTCAGTTCACGGCGCAAATCGTTTGGGCAGTAACTCGCTGTTGGAATGCGTAGTTTACGGCAAAGTTACTGGCGCAACCATAGCACAATTCGTCCAAAATCGCAAGCTTCCATCTGTAAACGAACAGTTATATATCAAGGAAGCAAAAGAGCAAATTCAAGCACTTGTAGAGCGTCCAGGCAAATACCGCATCAATCAAATTCGGCAACAGTATCAAGATACGATGACTGAGTATTGCGGCGTATTTCGTAGCGCCGAATTGATGCAGGAAGGTTTGACAAAATTGGAGGAATTGGAGCGACAATATCAGGAGGTTTACTTGGACGATAAAGGCAAGTTGTGGAATACGGAAATTGTGGAAGCTTTGGAGTTGCGAAGTTTGATTATTGTGGGGAGAATGATTTTAACTTCTGCTCTGAAGCGGCAGGAAAGTCGGGGCGCTCATTCGCGGGAAGATTTTCCGCAGCGGGATGACGGCAATTTCTTGAAGCATACGCTGGCCTATTATTCGCCGGCTGGCATCGATTTGGCTTATATGCCGGTGGCGATTACGATGTTTGAGCCGCAGGAGAGGAAGTATTAATTTATAGGTGGGCAATGCCAGCCCTATTAAGGTGGTGAAGAAATCCCTCAAACGCTTGAAATTGCGTAGCGGGCGATCGTTAAATCTGATTCTTTTAAAAGGCGATCGGTAATAAACCAGGTTTATTGCCGATCGCCACCGCCTAGAATGACGCAAATCAGTTGTTAGCGCAGCCCTCGAAGAGGATCGCACCTTGACTGGGCTGGCTGGCAATGCGTACCTTACCAATTGAGAGGCAATTCGGCAATCTTTAGTCTCTTCTACCACTTTTAGTTATCTTGCGCTATAATTATGTCAGATACGACATATTTGTAAACTTTATGACTAGACTACTTAATTTATGGAATCCCAAGGCGAGAACAAAGATGTTGTTTGGCTCATCAGAGGCTCCGTAAAAACTCCCCCTTTTTCCGCCTCAGCGCGAATTGAGGCAGGGATTTTATTAAGGATGTTACAAAATGGATAAATTTTAGCCATGCCTGTCTCTCGGCCTATGCCAAGCATCAGCCCTCACTGCCACGAATTGCGGATCGATGATAGTGAAGCCGGTAAACAGTGGCGAATTATTTACCGGATTGACTCAGATGCTATTGTCATTGCAGAGGTGTTTCAAAAAACTACCCAGAAAACGCCTAAGCGCGCGATCGAAAACAGTCAAAAACGACTGAGATTGTACGATCAAAGCTCAGGAGAAACCTAGTTATTTCAGGACTTCCTTTAGGGTGGGCAATGCCCACCTTACAAATTGAGAGACAATTCACCATTCACAATCCTTGCTCTGTGCAATTCATATAATTTTAAAAAGAGGTAATAATTACAATGGATGCCATTAAACGTCAACGTTTAGAAGCAGCAGGTTGGCGGGTGGGAGATGCCGCAGACTTTCTAGAACTTTCAGCCGAAGAAATTGCTTTTATTGAGATGAAGCTGTCTCTAATTAAACGCTTGAAGCAGCTTCGCCTTAGTCAAAATCTTTCTCAAGAAAGTTTGGCTAAGAAAATTAAATCTAGTCAGTCACGGGTAGCTAAAATAGAAGCTGGCGATCCGTCTGTTTCTCTTGATTTGATGGTAAGGACAATGCTAGCGCTGGGAGCAACTCGCGAGGATGTGGCACTTGCTATTACTTCTTCCAAAAGCTGAGAAGCAGACAGTTGAAATTTGAGAATCTTCGAGAATTTGAAGTTAACTTTATCCCGATAAAACTATCTCAGCCGTGATAATTGTGGCTAACTTCCTCCACAGATAAAATTAACGCCTCCGCCACTTGTTCGACACTCAAACCCATTCCCAACAATCGGGGAATAGCATCCCTTCTTGGGCAGTTCGCACCTTACTAATTGACAACTACAGGTTCGCCAAGCATAGATATGCTCAACCATATTTTGCTAGCTGTCAAAGCCGAACGTTTTTCAAACAGTCCTGGACGCACTCGGACAAAAGAAACCGGGTTTTTTACCTTGGGTGCGGGCTGCAACGAAGTATTTTTGTAAAAAAACCCGGTTTCTGGGTTCCATGCGTCCAGGACTATCAGAAATAAAAATTGCAACCAATACCAGAGGTAAGCAAAAGCACCTCCTTGGGACGGAGATCCGTCGCCAGAAGATTATTCTTATCAACACGATGGACAACCTATCTCGTGGTCAGAAGAGTAAACACAATCTACTGAATTTGCTGTTTATTCAACTCTGGGGGATGACTGCAAACTTGGCAGTGTTATACTGCTTTTATCCGGTATCATACAGTTAAATATAATATATGAGCAAAACAACACAGACATCTCAATTCCAGCAAGCTCTTGAAGCTGTAGAAGTTTTATCATTAGAAGATCAAGCCATGCTTCTAGATATTCTTCAGAATCGTCTGCGACAACAGCGACGAAATGAATTACTTAAGGAAGTGGCAGAAGTTCGTCAAGAGTATGCGGAGGGCAATGTTAAATTTGGTTCGGTAGCCGATTTTATGGCGGAGTTGGATGATTGATGAAAATTGGTTGGACTCCCAAATCTATTCGTACTTTCAAAAAGTTAGTTCGTAAAAATCCTCAGCTTCGCCTTTTAATTGAAGCTACGCTAGAACTTTTGTCTGAAGACTGCTTTAACCCCAGCTTGCGAACTCACAAATTGACAGGAGATTTATCGGGTATCTGGTCCTGTTCCATAGATTATGATTATCGGATTTTATTTGAGTTTGTGACCGATCCAAAAGATGAGGAGGAAGCTATTTTATTGCTCAAAATGGGTTCTCATGATGAAGTCTATTAATACCGATCGCCCTTTTCCCAATTCTCTCCCCCTGTCTCACTCTCCAGCATTCTCCGTAACTTCCTCCACGAATAAACTTAACGCCTCCGCCACTTGTTCGGCACTCAAACCCATTCCCAACAATCGGGGAATTGCATCCCTTCTTGCCTGAAATTCAGCTTGTTGTGCCTGCTCTGCACTGTCGGCTCGCAACCTTTCTTGTTCGGCTCTTTCGCGCTGTTGTTCCCCTCGCAATTTCTCCAATTCTGCCCTTTCATCGCCAATCAATAGCAAATTACCTTCCTCGTCCCACCAGCGGAGCCAAAGCATAGTTTGATTTTGATAACTGCCTTGCCAAAGTCCCAATTCTACGCCTAAAGGTGCGATCGGAAAATGACCGCGTTGATTTAGTTCTAACCGTTGATAATACCCATCAATCAATCGATAAACTTCTAATCTGCCGCTGTTAATTTCATAGATGCCATAATAGGGAATTCGCATTACCCGCTCGTACACCCAAAACTTGCCAGGTTTCGTTATTAGCCCTTCATCAGTGCGCGATAAAGGAGTACGATCGCGCTCTTCATCCCCGTTCCCGCTAGCAAATTCCAACGCAATTAAAGGTGCTATGTGTTCTCGCCACAGCACGTAGGAACGGCGAATTTGACCGTCAATATTAGGAGGTACATTGGGAACATAAAACCAATCAGGAGCTTCTGCACCTTTTTCCGGTGGCTCGGTTTCTCGCCAGTAAATACCGCAGTCTTGACCGATCGCATATTGTCCATCGGGATGCCGTTCCTGCAAAATTGGTCCGATCGAATCAGTTAAAATTAAACTTTGTGGATGCTCCTGAAAATTTTTCACAAAAGTACCATCCGACTCTGGTAATTGAGTGTGGTCTGGAAAAGCAGGAGGTAGAACAATGCGGTCAACGCTTTGGGTCATAATTCCCTCCGAAGTTGTGTCTAATTGGCAATCCGATTTGAGATTTTAGATGGAGAGAGTGTTCGAGTTTTAGTGCGTTGGGACTAGAAGAATTATTTAACCGCGAAGACGCGAAGGACACGAAGGAAGAAGTAAGAAGAAGGAAGTAAGTGCATGAATTTTAAATTCTTGAACTCCCAACTCACGCACTCAAAACTCAAAACTCTCCTTAAGGCTTAGGTAGTGAACCTTCAGGACTCGGTGAAGCGGTCGATTCAGGAGTTGATGAAGTCCCTGGTTGGGGACTTGCAGCAGGGGGTGCTGAAGGCTTGGGAGTATCGCTAGCTAACTGATTGATTTGGTCTTTATAGTTAGGAGGAGCTAACTCTGTAGCCTTAGCAAATAGGGTTTTTGCTTCATCTTTTTTGCCCTGTTCTTTAAATACGATCGCCTTTCCTAGAGTCGGGCGAAAATCCTTGGGATTAGCTTTGGCAGATTCGTCATAAATCGCGATCGCCTCGTCAAATCGCTTCCCGACAGCATAAACTTGTCCCAAAATCAACTGCACCGAAGTTGTATCGATACTTCCCGGTTTTGCCTCATTTGCAGCCGGAGCAGCTTTGAGGGTATCTTGCAGCAATCCGATCGCTGCTTCGGGCCGCTGCTGGACTAGCAACAAATTCACCAACCCCTGCAAAGCTTTAATTTCCCCCGGCTTAGCCGCCAAAATAGCCCGGTATGCCTGAGCCGCACCTTCGCGATCGCCCGTGCGTTCCTTAGCCTGAGCCAGTAAAATCCCGTATTCAGTAGTTTCAGGATTCAACTTAGCCAACTTTTCCAAAGGAGGTACT
This sequence comes from Microcoleus sp. EPA2, assembly GCA_020882975.1. Taxonomy (GTDB): domain Bacteria; phylum Cyanobacteriota; class Cyanobacteriia; order Cyanobacteriales; family Microcoleaceae; genus Microcoleus. The sequence continues at coordinate 243,386 of JAHRFD010000001.1, read as the reverse complement.
ACATCTTTAATGTCCCCCACTCCTTGTCCGATCAATTCCAGCCGCACCTGCAATAGGCCTCGCAAAGCAGTTACATTGTCGGCCTCGCGCTGCAAAACCAATTCGTAACCCCTCGCCTGAGCTTGCAGCAACTCTGATTGCTTTTCCCCACTTGCAGCCGTCTGAGTAGGCGTTGGAGTTGACCTAGTTTGGGCTTGGCTTCCCTTGAGAATGCTGTCCAAAAGTGGGACCAGAGAAAATCCCAAAAAAGCGATGAGGGACAGCACCACCACCACAGTAATCAATCCACGACCCTTGTTTGTTTTATCCATAATTCAACTTCTTGTTGAGCTTAAAATTTACTATTTTCCGAGATTGAAGGCATCACCTGCTGCCTAAGCCAAGTCCATCAGGTTTTTAATTTTAGGGCCCAACTGTGACAAAGCAATCTTTTGCTTGCAGCTAATATGGTAACAGACCCACAACTTCATGCTAGCTAAACAATTTTGGACACTCAGACCCGCAGCCCCAAGGATTGCGCCCTCTGTCCAATTTAGTCTGGTCGAGCTAAAAATTACCAAAAATATGGCGGATCAGCCCGTTCGGTAATTGGATTAAGTAAAATAGGCAAGCTGAATATCCTAAATTCTATTAGCCAGCAACTCCAACTACAGGGCGATCGAATTGACGATCGGTCCGCAACTCCTAAAGTCTTTGCCAACAAGGATTTTAGCAGCCAACGGACTGCTCGACACTCTACTACCCCTTGCAAGTTGGAGTTGACGGGTCACAACCTGACATGAAAGCCCCGTGCTCTCCTGTCAGGTGCTAGTAGTTTTGAAAGCAGTGTCTTCAGTTTATTCCTAATTTCCCTCAAGGGATGTGTCTCCGCTGCAAGGAGTTTTTATGAACCCCTCTCCAAACCGCTCTTCCAAATCGCCCAAATCTACTTCAACTCGCAAGGCTCAGCCTCGCGAACTGGCCGTCAATCCGCCCAAAGATACAGTTTCAGTTCCTGAGACACCAGAGGAAAGTCCACAGCCAGAGCTGTTGGCAGCACCGGTTGACCAAAATCAACCGCCAATGGCAACAGATGCCCCAGCATCCAAGGACACCCTGCAACGACCACGCTACACTTCTCCCCCCAAGGAGGAAGCAAAGCCACAAGATCCACCTAGGGATGCTCCCGCACTCTCAGAGCCAGCACCCCCATCTCCATCTACCAGCGATACTCCAGCAGTCTCTGTATCGCCCACCGTCACATCAGACTCTGCTGAGCAGGAGAGTCCAGCCACCGATGACATACCCGCAGTGATGCGCCAACATCCGATTCCCCCCCCCAGTGAACCTAGACAGTACCGAGCTGTTGGTTTGGTCCGGGGCCGCTACACCCAATCTGAAGAACATTTCACGCGGGGTATGCTCATCGCTGCTGACGGAACTGCCATAGACGCGGTTTTGCTCGGTAGAGTCATGAGTTTAGTCAAAAATCACTTGGACTTGGAACAAGAACACCTGTGGGTGGTCTATCCCCGCACCAGGCAAGAAGATGGTAACTTACACGCCCAGATTATGGGAGTCTGGGAACCTGAAACGCTCAAAAAACCTTCGGAAATTTCCTCAGATGAGGAAAGTCCAGTTTCCGGGGAAATTGAGAGCAGTTTAACATCCTCTATCCCCTCTCTCCCAGAGTCTGAACCTAATGTTGAAGATGGCTATTTTTCGATTAGAGGTGAGGTTATCTATCAATCTCACGATCGAGAAAAGTATGTCATCGTCAAAATTAAGCAAGCTCCCCGCAAGAATGACGACAAGATGAAGTTTTTTAAGTTGAAACTTCAGGGGGATTTAGCCACAAAGGCGATCGGGTTTTTTTGGGATTTCCATGTCAAGTTACAGGCTGACAATCTCATAATTCAGCAGGCTAATAATATTGGGGCACTGCCGATCAAAAAGCGGAAATTCCCCCCTGGCGAAAAACCCCCCGGCTTCCGAGGAGGCGGAAATAAACGTCCATATACTCCTAGACCCAGTGGTGATGGCGCTCCTGTAGGGCGTCCAAATATCAAGCCCTCAGCCGCCTCCGCGCCCCCTGCTCGTAAGGAACCTCTTCCTAAGCCTGTGAAGAAACCTAAGCCTGTGGAGGAGTGATGCCTCCCCAAAATTTAGTTTCTGTATCCAGAACTGGTCTATTCCAATCTAACTTGCGCCCCCCACACATCCTGTGGCAGAAATACTCTGTCTGCTGGCAGAGGAGCAACTGGTGCGGTGAGAGTAAATTGACCAGTTTCAATTTGCTGTTTCAATTCCAAAGCTACTTGTCGGGACAGAAACATACTTGCTAGGGGGGCTGTTCGCACGGGTTTACCCTCTATCAGAATGCGACCTGTTTTTAATTGGGCATAGCTAACTAAACCGAAGGTGGGACGCACGCGCCGGGGGATTGAGAAATCTACCACCGGCGCTACTATTTTTTTGTCTGATACTGCACAGTGGGCAACGACGGTTTCGTTGAGGACAGGAAATGGGATGCCGATTCCCAGCATGATTGATGGGCCGTAGTTTTTGAAGTAGCACCCGCGTACCCATTTTGAGTTCATCTGTTTTGCATCGCCGATAAGTGCTAGGGTGGCGGCCGGTCCGATGGGGGTACGATTGGCCTGCCGTTTTTGCAGGGGGAAGTGCTGGGTGCCTTCCCAGGTGATGTAGCCCTGAGCGCCTCCTAGGAAGATGCGCGTGCCAATGCCGATGGTTTCGAGGTCGGGGTCGTTCAGCAGGGGGGACATGGCTCCTAGGCTGGAATAGACGGCGTTGCCTAGGTTTGCTTGTAGGGGCCCTAGGTAGGTGAATAGTGGTCGATCGCCCCCATTGACACCAACAATAAAGTTTTGATATACGTTCCGGGGATTGAATAAATAAAACTGGTTGATGGTATCGCGGGTAATTGTGGTTTCAAAGGAGGTGCGGGGGTAGCAGTCTGTTACTTGTCCGAGGGCGCGCAATTGTACGGGTTTCCCCGCAATCAGGTCTTCGATGACGTGTCCGCCGCCTCTTTCGCGGGATTCTTCGCCGTCTTCGGCTACTTGGGTGGCTCCTAGGTACAGGTCTACTGCACCAAAGCCGGAGTAGGCTAGAACGCCGTCTAGCCAGCACTGGCGGATTTTTATGGGGGGATCTGTGTGGCCGAGGTTGATAATTGCCCCTGATGATTCCATTGGCTCGAAGGTGCCTGTGGTGATGACATCGACTTCTTTCGCCGCTTGGGTAATGCTGGTTTCTTGGACTCGGTTTTTGAGTTCTTCGATTGTCCAGACTGTGGCTTTGCCTTGAGTGATTTTATCGTTGATTTCGTCGATCGTTCCCATATTATTATTTGAGATTTGAGATTGATAGATTGCCTGAATACTGGATTACCGACTATTTGGGACTAGGTGGCAGATGCTATTATTGGCAATCAGAAACAATCTACTTTTTGGGTTCACCATTATCATCTGTATTGTTTGGGATGTCTGTTTTTTGTTCTGGCAGACTTTCTGATTGACTATGTACTACTCCTATAGCTTGGTATTCCTCCTCAATAGCAGAATTAATCGCTGCTAGCTTGGTGGGACTTGTGTGCCACTGGTTGAGAATATCTTTAATTAAGACTTCTCTAATCCAAACTTGAGCGACAACGGTGAGGGGAAGGGCAAGCAATAGTCCTAAAAATCCAAAGAATGTAGCGAAAAATACTTGAGCTATTAAGGTGACAGCGGGCAGCAGCGATACTTGTTGTGCCATAACGTAAGGGGTGAGGAGGTTACTTTCAAATTGTTGAATTAGAAAGTACAGGAGTAGGACTAAACCGGATTTTAAGGGAGAGTCTAAAAGTGCGATCGTCATGGGAGGAATCACGCTCAAACCAGGCCCCATATTTGGTATTAAGTTCAGTAAACCCGCTACTACAGCGTGAGCTAGGGCTAAGGGAACTTTTAATACTGATAAACCAATTAAGCTCAGAAGGGTGATGACGCTCATGCTAATTAAAGCACCGATCGCCCATCGACCCAGAGCTATTTCGCATTCATCTAAGATGCCATCGACTCTACGCCGATAAAAAGAAGGAAATAGTTGGATAAATGCTTTCCGATAAGAGAGAGGTTCTGCTAATGTCATTAACGTCAAAACTATGACCAGCAAAAAACTGAGAATAACTCCTAATGTGTTCCCGACAAAAGCTCCTGCACCGCCAACGAGTTGGTTGAATAAAGGTTGTAGTTGTTGCATGATGTCGTTAACATCAAGATTGGGCAGCCGCTGACCAAATTGTCCAGAAAAGCGAGTTTCAATCTGATCGATCCACTCATTTAATTTGACTATTCCTTGAGGCGCTCTTTGGGTCAGTTGTTGAAACTGTTGAGTAAAGGGTGGTACAATAATTAGAAATAAGCCTAGGAATATCAGGACTAGGAAGGTAATTGAAAGTAAGACTGCGATCGATCTTTTGAGCCGGAATTTCTGTAAGTACCGTGCTAGCCTATTTAAGGCTGTGGCTAAGACGACTGCGGCAAATAGCAGCAGTAAGGCTTGCCTGATTTGCCAAAGTATGTAACAAGATGCGATCAGGGCTAATAAGCCCATCCATTGTCCTAGCTTCATTTGGTTTGAGATTGGGGAATCAAGATTTAGTGTGGGACTTGAGAGGTTTGGGAAATCTACTCTCTCCAAGATATCTTAGATGCGGGCGATCGCACTTTAATCCTATCTTTAAAAAATACCCCTACTCTCACACCAGAAGAAGCAGACTCCTCATTGACCTTTGACGAACAACTGTTTTGGTGTCAGATTGAATTATGTTGACATACTCCCCGGCGTGATCGAACTTATCAGTTAGCTCATGGGCTAACTTCCAGAACCAATCATGCCGACGATTAGAGATATCCTCATGCTTGCGTACTAGATTCTTTCTAGCTCTTTCTCTGTTTGATGAGCCTTTTAGCTTTTTAGAATGCTGTTTACTAGCTTTTTTAATAGCGTTTAGGGATTGTTTAAAAAATTGGGGAGACTCAATTATTGTACCGTCTGAGCAGGTGAGGAAAGTCTTTAACCCAAAGTCAAAACCAGCGATTCTACCCGTCTTAACTTCAACTTCTGGGCTAACGTCGTCAACAACCAAAACCAAAAACAATTCACCCAACGGGGTGCGTTTAATGGTTAAAATTTTAACGGTTCCTTCTATCTCTCTGGATTTATAGTCTATAATCCCTTATTCCTGAATACCCATGGATTCCTATGCTTCTAGTTTCAGGGCATAATTATCCTCCGAATTAGTGCTAGTTACCTCGACGATTAAGGGGACTTATGAACCCATTGTAATCATTGATAATTTTTCCCAGCGTGGCTGGTTTCCCATGGTTTATTCGTGGAGTACAATAATATCAGGCTTATATAGCAATCCTAAATGAGTCGTAAATTTTTTACCCCGCCCCAACCCTCCCCTTAGCAAGGGGAGGGAGTAAGAAGTTCACAAATGATTTAGGATTGCTATATCCCGATTTCTGGCGCATCGGTAGTTTTTAGACCAAGTTTAGATCGCACTCTAGCTCGCCTTGCTATTGCTGTTGCCATGCCCGCCACCCCAAGATAGCAGCTACAATCAGGCTTGGGGAAAGGATGGCAATGAGAGCGTTGGAATCGGTGGAGGGTATGGATAAGCTAGGCCCTGCGTACTTGATGGCGAGGGAAAGGGCGGCGGAGAGGGTAAATACTTTGAGGATCGGGCTGATGTTGGTGTTCATGGAGGTGGTGGTTGGTTCTATAATTACGGATTGAGACTATTATTGCAAGTTTGTACCCTGGGCGTGGAGTTGAATTTAGACTGTTTTGATTGAATGTGATAATAACAATTTAGATATTAATTTACTGTGTCGCTGCTTGCTGATGGCTTCGAGTGTGGAAGCGATGAAAGAGTTTAGGAGGGGGATGTCTGGTTAGGGCGATCGCACAGCAATTAAATGATGATAAAATGCAGTGATAAAAATCCATCATAAATTCCATGACGCGATTCATTCACGATCGCTTTGCCAAAGAATACCTGGAAGAAATGCTCTCTCCCATCGGGAAAGTCAATATTGGTCGCGATGTGACTTCGGAAGTCCGAGAAATTGATGTCTATTTCACTCCCGGCACTCCCATCCCAGAATATACAGAAAATCTAGGATTGTTGGGAAAAATGGCAAACACAACTGCAATATTTGAACCGTTTCGCAATCCCATAGCTCTGGGCGATGTCTGGAATTGTACCAGTAAGTTATTCGATTTACGAAGAGAATTAGAGCGACAGGCAAGAAGAGAAAATACTCGCTATGATGATACTAAGCTACCCTTCCTGTGGATTTTAACACCTACAGCCTCAAAATCATTAGTTTCGGGTTTTGGTGGAACACCAGACCCATCTAATTGGTTGGAGGGCATCTATTTTTTCCCAGAGCACTGGCGAGGGGCAATTGTGGTGATTCACCAATTACCAGAAACACCAGAAACCCTGTGGTTGAGGATTTTGGGGAAAGGGAAAGTGCAGCAAAGGGCTATTTCTCAATTGAGTTCTTTAGCAACGGACGATCCGCTGCGGATGACTGCCTTAGAGTTATTATATAGGTTGCAGTCAAATTTAGTAACCGATACCCCACAGCAATTAGAACCAGAAGAGCGGGAGTTAATTATGGCCATTACACCACTTTTTCAACAACAAATACAAGCAGCACAGCAACAAGCTAGGGAAGAAGGGCTAGAACGAGGGCTAGAACGAGGGCTAGAACGAGGCAGACAAGAACAGCAACGCTTAATTTTATCAGATTTTCTGCCAGGAAAATTCGGAGAATTAAGTCCCAAAATGAGCGTGTTTTTAACGCCTCTATCCAAGTTGTCGGCGACGGAATTTACTCGGATGTTGCTGGCGATATCAATGCTGAGTGTCGATGAATCAGGACAGGAACAAGCGGTTAAATTGTTGGCGGAATATGTATTGAAAAGGTACTTAAATGAATCAGCAGATATTCTCGCTACGGCAGTGAGAAATTTAGTAGAATTATCAGTGACCGAATTGACAGTGTTGGTAGAAGAAATGCCACAGTTATCTGCTGATGAATTGAGGGCAAGGTTATTATAGAGTTTTTGAAGTAGTGATAATGGCAATAGGGACACCGCACCGTGCCCAAAGCGTGTCAACTTAAGGTACAACCCATAGTCCGGCAAGGGTTGAAACCCCTGCCTCAAAGCGAAAGTCCTCTGAAGAGGACTCATGAGTTCTTCAGTCCTCTTCAGAGGACTTTAGCTATTAGACAGGGAATTCATTCCCTGGCGGACTGGCGGGCAACCCTGGCAGACTTGGCGGGCTGACGGCTTAAGTTGAGAATGATCGCACAGTGTACTTCATAAACCTGGAATCTGCTGTATGTTGCGACTTGGGGGAACATCGCATATTTTCTGAGATACTAAGATAATTTGCCAGCGTTGAGCGTAATTGAACATGGATCGCGAAAATTTAGAGTTAATAGAAAACATTCGCCAGCAATTTGACAATACTCCTTATCCCAGAATCCCCCTGGAAGAATCTCCTAAAGACAACAGTGAATTGCTTTACCTTCATAATCTGGTAACTGCTTACTACTTCAGAAATAGAAAAGTCATCAATACTTCCGGTAAAGTTATCCTTGATGCCGGATGCGGCACTGGTTATAAATCCTTGGTTTTAGCTCTTGCCAATCCGGGATCGAAAATAGTAGGTATCGATTTATCAGAAGAATCTGTGAAACTAGCTGAGCAACGTTTACAGTATCATGGGGTTGCTAATGCAGAGTTTTATGCTTTGAAAATAGAAGAGTTGCCAACTTTAGGGTTACAGTTTGACTATATCAATGCTGACGAAGTTCTGTATCTATTACCCGATCCTATTGCTGGATTGCAAGCGATGAAGTCAGTTCTGGCTCCCGATGGCATCATCCGCACAAACCTGCACAGTTCGATTGGTAGAGCGGGAATGTTTCGCGCTCAAGCTGCTTTCAAAATAATGGGATTAATGAATGAAATCCCTGGAGATTTGGAGATAGCAATAGTCCGGGAGACTATGGAATCGCTGCAAGATGGAATATGGCTCAAAGCAGTTACTTGGAATTCCGATCTCGGGAAGGATGATGGATGGATTCTGGCAAACTATTTATTAGTGGGTGACAAAGGCTGTAGCGTGCCTGAACTATTTGCACTTTTGAGAGGTGCTGATCTAGAGTTTATTAGTATGGTGGCGTGGCACCAATGGGATTTGATGGATGTGTTCAAAGATCCAGATGATTTGCCGACGTTTTTGGCGATGAGTCTGCCAGAAGCTTCTCTGGAAGAGCGGCTGCATTTATTTGAACTGTTTCATCCCCTACACCGGCTGTTTGATTTTTGGTGTGGCAATCCCGATCGAACTCAGGATTTTGTGCCGGTGGCGGAATGGACGGAGGCCCAGTGGCGGGAAGCGCGGGTACACCTGCACCCTCAACTGAGGACTTCCCAGGCGAGGGAAGACTTGACTAATTGTATTGACAGTCAGACTCCGTTTGAGATTAGTCGTTATATTATTGTGGCGACTTTGGCACCAGTGGCGATCGAGAGTGCGATCGCGGCTTGTTTGCTACCTCTGTGGGAGGGGCCACAGTCTGTGGTATCCCTGGTGAATCAGTGGTTCCAAATCCGCTCCCAGATCGGTGTTAACCTAGAGCCTGCTAGTCAGCGGACTGCCTTTGAGGAAGTCAAGGAACTGTTGATTAGGCTGGAAGTCTTTCTGTATGTGCTTTTGGAACCTTAGAGCCAAGAGTTGAGAAAAAAATTGCTCAGGGGTGATATTAAAGCGCCGATAACTGGGTAAGTTACATATAAGAGTTAGAAATCGAGCATCCCACCCCTCAAGGAGAAAAGACTTATGAAGACTGAATTTAAAGCCAAGTTCCTGCAACACATCAACAAAAGAAGACAGGATCAAGGTTTTACCCTGATTGAACTGCTGGTTGTGATCATCATCATCGGTATTTTGTCTGCTATAGCTTTGCCCGCGTTCCTCAACCAAGCAAACAAGGCCAAGCAATCTGAAGCCAAGCAGTATGTCAGTTCAATGAACAAGGGTCAGCAGGCTTTTTACGCTGAGAATAGCAAATTTTCGATCGATAACACTGGTACTCAATTGGGTCTTGGTATCAAAACTTCAACCACTAACTACACATATGACTTGAGCAAAGGTGAGACGGGCTCTGGAGGAGTTGTTAACGCTCAACCAAAGGTTGGCTCTCTCAAAGGATATGGGGGAAGTGTGGCTTTAATAGTAGCTGGAGAAGCAAAAACAACTACCAGCATCATCTGCCAAGAAGGAGGTACAAGTACAGGTGCTGTAACTGATATGACATCAGGTACTACTGACTGTGCCGCGCTGACAGTCCTCACGGAACCTGTTACCAAGTAGTTTCTGAGTTTTATTACTTCTGCTTGTTAATAGTCCGTCATCAGCGGGTAGCAGATAACGCTACCCGCTTTAAAATTTTAATAAAAATTCCTTGAATTGTTTATGATTTCTAGTGATTCACTCATTGCCGAATGGCAACACCAAGCTGAAAAATATATTTGTTCAGGAAATTATTATCAAGCAGCGAAAATTTACGAAGAGGCAATTTTTCATGAGCCTAATGTGAACTCCTACTACTGGCACTTAGGTTTGATTTTTTTATTGCAGGGCCAAGAAAGTGAAGCTCAGACAACATGGCTCATAGGAATGGCAGATGGAGAGCCAGAAGACATAGAAAATTGGACACAAGAATTAATTGAGGTATTGGAAACAGAAGCAGAGCGACGACGATTACAGGGCACAACAGACCAGGACTATTGTATAGCGTGGGCAATCCGGCAACATATACGGGAAATTAACCCAGAAGAAGTTAATAACTTGTTACATTTAATCGGGCTGTCCACTTTGCTCAAAACATACCAGGGAGAAATGTTGAATGAGCTGCATATCCTGGAATTGCTAAATTCGGAAGTAGTAGAAGTCGATACTGAGCTATTAATACAAGTGCTGAAAAATGTTTTAGATTTGGCACCGTTTCACCCTTCATCTTTCGATTTTGCCGAAACAGCTCTAGTTTATGTTAAAGACAATACATCCATTTTAGAGCAATTTCTACATCCATTTGTCTATAAACTTTGTTACTCATTTAAACGAGCTGATGTTGCTGCCCGTTTTACCGAACTAGGTTTAAAGTTACTTCCTAAACACCAAGAATTTTTATATGCGTTGGCTTCTTTTTATCAAGATAGCCGTGAATATACGAAGGGAATAGAAGCAGCTAAATTATACTATTCGCTTCAAGAAAACTTAGTCAATAAAATTTCTGGTAACTTGCTAATTATGCGCGGGTTGATGGGTGCAGGTGGCTACTGGAATGAAGTTTGCTTGGGTTTTGAATTGCAGAAGTCCATGCTTGCTTCTTTGATAAATGAACAAAATAATGATGATCTATGGGGGACATCAGCTCTGGGATTATTTAATTCTATTTTTTTCTTTCCTTATTTGCAAGACCGACTTGAGGAAAATTTAAAAATTCGCAGTCAAATAGCTCGTCTAGCACAATCACATATAGAAAAGTCTCTGAAGGAAAAGGTATATCTGTGTCGCCAGTGGAAGGCTCGGTTGATAAAAACAAATGTTTCTACAAGACGTTTAAAAATTGGATATATCTCGCACTGCCTGTGGAATCATTCTGTAGGTTGGTTAGCACGATGGGTATTTCAGTACCACGATCGAGATCGCTTTGAGATCAATGGTTACTTTATGGGCTATCAAGAAAATTATAATTCATTACAAGAATGGTTTGTAGGTCAGGTTTCTAAGGCTTGCAAATTAGAACTCAGTGGTCAAGAAGCTGCTGAAAAAATTTATGAAGATGAAATTGACATTTTGATAGACCTTGATAGTTTAACGCTAACTAACACTTGCGAGGCAATAGCAATGAAACCAGCACCAATACAACTAACCTGGTTAGGTTGGGATGCCTCGGAGATTCCTGCTGTTGATTATTTTATTGCCGATCCTTATGTTTTACCGGAATCGGCTCAGGATTACTACACAGAGAAAATCTGGCGTTTGCCTCAAACCTATATAGCTGTAGATGGTTTTGAAGTCGGTGTACCTACTCTCCGGCGCGATCGATTAGATATTCCTACTGATGCTGTTATTTATTTTACTGGTCAGAAGGGATACAAATATCACCCGGATACAGCAAGGCTGCAAATGCAAATTATTAAAGGAGTTCCCAACAGCTATTTTTTAGTGAAAGGAGTAGCCAATCAAGAATCACTTAAAAACTTTTTTATTCAAATTGCAGAATCAGAAGGGGTGAGTGGAGATCGCCTAAAATTTTTACCATCTGCTTCTTCAGAGCAAGTCCACCGCGCTAATTTAGGCATAGCTGACGTAGTATTAGATACTTACCCCTACAACGGAGCTACAACTACAATGGAGACGCTGTGGATGTGTGTTCCTATAGTAACCCGCGTAGGGCAGCAATTTGCTAGTCGCAACAGCTACACGATGATGATGAATGCAGGTATTTCCGAAGGGATTGCTTGGACAGATGAAGAGTACGTGGAGTGGGGAATTCGTTTAGGGAAAGACGCAGCTTTGCGACAGCAAATATCTTGGAAACTGCGACAGTCACGACAAACTGCTCCGCTATGGAATGGCAAGCAATTTACGCGAGAGATGGAAAAAGCTTATGAGCAGATGTGGCAAATATATATTGACCAATCAAACCATTAAGTGCAACGTAGAGGCACTCCCCCCGCGATCGCCCCCGTATCGATGGGGTAGGCACAGGGGCACTACCCCTACAAATCTGTATTAATGATTTGGACGTGCTATATGACAGGTTAACGGGACTTATTTCTATTATTTCTAGGATATGTTAAACTAAGCAAAGCTTAAACAACTAAATAGGAAAGTTTGCTATGCTTGCCAAATTAACGGCTGAAAACCAGCTTACTCTACCTAAAAGTATAACTCAAGCTATCGGGGCGGCTGAATATTTTGAGGTTAAGGTAGAAGGTGGACAAATTATTCTGACTCCAGTAAAAATTCAAGGGGCTGATTCTGTACGCGCTAAGTTAGGAGCGTTAAATGTGAATGAACAGGATATTACTGATGCCGTGGAGTGGGCGCGTCAGTTATGATTGAGCATCCACGAGTGGTAATTGATACAAATTTAGTGTTGTCAGCGTTAGTGTTTGGGGGCCGACTGTCCAGATTGCGCCTTGCATGGCAGAATAATCGCTTTATTCCTTTAGCTTCTGAAGTTACGATCTCTGAGTTAGTTCGGGTGCTTACTTACCCAAAGTTCAAACTCACAAACTCTGAGCAGGAAGATTTACTGTCAGACTATCTGCCGTTTTGTGATACTGTGCTGATGCCCGATACTTTGCCTGTAGTTCCTGAATGTCGAGATCCTTTTGATATCCCTTTTTTGCTGTTAGCTGTTGTCGGTCAGGCTAATTATTTGGTGACAGGTGATGGTGATTTACTGTGCCTTTCAGATAAATTTTCTTGCCCAATTTTAACAGTTGATGAGTTTTTAACGGTTATTAATTATCAATCACTCTAATTTTCCCTGGGGATAGGGTGGATCGTTGCGTACCTATATAATATCAGGTTCGGTTAAATAGATCTAATTCCTGTAGGGGTTCCCCTCACCACATTGGTGTCAACTTAAGCCTGACAGCCTTGATAAATCTCGTTTTTACCTGAGTCCAGATCCCCCTAAATCCCCCTTAAGAAGGGGGACTTTAAGAAAACTCCTGTCCCCCCCTTCTTAAGGGGGGCTAGGGGGGATCTAGGCTTAATAGTCAAATAGCATTCTGTGGCTGGGTTTGACGTTAAGTTGACACCAATCCCCTCACCAATAATAATTGCCGAAAACCGACAATCTCATAAACCCACCCGGCCGGTGACGATCAGCAATTAACCGAGCTTGATATAATTGAGAAACGCTATAATTGATTGCGTGTGTTATACTTTATAAGTCAAAATATTTAGGAAATTGCCTAAATGCCTTATAGCCAATTTACTATCGAACAAATCAAGTCATCGTTTGGAATACGGCTATCCGAAAAAGTCGGAATATTTGGAAATATTCCCGAAGCTAGCTACAGCAATTTTTTATCCGAAACCCTAGATTATAATATTCCACTAGCTTTAGCAATTAACTCGGAAAAATCTCGTTCTGAACTGATTGTCATGCCAATACTAATTGAGCTCAGAAAACAATTCTCCAATCAAATTGCTCTATTTTCTGGCAAAGACTTTACTGTAGATTCGCAAAAAGGTTTAAACGGATTTTGCGATTTTCTGATTAGCAAATCGCCAGAGCAGCTAATCATAGAAGCACCAGTTATTGCTCTAGTAGAAGCAAAAAATGACAATATAGAAACAGGCTTAGGTCAATGTATGGCAGAAATGATTGCTGCTCAGTTATTTAACCATCAAAAAGGAAATGAAGTTCAAAAAGTTTATGGAGTCATCACAACTGGTAGCCTCTGGAAATTTATGCAACTAGAAGATCAAACTATCACCATTGATTTAAATGAATACTTTTTAGGTAACGTAGGGAAAATAGTCGGGATTCTTAGAAGCTTGATTGAAACTGAAGAAATGTAAGGCTATCAGGATTGCGCCCAGGAACCATAGCAATAGGGATATTTAGGGCGAAATTTCGCTCAGAATTCCATCCCATTCAGGGGTGGGAGTGTCAACAAAGCATACTCTGATGAATAATATCGTTTCCGGTTACATCGGTATTGTATGATATTAAATTTTGTAGGGGCGGGCGATGCCCTGAGCGTAGTCGAAGGGTTTACCAGCAATAATTGCCCATAATAGACAATATAGTAAACCCGCCCCCGCGCATATAAGTCCGATGCTACCGGATTTGATACAATTTGTGCCACACCTTGTTGCACAAATACATTTGAGTAGTTGAAGCGGAATTAAATGCGATCTCACCGGAAACAGAGGATTGAATTTTATATTTTTAAGCTGTCTAATTCAAATAAGGCTATCTTCTCTGCTTTTGCATGAGCGATCGCCTCTTTATTCTCATGCTCTAATCCAATTTTCCCATGAAGCCGGGGGATTAAAACTTCCCACTGGATTTCGCTTAACTGTCCAATTAGTGAAATTTCCGGCCCCTCAGAAACGTCTAAATCTTCTTCCATCAAAAGGTTCATCGCAACACTGGATAAAAGCAGGTGGGCATCTTCTTCAGAAATGTTGCTGTTGTCTATTAGGAGAGTTATGTTACTTTTGTCTGGGTGAGTTGCGATCGCAATCAGGACAGCACCCAATTCCTCGTACAGTGATTCTTCTGATTGACTCCAATCTGGAAATACAATCAGGTTAACTTCTCTTAACCTCAAATTTTCAGTGAGAGCATTTGCCTGGTAGTTGCTAAAGAACTGTTGGAATAGCGCCTGCATTTGAGCCGAGTAAGAGCGACTGTCCAAAAATCTCGGCTTTCTCTGCATTTTTTGCTTGATTTGCTCGCTCGTTTTTTCCCGCAACTGTGAGTTAAGTGCCAAAGCAACTGCTAGCTGAATATAGGCTTCTTCGCTGTTAGCGATTAAGTTAGTTACTTCGAGTTCTCGTAACAGTGAAGAACCCAGGCGATAACGAGCAGATTCTCCTTCCTTGACAACCGTCGCTAAACCAGCCTCCAACGGATCGATCAGCGAAGCCATGCCAGAGGAGGGGTAAGAATCTAAATATATATCAGCATTTTTTAAACATTCCTTAATATCAGCACGATTCGGTAATGGCTCAAGGAATCTTAACTGATTCTCATTTAAACCGTGGTTCTCTAGCACCTGCAAAAAACGGTCTTTAAACGCTTTTCCTGAAGAGTTAAGTGTTATGTTATCATTCAATAAATATAACACTAGAATCGAGTTAGGCACCCTAGCAAGAATTTGCGCCCAAGCTGCTTGTACTTCTGGAAGAATTTTGTCAAAATCAACCCCCGAAATGTAAACTACCGAATTCTGGGCAATTCCTAAACTTTCTCGGCTAATACTTGTTGTCACGAGGAGTTGCTCTTCAGTGGCAAAATCGAAGCACAGAGACGGCCCTTCCACCATCACTAAGGTCTCTGTATAGTGTTCTTGAGCGCCATTTTCTAGCTCAGTCAGTTTACCTGAGATAAAGTAATCTACATTACTCATACCAGTAGTCCCAGTTGAGTTCCTACCCACTACTTGAACTCGTGCCAAACGATGCAAGGAAAGTAATGTAATTAAATTGGTTTGTGATGTTATGTCGGAAGCAATGAAAATGAGATCGAGGTCGTCATCGCGAATAGTCTTCACCTGATTATACAGGTCTTCAGGAAGTTGTACTGCTGCATCAGCATGGCCTGAACAGTACCTTTCAATCCGGTGTCCACTAGCTTGGGTAGAATAGAGAATTATTTCAAATAAATCTCTATTTAAGTGTTTATAAACTGACAAAGTGGCAAATGTCTCTGGATTTGGCTCAAATTTATTCACAATAATACCCAAGCGGATTTTACTCCTAGCTGGTATTCGCGCTGGAAAATCATACTCTAGTTGATACCCCTGGCTCCGCAAAGAAAATTCCATGATATCGGCTCGTTTTTTGTAAATTTCCTTCAAATTTTCTGGACTAAAATCCATAAAAAACTTGACATTCAGGGTGAAAAGGAGAGCTAGTTCTTGGGAATTTGTTGCCGTGGGGTTGCTAAAAATGTAAGTGTGGAGAGTATTGATTACTTTTCGCAAGTGGTGAGAGTATTCCTCTGATTCACCCATTTCTTTAAACGAAATGGGAGCTTCTAAGATAAATTTTATATAATTGTTAAGTAGCCACTGGGGAATTCGGGAGAGGTCATACTGCAACGGTAACTGATGGGGATAGATGTATAGCATCGCTACCAGTAAATTCTGAATAGCTTTTGTCTCATTCAATTCAGTAGACATATTTACCATTAACTCCTGTACCAGATTTTTTTCGGTCTTTGTGATAGCTTGGTCAATCGTGCAAGAAGAGAGAATTCTTATTATAATATCCTGCTGGGGGATATCCTCCAGTTCCTCCCTAGTTAAATTCAACCACACATTAGCCATTTTACTTCGCAAATATGATGAATCTCCACTAAAAACAATTTTTTGAATGAATTCATCTACTTGAGGGTCACGGCTGATAGACAAAGGATGCCTTAAAGGAAATTCTAGGGGCTGTACCAGCGTATTAGCTAATAAGCTGTCCACATTGATTGTATTTGTAGAATCAGGATTATCAAATCCTATATTAGAAACTAAATTAATTTCAGGAATAATTGTGAAACCATTTTGGAGCCAGCAAGCGAATTTCCAGCGAAATGCCCAGGAATTAATATAGCCATCATAGGTAGCCTGAAATGTTTTTGTCCACCGTTCTGCCACTTGAGAATCTTGTAAAAATTCTGCTAGCCAGTTCCGATCTCGACGTTCTGGCCATTGCTTCATTTCAAAGTCAAAGTGCTGCCAAGCACGCCGCCAAGTTGCCCATCCCCAGCAGTCGATGTAGCGAGTGAAATAGTAACTATCATTATTCGGTTTCCATCCAAATAAAAAATTTGTGCCTGCTATCACCATAATTTGCGGGTTGTGGCGGTAGTATTCGAGGAGTTCCTCACAAAACCGAAAAAATGTTGCGTCTGGCAAACAGTCATCTTCTAGAATAATAGCTTCTTCTACTGTTTTAAATACCCAATCTAAGCCAGTCGCCACGCGATGCTTCAAGCCTAGGTTTACATCCGAGTAATTTTTCAAGACTTCGCAATCCCAATCTACACCCTCAATAATTTGACGGGTAGCTTCACACTTCTCTGATTCACCCAATTTATCTGGGCGTGGACCATCAGCAATTACCAATAGTTGAGAGGGTTTGACTTGCCTAATTGCTTCAAATACCTTTGCAGTGGTATCAGGGCGCTTAAATATAATTAAGCATACAGGGGTTTTTAACTGCCAGTTGGTCATGGGCTACTCTCCTCATCATTTAACTTTCCTCGGCTTCTGCTGGGGTTTCTATTCAACTATTATTCGCGGAAATAGCAGGAATTGCTATCCCTCTAATAGTGCTTTGAATAGAAACTTCTGGCAAAAGCGGTGAAACTTCCTTTGCTATTTCTCTTAAAGTCTGAAGATAGGGAGCATAGATATCTCGAAAAATGACGCGATCGCTAAATCGTTTGACTTTAAAATCTGGGTTGAGACCAGAAAGCTCAAACTCCTGCTTGTAATGATTAAACCCGTGAAAGTGGAAAAATATGAGAGGTTTCTCATCTATCCACACCCGATTTCCATCACCATAAATTTGGTAATTGTTAGTATTCCAATGAGCTACGTTGGCTCCCTTGTGTTGCAAGACTACCACGCCGGGAAAACGAGTTGGCCAGTCATCTAAGTATTTTTGATCGGCAAATCGATCGCCTTCTGGTCGATCGTAACACCATTCAATACATCGTTCCCGCCACCATTGCAGACAGCTTAAACCATTTGCGTCGCGTCGAAACGACTCCCACCCCACATTGTAAATTCCAAATACTTTTAATTCGAGGCGTTCTGGTGAGAAACGGTGTTCAATAATTCCGACTGATTGCTCACCCAGTTCTTCATAAATTGGTTCTACACTAGAATAAAAGAAAAGATCCGAGTCAAGATAGGTGATTAAATCGACTTCGGGGTAATTTCTGAAGATGAATAAGGGCAAAGACGGAGTACATGTGAAGTAATATTCAACCAGGGTGCGGTTTTGCTTGGCAGCGATCAGGGCTTCATCTCCCCGCTCAAATTCTTCGAGAGCAATCAAGTGGATATCTGGTAGATCCAACTCCGAAAGAACGTCATAACAAGTTTTGCTCAAGCACAACACCCACCATTTAAATTCGGGACAATGCTGCTTCAATGAGCGATAAAGTGCCAGTCCTCTTGGCAGGTAGCGATGATCGAAATAACTGCAATAGTAGTACATTATGCCTTGTTCGCTATTTTTTGATACCACGAAATAATCTTTTCACTCACATACTGAACCTGCTCGTTGCTCAATTGAGGATACATCGGTAAGCTCAAAATCTCCCGTCCTATTTGTTCTGTCACTTCTAGTCCCCTGCCAGCGATCGCTACCCTCCCGTGATAAGCAGGTTGTAAGTGAACTGGCAATGGGTAGTGAATCAAAGTGCCAATTGAATTATCCTTTAAAAAGGCTCTGAGGTCATCCCTCTTTTTGTCGCGCACAACATATTGATGGTATACATGATCGATATTCCCACATTTTTGGGGCAGTTTCAGAGGGGTATTGAAAAGCAAAGTATCATAGTGGTGAGCAACTTGCTGCCTCCGGTAATTCTCTTCATCAAGGTGTGCCAGCTTCACGCGCAAAATCGCTGCTTGCACCTCATCTAAGCGGGTATTCATGCCGGGAATATCGCTGATATAGCGATCGCGCCAGCCATATTGTTGCAAACTCCGCACTTTTTCTGCTAATGAAGCATGATTCGTAACGACAGCACCGCCATCCCCCAAAGCTCCCAGGTTTTTTGTTGGGTAGAAACTAAAAGTCCCTAAGTCTCCCCAGATGCCTGTTTTGCGCCCCTCAATTGTTGCGCCATGAGATTGAGCGCAGTCTTCAATCACATACAACTCGTGGCGGCGGGCAATCTCTACAATTGCTGGCATATCCGCTGGATGGCCGTAGAGGTGAACGGGGATAACAGCTTTGAGATTACCTAGAGATGAGTTTTGGCGAGTTTGGGCGATCGCTTCCTCTAGATAATTCGGCTCCATTGTGAAAGTAACTGGGTCAACGTCCACGAGTACAGGCGTCGCCCCCGTTAGTTCGATCGCTGCAACTGTTGCTACCGCAGTATGAGATACTGTAATCACAGCATCCCCGCTGCCAATGCCACAGGCACGCAGCGCTATTTCTAGAGCATCTGTACCGTTACCAACTCCTATGCAATGACTCGCGCTCATATAAGCAGCGAATTCTTGCTCGAAAGCTTCAACTTCTCGACCGAGAATGTACCACCCGCTGTCTAGCACTCGGTGAATCGCTGCATCAATTTCCGCCTTGTGAGCCTGGTAATTAGCTTTGGGATTGGATTGGAAAATGACAGTTTCGTTGGCCATAATTCATAAATAATGCGGTAGATGTTCCCGATAAAAAGCGATCGTCCGGCTTAGTCCTTCTAGTAAAGAAACTTTGGGTTTCCATCCCAACAGTTCGCGAATCAATCTATCGTCTGCATAGTAATCCCCGATATCAATCAGTTTGCGTTCCGCTGGAAAAGAACGAACTGTGAATTCTCCGCCCCCATTAGCTTTAATCAACAATTCTGCTGTATCCTTCAGGCTAATCACGCAATCGGCGCCCAGATTAAAAGCTTGCCCTTTGGCTTCCTCACTAGCCGCTACTATTAGCATGGCATCTACAGCATCATCTACATAGGTAAAATCTCGTAATTGCTCACCTCCCCAAACTTCAAAAGGTTTGCCTTCAACTAGCAAGCGAATCCAGATGCCTAAGAAGGTTTGACGAGCATCTTTGACTCGCATCCGGGAACCGTAGGTGTTGGTTAACCGCAGAGCGCAGGAGCGAATGCCGTAAACATTATTATAGAGAATATGATACCATTCTCCAGCCATTTTATTGATGCCATTGACATCTACGGGGCGCAGTAGGTGGTTTTCATCTACCGGCAAATAATCAGGCTTGCCGTAAAGCTGCCTGGTACTGGCAAAAACTACCTGAATATCGGGGTTGTATTTGCGGCAAGCTTCTAAAATGGACAGTTGCGATCGGCAGTTAATCTCCAAGTCAGTATAGGGGTCGTGCATCGAATCCAAATGGCTGGTTTGCCCAGCTAAGTTGAATAAATAATCTTGCCCTTGCACTAAATAGCGCATACTGTATTCATCGCGAACATCGGAGATATTGACTTTTACTTTGTCTTCAATACCAGCGATGTTGAAGATATTACCACCGTATTCAGGGATAAGGCTATCTACCACTAACACTTCGGCCCCTATTTCTATCAAACGTCTAGCTAGATTACTGCCAATAAAACCTAATCCACCCGTGATCAAAACCTTCCGTTCTTTAAAAAGTGCGTCAATCATTTTTCTGTGCCTCGCGGACGAAACAAAAACCCTCTACCTTCTCCAGGCTCGGGTGCTCCTGGCACTGGAAACCCCTCTGCAATTATAAATTCCCGCACTAATTCCATTTTCCCCCTATTCATGTAATTCAAAAACTCTCCTCGATTCAAAAACCAACCCAAATATTCTGTTCCGTATCCATATTGATACGGTCTTTGTAACACGACAAAAGAATCTACTTTGTGGACAATTGGGAGGCGAGTTATGTAAAGATATGAACGGCTCACCGCCTCTAACTGACTTACGACTCCCTGCCAATTTTCAGAATATTGCAGAGATGAGCTTGCCACAACTAAATCGTAACTTTGTTCAAAGCACTCACTGTCATCGTCATAAAACTTGGCTTCTGGCAAAAGTTCACGACCCGCTTGGCAAAGCATAGACACCTCTTTGCAGTGATAGTCAATTTCTACATCAGGCAATAAAGCTTTACTGAGTAGGTAATACTCTCCAAGACCCCCTCCCCAATCGAGTATAGAAATGCGTTCTTTTCTCTGAGTCGTCAAAGCTAACACATAGGCATAAGCCATGTAGGTGTTGTGAGTTCCATAGTTTTTTGCTACAGGTTTATCCATCTGAAGCAATTCCTGAAATCTTGACCAATTTGCTTTGCGGATTTCTAAAATACTTTCAACATTCCAACCCTTCACTTTTAAATTGTTTTTAGCCCATTTTTGGGGAATATACTCCCATTCAGGAAGTGAATAACATTGGCGTTGTTCCTCTAGGATTTGTTCAATAAAAATTATTTCTTTTTCCGTCAGGGGTTGCTCTTTAATAGCGCTGGAAGCTAAGTTTTGAGAAATCTTCGCTAGTTCAGCTAAGTAAATATTTGGCAAATGCTCGGCTGGCAAATTCAGCAACACATCTGCTATTTGCCGGCGACTTTTTTGCAGATACGCAATTGTTGAATCACTATCTAAAGATGTTCGCGTTTGTTCAACACAATTGGATATTTTAACAGCAATTTTTTCAATCTCAATTAATCTATTAGCTATTTCATTCCCAGATTCACGATTCGGCAAGGGATAAGTGACCCCTGTTGTAGTAGCGAATTCTCCTTTAGTTAAAGTGACAAAAACTGAAATTATTTCTTGAGGTTTTAGAGTATGAATATCTAATATTCCTGCACTAGCCGGAATAGAGAGCCTCCAATCACACTCTAATACTGTGAAGCCAGCTTCTTTACTCAAAAAGCGCAAACCCTCTGGCGAATAACGCCAGTAGTCACGAGGAGATGGATGGTAGGGGAATAAAAATACAGTTGAAATCACTAATAAACTATTCGGCTTCATTATTTCGTAAAAAGCACGAAATACCTCAAGGGGATTTTCTATGTGTTCAATGACATTGAGGCAGACAGCCGTCCCGAAGAAGTTGATGTATTTTTGAGGTAGAGCCTCTATTGCGGGATCGCCCTTTTCAGGATTTAAAATTAAATAACTTGGATCTATATGGTCAAAAGGTCTTTGCCTCAAGCCGACATATCTAGCAGACTGGTCTCCTGTTTTAATCGTTAAGTCATAATCAGCAATCGTAGGTTTTTCCAGTCCACCTAAATCTACAAAAGGTTTTCTTAGTCCATATTTTTGTACTTGTTCTGTTACTAGTTTTATATCATCCCAAAACATTTTTTATTTCCTTGTTTAACGTAATAACTACCATCTATTAGCACTACTAATTTAAAATTTTATCTAGCATTGGATTATTTTGTCAAAAAATGGTAGATAAACTTTTAGGGAAAATTTCACGCTTTATTTCACTATTCAGGAATATTTCATGTATTTTTCCTATTTTTACAAAATAAGTAATTGCTAGTTGATCTGCGGATAAATTAAGCAAAAGTTCTGCCAATTGTTGGCGTGCTTGCTGAAGGTTATTAATCGAAATTTGAGTTCGTTCTTGGCGATACGCTTTGACGCAGTTATAAATATTATCTATTACCTTTGATATTTCTGTTTCCAGTGAAGGAAAGGCAACATAATTTTCATAAAAAGATTGCGAATCGGTCGCGAGATCGCCAAGGCTGCCATCGCTCTGAATCTGATGAGCCTCATATCCATTTTCACTCAGTACGTCAAAAGTATCTTTAGCTTTACGGCTCAAACCCTCTAACATTTTTTGAGAAATTTCAAACTGGATAAAATGAATTGCTTTTTTTTTGAGAAGTTCAACTGCTCCTTTTAAAACATCACTTTCACAGCCTTCTACATCTATTTTTAAATAATCAATAGTTTCTATTTTGTTTTGCTGACAAAATCTATCAAGAGTAATTGCTTCAACTATTTCTGTACGAACAATAGGTACATAGGCTGCGTGATTTTCAGGATCTAGCATTTTGGGAAAGCCAAGGCTATTCCAAGATGAGTATTCTTCTGGGAATTCATTCAATTCTATTTGCTTATTTTCCGAGAAAATAGCTTTTTTAAAAGCATAAATATTAGAGCAATTAAAATTTTGAAATCGACTCAATAGTTGCCTAAATGTACTAGATGTAGGTTCAAATGAGTACACTTTCCCATATTTGCCAACAAGTTGACTTAGAAAAATTGAATAGTTGCCAATATTGGCTCCTACATCAAACACAGTCATGCCTGACGAAACAAGATTTTTTACTAGCAACTGCTCCTTGATTTCCGTAGAAAAATAAAAGCTGCTTTGATATAGGTCATTCATAGGATTTATACCCAACTAGCACGATTAGCCTCACAAGCCAAAACTTAGCGATCGCTCCTTCCCCTACTTCTGCGCCTTCGCCTGCCCCAACAATATCTTATAATCAGCTCTGTCAGGATGCAGCTTGACCAACTTCTCCAAAGGCTCGATCGCCCCCACCTTATTATTCATCTGCAACCGCACATTTGCCAACCCCTCCAGAGCAGTCTGATTCTGCGGTTCCCGCTGCAAAACGGTTACATATCCCCGTTCCTGGGCCGCCACCAAAGACTCCTGGGAAACAACCACCGCAGCCGGCTTTTGCTGGTGCTGGCTGCTCAAACCGCTGCTGAACAGACTTACAATACCAAAAATTGCCGAACCACCAAACGAAACCATCGATACTAACGCAGAAATTTGCTTAACTCGATCTCTCCAATGAACGGGACTATTACTAGATTTTTTCTGCGTACTTTCCATCGCTAATCCTTTGTCTAGACTGTTTCCAGGCACTCACCAAGCACCTGTATCTAGAATGCCCAAGTTCGATCGCAAAACGATCGCCCTACCCAAAAAATACGCGCGTGCGAAGCTATCCCGAAGGGAATCGCCCTTAATTTTAACGCAAGTGCGATCGAACTCCAAAGCCGCATCCGCGATCGAATTAATCAACACGCACCGCGTTAGCAAATCGAAATCATAGAGGCCGAGAAACCGGGTTTTTTTACAAAAATAGTTGGTTGTGACCCTAAGATGCGGTAAAAAACCCGGTTTCTTTGGTCGGAGCGCGTCCAGGACTGAATTATCCTATAATTTTACAAAGACGCGCCCGGACGCAGTAGAGCAAATACTGCATCCAGACGGCTTCTCCAAGGTTGTCAACCCAACACAGGGAGCAATACAATTATGCCAAACAATCCAAACTGGTTGCGTTACGATCCAGACGAAGACAAATCTCGACACGCAGCAGCCGACGAAGCTTGTTGCTATGAGATGCAAAGAAAATATGGTTGGAAACTACTTGACATAGAGGAAATTGATACAAATGGTCTAGAAGTTGATTGTGTTTTTCGAGGCCAAACAGAGTTTCCCAAATCATTCTACGACACTGAAAGAGAGGACGACGATGCATAAATACATTATTTTCAGAGCAGAACCGAGAACTCCTGGGTGGAAAGATCGAAAATTCCAGCACACTCAATCATTGACTCGCATTTTAGCCGAACACTTTGACTCTTCTAATGACCAAATTCCTGAAGTTGGCTATCGTCCCCCAGAGTTTGTGCGCGTAGAAGCAGAACACGATCCAGATAGGCACGGTTACAGCACTCATTACCGCACCAGCGATTGGGAAGTGGCGCGAGTTGAGACTTATACTCCCGATATTCCGATCGGTGAATTTGATATGGTAGTAATCTGCTATTGCCAATATTCCCCGATCGATGCTCCACTAAAACCGATGCCAGAACGTCAAGTTTCGATCGATTCCTTTGGAGGTGACAAAGAAGCTTATCAACGTTGGTTGGAGTCTCAAAAAAGCAAAGAATATACTGAAGTGTAAATGAGATAGAGTCCAGTAATAATATACCTGAGAAATAAGAGTGCGATCGTCTTGAAGTGCGATCGCACCCTATATCTTTAGGCGTTATCCTGCGATAATTCTCCAAACTGCGATCGATAACGCTCTAACAAAGCTTCGAGTTCATTCGCACGTTGACTTTCAGCCTCAGCCCGTTGCCGTTCTGCTTGCAAAGCTGAAGCCAATTCATCGGGAATCAATAATTTCTCCCCATTATCTTCCCGATAAAACCCAATCAATTTTCCTTCTATTTCTAACCGCAGTTGCAATACCTCGCTGCGACTATCTCTAATTAATTCATACCCATCTTCTCCCAATCGATACCCACGCCATTGTTCAGGAATCCATTCACCTCTAGGGTCAAACAACCAATATTCCTGAACTTCTATCCCCTCATACAAGTCTTTTTTATAGATTATATCTTCCGACTTTGTACCGGGTGATGTGATTTCAAAAATCGCTTTCGGCACTTGACCTTCTTCCCAGATTTTGTAATTATCTCTGCCACCTGGTTCTACATCAAAAATCACCATGACATCAGGTGCTACGCGCAATTTGGAAAAACCTTGAGCGTAGTATAAAAATTGGTTTGCTAAAACAGTAGCTCGACGGTCAGCCAGGTATTGTTTTAAGACTTCTAAAGTGGTTAAAATTGCGTAAAGATGGTCGTAAGTTTCTGCCACTGGTTCTCCATCAGCGCTCGGGTATATAATTTCAGAATTTTTGAGGGTGGTAACGACTGCTGTCATGGTCGTGCTTCCTGTGAGTTGTAGACTTATTATAAACTTTTTTCCTGCAACTATCGATCGCCCCTCCTCAAAAAATTGGTGAAGCGAAGCTATCCCAAAGGGAATCGCCCTCTTAATTTTAACGCAAGTGCGATCGCCCGTTAAAACTCCAACGCCGCATCACCGATCGAATTCATCAACACGCATCGGTTAGCAAATCGAAATCCAACTCAGGTACTAACTTGCTGTGGCTTGTGCGATCGTCACCGCAAAAGTTATTCTATAATTCTGCAAAGACGCGCCCGGACAGCGATATTTATACTGCGTCCGGATCGATACCCTGACTTCTTAAATAAGCTGCAAGTCGATCGGCCCGCTGTTGTTCCTGTTGTACCCTTTGTTGTTCCTGTTCCACCTTTTCTGTACCCCACAACAACAAATTGCCATTCTCATCCCACCAGCGCAACCAATAACCCCTCCTCTGAGATTTTTCACCTTCCCAAACCCCCAAAAATAATCCCATTGATTCTATCCAAAATCGACCGTTGGCATCCGCCTCTTGCAATTCGTACTGTCCCGAAACCAAGCGGTATACTTCCAATTCTCCCGATTTAGGATCGAAAATTACATACACCGGTACTTGCAAGATTCGCTCGTAAAATCGCCACTTTCCGTAAGGATATGTCGGTTTAATTGAATATTCACTGCCGTCAGTATCTGATAGAAATTCCATCACTACTGCTGGCACTTCTCCCTCCGCATTGGGACTATAACTGCGACGAACTTCTCCCGGTTCGGCTGGCAATACTGATGGCACGTACACCCAATCCGGTGCTTTTACTATTGTTTTGTCATTAACTTTGGCGCACAGTCCAAAATTGGAAGCTATCAGCATTGATGCGAGGATAAATCCGGCAAGTTCTAAGGATTCTCGCAAGGCGGCTGCTAGCAGTGGTTGGTCGATGTTTTCCACAGGATCGTCTGGTAATTTGAAGTCTTCTGGCAATTTTTCCCAAGTTATAGTGTACTTGGTTTTGGTTTCGGGTGGTTTCGATAGTGTTTGGGTCATGGTTTTTCCTGATTATTCATTAATAATTCCTGCGTCAAACACCTGTTGTGCCGTTAAGTTTAACTCGGCAAAAGCAGCCGATTTAATGCGATCGCCTCCTCTGAACTGCGTTAATTCATACTCTCCCTCAACCAATAGATAAACCGAAATTGTAGGTTGTTTGGGATTGCCGATGTAGCGTCTTCCACCCAATCCCAAATAATCGACAATCCAGTATTCAAAAATGCCCATTTCTTCATAATCCCGCAGTTTGGTGAGATAATCAGTTTGCCAGTTATTGCTAACAACTTGTACTGCCAAACGCACCGACGAACCCATTGTAATAATCGATTCTGCTGCCCAACGCGGTTCATTTATCACTTGCTGGCGATCGATAACGATGACATCTGGCTCATATCCTGACTCGTCGCGATCTGGCTTAAGGACGCATTCTTTGGGAAGGAAATAAGGCAATCGAGCAGCGCGGCACAAAATGCCGGCTTCTATGTTGATAAATCCAGAGACTTCTGAATGTTGACCAGTTCCTTTGGGCATTTCAACAATTACTCCATCGTGCAGTTCGTAGCGGCGTTCTGAATTCTCAGGATACCACGCAATGAATTCGTCAAATGTTACTAATTTTGTTAAGGCTTGAACCATGTCGATCGCTCCTTGATTCTAATTTATATTTAATTTTACTCTATTTTAAATATTTCGGTAGGGGCGATTCCAAGAGATCGGCCCCGTGAGTGCGTAAGTCATAAAATATTTAGCTTTCCTTCAAAGCCTGAATAAATTCCGTAACAGCATCGTATTGGTCGAAGTAAGTCACGTACTTGACTAACAAAGCAATGTCTAACTCGGGCAACAATTCGCTGCGATCGACTTTTTCGTACTCCTCCCTCAAATAATAGATACTCAGCACCCCATCTTCCCAAAACCAAACTTCAGGTATGCCCAAACGCTTGTATAGTTGCAGTTTATCGATGCCACCGCTGGTGAATATAACTTCGATCGCCAAATCAGGAATTGCCTTTTTAGTCTGCAAATTATACGACTCATCAGGCTCTTTTCTGGCCCCTAATTCTTCACTTCCCAAAGTTGACCCACCCTTAACATAAAATCGGATGCCCTTTTCTCTCATGTATGCTTCTAACAAAAGACTAAGGGTACTCTTCGATTGTTCATGTTCGGGGCTAACTGTCCTAGTGTCTAAAATCCCATCTAAATAAGCGAATTTGATACCGCCGAATGACTCAAAAGCGGCTTCTAGCGATTCAAACTGCGACCAAATCACTCCTTTTAGAGTCAAGCAGCTATCGGCAATTGAGTTTTTGACTGCTGTTTGCAGCATAGTTTTTCCGGCAATAATTTTGATTTTAATCTTTAGAAACCACGACTGCTTTTTCTATTTTAATTAATAAAAAACACCCTGATATTCAAGAGTTCCAGTAGAGGAAACGGCACTGCCATTTTCTCTATTTCATGTCTAAGTGCAACTGGAATTGATATTACTATGGTAGTTCTCCAAAGTGCGATCGATAACGCTCTAACAAAGCTTCTAGTTCAGCAGCCCGTTGTCGTTCCGCTTCGGCCCGTTGCCGTTCCGCTTCGGCCCGTTGTCGTTCCGCTTCGGCCCGTTGCCGTTCCGCTTGCAAAGCTGAAGCCAATTCATCAGGAATCAATAATTTTTCTCCATTATCTTCCCGATAAAACCCAATCAATTTTCCTTCTATTTCTAAACGCAGTTGCAATACTTCGCTGCGACTATCTCTAATTAATTCATACCCTTCTACCCCCAATCGATACCCGCGCAATTGTTCGGCAATCCATTCACCTCTAGGGTCAAACAACCAGTATTCTTGAACTTCTATCCCCTCGTACAAGTCTTTTTTAGTGATTATATCTTCCGACTTTGTACCCGGTGATGTCATTTCAAAAATCACTTTTGGCACTTGGCTTTCTTCCCAGATTTTGTAATTATCTCTGCCACCGGGTTCTACATCAAAAATCACCATCACATCCGGTGCTACCCGTAGTTTGGGAAAACCTTGGGCGTAGTATAAAAATTGGTTGGCTAATACCGTAGCTCTACGGTCTTTTAGGTATTGTTTTAAGACTGCTAAAGTGGTTAAAATTGCATCTACATGGTCGTAAGTTTCTGCCACTGGTTCTCCATCAGCGCTAGGGTAGAAGATTTCTGAAGTTTTGAGGGTGGGAACGACTGTTGTCATGGTCGTGCTTCCTGTGAGTTTGAGATTTTATATAACAATCCTAAATCATTGGCGTATTGTAGGGGCAATCCCCCTGTGGTTGCCCCTGGCTTAATACCTCTTATCCTATGACAATTCTCCAAACTGCGATCGATAACGTGCTAGCAAAGATTCGAGTTCAGCAGCCCGTTGACTTTCGGCTTCGGCCCGTTGACTTTCGGCTTCGGCCCGTTGACTTTCGGCTTCGGCCCGTTGACTTTCGGCTTCGGCCCGTTGACTTTCGGCTTCGGCCCGTTGACTTTCGGCTTCGGCCCGTTGACTTTCGGCTTCGGCCCGTTGCCGTTCTGCTTCGGCCCGTTGACTTTCCGCTTGCAAAGCTGAAGCCAATTCATCAGGAATCAATAATTTTTCTCCATTATCTTCCCGATAAAACCCAATCAATTTTCCTTCTATTTCTAAACGCAGTTGTAATACTTCGCTGCGACTATCTCTAATTAATTCATACCCTTCTACCCCCAATCGATACCCGCGCAATTGTTCGGCAATCCATTCACCTCTAGGGTCAAACAACCAGTATTCTTGAACTTCTATCCCCTCGTACAAGTCTTTTTTAGTGATTATATCTTCCGACTTTGTACCCGGTGATGTCATTTCAAAAATCACTTTTGGCACTTGGCTTTCTTCCCAGATTTTGTAATTATCTCTGCCACCGGGTTCTACATCAAAAATCACCATCACATCCGGTGCTACCCGTAGTTTGGGAAAACCTTGGGCGTAGTATAAAAATTGGTTGGCTAATACCGTAGCTCTACGGTCTTTTAGGTATTGTTTTAAGACTGCTAAAGTGGTTAAAATTGCATCTACATGGTCGTAAGTTTCTGCCACTGGTTCTCCATCAGCGCTAGGGTAGAAGATTTCTGAAGTTTTGAGGGTGGGAACGACTGTTGTCATGGTCGTGCTTCCTGTGAGTTATAGATAGATAATAAACTTTTTGGCTGGAATAAACAAGTTTATTTAATTAATTTTGTTGAAATTCAACTGTTTCTGGTTTCTGGGTAGTTCCAGATGACAAAGCAGCAGGTTTTGGTTTATTGAGTAAAATCGGAACCATCGGTTTAGCAGGTGGAACTACCGTCGTTGCACTAGAATTAAAATTGGTATTCAATTGACTAGAAAGTGGAGCCAAGGTTTGAGCTACTTTCACTTGCTGTTGCAATTGTTCCGTGGAACTGAACAAACCTCCTAGTCCGTTTAATAACTTGCGAATATTGTTGCGAAAAGCTGGATCTCCTGTAACTTCGTCTACATCGGCAGTGATTTTATGGACATTCTGAAGTGTGGCGCGGGCTGCATCTAAAGTTTGCTGTAATAACTGGAATGTGGCTGGATTATTCAGATTGGTAGATAAATCTCGCAAGTTAGCAGCAGCTTGGGCTGCATTTGCTGATAGATTTTCCAGGTTGTTCAGTAATTGTCCTTGGTTAATTCGATTGATAGTCGGACTCAAGCTGCTGACGGTGACACGGATTTCTTGACTGGCTTGATTGAGATTATTCAGAGTTGCAACTAAACTCGATCTGTTGCTGATAACTAGAGAATTGAGTTCGTTAGCGGTTAAAGTAATTTGATTAGCAGCTCTAGTGACGGAGTTAGCTGAATCTATGGCAGCGGCAGATACTGCTTTTGTGGAACTGTCCGCCGTCTTTGCTACTTTAGACACATCGGCTGCTACTCCTGATAGTTCTCCTTTCAGTGATTGATTTAAACTGCTCGCTTCTCGCTTCAAAGATTGATTTAAACTGCCAATCTCTCCTTTTATTGACTGATTAAAAGTTCCTAATTCTCCTTTCACTGATTGAGTTAAGTTGTTAACATCTCCTTTGACTGATTTAGTTAAATCTTTAATTTCTCCTTTAGCAGAGATGGTCAAGTTTGATAATTCTTGAGTTAATTTTGCAGCACCTTTGGCTGTATTGGATGTATTTTCAGTGAGGGATTTGATATTATTAAATAGGGCGGGGTCTGTGTATAAATTAGCTAGGCGGACGGTGGAGCGAATTAGTTCATCGAGGCTGACTCCAGCTTGACCTTTTAAGCGCGAATTTTTGCAGATAATTGCAGCCGGACATTCGGTACTCAAAGGATTGGCGGTAATTAACGATTCGGGTAAAATTGAATTGGGTGTAATGTCGATCGATGCTTCCCCAATTAAACCAGATTTATTTGCTTCGATCGCCACATCGCTGGGAATGACTAAATTACCAGGGGAAATTTCCAGGATCGCGTCTACTCCGTTGGGGCCAGCTTTCAGGGCAGTAATTTTACCCACACTAACCCCGCGATACCTGACTGGTGTGCCGATTTGCATTCCTTGGGCGCTGGCAAATTCTACGACAAATTTATAGCTGCGGTTCCCTAGTTGTACCCCTCGCAGCCAGAGGACTAAGCCTCCAAATAAGCCGATTCCTACTAAAATTAAAAACCCGACAGAACCTTCTCTAACAGTTCGCGATCGCATAGGGCCTCCTTAGTCATTAGTCCTTGGTTATTAGTCATTAGTCCTTGGTTATTAGTCATTAGTCATTGGTCATTGGTCATTGGTCATTAGTCATTAGTCATTGGTCATTGGTCATTGGTCATTAGTCATTGGTCATTGGTCATTAGTCATTGGTCATTAGTCATTGGTCATTGGTCATTGGTCATTGGTCATTAGTCATTGGTCATTAGTCATTGGTCATTAGTCATTGGTCATTAGTCATTGGTCATTAGTCATTGGTCATTGGTCATTAGTCATTAGTCATTGGTCATTAGGCATTGGTTATTGGTTATTAGTTATTAGTCATGATTTTTTGGGGATGACCCGATAGATTGTAGGTATGAGTTTAATTGAGGGGCTAAGTCATTAATAATTACTGTGAATATATTGACTTGTTCAACAGTTAAAACGTTTCGAGTGTAAGCTCGTCTCAACCAGTGTTGAGTTTCATATAAAGAACCTCTAGCTATCTTGACAAAACGTCTATTGTCTTGATAGCTGCCTCGTCCGACTCCTTCTGCTATGTTAGCACCGACGCTATCGGCTGAACGGACAATTTGTTGGCCGATCGTATTTTTGGCAAATGGCTCCCAAGTGTTAACAGTTGTCCAAATTTCATCAGCTAGTCGTTCTGATAATTTATAAACTCGCAATTCCTGAAAACTTTTTGTTGCCATATTACTCTCGCTCCTAATAACTAATGACTGCTGACTAATGACCAATAACCAATGACCAATGACTAATGACTAATGACTGCTGACTAATGACCAATGACTAATGACTGCTGACCAATGACCAATAACCAATAACCAATGACCAATGACCAATGACCAATAACCAATGACCAATAACCAATGACTAATGACTAATGACCAATGACCAATGACCAATGACCAATGACCAATGACCAATGACCAATAACCAATGACTAATGACCAATGACCAATGACTAATGACCAATGACTAATGACTATCCAATGACTTGAATTGGCCCAGTAACGCTGCCACTAAAAAATTGTTGAATTAATAAATTATCTGTCGTCGCAATGTCGTTGACTTGGCCCTCCCACTGCACCTTGCCTCGATACAGGAACACGATGCGATCGGCTGTGCGACGGATGGTACTGTCTTGGTGAGTGACGATCGCATAAGTGCTGCAAACACCCTGAGCCCTCTGCAAATCGCGGATTAAATCTTCAATTACCGTCGAAGCAATGGGATCTAAACCCGCCGTCGGTTCGTCATACAACAAAACCTCTGGATTATCCCTAGCATTATCGGGATTAGCCATAATGGCACGGGCAAAACTGACCCGCTTTCGCATTCCCCCAGACAACTGGGCTGGATAGCGATCGCCAATTTTGGGCAAACCCACCATCTCCAATTTTTCCTCCACCAATTCCCGAATCCGGCGACGCGACAGCTTAGAATGCTGGTACAGTAAAAAACCAACATTCTCTTCCACCGTCAGCGAATCAAACAAAGCCGCTTGCTGAAACACCATCCCAATCCCGATCGGATCGGTCACGTCGTCCACCCATCCTATCCTGCGCTGTCCCTGAACAAAAACCTCACCGGCATCTGGAACCAGCAAACCCGCAATTATTCGCAAAATCGTAGATTTCCCAGTCCCAGAAGGACCAATAATTGCCAGAGCCTCTCCCCGATAAATCTTCAGATCGACTCCATCGAGGATTGGAGTCTGATTGAAGGACTTACTTATCCCCTTGAGTTCGATTAACGGCTCATCCATAAGATGCGATTAAGATGTTATCATTCCCCAGTCATCAGTCTAGCTATTGACTCTCTCAGTGTTGACTAATGATTAATAACTTAAATTGACTGTCAGAATCAAAACTCTCTTGTATTCTAAATTTGTCAGGTTTAGCTGTTCCCATACCCTTAAGACTAATTAACCATGTCAATTAGTTCATTTCCCAAAGCCCTCCGTGTTTGGGCTAAAACCAGACAGGTTGTCACCAAATCCAGAAATCCTTACCCTTCCTCTTTACGAAACGGGCGAGTTCACCAGTGGTTTAAGTGGTTGTCCCCCGGACTGTTAGTGAAACGCTGGCTGCTGATCAGTGCTAGCGGTGTGGTACTTGCCAGTTTGGGTTTAGCAATTTGGACTGGGATGACTCCCATTTTCTTTTTGTTGCAATTATTGAGAAATTTTTTGGCGTGGATTGCGGAAGTCGTTCCCAATTACATATCTGGTCCCCTAGTCATCGCCACCGGGATTTTGTTGATTCTGTGGGGACAAACCCGCAGTTTGAACTCCATTACTCAAGTGCTGATGCCCGAAGGAAACGAGGAATTGGTCGATCGACTCCTCAACCACCGCAGGTTGCACCGCGGACCAAAAATAGTCGCCCTCGGTGGCGGTACGGGTTTGTCCAATTTGCTGAGGGGATTGAAGGACTATAGTGCCAAAATCACTGCTATTGTCACCGTGGCCGATGACGGCGGTTCTTCGGGACGCCTGCGGCGAGAAATTGGGGTGCTACCACCGGGTGATATTCGCAATTGTTTGGCTGCTTTGGCTGATGAGGAAAAGTTATTGACGGAGTTGTTTCAATATCGTTTTCGGGCCGGTGACGGTTTGGTTGGTCACAGTTTTGGGAATTTGTTTTTGACGGCGATGAGCGATATTGCTGGAGATTTGGAACAGGCGATCGCGGCTAGTTCTAAAGTTTTAGCCGTGAGGGGGGAAGTGCTGCCGGCTACTCTGAGCGATGTTTCTTTGTGGGCAGAACTAGCAGACGGCCGGAGAATCGAGGGGGAGTCCAGCATTACCAAAGCTAACGGGCAAATCCTCAAAATAGGCTGCACTCCTGCTAATCCTCCGGCTTTGCCGAGGGCTGTGGAAGGGCTTCAGGAAGCTGATTTTATGATTATTGGGCCAGGGAGTCTATATACGAGTGTAATTCCGAATTTATTGGTGCCAGAAATTGCTGAGGCGATCGCCAATAGTCAAGTTCCGCGCATTTATGTCTGCAATATTATGACTCAGCCGGGGGAAACGGATGGATATACGGTGGCGGATCATATTCGGGCGATCGACCGTGCTTGCGGCCGGCCACTATTTGATGCTGTAGTAGTTCAAGGAAAAGTCCCTTCTGCAAAGGCTTTGATCCGTTATTCTCAGGAGAATTCCTATCCTGTCGTACTCGATCGAGAAGCAGTAACGCAATTGGGGAGGAGAATTGTGATTGCCAATGTCATGGATGAAGATGAAAATACTGGTTTAATTCGTCACAATTCTCAGAGATTAGCTGGGATGTTGCTACGTTGGTACAGTCGCGCCCAAAATATTTAAGTTATTGACGGTTGACTAATGCTATTGGTTATTAAAACAAACAACAAATAAAAAATGACTAATGACTAATGACTAAAATCCTACTTTCTCTTCCCGATGCGGAAGCTACGCGCCAGTTGGGTGTAACATTAGGGCGATCGCTCCCCCCCGGCACTGTCATCTTATTAGAAGGAGATTTGGGCGCTGGCAAAACTACTTTAGTGCAAGGCATCGCTGAAGGTTTAGAAATTCAAGACTCCATTGAAAGTCCTACTTTTACCCTCATTAACGAGTATTTAACAGGGAGAATTCCTCTTTATCATTTAGACTTGTATCGTTTAGAAACAGACGAAGTGGAGGCTTTGCACTTAGAAAGTTATTGGGACGGATTAGAAATGGATTTGGGAATTGTAGCGATCGAATGGGCGGAAAAATTGCCCTACAAACCAGATAATTATTTGCAAATTAGTTTAAATTATTGCGACAAGGGGCGACAAATTGAATTGATTGGTGATTGTCAATTACAGGATTTGCTATTACATAATCATGATTCATTTCATCACCCGTAGGGGCGAAGCATTTAGGCGAAAAATCCTATATGGTATGGGTGAATAATGACCCAAATGCTTCGCCCAAACCCACAGGTAAACCACGATGGGGAATTCTGAATCGGGATTTTTGCTTGGGGCCAGGCGTTGCATTCGGGCACCATACTTTGCGTATCCTTCATCGATTGTCTTCCGAATGCTTCTCCCCTACATATCTGCGTCAAATGTCAAGGCTTTTCCCCTCACATTTGTATCCAATTTCCCATTCTCAAAAACCACTTTTCCTCCCACAACAGTCACCACAGGCCAGCCCGTCAAGTTCCAACCTTCAAAGGAACTCCAACCGCACTTACTCGCCATTTCTTTTCCCACAACCGGGCGATACTTCTCCAAATCTACTAAGACCAAATCCCCATCAAAACCAGGGGCTATTTTACCCTTATTCGGAATCTTATAAGCCTTAGCAACTGCCGTTGACATCCAATTAGCAACTTGAGCAACCGTACACCTTCCATTCATAGCTTGGGTGAGCATCAAAGGCAAAGAAGTTTCAACACCGGGCATTCCTGACGGTGTATTTGGATAAGTTTGAGCTTTTTCGGCTAAGGTGTGTGGTGCGTGATCCGTGGCGATAAAATCAATTACGCCGTCAAGTAAAGCTTGCCAAAGTATTTCGTTATCGCGCGGCTCACGCAAAGGTGGATTCATTTGAGCTAAACTGCCAATAGTTTCATAGGCACTGGTATTTAACAACAAATGCTGTGGTGTCACTTCTGCTGTCACCCAACTTGGTTTTTCTTGGCGCAAAAACTCCGCTTCTTCTCCGGTAGATAGATGCAGAATATGCAGACGGCGCTGATATTTTTTAGAAAGTTTCACAGCTAGCTGAGTAGCTAACAAAGCAGCTTGATTGTCTTGAATTTGTGAATGAATGGCCACATCAGAAATCCCTGCAAATTCCTGACGACGCTGATTAATTCTAGCTTGGTCTTCGGCGTGTACCGCAATTAGCCGATCGCCCTTAGCAAAAATCTCCTCTAAAACTGCTGCGTCATCCATCAATAAGTCGCCGTGCATCGAACCCATGAAAACTTTAATTCCAGATGTTGGATTGGCGCTCAATAAATCGGGTAAAATTTCAGGCGTTGCTCCAATAAAAAAGCCATAATTCACCAAACACTTCTCGGCGGCGCGGCGCAATTTATCATCTAAAGCAGCTTGAGTGGTAGTCAGAGGTCGCGTATTCGGCATTTCCAAAAACGAGGTAACACCGCCTTTAGCGCAAGCACAGCTAGCCGTAAACAAATCTTCCTTGTGTTCCAAACCCGGTTCGCGGAAGTGTACCTGGGGGTCAATTACTCCCGGTAACAAAGTTAAACCGCTCGCGTCTATTTCCCGATCGCCCGATGCGACAATTTCAGCAGCAACTCCGACTATTTTGCCATCGCAGATTTGCACGTCCCCTAGCAAAAACTCACCATTGGGCAAAAGAATACGAGCGTGGCGGATCGACAAACTTGATGTGGGAGCCATAAGATACAATTAATTGAGTAAACAGCTTGCTAGCTGGGAAACATTTTATACTTAAAATAGTTGACTGAATACTAAGAAATATAAATTTACTTAAAAAATATTAGTTGTTTAGTAGGGAGTTGAGTTCTTTGATTCTAATTGTTGATATTAGTAAATTTATACTGTAAAATGATTGAATAATCCCTGTCTATTGACGGACAGGGAGTGTCAAAATTGGTATCCAGCTCAGTCACTACAATACTCTATGACTCGTTTAGACAAGTCAGGCGACGAAAAACCCCCCCAGGACACCGAAAACCCTTGGATAGAAGGAATTAAGACCATCGGGTTAGCAGCAGTCTTAGCCTTTGGCATCCGCACTCTGGTTGCCGAAGCTCGTTACATTCCCACAGGTTCGATGCTCCCCACTTTGCAAATTAACGATCGCTTAATTATCGATAAGGTGAGCTATCGATTTCAAGATCCTCACCGAGGAGATATTATCGTATTTACGCCTCCAGACTCGGCCAGCTTGTGTACGGGACAGCCACCGCCGATCAAAGATGCCTATATCAAGCGAGTAATTGGACTTCCAGGAGACAGCGTGGAAGTCAGAGAGGGAAAAGTTTATATCAACAAGCAGCCCCTACAGGAAAAATATATTGAAGAAATTCCCCATTATCCGTATGGGCCAGCAGTAGTACCTCAAAACTCTTACTTAGTGCTCGGCGACAACCGCAACCAAAGCTGCGACAGTCACTATTGGGGCTATGTACCCAAGCCAAATATTATTGGTAGAGCAATTGTGCGTTTTTGGCCTCTCAATCGGACAGGTTCCATCGACTCTTCGCCCCTTTATCCCCCTACAAATTAGCCAACTCCGAGTTAGATTAAATGCCCGATGTCCTAAAAAATGAGGGCATTTAAGCTGACTGACTCGAACCCCGTTCAAATCTCAAATCCGATGCAGTTTCTCGATCGAGAACTTTCACAACTTTATTATAAATTTCCTCTGCCTCTTGGGAAGAATTGCCAATACTTGTCAATCCCAATTTACCATATTCTGACAAACAACCCATTAAATGAAACACCGTACCAGTTCCAGTACCGCTGTCAAAGTGTAGTTGATTATCCGCAATAATATCCATCAAATCATTCGGCAACAATCCCCGATAGCGGTCTTTTTTTAAATTATCAGAAGCCACATAATATTTCGGACGACCCTGCTGACTGTAAAATAATCCTGTAGAACGTTCGTACCGACCATTTGTTAACAGCTTGAGCGCCATAAAAGGATGGGTTGTGCCACCCTTGCGCAGGTTAATTTCTATAGCTTGGATATCCCACTTGCCGTCAGATGTGAACACCGCGAGAAAATCTACTCCAAATCTCTCTAAAGCGCCTTTTTTAGCTAAATTTTGCCCCACTTTCCATCCCAATTCCTGCAACGCTATTCGATAAGATTCGTCCGCAGGAAATCGGCATCCTAGGAAAATTTGACCGTCTGGACCTCCTAAAATTTGGTCGTGGGTTGACAGAATTTCTACTTCGCCACTGGGGACAATTCTGCCTTGAACGCTGGGCGAGAACTTTTCTTCTCCTTCGATAAATGCTTCGGCAATCGCCCCTAGTTCGGGGATGCGACTGCTGAAATTTTCCCAATTTTCTCCCGCAGCTTGAAAGCGCAAATTTGGGAAACAATCCTCTATTACTTTGGCTTTTTCCGCAAGTGCTGTAGGGGCGATAGACTTCAATTCTAAAATCGCATTTCCCTCCCCGGAAAACCCTTCATTTAGCTTAATTACAATTCTCTGTAAATGGGGCTGGCGTTCCCACAACTGGGCTGTTGCTTCGGCCAAATCTGGCACATTCCAAACTAGCTCAGAACCGTCAGGATAAGGTACGCCCGATTCTTCAAAAATCTGCCTGCTACCACTTTTTGTTCCCCAGTAGAGCAAATCTGGATCGCTCGCCCACAAAGGAATTCCCAACTTTACAGATAACTCCCGCTCTAGGGGGGTGGAGTTGTAACAAACCATGTAAGATTTTGTCGGCCGCACTGAAGAGCGAATCCGTTCCATCAACCGGGGTCGCTCTAAAATTTTCTGGGTGAGGGATTTGGCAGAAGCATCGTAAGTAGAGAATAGCAAAAGTCGATCGCGCGCGTGTGAAAAAGGAATGCCGGGGAGCAATTGCAAGTAATAATCAACGATCATTGGATGCAGCGGCTCGGAAGTAATATAAATCAGGCGCGTGCGAGGATTTCGCAGACGAATCAACGAAAACAAATGCCGTTCTTCGTAGTGGTAAGCACCGGGAACTTTCTGCATTTCTTGCTGGTCTAAGCTGAGAGAAGGAATGATGATGATGTCACAATCTCCCCCGTCGAATTCTTCGATTTTCTGCCAACTTTCCCGCAATTCTCTCTGAAGATTACGAAAGGGCTGGCTATATTCTGAGGCAACATCTTTTAACTCTTGCATTCGTTTGATTCCGCTAATTTATATAACTATTTATGTCTATTGATACTATCGAAACCCTAGGCAGCTCGCCGCACTCGAAAAAGTCTAGCGTTCGCTAATACAGGCTCTAAGCGCAGTTGATTTCGCTTAAATGCCGATCGCAATTTTTCTGAAGGGCGAAACACCAGGGGAGCCGAATATTTGTTCAGCATCTCCAGGTCTGGTGACTGACTAATTAACATCAGCCGCACGTCTTTGTCAAGCAAATAGCTCAGAGAAAGCAAATCGCCCATATTCGTAAAATCGTTGCCGCGATCGCTAATTACAATTGTATCTTTGATTGACCGATTAGCGATCGCCTCTTGATTAATCCTCTGGGCGACTTCAGCATTAAAATAGCTCACGTCTTTGCTCCACCAAGTATCAGCAAAAGCGCTAACAACGCAAGATACTATACTTGCTGTAAATACTCCCGCTAAAATGAATTCCCAGAACCGCTGCCGATTTTTGACGCTATTTGCGAGGAAATAAGCCACCACTAGCTGCACTCCCGGAAAGCAGGAAATCAGATAACGACTCACAGCAGAGCGTTTACCGCCAATGATTAGATCCGGCAATGCTAGCATCAAAAAAGGTACAAAAATTGATAATAAAATAAATAAAGTATGAGCACGGTTGATGCGGTGAAATACTTGGTAAATTCCGGCTACAATTATCATCAAAAATGGCAATCGAGCCAGAAAAATCCAAATACTATAAAAACCGAAATCTAAATCAAAAAATAGCGCCGTAAAACTCAAAACCCACAATTTTACCAAATAAAGTAATCCAGGAGCAACTCGCGTCCAATCTGTAGTATCTGAAGCTCTTTGCAGATTACTTCCTAGGACGTAAATCCAAGGAGCATAAATAATCAAGCCGCCTATTACTGACAAGAAAAAATGCGAATTAATTACATGACCTCGCAATTTGGTCTTGGCAAAAAACAGGCAGTAACACAGGACAAATATGCCCTGTGCAATTAGTGTTAAGATGAAAAAAGGATGGGTGTATAAACCAAGAGCGATCGACAATCCATACAACACCCAATTTTTCCAACGCTGCAACCGCACGGCTCTCAGCAGCAGCAAACTACTGCCAATAACGGTTACTGTCAGTAAACTATACTGCCTTGCGGTCTGAGCAAATAAGATATCAAAGGGAGATAAAGCTAACAGTGCTGTCGCTAATAACGACGTTAAACGTGAGGCAAAAAGTTCTTGAGCTAAAGCGTACATTAAAGGCAGGGACAGCAAACTTAATAGTGCTGGTAAAGTACGGGATGCTGTCAGAGAACTGCCAAATTCCTGCATCCAAAGGCGAGCCATCAGAAAGTATAAAGGCGGATGCTGTGGGTCTTCAAGTGCTAAAGAATGGATTGTGTCTGCTGCTGTACTTCCTGGTTTAAGGCGCTGATATTTTTGTAATTCCGGCGCGGGAACAATCCGGTTTTGGAATAGTTCGTCGTCGATTTCTTGTCTGGTGAAACCAGCAGCCCGCAGCGAGGTGTAGGCTTCGTCGTGCCAGTAAAGTTTACGATCGAGCTCAAAGCCTCGAAATCCGATGCCTAGTAAAATAGCGATCGCCAATAAGCCCAGCAGCCACCGGGAATTAGTGCGATCGACAGATTGGTCTTGACGTATTGTAGATGCCATGCTAGCGGTTGATTAACCTTCTCATTTTCTTGTAGGGGCCGCCCCCCGTGGCTGCCCCAGAACTTCAAACGCCCACAAATCATCTATGGGCTCGGCGGGCACTCTTGGCACCGCCCCTACAGATTTTCCTGAGAATGAAACAGCCAGGGCTGCTGCCGGACTTCTATTGTAGGGGCCGCCCCCCGTGGCTGCCCCAGAACTTCAAACGCCCACAAATCATCTATGGGCTCGGCGGGTACTCTTGGCACCGCCCCTACAGATTTTCCTGAGAATGAAACAGCCAGGGCTGCTGCCGGACTTCAGCAAAATCAAGAATCGTGAATCAAATCTCTCCAGAACCTCCCCACCCCTAAAATAACTGCTAACATACGTGTTGTACAGTTAATCAACAAGCTCCGCAAGGGCCCTACCTGTGTACCGCAAATGGCAAAAAAAGATACGTCTACAAAAATTACTGAAAGCCCCGAAAAGCAAAAAGCCCTGACTGCGGTACTTTCCCAGATCGAGCGTAGCTTTGGCAAAGGGGCGATCGTCCGATTGGGAGACGCCACTCGCATGAGGGTAGAAACCATTCCCAGCGGAGCCCTGACACTTGACATCGCCTTGGGTGGCGGTTTGCCAAAAGGCCGAGTCATTGAAATCTATGGCCCAGAAAGTTCCGGTAAAACCACTCTAGCGCTACACGCGATCGCCGAAGTCCAAAAATCCGGCGGTATCGCCGCCTTCGTCGATGCCGAACACGCCCTAGATCCCACCTACGCCTCAGCCTTGGGTGTCGATATTGAAAATCTCCTAGTTTCCCAACCCGATACCGGAGAGATGGGGCTAGAAATAGTCGATCAACTCGTCCGTTCCGTCGCCGTCGATATCGTAGTCGTTGACTCCGTAGCAGCCCTCGTCCCCCGCGCCGAAATTGAAGGCGACATGGGCGACTCCCACATGGGTTTGCAAGCCCGGTTGATGAGCCAAGCTTTGCGAAAAATCACCGGGAACATCGGCAAATCCGGCTGTACCGTCATTTTTCTCAACCAATTGCGCCAAAAAATCGGTGTCACCTACGGTAATCCCGAAACGACAACAGGCGGTAACGCTCTCAAATTCTACGCCAGCGTGCGACTCGATATTCGCCGGATTCAAACCTTGAAAAAAGGCACAGAAGAGTACGGGAACCGCACCAAAGTTAAAGTTGCTAAAAATAAAGTTGCTCCGCCTTTCCGCATTGCCGAATTTGACATTGTATTTGGCAAAGGCATTTCTACTTTAGGCTGTCTGACTGACTTGGCCGATGAAATGGGAGTAATTATCAAAAAAGGTTCTTGGTATAGCTACAACGGAGAGAACATAGCTCAAGGACGAGACAAAGTAATTCAACACATGGAGAAAAATATCGATTTCAAAAATGAAATTGAGAAATTAGTCAGAGAAAAACTTGCTACTGGTGCTGTGGTTTCTGCTAATTCCGTCGCTCCTGTGGAAGATGAGGATCTAGAAGATCTAGAAGATATGGAAGATGTCGAAGATTTGGAAGAAATCTAAATCTTTTGACTCTCAGTACAGAACTCCCGCGATACCTGCTACTCCAGGTTAGCGGTGAGTAGTTCGCTCAATCAATGTTCTGCTGTTAGAGCCCTGATTTGTTAAACAAGTCGGGGCTCTAGTTTGGCTGTGCCTCCACCACTGATATATTTACTGGAAAATTGCAGGGGCTAATTATTTGCAGTCAAATCAATCATACACGTAAGTATGTTTTTGTCTTAATCACCCCTAAATAATGTAGATTCTACTGAGTAGTCCCGCGACGCTGAAGTTGGCTAGAGGACAAGGAGCGCGAGCCTCAAAGTTGGCAAATTTTATATTTTCGGCTGTTTGTAAAGAAATGCAAAGCTTCCTGAAAGCTGATTGGTTAAACAGAAAATACGACTTGCTGAGCCTAGCTACCCAAAAACCAAAGTAGATTTATGGCAAATATGAACTTGAGAAACGCGAATTAAATTATCAAGAATATTAAATGATTGCTCAAAGGATAATAAATCATGGCGGATTCTGAGTTAGAAGTTATATTGAAGATGGCTGAAAATTTTAATCCTAAAATTAAGAGCAGTCTAAAATGTGAAATTGACTTGGAAACATGGCGCCAACTACCAGCAGGAACATTAGGGTGCGAAGTGGTGCAGTTTTTGAATGAGCAAGGCTGGGAGCCGATCGCCTCGGCAGACTGGATTCCTGGGAAAGACTAGGTTTGCGACGTTTTTACTGGTCTTTAACCTTCAGTGTCAGAGGAATTTATACTGGAAGCGTTTATTCGCGATCGAGTATTTCGCCCTGACTCTGCGATTTTAGTTTTAGTGAAAATGGAAAGTGGCAAGCTCCCGATCTGGGAAATTATCAACTGTTTAAGACCAGGCAAAATTGCCCCTCGATTAATTAAGTGGGATGTTGAATCTGATTGAAAAAATCCTCGATCTAAAGTGCGAAAAACAACTCGCAATTCTGTGATTCCTGGATGAGATTTTAACTCATTTTCTGATTGCAAAATTATGCAAAGCACAAGTTACAAACCGGAAATTAGCCTCAGTCCACGCGAAAAAGCGATCGCCCAATTAGTAGCCCAAGGTCTGCCAAACAAATGTATTGCCAAACGTCTAGATATCAGCCACTGGACGGTTGCTACTTACGTGAGGCGAATTTTTATCAAACTAAGTGTATCTTCCAGAACCGCGATGATTGCAGAGTTGATTAAAGAAAATTTGCTCTGGGATTAACGATTTTGGGAATGGCGCATCGGGAATAGTTTCTGTTTTTTCCCTCTTTCCTGTTCCAGGTTGTTTCTTACTTCATTGAATTTTTGTGGAACGGGCTGTTCGGCCCGTTCTTCTTTGCGTAAGTCCTGTCAAAATTTAAAATTTTTCTATCCCAAAACCAAAGAAGGAGAAGAATTTCTCAGAAAACTCAGCAATTCTCGATTCACCGTTTGCGGAACTTCTTGCTGAATCCAGTGGCCACAATTCGGAACTAACTTTAGCTTAAAGGGAGCAGAAATTAATCGGTCTAAACCTTCCACCAGTTTGTGGCTCAAAAACGCATCCTCTTCTCCCC
Source organism: Microcoleus sp. EPA2 (assembly GCA_020882975.1). Taxonomy (GTDB): domain Bacteria; phylum Cyanobacteriota; class Cyanobacteriia; order Cyanobacteriales; family Microcoleaceae; genus Microcoleus. The sequence goes on along the minus strand of JAHRFD010000001.1, from coordinate 199,767 downwards.
AAAGCACCAAAGTCGGAACCTTCACCGTTTCCCATGGATGACCCAAATTCCACAGCCTCTGCGGATGAAATATCTGCCGGTAATAATTCACCGCAGCCCCCAATACTCCCGGCTTTTCCAAAGCTGTCTGATAAATCTTAGTTTCTTCAGCGCTAAAAGAGCCTTTACGAATAGCTTGTCCTTGAAACACATTTTGCACAAAATCTTTCAAGTTTTGCTGAATCAACCATTCGGGAATACCAGGAACCTGAAAAGCAAAAACATACCAACTGCGACGGAGTTGATCTAAGTTACTCGCCATTTCTTGCACGAAGCGTTGCGGGTGAGGAGCGTTTAAAATTGCCAAACGGTTGAGCTTTTCCGGGAATTTTTGAGCTAAATGCCACGCGATCACCCCTCCCCAATCATGACCGACAATGTGAGCTTTTGTATAGCCGAGGCGATCGATCAAACCACGAATATCTGCACTCAGCGTATCCAAATCATAGCCACTTGCGGGCTTGTCCGAATCGTTGTAGCCGCGCAAATCCGGGACTACAACCTTGAAATGACGCGCCAAGGCAGGAATTTGGTGACGCCAAGAATACCAAAACTCTGGAAACCCGTGTAAGAGCAAGACAAGTTCGCCTTCACCTTGGGAAACGCAGTGCAAGCGGATTTTGTTGGTTTCGACAAAGATATGCTGTTGTTCGGAATCTAAAAATTTCATATTGTGAAACTTATACTTACCTTTTGGTTATACAAACACCCCAAACGGGCTGCCTACTCCAGCAACCTACTGGTTTTAATTTTTCTTCTTTCATTGTAGCCGATCGCACTTAATGTGTAAAATTTTCCTGCTATGATTGATTTTTTTTAACAGCCGCTGAGGCGATTTAATAACAGCACAATTTCGTCGATCGCCGCTCGCACTTGGGCAGCAGACCGATCCGATTGATTCACCATAATGCTAAACACCAACGGCTCGTAATTCGGAACTTCCACATATCCCGACAGCGCTGCAACGGAGCTTAAAGTTCCAGTTTTTGCTTGCAAAATGACTCGATTTGGTGTATTGAAACGATTTTTCAAAGTTCCGCTCTCCCCAGCCACAGGTAAAGACGCGCGGTAAACAGATCCCAAAGGTGAATTCGCCATTAATCTCAAAGTTTGCACCAAGGCTTCTGGACTAATTAAATTGTGGCGAGACAATCCAGAACCATCAACTAATACATAGCTATCGGGATTTACACCTAATTGAGTTAAAGTTGTTTTTAACTCTTGCAAACCAACTTCCATTGTATCCTCTTGTGGTCCAGGCATCTTACCTGTAACTTTCCCCAACAATCTCAATAAAACCTCTGCATAAACATTGTTACTTTCCCGATTAGTTTCTTTCACCAATTCTGCCATTGGTGGGGATTCAATAGTTGCTAACTTTTGAGTTAAATTGCGAGAATTAGATACCACTAAAGCCTGTTTAACCGCAATTCCTTCCGCCTCCAGAGATTGCTGAAACTGTTGCAAAAAATGATGAGCAGGATTCACCACTGCCACGTAAGCGGATTCAGACTCTGCACCAACTCTCAAATTACCACGAACTTGCAGCATAGGTTGCCCGAAATCTCTGCCAACTTCAATAAATTCTGATTCATTTTGTCCGACTGTCACAGACTTATTTTCGATTCGCCACTGATTTGTCAACTTTGGTTGGGCAAAAGTAACTTTCAGTGGTTGCCCGATCGCCTGGGGTGATAAAATTAGCTCGATCGCATTTTGATTAAACATTAAACTATTAATCGGTGCTCCGTAGCCAGCCTGGGCATCTTCCCATTCCCAATTCGGATGGACTGCATTACCTTGAAAATAGCTATCATCGCCAATCAATTCGTTAACTTGACTAATTCCCCGCCGCTTCAACTGCTGAGCCAAATCTTGCAACTGAGCCTCCGCAAGACTCGGATCGCCCCTACCTGCAATATATAAATTACCATTTTCACCGCTGTAAACCGAGGTCTCGATCCGAAAATCAGCACCCAGTTTTTGTAAAGCAGCGGCGGTGGTTAATAGCTTGACATTTGATGCCGGAATAAAGTATTTTTGAGCATCACGACTGTAGAGAGTCGTAGTAGAAGATAGGGGTTGAATCAAAATGCCCCAGCGCGATCGACTAAATTCAGCACGATTGGCGATCGCATCTATTTTTGCACCTAAATCTACCGCACAAATATTCCCAGAAACTGCTGGAATTTGCGCCACAACCGCCGATGAAGTACCCAGCAGCGTCAATAAACCAATCACAATTCCTGGGATGCTCATGAATAATAAAGATGAATTCTCGGATTGAAAAGCGCTTTGACAGGCTTTCCCTCCTGGAGGTGCTCTTCCACAATCCGGGGCACATCGCTGATTTTAACTCGACAATACCAAATTTCCTCTGGCGTTACTCGCACCGTCGGGCCGGTGTTACACTGTCCCTGACAACCGCTAGCCTCCACCTTAACTCCTGAAACCGGATGGGCTTCAAAAGCAGCTAGCACGGAGGCTGAACCATTTCTCAGACAAGATTGATGTTGACAAACTAATACACAGCGCACTTCGGGTGGGGATTCTGGTTTTTTAGCGTCGGATTCTGGCATTGTTCGGAAGCATTTTTTAATATATCTTAACAATTTTGAAAGCGATCGACCGATTTTAGATTTTAGATTGGAAATTAGATATATGATCGAGAGAAACAATTAAATTAAACGCCAATCATGCCCAAAACCGTAGCCGATTTAATGACTCGCGAACCCCTGACAGCGCGAGCAGAAATGTCCGTCAAGGAAGCGATTAAAATTTTAGCTGCTCGCCGGATTAGCGGCCTTCCGGTTGTAGATGCCAATGATTTGTTGATCGGTGTCATATCCGAAACTGACTTGATGTGGCAGGAAACAGGTGCAACTCCCCCCACTTACATCATGATACTCGACAGCGTGATTTACTTAGAAAACCCTTCTCGTTACGAGCAAGAACTTCACAAAGCTTTAGGACAAACAGTAGGAGAAGTTATGAGCCGAGAACCCATTAGCATCACACCTGAAAAATCAGTCCAAGAAGCAGCCAAACTTCTGCACGAGCGCAAGATCCACCGATTACCTGTGATCGATCAGAATGGTAAGGTAATTGGTATCCTCACTAGGGGAGATATTGTCCGAGCAATGGTATCGGAGTTTTAAGTAGCTCCCATATTAACACGAATTGACCAGAAAATCAGCCACTCTCATCTTGAATCAGTGAACTTTTGGCAATTACCAATTACCAATTACCAATTACCAATTAGCAAATTTAAAAACCCATGAGCCTTAACCCTGAGTCTGTCGAACAATTGCTGAATTCCGAGGATTTTGGCGATCGCCTCCGTGGTGTCAATCAACTGCGTCAACTAGAACCAGCCATCGCCTATAAACTGATTCAAACTGCGATCGGCGACAAAAACGTCCGCGTTCGTTACGCAGCCGTCAGCCAAATGTCAACCCTCGGTACAGAGAATCTCTCCAACGCCTTAGAGATACTGCTTCACAGCTTGAACAACGACCCCGAACCCGACGTCCAAGCCGCCGCAGCCGATGCTTTGGGTGCTTTGAAATTAACCGATGCTCTAGCAGATTTACAACAAGTTTACAGCAATACATCGGAGTGGCTAGTTCAACTCAGCATCGTCGCAGCCTTGGGAGAAATGGGAGATCCCAAAGCATTTCCCATGTTAGAAAATGCCTTAGCCTCCGACAACGAGTTAATCCAAACCATTGCGATCAGTGCATTAGGAGAATTGAAAGATCCGCGAGCCATTCCCCTACTCCTCCCCTACGCTACCAACGCAGATTGGCAAATCCGTTACCGAGTCGCCCAAGCTCTCAGACGATTAGGCGGTGCTGAAGCAGAAGCAGCTCTAGAAATTCTGACTAAAGATGAAGTTGAGCAAGTTGCATTGGAAGCCAAAGGAGCATAGGGGCTAGCGTCTAGGGCATTGTAAGTCTAAAATTTGTATTTCAAGTTTTTTTTTGCTTCTTGCTTATTACATTTTCAAGAACAGGCTTTTGGGCCTGTTCCACCACAAAAATTAGGTCATATTAAGTAAATATACTGAATTTAAATACCAAAATTATTAAGCTTTTATATTGAATCTTCTCAAACCATTATCCAATTTATACATCGACTCAGTAGATTAACTTAGATGAATTGAAGATCGGGAATTAGAGGCTTAAATCTCTCAAATTCCCGGTCGATTAACATCAAAATTTTTAGGCAATATCTACGGAAAGCAAGTACAGCAGTTGTAGATATGAAGTAAGCCAATCTCAATTTTTATAACTCACCATGTTTGAACAAATCAATAATGCCACCACTCAACCTTTAGACATCTTAAACGAAGGAGGTTTAGCCCCTGAACGTTTTGCAAGTGCAACCAATCAATCTTTTGTTGATAAAGTTCTAGAACTTACCAACATAGAACGCACTAAATTTGGTTTATCACCCCTAACTTTCAATGCTCAGTTGCTGAATGCGGCGGCAAATCACACCGAAAATATGGCCCTGCAAGACTTCTTTTCTCATACCGGAAAAGATGGTTCTTCCATCAGCAGTCGGATTACTGCAACGGGCTATAAATTCTCAGCGGCGGCGGAAAACATTGCTGCGGGCTCTTCTACACCCGAACAAGTTGTAGCTTCCTGGATGAACAGTGCTGGCCACCGTGCTAATATTCTCGATCCTAAGCTGAAAGAAATTGGCATTGGTTACTATTTTTTAGCCAATGATACTGGTACTGAAAATTGGAATCACTATTGGACGCAAGTGTTTGCTACTTCTCTTAACGGTACCACTACACCCATATCTACTCCCACTCCCACTCCCACTCCTACTCCCACTCCTACTCCTCTTCCCACTCCCACTCCCACTCCTACCCCTACCCCTACCCCTACTCCTACTCCCACTCCCACTCCCACCCCCACTCCTACCCCAAATCTATCTGTATCTATCACCACACCGATCGCCAATGCTACAGGCGATGGCAGCCCGACGACAGCCCCCAAAAATACAGTCAGCGGTGGCAATTATTTCTTATCTGACAGTGGGGATGCTCAGTTGCCTACAAGTCCTGGGGGATTGCCAATTTTTGCCCTTTCTGGGAAAGACAATCTCACCGGAGGAGAAGGTGCAGATACTATTAATGGAATGCAAGGTGCCGATACTATTAATGGTGGTGGGGGTAATGATAGTTTATCCGGTGGTAAAGAATCAGATTCAATAGATGGGGGTGTTGGTAATGATTTTATCAGCGGTAACAATGATAACGATCGCCTGATTGGAGGAGACGGTAACGACACTCTCCGTGGTGGCAAAGAAGATGATATCTTGATTGGCGGTAATGGCGATGATTTGTTAGGGGGCGATCGCGGTCAAGATATTCTGACTGGCGGTACTGGCAATGATACCTTTATTCTGGGCGGTGGTTTGTCTGCGGTCACTACTTTAGCAAATGCAGATGTAATCATCGATTTTGTGGCAGGGGATAAAATTGGTTTGACTGACGGTATTGTGTTTACCAACTTGACTTTTGAAGCTGTGAGTTTGCAGTTGAATGGAAGTCCAAGCGTTGCTTCTACGGCGATTAAATCTGGTAGCAATTATTTGGGAATTGTCCAAGGTGTAAGTCAAAGTCAACTTACGGCGCTCGTTTTTGTGAACGGGTAATATCAAATCCGGTAGCATCGTCCTGTATTCATCTCTCTTATCTCCCTCTCTGTTCTCTGCGTTCTAGGTCCGGTTAAATCATTCCGATACAACCGGAAACAACATAACATAAAATTTGAGTTATGCAGCTTTTAAGGTGCGTCAGTGGGTAAAGATGGGATGGGTAGCCCAGATTGTCCAAGCTGACGCACCCTACTACTTCGGAGGTTTTTATGAAAAAAGTAGCTGTATTTGGCAATACTGGAGGCGGTAAATCAACTCTCAGCAAGAGATTATCCGAAATCACTGGTTTGCCACTTTACATTTTGGATAAGATTCAATATCAATCGGGCGGCGCTGAAGTTCCCTATGAAGAATTTAAGCGTAATCACGATCGAATTTTGGCGACAGACCGATGGATTATTGAGGGGTTTGGTTCTATGGAAACCCTCTGGCCACGACTCAATGAGGCGGATAGTCTAGTTTTTGTCGATCTGCCGCTATACGTGCATTTCTGGTGGGTAACTAAACGAATGATCTCAGGTAGCTTTAAACCCCCAGAAGGCTGGCCGGAAAAAAGTCCGATTTTGAAAAGTTCCCTTAATAGTTACCGTGTTTTGTGGTTGTGTTACAAGTATTTGACTCCCAAATATCGCGAATATGTCGATCGCGCTCAAAGTACCAAAAGTGTTTATCACCTCAGATCCAGTCAAGACATTGCACAATTTTTGGAATCGAGATTGCCAAGGACAGTTGACAACTGAATGAGGAATTGGGAATTGGGAATTGGGCATTGGGAATCGGGAATTGGGAATCGGGAATTGGGAATTGGGAATTGGGAATCGGGAATTGGGAATTGGGAATTGGGAATCGGGAATCGGGAATCGGGAATCGGGAATCGGGAATCGGGAATCGGGAATTGTTGACTGTTAACGAATAACCAATAACGAATAACCAATAACCAATAACTAATAACAACTGACTAACGACTAATTGATGCCACAGCCGATCGCAAATCCCCTTGAAATTCTGCCAAAATGCGATCGCACTCCTCCTTCTCCAAACCAGTCCAGTGCATCATCAAAGCCAACTTCACAGACTTACCACTTTTGTCGAGCAAAAAACTGGCTTCATCCCGCTTTAAATCAGTCAAATCCTGTAGCATCCGCACAGCCCGAGCGCGTAACTTCTGATTAGTTACAGCCACATCAACCATCCGATTGCCATAAACCTTACCCAGCTTGACCATTACCCCAGTCGAAATAATATTCAAAGCCATTTTTGTCACCGTACCCGCCTTTAAGCGCGTCGAACCCGCCACGACTTCCGGGCCAACCAACAAGCGAATATCAACATCCGCCTCAAAACTCACTTGTTCAGCGGGTACACAGGCGATAAACACAGTCTTCGCACCCCGCTGGCGGGCCGCCTGCAAAGCACCTGCTACAAACGGTGTCGTACCCCCAGCGGTAATGCCGACAACCACATCGAGATTGGTAATCTGACGGTGGGCGATCGCCTCTGCCCCATCTTGAGCCCGATCCTCCAAATCCTCCGAACTCCGCACCAGAGCGCCGGCACCCCCAGCAATAATCCCCTGTACCAGCTCTGGTGGCGTGCAGAAGGTGGGCGGACACTCAGCCGCGTCCAGTACCCCCAAACGCCCAGAAGTACCCGCACCGACGTAAAACAGGCGGCCTCCTTGACGGAGACACTCAGCAGCGATGTCAATGGTTTGGGCTAAATGCTCGCGGGCTTGAGCAATCGCCTTTAAAGTTTGAGCGTCTTCCCGGTTGAACAAGTCCACCAATTCGATCGAACTTAGCCGATCTAAATTCTCACTATTGGCATTCACCTGTTCCGTCAGCAGATGCCCCCGTTCTTCCAAATTCTTCATTTTTTGTCAAGTGTGAATATTACAAAAGTCCTTCAAGTCGGCGGCGAATAGAGTCTAGTTCGCTTTCGGAGACATCAGTATCAGACTTGGGTTGGGGATCTGAGTTCCACTCTGTCTGTGCTACATTGTTTTCTGGCGGAATTTCCAGCGCCCCCGCCGGCACCAGTTCCCAGTCATAATCGACACTATCGCAGAACTCCTTAATTTCTTCCTCGTCGATCGCCTCGACAGTAGGTTCGGGAAAATCCTGAGCTTCCAACATCACGCCAAAGCGGATGGCGTCGTCTTCTGACTCAAACATGAGAACCTTATTGCGATCGCCCAGTTGAATGGTATGAATTCCTTCATTCTCCGTGCGGGCATTGAAGAGTAAGACGAACACTCGCATAAGTTTACAAACTTTCCTAACCAGCGTTTTTTTATCTTAGGATCGATCGGTCGATTTTTGATTTTTGATTTTTGACCTCTGACGAAAAAGTGGCACTGTAGAATGTTGAATATGGCCCAGAATCGGGCAGTGCTTTCACCATCCCTGTGGTTGGCGACTTACTTACTGATGAGAGGGATATCTTTTAGGCTGCTGAAAGCCAGCGCTGTATGCGATAGCATTAGCATCGGGGAGTGTCATATAAAATTCTCTCTTCATCGTCCTGTATTAAACTCTCTCTTCTCTTGCTTCGCGTACTACCCTACGGGAACCCCTGCGGGGAACGCGCCTTCGCGGTTAAATCACCTGACGGTACAACCGGAATTGATATCAATTCCTCAATTCTCCGAATCTCTCAGAGACAACCATGACTAACTCTCCCGATGACAAAAATCAACAGGCACCCCCTCGCACTGTTCGCTGGTGGCGTCCTCTACTGCTTAGCGGTACGGGATTGGGGATTGTCGCCCTGGTAGGGGCGGCCGCTGCTGCTGCTTGGTGGATTCCCGAAAAGTTAGCTCCTGTGGTGGAAACTGAAGTTAGTAAGCTAGTGAAACGCCCGGTGCAGATTGGACGTTTGGAGCGATTTTCTCCCACAAGTTTGCGATTTGGTCCATCGAGCGTACCTGCAACTGCTACCGATCCCGATTATGCCTCTACCGAAGCAGTTGAAGTGAAATTTTCACTCTGGCAACTGTTGTTGAACCGCACTCTCAAGTTAGATATTACCTTAGTCAAACCCAACGCTTATATCGAACAGGACGAACGAGGAGTTTGGGTTAATATTCCCACTATCGACAAGCCAAAATCTCCCAGTTTCTTTAAAACTGAAATTGGTGCAATTAGAGTTGAAAATGTCGGTGCAGTCTTGGCTCCCGCTCCAGCAAGGGGATTAAAAAAACCTCTGCCCATTTCTGTAATTGTTAAAACAGGTAGCGCTCAATTTACGCAGCAAAACCAGCGAGTTATTTATGAATTAAATGGTAACTTTACCAATAGTGACAATTTTATTATTAAGGCTGACTCTTTGTTGACAACAGCTCAGACTAACATACAGATGCAAGGTCAAAAATTGCCTTTATCTTACCTAGTCCAGTTGCTAAGAATTCCTGATGTGTATTTAGGTAGAGGTCTAGCCAATGGTAATTTAACTGTACAATTACGAGATAACAAAGTATTTGGCATTACCGGAACTTCGGATTTTCAAGGAGTTGATTTAGCCATTAAAGCACTGAGACAGCCAGTCCTAAATAGTAGCGGTCAAGTGCGGTTTAATGGGACTAATATTATAGTTGATAATCTGACTGCTAATTATGGTTTGATACCTGTAAAAGTAGCAGGGACAGTGGCAACGGGAGCTAATTTCAATCTGGAGCAATCTAAGTTCGATCTGGTAGCAAATGTGCCACCAGTGACAGCGACAAACATTATCAGTACCCTAGAACAAGAATTAGGCCAAAAAGTAATATTGCCCTTGGTGGCTGCGGGAGAAGTCAAGCTAGATGCTAAATTGACTGGGACTGTTTCGCAGCCAGTTATGGTAGGTGCGATCGCATCCACCAAACCAGCTATAGTCGATCGCCTACAATTCAAAAATATTAGCACCAACTTTAAACTAGAACGAGGTAGAACAGCCTCCGCCCCAACTCCCAATTCTCTCTCTTCAGTTCCCCCATTTTCATCCTTAGCTTTGACGTTGAGCGATATTCTGGTGGAGCCTGCTGTTGGTGGTAAAATTGGCGGTAAAGGTAAAATTGATATCGCCTTGGCAAATAACAATTCACCATCGGGTTTGGTGTTTGATTTGCAAGCCGAGAACTTGCCGGCCGACGCGATCGCCCAAATTTACAGTCTGCCAATTCCTGCTACAGTTAAAATTGGGAGCGTCTCAGCTAAAACTCAAATTTTTGGCCCTTTAAACAACATTCAAGCTAGGGTACAATGGCAAGCACCCCAGGGCAACTTTCCGGCTAGTGGCGAAGTTCGCGCCGGCGGAAATGCGGTGGATTTGCCAAATACTGTTATAAAAATTGGCGAGGCTACTGTGAATGTGAATGCAGCCATCGTCGGCCGTCAATGGCAAGCTTTAATTAAAGGCGATCGAGTTAATCTCAACAGTTTACAGCCAGTTGTACCCGGACTTTCCTTACCTCCTGAATTAGCAAGTTTCTTCACCGGAACTGCCGAAGCAGCAGGCACTCTCGACAATTTGAGTTTAAATGCGATCGATGCTAGAGCTAAAGGACAATTAAATATAGCTGACAGTATTGTGAATGTTAATGGCGAACTAGCATCGGGCAGTTGGCAAGCTTTTGGTAATACGGAACAAGTGGCTTTGAATCGAATCATCGATATTGGCTTGCCATTTGTGACTCTTGGTACTTCTAACACTTCAAACGCCGAAAGTATCAACAATCTCAATAATCTCAAATCCAAAATTACGAATCTAAAATCGTTAGATGGACAGTTGGCAGGAGAATTTCAAGCTAGGGGAAATATTGACAATTTAACCCCGAAAGGCATCAATGTTAGAGGTAGTGGTCAACTCAATATTGCTGAAAGTAATCTCAATTTCCAGGGAGAATTGGTAGAGGGAAATTGGCAAGGAATTGCAGCAACAGAAGGGGTAGCCATCAGTCGCTTAGTAGATTTAGGATTGCCACTGTTAGATGTAGCTTCAGCCTTGAATACTGACAACCAGCCCACGGCAAATCTCAATAATCTCAAAACCAAAATAGCTAATCTCAAATCAATTAATGGACAACTATCAAGTCAATTTAAAGCCACAGGTAATCTGGATAATTTGACGGCAAAGGGCATTAATGTTGCAGGCCGTGGTCAACTGAATCTGGGTTCAGGCAATGTTAATTTTCAAGGAGAATTAGTAGAGGGAAATTGGCAAGGACTGGCGGAAACCGATCGCACTGCCATCCGCAACTTGGTAGATTTAGGGTTGCCCTTGTTAGATGTAGCCTCAGCGTTTAATACTGACCCTCAGCAAACGGCAAATCTCAACAACCTCAAATCCAAAATCACTAATCTCAAATCCATTGACGGACAAGTATCCAATCAAATCAAAGTCAGTGGCAGTCTGGAGAAATCAAGCGCAGTTGAGATTGCAGCCAACAGCAGTGGCAAATTAAATATTGCTGATGGTACGGTAGATTTTAAGGCCAAATTAGCCGCCGGACAGTGGCAAGCTGTCGCTAATCTCGATCGCCCTATTCTCAGTCGTTTAGAACAAACAATCCGCAATCTCCAACTGTTTCCCCTAACGGCGACTTTGCCCACAGGATTTGACGGCAGAATTAACGGCCAACTCCAAGCCGCCGGCAGTTTAGATAACTTGACAGCAAAGGGAATTAGTGCTAGGGGAGAAACGCGGATTTTGGCCAATGGACTTGGGGCGATCGACACTACAGCCCAATTAGAAAACGGCAACTGGCAAGCATTCCTCGAAACCAACGACATCGCCCTAGCCAATCTCCAGCAAACCCTCAAACAAACCGGTTTACTCACAGCAGATTTACCACCAGAAATTGATGGCAATCTCGACGGCAAAGTCCGCCTTTTGGGAACAGTAGATAATTTAACCGCCAACGGCATCACCGCCCAGGGCGAAGGACAAATTCGACTTGCCAACGGTGGAGGTACTGTCAATGCCAAAGCCCAAGCCGAATCGGGGAATTGGCGGGCCTCAATTAACGGCGGACAAATTGCCCTAAGTCGCTTCCAGAAAGCCTTTGAAGCCCAGCGCCAAAACTTGCAATCCCCCGGTTTAGTCTCCCAAGCCCAAAATCTGCCCCTACTCCGAGGACTATTTAACGGTAATCTAAATTTATCAGGTCCGATCGCAGCGGGCACGGGGGCACGGGCGGACACGGGGGCACGGGCGGACACGGGGGCACGGGCGGACACGGGGGCACGGGCGGGCACGGGGGCACGGGCGGGCACGGGGGCACGGGCGGACACGGGGGCACGGGCGGGCACGGGGGCACGGGCGGGCACGGGGGCACCGCCCCTACAGGATGTGCGCGCTGGTGGCAGTTTTCGCATCTCCGAATTGCCATTTCTCAAACAACCTCTTGAGGCTATATTTAATTGGGATGGCAAACGGGTGGAAATTGAGAACGCCACAACTCCCGGTTTGACAGCCAATGGCATTGTTAACGTCGAACTTGCAGGTAAAGGATTGCCTTCAATTTCTAATCTAGATTTGAATGTCAAACTCTCCAACTTTAACCTGGAAGCCTTACCGACAGAACAACTCGCATTTTTGAGACCCATGGGTCTCAAAAAGTCTTCAAATAATAATTCAGCCTTGGGCGGCAACGTCGATTTTGTCGGCCGCCTCACGGGTACTCTCAGCGCCCTCAGCTTAGTTGGCGATGTGGCGGTGCGAAATTTAGTCGTAAATCAGGTAGCTTTTGACCCCCTACTGGCGGGCACTGTGAATGCAAGTTCGGGCAAAAGTGTAGATTTGCGTCTAGCCGGCGCCAGCGACAAAATCGAAGTAGCCTTAAATCCATCTTTTCTACCGACATCTTTCTTAGTCAAACGTGGGGAATCGGTGGCTAGCGGCCAAACTGAGGGCGAAACTCTGCGAGTCAATTTAAGCGATTTCCCCCTCGCAGCTTTGAATCTGTCACCGGGTAAAGATGCTGGTTTGGGGCCGATAACTGGTACGGTTTCGGGACAAGTTAACGTGCCCGGTTGGAAAATGCCACTGAATCCGGCGACTTTGCAAGCAACGGGACAAATTGCGATCGCCCAACCAGCGATCGGCTATATTAAAGGTGACAGTTTCCAGGCAGAATTTAGCTACGCTAACGGTAGCGCCACTCTCACCAACGGCGTTTTCCGCCAAGGCAGCGGTCAATACTTAATTTCTGGCAATGTCAAAGCAGGCGCTAACCCAGAATTTGCCGGAAAAGTTAACATCCAGCAGGGAAACCTCCAACAAGTTTTAGCCGCCCTGCAATATTTCAATTTAGGAGATTTCGCCAGAGGTTTAAAACCTCCCGTTTACGGTAGGGCCGCCGATGTCCAAACCGTGGCTGTGGGAGTCCCCGAAGCCCCTTTAATCGAACAGTTGCAGCGCTTGGTAGAAATTGAAGAAATTCTCAGACAGCAGCAAGCAGTCACAGCATCGGAACCCTTGCCTCCCTTGGATCAATTGCAAGGCACTTTTGGTGGAGAAATTGCCGTAGCCGGTTCTTTGCAAACCGGAATTCAAGCTAAATTTAATGTCAAAGGTGATAACTGGCGCTGGGGTAAATATGTCGCCCAACAATTCAGCATTGAGGGAGGTTTCCAGGACGGGATTCTAACTATCTTACCTCTGGAAATTCGATCGGGCAAAAGTGCGATCGGCTTTTCTGGACAACTAGGCCAAAAAGCTCAATCCGGGCAGTTGCGGGTGGAAAATTTACCAGTCGAAGAGTTAGCAAAACTGGTGGAATTGCCCTTTGTCGATGTCACGGGAAATTTGAATCTGCGCGCCAACTTGGCCGGCACTTTAGCTAATCCGCAACTAGCCGGAGAATTGAGTTTGCAAGACGGTACTCTCAACAGAGAACCAATTAAAAAAGCCGATGGCAGTTTCAGTTACAGCAACGCCCGTCTGAATTTTGGCGGCAGCGCTTTGGTGACTCAAACCGAACCGATTGAAGTCCAGGGAAGTTTACCCTTTGAGTTGCCTTTTGCCACTGTCAAAGCTGATAGCAATCAAATCGATGTGCGGGCCAATTTGCAAAATGAAGGATTGGCGATTATTAATGTCTTAACTCCCCAAGTTACTTGGGTTAGTGGCAAGGGACAGGTGCAAATTCGCGTGGGAGGAACCCTGGAACGCCCTGTAGCTCAAGGAATTGCAAATTTTGAAAATGCAACCGTCCGCGCCAGGGCCTTCCCAGAACCGCTCACAGGGCTGACTGGGGCGGTGCGCTTTGAGGGCGATCGCATTCGGGTACAGGGCCTTCGGGGACAGTTACAGCAGGGAGAAATTGTCGCCCAAGGTGTGATTCCGCTGTCAGTACCTTTTGTTGAGGGTGATGTGGATGCGGCGAGTCCCTTAGCTGTAAATTTAGATAAGTTGGGTTTGGACCTTAAAGGATTGTACCGTGGCAAGGTAGTTGGTCAAGTGCAGGCGATCGGCACGGCTTTGCGGCCGCAGTTGAGTGGCAAAATTGAACTGTATGAGGGCGAGGTATTTTTACCTAGCGCAGGTGGTGCGACAAAGTTAGTCTCTGCTGCTGCTTCCGGTGAAACTCCTTCTGCTGCGGTTGAGGTTTCTCCTGCGGTTGCGACTCCAACGGCGACTTCCTCTTCTCCTTCCTTTGAAGTCCGTTTAAATGATTTGCAGTTAAACTTGGGGCGTGGAATTCAAGTTAAAAGCGCGCCCATATTGAGTTTTGGGGCGACTGGGGGTTTGACTGTCAATGGTACTCTTGACGATCTGCGCCCGGAGGGTACAATTAGATTGACAAACGGTGCGGTGAATTTGTTTACAACCCAGTTTAGGCTCGATCGAGGATATCCCCAAACTGCTACTTTTGTACCATCCCAAGGATTAGACCCGACTCTGGATGTGAGATTAGCAACTTCGGTACAGGAAGTAACCCGATTTCGGACTCCGGGAAATTCTGTCGCATCGGAAATAGCAGATGAACCGAATCTGTTTGGGAATGTGCGGAGTGTACGAGTTCAAGCCTTGGTAAGGGGAAAAGCTTCTGGGTTGGCTGATAGTTTGGAGTTGAGAAGTTCTCCGAGTCGATCGCAAATAGAAATTGTCGCACTGTTAGGTGGCAGTTTTATCCAAACTTTAGGTAGGGGAGATAGTACCCTGGCGATCGCCAATTTAGCAGGTGCAGGCTTATTTGGCAACATTCAATCTGTGATTACAAATGCCACGGGATTAACGGAATTCCGGCTATTTCCCACTAGGATTGGTAGCGGGGAAGGGCGCACCGCTAGTGCGGGTTCCACAAATGCTGGTGCCGGTTCCCTCGGTGTCGGATTGGAAATTGGAGGCGATATTACCCGCAATCTTTCGGCTACTATCATCCGGGTGTTGTCTGCTAATCAGCCCACAGAATTCAATTTGCGCTATCGTTTGAGTGACAAGGTTTTGTTGCGTGGTTCTACTGATTTTCAAGGAGATAATCGAGCAACTGTGGAGTATGAATTAAGATTTTAAAAGGAAATAAGCTCTGGAAACGCAGAAAAACGAAGGATTTAACCACAGAGAACACAGAGGACACAGAGGGAGATCAGAGAGATGAATACAGGACTATGCTAGCGGATTGGATATAACAAACAACCAATAACCAATAACAAATAACAAACAACAAATAACCCATAACCAATAACTAAATTGTAATTTCATCCAAAGATGCGATCGTCACATCAGCCTGGGACAAATGACTAACCTCCGCTTTCCCCCAACAAATCCCAATACAGCCCGCCGCGCCAGCATTTTTACCCATCTGAATATCTCCGGCTGAATCTCCCACCATCAAAGTTACTGCGGGATCTACTCCCAGTCTCTCACAAGCTAACAAAAATAATTTAGGATCGGGTTTATTGAGATGCACAGAATCCACACCCATTTCTAACTGAATGTATGCGCCTAATTCGGAACTTTTCACAAAGTTTTTCACGGCTTGAGTCGTAGCAGCCGAAAGAATTCCCAGTTTTAAACCCGCATCTGAGAGAGATTTCAACACTTCTAAACTGCCCACAAATAAGGGAGAAGGGGGACTATTTTTTAACATTGCGTCGGCTTCATCAAAAGCACGTTGGGCGATCCCTAAAGATTCTATCCATCCTCTGCCAGTTTCGGCAATATATCCCGCAGCTACAATTTCGTTTTCCCGGCGGCTACCCACTGCCATCAATCCCGTGGGGTCGATTTTACCAGCTTCGATGCCGAAAGCCATTTGCAATGGCTCTCCAACGCCCGGAATTTGGGCATCTACCAAGCGCGATCGCTTCAGCCCTAAATGTCTCAAAAATTCTTGAGAATCCTCTAGAGTGCCGTCTTTGTCAAAGATAATGGCTTGAATATTAAAGAAGGTAATACCCCGACATTTAATAGTTACCAAGAATCAAAACTCCGTAATTTCTATATTTTTTTCTATTTTCTCATCTTTCGATGTTTTTCGCAATTAGTATCGGAATTATTTATCCCTCTCTTCTCTTCCTCTGCGCTCTCTGCGTTCTCTGTGGTTAAATCATTCCGAAACAAACCCCAAGGCATTCTTTTGAGCAATTAAATCCGCAATGATTAATGCTAATTGAGCAGGCTTAACAGGTTTAGCAATATGCTGATTAAAACCTGCATCGATCGCCTTTTGTCGCTCTCCATCGCTAGCATAAGCAGTCAGCGCAATAGCTGGAATGTTTCCAGCTTTGGCATCAAGAGAACGCACTTGTTGCATCAAGGAATACCCATCTTCCTCTGGCATTCCAATATCAGATATCAAGATGTCATATTTGTCAAGGTTTTCCGTCAAAGCTGCGATCGCCTCTTTTACAGATCCCACCGTCAGCACCTCGGCCCCATAGTCTTCCAGCACAAATTGCAATAACTCGCGGGTATCGATATCATCATCTACGCTTAATATCTGCAAACCTTCAAGGCTGGTTACTCCATCTTTTGAAGTGTTTAAAGGTAGTGTAAATACAGTCGGTTCTACATCACTTGGCGGTGTTAATTCCTGGGGAATTGAAACTAGCGGCAACCTCACAGTCATCGTAGTTCCTTGTCCCTCACCCGGACTTTCGGCTCCCACTGTACCACCATGAAGTTCGACTAAATGACGCACGATGGACAATCCTAATCCTAGCCCTTGATTAGTCTTGGTAGTGCTGGAATCAGCTTGATGGAAACGATCGAAAATATAGGGTAAAAAGTCTGGTTTAATGCCTTTTCCTGTGTCGATGACTCGAATTTGAGCCTGACTCTCGATCGCCTCTAAGACAATTTCTACTCGTCCACCCGATGGAGTAAACTTAATCGAGTTAGATAGCAGATTCCATAGGACTTGTTGCAATCTGTCAGCATCACCTAAAACTGTCGCAGAACTCAACTCGGCAAATATTTTGATGTTTTTGGCATCCGCTGATAATTGCACCCCGTCGATCGCACTTTGCACCACTACCAGCAGATCGATCGGACTGGTATCCAGATGCAGCTTACCACTCGTAATCCGGGAAATATCCAGAATATCTTCAATTAACTGAGTTTGGGCGATCGCACTCCGCTCAATCACCTCTAGGGCACGAGTCACGGCTGCTTCATTAAGTTTGCCAGAGCGCAGCAATTTTGCCCATCCCAGGATGGGAGTCAGGGGGTTACGAAGTTCATGGGAGAGATTCGCCAGAAATTCATCTTTAGCACGGTTGCTGTTTTCTGCTTGTTGACGGGCTAACTGCTCCTGCATCAATAGCTGCGATCGCTCTTTCTCAAACTGCTTGCGACTTGTGATATCCTCGATCGACAACAAAATCATCATACCTTGGTCTTCTCGTTGCAGTTTAGAAGCATTCAGCAACATAGTTTTGTTCCCAATCTGCTCAAATACGTGCTCTAACTCAAAGTTTTGAAGCTGAACATCACTCACCAAAATATCGGCCAATATCGATCGCAGTTGCGGGATATTCCATTGCCCATTTCCCAATTCAAACAGTGAAATCTGCGATGTTTCTGGGAAGGAAACCTGAAACGTTTCATAGAAACATCGATTGGCTGTATTCACACATAAATCAGCATCCAGCACGACTAAAGGTGTGGGAACAGTTTCGACGATGGTTTCAGCATAATTTCTGGCTAACTCTAAGGTTTTGGTACTGCGTTTCATAGCATCAATATCGATCCAAACCATTACCACACCGTCAATGCGGTTTTCCGTGGTCCGATAAGGACGAATGCGGAGGATGTACCAATATCCCGCTAGAGTTTGAACTTCTTGTTCCTGCGTCTGAAGAGTCTCAATCACCTCCAAAATCATCCCTGACAAATCAGGAACATCAAGATGGGAACGAATATCGCTAAAAGGTCGCCCAATATCGGTAGGAATCAGATTAAAAAGTTGCTGTGCCATCGGCGTAAAGCGTCTAATTTTTAAATCGTTTTCCACCATTAAAATCGGAATATTGATACTGCCCAGCAAATTTATCAAGTCGTTAGTGATATGATGTTGTTCAATATTGCGACTCCGAAGTTCCTCGTTAGTGGTGATCAGTTCCTCATTAGTGGCTTGAATCTCTTCTTTTGCCGTTTCTAGTTCCTCGTTGGTGCTTTGCAACTCCTCGTTGCTGGATAGGATTTCTTCGTTGGCAACTTTGATGTCTTGGTTGAGAATTTCCTGCTGCTGAATTACCGATTGGAGATGTGCTTGAGCCACATTTTTGTCTTCATTCGCGGTGGCCAGTGCTTGTCTCAGTTCC
The DNA here is from genome assembly GCA_020882975.1 of Microcoleus sp. EPA2. Lineage (GTDB taxonomy): Bacteria > Cyanobacteriota > Cyanobacteriia > Cyanobacteriales > Microcoleaceae > Microcoleus. Next base: position 181,297 of record JAHRFD010000001.1, on the reverse strand, counting down.
AGAATCTCGCGCTGTAAATCAGCAGGATTCAAGCTCTCAGAATTGACGGTACTGAGGTTGACCCCAGTAAGTAAAGCTTCTTCAAATAGAACCAAAAAGTAGCCTGATTCGGCCGGGGCGGGATGGAAGGGAATCACCTCAAAATTAACGAAACTCGATCGCTCGCCCACCACCAATTTTACCCGTTCTTTTTTCACAACTACGTTCTGCATCAGTGCCTGATACATTGCAGTACGAAGTTCGATGGCTAAGTCTTCCCTTGCCATTGTCAGCAAGTTTAAGCTGGGAATCCCTGGTGTCAGTCTCAAGTAAGCATTGGTATCTCCCCGCACTTGCAGAATGTTCATCTGCTCGTTGACAACCACACCTGTTGGGGCGTAGCGATTCAAAATTAGTTGGTCTGTGTATTGCTGTAAGTCAAACCCATCTGGAGAGTTTTCATTAGTGGGCTGAGATTTATTTACTTGAGCGATGGGGTAAGAACTCGTTGCAAAGGAAAATATCTGACTATTTTCTGTCAATGTTTTAGCATAAATTTTGCACTTTGTGTGCAATGAATTAAACAAAGATGAAAATTTTCCGATACTCTCAGAAGAGCCTAACAGGAGAAAACCAGTGGGGTTAAGACTGTAATGAAAAATCGGAATCACTCTTTTTTGCAAAGGCTCTGCTAGGTAAATCAGCACATTGCGACAGCTAATGAGATCGAGATTGGAAAAAGGCGGGTCACTGCCTAAATTTTGTCTGGCAAATATACAGAGTTCGCGGACTGTTTTGTTGATTTTATAGCCTCCTCCTTCCCATATAAAGAAGCGAGTCCGGCGCTCTGGTGAAACATCGAGCATCTGGTTTTGTAAGTAGAAGCCAGACCTGGCTTTGGTAATGGCGGCTTCGCTAATATCTGTGGCAAAAATCTGGATCTGTGGCTGGGGAGATCGATCGCCCAAAAACTCTAACAAACAAATGGCGATCGAGTAAACTTCTTCCCCTGTGGAACATCCCGCCACCCAAATCCGTATGGGATTCTTGACTGACTTATTGGCGGTAATCGTGGGAAAAACCAGCTCTTTTAGCTGTTCAAAGGCTTCAGGATCGCGAAAAAAACTGGTGACGTGGATCAGGATTTCTTGATATAGGGCATAGACTTCAGGGGGATGGTCTTGCAGATATTGGGCGTAATCTGCCAACGACTCGAGCTTGTACAATACCATTCGTCGTTGGATGCGTCGATCGATCGTAGCGACTTTGTAGTGGGTGAAGTCAACCCCTGTAGTCGATCGCAACAATCCTAAAATAGTGGTGCGGACATAGTTGTCTGGGGGTAATTCTGTAACTGCGGCGATGGATATCGGGCAAGAAAGCCAGGAATCAGCGCGGAAATTTGCCAGTTCCTCGGCAATTTTTTGAGGGGGTAAAACGAAGTCTACATCACCTGTAGCCACTGCGGTATTTGGCATACTATCGAATTTTGCCGAGGCTTCGCATTGAGCAAATGTCACACCTCCGGCTGCTTTAATTGCCTTGATCCCCAGGGAACCATCTCCGTCTCCCCCGGATAATACTACGGCCAGGGCCTTGGGTCCGCGATCGGCCGCCAAGGACACCAGAAACGCATCTCCCGGCATATATTTGCCATAAATTTTCTCGCGGGCTGTGAGTTTCAGGACACCGCTGGCTAGTGTCATCTTAGTGTTGGGCGGAATTATGTATACTTGATTCGGCTCTACAGTCGTCCCGTCAACCACCTGAGTGACTGGCATTTGTGTGGTTCTGGCGAGAATTTCAGTCAGCAGACTTTCGTGATTGGGGTCTAAGTGCTGAATCAGCACAAAGGCCATACCAGTATCGATGGGTAAGTGATGGAGTAATTCTGTGAATGCTTCTAGTCCTCCGGCTGAAGCCACAATCCCAACGATGGGAAAGGGGGCTTCTACGGTGTTTTGCTGTTCCGGGTCGATCGCGGGTAGTGCGATCGATTCTGGTACATTTTGTTCATCAGGCTGATTAGCGACCATAGAAATCTCCTTACGCTCAAACCAACTACCCATAGGTATTACTATGGCACTTTCTTTTGTTTTACTCTTGTTTTGCGAGTTCAACACTAGCCCCTTGAGTAGGATCTAATCCTAGTCGATCGCAAAGCGCATGAATAAACTTGTGAAATCCAAACTCGGTTGATTGTAGTCAAATAACCATTACTATTGACGATAAACTTGAGTCAAGACTGGCAAAATTTTACAAAAATTGTGCCGTGATCTGGGAATTAACCAGAGTATTCGCGCACAGAATTCCTGATGCTGCCACCGCAGGTACGCCAATTCCGGGCATGGTACTGTCTCCTACTCGATACAAACCTTTGACTGGTGTTTGTGGACCAGGAAATGTGCCTTTTCCGGCGGGGATTCCCGGCCCGTAAGTACCTTGATATCGGTGCAAAAATCGGGCGTGGGTTAGGGGTGTGCCGATCGACTCTAGGACAATTCGCCTCCGCAAATCGGGGATAATTTTTTCTAAAGCTGTGAACAGAGATTGCGATCGCTCTTGCTTTTTCTGTTGATAAAATTCGCCATATTCCCAACCTTCGTAGGGTTCCAGTGTATAAGCATGAATGGCGTGATGTCCCGGCGGTGCGAGATTGGCATCCCAAACCGTAGGAATCGAAATCATGCAAGTATTTCCGGGTACTGTAATATCGATGTTACTGTCATGGACAACAACGTGGTGCCCAGTCAAACCATGGAGTCCTTCAGCTTTAATACCTAAATGCAGGTGCATAAAACTTTCTACCGCTGGCGTTGATAAGGCAATTTGGCGATAATTTTTTGGTAAATCTTCTGGTGATAGCAACTTGGTATAAGTATCCCAGATGGTCGCATTGGAGATAGTAATTGGTGCGCGGATAGTTTCCCCATTTTGCAAGCGAACACCTGTTGCTCTCCCGGATGCAACTAAAATTTGCTCGACAGGTGTTCCCAGGCGCAACTTTCCCCCCCAACGCTGCAAGCCTCTGACTAAAGCATCGACGATCGCACCACTGCCACCGACGGGATATTCTATAACTGAGCGCGATCGTTCGCCAATCATAAAAGCGATTTCCGGGGCGACAGTTCCCTCCGCCTTCAAACCCGACAGCAAAAAGCACTCCAAATCGATCAAACGCCGCACCCAAGGGTCCCTCACATCCCTATCCATCAACACCCCCGCAGCACCTCCTATCACCCCTACAAGGGGCAGCAGTTTCAGCATAGATGGCCAGTACCGAAACAGCAAAAGAGGCATTAACTGCCAATCTGCTCTAAGCGCCACAGCCGGAATTCCCCGCAAAGCTTCATATAAAACTAATAAATTTTGTTGGAATTGCTGCAATTCCTTCGCACCTTTTGGTGTAAACTCAGCTACAGCATCTAAGTATTTTTTCCCATTAGCATAAACCGGCAAACTTCCCTCTGGAAAATGATAATGGCCCAAGGGGTCGTAGGGAATTGTGGCGATGGATTCCTCCAAAATCTCCAATACTTGTCGCAAAGGATTGAGGGACTGGGGGTCAGTCAAACCGCAATAAAAAGAAGGTCCCGAATCAAAATGAAATCCCCGGCGCGAAAAACTGTGAGCCGCACCACCGGCTATGGTATGGCTTTCGCAGACGAGTACCCGCTTACCGTAGCGAGCTAGCATTGATGCCGCGACTAAGCCGCCAATGCCACTCCCAATTACAATTACATCAAAGTCTGGCATCTTTTAAATGTGGTATAATTTTATTGTTTCTTGGTAATTGTTGACAGGGTATTTTTTGGAGGTAGAAAACTATGAAACCTTTATCTATTTTAGATGAGGTTGTTCGCGATTTGGAACAAGATGTCAATATCTCGCGGATTAAAAGAATAATATTTTTTGCTTGTAAAGAATTTTGGGAAAACGATGTCGGAAAATTAGGTGAGACAGATTTAGGTATTCTGCTCCAAGAGTTATGTACCAAATATAGCAATTTAGAAGATATTGAGACAGTTTTAAATATTATAGTTTCTAAAGTCAACAAAAAAGAAGAGTACGCTTTAGTAGCAGACCTAATCATCTGTCAACTGAGCAGGCTGTACGAATTTGAAGACTTGACCAATTTAGAAACAAACATATCTAGATTTGGCGGTGAGAGTCCGCCCGCATTTCAAGAGGAATTTAGTTCGGAAATCCCAGGTAGCAACGAAACAGAAAGAAACCCCGGATTTTTATTTGATGTCAGACAAAAAATATTGCAGCAAACAAATCCGCTGAGGGCGAAAATACTAATTTTTTCGACTCTTTATCACGAATTTACTTTTAGCGATCGCGACTGGTTGCTACTGAAAAGCCAAGAACTAGATACTCTGCTGCGACAACTGTTTAACGTCTGTCCCACCCTAGGAGAACTCGAATCTCAATTGTACAGAACTGCGAGCACTCTGGAAAACAGAGACGAAAATGACCAAACAGCTAGCGTCATTATTCAAGCGATGAATCCTTGTTACGTCAAAATAGAACCTGAATCACCAAATATTTCTAGGGAAGATGTGGCGGGAGAAGATTACGATCAGACCCACTTAATCAATAATATTTATGAAGACAACAAGCAGAGTAACGGCAAAAAAGATTATTTTGAAGCTGGGGATATTACTCACATCATTGAATCTTCTCCCATTCAGTATGCTTCTAACTCCCCTGATAGTTACTTCGTGACCGGAACCGGAGAAAATTCACCTGTTCAGCAAACCGAAATCAACACTAATAATTCGCCCCTGAATTTTCAACAGGAATTGAAAAACACTTCATCGGCTGAAGAAAATCAGACTACGGCTGGAAGTTATGTTTCCCCTGGGAATACTATAAATATTAGCGAATCTATCAAGCAGAAATTGGGCTTAGAAGAAGAAATTAAATCCTTAGTAATTCAAAGTGCTAACTCCGCCACTGCCAAAATTGAAAACATCTTCAGTGATTTAGAATCGGCTCTGAATCGACAGTTTTCAACAGAAAGTGTAGAAGAGCGCTTGTACTGGAAATATAAAATCCTCCGAGATTATGTAGGAGAAGTCCAGGGCTTTACCTACAAATTAATGAAAATATTGAGTGATTTGGAGTCAAAAGAAAGGGGACAATTTCCTGCTGAAATAGTAGATAATTTTGATGGTAATGTTTCGCAACCAGAATCAAATAAATCTAGCCAAAGACCCAGCCAGCAGCAGCTACTAGAAATGGCAAGACAAGGAAATCCCAAGGCGATCGCCACTTTAATCAATCAACTGCTACAGCCCCAAGGAATTACGGCTACAGCGGGATTTAAAGACGGTTGGCTCCACATCATTTTGGAATCTGCCCCCAGCGCACCAAATCAACAAAATACCGCCACCTATATTTACAAAAAACTCTGTACTTTAAAATCGAAGTTTATCCCTAAAGTAAAAATTCACGGGCGACAGCTAGGTAACAAAACTATAGTCTGGACTCAAGATTTTGTTACTAAAATGAATTAGCCATAAAATCTGCCAAGAATTTCCCGCATACCTTCACTAAATTTGCCCGTAAAAATCCTAGTCCCGAAATACAAAACTACCAGATTTTAGTAACTAAATTAACCAGCACCAACTATGAATGCTAGCGAATTATTAAGACGATATACATCAGGTCAACTTGATTTTGAAGGTATGAATCTGAGAGGTGTCTATCTAAGTGGTGCCGATTTAATAGGCGTAAATTTAAGGAGTGCCGACTTATCGGGTGCAAACTTAGCAATGGCATATCTGAGTAGAATTAACCTGCAAAATGCAAATTTAACCAAGGTCAAATTTGGGGGTGCTAACTTGAATCAGGCGAATTTAAGTTCAGCAAATTTGTCCGATGCCGACTTTCACGGAGCTACTTTACAAAATGCTGACTTTCGCAGAGCCAACATATGTTTGGCTATCTTAATCGATGCAAATTTGACTGATGCGGATATGCGAGGTGTCAATTTGCAAGGTGCAGATATGCGGGGTGCGTGCTTGCGGGGTGCAAATTTGCGGAAGGAGCAGCGAATTTTTGATGGAGCAAATTTGCGGGGTGCGAATTTGCAAGGTGCTGATTTACGCGGAGTCAATTTACAGGGTGCTGATTTGACTAAGGCAGATTTAAGTCGAGCCAATTTGACTGAAGCTTCTCTCCGAGAGGCAAATTTGAGTCAAGCAAATTTGAGCGAAGCTATTTTGGACAATGTATTTTTGACTGATACAAATTTGACGGAGGCAAATTTTTCCTGGGCTGTCATGACAAATGCCAAATTAGAAAGGGCTATATTAATCGATGCTGAATTCGCAGGCGCTAACTTACACGGTGCTTTTCTTCCTGATGTGAAGTTGAACAATGCTAGTTTAATTATGGCTGATTTAACTAGGGCTAATTTGGTGAGGGCGGATTTGAGTCGTGCTAATTTCAATCAGGCTAATTTAACAGAAGCCGATTTGACTGATACTTACATGGCTAAAACGGATTTACGGGATGTAATTTTACATCGCACAAGTTTGATGAGGGTAGATTTGAGCACTGTTAATTTAGGGGGGGCGAAGTTTGGCGGTACAATCATGCCGAATGGAGAAATTAATGGGTAGTTGGGCATCGGGAATGGGGAATTGGGCATTGGGAATTGGAGAGCCTGATATTAGTTTGAGTCATTGATTATGGTAAATTACAGAACTGTTTTTTTGTTCAATAGCTTAACTTTACTGCTGGTTGGGCTAGTGACTTTGTGTCTGAGTTTATTCGGTTATTCGGTAAAAGGGCTATTTTTTCCGCCTTGTCTTGCGACATATCCGGGTGCGGGTTTCTTATTTCTGATGTTCCAAATGCTGTTTTATTTATCTGTGATGATTTGCGTTTTTAGCTTTGGTTTGCTAAGAATTACTCAACCGAATCGTCCCGAAAATAAGTTTATTTTAGGTTCAGCCCTAGTTACGGGCTTTTTCCTGTTCAATGAAGTTTTCCGCACCCACGTTCACCTCGCACGCGCTGGCTTTCCTAAAATTATAATAGTTCTTATCTACGCTGTTGCTGCCGCAGCTTATGGATTAACTTTTAGAAGGCAAATCAAATCAACGCCTTACTTTTTGTTAGCAAGTGGCGTGGGTTTATTATTGTTGGCTTTTTTTGCGGAAGCATTGCCGTTGAAAGATGAGGTAATTTCCAGTTTGGTTGAGGGTATTCCTAAGTTGTTAAGTGGGGTCAATATTGCACTTTATTTTTGGTTTGTTTGCCAGGGTTTGATACTGCGATCGCTCAAATTTTATAACAAGACATCAAATCCCGAATTAAGTAAGTTTAATTAGAGCGGGGCGGGTTTACGAGATCGTTAGTTTTTCACATAGACAGTTGGTGAAACCCGCCCCTACATGATTTGATAATGGGCTTAAAACAAAAAGTATCGCTGCGCCATTGGTAAAATATTTGCAGGTTCGCAAATCAGCAATTCTCCATCCGCCCTCACTTCATAGGTTTCTGGATCTACTTCCATTGTGGGCAAATAATCGTTGAGTTTCATGTCTCTTTTAGTAATTTGTCGCGTGCCAGAAACTGCTACAGTTGGCTTTTGTAAACCTAGCTGTGCGGCAATATTGCGATCGCACGCAGCCTGAGAAACAAACGTCAGACAAGTAGCCCCGATCGCACCGCCAAAACTACCAAACATCGGCCGCATATGCACCGGCTGTGGCGTAGGAATGCTGGCGTTAGCATCTCCCATCTGCGAATAGGCGATCGCCCCACCCTTAATCACCATCTCCGGTTTCACCCCAAAAAATGCCGGTCTCCACAAACACAAATCCGCCAATTTCCCCTCTTCAATGGAACCCACATACTGACTAATTCCATGAGTAATGGCCGGATTAATGGTGTATTTTGCAATGTATCGCTTAGCCCGAAAATTATCATTTTCTCCCTCCATTCCCCCCCCTTGATAAGGGGGAGTTATTTCAGATCCCCCCCCTTGATAAGGGGGAGTTATTTCAGATCCCCCCCCTTGATAAGGGGGGGTTAGGGGGGGTAAAATTCCCCCTTGATAAGGGGGAGTTATTTCAGATCCCCCCCCTTGATAAGGGGGGGTTAGGGGGGGTAAATTACCACGCTGCACCTTCATTTTATGAGCAGTTTGCCAAGTCCGAATAATCACTTCCCCAACTCTGCCCATCGCCTGAGAATCCGAAGAAATCATACTAAAAGCGCCTAAATCATGCAATATATCCTCAGCAGCAATCGTTTCTCTTCTAATTCTCGATTCAGCAAAAGCCACATCTTCAGGAATACTTCGATCCAAATGGTGACACACCATCAACATATCTAAATGTTCTTCCAAAGTGTTGACAGTATAAGGGCGAGTCGGGTTAGTAGACGAGGGCAAAACATTAGCTTGGCCGCAAACTTTAATAATATCCGGTGCGTGTCCGCCTCCCGCACCTTCCGTGTGATAAGTGTGAATTGCCCGATTTTTAAATGCAGCAATTGTTGCTTCCACAAATCCGGCTTCATTGAGAGTATCGGTGTGAATTGCAACTTGCACGTCGTATTCGTCAGCTACACTTAAACAAGTGTCGATGGATGCTGGTGTAGTTCCCCAATCTTCGTGCAATTTTAAACCCATGGCACCGGCTAATACTTGTTCAATTAATGCTTGGGGTTGACTGGTATTTCCTTTACCTAAAAATCCTAAATTGACGGGAAAAGCGTCAGCAGCTTGCAGCATTCGGGACATATGCCAAGGTCCGGGAGTGCAAGTTGTGGCGTTTGTACCCGTTGCGGGGCCTGTACCACCGCCGATCATGGTAGTGATTCCAGAGGCGATCGCCACTTCAATTTGTTGCGGACAAATAAAGTGAATGTGAGTATCGATTCCCCCAGCGGTGAGAATCATGCCTTCCCCGGCAATTACTTCAGTACCGGGGCCGATAATAATATCTACTCTGTCTTGAATATAAGGATTTCCGGCTTTACCAATCTTGTAAATTTTGCCTTCTTTAATCCCAACATCTGCTTTAACAATGCCCCACCAATCTAATATTAAAGCATTAGTAATTACCGTGTCAACAGCGCCGTCAGCATTAGAAATAGGCGATTGTCCCATACCGTCGCGGATGACTTTGCCGCCACCAAATTTGACTTCATCGCCGTAGGTTGTGAAATCTTGTTCCACTTCAATGAATAATTCAGTATCCGCTAACCTGACGCGATCGCCCACAGTCGGCCCAAAAGTTTCCGCGTAGGCGCGGCGATCCATTCTGTAACTCATATTAATTAGCTCCTCATCAGATTTTCTAGAATTTTTGTCATTGCCTCAATGCTTGAGTATACATTGATTTATGCTAAAATTTTTCCGTGTGTATACCTTCTATAAACTCAACAAATGGTTTGAAACATTGAGGACATTTATCGGCAATTTCTTGATACGAAGTATCCCGTAGTATCAATTGTGGATCCACCCTTTTATCGTATTTTTTGCCAGAATCGCGGAAAAGTTGCTCTACAATTTCCGAGGGGGGGCGATCGTGATTTTGGTCTTCTACTGGTATTGTCCAGGTGACAGCTAGAGAAGTAACTCCTAGTTTATCTCGTAATGCAGATTCAGCCGCCAAAATCAAAGCTTCCATTTCGTATTTAAAACAAAAAACTTTGAAGCGTTCTTGGAGACGTTCATCCTGAATACCTTTCTTTTGTAATGCGTGAGAAAAATTCTTCATAATTCCCGCTTCTAGCTGTTGAAAAGTCTCATGGGGAAACCCTTTATTCCTAGGATATAAGTCTGGTAAAATAATTGCTATTGAGTTCGGATTATTGCAAAGAATATTAACAGCTTTTGTTGGAGCATTCAGCAGCAACTCTTTTTTAGCGTCACCTCCCCTATCATTCTTAGGTCCTTTGATTGCAAAAAAATTTATACTGACACCTTCTTCAGATTTTTTTTCAATCAATTTCTCTAACAATGCTTCCATTGCATTTTTATCTGATGTCCCTTCTACATAGATAATTACCCTCATGGTAGAAGCTCCAATTCATCACTGCGGTGGAGTTTTTCAATTTCCTCTGTCCCAAAGTCCTCAAGCATATCTGTTAAAACTTGGGAATTACCAGGTTTAATAAACTTTGATTCTCCATTCTCCTTTCGCATCACAGCAATTTGGGAAATATCAAATTGGGTTAAAAAATAAGAAGAATGAGTAGCCAAAAGAACCTGAGTGCGTTCAGCAGCTTTTTCAAACAATCCTGCTAAAAGAGGGAGTGTCCGAGGATGAACGCCTTGATCCGGCTCATCAATACAAATTAGAGAGGGTGGTTTCGGGTGCAAACAAAGACAAATCCAACAAATTAATCTTAGAATACCATCGGATAAATCCGCAAGACTTAAATCCTGGTTAATCCCCTTTTCCTGCCAAAATGCGATAACTTCCCCAGGCCCGCCGCGAGCTTTTACAGTCATTTTTTTGAATCCTGGAATAACTGATTGTAAATGTTGTTGTAGTTCATCAAAAACTGCGCTATGTTCAGTCATTAAATAGTGCAAGACTGAACTTAAATTACCTGCATCTTCATCCAGCACTGGCTCTTGTTCAATCAGAACAGATTTCCGAATTTTGTGATTAGCAATGTTAAATGAACTGTAAAATTTCCACTCCCCGATATACTCTCGTAGTTTATAAAGAGTTGCTAAACCTGGATTTGTTATTGTCCTGAGTGCGAGTTGATTGCGTTTGGGAAATACGCGATTTGTCTCTGCATATCCTGGTTCGCGATACAAACCTTCAGTACCTTTAATATCCATGAACAAATGTTGAGATGACTCAACTCGCTCGAAAGAAATTTGCGGATTGCTTCTCGGTCCCATGAGTTCTCCTTGATAGGAGATATTAGACTCACCTGTATCAATTTTAAGCTCCCATTCAAACTTTTCTGAGCCGGGAAGATGAAAAATCTGTTGACCGATAGAACCCTTAATAATTTCGTTAGGAATCTCACTTTCCATACTGTCGGTCAAAAATTTGAGAAACTCAAACAGGCTTGATTTCCCAGAACCATTAGATCCGACAATAATTTCTAGTGGTTCCAATGGAGCAGTAAAATCTCGGAATGGTCTATAACCTTGAATTTTGATTGAGGTTATTCGAGAGTGCGGTGTCATTTCGCTACCTGTCGTTTTAGTAATATTGTTGATAATACAGGACTTACGCACTGCCTCCAAAAACCAGGTTTCTCTGTCAATATCTCTCCCATAGATGCAGGATTTTTCTCAGAAACCGGGTTTTTGGCGTAAGTCCTATAATAGTCGAATTGTTTCTCATCCATCTAACTCACCATTAACTTTTCCATTAAAGCCGTAGACTTCACGACTACCAACAAACGGCACTAATTGCACTTCTCTTTCATCTCCCGGTTCAAATCTAACTGCTGTACCTGCGGGAATATCCAATCGCATTCCTTTTGCTTGTTCTCGATTAAATTCTAAGGCTTCGTTGGCTTCATAAAAATGGTAGTGGGAGCCGACTTGGATTGGTCGATCGCCTTTATTTCCTACCAACAACCGTACTGTTGGACGACCTGCATTTAGTTCTATTTCACCTGGTAAAACAATCATTTCCCCTGGAATCATTTTTCTCTCCTTTGAGTTGATGCAGTTAATTTTTTAACGGATCGGATCGTGGACTGTAACGAGTTTAGTACCATCAGGAAAAGTCGCCTCAACCTGGACTTCATGGACCATTTCTGGTATACCTTCCATCACATCTTCCCGCGTCAGGAGAGTTGTGCCATAACTCATTAAATCCGCAACAGTGAGGCCATCTCTGGCTCCTTCTAAAATCGCGGCGGAAATGTAGGCTAGTGCTTCGGGATAGTTTAATTTTAAACCTCTTTGTTTCCGGCGTTCTGCTACCAGGGCGGCGGTGAAAATCAGCAGTTTGTCTTTTTCTTGGGGGGTGAGTTGCATTTTTATTCTGGTAAGAGAGAGATGAATAATCTAGTTAGGATGGCAACTATTTATGGAAATTCAAATGTATTCCTATTTTATCCAAACACGGGGAAAACAGCAAGGACGTTCTGAAAAAGATAGGCGGAGCAAGTGCCAAATGCTGACAAACCAGTCTCTAGCTGCCGTGGTGGATGTACCGCGATATCGGCACAGCAAACCGTTAGGAATACGAGTGATGCCGATGGTACAATTACCAGGATAAATTGTTGCCTCGGAGGGCAAAGCACGCAGTTTTTCCATAAGTTCTGGGGTTACAGGTGTGCCCACCCAAGCAAGGGTGGCAACTACGGGTTTTCCGGCGAGTCCGTGGGGACTTTGGAGCATGGTTTCTCCGCCTCTGAGCAATTGTCTGTCAATCCATAAAGGGCTGTTTTGTTGCCAGATTTCGGTGTGCGATCGCCATTTTCCAGACAAGAATTTTTCGCCCCTAGCACTGCGTCCAAATCTGGTAATTTCCCACAGTAAAATACTCGCTGTTGGTGCTAATTCTACCCGCAAGTTTTGCTGATAAATTGCACCGTCAAAAACTATTGTTTCCTGGGGTAGCCATTCTAAGTTAGCACCAGATTCTAATTGAATGTCAATATTTTGTTGTGATTCTAGTCCGCTGCTACGATAGATTTTAGCAGCAGCGGCGCTGGTAATCAAGGCTTTGGTGTCGGGTTGGAGGTGAAAATGGCTCGAAAGGCGATCGCCCCCCACAACTCCTCCAGCCGTGTGTAAAATGACGCTGTGACAAATCTCTTTACCTTCAGGATAGAATGGGCGCTGCACTTTTAGGGGTGCTTGCATTTGATTTTTGATGATTTGAGTTGAGCCATCGCGGTTAGCATAGACTAAGTTTAGACGGCCGTGCCATCCATTTTGAATATTATTTGTAGGTTTGTCAGTTGAGTTTTGAATCATAAATTTCAAGAACAATGAAGAATAAAAAAGGCGATCGTTTGTAATACCCAATCACCAAGGACTTCCAACCATCACAAAAGCCGACCAATAAAAAGGATGGGACAAATTTGTATCTGCAAAACCTCGCAGCGACGGTGGTAAATCCACCCCTCCACCCCGACTCGAACCCCGCAATTGACCACCCTCCAAACGCACATCTCCTCGCAACATTGCAATTTGCGCTTTTCGCAGGGCGGCCGCCCTAATTGGCGCAGTCTTCAACTGTTGATAAAATTCACTCATCAATCCCAAAGTACCTTCATCACTCACATACCACAAACTCCCCAAGGCCGTTTGCACCCCAGATTGTACCGCCAATCCGCCAAAACCTAACTCCGCTTCCTCATCTCCCACCGCAGTGCGACAAGCACTCAAAACCAATAAATTTACCTGGGGATCGTTCAATCTCAACTGTCGCAATTGATCCAGTTGCAGTCGGCTATTCCACAACTGAATAAAAGAATTACTTGGTAATCCAGGTTTAAATTCGCCATGAGTAGCTAAGTGAATAATCCCAAAGGGCCGACTTTGATGCTGTCGCCTCAAATTCTCCAAAGTAAAGCCCTCATTCAGAAAACTAATTCCCGGCCAATCTCTGGAAATAGCCGCTATTTCAGCAGGAACTGCCGGCAAAGGTTTCAACTCAGAAAATTGTGACGCACCCATGGCTAAAACCTGAACGTTTCTAATATCAATGTAACGAGTGTCGGTTAAACTAACGCTGGGAATTAGACTGATATTGTAATTTTCCACCAAAAATTGCTGTCCGTCGTGCAAAGCGGAAAAAGGAAAGCCTCGCAATCCTTTATCAGCGATGAATGAGATTGTATCAATTCCCCGCTCTTTTAAAGTTGGCTGTAAAGGAGCAATTATCCACTGATAAAGTTGTTGGGAATAGGGGAGATAACTGGTAGTTCCCCGCGCACCCAGTTTGGTAATTTCTTCCCGGAATTTACTGACAAGTTGCATCAGTTCTTTGCGGTTAGCTTGTGGCACAGTTTGGTGAATGACAGAACCTGAAGCTGTAATTAAAACTAAATCTAATTTTTCGGGTCGGGAAAAGAGATAAATAAAACTGGGTTTAATACCGGTTTCTGCGGAGAGGGCTGCTAATTTTTTTTGAGTTGCTTCGGTGGAGATTAGTTCGTCTTCAATGTCGGGGAAGTTTAGGCCGAAATATTGTTGGTATTCTTGGCTGAAAGATTTGTCTAGTAAAGCTATACCTTCCGAGAGTTTTCCTTGGTCAAAGTTACTGCCGATGTTGCTGCGAAATGCTGACAGGAAGGCTAAATTTGGGGGATTTGAACGGATGAAATCTAAGATAGCTTTGGGAGGTAAGTTTTTTTCGAGTCCAACTATCATTTGTCGCGGTGCTTCTATGTTTCGCAAAATGATGTTTTGATTTAGCAGTTGTTCTGGTGTTAAGGCTTGGTTTGGCCCTGGAAAGAGCGATAAAAATCTATTTAATGGTGTTGGCGGTGTTAGTGGTGTTGGTGTTGGTGGTGGTGGTGGTGTTGGTGTTGGTGGTGGTGGTGTTGGTGTTGGTGGTGGTGGTGTTGGTGTTGGTGGTGGTGGTGGTGTTGGTGTTGGTGGTGTTGGTGTTGGTGGAATAATATTAACATTGCCAGAATCGATCGCTGCGGCACTACCGTTAATTCTGGCATCTCCGATCGCAAAAGGCGTTGGCGGGTTAGTATTAGCGCCACCGTGATTAATAGTAACGGAACCTGGTCGATTAGCACCAACAGTTGAGATGCTAACAGGAGTACCGTTTTGGTTTAAAAAAGAATTGGTGATTCGCACAAAACCCGGAGTGCCGATCGCCACCGTACCTCCAGTCGCATTAATCGATGCTACACTAATATCATTGCGAGCATTCAGATTTACCGTAGCAGTGCGATCGCCCCCAACAGAATTAACATCTATACGCCCTACTGTGATTTGCCTTCCCGCTAAAACCCCCACAGTCTCGGTAGCATTTATATTACCAGTCGTAACACTCCCCCTGCTGCTGTTAACATCAACTGCAACTCCCCGCAAAATTGCTGCATTTACATCGCCTGCTGCGGCTAAATTTACATTTAGAGTTGCAGTAGTATTGGCAGTTTCAATACTTCCAGAATCACTCTTAACATTAACTCTAAGTCCCTGCAAAATTCCTGATTTTACATTACCGGAAGCAGCAACATTAATATTTCCAGTTGTCACACTATTGCCGATCGCAATTTGGCCCCCATCACTACTAACATCAACTGCCCCCCCCTGCAAATTCCCGATATTTAAGTCCCTAGATGCTCTCACAGCAATGGTGGCCGCGGGAGCATTAATAGAGGGCGTAGCAATGTTAGTTTGAGCATCCAGATTGACTGTGGGAATGAAATTTAGCCCAACAGAATTAACAGTTACCACCCCAGTATTAATTACTTGTCTGGCTAAAATTCTGACATCACCAGTAGTAGCGATCGCCCCCGTGGTGACATTGCCCGTATTGCTGGTAGCATTGACAGTAGCAGCATTAAGATTACCTACCGTTAAGTCCCTAGAAGCCCTCAAACTGATATTTGTAGTTGCTGCAATATCCACTGGTATAGTATTAGGGACTATGACATTAGGATCGCTCAAAACTCCCAATTCCCCGGAGTTACTAGCAACATCAACCTTAGTGCCCTGTAAATTCCCAAAATTCACATTTCCAAAAGCTCTAAGTTCGATCGCCCCAGAATTCCCCGTATCGATCGCCCCAGTGACTATACTACCCCCACTGCTGTTGAAACTCACATTACCATTTACATCACCACGGGAAATGTCATTTGTCAAGATAATATTATCAGCAGCCTGAATATTAATTGTCGAACTAGAAGTCAATCGGCCACCAACCACAACACCCTGTCCGCTTTCGACCTTAATTTCTCCACTATTAATATCTCTAGTTGCGACTGTTCCCGGTGCCGATAAACTCACCAGCCCCCCAGCAGAAAGATTATCTACAATAATTAAGGGAGTCGAGTTAATAATCCCCGGATTAAATATAGCCTCCTCACCTAAAGAAGTAGTTTCATTATCATCAAAACTCCCCTCAACAGCATTAGGAACATTCGGAGTATTAGCCAAATTCCGAACTCCAGCCCGCAAAATCAATGCCGGAGTCCTAGTTAAAATAGCAATATCGGAATCAGCACTAACATTTCCAATATCGAGGGCAGTATCCGGGCGAGTAATTGTAATATCCTGTGCCACAATACTTCCCTTAGCCTCCACTTTCAGAGAAGCACCAGTATAATCTCCCAAAAAAACATCAGCCTCAGAACTAATAATCGGGTCAAATAAACTCACAAAATTTCCCGGCATTCCTGACAGATTACGAATCGAAAAATTGCCACCAGAAACAAAGTGAGTATCCCCAGAAATCACGCCATTACTAACTAAAGTCAAAGCGCCGCCCGCCTGAAATTGGGGAGCCAGAGCCAAAGCACCGATCGCATTTTGAGTCAGAA
This sequence comes from Microcoleus sp. EPA2, assembly GCA_020882975.1. Classification (GTDB taxonomy): domain Bacteria; phylum Cyanobacteriota; class Cyanobacteriia; order Cyanobacteriales; family Microcoleaceae; genus Microcoleus. Next base: position 164,848 of record JAHRFD010000001.1, on the reverse strand, counting down.
TATCGATAGTGCGATCGCCCTGAATGTATAAATTACCCCCAGCCTGAGCCAAAAACGGATGCGTCGCACTGTCACGCACTTGCGCAGCATTTCCCGCGGTCAAAGTCAAGTTACCACTTGTGTATAATTGAACCCCATCTAATGTGAGATTATTAGCGGCCCAGAGGCGAGCATTTGCCGCCGTTAAATCAGAAATGGGGGTAAGATTACTTTTAGCGATCGCCACATCCCCCGAATTCACCTGCAAACCAGAGCCCACCAGTCGCACCGTACCATCAGTCGCCACAGCAACACCAGTCGCACCATTCACACCGCTACCAGTCAGCAACTGCGGCAAAGACAGAGGATTTGCAAGCAAGGGAGAATTCGGTAAATTGCCACCAGTAGCAATTTCTAAACTCAACAAATGCCCTGGTTGACTAATGCGAATAGCACTTCCACTTCCCACACTAGCAACAGTAATGTTACCTCCCGGTGCCGACAAATTCCCCGTACTAATCACAGTACCGCCCAACAAAGCCAAACTTTGGCCAGGTGCCACAGCCAAATTAGCAGCATTCACAATACTTCCCGGTGGAGCCACCCCAAAATAAAAACCATTAGGAGTACCAACTAGCGTGCTAAAATCATTTATGCCCGTAGCATTAAACCAATTAGAACCAAAACCTACCCCACTAGCAGTAGTTGCAGTGAAAGCCGCCGGCACATTCAAACTCGCGTTGGGACCAAACACTATCCCCGCAGGATTAATTAAAAACAGATTAGAGTTGCCACCAGTGACAGTAATTAAACCATTAATTAGGGAAGCATCCCCGCCAGAAATGCGACCTAATATATTTTGAATCGCTGGATTGGTCAAAAAATTAGCAACCTGACCTTCCGGGATACCGAACTTCTGAAAACTATGAAAAAGATTCGCCCCGTCCCCCGACAAACTGCCACCACCAATATCGTAGCGGTTGTCAGTGCGTGTCACATTAGTGCCAGTACCATCCGCCGCTGGGATGACTGTTTGGGCTTGGGCGAAAGTATTAAAAATTAACAAAGAAAACGGAGAAATAAATAGACAGACCTTTTTAATCTTTAAGTTGGCATTTTTCATAGCATCTAGGTCCGATCGCGATTCTCTTAAATTATGACATCTGGCAACAACATACCTCTAAAAAATAGATTAACTCGCCCATGACACTTCCCCAAATCAAAAGCTTGTACACAGACGGCGCTTGTTCCGGCAATCCAGGCCCAGGCGGCTGGGGCGCAGTAGTTTGCTTCGCCGATGGCAACTGTCACGAACTAGGAGGTGCACAGTCCCAAAGTACCAATAACCGCATGGAAATGCAGGCTGCGATCGCCGCCTTAGAGTTTTTTGCCAATTCCGGTCAAACCGAAGCAGTCACCCTTTACACCGACAGCGAGTATGTTAAAAACGGTATCACCAAATGGATTCAAGGCTGGAAAAACAAAGGCTGGAAAACTTCCACAGGCAAAGATGTCGTCAATCAAGACCTCTGGCACCTGCTAGACAAGCTGAATTCCCGGCAAGTGAAGTGGGAACACGTCCGGGGTCACTCTGGGGATTTCTATAACGATAGATGCGACGAAATCGCCCGCAGCTTTTCGCAGAATCTCGTTCCCGAACTGCAACAACACAAAGGGGTTGGGGCAGCCACGGGGGCACTGCCCCTACAGTCGGAAAACACAAATGTTTCAGATGAAACGGAAACAATTGGTAACAAAACGATAGAATCCTATGTCATAACTTCTGACCTTCTCATCTCCAATGCTGCCATGATGGATTCTACTGCCGATACTCTGGAGAACTTGCCCCGCGAGGTGAGGGTTCAGGACCTCCGAAACCTGATCGAAACCTTGCATATAGCCGATGAAGTTGCCACTAAAGGCTACTTGATCACAAGTTCTGAATTAGCTGACTTGATGGATGTAAATGCCAGTGCTGTTACCAGTCGTGGAGACAACTGGGTTTGGCGAAACTGGGTAGTTTCGCGGGTGCGCCGCGAGGGAAATCAAATTCTCTGGCAATTGGAACGCATAGACCACGTAAGTACAGTTGATTAATTATTAGTTATTAGTTATTAGTCAGTTGCCAGAAAGCAGAAAGCAGTATTTCATCAAAATACTGCTTTCTGCCAGTTTTTTTTACTGCTGCGATCGCCTCTTGGTTAGACAGTCCTCGCCCGCTGATATAAAATCCTCTCTTCATCGTCCTGTATTAAACTCTCTCTTCTCTTCCTTCGCGTACTTCGCGCCTTCGCGGTTAAATCATTCCCATCCCAGTCGCGATCGGGGCGGGTTTATTTAGATTGTTAGTCTGAACGAAAGATTGTTGGTGAAACCCGCCCCTACAGAAATGCTCTCCTAGGCTAACTATACTTGCGGCCGCGCCACTGAGTCGGCTGATTCAATGCAGAAATCAGAATCCGCAAAAATGCTAAAGGATCGGCTAAAGGAGAAAGCCAAAACAGCCATTTACCCGATGCTTTTGTCCGATCGTAGGAAGGTGCGATCGCCAAACACAAAGCCCATCGCACCGCCACCAAAAATACATTCAATCCCAACAGCAAACCGTAGGGAAAAACTGCCATAGGCGATCGCCAACCAAACAGCAAATAGCACAACAAAATCAATATCGGCAAACCTTGAACTGCAAACAACAGCCACAAATCGCCCCAAATTTGAGTCCTAGAAGCAGCATCCTTCAAATCGAGCGATCGCCCCCACTCATTCCAAGTCTCCATCGCCCCCTCATACATCCGCACCTTCAACACCTTAGCCCCATCCAAAAAGCCCACCTTAAAGCCCTTAGCAGCCGCATAGCGAGCCAGAGTCACATCATCGCAAAAGGAACCCCTAGCCGACTCGTAGCCGTCCAATTCCACCAAAACCTCGCGCCGACACAAAAAACATTGACCGTTGGCCATCACCAATTCCGGTACATCTCCACCAGTCCCGGTCGGTCCGAAGCGATAAACCAAAGTCATCAACAGCGCCGGTTGCAGCCACAATTCCCCTGGATACTTGAGAATAAACTGCGGCGACAGGGAAATTAAATCATAATTTTTGGCGATCGCCGTTTTGAGCAAACTTGCAATCAAACCCGGATGCGGCACAGTATCGGCATCTATCCCCAAAATCCACTCGCATTTGTCGGAACTTGCCAAAAAACCAGTGTGTAAAGCCCAAGGACGCCCCACCCAACCAGCCGGTAGTGGATCGTCATTAATGACGCGAAACCGGGGGTCTTTTGCTGCTGTGGCTTTAACTAAATCTGCGGTGCCGTCAACGGAATAGCTATCAACCACAATAACTTCGCGGAGTTCGTAACTTTGGTTGGTTAATCCATCTAAACAAGGCCCCAGGCGATCGGCTTCATTCAAAGTCGGGACAACTACTGTACAAGCACCAAGCAAATCCAGTGTCGGCGATGCGGGTTCTAGGGGCGGGATGCGCGAGGGGCCTTTGATTAAGCGCGACATCAGAATTGCCACGGCGGGTAATTGCAGCAGCAGGAGTGTGACACAGATGATACTTGTCAAGAGATTTGGGGGAAGGTTCGGGGCGATCGGGGAAATCAAATTAAATTGAAAAATTTCATAAATTTTTAACTCCAAACATATTACAGGAATTGCGCCGGAAAATATCGCAAAAAAACCCGGTTTCATTAAGAAACCGGGTTTTTTTAATAGCTGTAAAATTCCTGATTAGATCTTACTTGCGTACAGCGCCAACCGGCTGAGGTGGAATTTCCGCTGTCACAGCAGATTTATCCAGAGACGGAATTGTTTCTGTCGCCTTACCTGCTGAAGGTTTCGCCATCGAACTTAAGACGATCGCCGGCACTACACCCAGAAGCACAGCTAGCATTGTGGGGAACCAGAACCGAGAATCCAAAGAAGTTACAGTAATAATTGCTCCGAAAGCAAAATTTACCACATACACAATTAAGGGCAAACCCATTTCTGAGCGATCCAAATGAATCGGAGTTTTTCTCCAGAAAAAAGCAGCTACAGACATAAACAGCGCTCCCGTACCCATCCATCCCGCCAAATTGCGGTAAGGCATCCCGAAGAAAGCTCCAAGTTCCTCAAACTCCCAAAAAGGCACAGAAGTCTGACTCATCGCCGGATCTAGTACAAAATCCCATGCTGTTAGTAACACAGCACCAAGGGCGATCGCCCCAAGCTGACGCACCCAGTTGAGTTCCCCTTTACCAGAGCTCAATCCAGCGCGAGCAATCACATAACAAACCATTCCCAGATAAAACCACGACAGCGGGATGGTAAACGGCACCAACCCTGCAATTTTGTAGCCCAAACCGCTCAAATAGTGGTAGTGGCCGAAGGGAAAACCTGTACTCGTACCCAATAACTCACTACCCAAAGATAAAAATACCGAAGGCAGTAAAAAAGTGAGAGTAGCACCTAAGCCCAAGGTTCGATAGGCATAGATAGCAACCGCTGCTGCACCAAAAATGATATAAACTACTCCACCTCCAGCCATCCCCCACTGGAACAAAGTTTGCCCAGCCGGAGGTAAACTCATCACCAATTCGGGCCTGGGTAAAATCAGTAGTAACCCTGCCAATCCAAAAGCCATCGATAAAACATGGGCAATTAGGCAGATGCGCTCAGCAATTAAAAGTTGCTTCATAGAAATCCTCGGAAAAATATCAAATGCGTCAAGCACTTTTAACAGTTTACAAACTTTAACAAAAAACCAAGCGTATTTGAGTTACTTGGTAGTTGGCATTGGCAATTGATGCCCCAGGCCATGCCCCATGCCCCTCCACTCCCCCCTTGGCTCCTTGAATTCCCCCCTTGGGGGGCCTGGGGGGGTTGCCCCATTGGTGTCAACTTAAGTAGATCATCTGCGAGTCCGCGAGTCCGCCAGGGGTTGAAACCCCTGGCTAATAGCGAAAGTCCTCTCAAGAGGACTAATGAGTTGAAAAGTGTTGTTCTCAGTCCTCATAGGGAGGACTTTCGCTTTGAGACAGGGAATTCATTCCCTGTCGGACTATCGGTTTGACGTTAAGTTGACACCAATGGGTTGCCCCATGCCCAATACCCGCCTTGGCTCCTTGAATTCCCCCCTTGGGGGGGGCAGGGGGAGTTGCCCCATGCCCCTCCACTCCACCCTTGACGTCTTGAATTCCCCCCAAGGGGGGGCTGGGGGGGGTTGCCCCATGCCCCATGCCCCGCGATCTAAAATTATTGCCAATTCCCCACAAGTACAAAAGGTGCCCAGAAATAGGGATTTTTATACAGTGGGTTGTTGAGCAGGGTTAATTGAGCATTGCGGAGAGCTTCCACTTTGCTAATTTTAGGCAAAGCCAGTTGCCGATAGAACTCAGCCATAAATATAGCAGTAGATTCGTCATTGACTTGCCAAAGAGTCGCCACAGTGCTGCGGGCACCAGATCGAATTGCAGCCCCCGCCAAACCTAAAGTCGCGCGATTATCCCCCGAAGCAGTTTCGCAAGCACTCAACACCAAAAGTTCGATCGCCTGTTGTTTTTGGGCACTGCGCGATCGCAACAGTCGATCGAACTCCTTAACATTCACTTTCTGGTCCCAAGTCACAATAAAAGTATCCGCTGCATTGGAACTAAACTGTCCGTGAGTTGCCAAATGCACGATCGGGTAGGACACCTCTTTAATTCGAGCTTGCAACTGCCAACTGACAAACTCTTGATTCAGCAGTCGAGTGGCTGGCATCCGATCTGCAATTAGCTGAATTTCCTCAGTAACCCCCGGCAAAGCCGCAAAGCCTTGACGAGCTTCTGAGAGGGCGGCCGTTAACACTTTTAACTTGACGGTGCTTAGAGGTTTGGGAGCAAGCAATTGCAGTCCCGGCGCCAAGGCAATGCTGTATTTTTCCAGCAGAAACCTTTCACCGTCATGAAGAATCGCCATCGGCAAATTTCGCAAATAGCCATCCAGTACAAATACTAAAGTTTTAATCCCGCTAGCAGTCAAATCTGCCTCCGCAGGGCGGATTAACCAGTCATAAACTTGTTGAACAGGTTGCAACCTATCTCGCGGAAAACCAGCAGGTCTGATGACATTTTTAGCTTGTCTGAAAGCAGTTTCCAAATCTGCCTGAGTCTTCTTAGTGCTGTAGCGACGCAGGGGTTTACCAGGAATAGATAAAATCACCTCCAAACGATCGCTCAAAATAATCGGATAAATCACCGCCGCCCTAGGATCGATTTCCTCGATCGACTTTGGTTTAGCATCAGCACAAGCATCGCGAAAAAAGTTATCCAATTCTGCCAACTGCAAAGATTCAACTGTTTGGCGAGCCAGCTTTAACTTATCTTGACTGGGAGATTCCTCTTGCAACAGCAGTTCAACTAATTGGCGATAAACTGGTTCAGCACTTTCGCGAAACGAAAATTGCACTTCTGGATTAACTGTCACCAAATCTCCCCGGAGAGAAGACAATACATTCACAGCTTGAGTATATTGGGCGATCGCCCCTTCCAGATTGCCCTGGGCTTTGCTAATCCGTCCGAGTTGCCACAACAATTGATAAGCAATATCAGGAGACTGAAATGCTGGTGCTAAACTCAAAGCTTGAATTGTTATAGTTTCAGCCAGAGAATACTGGTGCTGGAGTTCGTACACCTTCCCACGAGTTCCCAGAATATAAGCTTGTATCCGCTTATCGCCCAAACGGTTTGCCGGTTCCAAAGCTGCGGAGAGCATTTTGTCAATATCCCTCAAACCCGGAGTCGCGATCGGAAACCGATCCAATTTGAGCAAACTTTCTGCCAGATTAATTCGAGCATAAATTCCAGCGCGATTCCACGACAATCCATCGACTTGAGGTTGGATCGAACGCCACAAAACCCCTGCTTCCGACCACTTTTGGCGCTCTACCAACAGACTCAATTGGTTCAACCTTGCCTGCATCTCTAGGGGCAATGCCCCCGCACCTCTATCTGCCGATCGAACATAATACGAAAGAGCCGATCGCTCGCTATTATCCCGTTGTTGAGGGCTTAAACCAGCTATATTACTTTTAGCCCGTTCCGTATTACCAAGATTAAGATCGATTTGAGCCTCCTCTTGTCGGAGTCCCAACTTTTGTGCCGCTTCAAGTCCTACTAAAAGAATCTCCTGGGAGCGATCGAGTTTTCCCAAAACCCGCAGCACCCTACCTAAAGCATTAATTCCCCGAACATTTTCCGGCGAAATGGGCTGATTTTTCAAACTTGCCAAACTAGCACTTGAAACCTCACAAGTTGTGTGTTCCAACTTAAAAGAATCCAACAAAACTTTGCAAGCTCTCGGATAAAGTCCCAGAGTTTCCCAAGCCCTACTTTGACTAATATGAATTTGAAATAACAGGTCTTTAGCCTGAATTTCCTCAAAAATTTTAGCAGCTTGAGTCCAAATATCGATCGCCTCCTGAGTCCGTCCCCGTTCCAGTTGCAATTGTCCTTGAATATTCAGACTTTGACCCAAAACCCGCTGCTGTTCCATCGTTTTCGGCAACTGACGCACCACCGACAAACTCGAATTAATTGCAACTTCAGCCTGCTCCCAGTCATTAAGTTGTCCAAAAGTAGCAGCCAAATTGCTCAAAGCCGTAGCTCGATCCAGATTTTGTCCTTTCCCCTCAAACACCACCGCTGCTTGCTGTAAAAGCGGCACCACCTGGGAAAACCGTTCCGCATCATAAAGACTGCGAGCTTGTCGAACAAGCTGCATCCCATCTTTGGGCTGAACTTGAGCAACAACAGGAGGAATGGCAATTGCCAGCCAACAAGAAATTAAAAATAACAAAATTGCTTGACGGAGCGATCGAGTAAATCTCATAGGTAAATGTTAATTGGTAATTTGCCTAAATTCACCTGAATTTGCCGTTGAAGAAAACAGACTTTCAACGTGGTATACAAACAGGATTCTGCCGAAGAATCCGTGAAGTGGTATGTGTAGAATTGTACCCAACAAGCATCACATCCCCCTGAGAATTCATCACCCAACCTTGCGCCGGAACAACTTCTTTCCTCTTCTCTTCTTCATTCCCCCCTTGAGAGTAGTTGGAAGACATTCTACTTCCTTCTGCTTGATTCCCCCCTTGGGGGGGGTAGGGGGGGGCAATTCTGGCTTCAGGATTCCCCCCTTGGGGGGGGTAGGGGGGGGTAACTCTTCCCTGACTAAAATCAACCCATGTAAACGGCACAGATTCGCTGCTGAGAGTATCATTAGGACTAGGTGGCACACCCCCTTTACCAGTCACAATAAATTCGTTCTGTGCCCCTTGGAGACAGGGATTAGTAGCAATTAACTGCGACGGATTGGTAATATTTTGCGGCAATTCCACCAACCCTTGAGCAGGATTCACCCCAGAAGAACTAAATGTGACAGTCCCTTGCAAAGCCGGACCTCCAGTTTGGGAAATAGCCGCAATATCGCTAGTAGAAATCAAGGAAGTAGGGCTTACCTGTAACTGTGCAAATTGAGCATCTGTCAACCCCAAACTGCTTCTAACCTCTTCCCGGCCCACTGCTCGAAATCCCAAAACAGTGGGTACGTTGACATTAACACGACCACCTTGAGCCGTGCGCGCATTAGCCGTGATATCGTTATTTTCCCCTGGGAGAGCCACTAGAATGTCGCCTCGGAGGTTAATATTACCGCCCTCGGAAGTACCCGCATCGGTAGTAATTCGGCTACCACGCCGCAACTGGATGCTTTGTGCTTGTAGGTTAATATTCGCTCCCGTACCGGAGACAGTAGTACCATCAATACGACCTTTGTTGTCAAGAGAAATTGAATCTGCTACCACATTGATATTACCAGCCCGTCCAGTTCCCCTAGCCAAAACCGTCACCGTCGCTCCATCCCGCACGCTCAATTGACGGGTATTGAGATTCACCGAACCCGCATTTGCTGTCGCCTCGGCATTATTACCAAACACTTTGCCCACAGAAGCATCAATTTCACTAATAAATAGACCGTTATTGCCACTACCAATTACTTCGATGCGATCGGCATTAATCGTAATATCACCCACATTTCCCACACCCAAAGAACTCGTAGAAATTATCCCCCCATCCCGCACCGTCAACCTCGGCGTATCAACCCGGATATTCCCGCCCCGACTGGAACTCAAAGTGGCGGAAGTGAAGGCACTAGCATTTTGATTCCCGCTAGTCAAAAGCTGAGAAATCCCTGAAATTTCCACTGATTCACTCGCCCTAACTGTTAAATTTCCAGCGGGACCGCCATTTCTGGAAAACAGAAACCTGCCCACTAATACACCCGTTCCCAAGGTGAAAGCAGAGCCATCAGAAAGACTCAATCGCTTGGTTTCAACGTTAATATCTCCTGCATTTCCATTAGCACCGATACTCAAAGTGCTGATTCCCGTTGATACAGCAGTTCTCGGTCCAGTGTTGGACAATTCTACAGATTCCCTAGCTTTCACATTAATATTTCCCGATCGCCCGTCGCTGTAACTCGTGCTACCCAGCAGAGAACCATCACGCATAATTAACCTTTCAAGATCCAGATTAATACTTCCTCCTGCACCGGTACTATCTTTAGCTGTGGCGTTGTTAATTCCAGAACCCACCATTTCAAAAGTATTGGCACGGATATTGAGATTGCCACCATTTCCAGCACCAAGGGTGATGCCACTACCGGTGAGGCCATTACGCATCAGCAGCCTACCAGTATCAATGGTAATAATGCCCCCAGCTCCACTACCCGAAGTACCATTAAACAAAGCAAATTGTGGGTCAAAGGGGTCTACAGTTCCTGATATTAAATAATTAATTACAACCTGTTGATAACCCTCTACTCCCAGTCCGCTCATCTCTACTGAATCCCTAGCAAAGATGTTGATATTTCCCCCCGCACCATTTCCTAGGGTGAATGTAGAAATTTTTGTCCCATCCTTGATTTGCAAATTTTGGGAATTAATATCGATGCCTCTACTATCAATATTGCCCAGGGTCAGCCCATAAATTCTGGAATTACTGACGGTAATATTTCCACCTCTAATATCAATTTTACCGCCTCCTTGTCCGCTAGTATTAATCAGGCTACCTGCGGATATGTTGATGTTACCGAAATTTTGAATATTGTCATAATTAAAACTTAGACCCAAGGGAGTTGAACCAAAATTAACTAAACCGGAATTGGCCACACTACCGAGGAATATTTGTCCGTTGTTAGCTGTTAATATACCACTATTAACATGGATATCGCCACCAACTAAGGCTAAGGTTTGACCGGGGTCTACGGCTAAACCGACTTGATTGGTAATTGGAATTGGGACTGACGAAGCTGGTAGCTGGTTTACTACTCCAGTCGCTGTTGATTGGTTGACAATTGTACCGGGGTTATCTCGAAATCTCAAGCCTACGGGAATATTTACCGTTAATAGTGGCGATATTTGGGGTTTCGTACTGCTGAATTCAAAACCGTTATTAAATACTATACTTTCAGCAGTTGAACCGATAAATGAACCCCGTAAATCTAACCGAGCGTTAGGACCGAAGACAATTCCTTTTGGGTTAATTAAAAATAAGTTGGCGTTTCCTTGGACTCCTAATGTGCCTAAAATATTGGAGGAATTGTTGCCGGTGACGCGGGTGAAAATATTAGTAATGCCTTTGGGGTTGGTAAAATAAGCTCCCCTGCCTTCACGGATGTTGAATTCTCGGAAACTGTGAAAGAGATTTGAGCCTCGTGTTGCGCCGCCTTCAATGCGATCGCTTGGTAAGTTATCGATCGTATCGGAAACTGTGCGAGAGCTTTCAGAACCCAAAGTATTGTCTGGGGTAATTTGGGCACAGGTTTTCGAGGGCAAGAGTAGTAAGCAAATAAAAACCAGGGAATAAAATAGGCGAGATCTATAGCCTGTCTCAGTAACATGAGGTGTTATCGGGCATCGGGCATACCTCACTTTTTTGAGAACCGCTATAGCTTCCATCCTGTTAATTCGCCGATCGGAATTATCAAGTAGAATCATGGTATCACCAAATATTTAGAAGTTTTCAGTTGTTTGACTTCCAGTCAACAGTCAACTATGAGCTGGCTCGTGGCACCCCAATTGACATAAAGCAGTGAAGAACACCTATCGGGGTATGCAAACACTTCTAGGTTTTACGCCACGAGCAGAAACCGCACCACCAGAATTGTATCCAACAAGAGTCACGTTCCCCGTAGCATTCAGTACCCAACCTTCAGCCGGAACAATGTCAGGTGACGGGGAAACCTTCGGTGCATCACTTCTCGCGGCTTTCTCCCCTAAAACCGGATCGATCCAGGCAAACGGGCTAGCATCGCTATTGAGGGGTTCACTCCGAGAGGACGGTACTCCTCCTTTTCCAGTCACATTAAATTCGTTCTCTCGCCCTTGAATGCAGGGATTTGCAGCGATTAAACTGGCACGATCGATCGCATTTTGTGGTAGTTCAACTAATCCTTGAGCGGGATTTACCCCAGCAGCATTAAATGTGACCGCCCCTTGAAAATTAAAGCCGTCCTCTAAGGACGGGGCTTTAGACCCAGTTTTTTGGTAAGCCTTGTGTACGTGGCTTGCGAATTACGGTTTATGAAGTGCTTGAATATCTGGCTTCCGAGATGACCGAAGCAGAAATTCTAGATGATTTCCCCGATTTGACGCGAGAAGATTTAAAAGCCTGCATTGCTTATGCTGCTGACCGTGAGCGTCGGTTTATGACTGCGACCTTATCCGCATAAAATTACTTTAGAATAGGAAGGATTAATTAGGGAAACTCAAATGGCTATTAACACTTCTTTAGAGGAACGGCTTGCAGCAGTGGAAGCAGCGATCGCCCAGTTGCAGAAGCAAATTGTGGCATCTGGACCGACGAATTGGTTGCAACAAATTATAGGGTCTTTCAAAGATGAACCTGCCTTTGAGGAGGTACTTGCCTATGGACGAGCGATTCGCCAAGGGGATGAGTCTCTCCTCGAAGCTCAAGATGAGCTATGAAATATTTACTGGATACAGATCATCTGAGTATTCTTCAACGTCAAGCAGGGAGAGATTTTAGCAACCTTTCGACGCGCATGGCTCAGTACCCGCTATCAGATTTTGCCGTATCGACTGTAACGTTTCATGAACAGATGCTTGGCTGTCACGCTTATATTAATCGTGCTCGTAACCCGGATGACGTAGTGAAAGGGATTCAACTGGCAAAGATGGATGCTCGGATCGCGGCAATTGCAATGTTCCGTGGGTTAATTTTGTTAAGCCGTAATCATAGAGATTTTGCTAAAGTAGCAGGGTTATCGATCGAAGATTGGACAGTTTAAAGCGTCAGTAGAAATAGTCGTCAATTAATGCTTCCACTAAATCCAAACCATAAAGCAATAAGGTTTTGCACTATGAGCAGCTTAATTAAGAAGAAGCATTTTAGATATTTTCTGTTATTTTTCTATCCCAGTTTTACGGGAATTGTTATTTTTGTTTTCAATCTTGATAGAGCGATGGCTGATACTTTAAAGGGGGGTGAAATAAGCTTAGAACTAGCTCAGAGCCCAAATACCTATACTACAAACACAGCTATCTGTAATTCGGATAAGAAAACTATTGAGGGACTACTTAAGAAAAGGATTGTAATCATTAGTCAACCTATAAATGATGATTTGGCAAGAACAGTTGTAGCTCAATTGCTTTACCTAGATTCTCAAGCACCAGGAAAAGATATTTATCTATACATAAATTCCCCTGGGGGTTCAGTAACATCGGGTATGGCTATATATGATACTATAGTCTCACTCAGATCGAATAGATAATGTGCAACCGAGATTGATATTATCAACTATTTTTAGTTGATAATATCAATCTCGGACAATAAACTTTTAATAGCCATAAATCAGAATTTTGAGAAGTGTTGGGCGAGGCGAAGCGTAGGGTTCGATCGCACTCAACCCAACCTACAAATTTAAAACGCAAAATAATTGACTCTAAAGTAGATGCCCTTTTCCTGAAAAGTTCGATCGCCCCCTCCGACATTTATCAACGGAATACCATAATCTAGACGCGCGTTAAACCGATCGCCCATTTGCCACAACAGCCCCACACCTGCGCCCAGAAGCTGGTCAGAATCAGGATTAGCTTTTTCGCCAGAATGGTTCCAGCCTACTCCCAAATCGATAAATGGAGCCACCTGCAACAATCCTTTGACTTGTGGCACTCGCCACACGGGGATACGCACTTCCGCACTGGCGATCGCACCGCTATCAGTCAACAGCAAATCTTGGCGATATCCGCGTACACTCTGCACGCCACCGATCCCGATTTGTTCGAGAGAAAGCAAAGAGCGATCGGCTAATTGAATGTCAGAACGTACAATCAGCAAGGTTTCTGGTGCTAGCAGTCGCACGTATTGGGCTTGTCCGCGCCACGCCAGAAACCGACTATCGGGCCCGCTATCATTGACAGTAGCGCCCAACAAATTAGTACCAACGGAGAATTGCGATCGCGCTGCAAACACTTGATTGGAACTACGTTGCACGTATTCTTGAAAAAAGCGGACAGCAGAAACACGGGTTTGGCCGCGATCGTTTGCACCCTGCGACAGCGGAAATCTTTCACCCTGCAAGAATGTATTGCTTTCTTGCCGCGATAATGTTACTCCCACAGCCAAGTTGCGATCGGGCTTTTCCAGAATCGGCTGGCGGTAAGTTAATTCGTAAGTGCGCGACTTTCCCTCAATCCCAGCATTATCAAAGGGTTCCTCAATAATATTCGTGCTAGCAGCACCCACCGCCAACCGAATTGTGCCGTTGTGGGGATTGACTGGAACTGTATAGCTGCCGTTGAATTCATTGCTACCATCAGTGTTAGCGTAGGATACCTCCAGCCCATCGCCCAAACCGAGCAAATTGGCTTGATTGATTTCCACTCCACGCCGAAAACTGCCGACGCTTGGCGATCGATTGTTGTCTGCAAAGACTTCCCCACTAAAGCTATCTGCTTCTTTGACTCGGACTTCTAAGCGACTTTTTTCGGGGCGGCTTCCGGCTTGCAATTCGGCGGAAATATTGGCAATTAAGGGGTCTAGTTGCAGCATTTGCAAGGCGGACAGCAGTCGATCGCGATTTAGCGGCCTCCCCGTAGCGATGGCGAGGCGCGATCGCAGATAACTTGACTTTAGCCGACGGTTGCCAGTAATTGCAATTTCTTCTACTCCCCCTTCGACAATCTGAATTTTAACCACTGCGCCATCTCTGGGAAAGGTTTGGTTGGCGGGAATTACCGCACCGGAATTGAGATATCCCGCTGCTAAGTATTTTTGAGTTACTGCTGCTTCCGCTGCGATCAGTTCCGCGAAGGTGATTTCCCTACCCACGTAGGATTTAGTGATTTCTGTCAGTTCGCGATCGCTAAAGGCTGTGTTTCCCTCAAATTCAAAGCGATCGACTCTAATTGTACCCGGTATATCTGGTCTCACTTCGCCCTCAACGGGTGTTGGGCTAGTAGGTTGGAGGGGAGATGGCGGTAGGGGTTGTGGTGGTTGAGGAGTTGGTAATTCCGGTTCTCTGGGTTGAATGGGGTTGGGGAGTTGGCTCAGTTGGGAAGGGCGATCGATTTCTGTGGGTAAGTTTTGGGGGTTGGGGATTTCTAAATTATCAATATTTGAGAGGGAATTTTCAACTTTACTCGCAGTTGCTTTGGCTGGCATTCCTAACAATAAAAATGCAGAAATGACTATAAATATAAGTAGTTTGTTGGAGCGGTAAGTCATATTATTTATATAATTGAATAATGAAATTAAACCGCGAAGGCGCGAAGAGCGCGAAGGAAGAAAGGAAGAAGATAGACTTTTTCTTTCCCCCATTGGGGCAGCAGGCGGGGTTCTTCCTTCGCGTCCTTAGCGTCTTCGCGGTTCATTTAATCTTACTTCATTTGACTACTGGGTCAATCCCACTAATTTAGCGCTCAAATCCCACATCCGATCGCCTTTTTCGTCATCCCTAGCCTGGGGAGAAACCTTCTGGACAAAAGATGCGCCATCTTTTTTCTGACGGTTCCCCCAACTCCAATACGCGCCGGATTGCTTATATTCCGGATCGGCAACTACCATTGCTAGTCTTTCCCCTGCTAATTCCTGGGAAACATAGCCTCCGGTGATATTTTTTTGGAACAAGGGGAAAAGTTTCTGAAACAAGGGGTAGTGATTGCGGAACAGTGGTGTATCGGCCACACATCCCGGATACAGTGACGTGAAGGTAATCCCAGTGGATTCGTGAAAGCGCCGGTGCAATTCCCGCATTGTCAGCACGTTGCAAACTTTGCTGTCTTTGTAAGCTTTGACTGGCTCAAATTTTTTGCCATCAACCATCGAAACTGGGTCTTTAAAACCGGCTTCAAAGCCCTCAAATTTGCCCAAATCCGGGCGCGGCGGAATCTTTCCACCCAACTCGTCTGGATTATGCGTCACGGTTCCTAAAATCACCATCCTCGCATCCGTATAGTAGGAAGGCTTCATATTCTCCATCATCAGGTTGCACAGGAGAAAATGACCGAGGTGGTTGGTAGTCATCGTCAACTCAAATCCCTCTGGGCTACGCAGGGGTTCTTTAATTAAAGGCATATAGATGGCGGCGTTACACACCAAAGCGTCCAAAGGCCTGCCACTGGCCTTAAATTCCCTCGCAAACCGTCGCACGCTATCTAAATCGCCTAAGTCGATTTGCATGATGGAGTAACTACCTTGGGGTATTCCTAATTCTTGGGCTGCATCTCCGGCTTTTCGCACATCCCGACAGGCCATGACTACGTGCCATCCCTTTGCTGCAAGGGCTTTCGCACCGTACAAACCGACACCGGAGGACGCACCGGTAATGATAACTGTTGACTTGTGATTTTGTGCCATTTTCTTAAAAATGCTGCGATCGCGATTGATGATTTTTAGGCACTCAAAAATGAGAGCTTACAGCTCTCATTTTTTTAGTACCCTATGGTTTTAGGATATGGGGAAACGTTCTAGATCTCAACTGGCACTCATCCATCTGGTCCTTCGATTAAGAAGCTGCTTGAGATGCCTCATAGGTAGGAAAGTCCACATAACCTTCTGGACCAAAAGAATACCAGGTGTTCATTTCAGCGAGGGCATTGAGCGGCCAGCCATGAGTGAAACGCTCTACCAAGTCGGGATTGCTGATGAAATCTCGACCAAAGGCGATTAAGTCCGCCACTCCGCTACTAATTGCGGTTTCGGCCAGTTCTTGGGTATATCCGCAGTTACCAATCAGAGTACCTGCAAATACCTCACGAAATTCTGCTAACGTCATCGGTGTTCCCAATTCATGAAAGCCAAAAGCTAAGCCATCCATCAGGTGAAGATAAGCTAAGTTGTAGGTATTTAACTGCCCTGCAATGTACAGAAAACTTGGACGATAATCTGGAGAACCCATGTCGTTGTAAACACCGTTGGGAGAAAGTCTGACTCCTACTCTATTTGCCGGAAATACGGTGATAATTGCCTCGACAATTTCTTTGAGAAAACGGTAGCGGTTTTCAATTCCACCGCCATAGGCATCAGTGCGGTGATTGGTTTTGCTTTGCAAAAATGTATCAATTAGGTAGCCGTTAGCCGCGTGAATTTCTACACCGTCAAAACCTGCTTTTTTTGCCCGTTCTGCTGCCTTGCGATAGTCTTCTACAATCAGCCCAATTTCATGGGTTTCTAAAGCGCGAGGAGTTTCGTAAGGTTGTTTACCTACAGGGGTATGAAGTCCTTCTCCATTTATGGCGATCGCAGAGGCTGCTACGGGTAATTCACCATTTTCATGAAAACTGCTGTGGGAAGCTCGCCCGCAGTGCCAAAGCTGCATAAAAATCGGTGTTTCGTGAGTTTGCACCGCAGTTACAATCTGTTTCCAGGCTTCAAGCTGCTCGTCGGAATATATTCCGGGTGTATTTTCCCAGCCCAGGGCTTGAGTCGAAATCACTGTGGCTTCGGTAATGATTAAACCCGCCGCAGCCCGCTGAGCGTAATACTTTGCCATTAAGGCGTTGGGCATCCGCGCTTCACCGGCTCTGCCACGAGTCAAGGGTGCAAGAACTACTCGGTTTTTTAGGGATAAATCTCCAAGTTTGAAAGAACTTAGCAGGGCTGGCGATGTGGTTTGGATGTTCATGGTTTTGCTAGTTTGTCAACTGAAAAATTCGGGAAATTCGCGTTTGTTTCTTACCATAGCTTGAATCGAACCAGGGCAATGATAAGGACATCACAAAATCGCCAAAAATTCAGAATTTGCGTAATTTTGAGCCAAATCAAAATGGCATTTCTGCCTTTAGGTATAGCCTGTTTTCCAACTGCGGATGCTCAAAAGAAATTTCCCTGGCGTGTAAGTGTAATCGTATTCCATCGGCTTTGCATCCGTAAAGTCGATCGCCCAAAATCGGTATTCCCAATCCTCTCACATCCGCTGCATGAACTCTCAATTGATGAGTCCGTCCCGTGAGCGGCACAAATTCGATGCGCGAGCCATTTCCTTCTCTTCCAATCACCTGAAACTCTGTCACACTGGGTTTTCCACGTTCCCAATTAACTTCTTGAATCGGTCGATTTTCTGGATTGCCCCACAGTGGGAGGGCGATCGACCCCATATTCATATTTGTTATCCCAGAAAGTACAGCTTCATAAATTTTATGTACTTGTTTTTTTTCAAATTGTAGACTAAGTTTTCGGTAAGTATCTTGGTCCCGTGCTAATATCAAAATTCCCGATGTATCGAAATCTAAACGATGCACTGCCTTCAAATTCAGCCCATCGGGTAGCAAGTTGCGGCAACGACTTAATACACTATCTTGATTTTCTAG
Source organism: Microcoleus sp. EPA2 (assembly GCA_020882975.1). Taxonomy (GTDB): domain Bacteria; phylum Cyanobacteriota; class Cyanobacteriia; order Cyanobacteriales; family Microcoleaceae; genus Microcoleus. The sequence continues at coordinate 147,007 of JAHRFD010000001.1, read as the reverse complement.
GTAACGACCAGCAACTGAGAGTAAATTTGCAGGTTTATTGATAATTATTAACCATTTATCCTCATAAATAATTGGTAGCATTTTTCTCGGTTCAGGAACAGGCAAGATGCCTGTTCCACCATCATATCCTGATAGCAAAAACCCCATCAATGGCTGACACCGATCGCCACAAGCACCATAAAACTCTCCCTGAACTTTGTCCCCCAAGGATGGCCCCCACCAAAACTCAGCCATTGCCAAGGGTTTCAGATTGTGTAAAGCCGCGTAGTGGAGCAGTTTTGGTGCACAACAATCGCCGGTTCCAGTCGGGATCGAACCGCTGGGCATCAATTGCTGGAGCGATCGCGAATTTCCCAAAAAATTTACCAAAGTATAAGCTTCGTGCATCTGCATTTGCAGTTCGCGAGACAGTTTTTTCCGCTGCTGTTTCAGTTCAGTTATCCGCCCATCGGCGGCTTCTATTAATTGTTTTAAGGGCTGCAATTTATCATCCCGCTCTCGCTTAAGTTGCCTGCGTTCAATTCCTTCTAATCGACTGGCTTGATTCAGTTCTTCTAGGTCTATTTCCCGTGTTTCTCCTGCCAAAGTTCTGCACAGTAAATCCCGCGTGATATCTCGTTTCTGCTTGCAAATTTTGTGTCGCTCGTTCACAGCCTGTAATTTCAATTCCCACTCGCGGAATAGTCTGTCATATTCCTGCCGCTGGGGAAGCTGTTGGAGCCGCATCAGTTCCTGTTTCATCGACTCCAATTCAGTCAAGGTTCGGGCCTCTGTCAAGGCCACTCGATCGCGTCCGGGAATGGGCGTTACCCAGCCGGGAACGTGGCTAGAACCATTCAAAAGCCCGGAAAATGCTTTGAGTACCCTTTTTTCCCCTCCGAGGGTTTCAACTAGCAAGACTCCATACATTTTGCCCTCGCGGGAATAAGACTCGTCCTGGGCAAGGTGCTGCATCAAACCACGGGCGATCGCCTCACACTGAACTGTACGATGCAATCTCAGCAACTCACCGCTTTGAACGCAAAGACCTTGATAGCAATAATTGGAGCTAAAGGCTATCGAGTCCCAATTAGCATCGGTAAAATCTAAAACTGCGTGCACAAAAACCATACAAAATTTGATTGAAAATATGTTAAATTTATCTGACTATAGCAGCGAGTTAAGCACAGCATAAGTTAATATTAAGACCGCCTTGCTGGTTGTTCAACAAAATTTTTATGTACAAAGCCTATGTCAGACTTATCAACTTCTCCCCCTCCAACCTCCAATGACAAATTTTTAACCCCCCAAGGAACCTTACTGCCACCAATTTTCAGGATTTTTGCAGCCTTTCCTGATTACGATCGGGGCAATAGATTGTACGCATCGGGAAGATATGAAGCAGCCGTGGATTGTTACGGAAAAGCATTGCAAATTAAGCCAGACTGGGTTAGGGCATGGCTGAATTTGGGTAAGGCTTACAAGCAATTGGAGCAATATCTACAAACCGTAGCCTGTTGCGATCGAGCTATAGCTCTCAAACCAGAAGAATATTGGGCATGGATGCTACGCGGTACGGCACTGTTAAGCTTACAAAATTACTCCGAGGCGATCGCGGGTTTTGACAAAGCAATTGAAATTAATGCGGAAAAACACGAAGCTTGGTATCAGCGCGGCCGAGCTCTGGAAGAATTGCAACAGTGGGAACTAGCAGCAAGTAGTTACAAAAGAGCCACACAAATTCATCCTAATTTGCCCGCCATGTGGTTTCGTCAAGGTAATGTACTGTTGCAAGCCGAACGGAACTCGGAGGCCGTGGCTGCTTACGAGCGCGCCCTCAAGCTCGTACCAACTCATTGGGAAGCTTGGTTGAACCGAGGCTTGGCTCTGATGAAGACCGAGCGTTATCCTGAAGCTGTCACTTCTTACGATCGCGCCCTGCAATTACAACCAGCAAATTGTCTGGCTTGGTTCAATCGAGGCATAGCATCGGCAAAACTTCACCGATACTCAGAAGCAGTTAGAGCTTACGATCGGGTAATTCAACTACAACCTAATGATTACGAAGCTTGGTTTTATAAGGGTATGGCCCTGAAACACCAGCAGCATGATGCGGCTATTGCTTGTTTCGATCGCGCTATTCAAATTAATCAGTTTTATCCAGAAGTCTGGATCGGCCGCGGTCAAACTCTGTCAGAATCAGCAGACTATGAAGGGGCGATCGCAGCTTTTGACAAAGCAATTCAAATCAATCCCAATTTCCCCGAAGCTTGGCTAGGTAGAGGCATCGCTTTAGCCGGATTGGAACGATATAAAGATGCAATCATCGCTTACAGTAATGCCCTGCAAATTCAAAGCAATTTTCTAGAAGCTTGGAACCTGCGAGGGGCAGCTCTCGAACAATTACAACAATACGAAGAGGCGATCGCCTGTTACGATAAAGTAATTTCTATGAGTTCGGAAGCACAAATTTCCTCCAAAGTTGGTTTACAACAAGGGGCAGCCCTAGAAAAATTAGAGCGCTATCAAGAAGCCATCGCCGCCTACAACCAAGTCATTCAAATCATGCCCGACAATTTTGAAGCTTGGTTAAAACGTGGCAAGGCTCTCGAAAATTTGCAGCAGTACGAACCAGCCCTGGTAGCCTACGATCGAGCAATTACCATCTGGCCTGACAACTATCAAGCCTGGATGCACCGCTCCATGGTAGTAGCAAAAATGGCACGCTATGCTGAAGCACTTATAGCTGCTGACAAAGTAATTCAACTCAAGCCAGATAACTGGGAAGCTTGGTCTCATCGAGGCGATGTATTGCAAAAATTGCACCGTAATCAGGACGCCATTAGTTCCTATGGAGTTGCCCTAGAAATTAAACCAGATTATTACGAAGCTCTCATGAGTCGAGAAGAACTGAGACTGAAGGACACAATGCCAGGAAAATGGTAATTAATCAGCAGAAAATGACAAAAATCTTAGATGAGATACTTTCCCAAGAAATTGCCACTAGCATCAAAAGTCAACCTAAAAAATGCTTTGACAATGCTTATCGAGCAGCTTTAGCGATCGAGGGTACAATCTATGTTCAAGGCTTTTTGGTGATACCTGCAATCTCCGAGCAACCTCTGGAATATGGCTGGCTGGAATTGGGCGATCGCATTATTGACCCAACCTTCCCCCACCTTGGCGTTACCGCTGAAAACCTTTACTATTTTCCCGCCCAAAGTCTCAGTATCAAACAATTGACCGCAATTTTAGAAGAATCAAAGGAAGATTACCCTCTGGACGATCCACTGCCAGTTTATGGAGATGTACCCTATGAATATTACGGGGATTTGATGTTAGGCGGTACCGACTATCAAACCGCTTATATGTTGGCTTTAGATAAATGCCAAGAATTACAGATTTTTCAAACCCAGGAAACCAATTAATTCATCCTTCCTACATTTCCCCCCTTGGGGGGGGCAGGGGCAGGGCTGTTTCATTCTCCTAAAAACAGGCACTCGGAGGGCCGGCACGGGGGCACGGCCCCTACCAAAAATAAAACCGCCCTGGGTACACGGGCACGGACAGTAACTTCTTTCTTCTACTTATCTGAGCGAGCTAATAAATAAAATTGACCCAATTAAATATAATGGAATCACAGAAAGTAGATGCAGCAATTTCTGAATTTGAACGCTCCCAGATTCCCGGAGTTTGGGCAGGTTTGAATAAAACCCAAATCATCGCAGAAATGCGCGATCGCATCCAAAACCCTTTCCAAATCAATCAAAGCGGACAACCTTTTTGTGGACCCGCAGCCGTAGCATTTACGCTGCTTAACAAAAACCCTCTTCGCTACGTCGAAATTTGCCGCCATCTTTTTGAAATAGGCAGTTTGCAGACTAAATCTATGCGATCGATTTATCCCTCCATCCCCCTGCGACAAAGCAAAGGAAACTTGCGGATGCCTCAAGTTGATTGGATGCTATTATCAACACTGCGGGAATCCGCCAATTTGATATTTCCAGTCGAACCAAATGCTCCAGAAATTATTCGTAATATTAGTGGGATGACTAAATCTTGGGAAATGGCTGGGTGGGGGCGAGAAATTTTGGGAAGTCGCGATGTAAAATCTCATTACGCTTATTTTAGTGGCGATATTCCAGCCCTGCGGGCCGCCGATATAGCGATTAAATCAGGTGGCTTTGCTTTTGCTTTAATTACTGCTGAAGGAATGTTAGGAAATAATCCGCCTCTGATACCTTATCCCAGTCATTGGGTTGCCTTGTTAGGAAATATGACAATTCCTGCTGGCAATTTAGGTAATTCCGATCGAGATCGAGTCAGCTTTGATGTATATACTTGGGGTAAAAAGATGCGCGTAGATCTGCCGAAAAAATCTTTTGAAAATTATTTTTGGGTCGCCATTGCTGGAATTTAATTTGATATTAAATCTCAAATTTAAAGTCGATAATGGCTGATTCTGCTATCTTCATGTTATAGTGGTGTTTCAAGAATTAAATTCGGTTGTGTAGTTTGTTGCTCTTGATTTACAAGCGTCTCTCCGAATCTAACTCTCTGCACCCTAAAGATTCTGGAGATTTTATGTCGATTTACGTTGGTAATCTTTCCTACGAGGTAACGTCAGAGGACCTCAATGAAGTATTTGCCGAGTACGGTACTGTCAGTCGCGTCCAAGTCCCTATGGACCGGGAAACTGGTAGGATGCGGGGTTTTGCTTTCGTGGAAATGTCCAGCGAGGCCGAAGAAGCAGCAGCGATCGCAGCTTTAGACGGTGCTGAATGGATGGGCCGCGACTTGAAAGTCAACAAAGCCAAGCCTCGCGAAGATAACAAGCGCTCATCAGGTGGCGGTGGCTGGGGAGAAAACAATCGCTCCTCACGACGCTACTAACCATTGAAACTGAAACTGGAATTGAAAATTTGAGTTTTGGTGGTTGAGAGCCATTAGACATCTTCCAAACAGCGTGTTTTCCACAGGCTGTTTGGTCTATCTCACCGGAATTATTTTGAGATATCAAAAGAATTAACCACGGGAAATATTGATTTTGCCTTAATTAAAGATGTCCAAGATCTACACCCAGGCGGAACTCATTAACATCCTCGAAGCAGAACGCCAAGCTTGCTTACACGGGCGGCGTCTGAACTTGACTGAAACTCATTCTACAGGAAACCCCGTGATCGATCGCTTTCTGAAATCTGAGGGCGTCCAAAAGTTCACTGCTTATCAAAATTTTAAGGCCGCCATACACGAATATCAACGGGAACATCAAGTTTCTGGGATTGTTTGGCGCGAAATGACGGTTAAAGGGAAAACTCTTAATTATCCAGCAGTGGACGATGAATTAATTGCTTTACCGGTGGATTTAATCACGCTTAAAGCAGCCAAGATGACGATGTTGGCATTCTGGCGGCAAGTAACTGTGGAGATGGATTTATATTTAAGTATTAATAGTGGCAAGGATTTTCGCTCGATCGAGCCTAGGGATGTAGAGGCGATCGTCCAGCGCACAGAATGGGTTAATCTTTGGAAGTGGGAAAAATTAGATTTTTTAGAAATATTGTTGCAATTGGGCTGGGGGAAGCCGGAGGAAGCTTATTACAAGCGGGGATGGCCAACATCGGGAAGCGAGTACATTCATGCTGTCAAACCAGGACAGAAACCAATTTGTTAATTGTGAGTTGTTATTGGTTATAGCGATTTTTAATGATTTGAATGAACCGCGAAGACGCGAAGAGCGCGAAGGAAGAGCTGCATTCCTTTTTTTCTCTGATTTAATGTCAGACGCGCCTTCGCGGTTAATTTAATCTTAAACTGACCTCTGACAAAGTATCAAACCAAACCACTGATTTGGATCGGTCCAAACTTGCACAGGCACTAAACCGCGACTGGCAAGTTGTTCCTGCATATTAGGGAGTTTGAACTTGCGGGAAATTTCACTTCTGATAGTTTCTCCTGCTGCAAATTCAACCGTTAAATTGAGAGCGCGCAAGTTGACTGTTTGTGCTTTTTTGCTTTTTAAGTGCATTTCTATTTGACATTCTGCTTGATTGTAAAATGCCCAATGCTCGAACTGCGTCAAATCAAAATTACCCTCATATTTCCGATTCAAATGCCTCAGCATATTCAAATTAAATGCCGCCGTCACTCCTTGATTGTCATCGTAGGCTGGCTCTAAAATCTCCTTAGATTTGTCTAAGTCAATGCCTAACAAAAAATACTCTCCAGGCTGCAATGCGCCGACAATTTGTGAGAAGAATACATCGCATTCTTCAGGGCTAAGATTGCCAAGGGTGCTGCCTAAAAAACAAATCATTCGGGTTGGCAATGGCGATGGGGCAATTTTTGCCAAAGCTAACTCGTAGGTGCTGACAAGTCCGTGAATCTGGAGTGATGGATACTCTGCTAACAGTTGAAAGGCGCTGCTTTCTAGGATGGTGGGACTGATGTCTATGGGTAAATAATGCAGGGGATATTCCCGTTGACTGTAAGCATCGAGGAGAATCCGTGTTTTGGTGGAACTACCGCTACCTAGTTCGACAATTTCACAGGGGCCTGTTAAGTTGGCGATCGCCCCCGCACATTCTTCCAAAATCGCCGCCTCAGTACGTGTCACGTAATATTCCGGCAGTTGACAAATCAACTCAAATAGGTTCGAGCCGCGATCGTCGTAGAAATACTTAGGCGGCAAGGATTTTGGGCTTTGAGTTAACCCGCTGACTACATCGCAGCCTGCATTGATTTCTGTGGCTGTCGGTGCCTTCACACTCACCAGTCGCTCTAGGTGTAAGCGATTGTCCTTCGTTGAGGCTGAATTTGTAGTTTCAGACAGTCTTGAGGATGTCATAGCGTAAATTTTAGATGCACAAAGGGCTAAAGCACGTATTCACTCATCCAGAAAGCCGGGTTTTTTAAAGAAACCGGCTTTCTGCTCTTTGTTAGGTTACATTTATTTGTGCCCCATTATTTAGCAATTAGCCAAAATCATTGAGCGCACCGAAAACCAGCGATAATTTGTCGCACTCCCGGATAATACCAATTGCGAAAACTCGATCGCAGGGATGGAGCATGAGTCGCCCAACTGCCACCTTTTAAAACTCGGTGTTCTCCATCGAAATATGCTTGAGAATAGCCACTATAAGGATAACTTTCAAATCCTGGATAAGCATCAAAAGTGGAAGCTGTCCACTCCCAAACATTGCCTAACATATCACAGCAGCCAAAGCTACTGGCTCCCTGGGGAAATTTATCAACTGGGGCTGTATTCCCAATCTTATTGCCGTGGTTGCATAGGGATGAATTCGGTAATTCTTCTCCCCAAGGATAGGTGCGCTGAGTTTGATTTACTGCATCCCAACTGGCTGCTTTTTCCCATTCGGATTCTGTGGGTAGTCGCTTGCCGATGAAATTGCAGTATGCTTCTGCTTCGTACCAACTGACACCGCAAACTGGGTGATTGTTCTTAGCGGGATTGTCTGACCAGTAAAGCGGGCGATCGACTAAATTAGATTGCAGCCATTTCCAACCTTCTGCTGACCACCACTGAGGGTTTTGATAGCCTTCAGATGCCATGAAATGGCGGTATTGACCGCAAGTAACTGGATAGCGGTCGATCGAGTATTTGTCCAAATAGCATAGGTGGCGCGATCGCTCATTATCCAAAGCTTCAAGGCGATCGCTTCCTATGTAAAATTCCCCTGCCGGAATTTCAATCGCTGAATTGGCCATTGGCAATTCATCGGCAATGGGTCGCCCCCTCTCTCCCTCGCCCCTCTCCTGCTGCTGCATTTGCAACAAAAAAGCCACGGTTTCGCAGTGCTGACTTTCATGTTGAATAATAAATTGCCACAGACGCTCTTGCTGTTCAATGGGAGCTATTTCTAAATAATCCAGCACTTTTTTTCTGACCGCATCCAGATATAATTCTACTTCGGCAATTGTCGGCAAATAAACCCTTTCTTGCTTCGGTAAAATATCAGCAGCAAACAGCTTGTGATACTTAGGAAATACTGGTTTAAATTTACCTAATTTCTGCAATATCCACAAATCCTCCGTATAAGCAATGTGACCTAAATGCCAGCCAACCGGACTAAACTCTGGATGAACTTGCCTGCAAAAAGTATCATAATCCATGCCTGCAAATAGATCGAAAGTGTCGCGACGACACTGTTGCAAATTTCGGTAAATAGCCTCTCTACAAGATAGAATTGATTTTGAGATCACCGTCTTTTCCCGTACTGATAATGCTTTGTGGTGGACACTGATGCCAATTGCCAACAAATAAAGGTTCCGAAGCAATCATCACAGCTTCTGGAAAATTTGGATCGTCCCGCAGCCAATAGAGGGAGGGAGGAGCCTTTTTGGAAGCAAAGCGAGAGGCAACTAACTGTTTTCCATCGCTGACAATTATATTAGCTGAAAATTCTACTTCATGGAAGTTGGCTAGTTCTGCCAAAGTTGTTAGTGCATTTTGCAAAGCCACTTCTAGAGTCATATTTGGCACTGTTAATTCATTGACAAACAGACCAAAAATATGCTCGGAATCTGTAGTACCGTTAATTAATTGATAGGTGGCATCGTTGAGGCGATCGCGAATTGGTCTGTAAAGACTTTGCCGAAAATTCTTCACAAAGCCATTGTGGACAAACATCAGACGGTTGTACCCAAAAGGCTGACAGTTGCTCAAATCCACAGCCTGTCCTACCGTTGCACTGCGAACATAGGCGAGAGCACATCCCGATTCCACGTATCTACTGATACTCGGAAGGTTGATGTCGCTCCAAATTGGTTGTATATTTTTATAGACAAACGGGTCGGTATCTAGGTGGGAGTGATACCAACCAATGCCAAAACCGTCAGCATTGAGTAGACCTGAAGTCATTTCGCGGGGTTGGTAACTCTGCACAATTAAGGAATGTTCCGGCTTGTACAGAAGAGAATCGAGTAAAATCGGCCCGCCAAGATAGCCAAGCAAACGGCACATAAAATTTTTCTAGGAAATTGAGAGAGCAGAAGGTATTACCCGAATAGGCTAGAACTTACTACAATATTTAACTTTTATCAAAAACAGTTAAGATTAATTAACAGTATCACCCCAGTAGCACAAGGAGAATCTTGAATGTTCCTCGACGAACTCATCCCGGTAGTCAAAGAATTGTTCCAACAGCCGATCGCATTTACGGGCGGATTTGTGTCGGGCCTGCTACGACTTAATCTTCAGGAAGACCCAGTTAAAAGCTGGATTGATGAGCAAGCGGGTTCAACTTCCTACACACCACCCGCCAGCGAAACCAGCAACCCCTCAAGTAACGGGCCTCAGTCAATCTCGATCGACTGAGTACAGATAAGCAGTTAATTTTGCGATGGGATTGTGTCAACTGTTTCAGTTGACACCCAAATTGTGTGAAAGCGGGTGACATTTTATCGAGCTCGCTTTCCCGGACTGCGTAACCGAACTGATATTATGCACCTATTGCCAAATTTTTCAACCCCGCTCGGAATTGTCTTGCAAGTAGATAGATTCCAAAGACTGCTGCTTCACACGGCCAGCCATCGCCGCCAACTGCAAACTCATAAAAGCATTCAAATCTTCCAAGTCGCACTTCGCTGACGAGAAAACGTGCTCTATTTCATGTTCGGCTTCCAAGGTCAGATATCCAGCCGCAATAGCTTTTTTTACAACGTCACGAATCACCATAATTTTCAGAATCCTTACTAATTCTCATTGTACAAACAGTCGATTCATTACTAATTGGAAGTCTTAGATACGACATCCGCAAAGTATTGGCATTCTCTCAATTCACGAGACTCTTGTTTCACCATTCCAGACATAGTTGCTAGCTGCAAAGTCATAAAAGCATTTAAGTCTTCTAATTCATAGGTTGTGGTGGTTAGCATCCGGCGCAAGAGATTTTCTGCTTCAATAGTCAGATAGCCGATGGTCATAGCTTCTTGGGCAAGGTCGCGAATCAGTACCATAAAACTTATTGCTTTCAACATTGGGGTAGCTTCAGTATCAACAATAGCGATGGATTTGACGGTGACGGCTAAGGTCTAGTTGGTGTGACATTGTGTCCTTCATGCAGTGACTGCAACAGTTGTAGACTGTGACTAGCAGTGGAGCTAGATGTGACTTCGATCACAAAAGCCTCTATGGATGGCAATAAAAATCTGGGTTCCGCCGAAGCCAGAAGTGCTTGGGCATTCTATCTGTGGCACTCTCAAGGACACTCAACGTCTATAATCAGCAAGTTAAATATTTACGACAGACTATGGAACCAACTCATAAAGATTTGCTACAACAAATTGCCGGACTATCGGAAACCTATCCTAGTTTGGCCGATCGACTGGCACACTCCGCCAAACAACTCCAACAATCAGGTCTTCCTCCGTCAGAAAACTTGCTGCAAGAAATAGTAAGTTACAGTCGCAATTTTTCCGTCGTCCAAAAACAAGCTCTTGAACTCAGCAACAGTGCTCTAGTACCGGGAGAAATTACCTCCCTCCAAGAAATTCAAAACTTAGTCCAGACAATCTCCGCCTCTGAAGGGAAAGCAGAAATTCGCTCCCAAGCCCTAACAGTGATCGATCGAGTATTAGCGATCGCCCACCGGGAACAAAGCGACTTTGGGCCACTACAATCAGTACATAGTAAAGCCCGCGAGCTTCAGCGCGCCATTGCCGAATCAACCCCAGCCCAACTGCACTCCGATGCAGAATCCTTAGTCAGCGGCAAACACCCAGTGGCGGCAGTGCTCGCCCTCGTCGAACAACAAGATCAACTAGATGACGAACAGTGGGTCATCCTGGAAGAAACCGTCAGCGCCGCCTTTGGTAAACAAATAGCTGTTGCCATTTCCAGAGGCAAATTGACCGTTACCGAAACACAAATCGCCCCTCAAATAGCCGCACCAGCCACAGTTAAACCCGTACCAGCAGCAGTTGCTGAACCATTACCAGAAGTCATCGTCATCCCGTCGGGAAATGTCACGCCTCCGAAACAAGTTGCAGTGGTGCCAGATATCAAAATTTTGGAATCACCCGCGCCCTCAGCCCCCATGCACGAGGTGATTATTGTTCCCAGCATGGAAATGCCTAAATCTATCCAGACAAAGGGCTCCGGGAACATTGTCTTTGGGGCACCCACGGCGGTGAAACCAGCACCCGTAGAGGGGGCTGTGGGATTAAAAGTTTTGGTGCACATTCAAGGAATTGGCGATCGCACTTTTGGTTCTCAACAATACGCAGGAACCAAAGCTCAAGGGCGGCGCGTCGAAGGATTTCAAGTGAATTTAGAGCCAGCAATTCCCGGCTTAAAAGTCGAGTATATGGCTCACGTTGAAGGTGTCGGCGACACTCCTTGGGTGAGCGAACAGGAATTAGCAGGTTTCCGGGGTAAAGGGAAACGAATTGAAGGATTTGCTCTGCGATTGAGCGGGGACCAAGCTAGTCAATACGACATATTTTACAATGCTCACATTCAGAATATCGGCGACACAAAAGTAGCCTCCAACGGTGAATATTGTGGCACTCGCGGGAAAGCTTTGAGAGTAGAAGGTATCACAGTTTGGGTTGTGCCATCAGCCAAGGCTCAACCAGCCCAACCAGTCAGCTTAAAAGTGTTAACACATATTCAAGGAATTGGCGATCGCACTTTTAGCGATCGAGAATATGCCGGCACTCGCGCTCAAAAACGTCGCGTCGAAGGGTTTCAGATTAAAATAGACCCTCCCGTCGCCGGTCTCAAATTGCAGTACATGGCCCACGTCGAAGGTGTTGGCGATACCGCTTGGATCGAAGAAGGAGAGTTAGCAGGATTCCGGGGAAAAGCTAAGCGGATTGAAGGATTTGCGGTGCGGCTAACAGGAGCCCAAGCTGATAAATACAACGTACTTTACACTGCTCACATTCAGAATATCGGCGATACTCCCACTGCTTCTAACGGTCAATATTGCGGCAGTCGCGGCAAAGGTTTGAGGGTTGAAGGGCTGACAGTTTGGGTTGAGGCTAAGGCTTAACATCAATTCTGGTGACACCGGAATGATTTTTGACTAAGGACTTTACGGGTGTTTTATCCCAACTCTGGGTGACTCACCCCCTTTTTGATTTTAGTGGCTAATTTCTCCCCTCCCTCCTTGCCTCCGTGGGGGGGATTTCCTTCCGGCTATTTTAAAGATTTCGTATTTTATCCAGTTAACCTTTCTCAAGACAGATGTCAAGCTGTACAATACCCAAAAGGGTAAAAAAGAAAGGTAGCAAAAATGAGTTGGACCTGCGACGGCGTACCCAAACATAATCCAGAAAAATATAACGGTACTGGCCCCCACCAACCTTGTGACAACGACGGGTCATTCTGTATGTGTGGCTTACCGAAAGACGCTATGGTTGATGAGCCTCCAAAACCGCCAACAAAACCAATTCTGATGGCTTTAGCAGGAGTATTAGGAGTATTAGTCTTAGGCGGTGTCGGATTTGGCTTGTACAAAGCGTTGTCAGGCGGTAGTTCCGGGTCAACGGGTGGAGGCACACCTTCTTCTAGTCCCACCATAACTGTTTCACCAGGGGATCTCATCAGTTCTAAAGCAGTCAGCGCCGCGCTGATTAGTCAAGGGGAAAAAATTCTGCTAACAGGCGGCAAAGCTGATGCTGAGAAACAAGCTGGGGCTGCTGCATTTGTAGGCAAGAATTGGGATGAGGCGATCGCCAAATATGAAGCAGCTACCAAAACCGACCCCAACGACCCGGAAACTAAAATATACTTCAACAATGCGACGGCTCAAAAAACAGGTAATCCCCTGACAATTGCCGTAGTTGTTCCCATTGGTGCCAGCGCTGATGCAGCCAAAGAAGTGCTTCGAGGAGCTGCTTTATATCAAGATCAATTTAACAAAAGTCCGACTGTTCCCGGTCGGTTATTAGAAATTGTAATTGTTAATGACGAAATTGGCAAAACTGTCTCCATCGCCCAAGACTTAGTTAACTCTCCCAGCGTATTGGGAGTTTTGGGACACGGCATTGACAGCAGTTCTCAAGATGCCATCAAAACCTATGAAACCGCAGGATTAGCAGCCATTTCACCTGTCAGTTCCAGCGTTACCATCGACTCTTCCAACAAAGCGACCTTGAAACTAACCAAGGTGCTGGAAAAAACCGATGAAATGCTCAAAACTTACCTCCAAAAACTTGGGGAAACAGTCGCAAATTATGCTAATAAAACTCACTCCCCCGCCGCGATCGCAATTTTCTACAACTCCGACAGCGTTTATAGCAAACAACTCAAGGAACTATTAGTTGTCGAAGTGCCAAAAGCTAGCGGCAAAATTGTCAAAGAAGTTGACATCAAAGCTGGTGCAACTTTTGATGCCAAATCTGCTGTTGCTGATGCGAGCAAGGCCGGAGCAAATGTGGTATTTATGGCGATGAGCAAAGACCAAGTAGAACAGGCGATCGCGATCGCGATCGCCAACAAAGATACATCCCCACCTTTAGCCTTAATGGGAGGTAGTGAACTGTATAATCCTACTACTTTAATCAAGGGAGGAGATACTATTAAAGATTTAGTGCTAGCCGTTCCTTGGAGATGGGAAAAAGACGATCCTTTTTCCAAACAAGCCTCAGAAATTTGGAAAGGAAGAGTCAGTTGGCGAACTGCAACTGCCTTCGATGCCACCCAAGCTTTAGCAGCAGCAACCAGCAGCAATCCCACCCGCGACGGAACAGTCAAATTCCTCACCGCAGGAACTTTGATATCGGGAACTGCCAAGGAATTTGACCTGTTCAAAGAAATTCCCTTAGTCAAAGCTGTCGAAGGTAAAGACGGCCCTCCGGGGTCTAAATATCAGTTCGATGCTGTTAAATAAACAGTTGACTCTCCCTCTCCCTCTTCCTTCTACCTATAGGTCGATCAGTGATTAGAACTCAACGCCCGCTGTGGCAACATCCGTTATTTCAAAGACCATTAATCTTGCTGTGCTTCTGTTTAATTGCAGCAGCACTGTTTGGCATATTCGGGTTTGGTAGACCCAATATTGCAGTGGCGATCGCCCTCGATCTCAGCAGCAGCACCTACCAGCCCCAAGCCTTCAATGCTCCCGGCACAATTATGCAGCAAGAAGTAGCAGCAGTCAAAGCCTATTTAGAGGTAAATTCTAAATTAGGAACAAACCCAAATACAATTCAAGTCTTTGGGATTGGCGGTGGGAAAGCTCCAGCATTAACCAGTAACTTTAGTGCAGATACCAAAAAAGTAGAAGCAGAATTAGTCCGAGCTTTGCAAGATCCCAACCTGCCTAAATCTATCCAACCCGAACCACCCCAAGACAGCCTAGATGTTCCCATCCGGCAGGCATTAAATGCTTTTAAAACAGCGCCAAGTAGCTGCCGCGAAATTGTAATTGTTAGCGATGCCGGAATAGAACTTTCCCCGCAAAGCGTCAGCGAAGCCACCGCTCAAAAAGTTAAAATTAATGGCATTACCTTCGGGGGTAAAAGTTTCGAGCCGCTCAAACAAGCTACTATAGAAACAGGAGGCATTTATATTTCCGGTGCCGATGTAAATCTCAATACTTCATTCACAGAGAAAATTTTTCCCAAGCTCAATAGTAACATCAAATGGGTAATTTTTTGGTTGGGTGCTGCTTGGATTGCCTTGATGTGGACGCTGACTATGCCACTCGATCGGTGGTTGTTTCAAGGCATGATGAAAATGAACATGACTGTAGCAGGTAGGGCTGCGTTGGGAAATGCCTTTTTCTGGACTGCTTTTACGCCTAGCATTATGTGGAAATTAGTTGGTTTGCCAATTTTTGGCGATGGTTGTTAAGCCTGAAATCAACGATCTATCTCGCTTGTAGTCGAGTCTCGATCCCCCCTAGCCCCCCTTAATAAGGGGGGAACAAGAGCATTCAAAGTCCGCCCTCCCTTAATAAGAGTAACAATACCGTTCAAAGTCCCCCTTATTAAGGGGGATTTAGGGGGATCGAGACTCGACTACAAGCGACATTTATTATGGGTTTCAGTCTTAAGTTGATCCAGGGTTAATTAAAAACAAAAAGGAGGAGTCTTATGGCTACTGTTGATGAAAAAAGTATGGTTCCTACAATTTTAATCGGAGTAGGAGGAACGGGTAATGAAGTGCTGGCAAGAGTGCGCCGGTTAGTAGAAGAAACTTACGGAAGCTTAAACAATTTTCCAATTATCAGTTTTTTGATTATTGATACGGACAAAGAATACAAACTCAACAATCCTGGTGCGGGTGGAACTCCGTTTAAAGACAACGAGAAATACTTTGCTAAAGTCAGCGGTAATGAAGTTGAAAATATCATGTCCAATATGGGGAACTTCCCCTGGATAGAATCTTGGTTTCCCAATGAATTAGAGCGAAATATGACGGCTTTAGAAGCGGGAGCCGGACAGATTCGTGCCTGCGGTCGGTTTGCTTTTTTCTGTAACTATCATAAGATTAAACAAGCATTTAATTCAGCGTGCGATCGCGTAAAAAATCACGAGAATTTTATGCGAGACCAATACAAAGTTAACGTAAACACTAACTCCATCAACGTGTTTATCACCGGCTCAATTTCTGGGGGTACCGGCAGTGGAATGCTGATCGATATTGGCTATGCTGTCCGCAAGTGGCTGCAAGGACAATCGAGCGTGACAACTACAGCCATTGTACCGATGCCTAACGCTTTTGCTGGCATCAATGTAGGCGATCGGGTTGTAGCTAACGGTTACGCAGCGTTAATGGAATTGAGCTATTTTTCCGATTATCGCACAGAGTATGCAGTGCAGTACAGCGCCGGTTTGATGGATGAAATTCGGGACAAAAGACCAGCCTTTGACTTCACTTATTTAGTCGGCACTAAAAACGGTGAAACTGAATTTCCCCTAGACCAAATTCGGGAAATGATCGGTCAAAATATCTTTCTGGACTTGACCTCAGATTTTGCTCCGCACAAGCGATCGATCCGAGATAACATTAAAGGTTCCTGGGCTGCACAAGACCCTGGCGGCCGCGGCTATTCCAAACAATTTATGAGTTTTGGGCTGTCAACAATTGAAATTCCGATCGCCCAAATTCGCACATCTTTATCCAATCGGCTAGCTGCTGATTTTGTGACTTGGTGGCTGAACGAATCTGTGCAATTAGTTCCCAATCTCTTGGAGGTGGTACAAAGCGACCTCAAACGGATTCGGTTGACAGAAATGGAAATGCTGATTGACTTGAGCGCAGCGGGCGATAAATCTTATTTAGCAGAACTTTCTAACTGGGTAAATAGTATCCGTAATGAAATTAATGCAGATAAAAAAATGCAATGCACCCAACAAGGATTATTGGGTATTTTCGGCTCAGAAAAAGGCAACATTCTGGAATTTGTCAATTATTTGCAGAAAAAAGTCGAGGAATATCGCAGCGATCACCTGCGCGAAATGAGTCCCGACGAACGGCTGCACGGCGATTACCTGCAAAAAATGTACGATAACCGCAACCGAATTATCAAAGAAGGACGCAAAAATCTAGAAGCCGAGTTTTATACGATTCTGGAAGACCGCAACAAAGGGCCAAAATTTGCTGATGCTTTTATCATACAAGTGCGGCAGATTTTTGAAAATGCTGTTGAGAAGTTTCGCCGGGAAGGAGAAAAAGTTTGGGAGCCAAATGAGGCTCGTTTCCAACAACAATACCAAAAGGGTTTGGAAGATATTCGACACTCCCAAGAGCAGTTTGGTTTGAGCAAACAAGATGCTATGGAAAAGTATTGTGCTACGGCTCTTAGCGGGTTAGAGGGGAGTTTGATTGCAATTGTTCAGCGCAAATCTAGAGCCTTGGGATTAGAAGTAATTGTCAGGCTGCAAGAGCATTTAACAGAGTTAGAAACTCGTTTGGCTCGCTTAAATCAAAAGTTGCGCCAAAATCGTGATGAATTTCAAAAAGCAGCAAATCAACAAGCAGATAGTGCTGATGTGTTGGTAATTAACGGTATCAAGTTATTTGACCGTCAACAGCTAAATGATTTGTATCGAGATGCGATCGAGCAATTAGCAGGTGCTTCCGAAGGTGCGAAAAGCAAGTATGAATTGGGGATGGACGGAACTTGCAGCAATTTGTCAAGCCAAGTCCTCGCAGAAGCTAGTCCGATGTGGAAACAAAACCGCGAGGCGAATGAGGTGATGCGGCTGTTTGATTTGCCGCAATTGCAGGACGTGCAAGATCCCGATTTCAAGGAAATTATCGATCGAAAAACGCGGTTAGTTATCAATACAGTACCTAATAGCAGTCGCTTGAAGCGAGATTTAGCAGCCTGCGACGGACTGTTCAAAATGTTTAAAAATGACGAAGGCGAAATCCGCAGTCAATTGGCGATCGCCTACGACAAATCTAAACCCTTAATTTTGCTTTCCAGGCCGATTATGAGTGGCAGAGATGCAGGGTTTACGGAAGCACTCAACACCAAAGCCGCCCTGGTTGGTGGGCGTAACAGCACTGAAGCAGCCGCCATCAAATTAATTCCTTTGCTCAGAGAACGGGTGGGTAGCAATGATGCAATTACCCCGCTCGGAGAAGACGAACGCCACCGGATTGTTTTTGTGCAAGAAGTCGGCGGTTTTTCGCTGCGGTGTATTGAAGGAATGCGGGAATTGCGACAGTCTTATCAAGATTGGAAAGGGCAATCGATTCAAGCAAAACGGGCAAAAGCGAAGGGAGAAAGCAAAGATCCTCCGATCCCAGTTCACATTCAAAAAGAACCGCCTTTTTGGGATGTATTTCCAGAGGATAATAAAATTTTAGAATTGGTGGTGCAAGCACGAGCTTTGGGCGTTTTGCGGCGGGAAGAAAACCGTAATACTAAGGAAAATGTGATTCGCTACACGGTAAGAACTGTGCTGGGTCAAGAGAATGTGGATCTGGCTTCTAGCTGGGAAGAAACGGTGCAACTTTTGGAAGTGGTGGCGTGTCGTCCTGATAAGGAAGAGATTGAAAAACAGGTGAAGGCAATCCTGACTGCGGCGGAAACTTTGCCACAAAAACAACAACTATTCAGCCAATTGAAGGCATATCTCGACGAGCGGGAAATTGAGTTAGACAAAGAAGGAGGAAATGAAAGCCCTGTTTATAAACGAGAACTCAAGATTATTCAAGAGGCGATCCAAACTTACAAGTTGTCTGCGCCGGAGGCTGGCAGTCCAGTTGTGCCACAGCCTCAATCTGGAACGGCAGTATCTACTGATATTGCGGCACCGCCAATTCAACCGCCGACAGTACCTGTACAAAACTTTGTGTTTTGTACTAGCTGCGGGCACAAAAATCCCACTAGCTCTAAATTTTGTGCTAAGTGCGGTACGCGACTAACTTCAGTTGGTTGAGGGTTTTTGTAGTTATGCTGGGCGAGAAACCGGGTTTCTACGAGTTTGGCGTTTGGTAACGAGAAATTCACGAAGAAACCCGGTTTCTGAGAGCAAATAGCTAGGGCGAGAAACCGAGTTTCTACGAATTTGGCGTTTGGTAACGAGAAATTCACGAAGAAACCCGGTTTCTGAGGTCACATAGCTAGGGCGAGAAACCGAGTTTTCCCAGGCAGAGCCTGGGAACCAGTTAAGGAACTATAGAATTAGGATTAGCAAATAGTGATAATACCAGAATTATCGGCTGGAACTTTGATGAAAAATCGCTACCAAATTGACCGACTTTTGGGTCAAGGTGGATTTGGTCGCACCTATTTAGCGTTAGATATAAAAAATAATCATAACTGCGTTCTCAAGGAGTTTGCTCCCAGCAATACCACGCCAGCAGCCTTGCAAAAATCTAGGGAATTATTTGAGCGAGAAGCCAAGATTTTATCCAAGCTAAATCACCGCCAAATCCCAGAGTTTCTGGAGTGGTTTGAGGACAATGGACGCTTATTTATTGTGCAGGAATTTGTCAACGGTCAAACATACTGGAATTTACTACTGCAAGGTCAAATATTTTCCGAAAAGGAGATTATTCAATGGCTGCGAGTTCTTCTCGATGTTCTCATATATATTCACGGAAAAGGGATTATTCACCGTGATATTTCCCCGGACAATATCATGCTGCCAAATGGCAAACAAAAGCCATTGCTGATTGATTTCGGTGTGGTTAAATATGCGGAGACACAGCTAAGTACAACTGGGAATTCAAACCAATATACTCATGTAGGAAAAGGATCTTATGCTCCATCGGAACAGTTGCGGGGCGGCGAGTGTTACCCGAATAGCGATTTGTATGCTTTGGCGGTGACGGCGATTGTCTTGTTAACTGGTAAAGCACCCAATACTTTGATTAATTATGATGGGGAGTGGGAGTGGCGATCGCACGCGAATGTCACGGACAAACTGGCTGGGATACTTGATAGGATGTTGGAGAAAAAACCGAGCGATCGCTATCAGTCCGCTAGAGAAGTATTAAATGCTCTCGATAATAATAGCCAAATACACAAAAAAACTATGATGAGTTCATCAAAAACTGAAGTGAGTCAAGGTTCTGGCTTACCTCCGACTGAACTTTCTCCAGATAATAATCAATATCCAGACAATCCAGACAATCCTAGAAAGCCCGATCGCAATTCAAGTCCATGGAAAACAATCGCCCTAATTGCCTTCCCAACTCTGCTGTTAGTCGGTGGAGTCGTCGCCCTTGAGTCCCCGCGCATCGGTTTTTTATGCGGTGCTCTCAATAACTGTCTTGCAGATAAACCCTTTAATGAAAGTTACAACAGCGCGGTCAAACAGGCTGGTGACGCTCGTGTTTTAGGACAAAATGCTCAAACAGCCCCAGAGTTGGAGACGGCTCGCGATCGCATGAAAAGCGCGATCGACCAACTATCAAGCATTCCGCAAACTGCCAAAGTCCACGCCGACACCCAAAAGCTGCTACCTTCCTATCAAAGCGAGTTGACGGGGATGGAAGCGCGTTTGACAAGGGAACAACAAGCCCAGAAACAATTGGAAGAAGCTCTGGCGATCGCAGCCGATGCACCAAAAGAAACCGAATTATCAAAACAGAAAGCTCTGTGGACTCAAGCAGCAGACAAGCTCAAAGCAATTGCTTCTGATTCCTTCGTAGCTGACAAAGTGAAAGCTAGTTTAGCAGAATGCGATCGTGAGATTCAAGACATTGAAAATTCCGTCCCGCCACCGGCTAGCCCCCAAGCAACACCAACTCCTGACGACCTTTTTCGACCCCCATCTGAGAGTACCAAGTCGCCATCAACCCCAGAATCATCGCCCTCTCTCCCCCATTCTCCAACTCCTGAACCTGACAAAGACCCCCTCTTCTAATCTCGAATCTAGAATCAAATTTAATTCTATTGTGGAACCAGCCATCGCTCCTGTTCATACAAGGCTGATTGAGAATGATGCAAAAGGTCAGGTTAAAGAATCATCACATTTCCGTTGGTCCTGTTCTTCCTTAAATGTTTAAATTTTATTTCTAAGTTTTGCTTTATAATTACAAGCAACAGGCAGGTAGACAAAAATAGTCAGCCGACAGCGAAGGCTAGTTGAATCAGGATGTTTGCTGCGAGTCAGTTATCCATTCCCAAATCCTTGGCCCGAAATGGCGTTGATTTAAGATATACCTAATCAGAATTAGCAATCCTATTCATCCCCAAACATCCATCAAGCAAATCAGGAATAAAAATCCCCATGAAAATTCAGCCAACGATATCGCTGATTACTGCATCTGCGATCGCACTTGTTACCACTATTATCCATAGCAGTCCAATATCCGCCCAAACCACAGGCTTTGTCTGTGGCAAAAGTGGAGGTCAGCCAGCAACTATTCTACAAAGAGCGCAAGGAAACGTCACAGTAATCCGGTGGGTTTCTAATAGTTTCTCAGAGTCAGGATTCGATACAGAGCGCAGGTGCGAACTGGTATCTGGCAGATTTGAACAGTATCACAAAGCCGGAATGCTGAAATACCTAACCACAGGAGTTATCAACCGGCAATCCGTAATTTGTGTAGCCCGCGCCAAGGGTGGTAACTGTGCCAGCGACTTGCCAAACAACGGCTTGCTATTTACAGTTAAACCGGGGAGCGATGCGCGAGATACATTAAAACGCCTGTTGAATTTACGAGATAGAGCTAGTGGCGCAAATGCACTGAATGAAAGCGCGCCTTCTAACCCAGTATATATCGAAATGAACGATCGAATATATGTTAACATGGGTGAATATATCAACAGCCAAAATGCAGAATCTAGCTCCCCGCAGTCTGTGGAAGCTGATGCTAGTGGCCCACTTTTTTAAGAGGAATTTTTATGAGGATTAAGGGGTAGACGGGAGCAAGTGGAAGATAATAGATGAATTATTGAAAAACCCGTCTTCCTCAAAAAAAATCAAAACTTGTAAGTAAATATGAGAGGATTGTTCAGGGAGAAGGAGGTGATTTTTGAAATTGAAAGTGTTAAATGCAATTTGCACAACATTAGCATTGACTTGGGCAAACACCATTAGCTCGATCGGTGTCAGCAAGGCTCAAGAATTAACTTTTATTTGCGGCACAATTAATGAAGAGCCAACAATCATAGCTCAAACAGCCCAGGGTAATATACCAGTAATTAGGTGGGTATCTGAGGATTTCCAAGTTTTAGGAATTAATTCTAGATCGCAATGCGAACAAATGGCACAAAAATTGCAAAAAGATTGCGTTAAACCTGCGGAGGGTAGGGAGCCAATAGCAGTTTGCAACATCATTCAAGGTGGCACTTCCTCTGGGGGAAGTGGTTCATATGAGCAATTACCACCTCTTTGGGGTTCAGACAGTCAACTCTCACAATTTCCTCCTGCAAAAAACTCAACCGTTTCTGTTGATATGCAAAGGAATTTGTTCCTAAACGAGTTTCCCCCAAGAGTCGGCATTCCAGGCGATCGAAATATTTTGCCCATGGCCCCATCTCCCACTAACATCAAAAAAAACGACTCAGAGCCGGAGCTTCCCTTGTGGTGATAACGATCTCGATAAGTAAGTCGTTCCGAATCAAAGAATATTAGTTAAGATTGGAAATGGATTATCCTATGACAATTAAGTTTAAATACGGACTTTCAGCAGCGCTGATCGGTGCAACCATAGCAGTGGTCCAGATGCAAAATGCGGTAGCACAAACCGCCGAACAAGTCAACAAAATTGCTGAACAAATTACAGTATTAATTGAAGGACAAACTCAGGGTTCAGGGATAATTATTGCTAGGGAAGGAAGTACCTATTATGTACTGACTGCCAAACACGTAATAGAGGGAGGAGGCGAATTTAAAATTCTCACCCCCGATCGCAATTCCTTCCGAGTCGAAAGCAGCAACATTATCGAATTACCGGGAGTCGATTTGGCGATCGTACCCTTTGTCAGCTCTGGCAATTACGAGATAGCACAATTGGGAGATTCTAAAACAGTCACCGTCGGAGAACAAGTCTACGTTTCCGGTTGGCCAAAGCCAGGGGAAACGATTACAAGACAAATTCGTCAGATGACAGCCGGACAAATTTCAGCTCGCGAGCGGGTAAATGACGGGTATGAATTAATCTATACCAACCCCACTCGTCAGGGAATGAGCGGAGGGCCAATTCTCGATCTTCGCGGCCGTGTGATTGGCATTCACGGACGTACAGATGCAAACAGAGAAGAGACTATCGCCAAAGCCTGGGTAAACTTAGGAATTCCCATCAATACCTTTGTGGAACTGGCTCCTAAAGCTTACGCCGAACAGGGAAAAGAAAAACTGAAACGGCAAAATTATCAAGGGGCGATCGCCGATTTCAGCCAAGGACTGCGATTCAATCAAAACTCCGCCGATGTTTTCAACGGTCTAGCTTATGCTAACTTCGCTCAAAAAAATTACAGAGCAGCTCTAGAAAATGCCATCAAAGCTATCCAAAACAATCCCCAATTAGCCGAAGCTCACCGGGTTCGTGGTGCTAGCAACGCTCAATTGGCAAATCATAAAGAAGCGATCGCCGACTTCGATCGAGCTATCCAAATCAATTCTAACTTTGCAGATGCCTACGGCCTGCGGGGTGTCAGCCGCGCTCAAATCAAAGACTACATAGGCGCCAACGCTGACATAGCCCAAGCCATCCGCCTAGCTCCCAACAGCCCCGTTGGGTACAACCGTCGCAGCGAAGTACGTCGGATAGTCGGGGACAGCGAAGGAGCCAATGAAGACAATCAAAAAGCAGCATCCCTCGCGGGAGCAGCAGGAAATGAAGATGGCTTCCAAATGGCACTCAACAGCGGGCTGGGAATATCTTTACCGAGAAACCAAGTCGCAAGAATGGAGCCACAGCAGGCTTCCCGGAGTGTGTCACAAACAGCTCCAGCACCCAATAACTCCCTAGAAGCTAAGCAACCAAGGGTAATACCTGCGCCAAAACCAGAGCCAATTAGTCAGCCAGCACCTCAAGCGATGCGACAGGCTACATCGCCGGGAGCCGAATCAGCACTTCAAGCCTTAATTCGCGGCCAGCAAACCTTCCGCACGCGCAACGGTGCATTTACTGGTACTGTCAGTTTGCTGCAACGCTCCTTTAATATTCAACTTCCCATGTCGAAGTTCAACTTTGCGATTCACACGACTACTAGGGGAGCATATCACTATGCTATTCCTCTCAACCCCAGTCAAAAAGCCTATGTGGGAGCAGTGTTTTTGACGGAAACAGCTAATAATAGCAATCCTGTCACAGTGTCGATCGTCTGCGAAACCGATGAAGCCAGCAACATCCGCCCGCCAGATCCCCTATACGTTCAGGGTAAACCCATTTGCCGTCCTGGTACCTCGCCGGTGGGTGCTAGTAATTAAGTTTTTAACTAAAAAAACCAGGAGTTTTGAGGATGAACAAACACAAGCTATTGAGATTGAGTGTTGCGGCAGGATCGATCGCCTTTGCTTTTAGTGCGATCGGGAGCTATGCTAGTGCTCAAACTGGCCTTCAAACCAAAGCATTTGTCTGCGGTCAAAGCAACGGTGTTCCTGCAACCATTGCTCAGACTAATCGCGGTGACGTACCGGTGATCCGGTGGACTTCCGATCGTTTCCGCGAAGCAGGCTACAGTGAGCAACGGCGCTGTCTGGAAGTATCTGCCAGATTTCAGCAATACTTCCTAAACGGAAAACTGAACTACCTAACGACTGGTATGATGAACAACCAGCAAGTAATTTGTATTGCCAATAGCGAAGGAGGTAATTGCAGTGGATTACTATTCACCCTCAAACCAGGCAGCGATCCAAATCAAGTATTAAAGAGTCTCATGGCTGTGCGCGTCCGCGCTTCAGGCCCACTCAATGAAAGCACATCTCGTCTTTATATAGATATGAGCCAATATCTCGAACAGGCTGCTGTAGAAAGTGAGCGGAATTCGCAATCTGATAATACTCCTGTTTGGTAAGACTGCATAGAATTTGAACCCCCCAACCCCCCTTAATAAGGGACAAGATGCTTCTGTTTAGTCCCCCTTCCCATTAACTAAATTATGTAATTTTGATGAATTGGCTTTCCCTAGTAATTTTTAGCTGTACTACTGGTATCTTAACCGGAGTAGCCATTCAAGTACACAGTCGAGGTTTTTCTGGGACAGAAATTGTCCGCACAGATGCAGCACTGCAACCTCAAGAATCGAAAGTTCAACTCACAAAACTCCCTGTGAATTCACTAGCGGCTCAACCACTAAATTTGCCGGGAAAAACAGTCAAACCATTGTCACGGGAGAACCAGAAACAACCGCTTCCCCAGAGGGCGGAAGATTTAGCCAAAACAGCGATGTTTCAGAAAGCTCGTTCAATTACTGTGAAAGTGTTTTCGGGGGATAATTGGGGTTCCGGGATTATCATTCAGCGTCAAGATCGAGTTTATACTGTGATTACGAACGATCATGTATTGCAGTCAGGGGAAACCTATCGCATCCAAACTCCCGACGGTAAAATTCACTCTGCTACCAGATTTTTGCCAACTCAATTTGCCGGGAAAGATTTAGCAATGTTGCAATTTACCAGTACCAAATCCGACTACACAATAGGTATATTGGGAAGTTCTGCAATGGTTAAAGAAGGGGATAAAGTATATGCTGCTGGGTTTCCTGCTGAAGTTAAAAAGTCAGATCGAGCCGGATGGAAATTCACTACCGGACGAGTATCGCTCATACCTGAAAAATCCCTCGAAGATGGCTATCAACTGGGTTATGACAATCAGATTGAAAAAGGGATGAGCGGTGGTCCTGTGCTGAATTTGGCTGGTGAGGTGGTAGCTGTCAACGGAATGCACGCTTATCCGCTTTGGGGAGATCCTTATGTGTTTCAGGATGGATCGAAACCCTGTGAACCGATGCGGGAATTAATGGTGCGATCGAGTTGGGGAATTCCCATCGAAAAGTTTCTGGAATCAGCGCCACAGTTTTCCAAGAAAATGGCAGAGAAACAACCTAAAGATATTAGTTTAGAGCCACCATCTCAGTTGTTGGCTCATGGCGTTGGGAAATCTAATTTAAGAGTATCTCAATCTGCTTGTAACACTGCTAACCTGATGCGACAACAGGCTGCTGCTGCTAAAAATTGCACTCAGCTTTAGCTAAACAGATGAGAATCCCCACACTATATATAACACCCTGAAAAAATAACACTAACTAAAGGGTAAATATTGCCCGCGCCCGCAGGCGAGAAACCCGGTTTCTACAATTTTTGCGTTAGATAACGAAAAATTTATGAAGAAAACGGGTTTCTGATATCGTCGTCTCAGTCGTTACAGCAAATTTTGCAATTTCTCATCTTCTCCCAATACTTTGATTACTTGTTTAATCTCCTGGGTTCTCTCTTTTTTCACAATCAAAGTCACATTGCCATCTCTGACAACTACCACATCTTCTAAACCAATGGTGACAATGACTTCATTCTCATCCGCTGCATAGAAAATGCCTCCTTTGGTATCAATGCCGACGTGTTTTGCTAATTCGACATTCGGTTTGTCTCCTTGCAGCAAACGGGCGATCGCATTCCAATCTCCCAAATCGTCCCAACTAAATCCTACAGGCAAAACACAAGCTTTTTGCGTCTTTTCCATCAGCGCATAATCAATGCTAATTTTCGGCAATTCTGAGTAAGCCTGGGCCCCTTTTGCCTCCAAAGCAGCCATCATTTCCGGTACATAATTTCGCAATTCTGTCAAGACAGTGCCAACTCGAAATACAAAAATTCCGCCATTCCAACTAAATTTGCCGCTGGCTACAAATTCCTCAGCGGTGGCGCGATCGGGCTTTTCGGTAAACCGGGCGACGCGGTACGCCGGAAAACCGCCAAAACTGCCGATTTCCTCCCCTTGTTCGATGTAGCCGTAGCCAGTGGAAGCATAACTCGGTTTGACTCCCAAAGTGGCGATCGCATCCTGATTTTTCGCCAAATCCGCCGCCGCGGCCAAAGTCTTCTCAAACTCCTCCGGTTCCCCAATCCAGTGATCCGCGGGGAAAAACCCGACAACCGCATCCTCACCGTAACGCTTAGCCGTTTCTATAGCCGTCCAAGCCACCGCGGGCGCAGTATCCCTCCCCTCCGGTTCCGCCAGCAAATTCTCAGGAGGTAGCAGCGGTAACTGTTCTCGCACACCATCGGCCAACATTTCTGATGTTACTACCCACAAATCTTCCCAGCCGTTACCTAATGTTAATAGTCTTTCAGCAGTAGCTTGCAGCAAACTCTTACCGCTACCATCGAGACTCAAAAACTGCTTGGGGCGCTGCTTGCGACTTAGCGGCCAAAAACGTTCGCCTTTACCGCCGGCGAGAATCACGGGAATTAAGGTTCTGGTCATGATTTGAGGTTAAACAGTTCACATCTATTTTGCCTTGATAGCTTTAGGGATGCAAGGGTTATTGGTTATTTGTGATTGGTTATTTGTGATTGGTTATTTGTGATTGGTTATTTGTTAGATAAATTCCAGTTGTATCGGAATGATTTAACCGCGAAGGCGCGAAGGAAGAGAAGAGAGAGTTTAAGAATTTTGTTGTTGGTTATTCGTTGTTCGCTGTTGTTTATTTGTTATTGACAGCTCCTCACAAATTCCTGATTACTGCTAATAGCTCATTCCTGACTAATAACTAATAACCCATAACCCTTAGACCCTTCGCTCAGGGTACTGCCAACAACACACAACAACAAATAACCAATTACTACTTCGATAGCTCAGTATTTAGTTCGTTCACAATCCGCCGTTTTAACGGGAGTGATTTGTCTCTAGGTAGCAAATCAAATACTTTCCTAAAGGCATCATCTACCTGCTCAAAGGGCACTTGTCCTTTCGCATTAAAAACAACTTTACCCGATTGATCGAGAATCACTGTTTGAGGTACAAAACCTTCGTAATAATGGCTCGGATTGGTTAATTCTGCTGCTGGTTTTGCAGGAAGCGAATCGATGGATACAGGGATAAAATCGGCTGCCCGACCGTAAAATTCCTGGAGGTTAGAGACAACTATAGCGTATTGCTTGCAGTCGCTACTATCATCAGTGTAAAATACCAGTAATACTGGTTTTTTGCGTTTGAAAGAATCTTTGATCGTGACTTTGGGAGGGACTAGGGAACCGTTGCCACCATAGAGGGCAAAAATTGTACCGTCGAAGCGATCGTCTGTGAGAGTTGCGTAGGCTGGTGCTGGGCTAATGAACAGGATGAAGCTAAGGGCGATCGCCAAAGTTAAAACACTAGCAGACAAGATTCGCCGCTGCCAGCTTTTGCCAGAAGCAATAGTAGCAATTAAATTTTGGTAGTTGGAAAATATCATAGTTTGTTGGCAGTTGCTGTAAAGTGGCGAAAAAGCGTGCAAAACACGATTAATTTTATCAGCAAATGTCGGCAAATGCTGGTCAGTGGGTTAAATTGGTTCTTGACTACCTATTTTAAGATGTTTTTAGTTGCGATCGGCACTAAGATTCAGCTCGAATAGGAACTGACAACTAGGAATTGACAACAAATGATTGCTTTGCTTGACGTAATTCTAGCTCAAACCCCGGCTGCTAATGTTGCCGGACCCGATCCAATTAGTGTATTTGAGGCGATTGTTTTAGGA
Source organism: Microcoleus sp. EPA2 (assembly GCA_020882975.1). Lineage (GTDB taxonomy): Bacteria > Cyanobacteriota > Cyanobacteriia > Cyanobacteriales > Microcoleaceae > Microcoleus. The sequence goes on along the minus strand of JAHRFD010000001.1, from coordinate 118,961 downwards.
ATTGTCCAAGGATTAACTGAATTTTTGCCCATCAGCAGCACTGCTCATTTGAAGGTAGTTCCAGTGGCTCTTTGGGGCCGCGATCCCGGTGTTGCTTATGTTGGTGTAATTCAATTGGGCAGCATTGTGGCTGTGTTGTTATATTTTTGGAAAGACTTGACAACTATAACTATTGGTGCATTTAAAGCTATTACCCGCTCTGACTATGATTCTCAAGAGTTTCGGATGGCCCTGGGAATTGGTTTGGGTACTATACCTATTATGCTTTTTGGACTGTTAATCAAGATATTTGTTAAAGATTTTGACAAATCGCCACTGCGGAGTTTGGGGGCGATCGCCATTGCTTCCATCGTCATGTCCTTACTATTAGCAATAGCCGAAAAAACTGGCAAGCGTCAACGGGATTACGAAAAATTAGAAGTCAAAGATGGCATTATCATGGGATTAGCTCAAGCAATGGCAATAATTCCCGGTGTTTCGCGATCGGGTTCTACCCTGACAGCAGGATTATTCATCGGATTACAAAGAGCTGCGGCGGCAAGGTTTTCTTTCTTGTTAGGAATTCCGGCAATTACTCTGGCTGGTTTAGTTGAGTTGAAAAGTGCTTTGGGTGAAGGGGTTGGTGAAGGTACTGTTGTCGCTTTGATAGTGGGAACAATTTCATCCTTTATATTTTCCTATATTTCCATCGCCTGGTTGATGAAATTTCTGCAAACTCAGAAGACCTGGATTTTTGTCTGGTATCGGCTGGCCTTTGGTGTAGCGATTTTAACTGCCCTTGCTGGCGGTGCATTGAAAGATCCATCATTATTATAGAACCTACTTTCCGGCCTGTTTCACAATAAACAAACAGGCCATAAAGCCTGTTTCATCATGTGGTAACAGGCTATTTGGTCGCTCCCAAATCGGTAGAATAAGCATCTATAACGCCTGATAATTATAGAAATTTTACGGGAGTCAATATCATGGTCGAACATAGCGATCGCCAAAATGCGAAATTAGCTCTAATTCTGGTAGTTCCTGCCGCTAGCATTGGTGTAGCAATGTCCTTATTTATTGCTCCCGGAATAGTCGGAACCATAATTTCAGTATTGGGCGGACTTTGGCTAATATTTTTACCCCTCGTCTGGTCTGTTTTGCGCGATCGCTACCAACTGCATTTATCCCCACCCAAATATCAAGAATTGTTAGTAGGCATGGTTTTGGGACTGTTAATGTTCGGGATAATTATGGGTACTTACTGGCTGTTCGGTCAACAGTGGCTCGATGCGGCTGATGCCAAAACCAAGGTGCAACAAATGGGGCTGGTCAATCCTATATTTTTTTTAATAGTCCAAGGCTATTTTGTACTAATCAACTCATTGATTGAAGAATTTATTTGGCGCTGGTTTGTCTACAAAAAGTGTGAGATTCTCATACCTGGAACCGGATCAATATTTCTGAGTGCTATATTTTTTACTCTTCATCATATCATTGTTTTAGCAGCTTATACGCAGTGGCAAGGAGTGATGTTAGGCTCCTTAGCAGTATTCCTAGCTGGGGTAATTTGGTCGTGGTGTTATCTCACCTATCGTTCGCTTTGGGCTAGTTACATCAGTCACGCGATCGCCGATTTAGCCCTGTCAATTATTGCTTGGAAAACAATTTTTGGCTAATGTACCGTTTGAGAGGAGGGCGATCGCGCCGTGAGGACTTCTACAAGCTATGATAGATCCGACAGCAAGCTATCACCATTCGGCTTTCGCCGATGCTAAGCGATGTCTACCGAAACATTAATTAACTGGCTAGAATCCAACACCGAATTAGGCATATTATCCCGCGAGATTTTACAGGCGATCGCTAGTGAAATACAACTGGCAACCTTTGGGCCTGGATTTCGAGTGGTACTCGAAGACACGCCTGTCACAAATCTTTATATCCTCAAGCAAGGACAGGCCGATCGATACCGGCGCAAACAACCGGGCTTGATGTGGGCTAGTAGTTTATTACCAGGGGCGATCGTCAATTTATCCGCCCTCCAACGTTCACAACCAGCAGATAGTCGAATTATCGCTCGGACAGAATGTCAATTTTTGGTAATTAATGCCGATCGCTGGCGCAGTTTGCTCGCAACATATCCACCCATCACCGAAGCCTATACCCAACGTTTAGCAACGAAATTAGAGCAGCTAGAAACAGAAATCGCCTACGAGCGAGAGCGTCAAAATGCCCTCCGTAGCTATCTAGTACCCAGGGCGAAACGGGGAGTAATTGGGAATAGCCGTTATGCGGTGAAATTGCGCCAACAAATTCGCGCAGCATCTAGCGACGATCGAGCCGTATTAATCTCTGGCGAACCGGGGTTAGAAAAAGATAATTTAGCCGCTTTAATTCATTTCGGTTCTCATCGCCGCAGCGAGCCAGTAATTCAGCTAAAAAGTGCCTTGCTTCAAACCAATGGAGCCGAATTATTCGGGCGTTTGGGCGGTAAACCGGGACTCTTGGAATGGTTGGGTGAAGGGACATTAATTTTAAATGATGTCCAAGAATTACCAGAGCAATTATGCCCTCAAATTCAGCAATTATTAACTGATGGAACCTATACACTAGCAGTAAAAGAAGGACAAATACCACCGCCACCGCGTTCTAGTAATGCTCGGATAATTTTAATTTCAGAAAGCGTTCAACCCCAGCTCGATAAACTGACACACCATAAGATTAAAGTACCCTCATTGCGGGTCAGGAAAGCAGATTTAGAGGCACAGGTTAACTATTATCTCAACCTCCTTTGTCGCCAAAAGAAATTAGAAAAACCCCAAGTCACGCCGGAAGCTATTCGCCGTTTACAAGCCTACGACTTTCCAGGGAACTTACGAGAATTAGAAGGAATGGTCGATCGCGCTTTAGTTCAAGCACAGGGAAATCAGGTATTAACGGAAGAAGTGTTTTGGGCTCAAGCAACTAAGAAACAAAAGTTTCGGCTGAATTTATTAAATATCTATCCTAAATTTCGGCAATTTTTACGGAGCGATTGGTATCCCGATCGCGTGAATTATTGGTTTACCAGTTGGATATTTGCATTGGTGGTAATCATCCTGTTTGTCGCCCCCCAAGATAGACAACATAATTTTGCCCTCAATATTTTTTGGGCTTGGTGGTGGCCCTTAATTTTATTATTATTTCCCCTGATTGGGCGGTTGTGGTGCGCTTTTTGCCCCTTTATGATTTATGGGGAAATCGTCCAAAAACTATCGCTAAAAATTTTCCCTCGAACTCTCCATAAATGGCCGCGCCAACAAGCTGAAAAATGGGGTGGTTGGTTTCTCTTCGGACTATTTACCCTCATATTTCTGTGGGAAGAGTTGTGGAATTTAGAAAACACCGCCTATTTATCCAGTTGTTTATTGTTACTTATCACCGCCGGAGCAGTAATTTTTTCCCTCATCTTTGAGCGACGATTGTGGTGTCGTTATTTATGCCCAATCGGGGGGATGAATGGCTTATTTGCTAAACTCTCAATTATCGAACTCCGCGCCCAACAAGGAACCTGTGCCGCTGAATGTACCACCTACCAGTGTTATAAAGGCGGCCCTGGCTTGGGAGAAGGATTAACCACTAATGGATGTCCGATTTATTCCCATCCCGCCCAATTAAGTGATAATAAAGATTGCGTCTTGTGCATGACTTGCTTAAAAGCCTGCCCCCATCGATCGGTAGAATTAAATCTACGCCCCCCCGGCATCGAATTATGGACTACCCATGTTCCCCACAGTTATGAAGTCGCCCTGTTATTTCTATTATTAGGCGGCATCTATCTCCATCGCTTACCTGAAATCAATGATTTATTAGGACTAGGCATCAATTTAGACCAATTTATCCCTCATTTAGGAATTTCGATCGCGCTGTTAATTATTCCGCCCCTGATTCCCCTAAGCGCCTACGCAGTCATGCAGGCAATTTATCAATTGGGAAAAGCAGAAACCATGCCATTTACTACCTATAAACCTCTGTCCTTTGTCTCCCTCGCTTACGGTTATTTACCCCTAGTCTGGGGCGGGAGCTTGGCTCACTATTGGCGATTGGGTTTGCAGGAAGGTGGCCGATTGATTCCCGTAACTTTTGCCACTTTCGGACAAATTAGAGAGGATTTACCGAGTTTTGTCGGCGATCCAGCGGTGATTAGTTTCTTGCAGGGCTTAACTTTAATTATAGCATTTTTAGTAACGATATTTGTGACTCAAAAAATTGCCAAGCGCTCCCTGAAATCTTTGATGCCACAGCATTTAGCGAGTTTGTGTCTGATGGTAAGTTTGTGGTATGCGATCGTGGGTAACTAAAATAATTTATAGCCGACGATTCAAGCTGGCGTATTTTCAGTCGATCGCACTTCACAAACTGCTATTTTTATCCCGCAGGGCGCGGTTGACAAAAGGGTTGAATTGTGATAAATTTGAGAATCAAAAATAAAAAAATAAATTCAAAAATAATTTATCAAACTTGAAAAAAGTCGTGCAAAATTATGAGCGAATTATCAACAAAGCCAGCCCGGATCACCAAAGTCATCCCCGACAGCATCGCCGCCGAAATTGGATTTGATGTCGGTGACTCAATCCTTGCCATCAACGGTGAAAAACCCCGCGATTTAATCGACTATCAATTCCTGTGCGCCGATGAATTTATCGAACTAGAAGTATTAGATAGCAAAGGCAAAGTTCACAAATTAGAAATCGAAAAAGATTACGACGAAGATTTAGGTTTAGAATTTGAAACAGCGCTTTTTGACGGGCTGATTCAGTGCAATAATCGCTGTCCTTTCTGCTTCATCGATCAACAGCCACCGGGAAAGCGCGAAACTCTCTATCTCAAGGATGATGACTATCGATTAAGTTTTCTCTATGGTAGCTATCTCACTCTCACAAATCTTACTCAAAAAGAGTGGGACAGAATCGAACAAATGCGACTTTCTCCTCTCTATGTTTCCGTACACGCTACGGAACCGGAAGTGCGAATTAGGTTGCTGAAAAATCTGCGGGCTGGGAAAATTTTAGAACAAATCAAATGGTTTCAAGAACGTCGCCTACAAATTCACGCTCAAGTTGTTGTTTGTCCTGGCATTAATGACGGCGAACATTTAGAACGGACTTTGTTAGATTTGGCAAAGTTTCATAGGGGAAATATCCCCACGGTTGCATCGGTGGCTGTGGTGCCGGTGGGTTTAACTCGCTTTCGTCCAGCCGAAGATGAACTAATCGCTGTCACACCTGAAAAAGCGCGAGAAGTAATCGCGCAAGTGCAGAAAATTCAAGCTGTTTTGAGTCAAGGTAAAAAAGGCACAACGGCGAAAAAGCAGAATTCTCAATCGCGCTGTATTTGGCTGGCTGATGAATGGTTTTTAATTGCAGGTTTGGATTTGCCGATCGCCTCTGACTATGCAGATTATCCCCAAATTGGTAATGGTGTGGGTTCGATCCGCCAATTTATCCAACAGTTTGAAACTGCTTTCGCTAAACTGCAACCGCTGCAAGTTAATTCGGCGCGCAAATTAATTTGGGTAGTCGGAAATGCTGTAGAAAAAGCTTTTGAGCCGATCGCCCAACGACTCAATCAAATTCCCGGCTTAGAAGTTAAGATGGTAGCATTGTGCAGCGACTATTGGGGGCAAAAAATTACTGTCACAGGTTTGCTGACAGGCCAAGACTTGCTCGCAGCTTTGCAGGGAAAAGACCTGGGAGACGGCATCTTACTGCCTAGTGTGATGCTAAAACAAGGGGAACCGCGTTTTTTGGATGACATGACCGTCTTAGAGCTTGCTAGCGTCCTGAAAACGGAGATTTTCCCCGTTACAGGAGTTGAGGAACTAATCTCTGTGGCGATCGGTCTGGTGAATGCTGAGGTGCGATCGACTAATCAACAGACAAAATAGGTGTAACACCTTTTTTGAGTTTCAGAATGGAGATATGGTGAGAGCGGTTTTGCCGATCGGGAAATTTGCAGGTACTCACCTCGGCACTTATTCTAAGCTGGAACTTCTGAGTTTAAACTGAAATTAGAGACCTCTGTCTTGCTTGAAAATTGTCTCTGGAATTGCAGAATAATTTAAAATTTATGCGTGTTTTTCGTCAAATCGTGGTAGTAGGAGTAGGTGCTGCAATTACTTTCGGCAATGTGGGACACAGTGCTGCTGCACAGTCTGCGGCTCAGTCCCCGGAGAATTCGGCCCAAAGTAATCAGCTCCCTGTGGAAGAGAATGTTAAATTAGAATCGCAAACAACGCCAGAACAACCATCAGAGTCGATCGCCCTTTCCCCCTCAAATCAGTCTCAGGAAAACTGGGCGACAGCTAATCCCCAGCCACTAGGCTCTAATTCCCAAAATGCTGACCAAACTCCACCAGTAGTTGCAGTGGAAAGTGCCACACCAGCACCAACTGCGATCGCCCAGGGCGTACCTTCCCCCCAAAACCCCAACATCATTCCAGTGCCGAGTTCCCTGACACCACCACCAAGAAATACTCCGGGCGAAAGTTTCCCCCCTCCAACTCCCAAAGGCATACTAGAAACCCAGCCTCCCAGAACCCTGGAACCCAACTCCAATCCGCTGTTGTTTCCAACTCAACCTCTTGATGTCAGGATTGAAGAAACTCAGTCCATTAGCTTGCAACAAGCAGTTGACCTCGCCCGTCGCAACAGCCAAACTCTGCAAATTTCTCAACTGCAATTACAACAAACTCAAGCAGCCGTGCGGGAACAACAAGCAGCTTTATATCCAGACCTCAATTTTCAAATGAACGCGACCCGCTCTTTGAGCGCCGGTGGAGAAATCCAAGTGCGGAGTCAGCAGCGAATCAACAATTTTCAAGCAAACCAAACCGGACGGCCGGCCACCCAAGCCACCCCAAACTTCGCCAGTAACAGTCTCAACAGCACTTTGCAGTTAAACTACGACGTTGATTTGTTCGGCCGCCGAAGTGCTAACATCCGCGCCGCCCAGGAACAGTTGCGGTTGCGAGAACTGGAAGTGGAACGCCAAACCGAGCAACTCCGCTTTGATGTGACAGATGCTTACTACAACCTGCAAGATGCAGACGGACAAGTGGCGATTCGCGAAGCATCGGTGAGAAATGCTCAACAAAGTTTGCGGGATGCCGAAGCCCTGGAACGGGCAGGAGTAGGAACTCGCTTTGCCGTGTTGCAGGCCCAGGCAAATTTGGCTAACGAACAGCAGCAGCTAGCCAATGCCCGCCGCGATCAGCGCATCCGCCAGCGTCAATTGTCTGAGATCTTAAATATCAGTCAGTCCTCGAACTTGACTGCCGCGGACCCGGTGGAGCAAGCCGGTTCTTGGAGGCTGTCTTTAGAAGAAAGTATCGTACAGGCCTTTAAAAATCGCGCTGAGTTGGAACAGCAGTTGGTACAGAGGGATCTGAGCAAGCAGCAGCGTCGATCGCTTTTGGCCGGGCGTTTGCCTCAACTGAATGTTTCGGGTAGTTATAACGTGCAGGGGCAAAACTCTGATAACCCTAACCGCTTTGCCGCTCGCGGCTGGGCGGACGGCTATGCCATCCAGGCAAGTCTGACTTGGAGTATCTTTGACGGTGGCGCAGCCAAGGCAAGGGTGAAACAGCGGGATGCTGATATTGCCATCGCCGAAAGTAGATTCGATCAAACCCGCAACCAGGTGCGCCGGGAAGTGGAACAAGCTTATTTTGGCTTGGAGTCTAGTTTTGAGAATATCGAAACTTCAGAGGCTGGGGTTTTGCAGTCGAGGGAAGCCCTGCGTTTGGCCAGACTGCGCTTTCAAGCTGGTGTCGGTACTCAGACGGATGTGATTCAGGCGGAAACGGATTTGACTAGGGCTGAAAGAAACCGACTTTTGGCAATTATTGGCTACAACCGCTCGCTTTCGTCTCTCCAGCGCGCGGTGAGCAATCTTCCTGGTAACAATCTCTCCAGAACTCCTTAGAGCTGGGGGCATTTTCCTGGGACGAACAGAAAAATAGGCGATCGGGGATTAAATGTCCGATACAATAGTTAATATTTTGTAATAGAGAACCAAGTCACTGCGTTAAGGAATCGGTAATGGGCAATATCAAGTTTGTGAAGGAAAATCAGGAAGTCATCGCAGCAGACGGAGCCAATTTAAGGCTCAAAGCTCTAGAAAACCGCATCGATTTGTACACTTTTTCGGGAAAGATGATGAATTGCGGAGGCTACGGTCAATGTGGCACTTGCATCGTGGAAATTGTCGAAGGAAGTGAAAATCTTTCCCCCCGCACTGACTTTGAGAACCGCAAGCTCAAGAAAAAGCCCGAAAACTATCGGTTGGCTTGTCAAGCTTTGGTCAATGGCCCAGTGAGCGTCAAGACCAAGCCATAACTGCCACTGGGAATTAGGCCCACGGCTGTTTCATTCTCCGAAAAACAGGGATCGGGTAGGGGTAGTGCCTTTCTGTGCCTACCCCTACCCGATCCCCTTCTCTGCCTTCTGCCTTTGATACCAATTTAATGTGAAGTTGCATATATCTCGATCCCCCTCGCATCCCCCTTAATAAGGGGGACTTTGAGCAGAATCTTGTTCCCCCCTTATTAAGGGGGGTTAGGGGGGATCAGATTCTATGCAGCCTCATAAAAAACTGGTATGAGTGGTATCCTAGTTGTGTGTATTTTCATACTTTTTAGATAGAGGCTGGCGTCTTCATGGAAGTTAACGATCTAGGGTTTGTGGCAACCATTCTATTTGTACTGGTTCCCAGTGTTTTTCTAATCATTCTGTACATTCAAACAGCTAGTCGCGAAGGCAGAAAAGATTAGTAATTTCTGCTATTTTTGTCTAGCTTTGTGTATTATAAAAAAGCGCCCAGAGCTTTTTGCTTTGGCGCTTTTTTAATTTTTCATACCGATTTTAGATTGGGAATTTTGAATTTAGCCTGTCGTCCGGGCCAGCAATACGGGACAATTGGCATAGACTCGCACGTAGTCGGAAAGAGAGTTTCCTAGGAGTCGATCGAGATCGACAAAGGACTTGGCAACACTAGGACGGCGATCCGGTGAACCAATTACTAATAAGTCAGCATTCAGTTCATCTGTAAACCTACAAATTGCTTCCCCAGGCTTGCCTGTGGCACTAACGCAGCGGTAGCTAACTCCCATTTGTTTCGCCAGTGCTACTGCGGGCGCTAATACGGGGTCTTTTTCAGCATTTGCTGTCACATCTTCCGTCGATTTTCCTGTCAAATCTTTCGTGACGTGGACTAAAATTAGTTGTCCGCCATTAATATCCTTGACTAAAGATAGGGCCAGGTCTAAAGATTGTTTGGCGGATTCCGATTTGTCGATCGCCACCATAACACGCTTAATTTTTTTGACGTAAATATCGTCTTTTACTAATAGCATCGGCCGGGATGTTAGCTGGAAAACGTACTGACTGACCGAATTTTCCAGAATTGATTGCAGTCTACCAAACCCCCGCGAACCCATGATGATCAAGTCAGACTGTTCTTCTTCTGCCACTTGGCAAACAGTGGTTTTCGGGTCTCCTTGTTTGAGGCGGGGATTGACTTTGCTCGGATCTATTTTTAAAGATTGAACCGCTTGTGCTAAGATCTTGCCTCCTTCTTCTAACTTGTCTGCCATTCCCTCCGATGTTACTTGAGGTGGCACGACGTGCAAAACAGTGACAGAACTTTGTTGCAAGGAAGGGATGTCCATCAACATATTAAACATCTCTTCGCACAGACCGCGGCCAGCCACCGCTACTAAAATTTTTTCTATCATGGTTTCTTTCGTGTCGAAAAAAGTTGAGTTTTTTTGTACGAGGTTGAACTCGCCGCCCAAAGGCAGAACTCGTTAGCTACAGATCCAGTCAAAACATCAGATATCAACATTTTGACTTTCTGCCTTCAGCATAGGTCACTTCTGCCTTCGGGTAGTCGGAGTTGAGGAATCTAGTTTGCTAAAGTCAAGCATAAGCTTGAAGTTTGCTTTATGATTTGTAGAAATGTAGCGTTTTGGAACGATTTGTAAAGTGTTAGAGAACGATCGAACTCAACCTAAACTCCCACCAGTGGGCGCTATTCAAAGCCTATCTTCGATGGAATCAGGAGGCTGGTTTGAATATTTGGTGCGAGTATACCCTCACCATACTGACTACAGCGGTGCCGTTTGGCATGGTACTTATGTTACCTGGATGGAGGAAGCCCGCGTAGAAAGTTTGCGATCGATCGGCATTGAGTATGCTGATTGGGTGGCCCAGGGCTTAGAATTGCCCGTGGTGGAACTTTCCTTGCGCTACCACCGCGCCCCACAGATGGGACAAGCTGTAGCCATCAAAACGCGGATGTCTGCTAGTGAAGGTGTCCGGCTGCTTTGGGACTACGAAATTCGATCGGCTGACGGCGAGGAGTTGTATGCGACAGCCCAGGTAACTTTGGTGGCGGTAGATGGCGAGAAGGGTAAAATTATTCGCCAGTTACCACCCCTGCTGAAGGATGCTTTTGCAAGACTTTCTATTAAACCTTGATCCGAAACTGCTGTGATAGCAGAAGGAATAAGGAACAAGGAACCAGGAAGAAGGAAAATGTCAAAACAACTGGAAATGCCAGAAACAAATATCGATATACAACAGGAAAAATTAGAGGTAAATGGTTTAAATCCTGCCTTAAAACCTCAACCTAAAACCAGTCTTGTTTTGGCAAACCAGGATGATGATGTTAACAACAATAAACCAAGGGATACTCAAGGGAAGTTTTGGGCGATAGTTTCACTTTCGGCGGCCCTGTTAGCTGTCTCTTTTGCTGCCATTTTTATTCGGTTAAGCGAAGGGGAAATCAGTGCTAATGCTACTGTTTTTAACCGTTTGTGGATCGCAACTTTGGTGTTTGCAGTCTGGAATGGTGTCGGTGAAGCCCGCCGTCGCATCTCTGATGCAGAACCTCAAGTGCGATCGAACTATACCTACCGCGATTTGATGCTATTAATCGCGGTAGGTATAGTTTCTTCGGCTTCCTTGGGTTTTTGGGCTTGGTCTTTGACGAGGACGAATGTCGCTAATTCTACTGTACTGAGAAACTTAACTCCTTTGTTTACAACTTTGGGAGGTTGGCTGCTATTGGGCCGCCGTTTTGACCGCAGGTTTTTAGTCGGAATGGCGGTAGCTTTGGCGGGGGCTATCGCCATCGGCTTTGATGATTTACAAACAGCAGAAGAGAATCTGACTGGCGATTTGGCGGCTCTTTTATCGGCAATGTTCTATGCAGGAAATCTGCTGATAGCAGAACATTTACGGACCAAATTCCCGGCGACAACTATATTAATGTGGCGCTGTTTTATTGGCAGTCTCTTGATGTTGCCACTGGTGTTGCTGGCGGGCGATCGCATTTTCCCTTATTCTTGGCAAGGATGGCTAGCTGTAATTGCTCTAGCCGTGATTTGCCAAGCTTTCGGTCAAGGACTTCTCATCCACAGTCTCGGTCGTTTATCATCAGGTTTTGTGGGTCTTTTCCTGCTGTTAGAACCTGTGATTACTGCCATATTAGCTTGGATACTCTTTACCGAAAATTTGAGTTTGTTTAACTGGCTGGCTTTTTCTGTCGTTTTGGCTGGGATATACATAGCCAAATCTAGCGAGTCTGCGGAAAAAAACATCAAACAAAAACAATAAAATTAGACAGATAGGAAGTAGGAAATATGGTTGAAACATCATCAATTGGGATGAATTCCTGGCATTACGACTTTAGTCTGCTACCTGAATATTTGAAAGTATTTTTTACTAAATTGCGGATTGCGGTGGTATTCGGTGGCGACTGCAACAAACCAGGCTCTGTGATTTACAAAACTCACAATCCTCGCGCTTGGAAAAGTTATGAAGTGGTAGCGAAAGAAATCGCCACTTCCTTAAAAGAAGTAGGATTTAAGCAGGTTTTTCTGATGCCTGACGATCTGAATTTGCCAGACAAACTCAAGGCAGAAAATATCCATTTAGTCTGGCTGAATACTGGAGGCGTTCAGGGATACAATCCGGTTTGTCACACTCCCGCTTTGTTAGAAATGTTGGGAATGCCTTATATTGGTCACAACCCTTTAAATAGCTCTATTTTAGATAACAAGCACGCCTTTAAACGGGAACTGCAATCAGTCGGATTCAAAACTGCTCCGTTTATTATTTGGCATCCTTCTCAAGGAATATTTAAACCAAAATTGCAAGACCGTTTTGCCCTGGCTTTTGGTGATTATTCTGGACCTTTTATCGTCAAGCCAGTATCCGGTCGAGCTTCGTTGCACGTTCATTTTGTAGAAACAATTGACGGTTTGTCTCAAGCTGTTTCTGCTGTTCATTTGGCAACTCACAATACTGCTTTGATTGAAAAATATTTACCTGGAAGAGAGTTTTGTGTTGCTGTTTGTGGCTACGTTACTCACGCTCAAGGCAGTTTTTATAAACAGCACAAACCCTTTGCTTTTTCCACGATCGAACGGGTTTTAGAATCTGATGAATTAATCTTTACTTCTATGGACAAAAAAACGATTACTCCCGATCGCGGAAAGTTGATTGGCCCAGAAGAACCGCAATTAAAGCAGGAGTTAATTGAATTAGCCCAAAAAATTTATTGGGAGTTTAGTCTCAATAGTTTGGTGCGGATTGATGTCAGGTGCGATGAGAATGGGGAACTTTATGTTTTGGAAGCTAATCCCAAACCGGATCTGAAACGCCCTGCGGAAAATGTGACCAGTTTAGTTGCTCTTGGTTTGGCGGAATATAACATGACTTATAATGATTTGATTTTGAGTTTGATCGCCGATCGCCTAGATTATTTACTCAGGAAAGATATTGGTATTATTTCTCATATTGTGGATTTGCTTCATTTCTCCTAGCTCTGTAACGGCTGATAACTTCAACCTCTGCCATCGCTGCGGAGGTTGTAAAGAAATATAAATAGTGTTAAAAAAAATAAATTTTGGAATAATTTGTGATATAATTGACCGGATTACCTATTGACAAAGGTATATTTTGTGTCATAACAGATTAAGAATCTTTAAAATTTATCAATTAAATAAAGCAAATGGAAGCATTACTCTTATTAATAGGATTTGGGGGCGGGTTGTTAGTAGGTTGGGTAATTTTGAATGAGCGAAATAAGCGCAACTTGATGCGGATAGACAAATCGCAGCAGGCTCTGTCGCAGTTAGCCTCGGAGTTGGGGGTAAAAAATGCGGAAATTAGGCAGAAAATTCAGGAAGAAAATCAGCTAAACTTTCAAATTTCGGAGCTGGAAAATTCCTTGAACCAAAGGAATGAGCAACAATACTTGTTAAATACGCAAGTCTCGGAATTGGAAGAGATGTTGGCACTAATGACTGAAGATAGAGTCCAGGTTGATGCTCTGGTTTTAGACTTGCAATTTCAATTAGAAAGTGCTAGAGAAAATCAGTTATCGCTGTCGGAATTGGCCGAAGTTAAACATCAATTAGAAATAGCCGAACAAGAGCGATCGCAACTGAAATTCCAAGTAGATCAAACTCAAGCAGACTTAGAACCATTGTACCAAGAAATTGGCTTGTTTCAGGCGAAAATAGCGGAAGTAGAAGGAGAATTAGCCGCTGCTAATCAAGAAAATTTGCAGCTACAGTACCAAGTGGCAGAAACCAAAATTAAGTGCGATCGCGCCTTGAAAGAAAAAGAGCAAATTTTATTTCAAAAATCTAATCTACAAGCTAAGCTAGATATTCTAGAAGAAGAAAAATTGCAATTCATAAATCAGTTGTCCGAAGTAGAATATCAGCTTAAAAATTCTAATACTGAACGACAATTGTTACATATTCAATTACAAAGTGCTAGCCAAAAGCAAAGGGAAATTCAACCCCAATTATTAAATCTGGAAAAACAGTTGGAGTCTCTGATTGAGGAACGGGAAGCTTTAAGTTATCAAATTTTAGAATTAGAGCCTAAATTGGCAAATGTAACTCAAGAAAAAGCCCAACTGAACGATCGACTGTCTGAATCGCAAGTCCAGTTAGAATCAGAGCATGAAGAACTCTCTGAAATGAAACGGGAACTATCGGAAGCTCAATCTAATTTAGAAGCAGCGAATCAAGAGATAAGTGAATTAAAAGCTCTAATTGTGGCTGGGGAAAATCAGTCAAGGAATATTTTGCAAGAGCGAGAAGAGTTGGTACTACAATTAGCTGCTGTCGAGGATAAAATCAATCAAAATGAGCAAGCTTTATCGCAGTTTCAATCTCAGTGTTCGCAACTACAAGCTGATTTAGAAAAATCTCACCAAGAGCGATCGCAATATTATACGCAAATTGCCGAAATGCAAAGTCAATTAGAGACGGCGCAACAACAGCAAACTAACCTGACAGCTCAAGTATCCGAATTAGAGCAAAGTCGCTCCCAATTACAGTCAGAATGGGAAACAGCACATCAAGAGCGATCGCAATATTATACCCAACTTCAGGAAATGCAAAGTCAATTAGAGACGGCGCAACAACAGCAAACTAACCTGACAGCTCAAGTATCCGAATTAGAGCAGAGTCGCTCCCAATTACAGTCAGAATGGGAAACAGCAAATCAAGAGCGATCGCAATATTATACGCAAATTGCCGAAATGCAAAGTCAATTAGAGACGGCGCAACAACAGCAAGCTAACC
>JAHRFD010000001.1:0-104235 GCA_020882975.1 Microcoleus sp. EPA2 | reverse complement strand
AAAGTCAATTAGAGACGGCGCAACAACAGCAAGCTAACCTGACAGCTCAAGTATCCGAGTTAGAGCAGAGTCGCTCCCAATTACAGTCAGAATGGGAAACAGCAAATCAAGAGCGATCGCAATATTACACCCAACTTCAGGAAATGCAAAGTCAATTAGAGACGGCGCAACAACAGCAAGCTAACCTGAGAGCTCAAGTATCCGAATTAGAGCAGAGTCGCTCCCAATTACAGTCAGAATGGGAAACAGCAAATCAAGAGCGATCGCAATATTACACCCAACTTCAGGAAATGCAAAGTCAATTAGAGACGGCGCAACAACAGCAAACTAACCTGACAGCTCAAGTATCCGAATTAGAGCATCAGTTAGCAAATTTCGATCGCGAAAAGTTGCAACTAAGTACACAATTATCAGAAATCCCAGCACAATCCCTCACGGGCGATGGAGAAATTGCAACACCCGCTGCTGAATCTGAGGAAATTGCACCATCAACTTTCCAGGCTCAAATCTCCAATAGCCTAGAATTGGTTGTTTGTCAACAAGGCCAAGGTAATTATACTACAATTAACGAAGCACTACAAAATGCAGCACCAAATACTCGCATTTATGTGAATCCGGGCTTATATTTAGAAAGTCTCATCCTCGATAAATCTGTGGAAATTATCGGTAAAATAGAAGCGGGAAGCATTGTTATTCAAAGTACCAATTCTAACTGCCTCAAAATGCAAACAGCATCGGCTTTAGTGCGAGGTTTAACCCTAAATGCTACTGGAAATTATTATGCGGTTGATATTCGGGAAGGAGAGTTAGTCATCGAAGATAGCGATATTACTTCTGCTGACTATTCTGTGGTGGGAATTTGCGGGCATAATGCTGCTTCTGTAATGCGTCGCTGTCAAATTCATGATGGCATCTGGAACGGAATTTTTATGTCCGATAGCGCCCAACTAACGGTGGAAGATAGTGATATTTTTGGCAATGGTACTGTAGGAATTGGTGTCGGATTGGGAGGGAAATTGATTGTACATCGGTGTCGAATTACTGGTAATGGCTCTGAGGCGATCGCACTTTATAAAGATGCTATTGCGAAGGTGGCAGATTGCGATTTGACAGGCAATTCTGGCGGCGCTTGGCGACTGGTAGATAATGGATATGTGGAAGGAAAAAATAATCAAGAATAAATATACAGCGATTCCCGCTGTATTGCGACACACTGGGAGCATCCCGAATTTGCAAATATATCGGTAGGGGCGAAGCATTCGCGTTGAAAATCTCTGATCTATCTATAAGATATGGGCGCGAATGCGAATCCCCTACAAAAATGCGATGCACCCCGCTTTTGTACCTCATAACAGCAGGAACCGCTGTAGCAATCCTTGGAGGAGTCGTAAATTTTTTACCCCACCCCAGCCCTCCCCTTACTAAGGGGAGGGAGGAAGAAATTCAGAAATGATGCGATGTCAGCACCGCTGGTATCGCATTCCCGGTAACTGGGAGACTAATCCTAATAATTCTAATTGCAATAGTGCACTAGAAATTTTGCCGGTATCTAATCCTGCGGCTTGGACAATGCAATCAAAAGCAATCGGACCAGATTCGATCGCACTTAACACCAAAGCTAATTCCCTATCCAATGCTGGCTCTTGCTTTTGGGGAGACGGATTGGCTGGAAATAGGGACAATTGTTGGGGAGAATCCAATTTGGGGATAGCTCCTAGCATTTCTAACAATCGTTCTTCGCTCAAAAGTCGATCGCTATTGGGCAGAATTGGATGAGCACCTTTACTCAATAATTCCAAACATCCAAAGGAAAGTTCATCATCTAATCTTGATGTCAAAACATAGACATCCCGGCAAAAATCATTAGCTTGATAAGCGGTAATTAAAGCACCAGATTGGCGCGGAGCTTCTATGACTATGGTAGCACGACTTAAACCAGCAATTATCCGATTTCTCCGGGGAAAATTAGTTTTATTTGGTTGAGTACCAGCGGGATATTCACTAATTGCTAATCCCTGCTGCAAAATGCGATCGTACAACTTATCATTTTGCCGAGGATAAACGATATCGACTCCCGTGCCTAATATGGCAAAAGTCCGCCCTCCCGCAGCCAAACAGCTTGTATGAGCTTCTGTATCGATTCCAGCCGCCAATCCCGACACCACAGTAAAACCGCTTTTAGCCAAAGCAGCGCTAAATTTACGAGTCCACCGTCTACCATATTCCGAAGGAGAGCGAGTACCCACAATTGCTACTGTGGGTGTAATTCCTTGACTTTCTTTGGTATCAACTGTACCCCGATAATATAAGACTGCTGGTGGAGTGGGAATTTCTAATAATAAACGAGGATAATCTCGATCGGCTGGTGTCCAAAAAAGAGGATTTTTGATGAGATGTTGTTCAATAAATTGTTGGGGATTAATCTTTTTTCGTTCTGCTATTACTTTTTCAATAGTCTGTTTACCAAAGCCTTCAATTTGGCATAAATCTAGGGATTTTGCCGTCCAAGCTGTTGCTAAACTCTGAAAATGTTCCTGCAATCTTTGTAATAAAATCGGCCCGATGCCGTTAATTTGAGACCAAGCCAGCCAGTAAGTGCGTTCTTCTGTCATGAATTGCCCTCAATTACTGTTGATTGAATTAGTTATGGACATCCCCAAAATTATTCTGGGCTTGGCATTCTGCTGTTCCAAGACTGGCTTTTTAGGAGATGTCTATTTTATCATTTTTCAACAATGAGTTTATGGGTATTTTTGATACCCGACTTCGTAGAAGTTGTTGGGTATCTGACTAGAGGGTGATGGAACCGGAGCGATCGCCACCATCTATCCTTTCGGGAAAGTGACAGAGTGGGAATTGTGGACACTTTTCCTGATAAATCAGAGGCTGGGCGTATTTTGGAGATAGTAAGCCAAACTCTCTGGAAATCGCGATTTTGACTGCTGACAGTAGCATCGCGATCGCCCCAGGAGCGATCGGCAAGCACTAACTCCTCCTAAGTAATTTCACGCTTATGCGAGTATCAAATGTAGCTTTTTTGACTCTGGCTGCCCTCGCATCCCAGAATTTAACTGCTAATGCTAGCAAAACTCCCGCTCCACCTCCGGCTGCTCCTCAAACACCACAAAGCAGCAACTTTGTGGATGCCATAAATAATACCGTAGCCCGTCCCGCTCATTCAATTAGCGCCCCAGAGACGATCGCCCACGAACAATTTTCCCCACGCATTGCTGTCAAATCCCAGACAGGTTTGCTCGTGGCGACAGCACCACCCCAGTCATCTATCCCAGCCAAAACCAAGGAAAACACTACATCTTCATCCGGTGATGAATTGACCAAATCCTTACAAGAAACTTGGCTAGCTAAATTAATCGAATCCGGTACTCAAACCATCCCCCAAGCTCGCGACGCTTTCGATTTGATCTCTCCCCGCGTTGGTGGCAATATCGACTCTGAATATAGTTTTAATCATACTGTAACTTTGCTCAATATTTTGCTGATTCTGGGGACCATATTTCCCCCAGTTACCCTTGCTTTTTTTTGGATGATGCGACGGCTGGTAATCAGACAGTTGGTGGCTGATGCCAATAAAAGATTACAGGGAATTGGTGTATTAGAATCAGAATTAATTAATTCTAGTCAGTTAAATCAAAAATTGAGAGATGAATTAGAAGCACAAATGAGTGCAGCCAAACAATCCATTGATTTTTTAAGTAAAGAAACTGAAGTTTCTAAATCTTCCGTCGAGCAAATAGAAACTCTCAAATCTCAATTTTTGATGCACCTGCAAGTTTTGCTGACGGAAGTTTACGAAAAAAAATCTCAAATAGTTCAAGAAATTTCTCAACTCCCCGCCGTGGTAGCCCAGGAAGTTGTCAAAGTCGCACCAACACCTCCCTCCAACAACTCCCCAGACTCAGAAGTAGCCTCGGTTTCTAGTGAGGACAATAATTTGATTGCTGATGATTATATCAAGCAAGGGGAAGGGCTTTATTTTCAAGGCAAATATGATGAGGCAGTAGTCTGCTTTGAAAAAGCTATTTTAACGAATAATAATTTAGATATGGCTTGGTATTGGCGCGGAAATGTGTTAATAAAGTTGCAAAAGTACGAAGAGGCGAGCGCCTGTTATGACCAAGCCATATCTATTAAATCAAATAACTATGAAGCTTGGTATCATAAAGCTAATTTGCTGGGAAAATTGCAAAAGTACGAAGAGGCGATCGTCTGTTACCAGCAAGCAAGTGCGATCGAACCCACAAATTATGCTCCCTGGCACAATATCGCAGCTTTATTGGGGAAATTACACCACTACGAAGAGGCGATCGCCAGTTACGATCGCGCCCTCGCCATCAAAGCAACCGACAGCGAAATTTGGCACAACCGAGCCGTGATGTTGGGTAAAATAAAGCAGTACGAAGCAGCAGTCGATTCCTACGATCGAGCGATTGCTATCTATCCCAATAGATACGAAACCTGGTACAATCGAGGTAATATGTTATGGAAATTGCTCCGCTACAAAGATGCGATTGATTCCTACGATCGAGCCATCAGCATCGCCCCAGACAAATATGAAGTTTGGTACAATCGAGGTGCTGTCTTCGGAAACATACACCGCTATCTGGATGCGATCGCATCCTATGACAAAGCCATTGCGATTAAATCAAACGACTTTGAAATTTGGCACAACCGAGGCACAGCTTTCGAGAAACTGTTGGATTACGCACCCGCCATCGCATCTTACGAAAAAGCGATCGAAATTAACCCTCAGTGTTATGAAGCTTGGTTTGGTAAAGGCGAAGCCTTAGCAAAATTGTACCGAAACCAAGAGGCGATCGCCGCCTATGAACAAGCGGTTGCGATCAAGCCTGATTCCTACAACGCTTGGCATCACTTGGGGACAGTGTTGTCGCAATTAAAGCGCTATGAAGAAGCAATGACAGCCTACGATCGAGCCATCGCTATTCAGCCAGAAAACGAGGAAGCAAGGCGCGATCGCCGCACTCTCATCTCAGAACTATAGCAGATGTTCAAGGCAGAAGGAATAATCGCCATAGAACCCCGACTTTGTAAAAAAAGTCGGGGTTCTGCGTTTGATGTGTTTGCTAGTTAGACTTAGGTGTAAATAGGGTAATGGGTAATGGGGAATGGAAAATGGGGAATCGGGAATCGGGAATGGAGAATGGGGAATAACCAATTACCAATTACCCATTACCTATTACCAATTCTCCAACGTACCTCATCTTTCACTCCAAAGACTATATTTATTTATTTTTCAAACATTTGTCCTGAAAATATCTCATTGTTTAGAAGCATAGAGGTGGACTATATAAACAATTCTTGCTTTCCAAATATCCGGTAAAACAACTATTAAATTCACCCCGAATATTCATAATAAATGGGAACTTTATACGGGCTGGTTGCTTCTGAGCTATTAACAGGGCAGGAAAACAGATTTACCTGACTAAGTGCTAGCAATAAAAGATTGCCTACGGCAATTATTTGACCTAACGGATAAGTATAGTCAATCATGACATAAATACCGGATTGTTGCACAAATCATACGTGTATAAAAATAGTGCAAAAAATCCCTAAAAAAATTCTACAGGTGCTTCTACTAAAGGCAAAAAAAACTAATCTGTGGAATTAAGAAAATGGCAAACATAACAGGAACTCTAGGCGCAGATCTCATACCTGGAACTTTACCAGACGGTCGCGTAATTAGCCTAGGCAGCTTGCTAGGCGACGATACAATCATTGGACTTGACGGTAATGATGCGATGGGTGCAGGCTCAGGAAACGACCTCGTATTCGGCGGCCCCGGCAATGATATTCTTAACGGCAACGAAGGCGACGACCAAGTATACGGTGGCAAAGACGACGACGTAGTATACGGTGGCAAAGGCAACGACTTAGTAAGAGGCGACATCGGCCGCGACAGCGTGTTCGGTAATGACGGCAACGACTCGATGTTCGGCGGTAAAGACAACGACACGATGTTCGGTGGTAAAGGCAACGACTTGATTCTGGGCGACCTCGGCGACGACGTACTCTACGGCGACCTTGGTTCTGATACCATGAGCGGTGGTGGTGGAAATGACCTGTTTGCGATCGGGCGAGTAGGCGACGGCAAACCCACAGCCACTACTGGCGGCCCCAGCGTCTCCGATGCCGACTTCATTACTGACTTTCAACTCTCCGGGAACGATGTCATCCAGTTATTTGGGGGACTGCAATTCAGCGATTTGCAATTCATCGACGGCACCGGCTCCAACGGCATCAGCATCGGCAACACCCTCGTTCGCGATACCGGCACCGGCGAGTATTTAGTCAACATCCAAGGTTTGACTGCTGCACAACTGAGTGCAAATCCGGGTTGGTTTCAATCCTCCGGGTTGCCCACACCCACACCAACGCCGACACCAACCCCCACCCCAACCCCGGCACCCACACCGACACCGGGAACAACACCTACAAGTGTCTTCAGCTTCAGCACCAATAATTACTCTACCCCCGAAGGCAGCCCCGCCACAGTCACAGTGATTCGCACCGGCAATACATCTGCCCCCGGAAGCATCAGCTTTGGTACCGTTGATGGTTCAGCCCTATCTACCGGCTCGGCTACTGATTATACTGCCACCACAGGAACCCTAAATTTTGCGGCCGGGCAAACTAGCGCCACTTTCACTGTCCCCACTTTGACCGATGCTATTAGCGAAGGCTCAGAAACAGTGAATGTATTTCTCAACAACGGTAATGTAGGCAGTCTCAATCCAGCCACTGTTACCATTTTTGATGGTGGAAGTGCCCCAGCTCCGACTCCGACTCCGATTACAACTCCAACGCCTGCAAGCGTCTTTCAATTCAGCCAAGGCAGTTACACGGTGAATGAAGGCGGTGCGGCCACCATTACCGTCACTCGCACTGGTGGGACTGGTGCAGCAACCATTAACTACGCCACCACCGACGGTTCAGCTAGTTCTAGCGGCACTAGCCCTGACTATACCGTTGGGGCGGGTTCCCTCAACTTTGCCGCTGGACAAAATAGCGCCAGTTTCACTGTCACTGCTTTGACTGATGCGATTACTGAAGGCCCGGAAACTGTCAACTTAGTTCTCAGTGGCGGTACTGTCGGCAGCAACCCGTCTATCTTGACGATTAATGATGTTGCGCCGACTCCGACTCCGACTCCGACTCCAACCAGTCCCACTCCCACTCCCACGACAGCAACTACTGGGCCTAGTATCTTCTTCTTTAGTGCCGCTACTTACAGCGGTAACGAAGGTAGCACTGTGAACGTGACAATCAATCGCTCTGGGGATTTGACAAAGGCAGGAACCATTCTATTTAGCACTGCTGACGGTTCGGCCACAGCTTCTGCCCCTGATTATGTCTCTGTCAGCAATGTGTCAGTTAACTTTGCTCCTGGTCAAGCTAGCGCTACAGTAGGTGTTCCCATCATCAATGATACGGTGCCGGAATTGACTGAGACTGTGAACTTATTCCTCAGTGGTGGCTCTGTAGCTAGTCCATCCGCAGCAGTCTTATCCATTCTCGACAGCAGTGGTGGGATCAGCAATGGATTCTTCTACGGTTCTGCTCCAGCCCCTGTGGCTGACAATACTAGCGGAACGTTTACCATCAACCGGACGAGTGGTGTCGGTACGGGTTCCATCGACTTTTTGATAGCTGCACCTGGTGGTGGCCAACCCCAGAATCTTACCGACTACTTTATCACCGGCTCTGGCGTAGTCCCCAACGCTACCGGCGGCACCGTGAATTTTGCTAACGGACAAACTAGCGTCAGCTTGACAATTAACAACATTGCTGGTTTGACTGCTGGTAATGTCAACCTAGGTTTCGGCGCTGGTTCCATTGGTACTCCAGCCTCAACCTCAATTACTCTACTCTAAGGTGATTTCCCTGGCGGACAATGCCCGCCTGGCGATCGCTAAAACCTGTATTTTTAGCACTTGAAATTCTCTTGTTTTAGCCTAGGTCATTTACACCGTTTCAGAATATGCCACCCTATTTAGGGTGGTTTTTTGTTGTCTTGAAATAATACTATAGCAATCCTAAATCATTTGTGAATTTCTTACTCCCGGACCTTAATAAGGGGAGGGTTGGGGTGGGGTAAAAAACTTTACGACTCCTGCAAGGACTGCTATATTTATCAAAATCAAGTGATAAGCTGAGATTCACTGCTCAAAAAGGAGAATAGTTATGTCTGTTCAGATTCAAAGACGGCTATTTACAGTGCAAGAATACCACATGATGAGTGAGGCTGGTGTTTTTGCTCATAACGAACGAGTGGAACTTATAGAAGGAGAAATCATCCAAATGGCCGCAATTGGTACTCGTCATGCTACTTGTGTGCGACGACTGATCCGACAGTTTCGCCAAATTCCTGAAGAAAGTGCTATTTTGGATGTTCAAAACCCAATTCGGTTAACTCAACGTACCGAACCTCAACCCGATCTAGTTTTGCTGCAATTCCGTTTAGACTGCTACGCTACAGCCCATCCAATACCGTCAGAAGTTTTGCTGTTAGTTGAGGTTTCTGATACTACAGTTGATTTTGACCGCGATGTGAAAGTACCTAACTATGCTCGTTCTGGGATTCAGGAAGTATGGTTGTGGGATTTAGAGGTTAACTGTTTAGAAGTTTATCGCTTTCCAACGGCAAATGGCTATACTTCCATCCAAAAAATTGAGAGGGGAGAAATGGTTTCACCGTTGGCTTTTCCTGATTTTGAAGTGAGCGTTGATTTGATTTTGAGTTAGCCTACTTTAGCAGTAGGTAGAATATTAGAATCAAAAATAGTAAACTTAGGTTAACTGCCGAAAAAGGAGAATAGTTATGTCTGTTCAGACTCAAAAGTGGCTATTTACTGTCCAAGAATATCACCTGATGAGTGATGCTGGTGTTTTTGCTAATGAACGAGTGGAATTGATAGAAGGAGAAATTATTCAAATGGCTGCAATTGGTACTCGTCACGCAAGTTCCGTTAAGCGTCTCACTAGATGTTTTAGCCTCATTCCAGAAGAGCTGGCAACTCTGGGTGTTCAAGACCCCATTCAGTTGACAGAAAAAACTGAACCTCAACCGGATGTTGTCTTGCTGCAACCTCGTGCTGACTACTACGCCACAGCCCATCCAGTACCGTCAGAAGTTTTGCTATTAGTTGAAGTAGCCGACAGCACTGTTGATAACGATCGCAATATTAAAGTCCCTATCTACGCTCGTTCTGGGATTCAGGAAGTATGGTTGTGGGATCTTGAGGTTAACTGTTTAGAAGTTTACCGCAATCCCACGGCAAATGGCTATACTTCCATCCAAAAATTTGAGCGGGGAGAAATTGTTTCACCCTTGGCTTTTCCTGAGTTTGAAGTGAGTGTTGATTTTATCTTGGGTTAGGGAGATTAGCTAGTAGTAGTTTGAATATTACTAGCAAAAATGGTAAGCTTAAGCCAACTGTTGAAAAAGGAGAATAGTGATGTCTGTCAAAATGCAAAGACGGCTGTTCACATTACAAGAATATCACCTGATGGGTGAAGCTGGCATTTTCGGTGAAGATGACCGAATAGAATTGATAGAAGGGGAGATTGTGCAAATGGCTGCAATTGGAACTCGTCATGCAAGTTGTGTAAACCGCCTCGCGCGGCGGTTCAGCTTGATTCCCGAAGATCTGGCGACTTTTGCTATCCAAAACCCAGTTAAGTTAACCGATCGCACTGAACCTCAACCGGATGTTGTATTGCTACAACCTCGCGCTGATTACTACGCCACAGCGCATCCAGTAGCGTCAGAAGTTTTGCTATTAGTTGAGGTTTCGGATAGTACAGTTGATTATGACAGAGATGTGAAAGTATCTATTTACGCGCGATCGCTAATTCAGGAAGTTTGGCTACTAGATTTAGTGGAAAATTGTTTGGAAGTCTACCGTCAGCCAGGCCCGAATGGTTATAGTTTAATGCTCAAGTTTTGGCGCGGTCAACAAGTTGCGCCGCTGGCTTTTCCTGAGTTTGAAGTGAGTGTTGATTTTATCTTGGGTTAGTATGAATAAGCAATGGCAGCTTACGATCGACTCTCTAAAAAAATTGCTAACTCTCCAGAAGACTCCCAACAATTACTACTTCAGATTTCTGAAGTCACAAAAAAGATTTTGAAAATCATAAATGTTTTAAATAGCATTTAGACTAATTAGCGACGACAGCAAGGGAACAAACAGCAGAGATTCGCGCAAAATATAACACGATGCGCCTAGCAGCAAAATTGCGCGAAATGGGGATTAATCCTGATGAAGTCTGAGGTTTTTTTTCGGTTGTTAAATTGAGGGCGATTCCCTACCATTAGGCAACGCTTCGCGCGTTCGGGATAGCTCAGCTTCACGCACTTTTTTTACAGCAGAAATATGAGAAATCTGGAAAGTGCGATCGCACCTCCGCTCGCCCTTTTAATTATTTATTATGGACTCTAGGGACACTGCATCGTTCGTACTTGTAGCGGGCGATAGATTAGCTTTTTTCCGATTGTCAATTATTAATTACAATTACCAAAATTTTATAGTTGCTATATAATAAGTGTAATTCCTCAAATAGCGCAAGTTTTATGACTATTGCCAAATCATTTGAATTGGAAGTCACCCATCTCCCAGACCACACTGAATTACCAGAGTCGGATGGTACTTTTGTGAAAAATTTTCAAGAACTTCCTCAAAGGATTATTCTCACTGATTCACTCCGGCCAATATTGCAACAAATTCATCCTGATGCACGGTACCGCATCGGTCAAGATTGCGGGATTTATTGGCGTTTAACTGAGCCTCTGGAACGGGGTGCAGAAGCACCTGATTGGTTTTATGTACCGAATGTTCCCCCACTATTAAATGGTGAGGTGCGACGTTCTTATGTATTGTGGAAAGAATATGTTGCACCGCTGATTGTTTTGGAATTTGTATCGGGGAATGGTGCAGAAGAGCGAGATAGAACGCCACCGCCTGAATTAGGACAAGCAGAAGAACAAAAGGTGGGCAAATTTTGGGTTTACGAGCAGGCAATCCGCGTACCTTTTTACGGGATTTATGAAGTAAAAAAAGCTGCTGTAGAAATGTATCATTTACAAGATAATCGCTATCAGCTAATGAGTGCAAATGAGCGAGGTCACTATCCAATTCCTCAGCTTGGAGTTGAGTTGGGAATTTGGCAAGGTGAATATGATGAGATGAATTTGCCTTGGTTACGTTGGTGGGATAGTGAAGGTAATTTGTTGTTAATTGGGGAAGAACGTGCGGAAAAAGAACGCCTTCGCGCAGAACGAGAGCGTCTTCGTGCTGGAGAAGAACATCTTCGGGCAGAGGAAGAAAAACTTCGCGCAGAGGAAGAAAAACAACGGGCCGATCGCCTAGCAGCAAAATTGCGCGAAATGGGAATTAATCCTGATGAAGTCTGAGGGTTTTTTCCGGTGTTAAATGGGGGTACGATCGCACTTTGGGCAACTCTAGAAATATCAGAAGTCTGGAAAGTGCGATCGCAGTTCCCATCTTCCCATCGCCTCAGTCATCCTCCTTATTAAGATTTGCTTAATTGCTTACATCCGGTACAGACATCAGTGTTATTATTAATAGCTTAGCTAGGGGTGCCCGAAAATCCGGGCTGAGAAACACCCTTAGAACCTGAGTCTGGGTAATACCAGCGGAGGGAAGCTGTTTATCAAGGAAATCAAATATGCGTACCGAATGGATCGCTAAGCGTAGCGGGCAGAGCAATGTAAGTCAAATGCACTATGCCCGCCAAGGTGTAATTACTGAAGAAATGCACTACGTCGCTAAGCGAGAAAATCTCCCGGCCGAACTCATCCGCGCCGAAGTAGCCCGCGGACGGATGATTATTCCAGCTAATATCAATCACCCGAATTTGGAACCAATGGCGATCGGCATCGCCTCCAAGTGCAAAGTCAATGCTAATATCGGTGCATCTCCCAACTCTTCCAATATGGCAGAAGAAGTTGACAAGCTGAAATTAGCAGTTAAATACGGTGCTGATACCGTCATGGACTTGTCCACCGGTGGTGGTAATCTGGATGAAATTCGTACTACCATTATCAAAGCTTCACCAGTGCCGATCGGCACAGTACCAATTTACCAAGCTCTAGAAAGCGTTCATGGTAAGATGGAAAGTCTCACCGCCAATGACTTTCTTCACATCATTGACAAACACGCTCAACAAGGTGTTGATTACCAAACTATCCACGCCGGAATTCTGATTGAGCATTTACCATTAGTCAAAAATCGGATTACTGGCATTGTTTCGCGCGGTGGCGGCATTTTGGCCCGGTGGATGCTACATCATCACAAACAAAATCCCCTCTACACTCACTTTAACGACATCATTGAAATCTTCAAAAAATACGATGTTTCGTTTAGTTTGGGAGATTCTCTGCGCCCCGGTTGCACCCACGATGCCTCCGATGCCGCTCAATTAGCTGAACTCAAAACTTTGGGACAATTAACTCGCAAAGCTTGGGAACATGACGTGCAGGTAATGGTAGAAGGCCCAGGCCACGTTCCCATGGATCAAATTGAGTTTAATGTCAAGAAACAAATGGAGGAATGTTCCGAAGCACCCTTCTATGTTTTGGGACCCTTGGTGACAGATATTGCGCCCGGTTATGACCATATCACTTCGGCGATCGGCGCAGCAATGGCTGGTTGGTACGGCACTGCCATGCTGTGCTATGTAACACCCAAAGAACACCTCGGTTTACCCAATGCTGAAGATGTCAGAAATGGGCTGATTGCCTATAAAATTGCGGCTCACGCTGCTGACATTGCGCGGGGTCGTCCGGGTGCACGAGACAGAGACGACGAACTCTCAGCAGCCCGTTACAACTTCGATTGGAACCGTCAATTTGAGCTGTCTTTAGATCCAGAACGGGCCAAGGAATATCACGACGAAACTTTACCAGCAGATATCTACAAAACTGCTGAATTCTGTTCGATGTGTGGGCCTAAATTCTGTCCGATGCAGACGAAAGTTGATGCCGATGCTTTGACAGAATTGGAAAAATTCTTGGCTAAGGAACCTGTGGCGCAACGCTAACCGGATTGATTGGTAGGGCGGGCATTTCCCGCCTTACTTACCCAGAGTAATTTGGAATTATTTTACCACAGAGAGCGCAGAGAGCGCAGAGAAAGAACCCAGAGGGATGAATAATTTGGATACCAATGGCTTTTATCTTATACATTCGCTGCTTGATGTTGATTAAACTACATTTAGCCAAGGAACTTGTTTTGCAGAATATAAGACATTCTGAATAACTTCTTCAGCAACAGCTTTAACTACATTGACGCTGACACTGTTACCCATTTGATGATAGGCTTTATCATCATTGGAATGCAAAGTAAAAGTATCTGGAAAGCCTTGTAAACGCGCCGCTTCACGGGGCGTAATTCTGCGAACTCGGTGATGATGATAAATTCCTAATCTATTAGCATCGCTAGCAACAACTGTGACGGAAATTTTAGCTGGATCGAGAAACTTATACACTTCAAAGGAAAAGTTACCCGATACAGGTTTGTAAAGTTGATTATGCCGTTGCAGGTACTTTTTTGTTACCAGAGAATCCAGAATTTCATCGAGATTGGGATGAGCAAAAAAAGTAGCTATTTGCTCTTTTGTCAACAGCTTCCCATCTTGGTGGTTCCCAAATTCTTTATTCCGCCTTTTCAAGATAAAAAGATTCATCAATTCAATTTCTGCGACACTGCACTCCCCTCGCAAACCCAATTCCCAAGAATGAATGGAATTGCCACCACGATAGTCGATTAGCCGCATTCCGTGCAAGCGATTGAGGTCATTGTTAACGATTTGTTTCAAAGCCTTGACAAATTCTGGGGAACAATCATATTTTGCATCTGGATTATCTTCTAATATGTCTGCAACTGTGACAGGTTTATTTAAGGGATAAAATAATGAGAGTTGTTGATGGCTAGAGGAATGGGAATCTTTTGGTCCCAAGTCGGAAATTAAGTTATATTGGGGAACAGTATTTAAAACTCCGACTAAGTAAACTCGGACGCGGTTTTGAGGTAAACTGAAGTTAGAGCTGTTGAGTACAAAATAATCGAAGCTATAACCTCGGCTGGTCATTTCGCCTTTGATAGTTTCTAGGGTTTGTCCGCTGTCGTGGGAGACAAGTCCCCGCACATTCTCGAAAATAAATGCTTGAGGTTTGAAAGTGTCAATCAGTCGTACAATCTCAAAAAACAGCGTGCCTCTGGTGTCTCCAAAGCCTGCTTTTTTGCCTGCGTAGGAGAAAGATTGGCAAGGAAATCCTGCTAGTAAAATGTCATGGTCTGGGAGTTGGTCAATTAGTCGGATGTCGCCTGAAGGTCGATCTCCAAAATTGAGCTGGTACACTGATTGAGCGTCGGGATTGATTTCGCTACTTAATACGCATTCTGTTTGAATATTCAAGGAACTAGCGGCGGATTCAAATCCTAATCTCATGCCGCCTATTCCTGCAAATAAGTCAATGAAACGGATTTTTTTCATAGTAATTTTAGTTAGTTTAGATTTTCACACGCTTTCTTAAGCATAGCATCTCTTTACTCATTGTTAGGCGCAAAGTAATCCGTCAAGAACTCGCAAAGTACATTAAGTTCATTATGGGAAAATGCAACTGTGCAATGACTATATGTACACAAGGTTCTGATTGCATTTTCTCTTTCAAAGTTACCAGCACCATCAATGACATAAGCCATTTTATAACCTGCATTTTCAATTTGCTCGAATCTAGATCTTGCTTGTCCAGCTTTACGTTCAATTACACTATTTGTTGTTACCTGAAAGCTAATCTCTATTGCAACAAACTTATCTTGTTTAGAAATAACCAGATCAAATGTTGTTAGTCCTTTTTCGCTTTCTTGGTCGGTATGTCTAACGCCTGGTAAATGACCGTTAGGTCTAATAGCGATATCTATAATTCCTAAATTATCTTGCAAGTATTCTTTGACAAAGTTTTGAGCGATTTGACCTAAAGTATTTGATTGTGACCCAGAAGTTATCCGGCTAACCCAGATATATCGTTGTTTAATAAACTTATTTAATTTATCGGGTTGACCTAAGTAATTACCAATTTCACATTTGGCTAAAACCTCAGCGCTTTTTTCATTCATTGAACTAGCACCGAATAAAAGAATCATTATTAAATCTTTGTGTACGAAAGATAGAGATTGATTTTGGAGTATATTTTTACCGTCAATCCCTAATTTATTATTTGTTAGTTGACCTGTTACTGGTAAGGAAGTAAATTGATAAGAGTAAGTTTGCAGATTCCAAAGGTAATCTAATCTATTTAATGGGAAGAGAGAATTAAATTGACTATTCACTCTTTTGATCATTTCTCCCCCAAAGTCTGCCAGTACAATTAAATGCTTCAGGAACATATTTGCTGAAAGTGTTGAAGAGTCTACTATTTGAAATAATCCGCTTAACTCCGAAACAGTGACGCTAAGAATAGCAATAAATTGATCTTGAGTTTCTATCAATTTTGGTATGACACTCAGTTCTGCTTCCTTTTGAGATAAGTCGGAAGGCCAAAACATAGAAGCTAACTCACGGATTTCTTCAACTGTTCTTCTGTAATTTTGATTTGACATTTTGGGTTTTGTGTGGTAGTGAGTGATGTGAGTTTGATGCGATCGCCCGCCGTTCTCTCTATTAAATGTTCGGCGGCAGTTGACGCGATTCTTCTGGGGAGGAGGCTGGCGATCGCACTTTTGCCTATTTCTTAGCAGCCATCCACTTTTGCAGATCCTTAATCGTAAACACCGCCTCAAAATCCAAGCCAACAGAGCGATAAAATCTCATGCCACCTATTCCTCCGAATAAGTCAATGAAACAGATTTTTTGCATGGCGATTAAGCGGGCAGTCAAACCTCAGATATTCTACTATTTTTTGATCGAGGCAGAGCCTCTAGATATTCATTACCAGGCAGAGCCTGGTAACTAGCATCTTCTTCTTCTTTCTCTTCCTTCGCGTTCTTCGCGCCTTCGCGGTTGCTTAAATCTTAGGACTTATTAGCCATCCACTCCTGAATATCCTTAATCGTAAACACCGTCTCAAAATCTAACCCAACAGAGCGATAAAACTCGGCCCCACCTTGCTCTCTATCGATCAGAGACAAAATGCGATCGACCTTATAACCCGCACCCCGCAGCCTCTCCACCGCCTGCATCGCCGACTTACCCGTCGTCACCACATCCTCCAAAACCACCACTTTCGCACCCTCAGACAGCGTTGGCCCCTCAATATACGCCATTGTTCCATGTCCTTTGGCTTCCTTTCTGACAATCAAAGCTGGTATTGGTCGATCGCCCAAAGCCGAAACCACACTCACCGCAGTTACAATTGGATCGGCCCCCAAAGTCAAACCAGCCACAGCCTCCACATCCGCCGACAGCATCGACAACAGCAACCTCCCCGTCGCCAAAGCACCTTCAGGATGCAGAGTCACCGGTTTGCAGTTAATGTAATAGGAGCTTTTTTGTCCCGAAGACAACACAAAATCCCCCTCACGATAGGCAAAAGAACACAACAAATCCAAAAGTCGATCGCGCCCCACCTTCAAATCTTCAACATTCATAACTGACACCGTGTACAAAACAAGAATAATCTGCCGATAATCAGTCTATATTGGAACCGTAATTAATTTAGAAGCTTGAATATCATGGGCCACAAGTTAAAAAGCTTAAGTAGTATATTGATGATGACAGCCGTTTCTGCCACCTTGGCATCCGTGAAACCAGCCCAAGCAGAACCAGCCAGATTTCACCCTATCTCCGACGATTTCAATCGGCAATTCTTTCAGAGCTCAGGAGACTTTTACCACAACGTCAGCCTCCAAGGTTACTTCGGCGACTATTTAGGCATCGGTTCCCCCAGCGGCGTAGTTGCCTTTCCCGAAAAAGAAATCGAGCGGGACGCTAGTCGCGTCAACGGCTTTTACCGACAAATGATGCAGCGCCAAGTTTCCAGCGATCCAATTCTCCGGGTTCCAGATGCAGTCAATCCCTTCGACTCCTCCGTAATGGCACTGCCTCCAGCTTGCCAATTCGCACCCCAGCCCAGTGGCTGTTTCCCTACTGCTACCGGAGTGCAAGAACAGTTGCCCACTTCCGAGCAACAGCCACAAGCAGTGCCGGGCCCTGTTAGAGGGTTGTATCAAATATCACCCAATCGCCGAAATTAAGGGCCTAGGATTTATAGCAGAAGTTCTAAGTCATTGGTTACTTGTTAGTTGTTAGTTGTTAGTTGCGGTACCCGCTCAGCTTCGCCTATGCAAAATCGGGATGCTCCCTCAGCTTCATCGAATGGTTACTTGTTATTTCTAATAACTAATAACCAATAACTAATAACTAATAACTAATAACCAATAACTTAGAGAACAATACTACCATCCGGCATCATAGTTTTGGTCAAAATAGCTTCCGATAAATTGGCTCCTTTCAAATTGGCTCCTCTCAGATTCGCCCCCGCCAAATTAGCTCCACTCAAGTCAGCTTTGCCAAGGTTTGTCCACCGTAAATCAGCACCTTTCAACTGAGAAAAACTCAGATTAGCCCTAAAAAGATAAGCTCCCGTTAGGTGAGCTTCTACGAGATTAGCTTTATAGAAATTAGCACTATAAAAATGCGCCTCAATCAACTCTGCTTGACTGAGATTAGCTTGACTCAGATTAGCATTATTCAAGTTGGCTCCTGTCGCCTTAACTCCACACATCACCGTACCGATTAAACTAGCATCTGCTAAATCGGTATTTTGGAGATTGGCTGCGCTCATATCTGCCCCGATTAAATTTGCTAGACTCAAATCGGCTCCTCTCAAGTCGGCTTCCTGGAGGTTGGTTCCAGTTAAATTAGCTTTGACTAAGTTTGTTTCGAGCAGTAGGGTACCTGCTAGATTTGCTAGACTGAGATTAGCTTCAGTGAGGTTGGCTGCAATCAATTTAGCTTTGAATAAGTCGATTTTAAACAGGTTCGATCGCCCAAGATGCGCGCCTCGCAGATTTGCTTCCGCCAGGTTTGCTTCACTCAGATCTGGCTCGATATCTGGGTGAATATTTCTCCATTCAATCCAGGTTACAGCACCCCGTTTCAGCAGTGCCAAATGCTCTTTATTTGCCATAATTACTCTCCTTTAATGGCTATTCTTTTCGTCCAAAAATTGCTGGATTGTCCCGACCGGCCACACCTTCAATTGCCGCAATTGCCGCCTGGGAACCTGCGATAATATCTCGTTCTGCTCCGCCTAGGTACAGCCGTCCAAAACTGCCTACAGCCTGAACCTCTAGAATATTAATAGATGCGCCTTTTTCGGCTTCATTTGCCGCTAGTGCAGCATAGGCTGCGGGTTCTACTTCTAATACGTAAAGCGTTTGTCCCGCCAGCAGTAATTGTCCCCGGCGGGTGCGGTTAATTAATTGCGTTTGGTGGGCGTCGATGTTGCGAATAATTTGGCTGGAAATAACTCGCGGTTTGATACATTCTTCTCTGCGAACTCCGATGAATTCTAGAATCGCTTTTCCCGCAGCCCTGGTTTCCCCCTGCTGGCTTGAATGCACTTCCAGAAGACCGTACAAGCGTTCGACTATCTGTACTCCTGGGCGCACAGAGGCAGATTTGAGGGCGACATCGGTAATTCGGTTAATTTCGATACCGGGCGAGATTTCTATCCACAGCGACGCATCCCCCGGTAGCGGCAAGAATCCGGCCGCGACAGTGCCTATGTATGCTGCGTGCTGTGGCTGTAAGTTGTCTAGAAAGACGTAGCTGCGTAGCTCTATGCCCAAAAGTTTTTATCTCCGTCGATCGATCTGCAACTGTTTTCCTTGCAATATCTGAGTGTACCGCACGGTTGACTTGTTTTCTTCCTTGTCCAATCAGATTCCCCTACCCCTATATCCGCTGTTGATGCTACACACTAGGGTTCGATGGAGTGGGTAATGGACCTATAGTAATAGCTGGAATTTACCACAGTTTATAGCTACAGGTGGATTTTACTGGAGTTGGCGATCGATATAGTAGTGATAGTTAAAGATTTTGCCCACACACAGCATTTTTAGTTATGAAACGTTCTGATTTATCTAAAGTTATTGGTGCAGGAATTATTGCTGCTGGTTTAGCCATTGTACCAGCTAACTTGCCTGCTGCTGCTCAGACCAATACAGCTCCTGGTACTAACAGCACTACAACTACCACAACTCCTGGCTCCGATGTTTACCGTACAGAGTCCGATCGCGATTTTGACTGGGGATGGTTGGGATTGCTCGGTTTGTCTGGTTTGTTCGGTTTGATGCCCCGCAAGGAAACAGAAACTGTCAACTACACTACTACCGATCGCGACCCCTCTGTTCGCACTGAATACTAATCCTACTTTAGGATGTTGGCTGTGAGCATTATACAGGGACAGGGTTTTTTCACCTGTGCGATCGTAAATAGGAATTTCTTGACCTCCATCTTTGGGGGTCTTTTGTTTTAGGGATGAGGTCAAGGAATCAATTCACCGTCACACAAAGATAAAATAGTATTCAGAACGGTCTGCCTCCAATGATATTCATTGCCCAAAGCTGATCCAAGCTATAATCTTTTAACCAGTGTTCTAAGTCTATAGAGTCAGCCCAAGTTAGAGTCGCCAAACCATCTTCAGAATCACAAACTAGCACCTCATGAGGTTGTAAAAATCGGATTAGGCGATCGGAATGAGTTGCGACAATTAATTGAGTTCTTTGAGAAGCTTCTCTCATAGCATGAGCTAGTAGTTGTAACAACTCTGGATGTAAACTAACTTCCGGCTCATCAATCAGCGTGATAGCAGTCAAATCTCGACTTTGTAGTAGAGTTATTAACCACAGAAACCGCAGTGTTCCTTCGGAGAGTTGGTGCATATAAAAAGGATAAGAAAAATTTCTATCCTTCCAAGTCATAGCCAAAGTTCCTGCCGCTACTGGCGGAAAACTCAACCTTTCAAAATCAGGAAATGCCGCAGCAAGCGTATCTTCGATAATTTCAAATCGATTTCGATCGGTTTCTCGCAGATAATAGAGGCATGAAACTAAATCTTCTCCCTTACTACCGGGCAAAGTTGCAGGCCGCATCGATTGAGGTAAACGGATGGGACTTTGAGGCGATAAATTTAATTCCCATGCTTTATAGAAGCTACATGAAGCTAAATTTTGCCTCAAGGTTTCCGGTTCCCGATACATCTTAGGAACTTGGGCGAGGGATGTTTCGTAAGGATTGTGTTGCCAGTTTGGGCTTAGTAGCTTTTCATCTTCTGGACTAAAATATCTGACATCTAAACCGCGAGATTCAATATATTTAAAAGGTTGAACAGCATCGGGATTGCGCTGTTGAATGAGGGTTTCTAAACCAATTTCATAGAACTGACCTTTGGTTGCGATTTTTAGATAATAGTTGAGGGGTTCCTGATTCTCTATAGGCATCAATAAGGAGATTGATACGCTATCAGCCCGGTCTACTGTTACAATCTGACTTAGACCGCCTAATTCGGAAATTTTTGATTGTAACTGACCCTTGGCTGATGCTGCTAGAAGTGAGAATATTTCTAAAAAAGAACTTTTCCCAACACCGTTAGCACCAATCATCACTGTCAGAGGTCGCATTTCCACCTCTGCTGAAAACAAACGGCGAAACCCATCGATCTTTAGACGCTCAAATGTGTTCATATTTTTGGTACTTGAGCTTGTAGAATCTTAATATGCACAATTTTACTCCGCCCGAACGCTTTTTTCCATAATGTCTACAAATTGCGATAGTCACTAGGTAATTAAGAATTAATTATTAAAAATCACCAAGTGCTCAAGTCTGTGTCAAAATGATTTTACGAAATTTTCTAAGTTGGAAAACTAACGATGACTGTAAATCCTAAATTGCAGCGCGCATTTGAGCAAGGCCGCGCCCTGAAAATTATCAGCGGTTTGAATAATTTTGATGCCGCCAGAGTTGCGGCTGTTGTCAAAGCAGCGGATCTCGGCGGTGCAACATTTGTTGATATTGCAGCCGATCGCGATTTGGTAATCATGGCAAAAACATTGACAAATTTGCCAATTTGTGTATCGGCGGTGGAACCCGAAAAGTTTGTCTCTGCGGTAAAAGCCGGTGCAGATTTGATTGAAATTGGTAACTTTGACTCTTTCTACGCTTCAGGTCGCCGCTTTGAAGCTGAAGAAGTTTTGGAGTTGACTCGCCAAACTCGATCGCTACTTCCCAACATCACCCTTTCTGTAACTGTTCCCCATATTTTGACCTTGGACCAACAGGTGCAATTAGCCACAGAATTAGTCAAAGCTGGCGCTGATATTATCCAAACAGAAGGCGGTACGAGTGCTCAACCAGTTCACGCCGGCACTTTGGGATTGATTGAAAAAGCAGCGCCTACTTTAGCCGCCGCCTTTGAAATTTCCCGCGCCGTATCGGTTCCGGTACTTTGCGCTTCTGGCATCTCCAACGTCACAGCACCCCTGGCTATTGGCGCCGGTGCAGCGGGTATTGGTGTCGGTTCTGCCATCAGTCAACTTAATAGCGAAGTCGCGATGATCGCCGCTGTTCGCAGTTTGGTTGAAGCTTTAGCCAAGGTAGAGCGATCGCACTTAGCTACTTCCATTTAAACAGCTTCCAACTGATATCTTTTAGCATTGTCCAGAATAGGCTGGAAGGCCTATTCTACTCGTTACCAGGCTCTTCCTGGTAACGCAGATGCTTTGGATCTGCCTCAATGATTGATAAACCACAGTGAATAATCATCCAAAAAAACCTTATTTGGGGAGTTTTCATCACTGGTTTTTAAATTTACTAAAGGCAACACAAATTCTAGGTTATCGCTGACACGCTTTACCTCTACAAGGATGCCATTTTTCTGATAAACAGCATCCTTAAACTGTTTGATTTCAAAGATATCTGTGTAAGAAGATTGAGTTTTTGTGGTTTTTTTATATTCTTTTTTGTTGCCCGAATCACTACCCAAATCTTCTTCCCAAATAAACAATTCTCTGCCTGTGACATTACAGGGTAATTCCAAATGTTTTTTGAGGTATGCTAAATAGGTAAGGAGATTTTTAATACCGACTTCAATACTTTGAGAATTCAATATTTGAGCAATTCTCTGCTCGAATTGTTGGAGATCTAACAGGGTAATTCCATCTATACCTGTGACCATTGCGTGTTTAATTAAGTTAAATTCAGGGATTTCCATCAATAGACGCTGAAGGCTATTTAGTGGTTTCTGCTTTCTACCTGCTACAATAGTTTCATCAAGTTGAATCGGAGGAAGCTCTGCTTCGGAAGCTAGGGATTTGCTCTGGTTTGGACCCTCGTCAAATTTAGGCTTTTTAAATCTAGGCTTGTCAAATTTAGACATAACTGGAGCTGGTTGTACTGGTTTATCAATAAAGTATATCTTGACCTAAGTACATTCGTCTGTAATACATAGGAGGAAGCTGCGATGCAACTATTAAAATCCCCTGAAGAATCCGCAGTCTATCAAGGGCAATTTGGCGAGTTTACGATTACTCAAAACGATCGCACGGGTGTGCTAATTTACCGTGCAGCGTTAGGGGTAGCTGCCACTTGTTGGGCGATCGGCACTACCCTCGTACTGCAACAGGGGGACAACCCAACCGCCATCCAAGCAATCACGCCGATTTTTGCTGGTTTCTGGATAGCTTTAGGCGTTAGTTTGGCAACTATTCATATTTACATGATTGCCTTACACCGACTGTTACAAGTATTTTGGGCGATCGGCGGCGCGGCCGCACTTTTTGTCGCCATACAAAGCACAGAACCCCTAGCTTTAGCAGTTTACGAACATCCAGCAACTTTGTGGGGAATTGGTTTTATTTTTGCCGCCTTAAATGGCATCTATTTCAAAGAAGCTTTCTGTTTCAATCGCTTAGAAACTAAGTTTTTGACCCCCGGAGTTCCGTTCTTAATTCTCGGACATATTTGCGGTTTTATTTCACAGGAAAACGAACAGTTATTACTCGCTGTTTGGGCAGTTTTGTTTATCATATTTGCCGTCCGTAAGTTTTTTCAACCTATCCCCCAAGATATTGGTGACAAAAGCGTGTTTGACTACCTCAAAAATCAATAATTATTGAAGCATAATCCTAGATACACCAAAACCAAATAAACCAGGTTTTTTGCAGCTTTTGGGTGTTGGAATGAAGTATTAAGCCAAAAACCTGGTTTCTGACAACCCGTGGCTAAGTCGTAAATAATTACAGTATCTGGTTTTTTTGGGTAACACAGACCATGAAAATCCGTCTCCTACGTCGGCGAGAAAAGTGGGCAATTACCAGGGAAGGTTGGGTAATTGCAATCATGGGATTAATAATTTCAATGATGTTTATAGTTAAAAATATCCATCCGTTTTTGGCGGTAAATTCGCCCGTGAAAGCAGATATTTTGGTGGTAGAAGGCTGGTTGCCAGATTACGCGATCGAAAGTGCGATCGCCGAATTCAAAAAAGGCAAATATCGCCAACTAATTACCACAGGAATTCCCTTAAGTAAAGGCTACTACTTAGCTGAATATAAAAATTATGCTGAACTCACTGCGGCCACTTGCATTGCCCTCGGATTCGATCGCGATAAAATCATCGCAGTACCCGCAGCCAATGTCCTCAAATATCGTACTGCTGCTTCGGCGATCGCACTTAAAGAATGGCTTGCTACCTCAGCTTTAAAAGTGGATGCCATTAATCTGTATTCTTTTGGAAGTCACGCCCGCCGAAGTTGGCTCATCTTTAAACAAGTCCTGCATCCAGAAACTCAAGTGGGAATTATCGCAGCAGAACCCCAAGATTACAATCCTCAAGAATGGTGGAAATCTAGCGAAGGTTTTCGCATAGTAACAGGAGAAATTATTGCTTATATTTACGCCATTTTTGTAGATTGGAAAATTTAGCTAAAACCCTAGATATTTTGTTCAAGGGTTTGATAATTCCTCGATTGCCCAATACATATCTGAATTATTCAGATGCTACCGGATTTGATATCATATAAAATCCTCTCTTAATCGGAATTATTAAACTCTCTCTTCTCTTCCTTCGCGTACTTCGCGCCTTCGCGGTTAAATCATTCCGATACAACCGGATTTGATATCAAACCCCAACAGCCTCACGCAGCCTCAAGCGTTTTTGGTCCCACACTATATCACTTCGATTAGTGTGGGTACTTCCGTCTGTTTAGCTAAAATTTACTCTTTAGAACCTAAAATTCTACATCCTCGTCGTTTTCAGTCCGCAGTCGCACCGAATCAGCATGAGAAGGCAAACCCTCAGCTTCGGCCAAAACATTAATCGCCTTAGCCATCTTTTTCAGTGCAGTCGGCGAATATTCAATCAAACTCGAATGCTTCATAAAAGTTTCGACACAAAGTGGTGAAGCATAGCGAGGAGCTCCTGAAGTCGGCAAAGTATGATTCGGTCCCGCCAAATAGTCTCCTACCGCTTCCGGTGTCGAGTAGCCCAAGAAAATCGCCCCCGCGTGGCGAATTTGCTCTAGTAACGCCCAGGGATCTACAACTTGCAATTCCAAGTGTTCGGGAGCAAACTCGTTGGAGAGTTCCGCCGCCGCCTTGAGAGACTCAACTACCACGACTAAACCATAATTAGCGATCGCCTTTTCAGTTAAAGTCCGGCGTGGGTGATTTGCCAACTGTCTGTCTACCTCAGCCACCACCTTCCTCGCCAGCACGGAATCCGCCGTCAGCAAAATCGCCGACGCCATCGAATCATGTTCAGCTTGAGCCAACATATCCGCAGCGACGTGGACGGGGTTAGCATCCCCATCAGCGATAATCAGCACTTCCGACGGGCCAGCCAGAGAATCAATCCCTACAGTCCCGTAAACCAGTTTTTTCGCTAGAGTAACGTAAATATTCCCTGGTCCAGTAATTAAATCCACCTTGGGAATAGTTTCCGTACCGTAGGCCAAAGCCGCGATCGCCTGAGCTCCACCTACGCGATAAATTTCATCAACTCCCGCTTCCTGAGCCGCTACAAGCACCGCAGGATTCATTTTCTTTTCCTGTCCGGGGGGAGTACACATCACCAGTCTCGGCACTTTAGCGACCTTAGCAGGTACCGCATTCATGATCACCGAACTGGGATAGGATGCCTGACCGCCGGGGATGTAAATTCCCGCGCGATCGACCGCAGTATAGCGCTTGCCCAAAACCACCTCATCCGAGCCAAACTGTACCCAAGACTTGGGGACGCGCTGTCGGTGAAACGCCTCTACCTGTTTGCAAGCTGTGCGGATGGCACTTAATAATTCTTTGGGCACCTGCTGGTAAGCAGCGTCCAATTCAGAGCCACTCACGCGTAAATCTTCCGCATTTAGGGTCATGCGGTCAAATTCAGCGGTGTAGTGCAGCAGGGCCTTATCGCCTTTGCGCTTTACAGCTTGCAGCACCTCCCGCACGGTGGCTTCTTTGTGAACAACAAGTTCGTCATGGGTGCGATCGCAGATTCGTCGCAGTTCAGCTTGTGCCTCAACCCACTGAGTAATGATTCGCAGCATGGAGATTCGGAATGCCTTCCTTAGGAATTGCCCGCCTGAGAACCGGGTGGCGATGGAGAGGAGAGAAGAGGGGAGCAAGAGGGGGGAGAGGGAGAGCCGGAGAAGGGGGGAGAATGGGAGAACGGGAGAAATTGTCTTCTGCCTTTTGCCTTCTGCCTTGTACCTTTTGCCTTCTACCTTTTGCCTTTTGCTTTCTGCCTTCTGCCTTCTGCCTTCTGCCTTCTGTAAATGCTTCTTGCCGAAGCTAGAATAACCCGTACTCTTTGTTATAGCTTAACTTGGATTTTTCCGGGAATCACATTTTGAGCAGAATATGTGCTATGTTAGTTTTTCTGACGTAATTTTTTTATAAAAAACCCTCAAATATTGTATACTCGAAAATTGCGCGCAATAAACCGTTACTTGCATTGACCATTGTAGTTTGGTCTCCATCGGGTTAATCGGTCAGCGTCAAACTCAGTGCCCGCAAGGCGCAGATCTAAGCGATGCCAGTGAGTATAGTCACTGGGTTGTTTAACCTTCGGAAGCCGAGCCGAGCCAAGGTTGGGTTAAATCAACCTCTACTATTACAGGAAGCATCCTGTTTGGGTAAATCGGCTCGCTGAATCAATCATCTCAGTGTCTTCAGACCTGAGAGTCTCAAAAACTAGAGAAATCAGAGATTTTTCGGGAAATTTCTCTGGTTGAGGCAAGTATCAATGAATACCTACTTCCATCAACAGAACTATGGCAAATATTAAGTCCGCCGTTAAACGAGTCAAAATCGCTGAACGCAACCGCTTGTACAACAAATCTTACAAGTCAGCAGTAAAAACCCTGATGAAGAAGTATTTTGCAGCGGTTGAAAAATACGCAGCCAGTCCGAGTCCTGAGTTAATGCAAGAAGTGCAACAGCGGATGTCTGAGGCTTACAGCAAAATCGACAAAGCAGTCAAAAAAGGTGTACTCCACCGTAACAATGGCGCTCGCAAAAAGTCGCGCTTGGCGAGAACTCTCAAACCCCATGAAGTATCCGTAGCATCTTAAAGAAGCAGGAAGCAGTGATGAGTTAGTTG
This sequence comes from Microcoleus sp. EPA2, assembly GCA_020882975.1. GTDB lineage: Bacteria > Cyanobacteriota > Cyanobacteriia > Cyanobacteriales > Microcoleaceae > Microcoleus. The sequence goes on along the minus strand of JAHRFD010000001.1, from coordinate 77,573 downwards.
TTATTTGTGACTGGTTGTTGGTTTTAATAGCCAAGAACGGATAGCAGATAACCAAAAGCCAACTCTCCCCCTGTCCTTCTTCAAAATCGCTCACCCACTATTGTTTTGACTTGTACTTGTCTCGCTCATGCAGCTCATCGACACCCACGTTCATATCAACTTTGATACGTACAAATCTGAGTTAGAAGCCATTCGAGAACGCTGGCGGGAAGCTGGAGTAGTTCGTTTGGTTCATTCTTGTGTAGAGCCAGAAGAGTTTGCCGGAATTCAAGCAATCGCCAATCGGTTTGCTGAAGTATCCTTTGCCGTAGGCCTCCACCCCCTAGACGCAGGGAAGTGGACAGAGGAGACTGCAAACCAGATTAGGGAATTGGCGAGTCAAGATGCCAGAGTAGTGGCGATCGGCGAAACCGGATTAGACTTTTACAAAGCCGACGATCGAGAACATCAGTTCAAAGTATTTGAAGCACAACTCGCGATCGCCCAGGAACTAGACAAACCGGTGATCGTCCACTGTCGTAACGCAGCCGCCCCCATGGCAGAAATGCTGAGGGAATTTTGGCAAACTCGTGGCCCGGTACGCGGAGTCATGCACTGCTGGGGAGGAACACCAGAAGAAACCCAGTGGTTTTTAGACCTGGGTTTCTACATCAGTTTTAGTGGGACTGTCACCTTTAAAAAAGCCTTGCAAATACAAGAATCAGCTTGTATGGTAAATAGCGATCGGCTCCTAGTCGAGACAGATTCGCCCTTTCTCGCCCCCGTACCAGAACGGGGAAAACGCAACGAACCAGCCTTCGTGTACCACGTAGCCGCGCAAGTTGCTAAATTGAGAGGAGTTTCTCTCTTAACTGTGTCCCAGCAGACAACAGAAAATGCCTGTAGGCTATTCGGCCTTTCACTTTAACTAAAGCCGAACAGAGGAAGGAGGAAAAAAGCCAGTCCCAAAAGAAGCAAGGTAGATTAACAGTAAGACTTTTTCTAAAATATGCTAACAATAGCTTAGATTTGGTAGATGTCTTTATGCGATCTAGAAACTATCGGTAGAGCAGTAAATTCACCTAATTAAACCAAAAATACAGATGAGTAAAAAGCTGGCTGCATAAGTCTTCTTCTTTCTTCATGACACGATTCGTGACCTGAAACCTGCAAGCTCCCGTAGTCGAAGGGTCGAAGAGCCTTATGCCTTCTACTTACTGCCATCGATCGCCAGGAAACGGCATCAGTCGGCACCACGAATATGTTATCGTTTGAAGTTGGCCATCGATCGGATTTGCGCCCTATAATCAAAAGAACAAGGCGATCGAGCGTTGGCGCACTACTAGGGCAATAGCAGTTTCTCGGAAACTACAAGCGAAAGTTAGTATTGCATCAGCCAGTCTGACCAAACAATCAACTAATACACCGGAAAAATACACATCTAAAAAACTGAGACTCTCAGAAATTTGGCAATAGCTGAAAAGTCAATTCTAGGAATGAAATGTGTAAGGAATTAAAAATAGAACACCCAGAGATCGGAACCAAAAGGCTATCGATCGAAGCCAAAATGAGCAATAATCCGCTGCGAGCTACCCGCAAACATAACCGTTGCAGTAGTTGGTGAGCGATGGAAAACATCATATAAATTCTCTCACACAATCTCTCAAAAAAACGAAAGCAAGGTAAAAAATGCCCCGGTTGGGCACCATGTAAAAAGCTAGAGCTTGCTCAGGAAAAAGGACACCCATGACCAGTAAAGATTACACAGAATTCGCATTCACCTTGCCCGACCTGATCGAAATCCAGCGGGCAAGTTTTCGCTGGTTCCTAGAAGCCGGACTGATCGAAGAACTAGACAGTTTCTCCCCCATCACAGACTACACAGGGAAGCTAGAACTCCACTTCATCGGCAAAGACTTCAAACTGAAGCGCCCCAAGTATGATGTAGACGAAGCCAAACGACGGGACAGTACCTACTCAGTACAAATGTACGTCCCCACCCGTTTGATTAACAAAGAAACAGGCGAAATCAAAGAACAAGAAGTCTTCATCGGCGATTTGCCCTTGATGACCGAACGCGGGACCTTCATTATCAACGGCGCAGAACGAGTCATTGTTAATCAAATCGTGCGTTCCCCAGGCGTTTACTACAAATCAGAAACAGACAAAAACGGTCGCCGTTCCTACAACGCATCTCTGATCCCCAACCGTGGCGCATGGCTGAAATTTGAAACCGACAAAAACGATTTAGTCTGGGTCAGAATCGACAAAACCCGCAAACTCAGCGCCCAGGTATTGCTCAAAGCCCTCGGACTCACAGATGGCGAAATCTACGACAGTTTGCGCCATCCCGAATACTTCCAAAAGACGATCGAAAAAGAAGGACAATTCGGCGAAGAAGAAGCCCTGATGGAGCTCTACCGCAAACTAAGACCGGGGGAACCCCCCACGGTAGCAGGCGGCGAACAATTACTCAATTCCCGATTCTTCGACCCCAAACGATACGACTTGGGCAGAGTAGGACGCTACAAGCTCAACAAAAAGTTGAACTTGACCGTCCCAGACACAGTGCGCGTGTTGACATCCCAGGATATCCTGACCGCGATCGACTATTTAATTAACCTCGAATTCGACATCGGCTCCACAGACGACATCGACCACCTAGGAAACCGTCGCGTCCGAAGTGTCGGAGAACTGCTCCAAAACCAAGTCAGAGTAGGACTCAACCGCCTAGAACGAATCATTCGCGAAAGAATGACCGTTTCCGATTCCGACTCCCTAAGTCCCACATCCCTGGTCAATCCAAAACCCCTAGTAGCAGCCATCAAAGAGTTCTTTGGCTCTTCCCAGCTATCGCAGTTTATGGATCAGACCAATCCCTTGGCAGAACTGACCCACAAACGCCGCCTATCCGCCCTAGGACCAGGAGGTCTCACCCGCGAACGCGCAGGCTTTGCAGTTCGGGATATTCACCCGTCCCACTACGGTCGGATTTGCCCCATCGAAACACCAGAAGGCCCCAACGCCGGACTCATCGGCTCCCTAGCAACCCACGCCAGAGTCAACCCCTACGGCTTCATCGAAACCCCTTTTTACCCAGTCGAAAAAGGAAAAGTGCTGCGAGACAAAGCTCCCGTTTACATGACAGCCGATGAAGAAGATGATTTGCGGGTTGCACCGGGGGACATTAGCCTCGATGAAAACAACAACCTCCTCGGCGAAACCGTAGCCGTCCGCTACCGTCAGGAATTCACCACGACGACACCCATGCAAGTGGACTACATGGCAATTTCGCCAGTCCAAATCGTTTCCGTCGCCACATCACTAATTCCGTTCCTGGAACACGACGACGCGAACCGAGCTCTGATGGGTTCCAATATGCAGCGCCAAGCAGTGCCATTGCTCAAACCAGAACGACCACTCGTGGGTACAGGTTTGGAAGCTCAAGCAGCGCGAGATTCCGGGATGGTGGTGGTTTCCCGCACCAACGGAGAAGTTGTCTACATCGATGCCACCAGAGTAATCGTCAAATCCCTAGACCCCGATGCTGAATCCCCTTCATCGGAAGAGTTGTTTATGATTCGGGATTATGATGAGCTCAGGACGAGAAATCCTTCGGCTTTTAAACAAAAGTATGCTGGCTGCATCGAACATGAGTTACAAAAGTATCAGCGTTCTAACCAGGATACCTGCTTGAATCAGCGTCCTTTGATCTATGAGGGCGATCGCGTTGTAGCCGGTCAAGTCCTCGCCGATGGTTCCTCCACCGAAGGCGCAGAACTCGCCCTAGGACACAACATCCTCGTAGCCTATATGCCCTGGGAAGGCTACAACTACGAAGACGCGATGTTGATTAGCGAACGCCTGGTCTACGAAGATGTTTATACTTCAATTCACATTGAAAAGTATGAAATCGAAGCCCGCCAAACCAAACTCGGCCCTGAAGAAATCACCCGTGAAATTCCCAACGTCGGCGAAGACGCACTACGACAATTAGACGAACAAGGAATTATCCGCAAAGGGGCTTGGGTAGAAGCTAGCGACATTTTGGTCGGTAAAGTAACTCCCAAAGGTGAATCAGACCAACCCCCAGAAGAAAAACTGTTGAGGGCTATTTTTGGCGAAAAAGCCAGAGATGTCCGCGACAATTCCCTGCGCGTTCCCAACGGTGAAAAAGGCCGCGTTGTAGACGTGCGGGTGTTCACCAGAGAACAAGGCGACGAACTACCTCCTGGTGCAAACATGGTAGTCCGAGTTTATGTCGCCCAAAAGCGCAAGATTCAAGTCGGAGACAAAATGGCAGGCCGCCACGGCAATAAGGGTATTGTGTCTCGGATTTTGCCCATGGAAGATATGCCCTATTTGCCCGACGGGACACCGGTGGATATGGTGTTGAATCCCCTAGGCGTACCGTCACGGATGAACGTGGGTCAGATTTTTGAGTGCTTGCTCGGCTGGGCTGGGGAAAATCTGTCGATGCGGTTTAAGATGGTGCCTTTCGATGAAATGCACGGGGCTGAGAAGTCTCGCGAAACCGTCCACGGCAAGTTGCAAGAAGCGCGGGAAAAAACAGGCAAACCCTGGGTGTTTGATGAAAAACATCCAGGCAAGACTATTGTCTATGATGGTCGCACTGGTGAGCCGTTCGATCGCCCTGTGACAGTCGGCATCGCTTATATGCTCAAACTCGTCCACTTGGTAGATGACAAGATTCACGCCCGCAGCACCGGACCTTACTCGTTGGTAACACAACAACCTTTGGGTGGTAAAGCTCAGCAAGGCGGACAGCGGTTTGGGGAAATGGAAGTGTGGGCCTTGGAAGCTTTTGGGGCTGCTTATACTTTGCAGGAGTTGTTAACTGTCAAGTCCGATGATATGCAGGGCAGAAATGAGGCTCTAAATGCGATCGTCAAAGGTAAGGCAATTCCCCGCCCCGGTACTCCAGAATCTTTCAAAGTGTTGATGCGAGAATTGCAATCTTTGTGTTTAGATATTGCTGTTCATAAAGTCAACACATCCGATGATGGTAGCGAACACGTAGAGGTAGATTTGATGGCAGATGTCGGTGGCAGGCGATCGCCCTCTAGACCAACCTATGAATCCCTTTCCCGTGATGAACTAGACGAAGATATGTAGGGGTTGGAGATAGTAGATTTGAGATTTTGAGCAACACTAAACCCAAAGTCTCAAATCAACCATCTCAAATAGAAAACCTCAACATTGTTCGTACCACAGGTAAGATTGCAAATCAACGCTCCAAAAGGGAGAGACGCTGAACATGACCATTGCAAAAGTTGTCCCAGCAATTGATGAAAAAGCAATTCACCGCTCAACAGGCTGTATTAATTGGCAAAAAATAAGTTGGGCAACCATTCCGCACCCAAGCATAACCACAGCAATCAGAATGGAAAAACAAAATTTAGTTATTAGTTAGTAGTTAGTGGCGGTGCCAGCCAGCGTAGTCGAAGGCTTAGTGGTTAGTGGTGGCGCGCCGTGCCCTTGGACTCCCTGCTTGGAGCGGCGGAGCTCCAGACCAGGAACCACTTAGTTGAAGGCTCGAAGTGTTGTATGTTAGGGGAAGAACAAATAACCCATAACTAATAACTAATAACTAATAACTAATAACCCATAACTAACAACCTCCCCATCACAAATTCACCCAGGCTCAAACCCTTGAGCAAACAAAAAAAGTAAATTATCAATTGGAGTCACAATGGCTAAATTAGAACAACGCTTTGATTATGTCAAAATAGGATTAGCATCCCCAGAAAGAATTCGCCAGTGGGGAGAAAGAACTTTACCAAACGGTCAAATAACTGGAGAAGTAACAAAACCAGAAACAATTAATTATAGAACCTTAAAACCAGAAATGGATGGCTTATTTTGTGAGCGGATTTTTGGGCCGGCGAAGGACTGGGAGTGCCATTGTGGGAAATATAAGAGAGTGAGACATAGGGGAATTGTTTGCGAAAGATGTGGGGTGGAAGTAACGGAGTCGCGGGTGCGCCGTCATAGGATGGGGTTTATTAAGTTGGCGGCACCGGTGGCCCATGTTTGGTATCTGAAGGGTATTCCTAGCTATATGGCAATTTTGTTGGATATGCCTTTGCGGGATGTGGAGCAGATTGTTTATTTCAATGCCTATGTGGTGTTGAATGCGGGGAATGCGGATAAGTTGCAATATAAGCAGTTGTTGACGGAGGATGCTTGGCTAGAAATTGAGGATGAATTGTATAGCGAGGATTCGACTCTGACGGGAGTGGAAGTGGGAATTGGGGCGGAGGCGTTGCAGGTTTTGTTGCAGAATATTCCTTTGGAGTCGGAGGCGGAAAAACTGCGGGAGGATATTGCGAATGCGAAGGGGCAGAAGCGGGCGAAGTTGATTAAACGATTGCGGGTAATTGATAATTTCATTGCTACTGGTTCGCAGCCGGATTGGATGGTGTTGTCGGTGATTCCGGTGATTCCTCCAGATTTGCGGCCGATGGTGCAGTTGGATGGGGGACGGTTTGCTACTTCGGATTTGAATGATCTTTATCGGCGGGTGATTAATCGGAATAATCGGTTGGCTAGGTTGCAGGAGATTTTGGCGCCGGAGATTATTATTCGGAATGAGAAGCGGATGTTGCAGGAGGCGGTGGATGCGCTGATTGACAATGGGAGACGAGGTAGGACTGTGGTGGGGGCGAACAATCGGCCGCTGAAGTCTTTGTCGGACATTATTGAGGGGAAACAGGGTAGGTTCCGCCAAAACTTGTTGGGTAAACGGGTGGATTATTCTGGTCGTTCGGTGATTGTGGTGGGGCCGAAGTTGAAGATTCACCAGTGTGGATTGCCTAGGGAGATGGCGATCGAGTTGTTTCAACCTTTTGTGATTCACCGGTTGATTCGTCAGGGGTTGGTGAACAATATCAAGGCTGCGAAGAAGATGATTCAGCGGGGTGATGCTGGGGTGTGGGAGGTGTTGCAGGAGGTGATTGAGGGTCATCCGGTGATGTTGAATCGGGCTCCTACTTTGCACAGGTTGGGGATTCAGGCTTTTGAGCCGATTTTGGTGGATGGGAGGGCGATTCAGTTGCATCCTTTGGTTTGTCCGGCTTTTAATGCGGATTTTGATGGGGACCAAATGGCGGTGCACGTTCCTTTGTCGTTGGAGTCTCAGGCGGAGGCGAGGTTGTTGATGTTGGCTTCTAATAATATTATGTCGCCGGCGACGGGAAGACCGATTGTGACTCCTTCTCAGGATATGGTTTTGGGTTGCTATTATTTGACGGCGGATAATCCTCATGGGCAGAGGGGGGCTGGTCGGTTTTTTGCGAATTTGGATGATGTGGTGGTTGCTTATGAGCAGAAGGTTGTGGATTTGCATTCTTATGTTTGGGTGAGGTTCCAGGGGGTTATTGAGAGTGGGGAACCGGAGGGGGAGCCTTTGAAGATGGAGCGATCGCCTGGGGGTATTGTGACTAAGGAGTATAAGTTTCGTCGGGTTCGGGAAGATGAGGAGGGGAATGTGATTAATCAATATATTCGGACTACTCCGGGGAGGGTTATTTATCATCAGACGATTTTGTCGGTGATAAATAATTAGGGTGATGGTTGATGGTTGATGTGGAGTCGGTTGTTAACTGTTTGCTAAAAAAAGGTGACGTTTTGATACCAATTTTTTATGATGCTGCATGGAATTCCGATCCCCCCTAACCCCCCTTAATAAGGGGGGGACAAGATGCTTCTTCAAGTCCCCCTTATTAAGGGACAAGATGCTTCTTCAAGTTCCACTTAATAAGGGGAGGACAAGATTTTTCTCCAAGTTCCACTTAAGAAGGGGGGGACAAGATTCTTCTCCAAGTTCCCCTTATTAAGGGACAAGATGCTTCTCCAAGTTCCACTTAATAAGGGGAGGACAAGATTTTTCTCAAAGTCCCCCTTATTAAGGGACAAGATGCTTCTCCAAGTTCCCTTTAATAAGGGGGGGACAAGATGCTTCTTCAAGTTCCACTTAATAGGGGGGGGACAAGATGCTTCTCCAAGTTCCACTTAAGAAGGGGGAGGCAAGATGCTTCTCAAAGTCCCCCTTCTTAAGGGGGATGCGAGGGGGATCGAAATATATGCAACGACGCATTAAATTGGTTTGAGTTGGTGAAAGTTTGTAAACAATTTAGGTAATTTAAGGGTAAACAAAATGGCAATGGATAAGGGTATTGTTTTTCACAATGGTGTTGTGGATAAGGGCCGTCTTAAGAGGTTGATTTCTTGGTTTTTTACGCATCATGGTACGGCGCGGACGGCGCAGATGGCGGATAAGTTGAAGGATTTGGGTTTTCGGTTTGCGACTCGTGCGGGGGTGTCTATTAGTGTGGATGATTTGCAGGTGCCGCCTTCTAAGCGATCGCTGTTGGATGCTGCGGAGGAGGAGATTCGGATTACGGAGCAGCGGTATACTCGCGGGGAGATTACTGAGGTGGAGCGGTTCCAGAAGGTGATTGATACTTGGAATAGTACGTCGGAGGATTTGAAGGATGAGGTGGTGAAGAATTTTCGGGCGACGGACCCTTTGAATTCGGTTTATATGATGGCTTTTTCTGGGGCGCGGGGGAATATTTCTCAGGTGCGGCAGTTGGTGGGGATGCGGGGGCTGATGGCGGACCCCCAGGGGGAGATTATTGATTTGCCGATTAAGACTAATTTCCGGGAGGGGCTGACGGTTACGGAGTATATTATTTCTTCTTATGGGGCTCGGAAGGGGTTGGTGGATACGGCTCTGCGGACGGCGGATTCTGGGTATTTGACTAGAAGGTTGGTGGATGTGTCTCAGGATGTGATTGTGCGGGAGGTGGATTGTGGGACGCAGCGGGGGATTCGGGTGCGCGCGATGATGGATGGGGCTACGGTGTTGATTCCGCTGAGGGAGAGGCTGCTGGGCCGGGTGTTTGCGGCGGATGTGATTCATCCGATTACTGGGAAGGTTGTGGCTTTTGAGAATGAGCTGGCGGTGCGGAATCAGCCGATTACTGAGGAGTTGGCTTTGGAGATTGGTAAGTCTGGGGTGACGGAGGTGTTTTTGCGATCGCCTTTGACTTGCGAGGCTACTCGTTCGGTTTGTCAGTGTTGCTATGGCTGGAGTTTGGCACACTCGAAGATGGTGGATATGGGGGAGGCGATCGGGATTATTGCGGCTCAGTCTATTGGGGAACCGGGGACTCAGCTTACTATGCGGACTTTCCACACTGGGGGGGTGTTCACTGGGGAGGTTGCTAAGCAGGAACGGGCTCCTTTTGCTGGTGTGGTGAAGTTCAAGAATCTGCGGACTCGTGCTTTCCGTACTCGCCATGGGGAAGAGGCTCTGGTGGCGGAAAATAGTGGCAAGTTGATTTTGGAGGGGGAGGGTTTTGAGGAAGGAAAGTCTGGGGCGAAGAATCAGAGGCTGAAGATTGAGCTGGCGATCGCTCAGGGTTCGACGGTGATGGTGAAGGATGGACAGCGGGCTAAGCCTGGTCAGATTTTGGCGGAAGTCCCGATCGCGGGGCGGGCGGCGAAGAAGACTACGGAGAAGGTGACTACGGATGTGGCTTCGGATTTGGCTGGGGAGGCGAAGTTTGCTGACATTATTCCAGAGGAAAAGACCGATCGCCAGGGTAATACGACTCGGACTGCTAGTAAGGGGGGGTTGGTTTGGATTCTTTCTGGGGAGGTGTATAATTTGCCTCCGGGGGCTGAGCCGGCGGTGAAGAATGGCGATCGGATTCCAGCCCAGAGCGTGATTGCGGAGACTAAGTTGATTTCGGAACATGGCGGGGTGGTGCGGATTGCTGATTCTAGGGAGATTGAGATTATTACGGCTCAGGTGTTGTTGGATCAGGCGGTGGTTCGGGCCCAGAGCATTGGGGGTCGGGAGCATTACATTATTGAGACGGCTTCTAATCAGCGTTTTTCTCTGAAGACTACTCCTGGCAGTAAGGTGATTAATGGGGAAGTGGTGGCGGAGTTGCTGGATGATAGCTATCGCACGGCGACTGGGGGTATTGTGAAATACGCCGGGGTGGAAGTGCACAAGCGTGGGAAGGCGAAGCTGGGCTATGAGGTGGTGAAGGGTGGTACTCTGCTGTGGATACCGGAGGAGTGCCATGAGGTGAATAAGGATATTTCTCTGCTGTTGGTGGAGGATGGGCAGTATGTGGAAGCTGGGACTGAGGTGGTGAAGGATATTTTCTGCCAAACCAGTGGGGCTGTGGAGGTGACTCAGAAGAATGACATTTTGCGGGAAATTGTGATTAAGCCTGGGGAGTTGCACGCTGTCGATCGCCCTCTGTTGGCTCTGGGTGAGGGGCAAATTGTGAATGCGGGTCAGGAGGTTGTGCCTGGTTTGATTGCTGGGGAGTTGGCCTATGCGGAATATATCGAGACACCGGAGGGTCCTGCGTTGTTGTTGCGGCCTGTGGTGGAATTCCCTGTGCCCGATCGCCCTCCCGTGCCTTCGCAGACGGCGCTGAATGAGTCTATTGCTCTGCGGGCGGTTCAACGGTTGCCCTATAAGGATGGGGAGCGGGTGAAGTCTGTGGATGGGTTGGAGTTGTTGCGGACTCAGTTGATTTTGGAGATTGGGACTGATGCTCCGCAGTTGGCGGCGGATATTGAGCTGTTGCCGGATGAGGTGGATGCTGTGGCTTTTGGGGCGGATGGTTCTGGTCCTGGGTGGCAGTTGGATGGGGCGGAGTCTGATGGGGCTCTGGCGATGCTGGATGAGGATGGGGAAGGGCGATCGAAGCCGATGCGTCTCCAGTTGGTGATTTTGGAGTCTTTGGCTTTGCGCCGGGATGTTTCGGCGGACCCAACTCAAGGGAGCACTCACACCAGATTGTTGGTGGAGGATGGTCAAGAGATTGCGCCTGGGGCTGTGGTGGCTCGGACGGAGATTTTGTGTAAGGAGGCGGGGACTGTCCGGGGGATTCGGGAAAAGATTGGGGAGCCGGTGCGCCGACTTTTGGTGATGCGGGATTCGGATGCGGTGACTGTTGATGTGGCTGGGGTTCCCCAGGTGAGTGCTGGGGAGTTGTTGGTGGCTGGGACTGAGGTGGCTCCTGGGATTTTTCTGCAAGAGTCTGGTCAGGTGATGAAGGTGATTTCTCCAACTACTGAGGGGGGGTCGGCTCAGATTTTGTTGCGGATAGCGCGTCCCTATCGGGTTTCGGCTGGTGCGGTGCTCCATGTGGATGATGGGGATTTGGTGCAGCGGGGCGATAATCTGGTGATTTTGGTGTTTGAGCGGGCGAAGACGGGGGATATTATCCAGGGTTTGCCGCGGATTGAGGAGTTGCTGGAGGCTCGGAAGCCGAAGGAGGCTTGTATTTTGGCGAAGCGTCCTGGGGTGGCTCAGGTGGAGGCTGATGGGGATGTTGTGGAGTTGCGGGTGGTGGAGGATGATGGCCGGATTGAGGAGTATGCTTTGCTTCCTGGTCAGAATCCGATTGTTTCTGATGGACAGCGGGTGGGTGCTGCGGAGGCGCTGACTGATGGGCCGGCGAATCCTCATGAGATTCTGGAGGTTTATTTCCAGGTGCTGAAGGAGCGGAAGCCGACTTTTGAGGCGGCTCTGGAGAGTTTCTTGCAGGTGCAGACTTTGTTGGTGAATGAGGTGCAGGCGGTTTATCAGTCTCAGGGGGTTGATATTTCTGATAAGCACATTGAGGTGATTGTCCGACAGATGACTAATAAGGTGCGGATGGAGGATGGGGGTGATACTACTATGCTTCCTGGGGAGCTGGTGGAGTTGCGGCAGGTGGAGCAGGTGAACGAGGCGATGTCGATTACTGGTGGTGCGCCGGCGGATTATGTTCCTGTGTTGTTGGGTATCACTAAGGCTTCTTTGAATACTGATAGCTTTATTTCGGCTGCTTCTTTTCAGGAGACGACGCGGGTGTTGACGGAGGCTGCGATCGAGGGTAAGTCTGATTGGTTGCGGGGGCTGAAGGAGAATGTGATTATTGGGCGTTTGATTCCGGCTGGTACGGGGTTCAATGCCTATGAGGATCAGCTAAGTGCGGATATTTCGCTGGATGGTGGGGTGTTTGATGATGAGGATGTTCGGGGCTTGCCGGAGGGCGGGGTGCTGGACGATCGCTCGGCTCGTCGTGCTTATGCGATCGAGTCTGGGTTTGGTGTGGGTTCTGGTTCGGATGTTGAGGCGGATGATGAGTTTGAGGAGGAGGTTGAGGTTGGGGATGATGATTTTGTGGCGGATGGGGATGATGATGCGATGGGGGCGATGGGGGATGATGACTTCGAGCTTGGGGATGACTATGACGACGAGGACTAATGTGGTTGCCTAGTTATTCTTTTTCAAAAGCGAAACGGGTTTCGTTTTTGGGAAAGGAATAGGAAGCGCATCCCGATCGCCCACAGGCATTCAAAGCCCCCCCGAACTCGCGGGGGGGTAGTTGGGGGACAGGTGGGGACTTGGGGTGTGGGGGCACCGGTGACAAAAGCACCTGGATCAGTGATTATTTAGCTGGTGTTGCGAGGCTGGCGGTAAATTGGCTGAAACGACTTTTTTGCGTCGTGACCCTCGCAGGCTTACTGGGTAAGGGTTTCATGGATTTTTGTGGAGCGAACACAGGTGTTAAATCCAAGAAAAAGATCTGACCCTCGCAAATGGCCTCTGGACACCTTGCGCTGTATGGGGTGTATAGTGGAGGAGTCCCCACTCGTTGGGGAAACTAATTGAATGGAAACAGGGCACATAGATTAACCCACTCACGGTATACCATGGGGCGTCCCCACTCGTTGGGGAAACTAATTGAATGGAAACAGCCATTCATCAAGCTCATTGAGCTCACCGATGGGTCCCCACTCGTTGGGGAAACTAATTGAATGGAAACCAAAAAGTTCGGCTTGTGAAATTGGAATATATTTTAGGCTGAGCAAAGTCCCCACTCGTTGGGGAAACTAATTGAATGGAAACAGGTGGATAATCCACACGAAACAACTTGATTTGATGTTCGACTCCGGGAGGTAAAGGGGGTTTGTTTTGCATGGGACTTGTGAAGCGATTAGCTAGGCAGGAATTACCTGCCTAGCTGGTCCCCACTCGTTGGGGAAACTAATTGAATGGAAACCCCTAGTATTTCCTTGCGGACGATCGACCACAGCGTGGTCCCCACTCGTTGGGGAAACTAATTGAATGGAAACTTCCAAGCCCACCAGCGCCCGTCTGCACCTTGCATGATGCGACCGTTCCCAGTCCCCACTCGTTGGGGAAACTAATTGAATGGAAACATGTCGCCAACTTGAGCTTCTGTTGTAGCGTCAGACCAGATTGTGTCCCCACTCGTTGGGGAAACTAATTGAATGGAAACATTATGTGGTACGGTTAGCCTTTAAGGGGCGGGCCCTTTGTCCCCACTCGTTGGGGAAACTAATTGAATGGAAACTGACCATCTGGGTACTGATTCTGTTGGACAGTGGGAATTATTGTGGTCCCCACTCGTTGGGGAAACTAATTGAATGGAAACGTAGTAGCTTAGTTGTCGGCGACTACTTGTATGCAGCACACAGCAAGGTCCCCACTCGTTGGGGAAACTAATTGAATGGAAACGTGACAAAAAACTCCGCACGTCTGTTGCGGAGTGTCCCCACTCGTTGGGGAAACTAATTGAATGGAAACTCATAGCGACTGCTTCTCTTTTCCCCAACAAACAGCACTTAACGAAGCAAAAAAGTGCTAGAAATGGAACCCCGCTAATCAACCAAGCAAATCCGAATTAAAGCCTTTGATAGCAGTCGGTAGCTTTCGATCGGGATCTTTCTTGTTGATAGCGATCGTGTTTTGAATCATTCGTCAAATTCTCTGCAAGAAGCGAAACGAGTTTCGTTTTTGAGTTTGTCCAGTAACTTGTCTACTGCATCACTGGACAAGCTAGAATTGTCTAGTGGACAAACCTCACCAATTATCAAAAAATGACTGAATTCCACGCTGTGTCGGATTTGCAGCATCGTTACGGACTCGCAAGCCGTCAAGCTGTGTACGATCGCCTCGCTGCTCTCAAAATTAAACCAGTCAGTCGCGGCAAATTGTCCACTGAGCTTGACTACACTTAAAATATTTAATCAAACAGCCCTAGGACTAAGGATGTCAAGCAAAGTCAAACACGGCTAGCTCTATGGGCCAATCATATAAAATCCTCTCTTCATCGGAATGATTAAACTCTCTCTTCTCTTGCTTCGTGTACTACCCTACGGGAACCCCTGCGGGGAACGCGCCTTTTCGGTTAAATCATTCCGATACAACCGGAATTGATATCATTTTGTGTCTTTTTGTTGATGGCTGTAGGTGATTTTTTTTGAAGCTGTTTTTTTGAGGCCAACTGCGAGCTGGAACTGTAAAGGTTCTAGTTTGCAGTTGGCTTGTTTTTGGTTAGTTTTAGGATTGACCCGATGGCGATTGTTTTTGTTGGGAGATTGGCAGGGTTGCTGAAACTGGAGGCTGCGATCGCCTCTGTTTTGTGCTTCCTATCAATCCGGGGGTTTCGCCTTTTTTTTGGTTTGGGTAGTTGGTTTTTTGCCCTCTGTGGTTAATAAAGGGCGGGTTTTGTTTTTGGGAGTTGCTGTTGCTTTTTTCCTTGGTTTTTTGCTGTTTTTTGTTTGAGTTGTTTTTTGTTGGTTGTGGCTATTCTTGGGGCAGCAGTGCTTTAATTTGGTCAACAAATAGCTGATGGTCTACTACTGGTTTGGATATGTAGCCATCTGCACCGCTCTGATCCAGAAAGGTTTCCCTATCTCCTGCCATGGCATGAGCTGTGACTAGGATAATTGGCAAGGAAGCAGTTTGTGGGTCTGCTTTGAGCAGTTGGGTGATTTTGATGCCATCAACGGCTTTTCCTTGGTATACGCTACGTGAAAGGGACACATCCATCAAAATTAAGTCTGCTTCGCCTTTTGAAGCGATTTGCATGACTTCTTCGACGTTTTCTGTGTGTTTTACAGCCAAGCCTCCTCGCTTGGTTAAAATTTTAGAGAAGACTCTAGCATTGACTAAATCGTCCTCTACAATCAGAACGGTTTTCATAAAAGTATTCGGTAAGTGAAAGGCTCAGTATTCTGAGATGGGAGCAGAAAATATCCTTTGGGACCCCTGGGCCTCCTCGAAAGTTCGATCGGGCAACGCTAGTTTTGGGGCATGGTTACGCGAGGGGGTATCGCTAAGAGTGGTTGTAAAAAAAAAGCCACTGTGAATCTTTTGTTTGTGGGTTAGACAATTTCCCCTAGTTGTTGTGAAGTAGGCATCGAGCGGGTTGTTTGCAGGCTTTTGAGAAAACATGGATGTTTGCAGATTCTGTTGGGTAAGGGCGTGCTTTTTTTGCCCGATTTGTGATGGGTAAATTTCAGCTACTCTCGAACTCATGGCAGATTCTTTCTCTCACTCTAAAGCCCTGCTTGTGCGATCGCACTACGGTTTGCTTGCTCGTTGGAGGCTTTTGGTGGGTTAGTGCCAGACTGGACTTGGTTACTTGAGTTGCGCGATCGCCCTTGCAATGTTACTTCAATAGTTTTAAGACTATTGAATTGCCGGCGACAGAGCGGGGAAGTAGCGTTTCTTTCCCTTTTTGTCTCGGCTCAAGTAATTCCTCTTTTTACCAAGGGGTCTGGTCAGTTTTGCTGGTGGGAGGTTTTGTCTGTCAAGTTCAGTCTTTTTAGGGCTTGGTTGCAGGTTAGTAATTATGGAAAGTTGAGCATTTTTGTAGTTTTAGTCCAAAGGGAAATCAGGTACAGGGGTTTTCCCCCTCAAATCATGCAGTGTTTTTAGTGCCGTAGGCCGGGAACTCTGCAAAACCCGTATTTGATCAAGTGTTGGTTTCCTACTTGCTCTCAGAATCAAGCAATGTTTAGTCCTGCTGGTATCACTGATGTTGGCCTAGTCACCAATCAGTTTTACCCCAGTATCGTTCCATTAGTTATGGACTTGTGTTTTAGGTTTGTCAGATAGGCTGAATAAATCCACGGGTACTAAAAAATTTTAGCCGAGGCAGTCTGTGCAAAAGCGAACTCCAAGAAATTTTTGTCACATATCGTGTAAATAAAAAGGTAGGCGCCATTGAAGGCAACATAGAGGTTAGGGTAAGAGTGGAGGGTAAAAAGCAAGTGTTGCCAGTCTTCGGCAGTCTTATTCTTTTTTCATAAGTTAAGTTGATTTTTATCCCCCTGATTGGCGGCTTTGTCGAACTTTCAGTTCCAATAGCGACAAACAGTTTTCACGCTTAGATAGGCAAGCATTACCGGCCCCTTGACTCTTGCCCTAGCACTCAGGAATTAACGGACATAAGGACTCATGGCTAAACAACTCAACCTACTTTCCGGGCAAGTAATTTCTACGGCTTTGCACGCCGAGATGCAGCAATCGTACCTTGAATATGCCATGAGTGTGATCGTCGGGCGAGCTTTGCCTGATGTCCGCGACGGTTTAAAACCCGTTCACCGCCGAATTTTGTACGCGATGCACGAACTCGGTCTGACTCCAGACCGACCCTACCGCAAGTGTGCCAGAGTAGTGGGAGATGTTTTAGGAAAATATCACCCCCACGGCGACCAATCGGTTTACGACGCTTTGGTGCGTATGGTTCAAGAGTTTTCGAGCCGCTATCCTTTACTGGCGGGTCACGGCAATTTTGGTTCGGTGGACAATGATCCGGCTGCTGCCATGCGCTACACCGAAACCAGACTGGCTTCGATCGCTCATGAAGCCATGCTAACTCAGGTCGGTGATGCCACTGTTGATTTTACTGCTAATTTTGACAGTTCGCAGCAGGAACCTACGGTTTTGCCTGCCCAATTGCCTTTTTTACTTCTCAATGGCTGTACTGGCATTGCCGTGGGCATGGCAACTAATATTCCCCCACACAATCTGGGCGAGGTGGTGGACGGTTTAATTGCTTTGACTGAAAACCCAGAACTCTCGGATCAGAAGTTGCTGGAACTAATTCCGGGACCGGATTTCCCGACTGGTGGGGAAATTATTGCTACAGAGGGCATTATTGATGCCTACACTAAGGGGCGAGGTAGTATTGCCGTCAGGGGTGTGGTTCGGGTGGAGGAAGTGCCTGGTAATCGCAAAATACGCACTAAAACGGCGTTGGTGGTGACGGAATTTCCTTTTCAGGTGAATAAGGCGGCTTGGATTGAAAAGGTGGCGGATTTGGTAAATTCTGGCCGACTTGATGGGATTGCTGATTTGCGGGACGAAAGCGATCGCGAGGGTATTCGAGTGGTGGTCGAACTCAAGCGGGAATCTAACCCAGAAGCAGTTCTAGCTCGTCTTTACCAACAAACTGACTTGCAAACTAATTTTGGGGCGATTTTGCTGGCAATTGTCAACGGTCAACCCCGACAGTTAACTCTGAGACAGTTGTTGCAAGAATTTTTGCATTTTCGGGAAGTGACTCTCACCCGTCGCTACAATTACGAGTTGGAGGTGGCCCAACGTCGCTGTCACATTGTCCAAGGCTTAATGTTGGCTTTGACAAATCTTGATGTGGCGATCGATATTCTCCGCAATGCTCCCGATGGCACCACTGCTAAAGCCAATTTCCAAGTTCGGCTTAATTTGACCGAAAGTCAAGCTGATGCGATTTTGTCGATGCCGATGCGTCGGCTGACTGGTTTGGAAAGGCAAAATTTGCAGTCTGAGTTGGATGAGTTGATGGTAAAAATTCAAGAATTGCAGCGGCTTTTGGGCGACAGACATGAACTTTTGAAGGCTTTAAAGAAAGAATTCCGATCGCTCAAACGTAAGCACGCAGACCCGCGCCGTACTAAATTGGTTAATGGCCAGGCATCTGCTGCTAACGGCCAACCAAAAAGTTCGGGTAAGCAAAAATCCGCACTCCCATCTGACACAGAATTAGCTGCGCCTCACACCCTATTTCCCCAGCCCCAGGCCGAGGAAACTATTGTTGAGTTTACTCACAAAAATTATGTGCGGCGGCTGCCGACGGCCGATCAATCCCGTCCTAAAAGTAGGGAAAAGTCGCTTCAAGCTTTAGAAAAAAATGAAGATTTTATTGTCACCGCCAGCCCGACTAGAACCGATCGCAATTTAGTCATCTTAACTCCCAGTGGTAAGGCTTATCCCCTAAAAGTGTCTGATATTCCCACTAGCACCGGGCGCGATCGAGGTACCCCCATCGTCAGTTTACTTTCGCCATCGGCTACCAAAGAAAGTGCCGGCCGCACTTTGTCCGAACTCACAGTCGCACACTTTATTTTGCCGGAAAATTCCGAAGCGACAGACTTAGTAACCTTGACTGAGCAAGGTAAAATTAAGCGCCTACCACTTTCAGAATTTGCGGATTTGACTAATCGCGGTGTGACTCTTGTTAAGCTCAAGGAGGACGATCGACTGCGCTGGGCTAGTCTTACTAAAGTCGGCGAACAAGTCGCCATCGCCACAACGGGAGGCAGAGTCCTCCGGTTTGAGGTCAATGACGAACAACTGCCACCCATGGGCCGTGCAGCCCAGGGTTCTCAAGCCACACGGCTGCGAAAACAAGAAGATTTGGTGGGTTGTGTTACTCTAGACCCCGATGACACTCTGGTGCTATTTTCGGAGTTGGGTTGGGCCAAACGGATGCCCGCGGGTTCTGTCCGACTGACTAACCGCGGTGAAATCGGCACCCAAGCTTTTCGTTTCGCAGAACCTAAAGATACTTTGGTTGGCTTGCTGCGGGTGGTTCCTGGTAGTGATGTCAAACTTTTAACTAATACTGGCAGATTTCTGCGATCGGCTACTGATGCTATTGCTTTTTGGGGCAAGGATGCTCCTGGTGAGAGAGTTTTTGACCTCAATCCGGGAGAGAAAATCATCAAAGTTATTAGTTGTCAGTAGAAGGAAGAAGTAAGAAGGAAGAAGGAAGAAAGTCCTTCGACAACGCTTGCCCAAGGGGGAAGAGGGATAAAGGAAGATATTTTGCTTTTCGGCTTTTTCCCAATTCCCAATTCCCAATTCCCAATTCCCAATTCCCAATTCCCAATTCCCAATTCTCAATTCCCCATTCCCCATTCCCCATTCCCCATTCCCTATTTGAAAATAGTTCAATGGCTAAAGTTGTCTTAGAAAATATCTACAAAAGTTTTCCACTCCGCCAAGGAGAGCAGGACAAAGAGGCAAATTATACAGAAAATCTCTCACCAGATAGCCCTCCCTCCAGGTCTAACAACGTTCTGCGGCGCATTAACTTAACTGTCGAAGATGGGGAATTTATGGTGTTAGTGGGGCCTTCTGGCTGCGGAAAAAGCACTTTGCTCCGATCGCTCGCTGGTTTGGAAACTGTGACTGCTGGTAATATCTGGGTGGGCGATCGGTTGGTTAACGATGTGCCACCTAAAGACCGAAATATCGCCATGGTGTTTCAAAATTATGCTCTCTATCCTCACTTAACTGTTTACGATAATCTCGCTTTTGGATTGCGGCGATCGGAAAGGGAGAAGAAGTCATTAGTTCTTAGTCAGCAGTCCCTAGGTAGCAATAAAAATAAACAAGAGATTATTCATCAAATTGAAAATTGGGTGATTAGTAATTTTAAAAAATATCAAGTTCAGCCTTTACTCGAAGATTTGTTAGTAGGAATTACTCGCAATTTACCCAAGGGTTTACGCTATCTTTCGGAACGGGAAAAAACTGTGGGGAAACGAGTAACTAAAGTTGCTCAATTGCTGCAAATAGAACCTTTGTTAAATCGTTTACCCAAACAACTTTCGGGAGGACAAAAACAGCGGGTAGCTTTGGGTAGGGCTATGGCTCGAAATCCTGAAGTTTTTTTAATGGATGAACCCCTTTCTAATCTGGATGCTAAATTAAGGGGGGAAACTCGATCGCAAATTGTGCAGTTGCAGCGACAATTGGGAACTACAACTATTTATGTGACTCACGACCAAACTGAGGCGATGACTATGGGCGATCGTATTGCGATTATGAATCTCGGTCAACTTCAGCAAGTAGATGTACCTCTACAGCTTTATAATAAACCTGCTAACTTGTTTGTCGCTGAGTTTATTGGTTCTCCGCCGATGAATTTTTTACCGGTGCAATTTACTGCTCCGTTATTAATTTCTCACCCTCATTTTCGCTTTACTTTACCTGATATTTGGGCAAAAAGTTTACAAAAGTATGACGGTAAATCTCTCATTTTGGGAATTCGGCCAGAACATTTGACCATTCACCCTCCTGCTACTAAAAATCTTTCGGTTCAAGTCGATATTGTGGAAGCTTTGGGATACGAAACCTATTTGCGGGTTAGTCTCACCGATGCACCAGCCCTTTGCTTGCAAGTGCGCGTTCCTCCTGAGCGATCGATCCGTGTGGGCGAGGAGTTGTGGCTGGCGATCGCCCATGATAAAATTCACCTTTTTGACCCGGAGACGGAATTGGCGATATTTCCCCGTTAGCGATCGCCAAGTTTTACCTTTTTACTCATAAGCTTGCACTTTATGCAAGCGCCTGTTATATTTATTTACATAAGCATTACAAAACTTAATTAAGGAACTTTGTACCATGCAAGAACCAAAACGTAACGCTTGGAACTGGGGCTTTAGCGAAGGAGCAGAAAATTGGAACGGTCGTCTGGCGATGATTGGTTTCTCTGCTGCTGTAATCATCGAATTGGTTTCTGGTGAAGGATTGCTACACTTCTGGGGTTTAATGTAATTCATGTTAAATACCACGCGCCGAAATCCTGCGTGTTTTGCCATCAAGGTCGCTTCTTTTTTATTCAACTTGAGCGATCGCTTGACGCCAAACATGGAACTGACTCTGGGCAATCAACTGTAGATAAGTTTAGCAAACTATTTGCCACTTAAGTCTTGCTGTCAACATCATTCCGATACAACCGGGAATGATATCATACTCGCAGCAGAAAGTCAACGGCCAACCATCAATGGTCAACCGTCAACTATCGTCGCTGAGTGCAACTGGAATCCAAATCACTCTTTTGGGTGATGCGAGATAAATACTCTAGCGGATATATTCTTTTAAGATGCTGTTCCGGTTGGGATGGCGCAACTTCCGCAAGGCTTTCGCTTCGATTTGCCGAATCCGCTCGCGAGTGACGTTAAAGATTTGACCAATTTCCTCCAAGGTCTTCATCCGTCCGTCATCTAAGCCGTACCGCAGTCGCAACACATCTCGCTCGCGCGGGCTGAGGGTATCTAAAACGCTTTCTAAATCTTCCCGCAACAAATTTTTTGAGACTTGATCTTCGGGGGTTTCTCCGTCTGATTCAATAAAATCTCCCAAACGCGAATCTTCTTCTTTACCGATGGGAGTTTCTAAAGAAATCGGCAATTGTGCTGACTTAGCAATGAAGCGCAATTTCTCGATCGTCATTTCCATCTTAGTCGCAATTTCTTCTTCCGTAGGCTTGCGACCCATTTCTTGAGAAAGAAGTTTCGTAGTTTTTTTGATCCGCGAAATGGTTTCGTAAAGGTGAACCGGTAGGCGGATAGTGCGGGATTGGTCAGCAATAGCCCTAGTAATGGCTTGACGAATCCACCAAGTCGCGTAGGTTGAGAACTTGTAACCTTTTTCGTGGTCAAACTTTTCCGCAGCCCGGATTAAACCGAGAGAGCCTTCCTGAATCAAATCTTGGAAAGACAAACCACGATTCATGTATTTTTTGGCGATCGACACCACCAAACGCAGGTTTGACTGCACCATTTTTTCCTTGGCGCGCCGTCCCACATGGAGTCGATGACGAAATGCCGGTAGCGCCATCTCGACAGCAGTCGCCCATTCATTGTCTTTGGGTTCTCGGTCTAAATCCTCTAAGAGTTGTTCTCTGACTCGCTCCAATTCTAACAAATCGGCAATTTTACGGGCCAGTTCAATCTCTTCGTCGGCTCGTAACAGCCGAATCCGACCTATTTCTTGCAAGTAAAGACGAATAGAGTCTTCAGTATAGTGCTTTTTCTTTGCCTGAGCTCGACGGCGAGCTTTGGCACCTTTGCCAGACTTGGTGTCGTCTTCCTCAGATTGAGTATCTAGAAAATCTTCTCGATCGTCTTCGTCGTCGATAAATAGTTCCAACTCGCTCTCAGGTAGAACGCTTTCGGCGTTCCGAAGCAACTCGATAGTTTCCATTTGGGGTTTGATTTTGGTTTCGAGTACGGTGTTTGCCTGGATCATGCCGCCTTCCTCATGCTCCTGAATTGAAGAATAAATAACAGTCGAATAGTGTCTGTTTGTAGTTTAGACAACTTAGCCAGTATTGACATTCCCACAGCCAGAAAGAGTGGGATTTTTTGTCTGCCAGTTATTGTCTACAAGAAATATTTTGATCTGGTCAAGCCTCCGCATCATCGGAGGATTTTTGTTTGGGTAATGTTAAGAACGTTTCTCAAGCTACCAGCACTTCCTTTACTAAATCAAGATATTTAACTGGTAGTTACTGAGTAAGGATTCCCCCATGTACCCACAGGGTGTTGTTACCTTCTTAACCTAGTCTGTGGTTAGACCTAACCGAGATATCTCTGTACAGATTTGAACTGGTTATCCAGTGTTGTCGAGTATCTCGCCCATAGCAGACATGATTGTCGCGACCTCGAATTGAGTGCTTGGCTGTTTTCTTCGCAATCTGTTACCGCACTTTCTGCGATATTTTGCCTAGAAGCTCTAACCACAGAGCCGAGGGAAGGCACTTCGGGAAATACTAACTGTTCTAATTTGGACTTCTATTTTTTACCCGTACAAGTTTCCTGGGACGGAACCCTTTAACTTTTGTTTTCCAGGTGTCGAACTTTTAGTTCGCCTGGTGCTTTCACTCTGGTAGCCAGACATAGCAGTTGGACGGCTAGTTGCGGCCTCCTTGGATGCCCGTCTGCTGCACAAAACGCAAAAGTTTGGGATCGAAGCACCAAACAGTTCAGTATTGGATCTTGCAAAGACCTTTCCGATTGTAGCCTTTCTCACAAAAATTGGAAGATATTTTCCATTCTTTGTCAGAACTACCCAAGTTTTGTCAGCTTAGTTTAACAATACGCACTAAGCGCTGATTGGGTTAAATCCTCAGAATCGTCCACAAGAACTTTGAAACTTGAGATTGGCGTGTTTTTCTGCGAGTATGTGGGTGAACGACTGCGGCGTAGCCGTCCAGACACCGAGCAGACAGTTTTTGACTGACCGGAATTCCGGCTAATGTAATCCGTATAGATGCACCCATCTTTACCCTGTTTCCCTAAATTGAATCATTCTAAATCCGCGATCGAATAAAGCTTGTAGCTTTAGTTGTGACTCGGCAACTCTGGATTAGAGACCGAAAATTACCCCAAATGAAGCGTTGCGGGTTTAGTAGTGCAACAGGGGCTTTCTTTGTTAAGTTAGCTCAAATCTCAGAAATTGGGTCTAAATTTAACGTTAAATCACATTAAGTTATTAACGTCATATTCTCATTTAAGCAGTTGCACACAAGTTTGTCTCGTCAATAGTCAAAATTATGTCGATACATTTTACTGATACTTAGCTCCCCTTGCCACTCTCCGGTCTCAACTATTCCCTGATTTTTTGACTTTTGCCACATACTTACGCGATCGCCCTCTCTCAGAATCCACACAATTTTAAATTTTCCGTCAGTATAAATTCAGTGTTTATTTAAAAAATGTAAAGATTCGATTAAGAAGCTTCCTAAATTTTAGGTAAAATTGCGCAGTTATCTGGAATCAGAGCGATCGCCTGGTAAAGTAGACAGATCCCTCGCTACTGGATGAGGTTAAGGATGTTGAGAGATCGAGCGGTGGCGCGATCGAGGGAATTTTTGTTACATTTTTTACGACTTGTCCTCCGAAAGCATGACCTCTAAATCATCGATCGCGATCCTAGCTCAGCAACAGCGCGATCGGCAATTATCTGTAAAGTTGATTATACCTGGGAACTATCGATACTTTCTAATAAACCTTGACAAAAGACTTGGAAGCTTTTAGAGCGATTTGATTCAGGATTCATATATTTAGAGATTTCGCTAGAGGCTTTATATTTTTCTAATCCTCCCTGATGATATCCAGCTCTTCGTAAAACTCTTTCTAAAGCCTCCCATGTGCCTCCTTTGATAGCATCAGGATCTCGATAGGGTTGTTGATTAGCTAAATTGGCAGAGACTTTAGGATAAGCTTGGCAAATTGCTTCAACATCGCCGAAAAACCATGCTTCTAATTCTTCAACCACAATTCGATTTAATACTTGAAAAGATTTATTTTTTTGACATGAAGATTTAGTAATTAATCCGGCTAATATTGCTATATTTTCTAGTTGCTTTTTTAATTTTAGACAATCTTCTCGATCTTCATCTATTAAAATAACAATTTTCCAATCAAGTGGAAGCCATGCTTGATAACCTTTCAAACGGTTAGGCAATTTACAAATTAAATCATCTTTTCCTCTAAAAGCATGAATTTTAAATGTAACAGTCGATGGCAATATTTTAGGCAAAAGCTGGGTTAAAGCTGATTCTAGGGATGATTCTTCCACTAAAAACTCAAAATGCAAAATGCTCACCTCCTCTTAATTTTTAGGTTTAAATGATTGAGGAGCACCCGCATTTTTGAGGGGGTTTCCTACCTCAAAAAAATCTTCCATCCACAGCGAACCAAGTAATGCACCATGATCCATAAATTGTTTTACTCCCTGCATATCTGCGGTTCTTTTTGCTTGAGTAAAACCTTTTTCATCTCGATATAATACCCATAATTCTTCTGGCTTTAAACTATCCACAAAAAAAGGAGAATGGGTTGTTACCATTAATTGAGTATTAGCAGAAGCAGAACGACACTCTTCGGCAACTTGAGGTAATAAACGCGGATGTAAATGATTTTCTGGTTCTTCTATTCCAACTAATTGCGGGGGATTGGGGTCAAACAATACTGTTAGATAAGCTAAGAGTTTTAACGTACCGTCGGAGGCATATTTTGCCAAAATGGGATGAGAAAAAGGAGCATCTTTAATTTCCAACAAAAGTCTGCCATCTTGCATGACAAGAGCCTCGACTTTTTCCAGGCGTGGAATACGAGCAGAAAGGGTTTTTAGTATTTCTTCTAACCGTTGGGGATGTTGTTCTTTTAGATATTGAATAACATTTGGTAAATTGTCACCAGTGGGGGACAATCTTTCCTGTGCACCTGCTTCGGGAAGGCTGCGGGTATTATCGGCGGTTAAATAAGATAAATACCAACCTGTAATAAACCGCCTTAAAGCACTGACGCGGGGATGTTTGGCAAATTGTCCTAATGTATTTACTGCTAATAATTCAGAGGATGCTAGTTGTTCGGTTATCCTTTCATCTTCTTCATCAGGAGTTGCGCCACTAATAACTTGTCCTTCGCCTTTTTTGAAATCTAAAAAGCGAAAAGGTTTACCTTGACCTGCTCGTCTCCACTGTAGCCATTCTTCAGCGATAAAAGGACGATTGTTTTCTTCATCTATGGCGAGATGATAGGTGATTAACGGTGATTTTGATGTCTCTCGATAGTTTAATTCAATGATGATACAGCCTGTACTGTCTCTGGTACGTAATTCTCGGAATCTGCCTCGTCTATCCCATGCTTTTCTTAGGCTTTCGGTGAAACATTCAGACAGGAAAGCGAAAACATCAAAAATAGTTGATTTTCCGCTCCCATTTGGTCCTAAGAAGACGGTTAAGGGAGTAATTTTTTTAAGTTCTAGATTATGTAAAGCTCGGTAGTTTTGGACTTTGAGATATTCTATACGAGGAATATTTTTCATTTCACATCCTGAATTATAGTGTCTGTTTATTTAATAAGTAGTCTGT
Organism: Microcoleus sp. EPA2; assembly: GCA_020882975.1. Classification (GTDB taxonomy): domain Bacteria; phylum Cyanobacteriota; class Cyanobacteriia; order Cyanobacteriales; family Microcoleaceae; genus Microcoleus. The sequence goes on along the minus strand of JAHRFD010000001.1, from coordinate 51,798 downwards.
TAAATTCCCGACTTTTTTAAGAAGTCGGGAGTCTGGGTGTTGGTTTGTTTGAGGTTGTGCTAGAGGAAAATGATTATTGATTCCGCAGTTTAGGATTAACAAACTCATTCAATCCTTCTCCGACAAAAGACAATCCTACTACCATTAAAGTCATAGCCAAACCGGGAAACAAAGCTGTCCACCAAATTCCTGTAGGTAGTGCATCCAGGGCTAAACGCAAATCATGTCCCCATTCAGGAGTTTCTTCAGGAAGTCCCAAACCGAGAAATCCTAAACCTCCTAGGGTTAAAATGGCATCGGCTGCATTGAGCGCAAACAACACTGGTACGCTCTGAATCACGTTCAAAAACAGATAGCGGGAAAGGACTGTCCAAGTATCAGCCCCCATAGCTCTAGCGGCTTCAACAAATAATTCCGTTTTGATGCTGGTGGTGTGATTTCTGACAACACGGTAGTATTGAGGAATGTAGGAAATGCTAAGGGCGATCGCAGCATTCAAAACTCCTTTCCCCACTACAAAAGCTAGGGTTAAAGACAGTAGCAATCCCGGCAAAGTATAAATTGTATCCATTAAAAACAACAGGATGCGATCGAGTTTGCCACCTAAATAACCGCTAACCAATCCCAAGGGTACACCGATCGACAAACTCAAACCTGTAGCCAGAAGGACTACTTGCCAAGCAGCCCTAGAAGCAAAAAGCGTTCGAGAAAAAACATCATAGCCACTGCGGGTAGTCCCAAACCAATAGGTTGCTGAAGGCGGTTCGTGGATGGGATTGATTAAGGCATCTGTAGGATTTTGCAGCCATCCCCAACTCTGTAGGGTGGGGGTGAAGGTGGCAATCAATACAAACGCAGCGGTGATTGTCAAACCTACCCACATCATTTTCATGGACAGGTTTGAGGGTGCCGCAAGGTTGAGAAATCTCGGTAGTCGGAGTCTGCCTTGAGCCATAATTAAATAATTGGGAATTGGGAGTTGGGAAACCGTTCGATCTACTCAAATAGAATAGCGTCGATCGGCTTGTTTCCGGTGGCGCGATCGTGATTTAACCGGAGCTAGGACGCAGATAACAAAGAGAGATATCTGAGACAAGTTCATATTCCGATGAAGAAAGGAATTGAGATCGCTGGTGTGTTGAAGCCATTGTGGCTTAAAATAGTTTTGGTATTAGGTCTGTTGATGGAAGCTCTGAGGAGATTCCTGAAAATTTAAGCACCTCTGGTTGTGGAGAACTCAACTAGGCTTTTATGAGGCTCAAAACCTTTACCTGATTGGGTTTGAGGTCTCTCGAACAGGGGAGGAGGTGCTTGCATTTTGACAGAACCTAGGCTGTGTAAGCTTTTGAGGGTTGCTGTATGTCTGTGGTGATGACCTTTTTTGCCATAATTGCTATCTCCGGGTGCCTTGAGTGCTGGGGTGCTTGCAAAACTGGCCAGGAGGCATTGCTATATAAGGCTTTCAGGAACCGCTGTGATTAAACCTTTGATGCCGTAAGGCGTTGAGCACAATTTAGATTGGGCGCAATCAGACAAATCAATTCTTGTGATTAAACCTTTGATGCCGTAAGGCGTTGAGCACCGGAGTTAAAATCCGATAAAATCGGATTAAGATGTGATTAAACCTTTGATGCCGTAAGGCGTTGAGCACTGCCGATACGGCGCGCAAAATAATCCGTGCGTCTGGCATGTGATTAAACCTTTGATGCCGTAAGGCGTTGAGCACTTGTGGGACATCCCGGCGATATGACTAACTTGACAGTGATTAAACCTTTGATGCCGTAAGGCGTTGAGCAGATTCCCAGCTCTGTGACTGTAATTAAAGACTGTGCAAGTGATTAAACCTTTGATGCCGTAAGGCGTTGAGCACTTTTACCCGGCGAGAATACGGGGATAGTCGTAGATGTGATTAAACCTTTGATGCCGTAAGGCGTTGAGCACGACTGACATCACGGCAAATCCTATTCACATAGTGCGCGTGATTAAACCTTTGATGCCGTAAGGCGTTGAGCACAATAGGGCTATTGCTTTTTATCGTGGCTATAAGTGTGATTAAACCTTTGATGCCGTAAGGCGTTGAGCACGGGTAGGAAGCGATCGCCAAGCTCGAAGGCGATCGTGATTAAACCTTTGATGCCGTAAGGCGTTGAGCACCTTCCAAATCTGTTGACAGTAGCGGGTTGGCGGGTGTGATATAAAATCCTCTCTTCATCCTCCTGTATTAAACTCTCTCTTCTCTTCCTTTGCGTCCTTCGCGCCTTCGCGGTTAAATCATTTCGATACAACCGGAATTGATATGATTAAACCTTTGATGCCGTAATATCGTTTCCAGTTAGATCGGAATGATTTAACCGCAGAGAACACAGAGGACACAGAGTCCGAGAGTGCATCTGAATAATTCAGATGCTACCGGATTGGATATGAGGCGTTCAACACAGCCTTGAGAAAAGACCCAAAACAGAAGCAGCAAGACCTACAAATTACTGGCAATTAACTCACGGTACTGGCTTTTTGGCTTCACTCCTTTGAGCTCCGTCACCAGAGCCTTGTCCTTAAAATACTGAATCGTCGGTGTTCCCACCACACCAGCATTTTCCGCAATTTCTGGATCTTCTTCAATATCAATTTCCACGTAGTGAATTTTGCCATCAAACTCATCTACGACTTTGTTCAAAATCGGCTTGAGACTGTGACAAGGCCCACAACTAGGAGAAGCATATTTCACTACAATCAGTCGATCGCTATCATGGAACAACTTCCGCAAAGCATAAGCTCCTTCGTGTCGCGTCAGTTTGATATCAAAATTCTCGCTAGTTTCCCGCACTCTGGGAGTTTCCGCTACAGGTGCAGGAGTCTCCAATGACGACTCAGTTTGATGAAATTCCTGAGTTAAACCATTGGCCGAAAGCCACCTTTCTGCCAACATCGCACCCATACAACCACTACCGGCGGCGGTGATAGCTTGCCGAAACTCATGGTCTTGGACATCCCCAACGGCGTAAACTCCCTCAACGCTGGTTTCTACCGAGCCATGTTTCGGCCTAATGTAGCCGATTTTGTCCAGTTCTAGTTGACCTTGGAATAAACCAGTATTGGGAGTGTGACCGATCGCATAAAACAACCCATTCACGGGCAAATTGCTTTCTGTCCCTGTTTCGGTATTTCGGACTCTAATCCCTTCGAGCTTGCCGTTACCGTAAACATCCACAGGCTCAGTGTTCCAGTGCACGGTAATTCTCGGATTGTTCAAAACCCGGTCTTGCATGGCTTTGCTGGCTCGCATGGAGGACGAACGCACCAACATATGAACGTGAGAACCATACTTGGTGAGATAAACTCCTTCTTCTGCTGCTGTGTCGCCACCACCAACTACTGCTAATTCTACGTTTTTGAATATCGGTGTAGCTCCGTCGCAAATCGCACAGGCAGATATGCCTAAATTCCAGTATTTTTCTTCGCTTGGTAGGTGCAGCCTTTTGGCTGTCGCGCCTGTAGCTATTACTATAGTGTGGGTTTTGATTTCTCGATCTTCCGATCGCACTGTAAACGGCCGCTGGCTCAAATCTACAAAAGTTACATCTTCTGTGTATAATTCTGCACCCCAACGCACTGCTTGAGCTTTCATCCGATCCATTAGTTCCGGCCCGGTGATTCCTTCGGGGAAGCCGGGAAAGTTTTCCACTTCTGTGGTGGTCATCAGTTGCCCGCCGGGGACTCCTCCGCTTTGATACCCTTCAAAGACTACGGGCTTGAGATTGGCTCTCCCAGCGTAGATGGCTGCTGTGTAGCCCGCAGGGCCTGAGCCGATAATGACTAGATTTTCTACGGTTTGTGTGGTCATAGCTGTTTATTCAAACTCATAACGACTTCGTTTAATCTTGATTATAACAAATAGGGGAAAAGTTGGATCGACCGTAGTTAATATTGTTGAGTAGTTGAGGGCGATCGGGCCAACTTAAGTTAATTAGATAAGCAAAAGCAATCTAACAGCGGATTTAGTTTTAAATGTTCGATCTAATTTTTCACCCCAAATCTTAAGAAAATCTAAAGACAGCCAAAATTATTGACATCATTCTCAATTATTTTACCTATTTACTTGTTTTGAGGCTTGTGGTACGATTTTCACAATCCAGGGGCATTATGACTAATTTGGATTTTTAACCCTGAAACTTTCTAAATTCGTAACATTAACCAACTCTTCCAATGTCAACAGTCATTTTTATAGATAAAAAATGCCCGATCAATGTTTAAGAATTGTAAAGCAAAATTGACCTAATTTGACAAATAAGCATTATTGTGATAAGCAAAAGGCGATCGCGTGGCCAGGGAACAATAAACAAAACGCCTTGTTAATCTAAAATCCACTCTTCATCATCCTGTATTAAACACTCTCTTCTCGAACTTCGCGTCCTTAGCGCCTTCGCGGTTAAATCATTCCAATACAACCCGAATTGATAGGAAAACTAAGCATCAACTAACAATTAAAATGTTGAGGGCCTAGCACGTCGGATGCCAGACCCTCAAAGGTTTGTACTTTCAATTGATTCAAGTTATTTTGAGCTTGCTCAAACTAAAGGTGGGCTTTTTTGGCAACTACTCTGCTCTGAGCTAGCTATTAGCGGAGTCTATTCAGACTTCTGTGTTTGACTGTCCGATCGCAACTTGTGCTTAAGAACTTTCGATTCTTAAAATCGCCTTAAGCTGACTAACTAATCCGATCGCCACATCAACCTTTCTTTGCTAATCAGCTACAGGGTTCAGGGGCTGCCTGAGAACTAGAGACGATGAGGACAAATACTCTAATTCCAAATCTTTAATCCAAGTTATTTGTGCTGCTTGGCTTTGTCCTTCATGTTTTTAAACTAACACAGACTTTCGGCAAAACATCAATTTCTTTATTAAAGTTAACAATGAGCTACTGTTGACTGTTGTTTAGGGCGATCGCCCTAAAACGGCCCAAGTCGCAGAGCCAACAATGCCATCGGCGGCTAGTTGATATTGTCGCTGAGCAGCCTTGACCGCAGCTTGGGTTTCGCGGCCGAACACGCCGTCAGCTCTCGATCGCAAAAATCCTTTAGCCCGCAGTCGTTCTTGCAAATCTCTGACTGCCGAGCCCCGCATTCCTCTTTTCAAAACCGGAAAACTAGCTGGTGTCGGCTCAGGGTTAGTCTGAGGATTTTCGGCTACCGGATTGTTGCTGTCGATCGGACCTGCGATCGCCCCGGTGGTGGGAGGAAACAATCGATTCCAAGTATCTTGACCAACTATACCGTCGGGAGCAACCCCCGCGGTTTCCTGAAACTTGGACACGGCGGTGGCGGTGCTTTGGGAGAAAACCCCGTCTACATTGTCATCGTAAAATCCCAATAATTTCAGAGCAGCTTGGATTTCTCGGACTTCCGATCCCCGACTACCTAAGCTGAGTGTGGGGCGAACCATTACACCTGTTTGAGCGATGATGTCGCTGCTGCGATCGCGATGGGAAGTTGCTGGGAGTGCCACAGCGGGAGTAGGGGCGATCGAACTAATTGCCACAAAACCGCACAAGCTCCAGATTCGGAGCCAACTCCCGATCTCGTGGGGGTGAATCCTGTTGGTTGTTAGGTTTGGGGACATTACAAATTCGACCTTTGCAAAACTGGTAGCGATCGTACCTCAAATCTGGAAAAAATGGGAAATTGGGAATTGGGCATCAGGCATCGGGTAAGTCTTGTTGAGATTACTCGCTACTAAATGCGTGACAGCTTGACCCAAAACTGTTAGATTTCCCTACAACAGACATTGAACCGCGTTCATTGGGTCCAACAACACCATGTCCGAATCGACCAATATCACCAGAAACGCCAGCCAAATAGACATCACCAACGTCAATATCGGCAACTTCCAAGTCGGCACCATCAGTGGCAACAAATACAACGACCTTAATGCTAACGGCCGTCCCGATCCTGGGGAATTCCCACTGCCTAACTGGCAAATCTACCTTGACCTGAACAATAACCAGAGGTTGGATGTTAACGAACCTTCCACCTTCACCAACAGCCAAGGCAACTACATCTTTGCCAACTTACCAGCGGGCGTCTACCAAGTTAGAGAAGTTCAGCAACCTAATTTTCGCCAAACTACACCTAACCCACCACCGATCGGCATCACCAGCGGGACAAACGTCACCAGCATCAATTTTGGTAACAACTTCAACGCCGGGACGATCGCGGGTACAAAATTCAACGACATTAACAGAAATGGCAACATCGACCCCGGAGAACAGCCCCTAGCTAACTGGCAAATTTACCTCGACCTCAACCGCAACAACAGGCTCGATGGTGGCGAACCTGTCACACTGACCAACCTGCAAGGTAATTACGCCTTTGTCAATATTCCCGCAGATACATATTTTGTCCGAGAAGTCCAGCAGCCCGGTTTTCGGCAAACCACGCCCAACCCAGGCCCGATTACTGTGACTTCCAACGCCACAATTAACAATGTCAATTTTGGGAATATTTTTTTTGTAGGTAACATCAGTGGCATCAAATACAATGACCTAAATTTCAACGCCATCCGAGATGCGACGGACCCGCCCTTAGCCAACTGGCAAATTTATATTGACCTCAACAGAAACAGTAGGCTGGACGCTGGCGAACCGAATACTTTCACAAAACCTGATGGCAGCTATAATTTTATAAATGTTGACCCCGGCAACTATTTGGTGAGGGAAGTCCAACAACCGGGGTGGGTACAGACTACCCCAAATCCGAGCGCGATCGAGATTACGGGAGGTACTAACGCAGCCGGCATCAATTTCGGCAACAATTTTCCCACTGGTAGCATCAGTGGGTTCAAATTCAACGACCTCAACGCCAACGGTATCTACGAACCAACGGAGCCCAAAGTTGCCAACTGGCCGATTTACATCGACCTCAACGACAATAACAGACTAGAACCCAATGAGCCTTCCACTATCACTAATCCCCAGGGCAATTTTTCTTTCATCAATTTGCCCCCTGGCCGTTATTTAGTGAAGGAAGTTCCGCAGCCCGGTTTTCGGCAAACTACCCCCAATCCTACTCCGATATTTGTCACTAACGGTACTAACGCCACTAACCTCAGTTTTGGGAATGTGTTTGCTACTGGTACAATTAGCGGTTTCAAATTCAATGATTTTAATGCTAACGGTCGTATCGATCCGGGGGAACCGCCGATTCCCAATACCCAAATTTACATCGACCTGAATAACAACAACAGTTTAGAGCCAGGGGAAGCAAGTACCTTTACTGACTCCCAAGGTGGCTACACTTTCCGTAATGTTCCCGTGGGTACTTATGTTCTCAGGGAAGTAACGCCACCTGGTTTTATTCAAACTACTCCCTTGGCTGTGGTGACAGTTTCTACGGATGTCCGGGCTAGCAGCATTGATTTGTTAACCGGAGATGCTGTCGAAAGGTTAGCAATGTCTTTCCCAGGTGACTCGCTCACGGGGACTGACGGCTATGAAGGCGATGTGTCTACAAGTGGGGAAAGGTTGGCAGAAAGTTGGCTTTTGAGTCAGGAAAATGGTACTTATCAAAGCAGTTATTTGGCGATCGATCGCTCTGTTGCCAGTTTAGGCGAGCAAGCTTGGTTTGACCCACAGAATGTCAGTCGGGAACCCTATTCAGAAATTAACCAAATTGTCAATACCAATGACAAAATTAATTGGGCGATGGGTGACTTATCTCTGACAATGGGGGCGATCGGTAAGTCAACTTAATCAGTAAAATCCGATGTTACAGCCCCAAAGTACCGAAAAAATCGGGGTTATGAGTAATTTTTGGGAGGTGCACATACTGAAAAATACCGCAATTTGAGAGAGAAAGGGCTGCACGAGTTAGCAGTCGCAAACCACACCAAAAACTTAGGAACACATTAAACCCCGATCGCGTGATACTCTATTGTTGGCAACTTCCAACACTCAAGCCAGAGTTCCGGGAACCCCGAAGCTTGGTTGTAGATTGGGAGCAAGATTCTGAGAGAGTCTGAGCCATTTTAAAGATAGAAAAATTAGTGACCTAGGGGCAGAGGAACTGGACGCGCAAGTCTTAAAGATCGGCGCTCAAATTACCAGATTTCTTCAAAACCTGATATAATTGCCAGCGACAAAGCTTAAGGCTTTGTTGTGTGAAAAGCCTCGTTGGAAAAAGTAAGGCAAGTTCTGCCTGATTTTAAGCCTGTGGACTGGTAGGAGCCGACTCCCCAGAGTGAAGCAGGAAGTGAATTTCAGCTTACAATCAGTAGGTTTGAGTAAGTTTCACAGAACGGAACATTGCCTCAAGCGCAGACATATGTAAAATCGAATAGCGGTTGTCAGCTATCAGCAAAAGCTGTTGGTCATTGACAAACCCATACAATAGTCTGTAATTTACGTGGATTTAGGTGTGAAGGAGAAATCATGGAATTAGAATTAGAAAATGAGCTACGCAGTGCCCTTCAATTACAACCAGTTGTGGTTGGGAATGCTGGCCCGGCAATTTTAGGGATCAAGTTCAATGACTTGAACGCCGACGGTATCCGGCAGTCCAATGAACCAGGCCTAGCAAACATCCCCATCCTCCTCGAACCAGCCATCGGCAGCAACGGCCAATTCAATGCAGCTAACGGAGATATCTCTGTCCTGACAGACGCTAACGGTGGGTTCTCATTCATAAATCTTGTTCCTGGGAATTATGTAATTACCGAAACAGTACCTGCTGGTTCCCGCCCTACTACTCCCAACCCCCTCGCTGTTAACGTTGGAAACGCCAATGTCAACGTTTTCTTTGGTAACACCACAGTTACAGGTAGCCGGATCGTTGGATGCAAATATCTAGACTTAGATGGCGACGGCTTTCGAGATGGTGATGAACCGGGCATTAAAAATGTCAGAATATATCTCGATGGCAGCAACGGTAGCGTCCCCAACGGGCAATTGGATGCAGGGGAACTTAACACCCTCACCGACAAAAACGGTGCATGGTCCTTCAACGTCACACCCGGAACCTACAAAGTTAGGGAAGAACGGATCAGACCAGCAGTTCCTCCCAATGCCAACGGAGTAGAAGTGAATGCGACCAACGCAGAACCCTTAGAAACAAGGGATTTTCTCCAAAGCACCCCGCCTAATAACATTCCGCTACTAGATGTAACAGTAGCTGCGGGTCAAACTTTTGCCTGCGCTCAAGTTGGTGACACCCCGCTTTATCAAATTGAAATTAACAAGTTTCGAGACATAGACCGCAACGGTTCCCGAAATGTGGTTAATGGAGTTTTCGAACCCCCCATTGCTCGCGTACCCTTCATTTTAGATTTAAATAACAACGGTCGCTGGGATTCAACCACTGAACCCATTGCACTCACCGATGTCAACGGAGTCGCTACCTTCAAGGATTTGCGAGCTGGCAATTACCCAGTATTGGAAATTTTTCCAGCCACATTGCCAGATGGCAGTGCCCCTGGCAACCTGAATGCTCCCGTCTCAACTACTCCTAACCCCGTTGTGATTTCGGCACCAGGCCCCCAAGCACGATTCCAGGGTACGATCAGCAAAGAACAACCGCTGATTGTAGCAGACTCCACCTATACACTGAAGCCAAACGATCCTAAGTTCGTAGATACTAACCGCGACGGCACCCAACAGGCAGGGGAAAGATCCATTGCGACAACTGGTGAGCGGCCGATTTTTGCAGCGCCAACAAACACTTTACCAGCGCGTAACCCTTCACCGTCACTGACGTTTTCTCCTGTGGGGGTTAATCCTGGCAATGACACCAATAGTCCTGTGGGCAACACTCGACCCAACATCAATGTATTCAAATACAATGACCTGAATGCGAACGGTCGCTACGAACCAACTCAGGGTGAAGCACCTATAAGCGGTGTTACAGTCTTCCTCGACACCAACAATGATGGGGTTGCTAACGCCGGAGAAGCACAACTACAGACTAATGCCCAAGGGAGAGCAGCATTTACCAACTTGGCTCCTGGCAATTACACAGTGCGGGAAGTAGTACCTGCAAACTTCTCGGCTTCTACACCTGTTAGCATTCCGGTGACGGTGGCCACTCAGGATGCCAACGTTACTTTTGCCAACACACCCAACAGCAACATCACTGGTTGCAAATTCGAGGACTTCAATCTCAACGGCTATCGAGATGGAAATGAACCGGCTATTGCTGGTGTCACCATTTTTATCGATACCAATGGCGACGGTCAATTGCAGTCAACAGAACCGACTACTACGACCAATCAGTTTGGTACCTTTGCATTCAACAATTTGGCGCCTGGTAATTACAAGATTCGAGAAGTAACTCCTCCTGGTTATTTCCAAACCACTCAACCTGTGGATGTTGTTCTCGGTGCCAATCAAACCTTTACCTGTGCTTTGGTGGGTAACTCTCGTCGCTATGATTTGTTAGTTCCTAAATTCCGGGACGATAACCGTAACGGTGTACGGGATGCCAACGAACTTCCTCTAGAAGGTGTTCCATTTACTTTGGATTTGAACCGGAACGGTCGTTATGATGCAGCCACCGAACCGCTAGTCAGAACTGATGCCCAAGGTATTGCTCGCTTTACCGATTTGTCTCCGGCTAATTACTCGGTTTTGGAAGTCTTCAACGTGGCTTCTGTTCCCAACCCGTTCCCTATCCCAACAGGTCCGAACCCAGTTAACTTTAATGTGCCTGGTCCGAACACAGTGCCTTCGCCAGTTCGTACAGCAAGGAGTGTTTCTGGCCTCGATCCTCTGACTGAAGGTGGACTTGATGCTACGGTTATGGCCAGCAGCATTGATACCGACTCGATGATCGCAGGTGAAAATGCAGGTATCAGCTTTGTTGATGACATGAGCTTGAGCCGCGCAGCGAGTGCACTAACTGTAGTGTTGCCTGAAGATAAGAAGGATTTACTCTTAGGCGCTCCTGCTACTTCTCCGATTGGTTTCTAATGTTAAGTTGAATCTCTAGTTGGAGATTCAACTATTAGCTAGTAGCTGGTTTCAAAAGCACGTCAACATATGTTGACGTGCTTTTTGCTGGGGCGATCGCCGTCAGCGGTTTCTGCCGGCTAAAACAGTCTTTAGTAGTAGGACACGATCTGCAAAAAGAGCGATTCCCACTATATAAAAAACCTTTATTTATAGATGTAGAACTTAAAGGATTTTTTTATGCCAACCAAACAGAAGACTAATCCGGCTCAACATCAACCACAGCAGCCCGGTGTGGAATCCCAAATGACCCCGCCACCTCAATCCTTCGCTACCGAATATCGTGGTAGTGACAAATTGCGGGATAAAGTAGCGCTAATTACAGGCGGAGACAGCGGTATCGGGCGGGCGGTGGCCCTGGCTTTTGCCAAAGAAGGCGCAGACGTAGCCATTGCTTATCTCAGCGAAGATGAAGATGCCAAAAAAACCAAAGAGGCGATCGAAAAACAAGGCCGCCGCTGCATTTCCCTCTCCGGCGACATCGGCGACGAAAACATCTGCCAAAACCTGGTCGAACAAACAGTCAAAACCTTCGGTCGCCTCGATATCCTCGTCAATAATGCCGCGGAACAGCATCCCCAAGAAAGCATCGAAGATATCACCGCCGAACAATTAGAGCGCACCTTCCGCACCAACATTTTTTCAATGTTTTACCTCACCAAAGCCGCTCTCAAATACCTTAAAGAGGGAAGTGCTATCATCAACACTACCTCTGTCACCGCTTACAAAGGCAATCAACAATTGCTAGATTATTCCTCAACAAAAGGAGCAATTGTTGCCTTTACTCGTTCTTTGTCCCAGAGTTTGGCAGAAAAAGGAATTCGGGTCAACGGAGTAGCCCCCGGTCCGATTTGGACTCCTCTAATTCCTTCCACTTTCCCCGAAGAAAAGGTGGAGAAATTTGGTGCTGATACGCCCTTGGGACGCGCTGGTCAACCCGATGAAGTTGCTCCTAGTTACGTGTTTTTAGCTTCTAAAGACTCGTCTTATATGACTGGTCAAATTTTGCATCCCAATGGTGGGTCTGTAATTAATGGCTAGAAAGGACTAGAGTCTTGACTACAAGCTTTTTTTTAAGTAGGACTAAAGTCCTGATTACCAACCTGATTTTTAAGTTGGTAATCAGGACTTTATATCAATTCTGGTTGTATCGGAATGATTTAACCGCGAAGGCACCAAGGACGCGAAGGAAGAGAGAAGAGAGAAATAATAATTCTGATGTTAACGGATTTGATATAAAACATTAATCCCGCCACGTTGGTGACGGGATTGATAGGTGGGAGGTTAGCTATTTTTCAGAGCGGCTGGATTTGAAATTAGCTGACTGCTCAATTAGCTCATGCTAGCCATTTCTTGCTGCAATGTGCTTTTAGCTGCTTTAAATTGAGTGGCCATTTGCTCCATTTGGGCTTCGCTAAAGTGGTCGCGAATTTTAGAGAACATATCGCTTTCTTCTTGTTTTACGTGAGCCTTAACCCCTGCTTTTAGCTGGGCGATTTGAGCTTTGAATTCAGAAGTAGCATGGGGGTTGAGAGCCTTGATTTGTGAGAGCATTTGCTTCATTTCGGCTTGCTCATTATACAGTTCTTGAGTGTCGCTGTAATAGCTGCGAACTGCTGGGTACACAATTTGTTCTTCTGCTTCGGCGTGCACGCTTAAATCTTTGTACAACTGACCAAAGAATTCTTGCAGTTTTTGGGGATCTTCGGTTTTTTCGATTTCCATAAATATGGTATCGACTTTGCGGTGATCCATGGAGATGAGTTCGATGATATTCATTTCATCTTTGGTGCGGGTGACAGCACTACCGATGATGCCACTCATGGCAGCCATTCCATCTTGGACGCGAGCCCAAACGCCTTGATCGGGGTCTTTTCCAGTTAGTTCGCGCACGCCCAAAACTTCTAGCATTCCTTTGAGTTGTTCTTGGTGAGCGCGGTTTTCAAAGTTGACTGTGTTGAGGGGGGTAATCGCAGCTTCGATATCGGCACCAACTACTTGGGCGGCTTTGTGAACTAAGAGGCCGGCCATTGTTTGTTTGTGTTTGAGGAGTTCGTGCTGACTTACTTTTTCAAACATGGTTAGTTCAGAACCTTTCATGAGTTTCTGAACTGCTTCAATCATTTCTGTGGTGGTTTCTTGTGGCTCAGATTGAATTCCATATTGAACGATCGTGGTTTCTAATACGCCCATGTTTTTGCGATCGTCCTCAAGCATATCCCGGAAGCGATCGCACAGTTCGGCATCGTTGCAGGATTTGATAAACATTTCTTCGTTAGCGATGAGCAACTTTTGCAGTGCTTTCATGTCTGCTAATTTCATGCCGATCGCTTGACGTTTGGTGTCTTCAAGAGTAGCTACCATTGCTCTGTTCTCCTCTGAATGTCTGTCGTGTTCTTATCTTTAAAGGTATTGAAATATTTCGAGCAATTCCTCTTTCTCCCGACTGATTGATCTATCTCCCGCTAAATCTATTGACTTTTAAACCTAAAAATGGTAAAAAGGTGATTCTATAGATGAGGCAAGAGAAAATTTGTATCAATGCACCCCGATCGCCCATCTGTAAAGCGCTACTATAGTTAACTAAAGTTTAAGAATAACTAGCTTGTCTCAAATCCTGACTACTTTAGATTTCCCAGCAAACGTCTGGAAGCTGAATAACGGGTTAACGGTCATTCACCAGCACCTGAAGGCTACACCTGTGGTCGCACTAGACGTGTGGGTAAAGGCGGGTGCAACGCAAGAGCCGGATTCGTGGTCGGGAATGGCTCACTTTCTAGAACATATGATATTTAAGGGGACTGACTCGATCGCCCCGGTCGAATTTGACCAAATAATCGAAAATCGTGGCGGTGTGACTAATGCAGCGACAAGTCACGACTACGCCCATTTTTATGTCACGGCGGCGGCAAGTTATTTAGCAGAAACTACTCAGCCACTAGCAGAATTGCTGCTGCGGGCTTCGATTCCCGATGCCGAATTCGATCGCGAGCGAGATGTGGTGTTAGAAGAAATCCGCCAAGCTCAAGACGACCCCGATTGGCTGGGTTTCCAAGCAATGATGGAAACAGTTTATCAGTGCCATCCCTACAGGCGATCGGTATTGGGCACAGAAGAGTTGCTGATGTCGCTAACACCCCACGAAATGCGCTGTTTCCATCGATCGCACTATCAACCAGAAAATATGACTGTGGTGATAGTTGGGGGAGTTGAGGAAGCACAGGCGATGGATTTGACTAGCCAAGCTTTCGGGGAGTTTTCTGACAGGTGGGAGTGTCCCAAGTTGGTAGCAGTAGCTGAACCGCCACTGGTAGAGATGCGTCGTCAGGAACTTTATCTTCCTAGATTGGAACAAGCACGGCTGATGATGGCTTGGACTGGGCCGGGAGTAGCACAATTGGAAAGTGCTTGTGGCTTGGATTTGCTGTCGGTGTTGCTGGCTGACGGGCGATCGTCTCGTTTAGTCAGGGAACTGCGGGAAGAACTACAATTGGTACAGGCGATCGAGAGCTCTTTTTCCTTACAACGGGAATCGAGTTTATTTACGATAAGTGCTGTGTTGGCGGCGGAAGATGTCGAAAGGGTGGAAAGTGTGATTTGCGATCGACTTGGCCAATTGCAGTCTGAGCTGGTTTCTGAGGTAGAATTACTTCGCTGTAAGCGTTTGCTGTGCAATGATTTTGCTTTCTCCATCGAAACCCCAGCCCAACTGGCTGGTCTTTATGGGTATTACAATACGATCGCCAAAGCTGAATTAGCGATGAGCTATCCCACCAAGATTCAGGCATTCGAGCCACTAGACATCCAGCGTTTAGCTAGACAATATCTTTCTCCCAAACACTATGCGGCCGTGGTGCTAAAACCAATTTAGTCATTAGTCAGTAGTCAGTAGTCATTAGCCATTAGTCAGTTTCCCAATTCCCACTAAATTAAAAATGAAAAATGAAATCCACCGCACAGTTTTAGACAATGGTATTGTTGTCTTGGCCGCAGAAAACCCAGCCGCAGATATTATTGCAGCTAGGATATTCCTACGGGCGGGTAGTCGCTGGGTACAGCCGGAACAAGCTGGATTGTGTCACTTACTGTCGGCGGTAATGACTAAAGGAACCGATCGCCTTTCTTCCCTAGAAATTGCCGAACGTGTAGAATCGGTGGGAGCGAGGTTGGGTACGGATTCAACTTCCGACTATTTTTTGGTGAGTTTGAAGACTGTTTCAGCCGACTTTACGGATATTTTGGAGTTGGCGAGTGAATTGATGCGATCGCCCAATTTTCCTGAAGCAGAAGTGGAACTAGAACGTCGCATTGCTATATCAGCAATTCGATCGCAAAAAGAACAACCATTTTCCATCGCGTTTGAGCAACTGCGGCAGACGATGTATCAGGACCATCCCTATGCTTTCTCTACCTTGGGCACGGAAGATACCATGTCCAACCTGACTCGAACCGATCTCCAACAGTTTCACAAAACCTATTTCCGCCCGGATAATGTAGTCATTTCGATCGCCGGCAGAATATCCACAGCAGATGCGATCGCCCTAGTCGATCGCATTTTTGGCGACTGGAAAGCGCCAGCAACACCGCTACCCACTTTAAGCTTACCCACCATCATCCCCCACCCGAAATCGGCGTTGAAGCCCCAAGAAACCCAGCAATCAGTGGTGATGTTGGGCTACCTTGCCCCAGCAGTAAAAGATACTGGCTACGCAGCGCTGAAGTTGCTCAATAGTTATTTGGGAAATGGTTTGTCGAGTCGGTTGTTTGTGGAATTGAGGGAAAAGCGAGGTTTGGCTTACGATGTTTCCTCCATGTATGCGACGCGGTTAGATGCGGCACAGTTTGTGGTGTATATGGGTACGGCCCCGGAAAATACACAGACTGCTTTTGATGGATTGCGTACAGAAGTCGATCGACTAGCAAATAGCCAACTTGATGACGAGGAATTGCAAGCTTGTAAGAACAAAATCCTCGGTCAATATGCTTTAGGAAAACAGACTAATTCCCAAATTGCTCAAGTTGTAGGCTGGTACGAAACCTTGGGATTGGGAATTAAATTTGACGAAGAATTCCAAGCAGAAATTGCCCAGGTGACAGCTTCAGAAGCGCGGGATGCTGCTAGGAAATTTTTCGTAGAACCCTATGTTTCTTTGGTGGGGCCGGAGGCTGCGATTACAGAATTTGGGCTGGCGGCGGTTTGTTGAGGAGGAAAAGTGCGATCGAACTTGTGAAAAGTTCGATCGATTCCATCCTGGGATAGACATTAGTATTTATTGTTGGAAACGAGTCAATAGCCTTTTGACAGTCGCGATGGGGTGTCTGATCCTCCAGACTTGAAAGTTATCTAAGATCGGATCAGTGCCTGGTAGCTTGACCCAATCATCGCAGAGAATACCTTCAACCGGGTTGGGCACCCCTGGGCGGCACCAAGCTGTCGGAACTACTACTATTTTCTGTGGGTGCGGGTTCAACCAAGCACCCCACCACGAAAAAGTAGAATTAGTAATCACATTAGCTCGACACAGGGTCATTAAATAAAGTTGCTGAGGAGCATTCAGGTTATCTACAAAGATCAATTCATGCTCTTTAATGTCACGCAAAAATTCTCTGGCTAAATCTGGACGATCGGAAAACACAAGAATTGAACCTTTGGGTTCGATCGCACTTAAGGAATTCTTGTAAAAAGAAAGCGGGTAAAGCGGGAAATATTCTCTGGTATTGCCGTAATCGGTATCGAGGCGGAGCGAAAAGCTAACACAATCCTTTTGCAAAATGTCGCCATAGAGCTTTTTTACCTCAGTGACAATCTCGTTCTTGAAAGTGTACCACTCACGTACAAGTTGCTTATCTGAGTAATATTTTTCAGATTGAAAGAAACCTTGGATTTCAGTGTGGTCTCCGATGGAAAGCGCTGCCGGTGTAAAGCCAGCTTCAGGATGGGGGTCGAAATAATGAACAATCCCGGCCGGTGCGCTAGCACGCTCACCTTCATCCTTCAGGTTGAAGATATCATCACCATCCCACTTAGGGCAAAAAAATTGAGTTCCCAGACGTCGTGCTGTTGTTCTCAGGAATGCGTATTGAAATAATTGATTGCCCAGCCTTCCGTAGTTTCCTAACTTAGAGAAAGAAATCATGAGAGTTTACCTATGGTTTAAGACAGCTTCCAGCAGGCGTACACTTGAATATTGTATAGCAAATCGCCTGCATAGTCTGAGCGATTACTATACAATATTACCTAAAAATTTAGCGCAGGTTTGTATTAGTAGTAACTAATTTATGGCTAAATTCAATCTCAAATTAACCCGAAATTAACTGCACTGATACTGCTAGCAGAAACTCCACTAAGAGCCGCTAAAGTTTCGCCCGTTTGCGCAATGCGGATGAAAGTTGCACCGCTATTTTGGACAATAGCCAATTGCGAAAAACTCAGCCCGCTACCCAATACTAACAAGTCTTTACTAACTTCAAAATCATCGATGGTATCAGTACCGGAATTGGTCGATAGCAAGAATTTATCTAATCCCAATCCTCCCGTCAAAGTATCATTTCCCAAATCGCCATTCAGCAAATCATCACCCTTACCTCCAAGTAGACTATCATTACCATCGCCGCCAGTCAAAATATCAGCACCGCGGCCGGCAAACAAGGCATCATCACCGCTACCGCCGAGCAAAGTATCGCTACCTTTGCCGCCGAAAAGAGTGTCATTCCCAGTACCACCATCGAGGGAATCATTGCCCCTCATGCCCATCAACACATTATTCGCGCTGTCGCCATTCAGGATATCATCGCCATTTGTACCCAGAATTGCATTCTGGGAATTGCTGCCCAAATCCGCATCGCCAGTGATAATAGGAGTGGCAATTCCCACAGGCAATATCACTGCTTGAAGTCGGCTATCTAAAGCAGCACCAGTATTGTCAGTAACTACCTGGGCGATTGTCTTAGTTCCCGCACCAATCGCTTTGAAATCTTGAGTTGTGGGACCCAAGGCTACTTGTTGGATGCGGGCTACTGATTCAGGAATTGATGTGGCTGTTGGGTTAGAAACAGCGGTATCAATTCGTTGATTAGCCGTCGCCATTACTGTCGCTGCTTGGGAGGTAATTGGGGTGATTTTTTGACTGTTGAAACTGGGGTCAATCTGCTGGATTTTCGCGGCTGCTTGCTGAACGATCGGTTCTAAGGCTGCTGCGTTGCTGAGGTTTAAGACTGTACTGGATTGAATTTGGTTCGTAATTGAACTGACAACAGCTTTGACAATATTAGTATTGGCTGCACTGGAAGCACCGTCAATCAAAGCAGTAGTTTGGGTGATGAAGTTTTGGACTTTCACCATTGCTGCTAAGACTTGGACTCCGCCGGGTAAATTTTGGTTGGTGGCGGAGATAGGGTCTAAGTTAGTGAGGTCATATTCAGCAGGGAGGGAAAGGGCGGCTGTGACTAAAGATTGGGCTGCTTCTGGTGCAATTCCTTTGTCGATTAAGTCGGCGATTAAGCTGGTTAGGAGGGTGACAACTGTGGAATCTGGCGGTGCGGTGACTGGTGTTTCTAGGGGTAAGCCGGTGGCGGTGTCAGTGCCTCCAGTGGCAACTAAATTGCCTTCTGATGGGTCGATTTCTCCGTTTTTGTTGGTATCGAAAATCTCGAAGGGGATGTTGAGATTAAAGCTACCGTTGCTGTTAGTAATTGTGGATGGTTCGTTGGTGTCTTTGATGCCGTTTTTGTTGGCATCGAGGAAGAGGGTTGCACCGTTTATGTAGCCGTCTATGACTACGCCGGTGCTGCTAAATGTCAGTAACATACCCTTAAATCGACCTGTATCGTCGCTGGCGCTAGCCCCAGCCCTGTCCGTTGCTGTTAACTTAATTGTCAACTGTTGCGGTTTAGGACTTGTGCCACTGAGTGTACGGGTATCTGGATTGAAGGTGAGCCAACTTGGTAAGGGACTACCGTCCATCAGAGTTGCTGTGTAGGTGAGCTTGTCGCCCGGATCTGGGTCTGTGAAAGTGTTCGACGGGAAGGTATACTTGAATGTCGATGAACTGCTTGACTTGATGTACTGGTAATGCCACGGGGTTGTATTAGGGCCGTAGTTGAGAACAGGTGGGCGGTTGGGGAGTGTGGTAAAAGTGCCTTCAGTGGCAAAAGGGGAACCTGCCCAAGCAGTGTCGATCGCCTGTACACTCCAGTAATAGGTCCCCGGAGACAAGTCTTTGAGTTGCCACTGGGTGTTTTGGTTGGCATTACCCAGGGCTACAACTTGCCGAGTGCCGTCATTGAGAGACATCGGGGCGAGAATATCACTGCCACCAGGTGTTGTGCCAACTCGTAGGTTGTAACTTAAACCATTAGCAGGAGTTTGAGCATCCGTTGCTTTGTTCCAGTTAAAAGTCACATTTTTACCAAAAGGTAAAGCTGATAGCCCTGTGGGTGCTGTGGGAGGAGTGTTCGCGATCGCAGTATTGCTGCGGTAAACTTGATTTCCCAGCAAAATATCCAATTTGCCGTCACTGTTATAGTCTCCCCAAGCTCCAAAACTCGCACCAGTCAGTCCAGCGTTGGGATCTTCGCTAAAACCACTGCCAGTGTTGCGGTAAATTTGGCTGTAAAACTTGTTGTCCAATTCGCTGTTGAGCAAGATATCGAATTTGCCATCGTTGTCGTAGTCTCCCCAAGCTGCAAAACTGCCACCGGGCAATACGGCATTTGTGTCTTCGCTAAAGCGGTTGTTAGTGTTGCGGTAAACTTTGGCTATTTGCCCTGAAACGCTATCGCCGGCAAGCAAGATATCCAAATCGCCATCATTGTCATAGTCTCCCCAAGCAGCCGAACCATCAGAAACACCGGGCAAGACAGCAGTCGTATCTTCCGTAAACCCAGTGCCAGTATTGCGAAACAGCTTGGTTATTTTGCCTGAGACACTATTGCCCGTTAGCAGGAGATCGAGTTTGCCGTCTTTGTCATAGTCTCCCCATGCAGCCGAACTATTAGAAACGCGGGGGAGTTGGGCTGTAGTATCTGGCGTAAAACTGCTGCTGGTGTTGCGGTAAAGTATGCTGAAGTTTTGCTGGGTAGCATTAAGCAGATCGAGTTTGCCGTCATTGTTGTAGTCTGCCCATGCTTGGGAACTATCAGCGGAACTTGTCTGTTCGGAGTTGAATCCATCGCCGCCGTAGATTTTGAGAGGAGGTGGCTGCTGAATTCTGCCATTTCCTACTGTTTGTAACGCAAAATTTAGCTTGCCGTCATTATCGTAGTCTCCCCAAGATGCGGCAGAAGCTAAATCGAAACCTATACCACTGTCATCAGTAAATGTACTGCCTGTGTTCCGGTACAGGGAAGTGCGCGTGAAGTTATCGGCGCTACCGAAGTTGGTAAGTGACTTAAGACCCCCCGCAGCGATAAAATCCAGTTTCCCATCAGCGTTGTAGTCTCCCCAAGGGCTAATCGCTCCGCCGTTGAAATTACTGGAGATTTCTGTATTGATTTTGCTGAAAGTGTAATTGCGTTCGAGATTGATGGCGCTGATATCTTGAGGAGCGACAAGTGAGTATCTGGGAGTTCCAGGGCTGCCGATGGCAAAATCGTCGTTGCTGATAGCGCGATCGAGGATAATTTTGTAGGGGCGATCGCCATCAAGTACATTATCGTTAACACCCTGGACTGTAACCGTCTGAGCTATATCCCAATTATCAGGAGTGAACTTCAGCGTCGATACAGAAACTGTTCCTTCTGCTGTGTTGTCACTCCTGATGGGGATGAAAACATCAGCAATAGGTTTGCGAGTGAGGACAACGCTGAAATTATCAGTTCCACCAGCTTCTGTGGTAGTCAATTGCTGTGTCGGCCCAACAATAATCCGAGGAAAATTTCGTTCGGGATTTGTCTCTAAAT
This sequence comes from Microcoleus sp. EPA2, assembly GCA_020882975.1. GTDB lineage: Bacteria > Cyanobacteriota > Cyanobacteriia > Cyanobacteriales > Microcoleaceae > Microcoleus. Next base: position 30,905 of record JAHRFD010000001.1, on the reverse strand, counting down.
AAACAAACATATTGGTAAGACTGACATCAGAGGCATCAAGGCCTGAGTATTTGCTGTCAGTGCTGATCGCAGGGGCGGTAACGATTGTATAAGATCGGTTCGCGTTAGCAGTGATAACACCACCCTCTCCTCTTACCGTTACCTCCTGGGGTATATTCCAGTTTTCAGGTGTAAAGATAACTTCTGAAATGGACAGACTACCTTCTGCTTGAGTTGGAGGAGAAACCTTCAAACCGATAGTTACAGGAGCGATCGGCGGGGTATCGAGTTTGATGGTAAATTTGGCTTTGCCACCTGTTTTAGTGGTGATTAATCCGCTGGTAGGGGAGACGGTGATGCCAGCAGAGCCAGAGGTAGGTGTCGGTGTCGGTGTTCCCGTCGGTGTCGGTGTCGGCGTTGGTATTCCCGTCGGTGTCGGTGTCGGTGTCGGTGTCGGTGTTCCCGTCGGTGTCGGTGTTCCCGTCGGAGTTGGTGTTCCCGTCGGAGTTGGTGTTCCCGTCGGAGTTGGTGTTCCCGTCGGAGTTGGTGTTCCCGTCGGAGTTGGTGTCGGTATTTCCGTCGGTGTCGGTGTTCCCGTCGGAGTTGGTGTCGGTATTTCCGTCGGTGTCGGTGTTCCCGTCGGAGTTGGTGTCGGTATTTCCGTCGGTGTAGGTGTAGGTGTTCCCGTCGGTATTTCCGTCGGTGTCGGTGTTCCCGTCGGAGTTGGTGTCGGTATTTCCGTCGGTGTAGGTGTAGGTGTTCCCGTCGGTGTCGGTGTTTCCGTTGGTGTTGGAGTTGGAGTCGGCGCTACATCGTTATCAGCGATCGCCACTGTCACCGCAGGAACCACCACCACATTATACTTAGTATCAGTGCTACTTACACTGTGAGTAATAGTGCCACTGTGCGGTCCATCCACGCCCGTATTATCAAAAGCTTTCACCGTAACAGTTTGAGATACATTCCAATTATTCGGAGTGAAAGTGATAGGGGCGATCGCCTGAAGCTGATTATCTGTTGTGAGATTGATGGTAACAGGGGCGATCGGCTGCGACGTTAACTCGATCGCATAACTGCCATTCGCCCCGCCTTCGGTAGCAGTTGTTTCGGTAACACTAACAGAAACACCAGCCCTATCATTGTCCTGATTTGTAATACCAACATCCGCTACATCTTTGTTATTGTAATTCGGGTCTGTACTAACAGTAGCCCCCGTAATAACTTTGTAGTCAATATCCCCGTCAGCGATACTATCATTAACCCCAGTTACTGTCACTGCTTGTGCTGTATCCCAGTTAGCCGGAGTGAAAGTTAAACTATTAGTCGAAACAGTTCCTTCCGCCACATTAGAACTATTCAAACCGATAGTCACATTAGCCGTTGGTTTAGTATTCAAAACCACAGCAAAATTTGCCTTAGTACCATCTTCACCAGTAGTCAACCCCGCCGTCGGATTGACTGTAATTCCCGGAGTTTCATTGTCGCTATTGGTGACGGTGACATCCAAGGGATTCAGATTATTGTAATTAGTGTCGGTGCTGACAGCAGCAGCCGTGACGATTTTGTAAACTACATTGCCATCAACCAGCAAATCGTCAACACCAGTCACCGTGATGGTTTGTAGTTGATTCCAGTTAGCTGGAGTGAAAGTTAAGCTATTAGTCGAAACCGTTCCTTCAGCTACATTGTCACTACTCAAACCGATGGTGACGTTAGCAGTTGGTTGAGAGTTGAGTTTGACTGTGAAATTAGCTTTACCAGCGACTTCACTGGTAGTCAATGCTGTTGGGTTAATCGTAATTCCCGGAGTATCATTGTCAGTATTGGTGACGGTGAGAACCAAAGGATTTAGATTCTTGTAATTAGCGTCGGTGGTGACAGCAGCCGCTGTCACAATTTTGTAAACTATATTGCCATCAGCTACAAAATCGTCCACACCAGTCACCGTTACTGTTTGCTCTTGCTTCCAGTTAGTCGGAGTGAAAGTTAAGCTTGTCGGCGCAACAGTTCCTTCGGCAACATTGGAACTACTCAAACCGATGGTAACGTTAGCAGTTGGTTGAGAATTTAGTTTGACTGTGAAATTAGCTTTACCGCCAATTTCACTGGTAGTTAACCCAGTCGTACTCTGGGTAATACTAATAATTCCCGGATTGTCATTGTCAGTGTTGGTGACTGTAACATCATCAGGATTCAGGCTATTGTAATTAGCATCAGCACTAGCAGCAGCCGCCGTGACAATTTTGTAAACTGCATTTCCATCAGCTACAAAATCATCCACCCCAGTCACCGTTACTGTTTTCTCTAGGTTCCAGTTAGCGGGAGTGAAAGTTAAGCTATTAGTTGCAACAGTTCCTTCAGCTACATTGTCACTACTCAAACCGATGGTAACGTCAGCAGTTGGTTGAGTGTTAAGTTTGACTGTGAAATCTGCCTTGCTGCCGGCTTCCGTAGTTGATAATGTTTTGGGATTGACAGTGATGCCGGCAGTGTCATCATTAGTTACGGTTGTTGTCGCCACAGCCGTAGTAATTGTGGGTGTAGAATCTAATCCAGAGGGATTTGACAGCGTAACATTAACGGTTTCATTGGGTTCGACCGCCACATCGCCCAAAACATCGAGAGTAATGGTTTTCGATGTCTCGCCGGCTGCAAAATTAATCGTACCTGTCGCGCCAGTTGCACCGGATGTGCCGCCGATGTTGTTGTAATCGCTGACGTTTGTAGCAGTACCTGCGATCGCATAATCTATTTTGCTCGCAAACTCAGTGGAACCGCTGCGATTAACAGTAAATGTGACTCCTGTTTTGCCGGAATTCCCTTCAGTAACGATTGCAACACCAGCACTAACTGCGTAGTCGATCGGATTGAGTAGAATTGTTACCTTGCTAGCACCAGATCCGATGCGATCAAAAGGCCCAGAAATCACCCTGTTAAATCCGGCGTAAATCTCCGAATTGACAGGCCCACCAGCATCAGCTTGACCGTTTAGGGCGTAAAGATACGGCGAATTCAAGCTATTTTTTAGTCCGCTTTTGTTATCCCAAGCCAGTTGTTCGTTGCTGACTTCTAACTCGATGCGGGAACCATTACTCACAAAATTAGGCACATTTCCTTGGGGAAGTTCTGCACCAGCGGGTGTATTGTAGTCATTGCCAAAAACTGCCATACTCCCGTTAACAATCTGCACCTCGGCATCACGACTTTGATCGCCTCCATCCCCTCCATAGCCGTCGTTTGACGCAGAGTCGCCGAGATTTACCGTCCATCCTGACGGGGCTTTGTCGTATTCAACGATAAATTTCGCTTTCTTGATGTTGCCGTCAAAATTGATTTTGGCAACCGCTTCTAACCAACTGTCTGCGTTGGAGTCTGCCGGGGTATTTACTAGAGAAATAAACGGGTTGGGCTGACCAGTAATTGCGCCTGTTTTGAGGTCAATTTTGTAAGGACTCAGGGTTGAAGGTTGATCGTTGGCGGCAATAGTTAGTGTGGTTTGTTTGGTTGTACCCCCAACGCCTCCAGTAATTGTGCCAAAGTTGAGAATTGCGGTTTCGGCATTTTCAGGTAGATTGTCGGGCTTGATAGTAACTGCAACATTCTTGGTGAGTGTCGCACCTGTTGCACCTGCGGGGAATGTAACAGTTGTAGGTGAAAAGGTGTAGTCTGAATTTTGGGTGGCACTGCTACTGGGATTGATAACAATTGGTACAACTACATCTGTCAAGGGAGTGCCGCCGCTGAGGGTGACGGGAATATTAACTGCGGTGTCTGTTGTTCCTTCCACGCCGCTGTAAGTAGCCGCACCGAAATTGACTGTGTTGGGTGTATTCAGCACCACCGAAACATTGTTAGTCCAATAGTTCGACGTGGCTAGGTCAAGAACCCCATCCGCATTCAAATCGGCCGCGGTGACAGTCCAAGGATTTGACCCCAAGCTATAGTTGGTGGCAGGGCTAAAAGTACCAGTGCCTGTCCCCAGCAGAACCGAGAGGTTATTAGCAATAGGGGTCGAGTTGCTAACACCGTTGGCCGTAGCTAAGTCAATTTTACCGTCTGCGTTAAAGTCACCCACAGTAACGGAACGAGGCCCTGTCCCCACAAGAAAGTTAGTGGTAGCCCCAAAGCCACCTGTGCCATTCCCCAAGAGTACGGATACATCATTAGAACCTTCGTTGGCCGTGGCTATGTCAGGCTTGGCATCCGCGTTAAAATCTCCCACAGCAACAGAATAGGGGTTTGTCCCCACATTAAAATTAGTGGCAGTGCCAAAGCTACCCGTCCCTGTCCCCAATAGAATCGAGACATTGTTTGAGTTAAAGTTTGCCGTCGTTAGGTCAAGTTTGCCGTCTTTGTTAAAGTCGCCTACAGATACAGACTGGGGTTTTGTCCCGACGATAAAGTTGGTGGCAGTGCCAAAGCTGCCAGTACCTGTCCCTAATAGAATCGAGACATTGTTTGAGTCAATGTTGGCTGTGGCTAGGTCAATTTTGCCATCTCCATTGAAGTCGCCGGACGTAACTGACCAGGGACTCGACCCGACGTTAAAGTTGGTAGCTGTACCAAAACTGCCTGTCCCTGTTCCTAACAAAATTGATACGTTATTAGTTCCCCAGTTGGCAACGGCTAGGTCAAGCTTCGTGTCTCCATTAAAGTCTGCCACCGTGACAGCAAAGGCATATTGTCCCACAGGAAAATTAGTGGGAGCACTAAAGCTTCCTGTACCTGTCCCTATTAGGATAGAAACGTTGTTACCTGCACGATTCGCCACGGCTAAGTCAGGCTTGGTGTCGCCGTTGAAATCTCCGATACCAACGAATTGCGGTTGATTCCCTGCGCCAAAATTAGTTTCAGCACCGAAACTTGATAGAACATGGCTGTATGCTGCGATCGCATCTTCCCGAAATACTAGCGGTGTTTTAATCGATCCAGTGCTGGTTTCTAGTTCCCAGTCGCCACCTTTTGTCGCGCTTCCGGTGAGGTTTTTGGAGGCGGCAACGTTGGTATTTGTGAGTTGGGCAATTCGTTGGATGAAGGTGAAACCATCTATTTCAAAATCTACATCTAAATTTCTCGCTTGTTCCCCGGTTCCGCCGGGGGTTGAAACCCCCGTCTCATAGCACAAGTCATCTAAAGATGACTGAATAAATGAATTATTCCCTGTCGGTTGAAACCGACTTCCGCTATGAGACGGGGAATTAATTCCCCGGCGGACTCTCGGATAAACGCGAGGCCCAGATGCCACATTGCAACCGTAAATCAGAATATCCGCATTGTCTGTAAAAGCACTCCGCCATTGCTGCAATTGTTCGGAATATGTTTCTAAATTAGCTTCGGAAAATCTGGTTTTTCCCAGTTGCAAGCTACCGGGAGCACCGTGAGAAATTATATGAATGCTGTCAATATTGGTACGACAAGCTAAGATTTGAGTAATTTGGGCGATCGCATCTTTCTGCCCATCCAAAACGACTACTTCCGTACCCGGTTTCACCCCAGCAATCAAACTTTGATAATCTTTAACTTTACTGTCTATAAAGGCGATCGCACTTAGGGAAACTTTACTATTTAAATTTGGCATAATACACCTGACTGGGGGTAAAAAAAAGACAACAATTCCCGGATTTCGTGACTTGCATCCGAAACTATTTTTGAAACTTGTAGCAACTCTAACAGTATTTTCAGAGCATATCTGTAAAGTTTTGCTGAAAAATACCTTTTTAAATAAATTTTTGATGAAGACGGGGAGATTTATTAAGTAATATTGCGGAAAATCTACTGCGAAGTCGATCGCTCAACCAAAAAAATTAATCGCCAGAGCACTTATACTGAGAGATTGAGAGCGTATTTTTGATATACAGCATATTCTATGTATCGATGGTACGCGCCATCTTGTGAAGCGATTAAAGTGCGTGGCGATAGGTCAATCAGCAAATTCTATCCGATATCTCCGAGGGACTCAGACCTATGTATCAAAAAAATCATCAATTAAATTGAACGTTTTGTGTTCCCGATCGGTCTAAAGTAAACAGACGCCCGATCGGTCTAATTTATATGTACTTCGTAAAGCACTTTCAAATTAAAAAAGGGCTGACTCCGTGGTTAATCGGGTTCCTCGCCACCGGATTGCTTGCAGGAGTTGGCTACACAGCTTACAGCCAACTCACAGTCAAATCGAGCCGAGAAAGCAGGCGCAAGGAAAAAACCGTTGCTGTAGAAAGAGTGAATTTACCCATCGCCATTTCAGCAAACGGCACAATAGTACCCGAACGCAGCGTTAATGTCAGCCCCAAAACATCAGGAGTGCTCAAAAGTTTGCTCGTCAAAGAAGGAGACAGCGTTGAAAAAGGGCAAATTCTGGCGCAAATGGATGATTCCAACCTCCAAGGGCAACTTACCCAAAATCGCGGACAACTAGCCTCAGCCGAAGCCAACTTGCAAAAATTACTCAATGGTAATCGAGCCGAAGATATTGCCGTCGCCAAGGCGCAATTAGCCGAACAACAAGCTAGTCTTGAAAAATTACTCAACGGTAGTCGCAGTCAGGATATTGCCGTCGCCCAAGCCCAACTAACTGAACAACAAGCAACTCTCCAAAAATTGCTCAACGGTAATCGCACCCAGGATATTGCCGTCGCCCAAGCCCAACTAGCCGAGCAACAAGCAACTCTCCAAAAATTGCTCAAGGGTAATCGCCCCGAAGATATCGCCCAAGCTGAAGCTAAACTCAGGGATGCAGAATATGCCAAAAACCAGGCAGAAGAAGACTTTCAGAGAAATCAAGCACTCTATACATCAGGAGCGATTGCTCTGCAAATTGTGAATACTTCTCGCACCGCGCGCGATCGAGCTCAAACTCAAGTCAGACAAGCTCAACAAGCTGTAGCCTTGCTGCGAGCTGGTTCGCGCCCGGAAGAGATTGCCCAAGCGCGGGCTGCCGTCGAGCAAAAACAGCAAGCTTTGGCGCTGATTCAAGCCGGTGCTCGCCCGGAAGAGATTGGTGCGGCGCGGGCGGCAGTGGAGCAAAAACGGCAAGCTTTGGCTGGAGTGCGAGTGGGGGCGCGCCCGGAAGATATCGCCGCTGCTGAAGCCGCCGTGGAGCAAAAACAGCAAGCTTTAGCCCTAATTCAAGCCGGTCCTCGCCCGGAAGAAATCGCCCAAGCGCGGGCCCAAGTTCTCTCCGCCCAAGGCAGTCTCCAAACCGTGCAAGCGCTGATTAACGATACGAAAATTCGCGCTCCTTTCAGCGGTATTGTGACTCGGAAATATGCCGATCCGGGGGCTTTTGTCACCCCGACAACGGCAGGTAGTGCGGTGTCTTCGGCGACTTCTTCTTCGATTTTGTCCTTAGCTTCAAAAAATCAGGTTGTGGCGAATGTGGCAGAAAGCAACATTGCTCAAATCCGTATTGGCCAAAGTGCGTCTATTCAAGCCGATGCTTATCCCGGAAAGAATTTTACAGGTAAAGTTAGCCAAATTTCACCTCAGTCGATCGTCCAGCAAAATGTTACCAGTTTTGAGGTGAAAGCTTCGATTATTGATGATGAAAATAAAATTTTGCGATCGGGAATGAATGTGAATGTTGAGTTTAAAGCTGGTGAATTGAAAGATGTTTTGGTGGTCCCGACTGCCGCCATTGTCCGCCAACAAAAGGAAACGGGGGTGTTTGTGGCTGGTGGTGAAGTTGGAAAGCCTAAGTTTGTGCCGATTAAGACGGGGATGACGGTTGATGATAAGACGGAAGTGCGATCGGGTTTGCAGGGAAATGAAAAGGTTTTTATTAGTTTACCCCCAGGCTTGCGGCAGAAATCTCAAAGTCCATCGTCGGGGGGGATTCCGGGTTTGCAACCGGGGGGTGGAACTCGCTTGCGTTAGTTGTCAGTCCGCGCAGTCGGGGCTAGTTGGTTCGTCGCAGAGTCCGACAGGGATTGAAATCCCTGTCGAGAGAGCGAAAGTCCTCTGAAAGAGGACTGAAGAGTTGGTTGATCTACATCGGTTTCAGACGAATTTTCAGTCGGTTTCAACCGACTTTAGCTATGAGACGGGGGTTTCAACCCCAGGCGGATCGTGTCACAAATCATATCGTTTCCGGCTGCATCATTAGACGAATTTTCAGTCGGTTTCAACCGACTTTAGCTATGAGACGGGGGTTTCAACCCCCGGCGGATCGTGTCACAAATCATATCGTTTCCGGCTGCATCATTAGACGAATTTTCAGTCGGTTTCAACCGACTTTAGCTATGAGACGGGGGTTTTAACCCCAGGCGGACTGTGCCACAAATCCTATCGTTTCCGGCTGCATCGTCAGGTGATAAATTAGGGGGCAATTGTTAGAAGTTGCCACCAAATAACAAATAACCAATTCCCAATAACATGAAATTAAAGACTCCCCCAGTTATCAACAAAATCTCCAATGTTCAAATTGTATTCATGGCGACTGAGGCGCTGTGGAATAATAAATTGCGTACCAGTTTGACGATGCTTGGGGTAATTATTGGCATATCTTCTGTGATTGCGATTACTTCCGTTGGCCAGGGAGTACAAAAGTCTACTGAGGAACAGTTGAAGGCTTTGGGTACTAATGTTTTATTGGTTTTATCTGGTGCTTCGCGATCGGGTGGTGTTAGTCAGGGTAGCGGTTCTGCTTCTACTGTAACTTGGGATGACGCTAAGGCGATCGGCCTCCAAGCACCGGCAGTTAAGGCGATTTCCGCTTTTTTGCAGCGAAGCGTGCAAGTTGTTTATGGCGGTCAAAATTCGTTTACTGCTATTTTGGGAACTGATTTGAATTATCCTGATGTTAAGAATATTCAACCTCAAGCTGGACGGTTTTTTAATGAGGATGAATTGAATGCTGCTGAGCCAGTAGTTGTCCTCGGTTCTAAGGTGCGAGATGACCTTTTTGGAGTTGGGGCTAATGCGCTATCTGCTGATGTTCGGATTCAGGGAAACCGCTACAAGGTGATTGGAGTGATGGAACCCAAGGGGTCGGTAGGGGGTACGGATCAGGACGATCGCGTTTATGTTCCCCTGAAAAATATGTCGGCTCGGATTGTGGGTAGAAATTCTTTATCGGGAATTGCTATTTCTGGTTTTTGGTTGCAAACTAACGGGGAATCGGATTTAGCTGATGCTCAATTTCAAGTTGAGAATATCTTGCGTTTACGTCACAATATTTATCCGCCACAACCGGATGATTTTCGAGTGATTAATCAAGTTGATATTGTTAATACTTTTAGCAATGTGGTAGGTTTGTTTACGGTGATGGTGGTGGCGATCGCCGGCATTTCTCTGGTAGTTGGCGGCATTGGTATTGCTAATATTATGTTGGTGTCTGTGGTGGAGCGCACTAAGGAAATTGGGATTCGGAAAGCTGTAGGTGCGACTAATGCAGCGATTCTCATTCAATTCATGGCTGAATCGGTTTTGGTTTCGACGGTGGGGGGTACGGCGGGTATTGGGTTGGGAATTGCGATCGCCTTTGGGGCGGCGACAGTGTTTAAGTTCCCGTTTGTCATTTCAGTATGGTCGATCGCGGCGGGTTTTGGGCTATCTTTTACTGTGGGCTTATTGGCTGGGGTGCTTCCAGCGAGGAATGCGGCGCGCTTAGATCCGATCGCAGCTTTGCGAAATGACTGAATTTATTGAATTTGGGTCTGCTTAATCCCTGTTGCGAGCGCGATCGCTCCGCCGATGCAGAGTTGAACTGAGAAAATCTCTTGCTTTAGGTACATGATACCAATTATGATAAATCCTGGACGCAATTAGAAATAATCTACTTTAGTTCCAAAATAACCCGAAAAACTCTTTATCCAACAGGCAATTTCCATGTTAGAAGCATTGGTATTGGCAACAGTATTTTGCGGCTTTTTTGGTATAATTTTGAAAAAAAACCTGATCATGAAAATCGTGTGCATGGATGTCATGAGCACAGGGGTTATCGCCTATTATGTGGTAGTAGCAGCGCGAGATGGCTGGCTGACACCAATTATTGCAAAAGGCAAAGATGTCCCCTACGCCGATCCGGTTCCCCAGGCGGTGATCTTAACGGCGATCGTGATCGGCTTTTCGATTCAAGCTTTAATGCTGGTAGGGGTGATGAAGCTGGCGCGGGATAATCCCACATTGGAATCTCACGAAATCGAGATGAATAACACTAATTAATACTCCCCGCTCTTGCAAAGATGGAGTTTCCCAAACTACCGAAGTTTTTTAGATGAATACTCTGACGATCGCCTGGATTGGATTTCCATTTTTTATCGGGTTTATCATTTATTTGATGCCCAAGCTTGACAAGTATCTCGCCATATTAGGAGCGATTGTATCTGCTGCTTTTGCATTCCAGCTTTTTGCAATGCCGTCAGCAGTGACGCTGGAGTTACTAAATAATTTCAGCGTGACTTTGTTAGTCGATCGCTTGAGCGGCTATTTTATCTTAACCAATGCTCTAGTCACGGCGGCGGTTGTTCTCTACTGTTGGCCCACAGATAAGTCGGCATTTTTTTATGCACAGATTCTGATGGTGCACGGCAGTCTAAATGCCGCCTTTGCCTCTACGGATTTTATCAGTTTATATGTCGGATTAGAAGTCAGCGGGATTGCTGCTTTTCTGTTGATTTCCTATCCTCGCAGCGATCGATCGATTTGGGTAGCGTTGCGCTATCTATTTATTAGCAACACGGCAATGCTATTTTATCTAATCGGTGCCGTGCTGGTTTATAAAGCAAGTTATTCCTTTAGTTTTGCCGGATTGGCAAAGGCACCCCCAGAGGCGATCGCTCTGATTTTTATGGGACTTTTGGTGAAAGGAGGCGTGTTTGTATCCGGGCTATGGCTACCGTTAACTCACTCGGAAGCTGAAACGCCAGTGTCGGCTTTGCTATCAGGAATTGTGGTGAAAGCGGGGGTATATCCCCTCGTGCGCTGCGCCCTCATGGTGGAGGAGGTGGCTCCCATAGTTCAGATTTTTGGAGTTGGAGCAGCACTGATGGGCGTGTTTTATGCCATCTTTGAAAAGGATACTAAACGGATGCTGGCGTTTAGCACAATTTCGCAACTAGGCTGGATTGTTGCTGTACCAGAAGTGGGCGGCTTTTATGCGCTGGCTCACGGTTTGGTCAAATCGGCACTATTCCTAATTGCTGGTGCTTTACCAAGCCGCAATTTTCAGGAGCTCAAGCAAAAGCCGATCGATACCAGAATCTGGATTGCTTTAGTTATTGCTAGTTTATCAATCTCTGGCTTCCCCTTTTTGGTTGGCTTTGGCGCGAAGATGTTGACGATGAAAAGTTTATTGCCTTGGCAAGCGATCGCCATGAATGCCGCCGCAGTGGGAACCGCAATTGTGTTTGCTAAATTTATCTTTCTACCTCGCGGCGGCAAAGCAGAAACCAAACCCGGTTTTTGGACGGCAGTGTTGCTGTTGCTGGCTGGATTGATTGCAGCTAATGCTTTTTATGTTGAGGCTTATACGCTGGAAAATATGCTGAAGGCGATCGCCACTATCGCTGTTGGTTGGTTAGCCTATTTCTTGATTTTTCAACGCACGGCTATCAAACTGCCACGTATCCTAGAAGAATTCGATCATTTGGTCGGTTTTATGAGTCTAATTCCACTTATACTATTCTGGATGGCATTATCAAAATGATTGGACATCTCATATTAAGATTGAGCATCTGGTTTTTACTGACTGCGGATTTTAGTTTGGCAAATATTGCGATCGGTATTGTCATAGCTTTCCTATTACCTCGCAGCTACGCACCTCCAGAACCTTTAAAGGAGTGGTTTGATGTATTTGGTAAAATCTTGATGGCGATTCCCATAGCTTATATAGAAGCTGTTGAGCTGATCTTCCGTCCCCACAGACATGAAGATGTGATTATGGAGAAAGTACCAAATCATCGATCGCCCTTGTTAATCTTCCTTGATGTGTTTTTGATTACTTTTACGCCGAAAACAATTGTTGTGAATTACCACGAAGAGGGTTTTTACGAAGTGCACCGGGTGCGACGGACTTCTAGTAATTAGCTGATGTTTTTTGAGGATTTTTTTTACCGCAGAGGGCGCAGAGGGCGCAGAGGAAGAGAAGAGGGAAATTTCTAGTTTTTATGGGGCTAAGTTAGGAGGGTAGATAATTGCAGAACTTGAACAACTTGATTTTGATTTTGATGATTTTGGCTCTGCTCATGCCCATGTATGAGGTATGGAAAGATGATGATATCTGGCAGACAATGTTGGCTTTTGCTAGTATTTCAACTAAGGCGGCAATCATTGCTCTGGTTATATCTGTCTGGCGCGATGATTGGATGATCGGTGTGGTAGCGGCGATTATCCTCAGTGTTGGTAATGCTGGATTGATGTTGTTGGCACAAATAATTAAACGTATTAGTGACGCATGATTGTAATAGATGTTTTGAGTTATACCTGCATCGGTATAGGAATTTTCTTCTGGTTTTGGGGTACTTCTTATCTGCTGGGGAAGCGATCGGTTTTATATAAACTTCACAGTCTTTCGGTAGCAGATACCCTGGGCTCGATGTTGATTGTTGTTGGATTGTTACTGAAAATACCCAGTAAATGGCCTCTGTTAATTCTTGCCCTCATTTGCTTAGCCATATGGAATACAATGCTGGGATATGTATTAGCCTATTGTTCCAATGCAGGGAGTAACTATGAACGATAACAGCTATATTTATGTCCTCGTCGCTCTGCTCCCGTTAGCTGCTGGTATGCTGGTGTTTCAGGTCAATCCATACCACGCATTGCTGCTGCGAGGTGTATTGGGGGCGATCGCAGCTTTGGTATATACAATCTTGGGCGCGGGGGATGTGGGCTTAACCGAAGCGTTGATGGGTACCCTACTGGCGATTACACTTTATGCAGTGACGGTGCGTTCATCCCTGGTGCTGCGTCTGGGTGTCATCGAAGGTGGGATAGAGAATGATGCTGTCTCAGATGAGAAAAGTGCAGGTCATTTTAAGCAAGTAATAGATGACATTCGTGCAGTTTTTAAGAAACGCCATATGCGTCTGGAAGTGGTTCCCTATGCGACTCCACAAGCATTAGAGCGGGCGCTGATGGAAAAAGAAGTTCATGCTGTTTGTTCCCCACAAGAACAACTAGAACAAAGTGGCGAAGTGCAACCTTATAACACCGTAATTAGAGTTCGCCGCGTGTATGACATCATGCAAACGGAACTTGCATCACCGGGGACAACCCTAACCTATGTAAATACACCAGACGTAGAGGAGAAGCATTGATGAAATGGGTTTACATTGTAGCTGGAATAGCGCTGTTTGTGAAAATGCTGCTTATTGCTAATCCAACAGCAGACTTATTATCATCGCAGCAAAGTTCTATCGTCGAATTGGTTGTCCAAGATAGTGGAGTATCCAATGCGGTTTCTGGTATCATTTTGCGAAACCGATTATACGATACCATTTTTGAAGTCGTAGTATTTACGATCGCCATTTTGGGCGCAAGTTATCTACTGGCCAATGAAAAGCCATCCTGCGCGATTTATCAATTTACCGATCGACCATCGATTATTTTGGCACGATTGGGAGCAACAATTGCGGCATTGGTGGGTGTCGAATTAGCAATTCGCGGGCACTTAAGTCCTGGCGGTGGTTTTGCAGCCGGTGTAGCGGGCGGAACCGCGATCGGACTCATCGCCATTACCTCATCACCCCAGGCGATGCAAGACATATACAAAAAGTGGCACGCCGCGACTTGGGAGAAAGTTTCCGTACTGGTTTTTATTGTACTCTCAGTAATCACTCTGTCTGGATATGAGCTCCCCCACGGAGAATTAGGCACGCTTTTAAGCGGCGGAATTCTCCCCTTACTCAATATCATAGTTGCACTCAAAGTCGCCTTGGGTTCCTGGGCAGTAATGTTAGTATTTATCCGTTATCGCGGATTGTTGTGATCCATATATCAATATTCCGATCTCAAATTGACAGAGATCGGATTGAGTCATCCCTCTCTTATCTTACTCTGCGCCCTCTGCGCCCTCTGCGGTAAAAAAAATCCCAATTTACACTAAACCAGCTCCAAAAATCTGATTTGCAGTCAAGTTCAAATCGGGAAAAGCTTCCGACACAATCCGGTCATTATCTCGAAACTTAAGGACTTGATATTCACCATCAACCAAGTTACACACAGAAATTGTCGGTAGTTTCGGATTGCCAATAAAACTACGTCCACCCAACGCAGCATAATCCACAATCCAATATTCAGGAATACCCATCTCCTCATAATCAGCGTATTTCAAATAGTAATCATCCCGCCAATTGGTTGACACAACCTCGATCGCCAAAGGTATCGATGCACCCAAACTCAGGATAGACTGTTTTTGCCATAAAGTTTCGTTCACCAGATTTGCACGATTCAGCACCAACAAATCAGGGAAATAACCCGAATCTTTTTCAGGAGGTCTAACTATCACTTGGCGAGGGATACCATAAGGCAATCCCAAACGTTTGATTTCATAAGGAATTTCGATGCCAAGAAAGCTGATAACTTCCTCGTGTTCGCCTACTGGTTGTGCCATCTCAACAATATCTCCGTTATGCAATTCGTAGCGTACCGTCGAATTTTCAGGTAGCCACTCCACAAATTCCTCGAAGTTTACGAGCTTGGGTGAAACTTGGATCATAAGTTTTGACAATTACCGATAATAGAAATTATAGCAAATCTGTTTCATATCTCCCGATCGATTAACGCGCCACCTGTCGCATATAATCCCCCCACAATTGAGCCGCATCTCGACTACCTCCCTGAGTTGGAGAATTATCATCATTTCCCAGCCAAACTCCAGTTACCAATTGCTGACTCGGAATATAACCGACAAACCACAAATCTTTGTTATCATTAGTCGTGCCAGTTTTGCCCGCTTCTCCCAAGCCCAAAGCCGCACTGCTACCGGTACCTCCCCGCACCACTCCTTGCAGCATATCTGTCATGGTATCTGCTACGACTTCCGAAACTAATTGCTGATTAGCTACTCCATCTTTTTGATAGTCATAAACCACGCGACAATTCTTAAAGTTTTTTCTATCTTCGCAATCGCTGCTATCAATAATTCGCTTGATTACATGGGGGCGATTGCCCAAGCCCCGATTGGCTAAAACCCCAAATGCCCCGGTTAGTTGCAATACGTTAACTTCACTTTCACCTAATACTAATCCAGGGGTTGAGCGCAAGGGAGAAGTGATTCCTAAACGCTTCGCCATTCGCACTACATTGTCTAAACCAACATCTTGGGCTACTCGCAAAGCAATGGCGTTTTCTGACTGTGCTAAACCCCGATACATATCTGCACTACCGCTAGTTCTTTCGCAGCCACTGTAACTTTGTCCGCCCCAAGAAAGGGGTTCGCAGGAGTAACCTTTATTTGGGGAAATTCCCCGTTCTAGGGCGGCTGCATAGCTGAAAATCTTAAAGGTAGAACCTGGTTGTCTCAAGGCTTGGGTAGCTCGGTTAAACTGACTTTGTAGATAACTGACACCGCCAACTAAAGCTAATACTTCGCCAGTGGCTGTGTTGAGAGTTACCACGGCTCCTTGGGAAAAACCATCCCTTGCTCCTGTAGTTTCTACAGCATTTCTGAGGGAACTTTCTGCTACTTTTTGGAGTGTGGGATTTAAGCCTGTTTCTACAATAAAATTACCTTCTCTGGCTAACTGTTCCCCCAGTAAAAATTCTAATTCGTCAAATACATAACTGTAGAAATAAGGAGCGATCGTACTTTGCAAAAATTCCCGCGCTTTTGGGTTGATCTCAATTCGCGATCGCCTCGCGCGATCGGCTTCTTCCTGAGAAATTGTACCCATCGCTCGCATCCGTTCGATTACGCGATCGCGATACTGCACCGCCAACTGATAATTTTGAATCGGGTTAAAACTATTGGGAGCGGGCAAAATTCCTGCCAAAGTTGCCGCTTCTGATAAATTCAAATCCTTGGCAGATTTGCCAAAATAAAACCGAGCTGCATCCTCAAAACCATACAGGTCAATACCCAAAAATACGCGATTCAAATAAGTCAGCAATAGCTCGTCTTTGCTGTAATAGCTTTCTAATTTTAATGCAACTACTGCTTCCCGCAATTTGCGTCCCGCCGAATCTTGAGTTCCTACATAATCTCGAAACAAACTCCTTGCTAATTGCTGTGTCAGAGTGCTACCTCCTTCGCGAATTCCTCCTCCACGAAAATTGGTTAAAAGTGCACGCAAAACGCCGATGGGATCTACTCCTAAATGCCAGTAGTAGCGACTGTCTTCTGAAGCCATGACTGCCTTGGCTAAATAAGGAGAAAAATCTGGTAATTTCTTTAATTCTAAGTGAGCGTTATTTTGAGGAGGACGCAGGGGAGTTTGACCATCACGGGCGTAGACAATCACTGGCCCGTTGACACTTCTCGGCAGAGGGCGTACTTGAAATTTGGTCGATTCAATGCCGATCGCCATCCCGATTAAAGCCGTGACACCGCTGATTCCATAAAAGCTGTAGCGCAAAATTTCTGAATACAAAGGTGGCGGATCTATGTACTGAATTCTGACAGCAGCGGCGAGTTCTGGTGGTCCTAAAGTAAATACATCGCCGTGACGCAGAGACATACTTTGAATTCGCCTTTTGCCCTGGTAAATTCCGTTAGTAGAACCTTCGTCTTTGATGATAAAAGGAGTGCGGCGCGTCGTATCCCGTGATAGGGATAAATGTAGGTGGCTGACTACGGGATTGCGAATAACAATATCAGAGGATTTGGACGATCGACCTAAAAGATATCGATCGCCCAATAGCGGATAAACCTCGGCCTTGGTAGCACCGGCATCCTGCACCCATAGTTCGGGGACTTTGGCATTCGGTTTCAGCACTAGCTGGTTAAAATTAACCTTGGCGATAGTCTGGACTGCTTGAGTAATAGCACCCAAGACGGTTCGAGGTTTGTGGGGCGGCTGCGGTGGGGTCATATTTCGCTGTAGACTACGATCGAGCGATCGGCTCTTGGACTATTCTACTCTTAACTTTTGGCTATTTTCGGAATCCTGCGCATACTCAGGGCGATTTTCTCCCCAGGGTGCGATCGATTTTCGGGTTAGCAGGGATCGGATTTGGGCGATCGAGCTAATCTAACTGTAGGATATTGGGCATTGAGCATTGGGCATCGGGCATTGGGAATAGTTTTTTCCTTCCTTCTTCCATCTTCCATCTTCCTTCCACTTAACATTATGCTAACTAATATCAGTCTGGTGCTTGAAGCTTGTCAACAGTTAAATATCAATTATGAAATTCTTGCCCCCAACCAAAACTTAATCAGAATTCAACATTCTGGTCAATCCTATTACTTTGTAAATTATATTACACCGTTTAATAGCGCACCCATAGTCCAAATATTTAAAGATAAAGAATATACCTATCAACTGTTGAATAGTAAAATTAAAACCCCAAAAACAATAGGTTTTTTATCTCCTTTTTGCGAGTCAAAATATCGAGAATATTTGAAAATTCAAAAATGTCAAGAAATTGCCACAGAGGTGAGGAAAGTATTTTCATTGCCCCTGATTATCAAAAGAAATCGAGGTTCCGCTGGAAATAATGTGTTCCTGTGTGAAACCTTGGAGCAAATTCAAGCAGCTATTGAAACAGTATTTAATGTCAATAGCAAAGATTATGACTATGTTTGCCTAGCTCAAGATTACATTGATATTCGCCATGAATATCGGGCGGTTTTTAGCAATCAAAAGCTAGTTCTGCTCTATGAAAAAGATAAATTAGGCGCTAAATTTACAGGTAATTTAAGCCCGCTGCATTGGGAGGGAGCCACAGCTAAGCATATCATTGATTCTAAAATTATCTCGGAGATTGAAAGCTTTGTGCAGCCAGTGTTTGCGGAAATCAATGTTACCTATGGTGGGTTTGATATTGCGATCGACCAAAAGGGCGACTACTGGTTAATTGAAATTAATTCCAGTCCCAATTACGATATATTTGTGAGGGATAACGATCGCCAAATTGTCGTAACCATGTTTAAAGATATTCTAGAGACTTTGATTGTTAACAAAACACCTTATTTGAAATGAAGAGTTGAGCACCGGAATGATAGAGGAGACGGCAATGCTCATTGGTGTCAACTTAAGCCTGAAAGCCCGCCAAGTCTCTTAGTCATTCCGCGAGTCCGACAGGGGTTCAAACCCCTGTCTCATAGCTAAAGTCGGTTAAAAACCGACGGTCGATTTGCCTGAAACAAATACACATCAACTAACTCTTCAGTCCTCTTTGAGAGGACTTTCGCTATGAGACAGTAATCAGGCCGGGGCGGGTTTTCGAGATGGTTGGTTTCAGGCAATTATTGTTAGCGAACCCGCCCCTACATCGCCTGGAATCTTGCCTGTTTCACAAGAGTTAAAAACTTACATCCTTTCTAACACTTGAATCCCCAACAATCCTAAGCCTAACTGCAAAGTCCGCGCCGTCAAATCGCACAAAACTAACCGCGAACTCCTCAATGGTTCCTCAGCCTTCAACACGGGACATTGCTCAAAGAATTGATTGAATTTTTGACTCAATTCAAACAAATACTGACAAATCCGATTCGGCAATAAATCGCCGCCAACAGCATTTACAACTTCATTCAACTGCAATAAATGCTTGGCTAATACCAACTCTGCATCCGACTCTAAAATTACTTTCGCACCAGCATCTAAGTTATCAAAATCAATCCCACCTTTGCGACGAATTCCCTGCACGCGCACGTAAGCATACAGCATATAAGGTGCTGTATTTCCTTGCAAAGCGAGCATTTTGTCGTAACTAAAGACATAGTTACTTGCCCGGTTTTGACTTAAGTCGGCGTACTTAACTGCACTCAAGCCAACTACTTGAGAGACGTGAGTAATAAACTCTTCTGTTTCTTGTCTTTTCTCATCTTCCAATCTTGTTTCTAAATCTGCACGGGTGCGCACGATCGCCTCATCGAGCAAATCCTGCAACCGCACTGCATCCCCAGAACGAGTTTTGAGTCTTTTGCCATCCTCTCCGCATACCAAACCAAAGGGAACATGGACAATCTCGACATCTTCGGGAATCCAATTGGCTTTTCTGGCTACTGCAAATACTTGAGCAAAATGGTTGGCTTGTCCTGAATCGGTGACATAAATTATGCGTTTTGCACCGTCTTCTTGGATGCGGTAGCGGATTGCTGCTAAATCGGTGGTGGCGTAGTTGTAGCCGCCGTCGCTTTTTTGGACAATTAGCGGCAGTGGTTCTCCTTCTTTATTGGTGAAACCGTCTACAAACACGCATTTTGCACCGTCACTTTCTACTAGCAAACCGAGACTGGTTAAATCCTCGACTACTGCGGGTAATAACGGGTTGTAAAACGATTCGCCACGTTCGGTTAATTTGATATCGAGTAAGTTGTAGATTACTTGGAATTCGCGGCGGGATTGATCGCATAGCAATTTCCAAGCGCGACGGGTATCTTCGGCACCGGATTGCAGTTTTACTACTTCTTGTCTGGCGGTTTCTTTGAAGGTTTCATCGGCATCAAATCGCTGTTTTGCTTGGCGGTAAAATGCCACTAAATCTCCTAAATCTAGGGAGTCAGCAGTTGTTAATGCTTCGGGGTGAACTTCGCGCAAATAGGCGATGAGCATTCCGAATTGGGTGCCCCAGTCGCCGATGTGGTTGATTCTGATGACGTCATGGCCGAGAAATTCGAGGATGCGGGCGATCGCATCGCCGATAATAGTCGATCGCAGGTGCCCGACGTGCATTTCTTTGGCGATGTTGGGGCTCGAAAAGTCGATCGCCACTTTTTGAGGTGTTTCTGTGGGTGCGATTCCCAAACGGGAGTCGATCGCCATCGCCCTAACTTGCGCTTCCAAATAAGCCGGTTTGAGTTTTAAATTGATAAAACCAGGGCCAGCAATTTCTGGGGTTTCGCAGATGTCGGCGATGTCGAGGTTTTCGATGATGGTTTGGGCGATCGCCCGTGGTGGCTTTCCTAACTTTTTCCCCAAACTCATCGCCGCATTGCACTGAAAATCCCCAAAGTTGGGATTGCTTGCTGCTGTCAGCATCGGATCGGTACCTGCTAGATTTTCCCCGAATGCTGTGGTGAATGCTTTGTCAAATCTTGCTTTTAACTGGGATGTGGTTGAGAACATACTGTATAAGTAGAGCCAAAATTAGGAATATTTTTACTTTTCTGGGGCGTTAGTCTGGGGATGTCAATTATTCGCCGTGATAACACATAACTGATTTTATCACAGTTGCGAACGCTACACAAATCCTCAAAAATCACATTTAGTTGATGATCTCGATCGCGATCGAATTTAATTAAATCTATTAAATTAAGGTATGTTAAAATTTTTTCAATCCTCCTAAAGATCCTACCAAAGGAAGTTGCCATGTTATCTCAACCTATTTTTGGCGATCGTTCTCTGACTCAAGCCTTTTATCAAGCTGTAATCGATCGCTTCGATGACCCTTTGAGTCTCTCGACTCAAGCACTATTACGCGAGTGTACCCTCGGCTTCGCACCCAGTCCCGAAGGAGTCAAAACTTTTTTCGTGATCGCGCCTAACCTGGAAGCAGCCGAGCAACTGATTAACAAAATGGAAAGTATTTTAGAGCGAGTTGCCGAACTTATGGCTGGAGTCGGACAAGTTGCTCTCTGTGTCAAGCCCGCCGACAGCGCAGCCCTAGAAACTGTGGATCGACAAAACTTAGAAAAAGTTCCCACTGATTGTCTAGCTTGTAAATTCTTTTCTATTTTGTGTGACTGTGAAACAGCCGATCGCTAAAATCTACAATTAGCAACCAGCACTTAAGCTGTATTGCATTTCTCTTCAAAGCCCAAACGTGCAGGTAATTCGATCGTTATCAAAAGTTGTGTTCGGCGGCGCAGGAACTGTTATCAATAAAATGCCAGCTTGTCAGTCGATCTGAATATTACCTGCCGGCTCAAATAGCGGTGCATCTATAGCAAGCTTCTCGACAGTTAGGAAATTTTGGCATCGCTCTAGTCATTGATTTTATTCGTTCTTCACATCTTTGTGTTTCCTGGTTCGCTACTTTGGCCATCAAAAAGCGGCATACATTCCCCAAGCGTCTCGCATCAAAAGACAGCAACAGGAATTCATAGCTACTTAGGGAAAACCCGATCGCCACCAGCAAACAGAGATTAAAAATTTATGTTTGAAGTTTAAATTATTAAATTTTTGAGATAAAGTTAGTAATTCCATCTAAAATCGAAATTCTGAAATCTCAAATCTTTAATTCAGCCATGAGCGTAAAACTGACACCGAATCCTAGCTTTAGTTTGACAATTCGCGTTTCTCTGCCAAACCAGCCGGGAATGCTAGCCGGCGTCACCAGCGCGATCGGCTCTGTTGGCGGCAACTTTGGCCAAATTGACTTAATCGAGCAAACCCGCGCCACTACAACTCGCGATATCACTGTCGATGCTTCGAGCACCGAACACAGCGAAGAAATAGTCCAAGCCGTGAAAGCACTGCCCAATATCAAAGTGCTCGATGTATACGATCGCACCTTCAACTTGCACCGCGGTGGCAAAATCCGAGTAGAAAGCAAAATTTCCCTCAAACGCCAGTCCGATTTGGCAATGGCATATACCCCTGGAGTTGGCCGCATCTGTACGGCGATCGCCAATGACCCCCAGCAAGTTTACAACCTGACAATCAAACAAAATACTGTGGCGATTGTTACCGATGGTAGCGCAGTTTTGGGACTGGGAAACCTCGGCCCGATGGCTGCACTGCCAGTCATGGAAGGCAAAGCCATGCTATTTAAAGAATTTGCAGGAATTGATGCCTTTCCTATCTGCTTGAATACCCAAGATACTGAAGAAATTATTCGGACAGTTCAGAATATCGCCCCTGTGTTTGGCGGCGTTAACCTCGAAGATATTTCCTCACCTCGCTGTTTTGAAATCGAAGCAAGATTGCGGGAAACTCTAGATATCCCGATTTTTCATGACGACCAACATGGCACTGCTATTGTGAGTTTGGCCGCCTTAATTAATAGCCTAAAATTAGTACAAAAATCGATGTCCGAAGTGTGCATTGTGATTAACGGAGCCGGTGCCGCTGGAGTGGCGATCGCCCGCTTGTTACGCAAAGCAGGTGCCGAAAACATCATCATGTGCGACTCCAAAGGTGTCCTCTCCAAAGACCGTACAGACATGAACCCAGAAAAACTAGAGTTTGCCGTGGCTTCGGGCGGGACCTTGGAAGATGCGATCGCCGGTGCCGATGTGTTTTTAGGAGTCAGCGCCCCCGGAGTTTTGACCCGCTCCATGGTGCGTTCCATGGCCGAGAATCCGATTGTGTTTGCCATGGCAAATCCGATTCCCGAAATTCAACCAGAACTAATCATGGATGATGTGGCGATCGTGGCAACTGGGCGTAGCGATTACCCGAATCAAATTAACAATGTTTTGGCATTTCCGGGCATATTCCGAGGTGCTTTGGACTGCAAAGCGGCCACGATTACCACCAATATGTATTTGGAAGCAGCTTATGCGATCGCCTCTTTAGTCAGCCCTTCCAAGCTGAACAAAGAATACATTATACCCTCTGTATTTGACGATCGAGTTGCCACTGCTGTCGCTAGTGCAGTGCAGTTGGCAGCACGAGCCGAAGGCATAGCCCGCGATTAATTACACCTAGTGATTGGTTATTAGTTATTGGCTAAGTCGAAGGGCATGGCATCGCCAATAACTAACAACCAAAAACCAAAAACAAACAACCAATAATATAAAATCCTCTCTTCATCGTCCTGTATTAAACTCTCTCTTCTCTTGCTTCGCGTACTTCGCGCCTTCGCGGTTAAATCATTCCGATACAACCGGAATTGATATAACCAATAACAAACAACCAATAACCAATAACCAATAACTACTGACTGCTGAAATGGTGATAAAAATCACAAGATAAAAAAAATATAAAAGTAGATTATAATTAGTTAGCCCCTCCCCCACAGGTCAGATGCCAAGCCAGCTAGGAGAAGACCGGAGCGATCCCTGCCACCGTAAATTATTAGAAATCAGTCCCATGGGGCTTGCCTTGTGTCGGATGAACGGGACTTTTTTGGACGTAAATCCAGCCTTTGCAGCAATTATTGGCCACACAGTTGAAACAACTCTCACCCTCAACTACTGGGCAGTTTTGCACACAGAATGTAGAACCCAAGACAAAAAAGAGCCAGAAAATCAGCTCCACCATAACTGCACAGACCACTGTGCAGCAGCATACCAGCACAAAGACGGTCATCTCGTACCTGTGCGCGTTTCCCAGTGGACAGTAGAAATAGAGGGAGAGTCTGGGCTATGGCTGACTGCTGAAAAAATTGGCAACGAGGGGGTTCAAAACAGTATCTTACTCTCGGCATCCCTGTCGCAGCCAAGCAATTTCAATCTAGAAAACTTACTAGCTCAGCGAACTACGGAACTGGTAAAAACTCAGGAACAACTTCAACAAACAATCGCGGAACTTGAACAAACTCAAGCTAACTTGCGTCTCCACAGTCAAATTATCGACCAAATTCGAGAAGCGGTGATTTGTACAGATATGGAGGGTTTCATCACCAGTTGGAATCAAGCATCCCAAAGGTTATACGGCTATCAAGAAAGTGAAGTATTAGGAAAGCATATTTCTCTCATTTACCCACCAGAACAACAGCAGATTTTGTTGAAAAAAGTAATCGACCTGCTCCAAAAAAAAGGTGAGTATCAAACAGAAGTTATAACACGTCGTAAATCAGGAGAAGTTTTTTATTCTCACCTGGTGCTTTCGCTATTGAAAGACCACAGGGGAGAAGTTATAGGAATGATTGGCTATTTAACAGATATTAGCGATCGCAAAGCTTTAGAACAAGAATTAGCCGTGCGACAAGCACGATTTGATGCTTTTTTCAAGGATGCGCCCGCAGGACTTTGCATTTTGGACGATGGACTGCGATTCGTACAAATCAATAAAATGTTAGCAGAAATGAACGATGCCAGCCCAGCCGACCACATCGGCAAGACTGTGCATGAAATCATACCAGATATCGCTCCCATCGTCGAGCCTTTATACCAGCAAATTTTGAGGACAAAAGAACCCGTACTCAATGTCGAACTCAGCGCGGAAACAGTGAGACAGCCCGGAGTAATGGCACACATCGTCGCCTCTTACTTTCCCCTACTAGATGCAGGTGACGAGGCGATCGGCATTGGCGCAGTAGTTATTGAAATTACCGCTCGCAAACAAGCCGAAGAAGCCTTACGACAAAGCGAACAACTCTACCGCACTATGGCAAGCAATTTTCCTAACGGTGCGGTGATGCTATTTGATACAGAATTGCGTTATACCCTTGTAGAAGGGAAAGAATTAGCAGCAGTTGGTCTTTCTAAAGAGTTGATGGAAGGCAAGACAATTTGGGAAATATTTCCTCCAGAATTCTGCGCTGGTGTGGAGCCAAATTATCGGGCTGCACTAGCGGGAGAAACAGTTGTTACAGAATTTAGTTACAGCGATCGCACTTACCTAGCCTATACTTTGCCAGTCAGAAACGAACGGCAAGAAATCACCGGCGGATTGCTGATGACTCAAAACATTACTGACAGTCAATTAGCCGAGGAAGCACTCCGGCAAAGCGAGGAAAAATATAGGTGCATTGTAGAGACAGCCGACGAAGGAATTTGGATGATTGATGCCGAGAGTAAAACTACTTTTGTCAACCAAAAAATGGCTGATATGCTTGGCTGCACCACCGAGGAAATGATGCAACAGCCGTTATTTACTTTCATGGATGAAGAAGGTATTGCCATCTCTCAAGCAAATCTAGAACGCCGTCGTCAAGGCATCCGCGAACAACATGATTTCAAGTTCCGTCGCCGAGATGGCAGTGATTTGTGGGCGATAGTTTCTAGTAATCCCATGCTAGATCAACAGGGAAACTATCTCGGCGCTTTGGGAATGATTGCCGACATTACCGATCGCAAAAAAGCAGAAGCAGCATTGCAGCAGTCAGAAGCTAAATTTCGCTCGCTTTACGAATTAACCAGCTTGGCTGTTTTAATGTTAGATGAAAATGGGATTCGTGATGTCAATAATGCCACCCTAGAACTATTTGGAGCCACGGGAAAAGAGCAGTTTGTAGGTAAGAATTATGGTCAATTTTCGCCACCTTTCCAACCGAACGGTAGAGACTCTTTGAGTATGGCTAATGAAATGATAGCCATCGCCTTTGAACGTCGCCATAACCGTTTTGATTGGCTCCACCAGCGTTTAGACGGTAAGGATTTTCCGGCAGAAGTCGTGCTGACAATCATCCAAGTTGGCAAAAAAACAATGATCCAAGCAGTAGTCCAAGATTTGAGCGATCGCAAATTTGCCGAAGAAGTGTTACTGCGATCGGAACAAACACTCCGACAGCAAGCTCGACGCGAACAACTGCTAAACCAAATTGCTAGCCAAATTCGCAATTCTTTAGAATTAGAGACTATTTTAGAAACTTCCGTAGCAGAAATTCGCCATCTCATGCAGCTAGATTGGTGCATTTTTGCTTGGTATCGCTCCCAGGAAAATTCGGCAGTGTGGGAAGTAACTTGTGAAGCCAAAAATCCGGCATTATTGAGCTTTTTGGGTGCGTGTTTTGTGGACGAAAACTCTAGTATTTTAGCCCAGCATATTGGGCAGATGAAAACTTTGCAAATTAATAATATTAGCAGTTTGCCCAATAGAGAAATAGGCGAAATTCATCAAACATTTGGAGTCATTTCCATGCTAGTGCTGCCAATTCAAACTACTGCCGGCGATATTGGGGCCATTGGCTGCTATCAAGCTGGGGAAATGCGAAATTGGAACGATTCTGAGGTGGAACTGATGCAAGGAGTGGCTGCTCAAATTGCGATCGCGATCGATCATGCCGAACTTTACACCCAAACCCGCACTGCCGCCAAATTAGCTCAAGCTCAAGCTGTACAGTTAGAAGAAACTTTGCACCAACTCCAGCGCACCCAATCTCAGTTAATTCAGAGTGAAAAAATGTCGAGTTTGGGACAGTTGGTAGCAGGTGTCGCCCACGAAATTAACAACCCCGTAAATTTCATCTACGGTAATCTTACTTACGCCAGCGAATACACTCAAAACTTGCTGAAACTAATCGAAATTTATCAACAGGAATACCCGGACCCTACCACAGCAATTTTAGATGAAATAGAAACCATCGAACTTGATTATATTCTTGAAGACTTCCCTAAAATCATCTCATCCATGAAACTAGGAGCCGATCGCATTCGGGATATAGTTTTAAGTTTGCGTACTTTCTCCCGACTTGACGAAGCCGAAATGAAAAAAGTGGACATTCACGAAGGGATAGAAAGCACGTTGATGATTTTGCAAAACCGCATCAAAAATAAACCCGATCGCCCTCCTATTAATGTGATTAAACAATACGGAGATTTACCCAAAGTAGAGTGCTATCCTGGTCAGTTAAATCAAGTATTTATGAATTTGTTGAGTAATGCCATCGATGCCATAGAAATGGAGGTGGAAAAATCCGCTACGGAGGGCAGAAGTCGGGCAAATACAGCCAAAAATCTCGAAATTACGATTCGCACAGAAGTAACCGAAAATAACTGCGTGGCGATTCGGATTAGGGATAGTGGCCCTGGTATCAGCGAAGATGTGAAGAAGCACTTATTCGATCCATTTTTTACCACTAAACCAGTGGGTAAGGGAACTGGTTTAGGTTTAGCAATTTCCATGTCAATTATCGCCGAAAAACACGGTGGCGAGCTTTTTTGCAATTCTGTATTGGGAGAAGGTTGCGAATTTGCGATCGAGATTCCTCTGCGACAAAAAAGAGATTAAGCAGCGATACAAATTGTGTCGGTAATTAAATTGCGATCGCACTTTTTGACCTGCTTAGTCTAAACCCGAATAACCAACAACCAATAACTAAAAATACTGTTTGAGATTTTGGGCCGCTTGGTTAAGATTTTGAGTGGTAAATTTGGTGTGAGCAACACCACTGGATGTTTGTGTGGAACCTTGATTAATTTGTCTCATTGCTTCCACTACTTGCTCCACTGCTAATGCTTGTTGCTGTGCAGTCAAAGAAATTTGTTGAGTGCTAACTGCAATGTTGTTGATGGCATTTGCTACATCGCTGAAGGCTTTTGCTGTACCTTGAGCTAGCTGCATTCCTTCATCTACGGTTTGCGTGCCTTCTGATGTTACTTTCGCTGTACTATTGATCGCTTTTTGAATATCCGTGACGAGGTTGTTGATGTTTTCCGCTGATTCTTTGCTGCGATCGGCTAACAATCTAATTTCTCCCGCAATCACTGCAAAACCTCTACCGTTTTCGCCGGCGCGGACGGCCTCTACTGCTGCATTTAGGGCTAGCATATTCGTTTGGCTGGCAAATTCACTGACTAAATATGCAATATTTGCAATTTGTTTAGTTTGGGCGTTTAATTGGAGAATTTGGGCTGCGATCGCTTCTACTTTTTCTTTTAATAGAGTCATTCCTTCTAAAGTACGGATTACTGCTTCAGTTCCTCCTTCAGCTAAATTTAATGCTTTAAGTGCTCCGGTTACTGCTGATTCTGCTTGCTCCGCCGTAGTTTTGGAGGATGCCCCCAACTCTTCCATTGTCACACTGGTTTGATTGACTGCGGCTGACTGCTGAGTGGCAATGGCTTCTTGCTGTTCGACTGTAGCAACAATTTCCACGGCAGAATCGGCGATCGCCACGGCTGTTAGATCGATAATTTTGACAATTTTAGAGGCGATCACAAAACCCAGCCTCAAAGAAGTCAATGCAGACAAAGCAGTACCGATGACAATGATAGTAAACAGCCACGTAGTCTCTTCTTGTTCTGCTTTGTAGGCTGCGTCTAACAAGGCTTGTTGTTCTGCCAGCAGCCGTTCTTGTGCTGATTCAATTTCTTTTGATCTCAGGGAACTTGTGAGATTTTTAGCTGATAAATTATCCCCTTTTTTTAACAAATCAAACACTTTTCTTGAATTAAAATCCAGGTTTTGTATTTGCGATTTGACCAGTTTAAATTCCTCTTTTTCATGAGGAGTAGTCAGCAAGTTTTCTAATTCTGATGAGGAAATTAAATAAGTATTCCATCCTGCTTCATAGCTGGTTATGTAGCTTGGATCTTCGGGAAACAGCACGGCTCCCCTGACATTTCTGAGCATTCTAGAGAAACCACTGTTTAAACGTTCGGCGCTGATAATGGTATTTTGAGAACGCCTGACAGTTGCTGACAAGTTTTCTCTCCGCATTGCCATCTTATATGTAAATAAGCTTAATACTATCAAAGAAATAATTGGTACAAGGTATCCAATCAGGATCGAGTTTCTCAGTTTTAACTTAGAAAACATAATTTTTAACTGGGTAGGCACACCCTAGTGATATTTTCTGGCTGTTAAAGGGCAAAATATAGATATCAAGCACTTTGAAAAAGTCTACTCCAAAATTGCTATGGCTAAAAGAAACTTCATCCCGCTGTTACTATTGGTAACAGCACTGTTTATCATCTACGGTGACAGTTGGACTTTTCTCCCCAAACCTGCAAGGGATGCCAGCGTGACCAGTCGAAAATTCGTAGTTGGGTTATGGCCATCATGGCTGAAACCCAAGGATTTCAACCAGCAAAGACAACGGGATATTGAGCAAATACAAAAAAGTCCTAGTCCCAACCGTTGATGACAAAACAGGATTTATTTTCAGCCGCATTCAGGGAAAAATCCTTACGAAGGAAGGGAGCAGAGGGATTGGGGCTAGGTTATTGGTTATTCGTTAGTTGTTAGTTGTTAGTTGTTATTATAATAACTAACCAATCACAAATCATCGATCGCAAATAACCCCTAATAACTAACTAATAACCCCTAACCTATAGCCTTTGGAGTGAAAGATGAGGTAGGAGCGAGAATTGGTAATAGGTAATTGGTAATTGGTAATTCCCTATACCCTTCCCCCCTGGGGGGGGTTCCCCATTACCCATTACCCATTACCCATTACCCACCTAACTGAGAAAAGCTATATACCCCTAATCTTTCACATTTTAGTGCTTTTTCAACCAGCTAAACATGGCGCGCAAATCTTTGCCTACTTCTTCAATAGGATGTTCTGCTTCCTGACGGCGCATAGAAGTAAATCCTGGTTTGCCGGCTTGGTTTTCCAGAACAAATTCGCGGGCAAATTGACCAGATTGAATTTCACTGAGAATTTTCCGCATTTCAGCGCGGGTTTGATCGGTGACGATGCGGGGACCACGAGTCAAGTCGCCGTATTCTGCTGTGTTGGAGATGCTATCGCGCATTTTGGCAAGTCCTCCTTCCACTACTAAGTCAACAATCAGTTTGACTTCATGCAAGCATTCAAAATAAGCTAATTCTGGTTGGTATCCGGCGTCAACTAAGGTTTCAAATCCAGCTTTGATCAGGGCGCTTAAACCACCGCACAAAACTACTTGTTCGCCAAAAAGATCGGTTTCGGTTTCTTCGCGGAAGCTGGTTTCGAGGATGCCTGCTCTGGTGCCGCCGATACCTTTAGCATAGGCCATTGCCCGATCGCGCGCTTGACCAGAAGCATCTTGATAGATAGCAAACAAGCTAGGAACACCTTCTCCCTGTTCGTA
Organism: Microcoleus sp. EPA2; assembly: GCA_020882975.1. Taxonomy (GTDB): domain Bacteria; phylum Cyanobacteriota; class Cyanobacteriia; order Cyanobacteriales; family Microcoleaceae; genus Microcoleus. Next base: position 1,255 of record JAHRFD010000001.1, on the reverse strand, counting down.
AGTCCGTCGCACCAAGTGTCCGGGGCCTTTGGGAGCAACCATCACTACGTCTACATCGGCTGGGGGCACAACTTGACCGAAGTGAATGTTAAAACCGTGGGCAAAGGCGAGAACTTTTCCGGCGGAAAGATGGGGTTCAATGTGTTCTTTGTAAACGGTTTTTTGTACTTCATCTGGCAACAAAATCATGATGAAGTCAGCGGCGGCTGCTGCTTTGTCTACGGGGTGAACCGTTAAACCCGCTGCTGTGGCTTTGGCTGCCGATTTGCTACCGGGATACAAGCCGACAATCACGTTCATGCCACTGTCTTTGAGGTTGAGGGCGTGGGCGTGTCCTTGGGAGCCGTAACCGACAATCGCAATGGTTTTGTTGGCTAATAGGTCTAGGTTAGCGTCGGTGTCGTAATACATACGGGCCATAGTAGTTGTCTCCTGCGGTAAAAATATTGTTATTGACTGCAAACCTTTAATCTTATCAAAATTCGTACCTATTTATATAAAAATTTATGGATTAAAATTTATAGTATAGAAAATAAAAGGCGATCGCTCTTAATTTGCCAGCGGTTACGTCGCAGGTTGTTAAGGTCAAATATAATGGTAAATGCTGGGGTATCTTAAACAGGCGATCGGCTAATTTTTTAACTATGAAAATCACGGGAATACATCATGTGGCGATTATTTGCTCTGATTACCAAGCCTCCAAGAAATTTTATGTAGAAGTATTGGGATGTTCCATCATCCAAGAAACCTTCCGAGCCGAGAGGAATTCCTACAAGCTAGATTTGCAATTGGGCAACGGCGGGGCGATCGAGCTTTTTTCCTTTTCTCATCCTCCGGCAAGGGTGAACAATCCTGAAGCTTGCGGTTTAAGGCATTTAGCTTTCGCAGTTGAGGATATCAAACAATCAATTGCTGATTTAAAATCTCACAATATCGATGTGGAAGAAATTCGCATCGACGAGATTACAGGAAAGCGGTTTACCTTTTTTCGGGACCCCGATAATTTACCATTAGAAATCTATGAAATTTAGAGCGATGGGGGCGATCGCCAGGAGCATCCCGATTTGGTAAGGGCTATAGCCCATGCTAATATATTTGCAAAACACAGATGCACCCCCGATCGCTCTTGTTACCAAAAAATTGGGTCTAAAGCCCCGTCCTTCTAGGACGGCTTTAATTTCCACTTATTGCAAATAATTGTTAAATATACGTATTTTGTAACTAAAAGCTTTCGCAAAAGTGATAAGATTTTGTC